>NZ_BMRP01000054.1:20397-42248 GCF_014648695.1 Streptomyces albospinus
CGGCCCCGGCGGCGGCCGTCCCAGCGAACACCCGCCCAGCGAGGACCCGTTCCACCCCGTGGGGGAGGACCCCTTCCGTCCCGGCAGTACGCCGGTGCTGCCCACCCCGGCCGACGAGGCGCCCCCGGCCGCCGCCCACCCCGGGGGCGCGGCCCCCGACCGGCCGCCCGCCGCTCGCCGGGCCCCCGGGGTGCCCATCCCGGCCGCCCTCGACGACCGCGCGCTGGCCGCCGCCGCCCGCCCGCACACCGGCCGCACCCGCCTCGCGCTGCTGATCGCGGGCGCCGTGGTCGTCGTCGCCGGTGTCACCGCGGGCGTCATCGCCCTCGTGGCCAACGGGAGCGGGAGCGACGGCACCGGCACGGACCCGCACCCCGGCGGCTCCGCGCAGGCGACCGGCCGGAAGGGGGCCAGGAGCCCGACGGCCACCCCGGACGCCGCCCCCTCGAAGCCCGGCCCCACGGTCCCGACGGCCACGTCGCCCTCCTCGGGCGAGGGCGGCGCGGTCCCGGCGGGGTACCGGACGGTCCAGGACCCGGACGGCTTCGCGATGGCCGTCCCGGTGGGCTTCACCCGCTCCTACGAGAAGTCGCGGGTCTACTACTACTCCGAGGGCAGGCGCTTCCGGATCGGCGTCCAGCTCCAGAAGACGGTGCCGGAGGGGCCGCTCGGCGCGATGCGCACCGCGGACGCCAAGGGCCCCGCCGACTACCCCGGCTACCGCGACGGCCAGGTCACCGAGACCACCCACAACGGTTTCCGGGCCGGGCTCTGGGAGTTCGTCTGGGACGGCAGCGCCCAGGACGCCGGCGCGCGCTATACGTACGACCTCAGCTGGAACGAGGACGGCAGGATGATGGACGTCTGGATCTCCTCGCCGATCGCGTCGCGTATCGAGGCAAAGCGGCACTTCGACACCGCGGTCGCCGCGTTCCGGCTGACCGGCCGGTGAGCGGCCGGGCGGCGCGAACCGGGGAGGCGGGCGCCGGAGGCGGCCGGGCGGCGGGCCGGCCGCGCCGTATCCCCCCAGCCCAGCCCCATTGCGGCCAGCGAACACTGGCGCGATGGCGGGTCCGCCGCGAAAACCTGTTACTGCCGGGTACACAAAGCGTCCCCGGGGGCATACGCTCGCCCGCATGACGGACTCGCAGGACACCGGAACGTCCCCCACCGCCACCGACGAGGCCCCGCAGGAGACCTCTCCCGAGGCCCCCGCGGCCCCCGCCGGAGGGAACCCGGTCGCGGTCGCCGCCCCCGGCACCCGTACGGCGGCCGACGTGGTCACCCCGGAGGTGGCCGAACGGCTCACCCGTGGCGTGGTGGGCAGTGGGGGGACCGCCAACCACACCCCGTTCACCGGCGAGAAGCTGGCCGACCTGCCCGAGTCCACCCCCGAGGACGTCGCCCGCGCCTTCGAGCGGGCCCGCGCCGCCCAGGAGCGCTGGGCGAAGGTCCCGGTCAGGCAGCGCGCCGCGGTCCTGCTGCGCTTCCACGACCTGGTCCTGCGCCGCCAGGCCGAGGTGCTCGACCTGATCCAGCTGGAGACCGGCAAGGCCCGGCTGCACGCCCATGAGGAGGTGCAGGCGGTCGCCGTCGCCGCCCGCCACTACGGCCGCAAGGCCCCCTCCTACCTCCGCCCCAAGGGCCACACCGGTGTCGTACCGACCCTGACCAAGGTCACCGAACTCCGCCAGCCGCGCGGCGTCGTCGGGCAGATCGCCCCCTGGAACTACCCCTTCGAGCTGACCGTCGGCGACGCGCTGCCGGCCTTCGTCGCGGGCAACGCCGTCGTCATGAAGCCCGACACCGAGACCGCGCTGACCGCCCTGTGGGCCCGTGAGCAGCTCATCGAGGCCGGGCTCCCGGAGGATGTCTGGCAGGTGGTGATCGGCGAGGGCCCGGTCGTCGGCCCCGCGGTCGTCGAGCACGCCGACTACGTCTCGTTCACCGGCTCGACCCGGACGGGCCGCGAGGTCGCCCGGGGCGCCGCCGACCGCCTGGTCGGCGTCTCCCTCGAACTCGGCGGCAAGAACGCCATGTTGGTGCTGCACGACGCCGATGTGGAGAAGGCCGCCGCCGGCGCCGTCCGCGGCTGCTTCTCCTCCGCGGGCCAGCTGTGCATCTCCATCGAGCGGCTGTACGTCCACGAGTCGATCGCCGACGCCTTCGTCGAGCGGTTCGCCGCCCGCACGAAGGCGATGCGGCTGGGCAACGCCCTCGCGTACGGCGCCGACATGGGCTCGCTGGTCGGCGAGCGCCAGCTGGAGACCGTCACCCGCCATGTCGACGAGGCCGTCGCCAAGGGCGCCCGGCTGGTCGCCGGCGGCCGGCCCCGCCCCGACATCGGCCCGCTCTTCTACGAGCCGACCATTCTGGACGGCGTCGAGGCGCCGATGGCCGTCTGCGCCGAGGAGACCTTCGGCCCGGTCGTCTCCATCTACCGCTTCCGCGACGAGGACGAGGTGGTCGCACTCGCCAACGCCACGCCGTACGGCCTGAATTCCAGCGTCTGGACCAAGGACGGCCGGCGCGGCCGGGCGGTCGCGGCCCGGCTCCGCACCGGCACGGTCAACGTGAACGAGTCGTACGCGGCCGGCTACGGCAGTGTGCAGTCCCCGATGGGCGGCATGGGCGACTCGGGCCTGGGCCGCCGGCACGGCTCCGAGGGCATCCTCAAGTACACCGAGGCGCAGACCGTCGCCCAGCAGCGGCTGATGCCGCTGGCACCGGCCTTCGGGATGGACGACGAGAAGTACGCGCAGTTCATGACCCGCAGCCTGCGCGCGATGAAGGCGCTCCGGTTGCGCTGAGCCCGAAAGTTCAGCCCCTCCGGCGATTGAGGAGCGGGGTCCGGGGCGGAGCCCCGAATACGGATACGGAGGTACCGGTGCCACAGGAGAACGCTGCTCAACACCAGGAAGCCGGCGACGCGTACGACGGCTACGACTACGACGTCCTCGTCGTCGGCTCCGGCTTCGGCGGCTCGGTCTCCGCGCTCCGCCTGACCGAGAAGGGCTACCGCGTCGGCGTCCTCGAAGCCGGCCGCCGCTTCACCCGCGAGACGCTGCCGAAGAACTCCTGGGACCTCAGGAACTACCTGTGGGCGCCGGCCCTCGGCCTCTACGGCATCCAGCGCATCCATCTGCTCGGCAACGTCATGGTGCTGGCCGGCGCCGGCGTCGGCGGCGGCTCGCTCAACTACGCCAACACCCTCTACGTACCGCCGAAACCGTTCTTCGACGACCCCCAGTGGAAGGACATCACCGACTGGCAGGCGGAGCTGAAGCCGTACTACGACCAGGCCCGGCGGATGCTCGGCGTACGGCTCAACCCGACGATGACCCCGTCCGACGTCCATCTGAAGGCGACCGCCGAAGCCATGGGCGTCGGCGACTCCTTCCACATGGCGCCGGTCGGGGTGTTCTTCGGGGACGGCAGGGACGCCTGCGACGGGGACGGGGCAGACGGGGACGGAGCCGGCGGGGAAGCGGCGGTGCAGGCGCCGCCCGGCGGCGAGGTCGCCGACCCGTACTTCGGCGGCGCCGGTCCCTCCCGCAGGGCGTGCACGGAGTGCGGCGAGTGCATGACCGGCTGCCGGCACGGCGCGAAGAACACCCTCAACGAGAACTACCTCCACCTCGCCGAGCGGGCCGGGGCCGTCATCCACCCGATGACCTCGGTCGTCGCGGTCACCGAGGACTCCCGCGGCGGCTTCGCGGTCCGCACCCTGCCGACCGACAACAAGAAGAAGGGCGCCGGCCGGACGTTCACCGCCCGCCGGGTCGTCATCGCGGCCGGGACGTACGGCACCCAGACGCTGCTGCACCGGATGAAGGACTCCGGTCTGCTGCCGTACCTCTCGGGCCGCCTCGGCGCGCTGACCCGCACCAACTCCGAGGCCCTGGTGGGCGCCCAGACCGACGACCGCCGCTACCGCAGGCAACACGGCGCGGACCGGGTCGACTTCACCAAGGGCGTGGCGATCACCTCGTCGATCCACCCCAACGAGAACACCCACATCGAGCCGGTCCGGTACGGCAGGGGCTCCAACTCCATGGGCGGCCTGACGATCCTCCAGGTCCCCTACCGGCCCGCCGGCCGTGTCCTCGGGTGGCTCGGCAACATGGCCCGCCACCCGCTGCTCGCGCTCCGCTCGCTCTCCAACCGCCGCTGGTCCGAGCGCACCATCATCGGCCTGGTGATGCAGTCCCTGGACAACTCCCTGACCACGTACCGCAAACCGAGCGGCATCGGCAAGGGCCTGCTCACCGCCCGCCAGGGCCACGGCGCCCCGAACCCCAACCAGATACCCGAGGCCACCGAGGCGGCCACCCTGCTCGCCCAGGAGATCAACGGCTTCGCGGGCAGCAACGTCGGCGAGCTGATGGGCACCCCGCTCACCGCGCACTTCCTCGGCGGCTGCCCCATCGGCGCCGACGCCGACCACGGCGTCATCGACCCGTACCACCGCCTCTACGGTCACCCGGGCATCTCGGTCGTCGACGGCGCCGCGGTCTCCGCCAACCTCGGCGTCAACCCGTCGCTGACCATCACCGCGCAGGCCGAACGCGCCATGTCCTACTGGCCCAACAAGGGCGAACCGGACCGCCGCCCGGCCCCCGGCCGCCCGTACGAACGCCTGGCCCCGGTCGCACCGGTCCGCCCCGCCGTCCCCGAGAAGGCGTTCGGCGCGCTCAGGCTGCCGTTCCTGTCCGTACCGCCGGTGCCGCCGAAGAAGTAGCCCCGGCGCCCCATGGCTTTCTCCGGTACTCGGTCACAGCGAAGGGCCCCGGGGATCCGTCCGCGAGGGGGGATGCGGACGGCCACGGGGCCCTTGGCTTTCGGTGCCGGCGTCAGGGCAGCGCCGGCACCGACGGGCGGCGCTGGGGGGGTAGCGCCGCTGGCTTGTGGATGGTGCGGGGTGGTACGCGGTGTTCCGTGCGCGGGGTGGTTGGACCAATGGCAGGCGAGGCAAAGGCCCTTACCGGACGCGGTAAGCGGTTCGTCAAGCATCGTCCTGGATGCGCATCACCCGGCGCAACCGTTTCGACCGGATGCGGTCGGTCCCGGGCGTCCCCAGGACCGACCACCCCATCGGTGTGACCGGGCTGCTGTCCCCTGCTGACCGGCCACGGCACCGGAACGAGGTCCCACGACGCGGACCGCTGCCAGCGGCCGGCGTCTCATCGCTCCGGCTTTCCGCCCGTGGGGCGGCGTCTACGCGTAGTCCTGCAAGGCCGCGCCTGGCTGGCGTGGCACCGGGAACAACGACCCCTCTCGTCGGCCGGTCACGCGCCGTACGGGTGAGTCGGCAACCGAACTCAGATGCGGCAGCTGCGCCGGGCGCACACCCGCCCGGCACGCGCCGCGGCACGCTTCCCGGACGCCGCCCGCGCCCCCGCACACCGTCCGGATCCGGCCACGCCCGACAGGCGTTGCCGATCAGACCCGGCCGCGGGAGAGCTCCAGCAAGGTCATCGCCAGCGCGGTGCCCGGCTTGCCGAGCTGATCGCGGTAGTGGGCCAGGATCTCCATCTCGCGGGAGAGGTGCACCCGGCGCCCGCCGGAGGCGATCCGCTCGCGCTGGATGACGGCCGAGACGGCCATCCGTTCCTGTACGAGCCCGATGATCCGCCCGTCGAGGTCGTCGATCCGGCGGCGCGCGTCGCCGATCATGCCGACCGCTTCCGGGGTGTGGGCGCCGGTGCCGGGGGCGGCCGGGGCGGTGGTGGCGCTGCTCGTGGTCTCGCTGCTCATTTCCGTGTCTCCTGAGGTCGGGGATCAAGAACCCCGGGAGCTCCGGGCCGGCAGGCGGTCCCGGACACGGACAGGCGCCCCGGACCGTTGCGGCCCGGGGCGCCTGGGGAAGTCGCTTGTCAGTCGATCAAGCAGCACGACCATGGCAGCCGGACGGGCCGGTGCCATAGGTAAAGACGAAGGTCAGCTGCTGGGACATGGCGCTCAGTATGAGCCCGTTAGAATCGAAAGTCCAACCCCTGCTCCACACCGCCGGAAGGCCGCCGAAGTGCCATCAGCGCCCCCTGCCGCTGCCCCGGACGTCGTCCTCGTAGTCGACTTCGGCGCACAGTACGCCCAGCTCATCGCCCGTCGGGTCCGCGAGGCCCGGGTCTACAGCGAGATCGTGCCGTCCACCATGCCGGTGGCCGAGATGCTCGCCAAGAACCCGAAGGCGATCATCCTCTCCGGCGGCCCCTCGTCGGTCTACGCCGAAGGCGCCCCCAGCCTGGACCGCTCGCTCTTCGAGGCCGGCGTCCCGGTCTTCGGGATGTGCTACGGCTTCCAGCTCATGGCCACCACCCTCGGCGGCACGGTCGACAACACCGGCGCCCGTGAGTACGGCCGCACCCCGCTGGCCGTCAGCAAGCCCTCCTCGACCCTCTTCGAGGGCACCCCGGCCGAGCAGTCCGTCTGGATGTCGCACGGCGACGCCTGCTCCGCCGCCCCCGAGGGCTTCGCGGTCACCGCGTCCACCGACGTCGTCCCGGTCGCCGCCTTCGAGAACGACGAGAAGAAGCTCTACGGCGTCCAGTACCACCCCGAGGTGCTGCACTCCACGCACGGCCAGCAGGTCCTGGAGCACTTCCTCTACCGCGGTGCGGGCATCGAGCCGAACTGGACCACCCACAGCGTGGTCGAGGAGCAGGTCGCCGCGATCCGCGCCCAGGTCGGCACCAAGCGCGCGATCTGCGGGCTGTCCGGAGGCGTGGACTCGGCGGTGGCCGCGGCCCTCGTCCAGCAGGCCATCGGCGACCAGCTGACCTGCGTCTACGTCGACCACGGCCTGATGCGCAAGGGCGAGTCCGAGCAGGTCGAGAAGGACTTCGTGGCCGCCACCGGCGTCCAGCTGAAGGTCGTGGACGCCGAGGAGCGCTTCCTGAACGCGCTGGCCGGGGTCAGCGACCCCGAGCAGAAGCGGAAGATCATCGGCCGGGAGTTCATCCGCGTCTTCGAGCAGGCGCAGGCCGAGCTGGTCGCCGAGGCGGGCGCCGAGGGCGAGGAGGTGGCCTTCCTGGTCCAGGGCACGCTCTACCCGGACATCGTCGAATCCGGCGGCGGCACCGGCACCGCGAACATCAAGTCGCACCACAACGTCGGCGGGCTGCCCGACGACATCGAGTTCGAGCTCGTCGAGCCGCTGCGCCAGCTCTTCAAGGACGAGGTCCGGATGGTCGGCAGCGAACTGGGCCTTCCCGACGAGATCGTCCACCGCCAGCCGTTCCCCGGTCCCGGTCTGGGCATCCGCATCGTCGGCGAGGTCACCAAGGACCGCCTCGACCTGCTGCGCGAGGCCGACGCGATCGCCCGCGAGGAGCTGACCGCGGCCGGCCTGGACCGCGAGATCTGGCAGTGCCCGGTGGTCCTGCTCGCCGACGTCCGCTCGGTCGGCGTCCAGGGCGACGGCCGCACGTACGGCCACCCGATCGTGCTCCGCCCGGTCTCCTCCGAGGACGCCATGACCGCGGACTGGACCCGGATGCCGTACGACGTCCTGGCCCGGATCTCGACCCGGATCACCAACGAGGTCCCGGACGTGAACCGCGTCGTCCTGGACGTCACCAGCAAGCCCCCGGGCACCATCGAGTGGGAGTGACCGCCGCCTCCCGCTGAAGGCCGCCATGCGCCGCCGCCCCTTCGCTTCCGAAGGGGCGGCGGCGTTGCCGTTTCCGCGGCCGGTTGACGTGCTTCTCCATGCCGCACATCATGGATTTCGAATAGCGATAGCATGAATCCGCTATGCGGAAGTAAGTGAGTGTGGCGCATGAGCACCATCGGTTTCGTCGGCCTCGGCATCATGGGCAGCCCCATGGCGGTCAACCTCGCGAAGGCCGGGCACACCGTGCTCGGCTGGAACCGCAGCCCCGGCCGGGCGGACGCGCTGGTCGCCGCCGGCGGCAGGGAGGCGTCGTCGATCGCCGAGGCGGTCCGGGACGCGGATGTCGTCATCACCATGGTCCCGGCGTCCCCGCAGGTCGAGGCGGTCGCCTACGGCCCCGACGGCATCCTGGAGAACGCCGGGCCCGGCACCCTGCTGATCGACATGTCCTCGATCACCCCCCAGACCTCCATCGACCTGGCCAAGGCCGCCGGTGCCAAGGGCATCCGCGTCCTGGACGCCCCCGTCTCCGGCGGCGAGGCCGGCGCCATGGAAGCCGTCCTGTCGATCATGGTCGGCGGCGAACAAGCCGACTTCGACACCGCCAAGCCCCTCCTCGAAGCCCTCGGCAAGACCATCGTCCTGTGCGGACCCCACGGCTCCGGCCAGACCGTCAAGGCCGCCAACCAGCTCATCGTCGCCGTCAACATCCAAGCCTGCGCCGAAGCCGTGGTCTTCCTGGAGAAGTCCGGCGTCGACCTCAACGCCGCCCTCGACGTCCTGGGCGGCGGCCTGGCCGGCTCCACCGTCCTCGCCCGCAAGAAGGACAACTTCCTGCGCCGCGCGTACGACCCCGGCTTCAAACTCGAACTCCACCACAAGGACATGGGCATCGTCACCGACGCCGCCCGCACCGTCGGCGCCCCGCTCCCCGTAGGCGCCGCCGTGGCCCAGCTGATCGCCTCCGCGGTGGCCCGCGGCGACGGCGCCCTGGACCACTCGGCGCTGCTGAAGGGCGTGGAGCTGCTGAGCGGGTACGGCCGGGGGGAGTGACCGTTCCGTCCCGACCCTGGCCTCCGCCGGAACCGGAGGGTAGCTTCCGCCCGAGCGCTGTGAGCCCTACGCGCCAGGAGGAGAACCGCGATGCCCGAGCCGACGCCGATACCCACCGAGCAGCTTCAGTTCGCGATGCCGCCGACGCACCAGAGCGTCGAGGAGGAGCGGAGACACCGCAAGGAGCGCCTGGTGGCGGCGCTGCGCCTCTTCGGGCGCCTGGGGTTCGAAGAGGGCGTCACAGGTCATATCACCGCGCGCGACCCGGAGTTCACCGACTGCTTCTGGGTCAATCCCTTCGGGATGTCGTTCTCCCTCCTCACGCTGAGCGATCTGATCCTGGTCAACGGCGAGGGGCAGGTCGTCGAGGGCCGCCACCACGTCAACCAGGCGGCGTTCGCGATCCATGCGCAGATCCACCAGGCCCGCCCGGACGTCGTGGCCGCCGCGCACAGCCACTCCACGTACGGCAGGGCGCTGGCCGCCCTCGGCGAGCTGCTGGACCCGATCACCCAGGACGTCTGCGCGTTCTACGAGTCGCACGCCCTCTACGACGCCTACAGCGGCGTCGTCGTGGACGAGGAGGAGAGCCGCCGGATCGCCGCCGCGCTCGGCCCGCACAAGGCCGTGATCCTGCGCAACCACGGGCTGCTGACGGTCGGCGACTCGGTCGACGCGGCGGCCTGGTGGTTCCTCACGATGGAGCGGTCCTGCCAGGTGCAGCTGACGGCGAAGGCGGCCGGGAAGCCGGTGCTGATCAGCCATCACGACGCCGTCCGCACCCGGGAGCAGCTGGGCAGCGACCTGGTCGCGTGGATCAACTACCAGCCGCTGTACCAGCAGCTCGCACGCAGCGAGCCGGACATGTTCGGCTAGGGGGCGGAGGGCGGCGCCCCGGCGGGGCGCCGCCCCGCGCCTCATACGTGCGGGAACAGCGCGAAGAAGGGGTCGGCGGCGGTGGCGAGACCGCGGCTGAACGGCGCGTCGAAGTCCCACACCAGGAACAGCAGGAAGGCGATCAGCGCACTGAAGACGCCGGCCATCAGCAACTCCCGCCCCGAGCGCCGGATCTGGAGCGTGAACATCACGCCGATGGAGATCACACCCCCGACGATCAGCCCGAACCACACCACACCCGGCAGCGTCGAATCGGCCGCGTCGGCACGGGCGCTGCGCGCCGCGTCCGCCACCGCGACCTGGTCGACGACGGGCTGGTAGGACTCCCGCTCGTAGTCGTCGCGCGGGTGGTAGTCGATGACATCGGCGCGCACCTTGTCCAGCAGGTCCGCGCTGTGCTGGGTCAGCTCGCCGCGGTCGGCCATCGCCGGCCATTCCTTGTGGACGACGTCGCCGACATAGGAGTTGACGTCCGCGCGGATCCGGTCCCGTACGGGCACCGGCCAGGCCCGCACCCGCTCGCTGACCTCGTGCAGCGCCTGGGCCTCGGTCCGTACGGTGTCCTCGGCGCCGCTCTTGGCCTCCCAGACACCGGCGATGGCGAGCCCCAGCACGATCGCGTAGACCACCCCCACCATCATGGTCAGGTACTCGATGACATCGGGTGTTTCGTTCGGGTCGTCGTTCTTGCCGACCCGCCGCTCCTTGAGGACGGTGATGGTCAGGACGACGCCGCAGACCGCGGCCATGGCGATGGTCAGCACCAGCCATTGCGACATGGAGACCTCCTACGAGGAACTGCGCCCGGCGGAACGGGACGCGGAGCGCGAACGGGGACGGAGGGCGGCGGCGGCCAGCAGCGCCGGCGTGGTGACCAGCAGCGTGCTGGTCACCACGGAGCGCCCGTGGTGCGGTCGGGGGCGCACCGGCGTGTAGCTGCGGGGCCGGGCCGGGACCGGTGCCGCCAGCTGCCGGACGGGGCGCGGAGTGGCCGGTGGCGGGTGCGCGGGGGCCGCGCTGCGGTGCGGAGGGGGCGGCGCCGGCCGCGGTGTGCGGGCGGGCGCCGGGGTGCGGAGCGGCCGGGGGGCCGCGAAACGGCTGGGCGCCGGGGACGGCACGGGCCTGAACGTCCGGGTGGGCCTGGGGCTGGGGGTCGGCTCGGTGCAGGGGATGTGCCAGCCCGGTGGCACGGGGAACTCCGTCGGCAGATGGACGGGCGGTGCGGTCCCGGCGAACGCGCAGTTGTCCCCCGGCGGTTGGCGGACCGGTCCGGGGCGGGCGGCGGCAGCGGGCGCCGTGCCGAGGGCCAGCACCGCGGACAGCGCGGCGGCCGTCGCGAGGCCGGTGAGCAGCGCCCCGGTCAGCAGGAGCACCCCCTTCGGCCCCCCGCGGCGCCGGCCGGCCCCCGCGCCGGCATCGGCTGCGGCCCCGGTCTCGGCCTCGATTTCGTGAGATTCGTGTATCTCGCGCACGGCGGGAAGTTTGCGCAGCGCTCGGGCCGACCAGCCGTCGACCGACGCCGATTCGCCCGAACGGAGGAAGCGTCGGGAATGCGCGTCCGGGTGGGATCCGGGTCCGGTGCACCGCGGAACGGGCCGTTGCACGTCAACCTGCCGCCGCCCGCCGCACCGTCCGCCACCTGGACGATGAGGGGTCGGACCCGGTATCTGAGGCACAATTCGCCGTCTAGGAAGAGAAGTTGGGACGAGCGGCGGCGGGGCGGTACGGACGTGTCGGTGGATTCGGCGAGCAGGGTGGCCGGAATGGGCGAGCCGGGAGGAGGCGGGCGGCCCGGCGGCGGTGGTGTGTGCCGGTGCGGACGGTGCCCGCATGGCGCTCGCGAGGGGCACCGGCAGGCGGTCGCCGCCTTTGCCGCGCTGCGCGAGGACTTCGCCGCCGGGCGCGGGGTGCCGGCCGGACTGGCCCACTCCGCCGGCGCCGCCCGGCAGTGGGTCTCGGACGAACTGACCTTGTCGGCCCGCGTGTTGGCCGAGTGCGCCGCAGCCGAGGGCGCAGCCTGGCCGGCGGCCGTCCGGCGGCGCACCCTGACGGCCGTGTGGACCGCGGTGGTGGCCCTGCTGCTCGGCCAGGCGCTGACCGCCATCGGAACGGGCTGGACACTGGCCCGAACCGCCGGCCTGACCGCGGCCGTCGTACTCGCGCTCGGGGTGACGGCCGCGGCCTGGCGGCATCCCGCGCACGGCGGCGCGCTGGCGCCGGTGATCGGCGAGGATCGCCGCCTCTCCACCTCCCGCGCGGTCGCCGCCGGGTGGGTGCTGGCGGTGCTCTACGCCGTACTGCTGCTCGCCGTCCAGCTGGCGGCGGCATCCGGCCCGCACCAGCGACGCCGCGTCCTCGCCGGCTTTGAACTCGCGTCGTCCGGCGGCCTGTTGGCCCTGCTCGCCGTCGGGTGCGGGGTGGCGGTGCTGGCGTACGGCCTGACCGCCGGGCGGATCCGCTCCGGACGCGTGCAGAAGGTGCCGGCCGGGCGCCCGCGGGCCGCGGACCTGCTGGCGGACGACGCCGGGCGCGGCAGCCTCACCGACGCCCAGTACGCGCTGGTGAACGCCGCCCTGCTGGCCCTCGCCCTGGTCCGCCTGGCCGGAAACCCCGGCCAACTGCCCGCCATCCCCTGGGGATTGGTCATCCTGGCCGCCCTCTCCGGGGTGACATACCTGGCCGGGAAGAGCGTCGCAGGCGGCCGGCCGGTCATTCTGTCGGTCGTACGCTCCCGGGAGGTCGGCGACCTCGCCGCGCCGATCCGCACCGGCGACGACATCGAGATCCGCGGCACCGGCTTCGTCCCGCCCGGCGCCGGCACCCCCGACCGGCTGGCCCGCACCGTTGTACGAATCGGCGCGGTCCACGTACCGGTCCCGCTGGTCCCGGTGGCCGGCGGCTTCGCCAACCCCACGGACGGCGTGCTCACCGTGCCGGTGCCGGTGGACGTGGAACCGGGCACCGTGGAGGTCCGCGTCATCACAGCCGCCGGCGTGGAAACGGCCGCCTACCGGATCGATGTACAGGACTGATCGACGTACAGGATTGATCGACGTACAGGACTGGTCGACCAGCTACAGGACTGGTCGACCTACAGGCCTGGTCGGCGCCCCCAACTGATCACCATCCAGCACCGATCGGTATCCGGCACCGACCACTATCCGGACCGATCGATATCCGGCTCGGATCGGTGTGTGCAGAACGGATCGGTGTCCAGGGTGGATCCGCGTCCATGACCGGGCGTCCGGAACCGGCAAGCCGGAGCGGCAGCGGACACCGGGGTGCGGACACCGGACACGCAATCAGGGCCCGGGAGACGACGGGATCCGGCTACCGCCCGGTACCGTCGGGTCATCATCGGGCAACCACCGGATAACCACCGGCCCCAGGTCACGATGGGTGCGGCAGCCGTCCGACCTGCACATGCGCACAACTCGTCGAGCGCATGTGCGTACACATCTCGCCATGGGGTGCGCGCGACGGCACAATCGTCTCCTCCCGGTGGCAACGGAGAGGCGGACGTCATGGTGCACGCGCATCGCACACACGGTGCCGACTTGGGAGGCGCGGACCCCGGCGGCGCCGGACTGCGCGGGCGGTGGGCGCGCCATGCGCTCTTCCCACTGCGGATCTTCCTTGGCGCCACCTTTCTCTACGCGGGGCTCGATAAGCTGACCGACCCGGCGTTCCTGGCCGCGAACGGCACCGGATCGCTCGGCGAACTGCTGCGGCAGGTCCACTCCACGGCCGCCCTGCCGCAGCTCGTAGGGCTGGCCCAGAAGAGCCCGGCGGCCGTCGGCTACGCGATCGCCGGCGGTGAGCTGCTGGTCGGCGTCGGAATCCTCGTCGGATTGCTGGGCCGGTTGGCCGCGCTCGGTGGCGCGCTGATCTCGCTGACGCTGTGGCTCACCGTGAGCTGGCAGACCCACCCGTACTACTACGGCAACGACCTCGCCTACCTGATGGCCTGGACCCCGCTCGTCCTGGCCGGCACGCCGAGATTCTCCCTGGACGCGGCTCTCACCAACCGCCGCAAGCGGCACGGGGCGCAGCTCTATGGCTAGGTATGCCGTGCGGAGAGGTTTCGGAGAGGTCACCACCGCTGCGGCCAGCCCTGACGCAACGCCGTTCGGCCGTGTACGGACCGGATGTCGACACCTGGGCCGAGCCGAAGAACCGGCCCCGGTGTCGGTCGGAGCCACTGTCCGGCGGTCGGCGACGGTGCAGGGCCGGAGGGATGTACCGGAGTGCGCCCGCAGGACCTGGAGCGAAGGCCGGGGCATTCCTCATCCACACACCAGATGCGCCCGCGCCGTGGGGGCACTCCCCCAGCTACCGCTGGGGGGACCCCCACCCGGCCGAAGGCTGGGGGAGCACTCCGGTGCAGCCCTCAGGCCGCCACCCACCGGCCAGAACCCGAAACCAGACCAGCCCCGACCAGCCCCGCCTAGCGATGGCCTCGCCCGGCGACGGCTCCGCCCGGACACGGCCCATAGGGCGCTGAGCGCCGCGGCCCCGTCGGGCGGCACGGGACGCGGACCCGGCTCATGACGGCCGGCTCGATGGCGACTGCGGCCGGTGGCGGCGGGCCGTGGCCCAGATGGCGGCGGTGATGCCGGAGAGCACCAGCCCGGCCGGGACGGCGAGGAACAGCCAGGGGCCGGGGGCGTGCCAGACGCCGAGGGCGTCGAGCCCGTAGCCGGTGCCGACCGCGATGGCGGCGGCGCCCGAGACCAGCCGGCCCGGTTCGAAGGGATGGCGCTTCACTGGGGGGCTCCCTGGGGGGTCGGGGCCGACGAGGGGATGGACTGCGGGCCGGGAACGGCGTGCTCGACGGCGACCTGGCCGGCGCCGACCTTGAGGTTCAACTCCAGTGTCCCGTGCGGCTTCTCGCCCTTCTTGAGGCCGTCCGCGGGCAGCGTGACCGTCCGCTGCGGGCCGCCGGCGGAGAAGTGCACGTCCTGCGGGCCGTCGCCGGGCAGATGGGTGTCGCCGAGGCCGAGCTGGATGTGGAGCGTGGTGGTGACGCCTTGCGGGAGCGTCACCTGGAGGCGGCCGGCGCCCACTTCCGCGCTGGTGCGGACCGTGGCGCCGTTCTTGACGGGCAGCCGGCTGAGGTCCAGACGGCCGTCCCCGGAGCCGAGGGCGTAGTGCGGCTGGACGGCGGCGATATCGGCCGGGGCCCAGACGCGGTCGTGCCAGCGGGTGGTGATGTCGGCGGGCAGCACGGTCGCGACCGCCAGCAGCCCGGCCGTCAGGACCATCATGAAGACCGTGCCGCCACCCGTACGGCCCAGCCAGGCGCTGAGCACCAGTCCCAGGCCGAACACGACCAACGCACAGGCCAGGCCCGCCTGGAGGGATGGGGCGAGCGCGGCGTGTCGGTGGACGGCGAGGGCGGCGCCGGTGCCGGCCAGCGCCGCCAGTACGAACGTCCGGCCGCCGATGGGGCGCCCGGCGCGCGCGGGCTTGGGCGGGGCGGCGGAAGCCGGGTCGGTCGGGGGAGTCCACGGGGCGGGCCGCCCGGCGCCGGTCCAACTGCCCTGCGGCCGGGGGGTGGTGGCCGTGCCGTGGTGCACGGACTCGTAGTGGATGTCGAGCCGGGTGTCCGGCCCCCAGAGATAGCCCCCGCCGGCCATCGCTTCCCTGCTGCGCGGATCGCGCCACCAGGACGGGGTGTTCGGCGCCGGGGGCGCCTGGGTCTCCGGCGGGGCGTCGGCGACGGCCTGGGCGGTGGCGGCGTCCATGGTCTCCAGGCCCTCGGCCTCCGCGCGCCGGCGCTGCCGCGACCAATAGGCGGAACCGGCCACGGCCAGCGTCAGCATGATGGCGAAGGACATCATGCTGCCCTTGCCGAGGGCGGTCAGGAACAGTCCGCAGCCGACCAGCGCGAACAGCAGCGCCGTCAGCGCGGAGCCCTCGACGCGGCCGGAGAGCAGCCTGCGGCCCTCGTTCTCCTCCTCGCCGTCGAGGGGGATGATCAGCCAGGCGAAGCCGTAGAAGATCAGGCCGAGGCCGCCGACGGAGAGCACGGCGAGCACGATGCGGAAGATGACCGGATCGAGATCCCACTGCCGGCCGAGCCCGGCGCACACGCCCGCGACGACCTTGTGCCGCCTGCTGCGGCGCAGCGTGCCGGCTCGCTCGGCGGCCGGCGGGGTGGGACCGGTGGGGTCGGAGGCCGCCGGCTCCGCGACAGGGGGTGCATCGTTCATGAAGCCATGGTGACAAGGGCCGCGGCCCGGCGGTATCCGTGAAGACCCTGGCTGATCCCTGAGATCCCCGGAGAGGTCCCTGAGAGATCCCTGATGCCTCCCACGGGACGCGCGGAGCCCGCCACGCCGGACGCGTGGCGATATGGATCTCCGCGCCACACGCGCCGTGAGTCTCCACGCATAGGCGACACGAGCCGCGCACACTTCGGCTCGGTGCGGCTCCGGTGGGAAAAAAGGGTCGGGTCCGGCGGTGGCCGAAGGGCTGTTCGCCGACGTCGGAGACTATCGTTACGCCCTGAATACGTACGGGTTTCCGGAGGGGCGTGCGGTGGCGGAGACGGCGTCGGTGGACGAGGGGCGACTGGTCGCCGGGCGGTATCGCCTGGTCGAACGGATAGGCCAGGGCGGTATGGGAACCGTCTGGCGGGCCCGGGACGAAGTCCTCGGGCGCCAGGTCGCGGTCAAGCGCCTGCATGTGTCGCCCCAACTCGACGCGGACGAACTCGCCACCCGTCACGAGCGCACCACCCGGGAGGCGCAGGCCGCGGCGCGGATCAACCACCCCAATGTGGTGGGCGTGCACGACGTCGTGGACGACGCCGGGCTGCCGTGCATCGTCATGGAGTACGTCCCGTCGACGACGCTCGGCGACGCCATCAAGGAGGCCGCGCAGTCCGACACGTACCTCACGCCACGGGAAGCCGCCCGGATCGGCCGCGGCATGATCGCCGCACTGCGTGCCGCGCACTCCGCCGGTGTGCTGCACCGCGACGTCAAGCCGGGCAATGTGCTGCTCGGTGAGGGCGGCCGGGTCGTCCTCACCGACTTCGGGATCGCCGTCGCCACCGGCACCTCCACGCTCACGAAGACCGGCGAGCTGGTCGGCTCCATCGACTACTTGGCGCCCGAGCGCGTCAAGGGCGGTACCCCCGGCCCCGCTTCGGACCTGTGGGCCCTGGGGGCGACGCTCTACCAGGCCGTGGAGGGACGGCCCCCGTTCCGGAAGAACACCGCGGTCGAGACGGCGTATGCGATTGCCGTCGACCCGCTGGAGCCGCCGCGCAACGCCGGGCAGTTGGCGCCGCTGATCGAGGCGCTGCTGGCCAAGGAGCCGGCGGAGCGGCCGACCGCCGAGATCGTCGAGCAGGCCCTGCGGACGGCCGAGGCCGAGGCGGAGACGGCGCTGATCGGCTGGCCGACGCTGGCCCTGGGGACGGTCGGCCGCGGGCGTCCGGAAACGGGCGAGCAGCCCGAGGCTCCCACACGGCCGGTGGACCGTGCGGGCAAGGCGGGGGCTGCCCAGCCCACTGGGAGCGGCACCGGGAGCGGATCGCCCACGGCTGCGGGCACGGCTGCGGACTCCGCGGCCGGCGCCCGTACGGAGACGGCCGCCGGCGCGGGTGCGGTGGCTCCGGTGTCCGCCGGCACGGGGCCGGTTGCCATGGGCAGCGAGGGCGGCAGCGGTACGGCCGCGGGCGCGGACACGACCGGCCGGGTGGCGCTGCCCGGCGACGGGGTCCGCGGAGCGCCCCCTGCCGGCCCTGCGGACGTGCTCGGCCACGGCCCGGCGCCCCGCAAGCGGCGCGGCCGGGCCGTGGCCTGGAGCATCGTCGGGGTGCTGGTCGTCGGCGGCGGCGCGGGCGCGGCCTTGTACGTGACGCACCGCGGCAACTCCGGTGCGTCCGATGCGTCCGATGCGTCGGCCAATACCGGCACCCCCGTACTGCCGAGCGTGCCGCAGGGCAGTATCGGGCCGCCCCCTCCCGTCCCCAAGGGCTACCGCCAGGTCGACGAGAAGGCGCTCGGTGTGTCCTTCCCCGTACCGTCCGGCTGGAAGCGGGAGGTCAAGGACAACGGCCGGCAGATCGTCTACAGCAACGACGCCGAGCTGGCGCAGCTGACCGTCAACGTCCTGGACTTCTCCTCCGCGGACCAGGTGCAGCACTTCAAGGACGTCGAGTCCGACCTCAAGGTCCAGTACCCCAGCTACAAGCGGCTGCGGCTCCAGGACACCGTCTTCCAGGGCGACCCCGCCGCCATCTGGGAGTTCTCCTTCCAGGGCCGGGCCCGCGAGTACCGGGGGATCGACCTCGGCTTCGGCCGCGAGGGCAAGAAGGAGTACGCGATCTACGTGTCCGCGCCGTCCGCGAACTGGACGAAGTACGAAGCGGTCTTCTCGAACGTGAAGGACGGATTCCGCAAGAACGCGACGTCGGGCTGAGCCGGACGTGTGGGGCTGAGTCGGACGCGCCGGGCCGAGCCGGAGGCAGGTGTCGGGCCGAGCCGGGGAGGTAGGGGGTTCCCTGAGCAAGGTCAGGGATGGGTTCAGGGTCGACCCTGATGTCTTCGGCCGCCCGGCGTGTGACGATCTGGGACATGACCACAGCGCCACCCCGCGCCGAGACGATCTACGCCCCGGCACCGGACCCCGACGACCCGCCCGTGCGCAAGCTCTACCGCAGCGCCGACGGGCGGCTGCTCGGTGGCGTCGCGCGCGGTCTCGCGGGACACCTCGGCCTCCCGGTCTCCTGGGTGCGGGTCGTCTTCCTCGCGCTCTTCATGGCCGACGGCATGGGGGCCCTGCTCTATGCCGCGTTCTGGTTCTTCGTGCCGCTGGGCGTCGGCGGCGTCGAGACCCGGCAGCCCGCGCCCGGTGAGGAGAAGCGGCGGATCCTGGGCCGCCGGCCCGACAAGGGACAGGTCTTCGCGCTGATCGCGCTGCTGGTGGGCGCCTCGATCGTGGCGTCCAGGTTCCAGCTGGGCCGGGCCAACGGCTATCTCTGGCCGGTGCTGCTGATCGGCGCCGGTGTCGCCCTCGTCTGGCGCCAGGCGGACAACTCCCGCCGCGCCCAGTGGCTGGAGCTCGGCCGCCGCAAGGCCTTGTTCCCGGTGCTGCGCGGCGCGGCCGGCGTGCTGCTGGTCGGCGTCGGGGTGACCGGCATCGTCGTGCTCCAGGGGTCCGTGCACAACCTGGGCTCGGTGCTCCAGGCCGCGCTCGCCGTCGTCGTCGGCATCGCCCTGCTGGCGGGCCCCTATCTCGTACGGATCACGCAGGACCTCTCCGAGGAGCGGCTGATGCGCATCCGTGCCCAGGAGCGCGCCGAGGTGGCCGCGCACGTCCATGACTCCGTGCTGCACACCCTCACCCTGATCCAGCGCAACGCCGACGACCCCCGGGAAGTGGCGCGGCTGGCCCGTGCCCAGGAGCGCGAGCTGCGCGCCTGGCTCTACAAGCCCGAGGGCCGCGGCAAGGACGAGGACGAGGAGCCGGCGACGCTGGCGGAGGCGGTGCGCACGTCCGCCGCCGAGGTCGAGGACCACCACGGCGTCCCCATCGAGGTCGTGATCGTCGGCGACTGCCCGCTCGACGAGGCGCTCGGCGCCCAGATGCAGGCCGCGCGCGAAGCGATGGTCAATGCCGCCAAGTACGGTGGCGAGGGCGGTGCGGTGCAGGTGTTCGCCGAGGTGGAGGGCCGGACGGTCTTCGTCTCGGTGCGCGACCGCGGCCCCGGCTTCGATCTGGACGCGGTCCCCGAGGACCGGATGGGCGTACGGGAATCCATCATCGGCCGGATGGAGCGCCACGGCGGCACGGCCCGGCTGCGCTCCGCCCCCGATGGCGGCACGGTCGTCGAGCTGGAGATGGAGCGCGCCGAGGAGCGCGCCGAGCGCCGCACCGGCGCGGAGAGACGAACGGAATGAGCGGGGCGGCGGCCCCCGGCGGAGCGGGCCGCGGCAGGGGCCCGTGGCGACACGGCGGGCCGGGGCAGGGGATCATGACGGGGCAGACGGCGAAGGGCGGACGGACGAGATGAGCAGCGACGAGGCACAGCAGGCCGAGGCCGGGAGCGGCGCGGGCGAGGACCGCACCGTACGGGTCGTGCTGGTCGACGACCACCGGATGTTCCGCACGGGCGTCCAGGCCGAGATCGGCCAGACCGAGCGGACCCGCGTCGAGGTGGTCGGCGAGGCCGCCGACGTCGACCAGGCGATCACGGTCATCACCGCCACCCGGCCCGAGGTCGTCCTCCTGGACGTGCACCTCCCCGGTGGCGGCGGTGTCGAGGTGCTGCGCCGCAGCGCCGCGATGATGGCGGACGCCGAGCGGCCGGTCCGGTTCCTGGCGCTCTCGGTCTCCGACGCGGCCGAGGACGTCATCGGGGTCATCCGCGGCGGTGCCCGCGGCTACGTCACCAAGACGATCACGGGCACCGACCTGGTCAACGCGATCTTCCGGGTCGCCGACGGCGACGCGGTCTTCTCGCCGCGGCTGGCCGGCTTCGTGCTGGACGCCTTCGCCTCGACGGACGCGCCGCCGGTCGACGAGGACATGGACCGCCTCACGCAGCGTGAGCGCGAGGTGCTGCGGCTGATAGCGCGCGGGTACGCGTATAAAGAGATCGCCAAGCAGTTGTTCATCTCCGTCAAGACGGTTGAGTCGCATGTCTCGGCGGTGCTGCGCAAGCTCCAGCTCTCCAACCGGCATGAGCTGACGCGCTGGGCAGCCGCCCGACGGCTGGTCTGACCTGCGGTTCAGCGGGGATGAGAGGCATGCAGGGACGGGCGAACGGCCGGTGCCCGGCGGGCGGCTGTGACGGAAGGGACATGTAAAGAAGGACCAAAGCCGGGCAACCACGCTCGCGCGGATTGCCATCTAAGGTCGCGGAGAGGCTCGCTGCCCGAAGGCGGGGCCGGAACCCACGCCCACGTCCTTCGTGTTTACGTCCTGGAAACGAGATCCCGATGAGCCTGACGGGCACTCCCTTCTTTCTCTTCGCGCTCCTGCTGCTGATCGTCGCCTTCGTCCTGCCGTTCGCCGTTTGGGGCCGGGTGGCCGGACCACCCGCGGTGAAAGGGCTCGCGCGGCTGCTGATGCTGCTGTTCGCGCAGGTCACCGCCATCACGGTGGTCTTCCTCCTGGTGAACAACGCCAACAACCTGTACGACAACTGGGGCGACCTGCTCGGCACCGGTAACCACATCGACGCGGCCCGCAACCTCGGCCCGGACGGTCTGGGCGGCAAGAACCTCAAGGACCAGCCCAAGGTCCACCAGCAGTTCCGGCCGGCCGACGACCCGGTGGTGGGCCCCAACGTCCAGATGACCGACCTCAAGGGCCAGATCTCGGGCGTCAACGGCGAGGTCTACGTCTGGCTGCCGCCGCAGTACAACGACCCCGCGTACAAGGACAAGAAGTTCCCGGTGGTCGAGCTGCTGCCCGGCTACCCCGGGTCCTCGAAGTCCTGGCTGGGATCGCTGAAGGTGGCCCAGCAGCTCGCGCCGCTGATGCAGAGCGGTGCCGTCAAGCCGTTCATCCTGGTGTCGCCGCGGACCAACGTCCTGCCCAACGCCGACAGCGGGTGCGTCAACCTCCCCGGCAAGGTCAACGCCGACAGCTGGCTGACCGTCGACGTCCGCCAGATGATCATCGACAACTTCCGGGCCGGCGACAAGCCGGACGCCTGGGGCCTGGCGGGCTACTCCGCGGGTGCGCACTGCGCCTCCAAGCTCGCGCTGGCCCACCCGGACCGCTACCGCGCCGCGGTCGCCATGTCCGGCTACAACGACCCGGCAATCGAGCCCGACTCGCTCGCCGGCAAGGACCCGAAGCTGCGCGTCGAGACCAACCCGATCCACATCCTGAAGGCCGCCAACGACGCTGGGAAGCCGCCCCGTACGGCGCTGTACATCTCCGGTGCGGCGGCCGACGGCTACCAGGCCGGTATGGGCCTCAAGCAGCTCGCGAAGCAGCCGACGACGGTGAACGTCCAGATGATCCCGGCGAGTGCCGGCGGCCACACGGTGCCGGTGTGGAAGCGCCAGGTTCCCGAGATCTTCCGCTGGTTCGGGCTGTTCCTGCACGCCTGACCGCCCGCGAGGGCAGGGGCCCGCGGGCCTGAGGAAGCGAGTGTGGCGTAGGGCCTGTCCGCCGGATCCGGCGGACAGGCCCTACGCGCATTCCGGGGTCCGGCCGGCGCCCTGATCCACCAGGCGGGCCCTGATCCGCAGGCAGGCCCTAGGTGTGTTGTCCCGGCACGTTGGTGACAGGCGACATGCACCGTCCGGGTGCT
>NZ_BMRP01000055.1 GCF_014648695.1 Streptomyces albospinus
TGAACATGGGCGTCGGCATGATCGCCGTCGTGCCCCAGGAGTCCGTGGACGCCGCCCTGGCCACCCTCACCGACCGCGGCGTGGACGCCTGGGTCGGCGGTGAGATCACCGAACGCGGCGACCGCACCGCCGGCGCGGCACTCGTCGGCACGTATGCCGGGTAGCGCGCGACGGCGGTGCGGTGCACCGGCGGCCCCCAACAACCGCTAGCGGTAACGGAGATACCGCTCCCGCACCGCCCGGAAGCGCGTCAGCCCGTCCTGCCAGGCCGCGGCGATCTCGTCCGTCCCGGCGCCCGCGTCGATCATCGTGCGCACGGTCGCGGAGCCGGTCAGCAGATCGAAGTGGTCCGCCCGCCAGGCGAAGCCCTTCCAGACCCGTCTGGCGGTCACCAGCAGGCCGATACCGGTCCGCACCGGATCGAACGCGGTGCGGTCGTGGACGTGCAGCTGGAGCCCGCCGATCGTCGTGCCCTGGAATTTGGAGAAGGTCGGCGCGAAGTACGCCTCCCTGAAGTGCACGCCGGGCAGGCCCAGTTCGGTGGCGGCGGCGGCCCACCGGCGGTCGATGCCCTCGGCGCCGAGGAGTTCGAAGGGCCGGGTGGTGCCGCGGCCCTCGGAGAGGTTGGTGCCCTCGAAGAGACAGGTGCCCGCGTAGACCAGTGCGGTGTCCGCGGTGGGCATGTTGGGGCTGGGCGGCACCCAGGGCAGCCCGGTCGCGTCGAAGAAGTCGGCGCGCCGCCAGCCGGTCATCGCAACCGTCTCCAGCGCCACCGGCCGCCCGGCGGCCCGCGGCACGAACTCGCCGTTGAAGAGCCGCGCCAGCTCCGTCACCGTCATCCCGTGCGCCTGCGAGATCGGCTCCCGGCCGACGAACGAGGAGTACTTCCGGTCCAGTACGGGGCCGGTCGCGGCCAGGCCGGTGACCGGATTGGGGCGGTCCAGCACCACGAACCGCTTGCCCGCCGCGACGGCCGCCACCATGCAGTCGTAGAGCGTCCAGATGTAGGTGTAGAAGCGCGCGCCGACGTCCTGGATGTCGAAGACGACGGTGTCCACGCCGGACGCGGTGAAGATGTCCGCCAGTTCCCGGCCGCTCTTGTCGTAGGTGTCGTAGACCGGCAGCCCGGTGGCGGGATCGGTGTACCGGCCCTCCGAGCCGCCCGCCTGGGCGGTGCCCCTGAAGCCGTGCTCCGGGCCGAAGACGGCGGTGAGCCGGACCCGGTGGTCGGCATGCATGACGTCGACGATGTGCCTCACGTCCCGGGTCACCCCGGTAGGGTTCGTGACGATGCCGATCCGCCGGCCGTCCAGCAGGCGGTAGCCGTCGGCGGCCAGCCGGTCGAAGCCGGTGTGCACCCGCCGGCCGGCGGGCTCCGGTGCCGCCTGGGCGGGGGGCGCGGTGACCGCCGCCGCGGCTGCCCCGGTCGCCGCCAGATGCCCCAGCAGAACGCGTCTCGACAGAGCCATGCGCACCCCTCCGTGGTCGGTGCCGGACCGGATCCGTGTCGTGCGCACGCTAACGCTCCGCGCCCCGGGACGGAACGAGCCCGGCCGGGCCGGAAGCCGGTGCCGTGCCCGAAACCGGTGCGGTGTCGGGAACCCGCTCTTCCGCTCGGACATACCGACTGGTTAGTCTGCCTGCCAGCGAGTCGGGCGACCCGGAGCGATCGAGGGAGACACAGCGTGGCATCCGTACGGGACAAGGCCGTAGTCGTGACCGGAGCGGGTGGCGGGATCGGGGCCGCACTGGCCCGCCGGTTCGCCGCCGAGGGGGCCCGCGTCGCGGTCAACGACCTGGACGAGGCCAAGGCCCGCAAGACCGCCGAGGAGATCGGGGCGATCGCGGTCCCCGGCGCCGCCTCCGGCATCGTGCCGCCGGCTCGTGAGGCGCTGGGCGGCGCCATCGACATCTTCTGCGCCAACGCCGGCGTCGGCACCGGCGGCGGCCCCGATGCCCCCGAGGACGACTGGGCGCTGGCCTGGGACGTCAATGTCATGGCCCACGTCCGGGCGGCACGCGAACTGGTGCCGGAGTGGCTGGCGAGCGGCGGCGGCCGGTTCGTCTCCACCGTGTCCGCGGCGGGCCTGCTCACCATGGTCGCCGCGGCCCCGTACAGCGTCACCAAGCACGGCGCCTACGCCTTCGCCGAATGGCTGTCGCTGACCTACCGCCACCGCGGCATCGAGGTCCACGCCATCTGCCCGCAGGGCGTACGGACCGACATGCTGGCCGGCACCGGGGCCGCCGGGGACCTCGTCCTGACGCCCACCGCCGTGGAGCCCGAGGCCGTCGCGGACGCGCTCTTCGCGGCCATGGAGGAGGGCCGCTTCCTGGTCCTGCCGCACCCGGAGGTCGCGGACTACTACACCGCGCGGGCCGCCGACCCGGACCGCTGGCTGGGCAGCATGAACCACCTCCAGCGAAAGCTGGAGGAGCGGAACGAGGGCTGACCACCGGGCGCAACGGGCCCATCCCCGCAGGGACTTACGGCCCGGCGGGCATCCGGACGCACGGACGCCCGCCGGGCCGGATCCACGGGCAGCCGGACAGCCGGACAGCCGGACAGCCGGACAGCCGGACAGCCGGACAGCCGGGCAGCCGGGCAGCCGGACTGCCGTACCGCCCGGACACCGACCGCACGACCAGGGACGAGCACGGACCATCAGGAAGGAAGGGCCGCACCCCGATGACCTCCTACCAGGACAAGCCGTGGCTGGCGCAGCTCACCGACGCCCAGCGCGCCCCCGTCCAGCCCCCGCCCTCGCCGCTGCACGCCTTCCGGGCCGCGGTCCGCCGCGCCCCCGACCGCACCGCGCTCGCCTACTTCGACGGCCGGCTCTCCTACGCCGAGACCGACGCGCTCTCCGACGGCATCGCCGCCCACCTCGCCGAGCGCGGCCTGCGGCGCGGCGACCGGGCCGCCGTCATGCTCCAGAACACCCCGCACTTCGTGCTGGCCGTGCTCGGTGTCTGGAAGGCGGGCGGGGTGGTCGTCCCCGTCAACCCCATGTACAAATCGGCCGAGATGCGGCACATCCTCACCGACGCCGAGGCCGTCGCCGTCATCTGCGCGGACCGCACCTGGGACGCCTTCCTGCGCGACACCGCCGCCGAGGCGCCCTCCGTGCACATCGCCCTCACCGCCTGCGAACGCGAGCTCCAGACCCGCGACGACACCAGGGTGCTGCGCGGCGAACGGCTCGGCCCCCAGGAGGGCGCCGACGATCTGCTCACCGCCGCCCGGGTGGCCGGCCGGCTCCGCGCGGTGCCCGCCGACCCGGGGCCGGCCGCCGACGACCTCGCGCTGATCAGCTACACCTCCGGCACCAGCGGCACCCCCAAGGGCGCCACCAACACCCACGGCAACATCAGCTACAACGCCGAACGCCAGCGCACCGGACTCGCCCTCCCCGACGGCGCCACCTACTTCGCGCTCGCGCCGCTCTTCCACATCACCGGAATGGTCTGCGAACTCGCCGCCTGTATCGCCAACACCGGAACCCTGGCGCTCGCCTACCGCTTCGAGGCGGGCGTCGTCCTGGACGCCTTCCTGGAGCACCGCCCCGCCTACACGGTCGGCCCCTCCACCGCCTTCATGGCGCTGATGGCCCACCCCGACGTCACCCGCGGGCACTTCGGCTCCTTCCGGACGATGAGCTCCGGGGGCGCGCCGCTGCCGCCCGCCCTGGTGGAGAAGTTCCGCGCCGGTTTCGGCCCGTACATCCACAACGGCTACGGCCTGACCGAGTGCACCGCCCCCTGCGCCAGCGTCCCGCCCGGCCGCGAGGCACCGGTCGACAAGGTCTCCGGCACCCTCGCGGTCGGCGTACCCGGCCCGGACACCGTCATACGGATCATCGACGAGGCGGGCCGCGACCTGCCGTTCGGCGAACAGGGCGAGATCGCGGTCCGCGGCCCGCAGGTCGTGCCCGGCTACTGGCGCCGTCCCGACGCCACCGCCGAGAGCATCCCGGACGGCGAACTGCGCACCGGCGACATCGGGTTCATGGACGGCGACGGTTGGCTCTACGTCGTCGACCGCAAGAAGGACATGATCAACGCCTCCGGCTTCAAGGTGTGGCCCCGGGAGGTCGAGGACGTCCTCTACACCCACCCGGCGGTCCGCGAGGCGGCCGTCGTGGGCGTGCCCGACGCCTACCGGGGCGAGACCGTCAAGGCGTACGTCAGCCTGCGTCCCGGCGCCTCCCCCGGCCCCGACGAACTGGCCGCTTACTGCAAGGAGCGGCTCGCGGCGTACAAATATCCCCGGGTGGTGGAGATCCTGCCCGAGCTTCCCAAGACCACGAGTGGCAAGATCCTCCGACGGGAGCTGCGCCACCGCGCATGAGTACGTACGAAGGACAGGTGAGGGCGATGGCCGGCACGAAGGACGGCACCGGCAACGGCGACGGCACCGCGAAGCCCGTGGCGCAGCGGCTGCTGGCCACCGCCACCAGACTGTTCGCGGAGCAGGGCTACGACCGCACCTCCGTGCAGGAGATCGTCGACGCGGCGGGCGTCACCAAGGGCGCCCTCTACCACTACTTCGGCTCCAAGGACGACCTCCTGCACGAGGTCTACGGCCGGGTGCTGCGGCTCCAGCAGGAGCGGCTGGACCACTTCGCGGACGCCGACGCACCGGTGGAGCAGCGACTGCGGGACGCCGCCGCGGACGTCGTCGTCACCACCATCGAGAACCTCGACGACACCAAGATCTTCTTCCGCTCGATGCACCACCTCGGCCCCGAGAAGGACAAGCAGGTGCGAGCCGAGCGGCGGCGCTACCACGAGCGGTTCCGGGCGCTGATCGAAGAAGGCCAGCGCACCGGGGTGTTCGCCGCCGACATCCCCGCCGACCTGGTCGTGGACTACCACTTCGGCTCGGTGCACCACCTGGGGACGTGGTACCGCGAGGACGGGCCGCTGAGCCCGCAGCAGGTCGCCGACCACCTGGCGGAGCTGCTGCTGAGGGCGCTTCGCCCGTAACGCCGTACGCGGTACCGGTACCTGACGCCGTGCCGGGTACCGGTCCGGCGCCGTGACCGGCGCCGGACCGTAACGCCGTTACAGATACCGCTTGAGCTCGCGGCGGGCCAGCGACCGCTGGTGCACCTCGTCCGGCCCGTCCGCCAGCCGCAGCGTACGGGCCCCGGCCCACAGCTCCGCCAGCGGGAAGTCCTGGCTGACCCCGCCCGCGCCGTGCAGCTGCACCGCCTTGTCGAGGATGTCCACGACCGTCCGCGGGGTGGCGATCTTGATCGCCTGGATCTCGGTGTGCGCGCCCTTGTTGCCGACGGTGTCCATCAGCCAGGCGGTCTTCAGCACCAGCAGCCGCAGCTGCTCCACGGCCACCCGGGCGTCCGCGATCCACTCCTGGACCACGCCCTGCTGCGCCAGCGGCTTCCCGAAGGCGGTGCGGCTCACCGCCCGCCGGCACATCAGCTCGATCGCCCGCTCGGCCATCCCGATCAGCCGCATGCAGTGGTGGATCCGGCCGGGCCCCAGCCGCGCCTGGGCGATGCCGAATCCGCCGCCCTCCTCGCCGATCAGATTGCCCACCGGCACCCGCACGTTGTCGAAGACGACCTCCGCGTGCCCGCCGTGGTAGTGGTCCTCGTAGCCGTAGACCTGCATGGCGCGCGCGACGGTCAGGCCGGGGGTGTCCCGCGGCACCAGGATCATCGACTGCTGGCGGCGGATGTCGGCGCCGTCGGGGTCGGTCTTGCCCATCACGATGAAGATCTGGCACAGCGGGTTCATCGCCCCGGAGATGTACCACTTGCGGCCGTTGATGACGTAGTCGTCGCCGTCCCGCTCGATACGGGTCTCGATGTTGGTGGCGTCCGAAGAGGCCACCTCCGGCTCGGTCATCGCGAACGCCGACCGGATCTCGCCCGCCAGCAGCGGCTGGAGCCACTGCTTCTGCTGCGCCGCGTCGCCGAACTGCGCCAGCACCTCCATGTTGCCGGTGTCCGGCGCCGCGCAGTTCAGCGCGGTGGGCGCCAACTGCGGGCTGCGGCCGGTGATCTCGGCCAGCGGCGCGTACTGGAGGTTGGTCAGCCCGGCCCCGTGCTCCTCGTCCGGCAGGCTGTGCTGGTCCACAAAGAAAAGGTTCCACAGCCCCTGCCGCCGCGCCTCGGCCTTCAGCTCCTCGACCACCGCCGGGGTGTCCCACGGCGAGGCGAGCGCGGCCCGCTGCTCGTGGGCGGTCTGCTCGGCCGGGTGGACGTACTCGTCCATGAACGCCAGGAGCTTGTGGCGCAGTTCCTCGGTGCGGGCGTCGAATGCGAAGTCCATGGGGCTCAGCCTTCCTTGAGGGTGGTCAGTCCGCGGTCGATGAACGCGGGCACCAGCTCGCCGATCCGGTCGAACCCCGCGCCGACCGTCTGACCGAGCGTGAAGCGGTAGTGGATGCCTTCGAGGATCACGGCGAGTTTGAACCAGGCGAAGGCGGTGTACCAGGCGATGCCGGAGGTGTCCCGGCCGGAGCGCGCGGCATAGCGTGCGATCAGCTCGTCCGGACCGGGGTGGCCCGGGGCGCCGCTGGTGGTGCTGACCGGCGACTTCGGCAGGCCGAGGTCCGTGCAGTACATCACCAGCAGTCCGAGGTCGGTCAGCGGATCGCCGAGCGTGGACATCTCCCAGTCCAGTACGGCCTTGATGGTGTCGTCGGCGCCGACCAGCACGTTGTCGAGGCGGTAGTCGCCGTGGACGACGGTGGGTGCGGGGGAGGCCGGCAGGGCCCGGCCGAGGGCCTCGTGCAGCTCGTCGATCCCCGGCAGTGCGCGGTTCCTGGACGCCGCCAACTGCTTGCCCCAGCGCCGGAGCTGGCGCTCCAGGAAGCCGTCCGGGCGGCCGAAGTCGGCGAGCCCGGCCGCCGCCGGATCCACCGCGTGCAGCGCCACCAGCGTGTCGACGAGGGAGAGCACCACGGCCCGGGTGCGCTCCGGGCCGAGCGGCGCCAGCTGGGGCGCGGTCCGGTACGGGGTGCCCTCGACCAGCTCCATCACATAGAACGGCGCGCCGATGACCGACTCGTCCTCGCACAGCAGCAGCGCCTCCGGCACCGGCACCGGAGTGTCGTGCAGCGCGCTGATCACCCGGTGTTCGCGCCGCATGTCGTGCGCGGTGGCCAGTACATGGCCGAGCGGCGGCCGGCGGACGACCCAGGAGGCGGCGCCGTCGGTGACGCGATAGGTGAGGTTGGACCGGCCGCCCTCGATCAGCTGCGCGCTCAGCGGCCCGCCGGCCAGGCCCGGCCGCTCCCGGTCCAGGTGCTCGCGCAGGCGCGCCAGGTCGAGGCCGGGGGGTGCCTCCCGGCCGGCGGCCGGCGGGGGAGGGGTGCCGTTGCTCATCGTGCTCCTCCGTGTGGAGTGGGCGGTGGGACGGTCATGGCTACCAGTGGTCGCCCGCACGATCATGCCGACTAGTCGGTATGGAGTCCAGTGCTCGTCCGTGGGGCGTCCGTCACCCGCTGCCTTTCCGCCACCGTCCGCCGGGTCGAGCGCCCGGCCACCCCCGGCCGTCAGCCGCCCCGGACCGGCCGCTCACGCATGGCAGGCCGGCAGCATCCCGCCGTTCAGTGCGGCCATCTCCCCGAACGCGGTCACCGGGTCCAGCGGTTCTCCCGGCGCGGCGCCCGCCAGCTCCGCGTACGCCCGGTGCAGATTCGCCACCAGCCGCTCGCTCTCGGCCAGCTCCGCGAACTCGCCCAGGTCGGCCTCCCGCGCCACCTCCAGCGGCGTACGCCCGGCCGCCCGCCCCGCGCGCGCCAGCTCGCCGACGAACCGCAGATAGCGCTCGATGCCGTCGTAGACCTCCGGCCCGGTCACCGGACCGTGCCCGGGGACGACGGTGGCCGCGTCCAGCGACCGCAGCACCTCGATCGCCCGCAGCGACCCGGCCAGCGAGCCCATGAAGACGAACGGCGTGCCCCCGTGGAAGACCAGGTCGCCGGCGAACACGATGCGCTGCCGCGGCAGCCACACCAGGGTGTCGCCGGTGGTGTGCGCCACCCCCGGATGGATCAGCCGCACCTCGAACTCACCGACGTGCACGGTCAGTTCGTCGGTGTACGTGATCTCCGGCGGGGTGATGCGGATGTCGCCGTACGTCACATGCGGCCAGACCGCGTGCAGTTGGTGCCCCGCGGCCAGCACCTCACGGCGGCACGCCGCGTGCCCGATGACCGCCGCCTCGGGCGCGAACACGCCGTTGCCGTAGGTGTGGTCGCCGTGGTGGTGGGTGTTGACGACCGTACGGGGCGCGGGGGCGCCGGTCTCCGCGATCCGGCGGCGCAGCAGCCGCGCCCGGCGCTCGGTGGCGGCGGTGTCCACGACCAGGGTGGCGCCGCCGTCGGTGACGAAGCCCGCGTTGTTCAGGCACCAGCCGCCGTCCGGCTGGACGAACGCATGGACGCCTGGGGCGAGTTCGGTGAGATAGGGCTCGGGGACCTGCTCGGGGCCGCTCGGCCCGCCCGTCCCGGGGTCGCTCCCGCCCGGCGCCCCGCTCTGCTGCTCGGTCATGCTCCGCTCCCGGAAAGGTGGTTGCCGCGCCCCGGCGAAGGCGAGGGGCCGGGGACGCCGCCACGTCGGCGCGGCCGGGCTCACCGTACCGCCGGGCGCGCCTCAGCGGGTCCGCACCAGCAGGGCCGCGCCGCACACCGCCGTCCCGAGCGTGCAGCCGACCAGCAGCAGCGCGAGCCGGGGCGGCAGCGGGGCCGGGCGGCCGGTGGCCATCGCCCGCATCCGGAGGTCCGCGACCGCGGTGAACGCCAGCCACAGCAGCCCCACCAGCCCGGTCAGCGCCACCTCCAGCTGCCCCGGCGCCCGGCTGTGCAGCAGCTGCCGGCCGGCCAGCACCGCCACCGCCGCCGCGGACAGCGTCGTGCGCCGCCAGGCCAGCCGGGTCCGCTCCGGCTGGAGCCCCGGGGCCCGGTCCGCGGCCGGCCGCGGCGCCGGCCCGCCGCCGCCCGCCGTCCGCCGCTGCCCGCCGCCCATCGGCTAGACGGTCCAGCCGATCAGCGCCAGCACGGCCACCGCCACCGCCAGCCCGCCGACCGCCAGCGCCAGGGCGGCCGGGAACCGGGAGACCGGCAGGTCCTCGCCGCGCCGCATCGCCCGCTCGCAGCGCACCCAGTGGTTGACCGCCCGCAGCGCGCACAGCGCCCCGCCCGCCAGCAGGACGACGGTGAAGCTCGCCCGCAGGCTGCTGTGCAGCCGCGGGAAGAACTGGTCCACCGCGAAACCGCCGCCCACCAGCGCCAGACCGGTGCGCAGCCAGGCGAGGAAGGTGCGCTCGTTGGCGAGCGAGAAGCGGTAGTCGGGGGTGCTGCCCTCCGCGCGGATCCGCGCGGGCGAGAACCACAGCCGCACGCTCGTGGCGGCCGTCCGCAGCCCGTCGGAAAGGATCATGGCTGAAACACTAGGTGCGTTCTCCGGCCCCGACCCACCGGACGGGCCCCGGATGCCGGTCCGCTCAGAGCTCCCCGGCATCCCGCCGGGCGGTCAGCTCCCGGTAGGCGGCCAGCCCGTCCGGCGTCCACGGCCACTCGTCCAGCCGCCGGTGCAGCTCCTCTTCCGGCAGGAACGCGTACCAGTCGATCTCCGTCTCCTGGGGCGCGACCGGAAGGGTGCAGCGCACCTGGTACACCGCCGACCACCAGGTGTGCTCCGGCGTCTCGTACAGGAAGCGGAACAGCGGCTCGGGGCGCGCCAGACCCTGGACGCCCAGCTCCTCCTCCGCCTCCCGGAGCGCCGCCTCGTCGTACGACTCGCCGGCTCCGACCACGCCGCCCACGAACATGTCGTAGTGCGACGGGAACACCAGCTTCTGCGGCGTCCGCCGGTGCACGAAGATCCGGTCCTCGGCGTCCCGGACCAGGACGAAGGCACACCGGGTGCGCAGCCGGCGGGCGTAGCTCTCACCGCGCGGGGCCTGCCCGACGACCCGGTCGTGCTCGTCGACGACATCGAGGATTTCGTCCGCGTTGAGCGGTTGCTGATCTGTCATGGCGCCATGCAACCACCGGCGGCGGCGACCCCACCCGCCGGGACGCCTCCGCCGGCACGTCGGTGAGGACGGCCCGCAGGCACCGCCGGTGACGATGACGGTCCTGCCGGACGGCTCGGTGCGGATGCCGGGGCGGACCCGCTCAGGGGGAACTCCGCGGTGGCGGCGGCGGGGTGGTCCCGGGGGCGGCGGCGAGCAGGAAGGCTTCCGTCGTCCCGGTGAGATCGGCGAGGAACAGCTCCTCGTCGGTCAGGGGTTCGGTGCCGTCGAGGTAGTGCGTGGCCCGGTCGGCCATCGCCGCGCCGATCAGCGTCAGCGCGAGGTCCAGCCGCTCCAGCCGCAGCGCCTCCGGCAGCCCGGCCGCCGCCAGCGCGTCCTCGACCCGGCAGAGCAGCCGCCAGTACGCGGTCCCGGCCAGCGTCGGGTGCGGGGTCCGGGTGCGTATCCCGCTCTCGTGGCTGAGCTGGGCGGAGATCCGCAGACAGCGCCGCCCCCGGTCGTCGCGCAGCTCGGTGGCCTCGGCTGTGACCAGCATCCCGAGCAGGTCGCGGAGCGCCGGCCGGCCGGTCTCCGCGGCGGCCAGCAGCGGCGCCAGGGCCGCTTCCGTACGGGCCAGCCGCCCGGCCGTCACGGCCTCCAGCAGACCGGCCCGGGAGCCGAAGTGGTACTGCACGGCCGAGGGATTGCTCTGGCCGGCCAGCGCGACGATGTCACGGGTCTGGGCGCCGTCCACACCCTGCGCCGCGAAGATCTCCTCGGCGGCGCGGATCAGCTTCTCCCGGGTCTCGGGACCCGATGTTCTGGGCATGCAGCCATTTTGATGCCGGGCATTAACAGAAGCGAGGCGGGCCCGGCACGAGTGAGCAGGAAGGCGCGGGCCCGCACGCCGGGCGGCCGGCGCGCGCCTCAGCGGGGCTGGAGCTCCCGTGCGCTCGCGGCCTTCCCGGCCCCCGGCGGCATCGCCGGATGGCTCCCGATCAGCACGATCCCCGCCACCACCGCCGCGATCCCGGCCGCCTCCCAGGCCAGCGCGCCGGTCGTCACCCGCAGCTGGTCGCCGAGGAACCCCACCCCGCAGGCGATGCCGGCCAGCGGCTGGGCGGCGGTCAGCGCGGGCAGCGACATCCGCAGCGGCGCGGACTCGAAGGCGCTCTGCACCATCACCAGCGCCAGCACTCCCAGCACCACGATCGCGTACGGCTGCCAGCTCGTCAGCAGCGCGCCCCAGCCGCCGGCGCCGAACCGCACCCCGCTGATCCGGGTCAGCGCGTCCTGCAACCCGTAGAGCAGCCCCGCCGCCACCCCCAGCAGCGCGGCCTCCAGGCTCACGTGCACCCGCTCCCGTTTGGCGACGGCCGCCAGCAGCAGCGCGGCGCCCAGCACCCCACCCATGATCAGCCACTGCGCCAGCTGCCCGACCTCGCTGTTCCGGCTGCCGTGCGGGCGCCCCGCCACGATGAACGCGGTCACCCCGCCCCCCAGCAGCCACAGCCCGGCCCACCCGCTGCGGCCCAGCCGCTGCCGGGAGATGCGCCGGGCCAGCGCCATCGCGAACAGCAGATTCGTCGCCATCAGCGGCTCGACGAGGGTGATGTCCCCCATGCCCAGCGCCACCGCGCCCAGCGCCATCCCCGCCACCATCAGCGCGATCCCGGCCACCCAGCGCGGCATCCGCACCAGGTCGAGCAGCAGCCGCAGGGAGAGATAGTCCTGCGGTGGGGCGTGCTGTGCCGCGATCTGCTGGAAGACAAATCCGGTGCCCAGGCAGCACGCCGCGCCAAGGGCGAGCAGAATCACCGTCACGTCGCACACCTCGTATCGCGCCGGGGTGGGGATGCGCCCGAGGATAGCCACCCGGGCACGGCCTCCGGGTGGCCCTCGTCACCCACCATTCTCGCGCGCACCCGTCTGTACCACCCGGTGACCGGCCGTTGCGGGCAACGGTGACGAAAGTCTGACGCCGGGGCCCGACGTCTGGTCCACGCGCCCGCCGGATGCTCGAATCGAGCCGTGACACAGGACCCGCACCCGCAGCCGGAGCCGCAGCCGGCCCGCGACCCGGACGACCACGGCGACCAGCGGCAGGGCGCGGACGGCCGCGGCACCCCCGTCGGCCGCCGCGTCGTGCTGGGCATGCTCGCGGCCGGCGCCGCCGGTATCGCCGCCGCGCCGCTCCTCCAGCGCGCCTACGACAGCACCCTCGGCGCCGCCGCCCAGAAGGACCCCACCGGGCTCTCCGGCCTGCTCCCCGCCGGCGGCGGATTCCGCTACTACTCGGTCACCGGCTCGGTCCCGCGCAAGGACGAGCGCACCTACCGCCTCACCGTCGACGGCCTGGTGAGCCGCCCCGCCACCTACCGCCTCGCCGACCTGCGCCGCCTTCCGCAGACCCGGCTCGTGCACGACGTCCAGTGCGTCACCGGCTGGCGGGTGCCCGGCACCCCCTTCGAGGGCGTGCGCCTCGGCGCGCTGCTGGCCGCCGCCGGCGTCCACCCGCAGGCCGGGGCGGTCCGCTTCACCTGCTTCGACGGCTCCTACACCGAATCCCTGACCCTCGACCAGGCCCGCCGCGACGACGTCCTGGTGGCCCTGCGGATGCAGGACAAGCCCCTCGGCCACGACCACGGCGGCCCGGTCCGCCTCTACGTCGCCCCCATGTACTTCTACAAGTCGGCGAAATGGCTGTCGAAGATCACCGTCACCGACCGGGTGGAACCCGGTTTCTGGGAGGAGCGCGGCTATGACGTCGACGCCTGGGTCGGCCGCTCGAACGGACGCGACGATGCCCCGACGACCTGACGGCGGCGCGGTTGGGACTCCTGCCGGGCGGATCGCCCGCTTCACCCCCGCCGAACGCTGGGTGCACCGCACCACCGCCACCCTCATGTCCGTCTGCGTCCTGACCGCGGGCTGCCTCTACCTCCCCTTCCTCGCCGAACTCGTCGGCCGCCGCGCCCTCATGGTCACCGTCCACGAATGGGCCGGCATCCTGCTGCCCGTCCCGCTGCTGCTCGGCCTGGCCTCCCGCGCGCTGCGCGCCGACCTCACCCGCCTCAACCGCTACGGCCCGCACGACCGCCGCTGGCTGCGGGCCGCGCTCCGCCGCCACAAGGGCCGCCGCCCGGCCGGCAAGTTCAACGCCGGCCAGAAGCTCTACGCCGCCTGGATCGCCGGCGCCGTGCTCGTCATGCTCGCCACCGGCCTGCTGATGTGGTTCCCGCACCTCGCCCCGCTGCTCTGGCGCACCGGGGCCACCTTCGTCCACGACTGGCTCGCCCTCGCCGTGGTCGTCGTGGTCTCCGGCCATGTCTGGAAGGCGTACGGCGAGCCGGAGGCGCGGCGCGGGATGCGGACGGGGGCGGTCGACGCGCGCTGGGCCGAGCGCGAGCATCCGCTCTGGGAGGCGCCCGAATAGCTCCCGAGCAATTGCAGAGAACTCTCTGCGAAGAAGTCTCTGGATTCCTACGCTGTGATCCATGACCGATGCCGAGACGCCTGACGCCGAGCTGCCGCCCGCTGCGATATCCCACGCTGCGATATCCCACGCTGCGATGTCCGACGCAGGGACACCCGCGGCCGGTACGCCCGGCGCACCCGCCGGCGGCGGCCCCGCTCCGTCCCCGCCGCGCCCCACCCGCCGGATGGACGCCCGCAGCCTGCGTGCCCTGGCGCACCCGCTGCGGATGCGCATCTTGGAACTGCTCACGCTGGACGGCCCGGACACCGCCACCGGCCTCTCGCGGCGGCTCGGCGAGAACACCGGCACGGTCAGCTGGCATCTGCGCCATCTCGCCGACCACGCCTTCATCGAGGAGGAGACCGGCCGCGGCACCCGGCGCGAGCGGTGGTGGCGGGCCGCCGGCGTCTCCCACCAGCTCAACACCACCGACTTCCGCGACGATCCGGACGCCCGGGGCCCGCTCTCCGTCTACGTCCACGAAATCGTCCAGCAGCACTTCCACCGAGTCGCCGGCTATCTCGCCGAGGACTGGCCCGCGCGGTGGCGGGACGCGGGCGCGATCGCGCAGTGGGCCGACCTCCGGCTGACGCCCGATCAACTGACGGCGCTGAACGGCGAATTGGCGGGTGTCATCGACCGGTACCGGGCCGCCTCCGGGCAACCCGCCCCGGAGAACCGGCCGGTCGTCGTCCAGGTCCAGTCCTTCCCCCGCGCGGAGCGCACCGATCGGGCCGATCGGTGACCGGCCTGCTCCACCGCCACCGCGACTTCCGGCTGCTGTGGTGCGGCGAGACGACGGGCAAGTTCGGGGCCTCGGTCACCCGGGTGACGATGCCGCTGGTCGCCGTCGCCACGCTGCGCGCCGACACGTTCGCGGTCGCGCTGCTCAGCGCCTGCGGCTGGCTGCCCTGGCTGCTGATCGGGCTCCCGGTCGGGGTGTGGGTGGACCGGCTGCGCCGCCGCCCCCTGATGCTGGGCGCCGCCGCGCTCTCGGCAGTGCTGTTCGCCGCCGTCCCGCTCCTCGCCCGGGCCGGCGGGCTCGGCCTCGGCGTGCTGATCGCGGTGGCCCTGCTGACCGGTGCCGCAGCGGTGCTCTTCCAGACCGCGTACAGCGCCTACCTGCCCACCCTCCTCGACCCGGCCGACCAGCCGGAAGGCAACGCCAAGCTGCACGGCAGCGCGTCGGCGGCGCAGCTCGCCGGGCAGGGCGCGGGCGGTCTCCTCGTCCAACTCGCGGGCGCCGTCGACGGATTGTCCGCCACCGCTGCCACCCACCTGCTCTCCCTGCTCTGCCTGCTCGGCATCCGGCACCGCGAACCGCGCCCGGACGCCGGGGAGCGCGCCCCGCGCTCGCTCGTCGCCGAGGTCGCCGAGGGGCTGCGGCTGGTGGCCGGCGATGTCTGGTTCCGTACGCTGACGCTCTTCGGCGCCGCCTCCAACCTCGCCCTGATGGGGTATCAGTCCATCCTGCCGGTCTTCCTGGTCCGCGAGGCCGGGCTGTCGCCGGGGACGGTCGGCATCCTGCTCGCCGTGGCGAGCACGGGTGGTGTCGCGGGTGCCTTCGCGGTGCGCCGGACCGCCGCCCGCATCGGCACCGCCCGCGCCACCCTGCTGTTCGAACTCGCCCTGCCCACCGTGGCGTTGCTGATCCCGCTCACCACCGGCGGGCCCGGGGCGCTGCTGTACGTCGTGGGCGGGTTCGGGGTCTCCGCGGGCGTGGTGGCCGGCAACGTCCTCAAGGCGGGCTTCCAGCAGAGCTACTGCCCACCCGCCCTGCTCGGCCGGCTGACCGCCGGCACCGCGTTCCTCAGCTACGGCACGCTGCCGCTCGGCGCGCTGCTCGGCGGTGCGCTCGGTGCCACGCTCGGCGTCCGCACGGCCATGTGGATCACGACCGCCGGGGTCCCGCTCGCCGCCCTGATCCTGCTCGCCTCACCGGTCCGCACCGCCCGCGACCTGCCCACCCGCCGCACGGAGCCGGCGGACGGCCGCGGCGCCCCCGAGGCGCGGCACGGCGCCGAACTGCGCTGAGGGCGCCGGGAGTCCGCGCAGCGCGGCGGGGTGCGCCCGTCACCGCCCAGGCGCGGCGATCCTGTCCCGTCTTCCGGAGACCAGCGAAGCGCCGGCCGACGGCCCCGGTGCCGTCCGGCACCGCAGGTCCGTGCCGCCGGAAACGGTCCCGCCGAGGTCGGTCGCCGGTGCCGCGGGAAACTCGCCGCTCTCGCCCGTGTGTTCGGGATAGGGTCCTGCCCTGGCTACAGCTGATCTTGGGAGAGGGACACGGGGTATGAGTCAGAACCGCACGTGGAGCGGTGGCACGGCGCGTATACGTTGCGCCCGGGGCGCGGTGGGCGCGTTCGTCGCCGCGTCGGTGCTGTTGGGGGTTGCCGGGTGCGGCGGCGGTGGAGCGCAGCCGGGTGGGGCCGACGTCCATCCGACGCGACCGCAGCGTAAGGCGTATGACCCACCCACGAAGTTCGCGTCGAAGGGCGTCGCGCTGCCCGCCGCGGTGCTGCAGGACGTCCAGGACGTCACCACCAAGACCATCGCCGCCCCGCACGTCCTGCTGCACGGTGACACCGCATGGGCCGCGACCTCCCAGGGGCTGCTGGCCATCGACCCGGCCACCGGTTCCACGCGGGCGACCTTCACCCCCCAGCACCGGTCCAGCGAGGCGGACAACTCCGTGGACGCGGTGCGCTCCGACCTCGCCCTGCCCCAGGCCGCCAAGGTGGGCGGGCACGACCTGGTCGTGCAGACCTTCGGTGTCACCATCCGCGGGCAGGGCACCACGCCCGACCACAACGCGATCGAAGTGGTGGCCGTCGACGCGGGCAGCGCGCGGTTCGTCTGGCGGCAAGTGGTGGAACTGCCCAAGGAGTTCGCGAACACCGACTTCACCCGGACGGACTTCCAGCGCCACGCGATCCGGACCGCCGTGATCGGCCTCCAGGGCACGATGGCCGTGGTGCAGGTCTCCGGTACCTCGTCCCTCGACGGCAGCGAAGTGGGCGTCGCGGTCGTCGACTTGGCCGCGCGCAAGGCGGTGTGGGGCGACCCCGGCCTCACCCCGAAGTCGGTGGCCGCCGGGCAGGTCGCCGGCGTACGCGACGACGGGTCCGGGAAGCCGCAGCCGGTGCAGGCCAAGGCCGTGCGCGACGGTTCCACCACGTGGTCGAAGGACACCGACGCCCCCACCGTCGTAGCGGCCGGACCCGAGTTGCTGTTGGTGCAGGGACTGAAGGGCTCCGGGCAGAACACGGTGGTCGGCATCGCGACGGGCAAGGAGTCGCCTTTCCAGGGCCCGTCGGCCGCGGCCGGGACGGGGAGCCTGAGCCTCCCGGGACGGTGCAGCTACGACCAGCGGTCCGTGGTGGTCTGCGGAGGCGACGTGGCCTTCGGCATGGATCCGCACAGCGGGAAGGTGCTCTGGTCACTGCCCGACGCCTCGGGACGGATCGCGCCCCAAGTGACCGGCGCCTGGCACGGCGTGGTCTACGGCCGGACAGACAACGGTCCGGTGGTGCTGGACGCCCTCACCGGTAAGGACAAGCAGACCTCACCCGGCGCGGCGCCGTACTGGACCGATGGCCGCTACGCCGTCACCGACTCCCAGATCGTCCCCATCGACGGCTAGCGCCTGTCCGCACTCCGCCTCGGCGGAGGCGGACCGGATCAGCCGGATCAGCCGGATCAGCCGGATCAGCCGGATCAGCCGGATCAGCCGGGACAGCATCCTGCGTACGCCGGCCGGGGCCGCATCACCTGAGATTCCCCGGCCTCGCCCTCTCTCGGCTGAACCGGTCGCGGCAGGCCTGGAGTCCGACGCGGAGCCGGACCGGTCACGACGGGACGGTCCCGCGCCGCGTACGGGGCCACCTCACCCCGCACGCGCCGGCCCGGCCTCCGGCAGCTCCACCTCGAACCGGCACCCGGCTCCCGTATTGCGCACCGTGGCCCGGCCCTCGTGCGCCTCGACGATCCCGCGGACGATCGCGAGCCCCAGCCCCGCACCGGCCCCGCCGTCCGCCCCGTCCGCCCGCGGGGTACGCGCCGAGCCACCGCGCCACCCCGTGTCGAACACCCGGGCAAGGTCCGTGGCCGGAATCCCGCCGCAGCCGTCCTGCACCGCGAGCACCACCCGCCCCTCGGCGCGGTGCGCGCTGACCGCGACCGTGCCGTCCTCCGGTGTCGCCCGGATCGCGTTGACCAGCAGATTGCCCAGCACGCGGGTGATCTGCTGGGCGTCCACCCGCACCGGCAGCGGCACCACCCCGCCGTCCACCAGCCGCACCCCGCTCGCCCGTGCCAGCGGCCGGGCGCCCGCCAGCGCGTCGTCCACCAGGTCGTACACCGAGACCCGCGACAACGTCAGCGCCAGCGCCCCGGCCTGAATACGGGACAGCTCGAAGAGGTCGTCGACCATCGCCGCCAGCCGGTCCACCTCGATCCGCATCCGCGCGTGGTAGCGGGCGGTGTCCTCGGCGACCCCGTCCTCCAGCGCCTCGGCCATCGCCCGCAGCCCGGCGAGCGGGGTGCGCAGATCGTGCGAGATCCCGGCGATCAGCTCACGGCGCGAGGCGTCGAGCGCCCGCTCGCGTTCCCGGGCCTCGGCCAGCCGGCCGCTGGTCTCCTCCAACGCCTGTGACAGCGCGGCGAGTTCGGCGGTCGGCGGCTCACCGGGCGCCACGAAACCGCCCTCGCTGCCGACCGTCCGCGCGGACCGTGCCAGCTCCCGGCTGCCCGCCGCGATCCGCCGCCCGAACAGCAGCGCGGCGGCCAGCGAGACGACCCCGGAGACGGCCACCACGGCCATCACCACGCCCAGGTCGTGCCCGGACAGGAACATCGCCTGGGCCACCGCCACCGTGCCGGCCGCCATCGCGGCCACCGCCAGCGCCGCCACCGCGAACAGCGACAGCGCCACCGACCGCCGCCGCAGCGCCCGTACGGCGGGCGCGGCCAGCAGGCCCACCACCGCCGCACCGAGCGCCGCCAGCGCCACGATGACCAGAAAGTCCGTCATGCCCGCGACTCGCCGCCCCCGGGCGCCGCCTCGCGCGGAGCCGCCTCGCCCGCCATGATCACCTCACCGCCGCCGGGATCGAAGCGGTACCCGGCGCCCCACACCGTCGTCACCAGCCGCGGCGCCGCCGGATCCGCCTCGATCTTCTCCCGCAGCCGCCGCACATGCACCGTCACGGTCGACAGATCGCCGAACTCCCAGCCCCAGACGCGCTGCAACAGCTGTTCCCGCGAGAAGACCCGCCCGGGGTGCCGTATCAGGAACACCAGCAGATCGAACTCGCGCGCCGTGAGGGACAGTTCCCGGCCCGCGCGGTGGGCCCGCCGGCCGCCGGGGTCGGCGGTCAGATCCCCGGCCCGCAGTACGGGCGCGGGCGCCGCGGCCGGCGGCGCCGCCTCGGCCCGGCGCAGCACCGAACCGATCCGCAGCACCAGCTCCCGGGGGCTGAACGGTTTGGTCACATAGTCGTCCGCGCCCAGCTCCAGCCCGAGGATCCGGTCCGCCTCCTCGCCGCGCGCGGTCAGCATCACCACCGGGACCGCCGGGCCCTCGCCGGTCTGCCGCAGCCGGCGGCACACCTCCAGGCCGTCGACGCCCGGCAGCATCAGGTCGAGGACGACGAGATGGGGGCGGAAGTCCGCGGCGCGCTCCAGCGCGGTGAACCCGTCGGCGGCATGCGCGGTGGTGTAGCCGGCGCGGGAGAGATAGCCGGTGACGACCTCGGCGACGGTCGGGTCGTCCTCGACGACCAGGACACGGCGCGGCGGCCCCGGCGCGGGCCCCTGGGCGGGACCGGGCGGGGGAGCGGGCGGGGTGGCGGGGCGCACGGGCTCAGCGTGCCCTTCCCGGGAGATACCTCATACCTCCACCCAACACCAGCGGACGCCGCACCGCGCGCCGGGGGCCGGTTCCGTAAGAATCCGGTAACCCGGGGCGCCGGCCCCGTACGCACCGCGGGCGCCGCTCAGGCCCCTTGGCCGTCCAGGCCCTCCCGCACCCGCCGCGACACCGTGATCGCGTACAGGTCGAGCACCCCGGGCGGCTCCGCGATTCCCGGCCCGCCGGCCCGTATCCAGGCGGCGATGTCCGCCAGCGCCTCATCGTCGTTGACCAGCCCCAGCCACACCGGCCGCCCGCCCGCGGCCCGCCCGGCCGCCGACGGCTGCACCACGACCACGTTCGCCTGGTCGCAGACGTCCAGGCAGTCCGAGGCGCGCACCGGCGCCGCGCCGTCGAGCGCCGCCCGCAGCCGGGGTATCTGCCCGGCGTGGTCGACCCCAGGGATCTTGGCCCCGTCCCCGCAGCAGCAGCCGCGGCAGACGGTGACCCGGCACTGACTCGCGGTGGCACCGGCCGTCCGCCCGGCACGCTTGTTGATCATCCGGCCATGGTACGGGGACGCCGTGCCCGCCCCCGCGGCCGGTGGCCCCCCGCCCGCGCCCGCTGCCCGCCCGACGCGACCTGCCATTTAGCCGGCCGGAAAATGGATAGGAATGTGAGCATGTCCCTGACCAACTCCCCCTCCCGTCCCGCCCCCGGACCCCGGACCGACATCCCCGGCCCCGCCGGTCTCCCTGTCATCGGCTCCCTGCTCGACCTCCGCCGCGACTCCCTCGGCGCCTTTTTAAGAGCCCAGCGCGAACACGGCGACGTGGTCCGCCTGGAGGCCGGCCCGCCCGGACTCCGCAGCGTCTTCTTCGCCGTCTTCGCCCCCGAGGGCGTCCAGCAGATCCTCGCCTCCCAGGCCGCCAACTTCCGCAAGGACCACCCGCTCTACGAGGAGGTCCGCCAGGCGTTCGGCAACGGCCTGCTCACCAGCCAGGACGCCGACTACCTCCGCCAACGCCGGCTGGTGCAGCCGCTGTTCACCAAGCGCCGGGTCGACGGCTACGCCTCGGCCGTCACCACCGAGGCCGATGCGGTCGCCGCCCGCTGGCGGTCGGCCGGCGGCGCGGTCGACCTGGTCCCCGAGATGAACCGGCTGGCCCTGCGCACCGTCGCCCGGATCCTCTTCGGCCTGGACGTGGAGGCGGCCGTCGAGGCCATCGACCGCTGCCTCCCGGTCGTCAACGACTACGTCGTCCGCCGCGCGTACAACCCCCTGAAGATGCCCCGGGACTGGCCCACCCCCAGGAACCTCCGGGCGCGCGAGGTCACCGCCGAGCTCAACGCCCTCTGCGACCGCATCATCGCCGAACGCCGCACGGCCGCCGGCAAGGGCTCCGCGGACACCCCGGACACCGACGACCTGCTCTCCCTGCTGGCCGCCGCCGGCAACGAGGAGGACGGCACCCTCGACGCCACCGAGGTCCGCGAACAGGTGCTGATCTTCCTCCTCGCGGGCCACGAAACCACCGCCACCTCCATGGCGTTCACCCTGCACCTCCTCGCCCGGCACCCCGAGGAGCAGTCCCGGATCCGCGACGAGATCCGCCAGGTCCTCGGCGAGGGCACCCCCACCGCCGCCGACCTGGACCGCCTCCCGCGCCTCACCCGGGCGTTCAAGGAGTCCATGCGGCTCTACCCGGCGGCCCCGGTCGTCAGCCGCCGGGCCGTGGCGGCCACCGAGATCGCCGGATTCGCCGTCCCGGCCGGTGCCGATGTCGTCGTCGCCCCCTGGGTGACCCATCGCAACCCGGCGCTCTGGGAGGACCCGGAGCGCTTCGATCCGGACCGCTTCACGCCCGAACGCGAGGCCGGCCGGCACCGCTACGCCTGGTTCCCGTTCGGCGGCGGGCCGCGCGCCTGCATCGGCCAGCACTTCTCCATGCTGGAGTCGGTGCTGGCCCTGGCGACCCTGCTCCGCTCCCACGAGCTGACCGCCGTCGACCAGGACGTCCCGGTCGCCGCCGGTATCACCCTCCAGGCCGCCGGCCCGGCCCGCGTCCGCCTCCGCGCCGTCTGACCGCCGCGACGGCGCCCGCCGCACTCCCGGCGGGCGCCACCCGCGCCACTCCGTCAAACGCAACAAAAATAGCGTTTGCATTTTCCGTCCCCACCCCCTACCGTCGAAGTCGTCAGTGCCCCCGCCGATAGGAGAAGGCCGTTGCTCGTCTGAGGTCTTGAGACACCGCGCCCGCGACCGGTGATTCGCTCCGCGATCCCCGCCCCGCGTGGCCCGTCCGCGACCTCGGCGTACGTACGGCGTACCCCGGCTTCCCTGACGTTCCCCGCGGTGTCTCCCTGCGCAGCTCGCCACCCACCCGCGCACCTCCCAGGAGACCTGCATGTCAAAGCCCCCCGCCGCCTCTTCTCCCGCCGCCTCCACGGCGTCCGTCGTCTGCACCGGCCTCGGCTTCACCTGGCCCGACGGCACCCCCGTCCTGGAAGACTTCCAACTCGCCGTCGGCCCCGGCCGTACGGGCCTGATCGGCCTCAACGGATCGGGGAAGTCAACCCTGTTGAGGCTGATCGCCGGCGAACTGACCCCCACCGAGGGCAGCGTCCGGACCGCCGGCGAGGTCGGCCACCTCCCGCAGCGCGCCCCGCTCGACACCCACCTCCGCGTCGACCAGGCGCTCGGCATCGCCGAGGTCCGCGCCGCACTGCACGCCATCGAGGGCGGCGACGCGAGCGAGGAGCACTTCGATGCCGTCGGCGACGACTGGGACGTGGAGGAACGCGCCCACGCCACCCTCGACCAGCTCGGCCTGTCCGGCATCGGTCTCGACCGCACCGTCGGCGAGATCTCCGGCGGCGAGTCCGTGCTGCTCCGGCTGGCCGCCCTGCTCCTGCGCCGCCCGGACGTACTCCTGCTCGACGAGCCCACCAACAACCTCGACCACGCCGCCCGCCGGCGCCTCCACGACGCGGTCGCCGCCTGGTCCGGCGTCCTCCTCGTGGTCAGCCACGACCGCGAACTCCTCGAACGCGTCGACCGGATCGCCGACCTCCGGGTGACGAGAGGGGCGGCGCACCGGGGGTCCCCCCGGACGGAGTCCGGGGGAGCCCCGGCCGAGGGTGGTGGTGGGCGACGGGTGGGCGTGCACTGGTACGGCGGGAACTTCTCCGCGTACGAACAGGCCCTCGCCGTCGAGCAGGAGGCGGCCGAGCGGATGGTGCGGGTCGCGGAGGCCGATGTCGCCCGCCAGAAGCGCGAACTGGCCGACGCACACGTCAAGTTGGCCCGTCGGGTCCGCTACGGCAACAAGATGTACGCGCAGAAGCGCGAACCCAAGATCATCATGAACGCGCGCAAGCGCGAGGCCCAGGTCTCCGCCGGCAAACACCGCATCATGCACACCGAACGCCTCAAGGAGGCCAGAGAACGCCTCGACGAGGCCGCCGAAGCGGTCCGCGACGACGACGAGATCCGCATCGACCTCCCGCACACCGCGGTACCGCCCGGCCGCGGCGTCCTCACCCTCCGCGGCCTGCACACCCGTTACGGCACCCGGGCCGACCTGGAGATCCGCGGCCCCGAGCGCATCGCCGTCACCGGCCGAAACGGCTCCGGTAAGACCACCCTGCTGCGCACCCTCACCGGTGAACTCCCGCCCACCGCGGGCACCGCGGAGGTCCACGTCCCGCACCGCTTCCTCCCGCAGCGCCTCGACGAGGTCCTCCACAACGACCTCACCGTCGTCGAGAACGTCGCCCGCTACGCCCCGGACGCCACCAACAACCGCGTCCGCGCCCGCCTGGCCCGCTTCCTGTTCAAGGGCGCCCGCGCCGACCAGCAGGCCGGCACCCTCTCCGGCGGCGAGCGCTTCCGGGCCTCACTCGCGGCCCTGATCCTCGCCGAACCGGCCCCCCAGCTCCTCCTCCTCGACGAACCGACCAACAACCTCGACATGTCCTCCGTCCGCCGCCTCGTCACCGCCCTCCACTCCTACGAGGGCGCCCTCCTCGTCGTCAGCCACGACACCCGCTTCCTGCACGAGCTGTCGCTCACCCGCTGGCTGACCGTCGAATCCGGCCACCTCACCGACACCGAACCGCTCCAGGCCCTGACCCCCTAGGGCCCATCCGCCGGGGGAGAGCCTGCGCTCGTCGCACCGAACAGCCGCAGGCTCTCCCCGCACTGCGAATGCAGCGGCTCCGGCAGCGCGTCCGGGGCGAACCACCCCACCGCGTCGAACTTCTCCGGCTCCCCGATCCGCACCGCCTCCGCCGCCACCTCCACGGCGAACACCACCGCCACCCAGTGCGAGGTGACCGGATCCCCGCGCAGCACGTTCCGCACGCCGATCCGCTCGACCCCCACGGGCCGCACCCCGTACTCCTCGTACACCTCCCGGCCCACCGCGGCCTCGAAGGTCTCCCCGAACTCCAGCGCCCCGGCACCGCAGTCCCAGGTGCCCGGCTCGTCCCGGGCCCCGGCGCTCCGCCGCGCCAGCAGCACCCGGCCGCCCCCGTCATGGCACACGAACACACACGACACCTTCGGCGTCCCACCCGTCACGGCAATTCCCTCCGCCCCGCTCAGAAGTGCGTCAGCAACTCGGCGAACTTCTCCAGCCGCAGCACCTTCGCATCCGCCGGATCCAGCTCCCCGTGCTCCAGCACCCAGGTGTGGGCGTGCGGAATGAACACCGCATTGAGCCCCGCCGAACGCGCCGGCAAAATATCCGACTTCGGCGAGTTCCCGATCATCCAGGTCTCCTCCGGCACCAGCCCGTGCGCCCGCGTCACCTCCTCATACGTGGCCACGTTCTTCTCCGGCACGACGTGCACCGCCCGGAAGTGCCCGGCCAGCCCCGACGCCGCCACCTTCCGCTCCTGCTCCTCGGTGTCCCCCTTGGTCAGCAGCAGCAACTCGTGCCGCCGCGCCAGCTCCGCCAGCGTCTCGGGCACCCCCGCGATCAACTCCGGCCGGGCCCCGGTGAAGGCCGCCTCCCACCCGGCGATCCGCCCCAACTCGTCCTCCGTGGCGGCCCGCCCCCGCACCCGCGCCACGCACTCCCCGAGACTCCGCAGGAACACCTTGCTCCCGTACCCCTGCGTCACCGCGTTCGCCGCCTCGATCCCGTCCAGTACGGCCCGCACCCCGGCCCGGTCCAACCCCGGCCCCGCCAGCCACCCCGTGAACTCGTCAATCACCCGCTCGAAGATCACGTTGTTCTCCCACAACGTGTCATCCGCATCGAAGATCAGCACCCGTGCGCCCCTCTCGCCATCCACCGACCCGGGCACCCTACGCAGCCACCCCACCCACCCGCACCGGAAAATCCGCGCAGCCGCACCGCCCGCACCGGTCACCTCCCGCCCCTCCCCGACGTCGACTCCACGCACCGACAACAGACCCGACGCCAAGGAGCCCCCACCATGACCGCGACCACCCCCACTCCGACACCCACCCCCACGTCCCCCTCCGCCCCCCACCACCAGCCCCTGCTCCGCCCCATGGACCTCGCCGGCCTCCGCCTCCCCAACCGGGTCGTCATGGCCCCCCTCACACGCGCCCGCGCCGCCCGCGACGGGCTGGTGCCGACGCCGATGCACGCCGACTACTACGGCCGGCGGGCGAGCGCGGGGCTGATCATCACCGAGGCGACCTGGGTCAGCAGGCAGGCGATCGGCTTCGCCGACGTCCCCGGGATCTACAGCGCGGAACAGGTGACCGCATGGCGGCGGGTCACCGACACCGTGCACGCCCTCGGCGGCCGGATCGTGATGCAGCTCTGGCACACCGGTGCCGCCTCGCACCCCGACCACCTCGGCGGCCGGGTGCCCGCGGGGCCGTCACCGGTCAACCCCCGGACCCGGTCCTTCACCACCACCGGATTCCAGGAGACCGTCACGCCCCGCGCGATGACCCCGGCCGAGATCGCCGCCACCGTCGCCGACTACCGCGCCGCCGCACACAACGCCCGCCAGGCGGGCTTCGACGGCGTCGAGATCGCGGCCCTCGGCACGTTCCTGATCGCGCAGTTCCTCAACCCGCGGCTGAACCACCGCACCGACGCCTACGGAGGCGACCGCACCCGCCGCCGGCGGCTGCTGCTGGAAATCGTCGACGCGGTCGCCGAGCCCTGGGACGGCCGGTGCGTGGGAGTCCGCCTGGGGCCGTACCTGGCCGCGGGAGACCTCTTCCGGCCCGACGCCGCCACCCTCGCCGACCACGACGAACTCGTCACCGCGCTGAACGACCACCCCGTGGCCTATCTGCACCTCCGCGGACCCGACCGCCCGACCCCGGACGCCCGCCCCGACACCGCGGCGCTCGCCCGCTACCGCCACCGCTTCCACGGCCCGCTGAACGCGAACAACGGTTTCGACCGCGAGACCGCGAACGCCGCCATCGAGGCCGGAACCGCCGACGCCGTCTCCTTCGCCACCCACTTCATCGCCAACCCCGACCTGGTCACCCGCTTCGCCCTGAGCCGCGACCTGGCCACCGGCGACCCCACCACGTACTACGGCGGCGGAGCCCGCGGCTACGTCGACCACCCGGTCAGCACCTGGCAGGACAACCCCGGCCAACAGCCCTGAAAATCACCGGGAACCCCGGAAACCCCGAAAACCAGAAACGGTGCCGACCGAAAACCGGCCAGCACCGCTGGTGTGTACTACTGGTGTCCGAGGGGGGACTTGAACCATACGCACACGCCGGTGATGCGGGGCGAGCTGCGGCTGGCGTAGCCAGGGTGCCACTGCCCGGATTGCTACGGTTCACCGCGCCCCCGTGTAAGGCCGGTCCCGGCTTCTGGGCGGTACCTCGACCGCGTCATGCAGTTGGAGCGACCCCACATGGGATGGGACGGCGATGGGGGCAAACAGCGGCTTCGTTGCGCCTTCGCGTCGTCGTCGCGGTTACCCAACTGCGCGCCTTTCAGATGGCGGAGGAGTCCCGGCCGCATGCACGGCCGGAGTCGATCCGGCCGTGCACGGCGGTGATCTCGTCGGCGCGGAGGCGCAGCCCGCGGATGTGGACGTCGGTCAGGGCGGCGTAGGGGATGGGCACCGGTGGCAGCACGGATGTGGAGAATCCCACGGGGAGCAGACCGAGGAGGCGTCCGGTGATCCAGTGCGCCGCGAGCCGGATGTCTCCGCTGGTGACGACTGTTGGTGCGGACAGGCAGACGCCGGCTCCGGAGCCGTAGGCGACCTCGGCGTCCTGCAGGGTCACGGACTGGGCGTGACACAGGGCTCCTGTCAGCGCGGAGAGCGGGCACATCAGGCCGGAGACCTTCATGGTCCGGGCCGTCACCGAGGTGTCCCCTTCTGCGGTGGGGCTGTTCGGCGGCTGGTAGGTGCCGTCCTGTGAGGTGAGGCACTGCGCGAGGGCTCGCGCCTGTTCCAGGGGCGCCGTATCGAGGTCCGCGGTCGGTGGCGGCTGGCACCGGACGGTGTTGGTGTGCGTCCTGCGTACGGTCGGTGCGGGCGTGGCTCGGGTGCGGTGGTCGGCTGCCGTCGCCCCGGGTGCGGCGGCTGCGAGGACGGGGCGCGCGCCGTTCGCGTCCGGTGCCGCGAGGGCGGAGGCCGGCAGGGTCAGGAGGGCAGCGGCCAGCGCGCGGCCCGTCACCCGCCTCATTCGGTCGCCTTGCCGCCCGGCACCGGTGTTGGGGTGTCCGGACTGGTGCGGCCGGTGGTGTCACCGGTCTGCCACCCGACGGCGAGTGCGCCGCCGACGACTGCCAGGAGCATGCCGGCGAAGAATCCGCCGAGGTTGGCCAGGGGGAAGGAGAGCAGCGCCAGTCCGATCGCGGCGACCCCGCTGACCGTGGCCCGGTGGGGTCGTGCGGCGGTGTGGAGGCCGCAGCCGAACAGGGCACCGGCGATCAGCAGTGTCGAGGTGGCGGCTGTCCCCTGGAAGCTGAGGTACTCGGGTCGCCGCAGCGGGAAGTACGCCATCTCCGCTCCGGCCGCGCAGATCAGGGTGGCTGCGGTCCACGGGCGGCCGAGTACGGCGAGAGGGATGTTCAGGTGCATGGGCGGTTCCCGAGGCGGATGGCCATGGTCGCGTCGCGCAGGGAGAAGGAGCCGGCGGCCAGGGACCAGGCGCTCAGCCGCATGTCGGTGATGTCGAGGGTCTTCGCCTGCTGGCCGTATGCCCCGAGGGCGGCGCCGGTGGGGGCACCGGCGTCCAGCGTGGAGGCGTCCCGTCCCATCTGGACGTCTCCGAAATGCAGGTCGCCGCGGACCTGCTTGAGGTCGATCACCATGTCCTCCGCGGTCACCAGGGCGCCGCGGCCGCCGCGGATGGTCAGGGTCACGGGGCCGAACGGCGTGCGTGCCACCGAGGACTGGCAGACGTTGGTGAGCGTGGCGTGGCCGATCCCCGCCACCGCCACCGGCCGGTTGCGGCCGCGAGCGTCCTTGTGGAAGGACGCGTACTGGACGGCGTCGCGTCCCTTGAGCTGGTCCGCGGTGACCTGGAAGGTGCTGCCTGAGATGGCGAAGTTGACGGGCACTCCGGCCGCTGTGGTGCTCCACACCGTCATCGCCGAGGCGGCCAGGGCGAGCACGGCGGCCACGGCCGCCCGCTGCCAGTTGGTGCCTGCGGCGGGCGCGGCGCTGCTGCTGTGTCTTCCTGGGCCGCGTCCCGCCGTGCGATGGCGTGCCATGCGTGTCCTTCCTGTGCGGTCCCTCGGCCTAACGCGACCGCAATGGGCGGGATACGCGCGCGCCGGATCAGCGAGGGGAAGTTCGCCCGTTCGGTCCGGCACCGGCCGACAGGTCCTGGAGGGCGCGTGCCGCTGCTCCGCGGGGAGCGAGGGCGCGGTTGAGGTACGCGAGGTCGAGCGGATCAGGATCCGGCAGGTCGCCGACGGACCGCAGGAGGTTGGTCCGGTCGTACGTGCGTCGATGCCTGAGGTAGGTCAGCAGGTGGCCGCCGAACTTGGCGACCAAGGTCTCGACCGGGGTGGGCCGTTCGAGGACCGGGGTGAGGGTGACGTGGATGCCCGTCATCTCCGGCAGCATCGAGGCGAGCAGTGTGTTCGGCGTGTTCTGGGGATGGGTGACGTGGAGGGTCCGCAGTCCGGGCCCGGTGTGTCCCGCGGCGGCGCGCACCATGGCCCGTACCGCGTAGTCGACCGGCACGAAGTTGAGGTGCCCGCCGGGGTCGCCGGGCACGCGCAGGTGCAGGGGCGACCGGCGTGTCCCGGCGATCAGCCGCACGGCGAGCTTGACCTGCCACGCTGCCAGCGCCAGCGCGCGGTCCAGCAGCCGCGGCAAGGCGCCGGTGGCCTGGTCGGTCGAGCCTGGTGGGACGGTGGTGCCGGCCGTCAGGACGCCCGGCCGCAGCACGGTGACGGTCCGGTCGGGGTGTGCCGCCGACCAGGCACGCACCGCGCATTCCGCGGTGTACTTGCTTGCCTGGTATGGGCTTTCGAAGCCGTACGCGTCGGTGAGGTCGTCCTCCGTGACGTGTCCGGTGCGGCGGGCGCCGGCGACGGAGGTGGTGCTGACGTGCAGCAGCCGGGCCCCCGGGGCGTGGTCCAGCAGGTCCAGAGTCCGCTGGGTGCCGCAGACATTGGTCCGGTGCACGGTACCCGGGTTGCCGGGCAGGCTGACGTCAGCGGCGCAGTGCCACACCTCCGCCAGGCCGTCCGCCAGCCGGGTCCGTGCCACCCCGTCCAGCCCGAGGTCGTCCTTGGTCAGGTCGCCGGTGACGTAGGCGAGGCGCTTCAGGTCCGAGGGGCCCAGAGGCGGACCGCCGAGCCGGACCAGCTGCCTCTCGGTGCGGGCGCGGAGTTCCGCCGGGGTTCCGCGGCCCAGGACGGTGACCATGTCGTCGCCGCGCGGCAGGAGTTCCCGGAGGACGCGGGAACCGAGGAACCCCGTCGCGCCGGTGATCAGGACAGGCATGGATACCTCATCTGGGCCGAATCGCACGCTCGTCGAGCGGCCCTGCGCCGCCACGTGAAGGGAAAGGCGGACGACGGACACCCTGGAGGTCCCGCCGAACGATGCCGGCGTCCCCCGGCGTCCCCGGCAGATGCCTGAAGGCGCGGCGGTCTACGATTCCGCCTCCCGTTGGAGGAGGCCGGGAAGGCTCCGAACGCAGACGTGGATGGATTCACGCCACAGAGGGGGCCGTGGCCGGTTCATCGGTCGCTTCGGGTGTGGTCGTGTCGTCGGCGGCGGTTTCGGAAGCTCCTGAGAGGCCGAGGCGCAGCAGGACCAGGTGGGAGATGTCGGTGATCGTGCCGCCGCTGCGCAGGAGCTCCATGGGCGGGATGTCGATGTCGAAGCGTCTGCGTACGGAGACCAGCAGTTCGGCGACCATGAGTGAGTCCAGGCCGTACTCGTCGAGCCGCCGGTTGTGGTCGAGTTCCTTGTGGTCCATGTGCAGGACGTCGGCCATGAGAGAGGCGAGTGTATCCGCGATGGTTCGCGCCGCGTCCTCGATGGACATGGCCGCGAGTGCCTGCAGGATCTCCTCCCGGGTGTAGTCGGCTTCCTCCATGTGATCGGGAAAGAGCAGGGAACACCGGGGTGCCGCGAGAGCGGGCAGCAGCCGGCGCATGCGGCCCCAGTTGTAACGGCCGACGCCTGCCACCTCGAAGCCGCCAGCCGTCAGCAGGTCGGCAGCGGTGAACGCCTCCCGGAGCGACACGGGTTCGATCCCTGCGGAGGCGAGTGTGTGTGTCAGCTCGTTGCGGGTGACATAGCCGGTTTCGCCGATGGCTCCCCAGGTGATCGCCTGTCCGGCGGCTCCGCGACCCCGACGGCGACGGACCAGAGCCTCCAGCCAGAGGTTGGCCGCAACGTAGTTGGCCTGGCGGATGTTGCCGATGACGGTCGTTCCCGACGAGTACGTCAGGAACGTCTCCATCTCGCGTCCGGCGAGGAGTTGGTCCAGCACCATGGCGCCTGCCGCCTTCGGGGACAGCGCGGCCGTGAACCGTTCGTCGGTGAGTTCGGTCAGCAGATCGTCCTCCAGCTGCATCGCGCAGTGGACGACGCCGCACAGCGGGTGCCCGCCGGCGTCGATGTCCTCGATGACGCGCCGCATGGCCGGGAGGTCGGCGACATCGGCGGCGTAGGCGGTGGCCTGTACGCCGCGCGCCGCGAGTTCGGCCAGCACGGCCGGGGCTTCTGGTGCCTGGTCGCCGCGGCGGCTGACCAGCGCGAGGTGCCGCACGCCCCGCTCCGCGAGCCAGCCGGCCGTCGCGGCGCCGAAGCCTCCGAGGCCGCCGGTGATCAGATAGGTGCCCTGCGTATTCAGGCGCGGTGCCTGCCGGCGTCGCTCGACGGGGGCGGGTTCGTCCAGTGGGTCGAAGGCGACCACGACCTTGCCGGCGTGGCGGGAGTGCTGCATGAGCTGGAATGCCTCTGCCACTCGGGCGGCGGGGTACACGCTGTGCGGCAGCGGGCGGTACGAACCGTTGCGTACGCGTTCGGTGACGGCCGCGAACAGCGCGGCACCGTGGACCGGGTCGAAGGCAAGGGTGCTGAGGTCGACGCCGAAGAACGCGATGTTGTTGCGGAAGGGGCGCAGGAGCAGCGGTTTGTTCTCGTAGATGTCGCGCTTGCCCAGTTCGATGAAGCGGCCTCCGGGGCGCAGGAGTTCCAGGCTGCGAGTGATCGCCTCGCCCGCAAGGGAGTTGATGATGACATCGACGCCCTGTCCGTCGGTGGCCTCCATGACGCCGGAGGCGAACTCCAGGCTGCGCGAGTCGAGGACGTGATCGACGTCCAGGTGTCGCAGCAGTTCCCGTTTCGCGGGAGTGCCCGCCGTGGCGATCACGCGGGCCCCGCACATGCGCGCGTACTGGAGGACGGCGAGCCCGACTCCGCCCGCACCGCCGTGCACGAGTACCGTCTCCCCCGCCCGCAGCCGGGCCAGTTGGTCGAGGCTGTAGTGCACGGTGGAGAAGGCGACGGGCAGGGTCGCGGCCTCGGTGAAACTCATCGCCTCGGGGATGTGTCCGAGGGCCTGGTGGGCGGTGACGGTGTGCGAGGCGAGGGCGGCCGGCGCCAGTCCGTACACGCGGTCGCCGGGCCGGAAGCCGGTGACGTCCGGGCCGACGGCGGTGACGATGCCGGCGCACTCCAGGCCGAGGCCCACTTCGCTGTACGTTCCTTCGACCGCCTCGGCCGGCAATAGTCCCACCGCTTGCATCATGTCCCGGTAGTTCAGAGCGGCCGCCCGTACGGCGACGGCCACCTGCCCGGGGCCCGCCGTGACAGGAGTGTTCTCCACCCACGCCAGCCGGTAGGAGAGCCCGGGGGAACGCACGTCGAGTGTGAACGTGTCCGCGGCCGGTGCGGCTCCCGTCGTCGGGTCGGCGGCGGGCAGCGCCAGTTCACGGGGCACGAATCTGCCGCCGCTCGCGGTGATGACGACTTCGAGCTCGGCGTTGTCCGACAGGAGTTCGCGGGCGACGCGGTGGGCGACGGTGGTGGTTTCGCCGTCGCGGTCCAGTGAGATGGCGCGGACGCAGAGCCGCGGTTCCTCGTTGGCCAGGGTCCGCGCGATGCCCCACACGGCGGCGTCCTGGGGCGCGACGGCGCGCTCGGGCGGGGGCAGTGCGCCGCTGGGCCGGGTCACCAAGGTCAGGGACGCTCGCGTGCCGTCCGCAAGGTGGGCGCAGGCGGCGGTGACGGCACGCATGAGGGCCGCGCGTGCGGTTGCCTGCTCCACTGCCTGGGCGGGGTCCGGCTGGGCAGTCCCGCCGAGGATGACGCATACGTCGGCGCCGTTCTCCCCGAACTCTGCCGCCCAGTCGGCCGAGCCATCCTCCAGCAGGCGCACCGGTGTTTCGCCGCCACCATCGGGCGGCGGTACAAGCGCCGCGAGGGCCGCTGCGAAGCCGAGCTCTGCGGCGGTCTCCGCGACGATGACCCACCGGCGGCCAGTCTCGTTCGCCGGGAGCGGCGGCTGTGGGACATCGCGCCGGGGAGCGGCAGCGAGGAAGACGGAGAAGTCCTCGCGGCAGGGTTCCGCGTCATCGCCCGTGCGGACGACGTCCGTGAAGCCGCACCGCTCGAGAAGAGCGAGCCACCGTTCTGCGGGCAACAGCGGGGAGTCCGGGCGCTCTTCGCGATCCGTGCGGTCCCAGAAACTGTCGAGGGTGCCGAAGTAGGGTGCCAGCACGTGCGGATCGTGGCTCTCGATCGCCAGCAGCAGTCCGCCGGGGGCCAAGAGGGTGCCGACGTGGCGCACCGCTGATTCGAGGTGTTTCGCGGTGTGCAGGGCGTTGGCGGCGACCACGAGGTCGAAGCCCGCCTCGGGCAGCCCCTGGCCGGCCGGGTCGGAATCGAGGTCGAAGGTCCGGTAGGTGACGAAGTCGTACGCGGCGAAGCGGCGTTCGGCGCGTGCCAGGAAGGCCGGTGAGACGTCGGTGTAGACGTACTGGGTACGGTCGGCCGGCAACAGCGGGAGCAGGGCCGCGGTCGTACCGCCGGTGCCTGCCCCCACTTCCAGGACGCGCAGCGGCCGGTCGGCCGGCCACACCCGCACCGTCTCCCGCAGGAGGGCTTGTGCGACGCGGTTGTGGAAACGCAGGATGACGGCCGTGTCGTAGAGCTGCTCCGCATCGGCGAGGCTGCCGTCGGCAACCAGGATTTCCATGGGATCCCGGCCGTCGCTGGTGAGCACCTCCCGCAGACTGCTGATCGCCAGTCGGCTCTCAACGGACGCCTGCGGGAACTCCGTTGTCAGCCGGCGCAGCAGCTCCCGGTCGTCGAAGACCGAACGCGTGAGCCTCAGCCGCCCGGCGTCCTGCTCCAGCCGCTCCAGCAGTCCGTGCCGGACCATTTCGGGGATCATGCATGCGAGGTAGGGCCCGCGCCGGGGGTCCATACCGGCGGCGATGAGGTCGGCCACCTCGAAGGGAGCGGTGGTGTCCACCAGCAGGTCCGCGATGGCGGCTGCGTGCCGATGGGCAGCGGCCGCTTTGAGCATGGCCACGAAGTGCGCATAGTCGTTCGCGTGCCAGTCCGCGCGGAGGGAGGCGATCCGGTCAGCGGCTGCCGCCGTGAGGTCCGCAGGAGCCGCAGGCGGCTCGCCGACGACCGGTTCGAAGGCACCGGGCAGGGCACGCAACTCCGTATGATGTGTGGTCAGCGGCGTGTGGTGCGCGCCGGCGAGCCTACGCAGTCGGCATCGCCGCAGTTCGACGCTGACCGTTCCGTCCTGGTCGGTGACGACGATGTCCCAGCACGCTTCGTCCGCCGAGAATGCGCGCTGCCGCACATGGATCCACCCGGTCGCGGCAGGCGTGCGCCACACGCGGGCGGCGCCGACGGCGGCCGGGAGATACACGGTGCCGTCCGCCACGGCCTCGCCGATCAGTGGCGCGCCCGCTTGCAGGGCTCCGTCCAGCAGGGCGGGGTGCGCCTCGTACTCCTCGCTGGGCGCCTCGTGCCGGTAGGCCGCCAGCACTTCGCCGTTCCCCACGTGCAGTTCGTGCAGCACCTGGAACGCGGGACCGTACTGGAGGCCGACGCGCCCCACCTCGTCGTAGTGTTCCGCGCCGCTCACCCATCGCGAGCAGCGTGCCCGTACCCCGGAGACGTCGAGGTCCGCCGGTGCCCGGCCGAGCAGGGCACGGACCCGTGCCCGGACGTGCTGCCGAGGCCGTCGGGTCTGCGCGTCGGTGCTGGTGATGCTCACCAGTCCGTCGTCCGGGGTGACGGCCAGCTGGATGCGGACGCTGCCGGCATCCGCCCAGGGCACGACCAGGGGGCGCGTGATCTCCAGGCAGTCCACTTCCACCGCCGCGTCGAGGGTGAGGCGGCCGGCGGCCATCGCCATCTCCACGTAGGCCGTCGCCGGGACCACGACCGAGCCCGCCAGCTTGTGGTCGGCCAGCCAGGGCGCCAACGCGGGTTCGACGGCCCCCTGCCAGGTCGGTACGGGGGAAGGCAGCCGCTCGCCCAGTAGCGGGTGATCCAGGTGGCCCGAGCCGCTGGTCCGCAACCAGGTCTGTGGAGTGCCGCTCCAGTGCCGCTCGCGCTGCCACGGGTACGCCGGCAGTTGTGCCACCCGGCCCTGCCGGGGGAAGTACACGCTCCAGTCCACCTGGGCGCCTTCGGCCATGAGCGTGGTCACCGCCTGGCGCACCGCGTCCTGCCCGCCCCGGCCGCGCTGAAGCGTTGCTGTCACCGCGATCACCGTCCGGGGGCGGGAGTTGGCGATACGGCGCAGATAGGATCGCAGGACAGGGTGCGGCCCGATCTCCACGAAAACATCCGCGCCGTCGTCGACCGCCTGCTCCACCGCTGAGGCGAACCGCACCGGCTCACGGACGTTGCGCCACCAGTAGTCCGCACCGAGGTCGGTGCCCTCGATCCGTCCACCGGTCACGGACGAGAACATCGCGATCTTCGTCGTCGCAGGCTGCAGGCCGGCCAGGCCCTGGCGCAGCGGCTCCTCGACCGGGTCCATCGCCGCGCTGTGGAAGGCGTAGTCCAGTTCGAGTTCCTTGCAGCCCACGCCACGCTGCGCCGACTGCTCGGCGAATGCCCGCAATCCGGCGGCCGGGCCGGCGATCGTCACATCGCGCCCGCTGTTCACCGCCGCAACTTCCAATCCGGGGAACGCCGCCACCGCCTCCTCGGCCTCCGACGGCGACAGCGCAACGGCGGCCATCCTGCCGCTCCCAGCGGTGGCCGCCTGAGTACGGCTGCGCTCGGCGATCACCTGGGCAGCCTGCCGCAGGTCGAGCGCCCCGGCGATATGGGCGGCGGCGACCTCCCCGACACTGTGCCCGAGCACGCTGTGCGGGGTGATGCCCTGTTCCTCCAGCATCCGCACCAGGCCGACCTGTACGGCGAACAGCAGTGGCTGGGCGATTTCCGTGGCCGCGAGACGCGCCTGGCCCGCCGGCACGGTGAGTTCCTCGGCGACCGACCAGCCGAGCAACGGAGCCAGCGCGGCATCGACCGCCATGACGGCCGCTCGGAAGGTCGCGCTGCTTGCCAGGAGATCGGCCGCCATGCCCGCCCACTGTGATCCGTTGCCGGAGAAGACAAAGGCGACCCGCCCATGGCGGACCGCCTGGGTGGTGGTACCAACCGAGCAATCGCGCTCGTCGTCGCGCGGGAGCGGGATGAACGCACTCTGTTCCGGCTCGCCCGTCGCGGGCGGGGCGACCGTCGCTTCCCCGGCGCCGGCCTGCGGCCCGGCGAGAGCGCGCAACCGCTGGGCGGTGACGCGGGGACCGGCCAGTACGGCCGCGCGGTGCGGGTGCATGCCGCGGCGCCGGCAGGTGGTGTAGGCGATGTCGTAGAACTCTCGCGGGGTGGCGGTCACCAGCCGGTCGGCAAGCTGTGACGCAGCCTCAGCCAGAGCTTTTGGCGTCTGTGCGGAGACGATCACCGGGTACGCCTCGGCGTGCCCCAGTACCTCCTTGGCACCGGAACCCTCCCGTGGGGCGGGCGGCATTCCCGGCGAAGAGGTGAGAATGACATGGGCGTTGGAGCCACCGAACCCGAAGGAGTTGACGCCGACGACCTGCCGATCGACAGCGCCCAAAGGCTGGCACCGTGTCACGGGCGCGAGGTTGAGCCCGGTGAAATCGATGTCCGGGTTGGGCGGGCAGGCGTGCAGAGAAGGCGGGATCGTCCCGTGCCGGAGCACGAGCAGCGCCTTGAGCAGCCCCGCCATCCCGGAAGCGGGCTCCAGGTGCCCGACGTTGGTCTTCACCGAGCCGATCGGCAGTACCCCGCCGGCTCGTTGGCGGCCCAGTGCCCGGCCGATGGCCCGGCACTCCAGCGGATCGCCCACCAGGGTGCCGGTGCCGTGCGCCTCCAGATAGACCAGTTCGTCCGGCGCCACGCCCGCCTGCGCGTACACGGAGCGCAACAGCTCTTCCTGCGCGTCCGCGTTGGGCAGCGCAAGTCCCATGGTCCTGCCGTCGCTGTTCGATGCCGTTCCCAGGATCACCCCGTGGATCCGGTCGCCGTCGGCCACGGCGTCCGCCAGCTTCTTCAGGACGACGAGGCCGCCGCCCTCGGCACGTACGAACCCGTCGGCATTGGCCGAGAACGAGGCGCATCGGCCGGTCGGCGACAGCATGGCCGCCTGTGAGAACCCCACATAGTGGTAAGGGCTGAGCAGCGCATTGACACCGGCCGAGAGCGCCACCCGGCTGCTGCCGTCGAGCAGAGTGCGACAGGCCCGGTCCAGCGCCACCAAGGACGAGGAACAGGCGGTGTCCACCGCCATGCTGGGACCGCGCAGATCGAAGAAGTGGGACAGCCGGTTCGCGGCGATCGAGGATGCGCCACCGGACATCGTGTACGCGTTGACCGTCTCCGGCATCATCATTTGCAGGGCTCCGTAGGAGGTGTCGGACACCCCCACGTACACGGCCGTGTCGGACCCCGTCAGTCGTTCGGCGGCGATGCCGGCGTCGTCCAGTGCCTCGACGGCCAGCTCCATCAGGAGCCGGTGCTGGGGATCCATCTGAGCGGCTTCCTTCGGCGCAATGCCGAAGTAGGCCGCGTCGAACCCGGCGATGTCCTCAAGGAATCCGCCCGCGGCCGTGTAGCTCTTGCCGGTGCGCGGCATCGACGTGTCAGTGAACCGACGCGACTCGAAGCGGTCCGCCGGCACTTCGCCGACCGCATCCCGGCCGCCCTCCAGAGCAGCCCACAACGCGTCGAGATCGTTGATGCCGCCCGGCAGGCGGCATGCCGCCCCGACCACCGCGATCGCCCGGTCCGGTGACGCTGCCTTGTTGTGATGCATGAGCGACCAGCTTTCCTGCACAGACGGAGACAAGCCGCCCTTCGGGCAGCACCAGACAATTACGCAGCGCGAGGATACAGCTACAGAACGCGATGAAGTGTCTCCGTGAAGGTGCACGCGCGATCTGTCTCCGCCACTCGCGCAACCCGCACCGGCCAGCATCACCCCCGACCGTGACGATGAGGGCTCCGTGGTCACGGCCGTGACCACGGAGCCTCTTTCCGCCTCAGGCGCGACGCTCTCCTGGCTTCCTGCAGCCGATCCGGATCAGCCCGAAGCCGTCTGCACGGCGCCGGTAGGGGCGACGACTTCACACCGTCGCGACGTGCGGCGCGCGGTTCCACGGAAGAGTTCGTCCGGCCGCCGCGGCGGTACCCGAAGCTCTGACGGCCGCATGACGCGAGAGCCCCGCCGCGACGCGGCGGACCCCCTGTGCGGGGAGGCGGTCGTCCGACGCCAGGGTGTGTCGTCCGCGGCTGCTACGCGAAGGTCAGCGTCGCCGGGCCACTCTGGCCGGGGACTCCCTTGCCCTCACACGCGGTGAGGCTCAGATCGGGCAGCGTGACCGTACGCGTGGCGGCACTGCCCTTCCCGAATCCGTCGGTCACCGTGCCGGCCGCCGTGACCTGGGAGGTGCCGTTCCCGAGTCGGTCCACGGAGGTCACCTTGAAGAGCACAGTGGATTTCTTGTCGTTGTTCCACTGGTAGGTGGGCTGGTCCTGGGTGCCGAGCGGGTTGTTGAGGGAGGTACAGGACGCGGTCTCGGTGAGTTGGAGCGTTCCCTTGCCGGACGTGATGCCGGCCGTGTCCTTGCACGACGTGTAGACCTCGGTGATGGTCACCTTGGTCGACTTGGCGGTGTCGGTGAGCGGCGGATCGTAGGTGACGGTCTGGGTACCGGTGCACGACAGGAGCGAGGTGTCGGCGTGTGCTGTGGCGGGCGCGAGGAGACCGCCGCACGCGAGCGCGAGTGCAGCGGTAGTGACGAGGGCGCGAGAGCGTATGCCGGCGAACACGGTGCCTCCTGGGCTTTCCGAAAGGAGTGGCGCACGGTGAGACCATTAGGGCACCGTTCTCGGCTGGTTGGCCAGGTCCGGCCACGCGGCAGAGGAGTGCACAGGCTCACTGCCAGGCGCACCACGAACCCTCTGCGCCGCATGTCTACAACAGTCCATCGTGCGTGCGGACGCGGGCTCTGTCCCTGGCCGACGTGGGGCCAGGTCGCCTCCATGACAGCCGCCCTCGCCCCGTCGCTGCGCGGGCACCCCGGGCTGCGCTTCACCTCATCCAGGCGCGCCGGCTTGAGGCGCGCCGAGGCCGGCGCGGCGACGGGGTAGCAGTCAAGTTGGTGACCGCGCCGCGCCGCGAAGGCGCCGACGAGGTCAGGCGCGGGCGGCCCTGGGCGCTGCCGCTGGAGGACCGGCTCCTGCTGGTCGCAGCCTACTGGCGCACGAACTTGACGCTGCGCCAGCTCGCCCCGTTGTTCGGCGTCTCGAAGTCCGCAGCGGACCGCGTGATCACCCGGCTCGGACCGATGCTCGCGCTCCAGCCGCGCCAGCGGTTCCGCAAGGACGCGGTGCTCATCGTGGACGGCACCCTGGTGCCCACCCGCGCCCACGCGGTGGCCGAGCAGTCGAAGAGCTACCGATACTCCACCAACCATCAGGTGGTCATCGACGCCGACACCCGCCTGGTCGTGGTGGTCGGCCGGCCCCTGCCCGGCAACCGCAACGACTGCAAGGCGTGGACGGAATCCGGCGCCAAGGAGGCTGTCGGCAACACGATGAAGATCGCGGACGGCGGCTATCCGGGTACCGGCCTGGTGATGCCGCACCGCCGCCGCAAGGGCGAGGAACTGCCCGACTGGAAGATCGCGCACAACAGGTCCCACAAGCAGGTCAGGGCCCGCGTCGAGCACGTCTTCGCCCGCATGAAGTGCTGGAAGATTCTGCGGGATTGCCGCCTCAAGGGAGACGGTGTCCACCACGCCATGCGCGGCATTGCCCATCTGCACAACCTCAATCTAGTCGGATGGACGGCCTGTTCCCACGACCGTCGACCGCACCCTGACCACGCCGAAGATCATTTACGGGACAGCCCTTACGAGTTGGTGCGTGATAGTGGGTGAGGGCGTGGTGGTCTTGTCGAGGGCTGATGTTCAGACTGTCGTTACGCGGTCGGAGACGAGGCCGGCGATGGCTCGATAGGTGGCGGGCAGGGCATCTCGTCGGTGGGTCCAGCGCAGGAGTTGCTTCCAGCGTTTGTGGTCGGCCAGGGCGTGTTCAACGGTGATGCGTTGGGACGAGTGCTGGTGGCGGGCTGGCTCCCGGGCCTCGTGGACTTCGGGTGGGGAGATCTTGTTCGCCTTCCTCGGCGGGGTGACCGCTTGGCCGGGATGGTCACGCCTGAGGCCGAGGTATCCGTCGTCCAGGAGCACCTTCACGTCGGGAAAGTGCTGGAAGCAGACGCCGATGCCTTCGTCGCGTGCGGCGGTCGCGTCGTGCATCCGGCCAGGTCGCAGGGCATCGGTCCATAATGTGCGGCCTTTGTGGTCGGCGACGACGGTGGCTTTCATGGTGTTCTGTTTCTTCTTGCCGGAGACGAATGCGCGGCGTCCGCCGCGGCCCGCCACCTCGGGCCGGCGGACCTGGACCTCGGTGGCGTCAAGGCGCAGCTCGACGCCCTCGGCCTGGGCATAGGCGAACACGTCCGCCAGTGTCCGAAGGCGCAGACCGGACCGGCCGGGGACCGCGCAGCCCCGCTCTGCCAGGAGGGTGCGGATCTCGCCGACGGCCC
>NZ_BMRP01000056.1 GCF_014648695.1 Streptomyces albospinus
GCTACGAGCGCAAAGCCGACCACTTCCTCGCCTTCACCAGCATCGCCTGCACCCTCATCCGCTACCGCAGACTCACCAAATGAGATGACTTCTAAGGTGGATGGTGTCTTCGGGGAGCTTCGATCGCAGCGCATCGAGCCAGCGGTCAGCGGCTCCAGCGGCTCATACGCCGTCCTGACCTTCGCAAACACGCCCGCCACTACCAGCCCCTGGCCATCCTCGCCTGCCTCCGCCGCTGGCTGCCCTGACATTGACGCACCCTCCAGCAACACAACGTGGAGGACTCGTCGCGGTTCCGCTGGGACAGCAGAGCCGGGGGCTGGTGGATGGACGCACAGATGTAGGCCATCGAGCCGGGGACGCTCAGCGTGGGGTGCGGGTAAAAAGCTGGCCAAGGGCCGGGCCGACGCCGATCCGGGAGGAGCGCTGAGCGTGAGGCTTGGCGCTGTCGGGCGTATCGTTGTGTTAGGACATCAGTGCAGTTCCTCTGAGGGAACGGAAACCCGGCTGAGCGGCTGGAGACCTGATGAGTGCTGATTTCGCCGCACGTGTGGCTGGAGAGTCTGAAAGACAGACGGCCGGGCGAGGTCGCTACGTCAGCGCCGCGGACCAGGGGTGCGACCTCATGCCGAGGCGGGGTCGCTGGAAGATGCCTGTCTGACTCGCCGTCCGCGTCGGTTCACACCGCGTGGGCCGGTGGCGAAGAACGTCGTCCGGCGTCCCGGCTCACTCCCAGCGAATCGGAGATGGTGTCGTGCGCACATGTGCACTGTCGGTCATGGCTCTGCGTGACCTGCTCGGAGCCACGGGGCTGGATTCAGGGCAATTGGCAGGCGTTCGATGGTGGGCTGACGGCGCTGGTGTCACCGGCGTGGGTCAGCCCCTGTCTGGTGACGATGGAGCTGCTGCCGTCCGGTCGGCTGTTTCGGGACTCCACGGTGCCAGTGCTTCCCGGCGGGGTGGCGCTGCTTGCGACGGGGTGGATTCCGCAGCGCGGGGTGCGGTGGCGGCATGCTCGGGTGTCGGGGGCGTTGAACTTCTGCGCTGTCTGCCGCCTGTTGTCCGTGGCCGTCTGCCACCGGGCCTCCGGGCGTGGCGGCCCTGGTCGTCGTGGGTCAGTCGGTGATGGTGTTGCCACCGGCAGCTCCTGTTGAGGGAGCGGAGCGGTGTCTTCGGTGCCCGGCACTGCGCTCACCGGACGGTGGCGCCGGCCGGCTCTCACCGGACGGCAGCTGACGACCGGTGGCGTGGTGCCGGCTTCGGTCACCCTTCGCTGAAGGACTGCCGAGCCTCATCACCGGCGCCAACGTGGCCGGGCTCGCGCAGATCGCGCCATGGGGACGCTGTTCGCCTGTTCGCCTAGGTGAACGGGTTCCGGAGCATCGGCCGAGTTCCCGCGTTGGCTTGTCCGTCCTGGGGTTCACCGGCCGCTCGCAGCAACCGTCCGTCCGCCGCGGGTGCCAACGCCCCTGCATCTGATCGGCGTCGCGCCTGTCGTCGTGGCCGCCGTACCGGCCCAGCCCAAGCGGCAGACATCGCTGCGGGCAGTGGCCGGAACGATCGCCACAGCCCCGTCCCAACAGTTCTCGGCCAGCAGGGGAAGACTGTGAAGACCGCACCGCGTCGCGCACCGATCGACCACACCAGGATGGGGTCCCTGCCCGAACTGCTGAAGCAGCAGGTCGAAGCACGGCCCGATGCCGTCGCGGTGGTCTGCGGCGACCAGTGCCTGACGTACCGCGAGCTTGCGGAGTCGGCGCGCCGCATGGCGGCGTTTCTCCGTGAACTCGGTGCGGGCCTGGAGGAGAGCATCGGGGTGTTCGCCGAACCGTCCCTGGAGCTGATGACGGGGGTGTGGGGCATCCTCTTTGCCGGAGCTGCATATCTGCCGCTGTCGCCGGGGTACCCGGAGGACCGGCTCCGCTACATGATCGACGACAGCCGGACGCGCGTCATCGTCACACAGGGCCATCTGGCGGCCCAGCTGGCCGAGCTGGCCCCACCTGGCACCCGGGTGGTCACCCCGGCCGACGTGCGAAACTGCTGCACCACGCTCGCCCCAGTGGCGGTGCGGCCGGACTCGCTGGCGTACGTCATCTACACCTCCGGCAGCACCGGCAGACCGAAGGGCGTGATGATAGAGCACCACAGCATCGCTTCCCAGATGCGGTGGATGCACGACTTCGGGTACCTGGGCCAGGACGTCACCGTGCTTCAGAAGACGCCGATGAGTTTCGATGCGGCCCAGTGGGAAATCCTCGCCCCGGCCGTCGGCGGCCGGGTCGTCATGGGCACACACGGCATCTATCGGGACCCGCAAGCCCTGGTCGCCGCTGTTGTCAACTACCAGGTAACCACGTTGCAGTGCGTGCCCAGGCTGCTGCAAGCGCTCCTGGATTCCGAGGAGTTCGGCCTGTGCACCTCGCTACGGCGGGTGTTCTCCGGCGGTGAGGTGCTGTCGTGGCGGCTCGCCCGGGCTGTGGCCGACGAGCTTCCGTGGGTCTCGCTCGTCAACCTGTACGGGCCGACGGAGGCCACCATCAACGCCACCGCCTGGCCGGTGGACCCGGACGCGGCCGGTGACGGCACGGGCAGCGTGCCGATCGGGGCGCCGGTCGGCGACACACAGTGCTTCATCCTCGACGCCAACCTGGCGCCGGTGGGCATCGAGGAGACAGGCGAGCTGTACATCGGCGGCACCCAACTGGCTCGCGGGTACCTGAACCAACCCGAGCTGACTCAAGAACGCTTCATCATTTCACCGTTCGCCTCCGCTGATCGCGTGTACCGTACCGGCGACCTGGCGTACTGGAACCCGGACGGCACGATCCAGTTCGTCGGCCGGGTCGACAACCAGGTCAAACTGCGCGGCTGTCGCGTCGAGCTCGATGAGGTCGCCCTGGCCATCGAGGAGCACATGTGGGTCAGGCGCGCGGCGGTGGTCGTCACCGACAACCCGAGCACCGGCTCGGCGAATCTGGTGGCCTGCGTCGAGCTGAACCCCAAGGAAGCGGCACTGATGGACCAGGGCAACCATGGTGCCCACCACCAGTCCAAGGCCAGCAGGCTTCAGGTCAGGGCGCAGTTGTCCAACCCGGGTCTGCGGCGCCACGAGCAGCTGGCCGGTCGGCCCGTGGTGGAGCTGCCCGGCAGACAGGAGACGTCCCGGCAGCACAGGGAGGTCTTCGCCCGCAAGACGTACCGCTTCTACGACGGCGACCCGGTCACCCGGAACACCGTGCTGGCCCTGCTCGCCGAACGCCCGGTCGCCGGCCCGTCCCGCGGGCTGGACGAGCTGACGTTCGCGGAACTGGGCGAGTTGCTGCGTTGGTTCGGTGCGTACCACAGCGGCCAGCGGCTGCTGCCGAAGTACGCCTACGCCTCCCCGGGAGCCCTGTACGCCACGCAGCTGTACGTGGAAACCGGCGGCGGAACAGCAGGACTTGAGCCAGGCGTGTACTACTACCACCCCGTCGACCACGCCCTGGTACGGATCGGCCCCCCTTCCCACCCATCGCAACGCCAACTGTCGGTCCACTTCCTGGGCTGCAAGCGGGCCATCGAGCCGGTGTACAGGAACAACATCCAGGAAGTGCTGGAGATCGAAGCCGGGCACATGGCCGGAGTCTTCGAGGAAGTGCTGCCACAGTACGGGCTGACCATCCGGCCGTTGGTCCACGACGGGGCCGTCAAGGACTTCCTGGACGTTTCCGACGAGGACTACTACCTGGGCACGTTCGCCATCCGCCCCGCCGGCGGGGAACCGTGGCGGGACTCCACCGAGATCTATGTGCAGTCCCATCCGGGACGCGTTCAGGATCTGCCGGCAGGCCAGTACCGCTACATCTGCGGCGAGTTGGAGCGCATCTCGGATGAACTCGTGCTGCCGAAGCATGTCATCGCCATCAACCAGCAGGTCTACCAGCGAGCGAGCTTCGGCATCACCGCCGTCAGCCACGCCGACCAGCCTTGGCTGGAGTACATGGCCCTGGGCAGGAAACTCCACCATCTGCAACGCAACAGCCTGAATCTCGGCTTGATGTCCTCGGGATACAGCTCGAAGACGGGCCATCCCCTGCCCGCCGCCCGGCGCATCGACGACATACTGGCCTCCTGCGGCATCCCCACCGGCCCCTCGTACTTCTTCCTCGGCGGCAAGGTCAGCGACGAGCAGATCCGAAGCGAGGGCATGCGCGAGGACGTGGTCCACATGAAGGGACCGGCCGAGATCATCAAGGACGAACTGGTCCGTGTGTTGCCCGACTTCATGGTCCCCGACCGGGTTCTGGTGCTCGACAGGTTGCCACTGACGGCGAACGGGAAAGTCGACGTCCATGCCCTCACCGCCTCCGACCGGGTGCGGCCCGCGGACCGCACCACCCCGTATGTCGCCCCCGCGACACGGCATGAGAAGTGGCTCGCCGAGGCGTGGGGCAAGGCCCTGAAGTACGACAGCGTCTCGGTCGAGGACGACTTCTTCGCCTGCGGCGGCGACTCTCTGACCGCCGTCGAGCTCATCTTGACGACCAACCGGGAGTTCCATACCCGGCTACCGCTCCAGGTCGTCTTCGAGCACCCGAAACTGGCCGACCTCGCGGCCCGCATCGCCGACTGCACCGCCCGCCCGTCTTCCCGGCTGGTTCCCCTGCACGACGCGGGCGTCGGGCGGCCCGTCTTCTGCTGGCCCGGACTGGGCGGCTACCCGATGAACCTGCGTCTGCTCGCACGACAGGCAGCCATGGGCCGGCCCTTTCACGGGATCCAGGCACACGGCATCAACCCCGGTGAAGAGCCCTACCCGACCATCCAGGCGATGGCCGCCGCCGACCTCGCCGAGATTCGGCGCGTGCAGACCGAAGGCCCGTACACCCTGTGGGGCTACTCCTTCGGCGCCCGGGTCGCCTTCGAGGCGGCATGGCAGCTTGAGCAGACCGGCCAACCGGTGGACAACCTGCTGCTGCTCTGCCCCGGCAATCCGAAGGTCCACCATGCCAACGCCGACCGCTACGGGCGTCAGGCGTCCTACGCCAACCCTGCGTATCTGACGATCCTGTTCTCCGTCTTCACGGGGTCCATCACCGGGCCGGACCTCGACCGGTGCTCAGCGGCAGCCCGCGACGAAGACAGCTTCGTCACGTTCATCCACCACCTGCTCCCCGCACTGGACGAGCAGCTGATCCGCCGGATCACCCGGATCGTCGCGCGAACGTACGAGTTCCAGTACAACGCCCGCGAAATGGCCGAACGCCGGCTCCACGTACCGGTCACCATCTTCAAGGCCGCTGGTGACGACTACTCGTTCATCGAAACATGGTCCGGCTACTCCGCCGCGCCCCCGACCGTGATCAACCTAGGCGCCGATCACTACAGCGCGCTGAAGGACACAGGCGTCACCGAACTCGCCTCGGCCCTCCACACCGTCTGAACGCGTGAACCCCGTCGCCTCCCCCGGCAACCCACCTGACGACGTCCGCGGAGCTTTCGATCGGGTGTGCCAGGCCCATGGCCTGCACTCTCATCTGCCTGCGCCGCCTTGCCAGATGAGGGACCGTCGATCGACGACAGCGCCGACGGAACTCATGCCGTCCCGAAGGACACCGGCGCACCGGACCCGACTCCTCAGCCGCCCCGGCAGCGCAGGTGACCGACGATGCGACGCCGAAGGCCCCGACCAGGTCCCTCGCCGACACCCGAGCAGCCGACCCCGCTCGGCTGCTCGGCGGTGCTGGAACGCCGTCCGTCGTCGGCGCAGGACCGGGCATCGACGTCCGCCGGCACCGTCGCGATGACGGACGTCCAAGTCCGGGGCGACTGCGGGGGTGCCGAGGCGTACTCCCGGCGCTGCTCCAGCACCTGCGGGAGCGGTGTCAAGTTCCTGGTCGGGGTCGTCACGGGTTCTCCTCATACAAAAACGGGCGTGTACGGACCCGTTCACCGGGGCCTGTGACGCGCCCGCTTCGGAGAGGTCGCAACGTTGGCCAAGGTCGGATCGATCCGGCGCGTCTGCGAATTCCTTCGTCATATTTGGTATTAACCTTCCATAAATGCACGAAGTCGGTACATCACAGAACAGATCCGCTCACACTTCCGGAGAAAAAATGCACAAGCTTCACAAGGCTGCCGTCCTAGCCGCCACCCTCGGCAGCATCGCCGCCCTCGGCGCCGGCCCCGCCTACGCGGGCGGCCAAGGCGGGTTCGACGTCAGGCAGGGCTCTCAGTGCCGGACGCACGACCTGAATGTCGACGTGCTCGGCGAGGTCGGGATTCTGAACGGCGTGCTGGGCAACGCGCTCGGCGGCGAGGGCTCGCCGGGTGCGCAGGCCAGCTCGATGGGCTCCCAGATCGGCTGCGACAACAGGGTCGACCAAATGGGCGGCGACGAGGGTCACGGCCATGGCGGTGGCGGTGGCGAAGGCGGCGACCATGGCGGTGGCGAGGGCGGCAGCCATGGCGGCGGTAAATAAGGGAGCAAAGTAAGGAGATGGGCCCCGGCGTCCGATCACATCACCTGGCGCCGGGGCCCTCTCAGTATCTGCGCTCGCCGGCCTCGCGGAGCTTTCCCCACACACATGCGATCGTGGCCGTATCGACCGCGCGCCCGTCCTGGACTCTCTCCCGGGTGGCCTTCGCCACCGCCACTCCGAACGGGTAACCCGCTTTCGCGGACACCCGGTTGACCTGTCGTACGCATTCGGACAGGCGGATGGACCATTCGGCCTTGCACGCGATGGCGAACGGTGGGCGCGGAGGTCTCCCCGCCCCGCGCACCGGTCCGAGGAGGACGGCCGCTGCGTCGACGGGCGGCCGTTCGGCCACGCATCGTCAGACGCCGAGGCCGGATCCATGTGGGACACCGCGGCCGGCAATCACGGATTCGATGCCCGGGGCCCACACGAGCCGGCGGTGCTTGTCGTGGTCGTGGCCCCGGTCCGCAATCGGCATCTCGGGCTGTCCACGCGGACGTCCGACGCCCCCGGCAACGGGGACACCTTGTTCAACAGGGGCATGAGCTGGGTGACTTCGTTGCGGTTGCCGCCGGTCAGCGACACCGCAAGGGGAATGCCCTGCGCATCGGTCAGGACGTGGTGCTTGCCGCCCGGCCGCGTGCGATCGATCGGGCCGGGACCGCTTTGGGCTCCTACGGGCAGCCCCGACGTGGGCGGAGTCGATCACCGCTGACGACCGGTCGAACTTCCTGGCACACCGCAGCTTCTTGATGTGGCGATTCCGGACCGGCAGCCCACGGCAGGTCGTGCTCATCGATTGCGGCTCAGAGCGACGGATTCGATAGCCCACAAGACTAGACACCATATGTAGACACGACACGTATACGCAATGCGTATAGTCGTGCTCATGCACACACCCCCTCCCCCGTGGCCGACCCCTGCCCAAAAGCCGCCGACCGGTGCCCGCCGACGATGGGACCGGCCGGCCCTGGCGGCGTGCGCCGTGGCGGCGCTCGTGGTGGGGCTGATGTCTCCCGCCAACACCTCGCAGCAGGCGTGGGGGCTGTCCGCCTCGGTGGGGTATGGCTGCGCCGCCCTGGTGGCGCTGAGATCGTCCCGTGTCTGGGCACGCACGCCCGCGCTGATCGCGGTCACCGGTGCCCTCGTCGCGCCGTTGCTGTACCTGACGGTGATCGGCAAGGCGCAGATGGAGGTCGGCGTGGTGGAGCGGGCTGCGGACCTGCTGTTCTCCTCCGGTACCCCCTACAACTCCGAGCCGCGGGCGATAGCGGACTTCAACCCCTACCTGCCCGGCATGACCCTCTTCGGGATACCGCACCTGCTGTTCGGCGACTCCCTCTTCGCCGGCGCCCGGCTGTGGTTCGTCGTCGGTTTCGTCGCGGCCATGGTCGGCGCCATGCGAGTGCTGGCCGACCGCCGGAGAACGGGCCTCTGCTGGCTGACCGCCTGCCCTGTGGTGGCGCTGCCGCTCGCCATTGGGGGCGTGGATCCGCCGGTGATCGGGCTGATGTGCCTGGCCCTGGCTTTCGCGGACCGGGGCAATGCTGGGCGCGCGGGCCTGGTCCTGGGCCTGGCGGCAACACTGAAGTGGACCGCCTGGCCCGCGGTGCCGGTGGTCGTCGCCCTGCTCGCCGTACGCCGGGGGAAGCGGGCCGCGCTCAGCTGCGGGGCGACGGCTGCGGGGATCGCAGCGTTCTCCGTACTGCCCGCGGTCCTGGTGTATGTCGCGGCGTTCTATGAGAACGCGGTGCTCTACCCGCTGGGGCTGGGACCCACAGCATCCTCCGCGCAGAGCCCTCTCCTCGGACACCTGATCATCTCGCTGGTGCCGCACGGCCAGTCGGTCACCCTCGCCCTGATCGCTTTGAGCGCCATGGCCGTGGGGGCGTCCCTGCTGGTCCGCCCGCCTCGGAGTTCCGTTGCCGCCGCCGACCGGCTGGCGCTCGGCCTGGCACTCGCAATAGCGCTGTCCCCGGCCACCCGCGTCGGCTACGCCATCTACCCTGTGGTCCTCCTCGCCTGGCCCCGCTTCGTCATCGGCACCCCGGAGGAGGAACCTGTGACTGACCGACAGATCTTGGACTGCACCGAGCCCTCCCCGTGCCGGGGGGCCGAAGTCCGTTCACCGGCGAGGCCTGGAACTTGACTGTCTCGGGATGCCGGCTCGGCAGCTTCCTTCAGGCGTTGACACACCCGGCATGGAGCGATGCCCTCATTTCATTGAATGCGGCTCTCAACCGACCACCGCAGGGCGGTTGTTGGCAGAGGAGGGCGTCCCGTCATCCGTGGGTGCGAAGCTCAGCAAGCCGGCTGCCGCACTGTCCGTGGAGCAGGAGCGTCCCTCACAGTCACTGGATCGAGCCGGCAACCGGCTCGGACCATGAAGACCATCACGTGGCCGGGAGCACTGTTTCGGATCCGGGATGCACGACGAAGGCGCGCTTGCCGCATGCCGGGAGCGTTGGAGCGTGCCGCCCGAAGTCGCGTAGCGGTTCAGCCGCCGGTGGCGAAACCGGGGAAGAGGGTCATGCCGCCGTCCACGTAGAGAGTGGTACCCACGTAGTCCATGAGGTCTGAGGCGAGCCCGACGACCGCGTAGGCGATGTCCTCCGGATCACCGACGCGTCCGTAAGGGATCAGCTCCAACAGGTCCTTCTCGGCTTCGGGAGTGTTCCAGGCGCTGCGATTGACGGGCGTCCTGATGGCTCCTGGAGCAATTGCGTTGCCCCTGATCCTTGTGGGGCGCGAGCTCCTGGGCGAGGGTCTCCATCATCATCTGCACGCCGCCCTTGGAGGCCGCGTAGTTGACGCGACCGGCCCAAGCGATGAGTTGGTGCACCGAGCTCAGGCAAATGATCTTCCCGGCGGCTCGCGACACCTCGGGGACGACTCCCCTTCTCAAAAACTCCTTCGTCGTCTCCCGAGCGCACAGGAACTGGCCGGTGAGGTTGACGCCCAGCACCTTCTGCCACTGGGCTGTCGTCATCTCGGTGAACGGAGCGTCGCGCTGCAACCCGGCGTTGGCCACGAGGATGTCGATGGTCCCGAACTCCTGGACCATCCGGTCAAACATCGCGACGACCTGGTCCTCCTGGGACACATCGGCCTGGTACGCCGCCGCGCGCACTCCCAACCCGGAGATCTCCTCGACCACCTGATCGGCATCCTCGCGTCCTGCGACGTGGTTCACGACCTCGTTGGCTCCGGCGCGCCCCAGGCCGATGGCCGTCGCCTTGCCGATGCCCGAGTTCGCGCCGGTGACGCGTGCCTTCTGGCCTTTCAGCAGTCGCGCGGGAATGACGCCCTGTGGGGCTCCCCGAGTCACGCTCACACCGGTGTTCCTCCTCGACTGGCCGACCTCACGACCTCGTGTGGATCTGCTCGCCCCCTGTCGACACCGAACCATCCGAAAGCCCAGGCCACACGCCGGCCGCGGGCAGATTGCGCGGACCGGTCGAACGCAACCGGGCCTCAAGGATATGGAGCTCCGGCGCCAATCGGCAGGACAGTCCTTCCGGAGTGCGGGCGGTGTCTGCGCGGGATAGGCTGTGTGGCAAGAAGGTCAGGATCCCTGAGCGGTTCTACCCGCCGGTCGCCTCATGCGCGACAACCAATTCTTTCTGCGGCGACCCGACGAGCGCGATGCGCCCCCTCGCAGTCCGCGGAGCGGGGCAACGGCCAATTCTCCTCGCGCCAGCCGTCTCGCGCCTTGTGCGCCGGAATGGCACCGGCTTCCGGGCCCGCAGCTCGCAGTCCCTGTGGAGGTCGGGATGAGAGTTGTCGTTGATCTTTCCCGATGTGAAGGGTATGCGCAGTGCGCCTTCCTGGCACCGGACGCGTTCCGGATGCACGGCGAGGAAGCGCTGATGTACGACCCGAACCCCGACGACGCCCGGCGCGAGCAGGTGCTGCGCGCCGCGGCGGCCTGCCCGGTCCAAGCGATTCTGGTCGACCAGTTGGAGGGGCGGGACGCACCGGCGGAGGCGTCACCGTCATGACCAGCGCCGACAATCTGCAAGCGTTCAAGCGCGACGGCCGCATCGTGGTCGTCGGGGCGTCCCTGGCCGGACTGCGGGCCGCGGAGGCCCTGCGCAACGAGGGTTTCACCGGATCGTTGACCATGATCGGCGACGAGTTGGGCGAGCCCTACGACCGGCCTCCCCTGTCCAAACAGGTACTGACCGGATGGGTGCCGGCCGGGGGCACCAAGCTCCCCCGACGTCGTGACATCGATGCGGAGTGGCTGCTGGGCGTGCCCGCCGGCGGGCTGGACCTGGCGACCAACCACGTGCTTCTGACCGACGGACGCAAGATTCCCTTCGACCGGGTGCTGATCTCTACCGGGGTTCGGGCCCGGCCTTGGTTCGTCGAGAGCGAGGCGGCTCTGGACGGGGTGTTCATCGTGCGTACGCGCGAACACGCCGAGGGCCTCCAGCGAGCCCTCGCCGCCGGGCCCTCCCGGGTACTGGTCATCGGTGCGGGATTCACCGGCTCCGAGATCGCGTCCATCTGCCGCGAACGGAACATCCCGGTGACCGTCGCCGAACTCGCGCCGGCGCCGCTGGTCGGGGCGCTCGGCGCCATGATCGGTGAGGTCGCGGCGGACATGCAGCGCGCTCACGGTGTCGACCTGCGTTGCGGTGTCAAGGTCACGCAGCTGGAGGGCGACGCACAGGGGCGGCTGCGCCGCGCCCACTTCGACGACGGCAGTACGGTCGACGCCGACGTGGCGGTGGTCGCACTCGGCGGCATCCGCAACACCGAGTGGCTGCGGGACTCGGGACTGGCGGCGGGTGTCTGGGGAATCGCCTGCGACACGGGCTGCCGCGCCCTCGACCTCAACGGCCTGGTCACCGACGACATCTTCGCCGCCGGAGACGTGGCACGCTGCCCGAATCCGATCTACGAGTACCGGCTCATCTCGCTGGAGCACTGGGCCAACGCCGTGGAGCAGGCCGAGGTCGCGGCGCACAACATGGTCAGCGGCCAGGCGGATCGCTGGCCCCACCTGTGCCTCCCGGTCTTCTGGTCGATCCAGTTCGGCGTCAACATCAAGTCGGTCGGCGTGCCGACCTTCGCCGACGAGGTGGTCGTCACCCAGGGGTCGGTGCCCGACCACCGCTTCGTCGCCGCATACGGCTATCGGGGCCGCGTCACCGCGGCGGTGAGTTTCGACAACGCGAAGTGGCTGGACCACTACCGGCGGCTGATCGAGACGGCCGCGCCCTTCCCACCGCCGTGCCCCACGCCCGACCAGCCCGCCGACATGAAGCCGGTGCCCGTCGACTTCCCCGGCCCCGTCCTGCTCGCCCAGGGCGCCACTGTGGTCGTCACCGGTCATGACCCGAGTGAGCGACGCGTCACGGCCGCGTACCAGCACCGGTAGGAGGGAAAGCGAGATGACCACGACCGAGACGCCCGACACGCTGCGCCGGATCCTCGACTATTCCTCACGAGCCGACCCGTACCCGCTGTACGCCGAGCTGCGCAAGACGCCGGTGGCCCAGCAGGAGGACGGCAGTTACGTCATCAGCACCTATCGCGAGCTCGCGGACATACTACACAACCCGCACCTGAGCTCGGACAGCCGCAATCTCTCCCACCCGACGGCCGGAGCCGAGGAGCAGACCACGCCGGCGTTCATCAACCTCGACCCGCCCGAGCACGACCGCCTGCGGCGTCTGGCGATGCGCCATTTCGGCCCCCCGCACACCCCGGGGCTGGTGACCGGCATGGAAGGCGCCCTGACCGCTGCCGTCAGCAGCCTGATCGACGACTTCGCAGGCAAGGAGCAGATCGACATCGTCGACGACTTCGCCTACCCGTTCCCCGTCACCGTGATCTGCCACCTGCTCGGCGTGCCACGTGAGGACGAACCGCGGTTCCACCTTTGGGTGAACGACCTCATCAACTCGATCGACTACAACCCCAAGACCGACCCGAAGGAAAAATTGGACAAGGGCGTGCAGGCCCGTAAAGACCTTCACCAGTACCTCGGCGGGCTGCTGGACCAACGCCACGGCCGACCGGGCGACGACCTGTTGTCACGGCTGGCCAACGACGACGGGCCCGACGGGCGGATGACCGACGAGGAAATCGTCGCCACCGCCAACCTGCTGCTGATCGCCGGCCACGAGACCACCGTCAATCTCATCACCAACGGCATGCTGACGCTGCTGCGCCACCCGCAGGTGCTGCAACGACTGTGCGGCGAACCGGACTTGGTCGTGCCGCTGGTCGAGGAGCTGCTGCGCTACGAGCCTCCCGTGCACATCATTCCCTGGCGGGCGGCGTACAGCGACATCACCGTCGCCGGCACCGTGATCCCCAAGGGCTCGCGGATCATGTTGATGTTGGCCTCGGGCAGCCGCGATCCGAACCGCTTCCACGATCCCGACCGCTTCGACCCCGATCGGCGTGACAACCAGCACCTCGGGTTCGGCAGTGGCATCCACCTGTGCTTCGGCGGCCCGCTGGCCCGAAGGGAAACTCAGATCGCACTGAGTGAGCTGGTACGCCGCCTCGACCGGCCCAGGCTTGTCGCCGACCCGCCGCCGTACCGGCGCAGCCCCGTTCTACGCGGGCCAATCCATCTGCACATCGAACAGGGCGACGGTTAGCGCAACAGAGCCGAGGGCATGGGCCAACGGGCCGGCCTGTCGGGCTCAGCCTGGTCCGCACAGCTTCTCGGCGTGGTTATTGCAGAGAAGTCAGCTGCACAATTCGAGCACCTCGCCACATCGGGCACGCGAGGCCACCCGCGTCCGAGCTCAACGCGCGCGCATCGAACCAATGCACCGGCAGCTCAAGCTGACGGCACATCAGAAAATGACAGGTCGAGTCGAGATCCTGCCTGCCTACGAGCCACACCTCGATCACCCGGCCGAGACTGCTGGACGAGCCACTAGGAGTAGGCGCCGGCGTCTTTGTCGAGCGGAAGCGTGGCGCTGATCCGAAAGCCGCCACCGGGCCGTGGTCCAGCGGCCAGCGTGCCATCGACCATGCCGATGCGCTCGCGCATGCCGAGCAGGCCCTGGCCGAGGCCATCTGCCCCACCCTCCTCATACAACTCGTGCGGCGCACCGAGCCCGTCGTCCTCGACCAGTACGTGGAGTGCGGAGTCCGTGTAGGTGATGTGGACGATGGCGTGGGCGTGTGGGCCGCCGTGTTTGCGGGTGTTGGTCAGCGCCTCCTGCACGATGCGATAGGCGCTCAGTTCGGCTCCCATGGACAGCGGCCGGGACGTTCCGTCGACCGTGAGGTCCACCGGCAGGCCCGCGCCGCGTACCTGGTCGATGAGGTCGCCGAGTTGGTCGACGCCGGGCTGTGGCACGTAGGAGCTGCCGCTGGCGTCCAACTCGCCCAGCAGCCCCAGCATTTGGCGCATCTCGGCCAGCGCGAGGCGCCCGGTCCGAGAGATGGTGGACAGCGCACGCTTGGACTGGTTCGGCGAGGCGGCCAGGATGCGTGCTGCGCCGTCGGCCTGCACGACCATCGCCGAGACGTTGTGCGCCACGACATCGTGCAGTTCGACGGCTATCCCGGCGCGCGCGGCGGCGACGGCTGCCGCTTCGCGCTCCCGCATCAACCGCTCGGCGCGCCCCTCCAACTGCGCGTAGTACGCGCGCCGGGCGTGCAGGGCGTACCCGCTCAGCCAGGCCAGGATGAATGCAATGGAGGTGAACAAGACGGTGACCAGACAGCTCCAGGGTGTCTGCGTGTGGGAGGGCCAGCGCCATCCGCAGAGCGCGGCGGCGCCCAGCGACCCGAGCAGCGCGAGCCTGCGCACCCGCTGGGCACCCGCTGGGCACCCGCGGAGGCGACCGTACAAACGATGACGAGCATCGCTACATCGCCCGGGACCGGGTGAAGGTCAAAGGCAAGCTGGCCGATGCCGGTAGCGCCCGCCAGCAGCAGCATCTTCTCCGGTGCCCGGCGACGCAGCGCCACTACCAGCGACAGCGCGCACGCGGCCGAACCCTCCAGAAGACGCTGCAACTGCGAACCGTGGTCCCCTACGACGTGCAGCACCGAGAACCCCAGCAGGGCCAACCCCCACAAGCCATCTGCCATGGTCGGATGTCCGCGGAAGAACTCGTACAGGCGCTGCATATAACCCAACGTAGCGACCCCGGATATACGTCGGCGTCAACCCGAGGAGTTATCTTCTGGGGCATCACTACGCCGCGGGGCTGATGGTGTTCAATCCAGGGCTCCGACGAAGTCGAAGTCGGAGGTGTCTGTTCGGCTTCCGCTCCCTCGCCCCAGCGGCCGGGAAATCCCACCACGGTCGCGTCTTTTGCCCTCGGCAGATGCCTGAGGTTGCACTTTCGTGCGGCTCAACTACCCAGAAGGCCGCCCCGATTGCGGCTGCGGGAGGGTGGTCGGGGCGCTGATCATGTGACGGGTGGTCGATACGGCCATCACCGCAAGGGCGTTGGTGTTCGTCACGAGGGTTGCTCGCCGCGCCGAAGCGCCCGCGTCCGGCCCGCCCGACACTTGTCGGCATCTTCCTTGTGGGGGGAGAAGTCCGGCGGGTCGGGCGGCGCCGGGCAGCTGCTGGAAGACCTCGTGACCGCTACATCGGACGGCGCGGATCCGGGTGACCTGCCGCAGGTGAAAGGGGTGACCGATCCGATCGGTGACCGCTGCGCACTCCACCACACCGCGATCCGGACGAACCTCCGGCGCGCCAACCGGCGTGCGGCACCTACCAGCGCGTGCAGCGGAAAGACCCGTAAGCCCGACCGCGCCGGCACACCGCAACGGCGTGCGGAACCTCATGACCCGCCCTTCCCGACCTGAAGCACCGCCGACGTGCGGACTGCACACCGATTCCGAGGAGATGCCTTGAGCGCACCGAAAGCCGGCAAGCCCGGCAAGCACCGCACGACGCCGGGAAGGAGGGCTCGGCGTGCCGCTGTCCTCGCGGCAGCGGCACTCGTCACGGCACTCGTGGCGACCACACTCATGGGAAACCAGACGCCGGCCACAGCCGGCCAGCCGGAGACTGCGAGCGCGGCCGACGACGGCGGCAACACGTTCTACGGGAGTGACCAGGAGGTCATCAGCCTCCTGGAGCGGACCGCACCCCTGAATCAGCGGGAAGCGGTCCAGGGGTACCCGGCTCTGGGGCAGGACCGGCGCGGGGTCACGCGCGAGGACGTCGAGAAGGTGTACCGGCTCGACGATGCGCTACGGGACGTGAAGAGCCGGCTCGGGAGGGGGTGGGACGTCCCGCCCGGTACGGAGATCGACATCCGCAGGAACAGTGGCGATGACCAAGAGCCGTGGCTGGAAGGCATGAACGCCCAGCACTACTGCGGCAAGGACGATGCGGACGGTTCCGACTGCGGTTTCGTCGGCGTTCTGGACCAGAAATACCCCACCGTGCAGTCGACGGCAGAAGTGACCGGGAAGGCGAAGCTCACCTACAAGACTCAGGCCACTGTCGGACGGGACACCGGCCGGACGAAGGGCTGGTCCGCCGGCGGGAAGCTCACCACGACGATCAAACCGAAGGCGCCCGGCCCCGACACGGGAGCCGAGTTCAACTTCACCTACAGCGAGTCGGTCACCACCACCAACAAGTGGACCAGCATGGCCGAACAGGACACCGAGATCGACGTTCCCGACGGCACTGTGGGATGGCTCGACGGGCGCGCCAACGCCGGTGGGTACAAGGGGTTCATCATCTACCGGATTCATCTCTTCCCGGCCGACGGGAAACCGAAGCAGAAGATCGTCGCCATTCCCGCACGTGTCCTGATCCAGGCACCCGGAAAATCCGCGCCGATGACATGGGTCAAGCGCGACTCCAAGAAGTAGCACCGCCGCGCAGCCCGAGGAGCCCTGAACACCGAAACGTTCAGGGCTTCTCGGGACCGCGCAGACCATGCGTGCGCCCCCGCACCGGAGCGCCCCTCGTCGAGGCGTCCGACCTCGGGCAGCGGTAGACCTCGCCCTCACAGAACGCAGCGCATGCCACGGCGTGTCACGAACCCTGCCCGGGCGGCTGCTGCCTTCCGCGTCCGGAGGTGCAATGCCCAGGGGCGTTTCTCGACCGATGGCCACAGCGGCGACCGCGGTGGCAGGCGCCCTTCGCCGGGCGCGGTTCGAGGTCGACGAGCGGGGTGGCGCGGTACCGCGGGATCGTACCTGGGTCGGCTTGCAGTGTCCGCCCTGCCCCGTCGCCAGGGCGGACACCGGTGCGCGCTCGGGTTACCGGCGCGGGTCGATGGGTGCGAGCACGCCGAATTGACGCTCGATCACCTCGGCAGCCTCCAGGCACCGGTCCTCGCGGTACATCTGACCGATGAGCTGGACTCCCTGTGGCATGCCGTCCGCGAACCCGGTGGGCACGCTCACCGCAGGCACGCCGACCAGGGAGGTCACGGTGCACAGGGCTCCCGCCAGCATCATCTGGGCGTGGCTCTCGGCGTCGGTGTCGTCGGGGAGCATGTCGAACCCGGGGACGGGCTGTGGACAGGTGGCTCCGAGGAGCAGCGGGTGGGTGTCCAGGAATGTGGCCCAGTCTCGTTGGATGCCGAGCCGGATGCCGGTCTGCCGGAGGAACTCGGCGAGTTCGGTGTGCGGGGTGCGTTCCATGAACAGGTCGATGTGTTGGGCGCCCTTCTCGCTGAGCAATTGCCGGATGCGGGGCCACTTCACGGCGAACTCGGTCATGATGAGCTTGCCGTAACACTCCAATGTCTCGGCGACCTGGGGGATCTTCACCTCCTCCACGGCGTAACCCGCCTGCTCCAGTGCGGTGGCTGCCTCGTGGATGGCGGCACGGATCCGGGGGTGGACACCGGCTCCGGCCGGGTCGGCCACGACGCCCACTTTGAGAGCGCCGGTGGGGCGGGGCCCGTATGCGGGTACCGGGACCGCCCGCGGGTCCTCCGGGTCCGCGCCCGCCAGCGCCTCGTAGGCCGCGCGCAGGTCGGCGACCGAGCGGGCGATCGGGCCGTCGACGGGGATGAGCTGGGAGGCCAGCATCGGCTCCTGGCCCATGACGCGGTGGTCGGCGGCGAAGCGGCCGTAGCTCGGTTTCAGTGCCGCCACTCCGTTGAAGGCCGCGGGCATGCGCACCGAGCCACCCGAGTCGTTGCCGAGGCCGAGCGCCGCCATGCCGACGGCCACCGCCACCCCGTCGCCGCTGCTGCTCGCGCCCGGGGTCTTCGACCGGTCCCAGGGGTTGTACGTCCTGCCGTACAGCTGGCTGGCGGGGTCCGAGGAGATCGCCAGATCGGGCATGTTGGCGTGGCCGATCGGGATCGCCCCCGCGTCACGGAGCCGGCGCACCGGCGGGGAGTCGGCCTCGGCCACGTGATCGCGGAACTTCCGCACGCCGTGCGTGGTCGCCCAGCCCGCCACGTGGATGTTCTCCTTGACGGTGAAGGGCACTCCGGCCAGCGGGCCGAGCTGCTCCCCCGCCGCGCGGCGCCGGTCGGTTGCGCCCGCGGCTTCGCGGGCGCTGTCCGCCATGAGTTGGGTGACGGCGTTCACGGCCGGGTTCACTGCCGCGATGCGCTCCAGATGGCTCTCCACCACCTCGGCCGCCGAGACCTCGCCGCGGGCGACGGCCGCGCCCAGCTCGATCGCGTTCAGCTTCCACAGTTCAGTGTCCATCGCGTCGCCGGGCCGCTCGCTCCGCCTTGTGGTGAGCGTGCGCCCCTGCCCCCTTTCCCTCGCCGCGCCATGACGTGCCATGTCACGCCATGGCATTGGCTGTCCGTTCGTTTCGATGCGCTTGCATCACATCCTATACCGGGAAGCGATGCAAGTGCATTACTACGCGAACGGCGAGGCGACCCCATGCCCGGGCAGGTGGACCACGAGGAGTGGCGGCGCCGGATCGCCGAGGCGGTGTACCCAGCAACCCGTCATCGTCATGCCCCACCTCCCTCCCGGGCGTCTTTCGTGACTCCATCCGGTTCACCAACTCCCCCAAACAGGCGCAGAGTTCGACGAACCCCATTCGAGCCTGCCGGGCCGTTGCCCCGTGCATCAGCCACTGTGTCCGCTCCCGGAAGAGTCGTGGTCGGTACAGGGCCCGCCGAGCAAACGGCAGATGACGGTGGACGGCACCGGAGCACGTACGCGCAGACCAGGTCGACCGGCGAGCCCTGGCGACCGGGCGCCACCAAGCCATCCCGCGCAGGTTCCCTCGCCGCACCCGTGCCACAGGCGTACAGGCACCCGTGCCACAGACGTACATGAACGCGCACGAACCGTCCCCCGTTCGTCGCCCACGTCCTTGAAGACCGCCATGACTCAGGCCGTCCTCGCCGCACTCACCCCGCTCAGCTGGACGCCCGACACCCTCGGGGCATTTGTCGGGCACCAGGCCGATCCGACGGCGGATGGGCGTTCCGCGTTCCGGGCGCGTTCAACTCCCGGCCAGGCGCACCGCGCACCCTTGGGAATGAGAGATTCCGATTGGTGACACCGCTGTGGCCGGGCGCGCCCGCCACTGTACGGGAGGGCCCCATGGCCGGAATTGCAACCACCACCGACCGCCGTCGATTCCTCCTCAGCTCAGGTGCCGCCGTCGCAGCGGCCGGCGTCTCCTACGCCCTCCCGGGCCGGCGCAGCAGCAGTACGCAACCGGTCGCCGGCCCGGCACCGGCCGGCACCGGCGCGGCACCCGCCCGCCCCGCCGTGAAGCGGGCCGCACCGTACGGCGCCACCACGCTCGAGACCACCGCACGGCTGACCGGCAGCGGAGGCTACCGGCACATCAGCTCCGGACCTGGATGGCCCCTTGTCGTGCGGGGCGAACTCGCCGCCGCCCGGAGCGGGCGGGAGGACCGGCGGGCCGCGCTGGCGTGCTTCGTGCAGTTCACCGACCTGCATGTGGCCGACGTCCAGAGCCCGTTGCGGACCGAGTTCCTGCGCGCCGGATCGCCCGGGTCGTGGCGGGACCAGGAGGCGCTGTCGGTCGCGGGCGCGGTCTCGCTGGTCGAGCAGGTCAATACGATCGGTGGCGGACCCCACACCAGTCTGCCCCCGGCCTTTGTGATGTCCACCGGCGACAACATCGACAACCATTCGATGGTGGAGCTGGAGTGGTTCCTGACGCTGATGAGCGGCGGCCGGATCACCCCCAACACCGGCGACCCGGCCGCGTACGAGGGAGTGCAGAACTGCGGCCTCCCGCTGTACTGGCACCCCGACTCCGACCTGCGCGACCAGGACAAACTGCGCGGAATGCCGCGGATCCCCGGATTCCTGGAGGCCGCGATACGCCCCGTCACCAGCCCGGGCCTGCACATCCCCTGGTACTCGACGCCCGGCAACCACGACGACCTGCCGGGCGGATGCCTGGCCCCGCAGGACCCCTACCTGAGCGACTACATCACCGGGGCGCGCAAGCTCTTCTCCGTACCGGATACCGACGTGGCCGCCTTCGCCAAGGTGCTGGAATCCGGCGACGACCCCAAGAGCACCGTCCTGAAGGAGATCCTGCACCACAACGCCCGCCGGGCCCGGACCGTCACCGCCGACCCGCGTCGGCGCCTGGTCACCCCGCACGACTACGTCAGTGCACACCTCGACCCGGCCCATGCGGGAGCGGGCCCGGTCGGGCACGGGTACACCGAGAATCACCTGGACGGTGAGCGGATGTACTACATCTTCCGCATCGCGGACGGCGTCCTCGGCATCAGCATCGACACCACCTACCGCAGCGGCCACTACGAGGGGTCACTCGGGACCGAGCAACTGCGCTGGCTGGAAAGCACCCTGACCGCCCACAGCGCGCACCACTACGACGCCGACGGGCGCCTGGTGCGCAACACCACCGCCGACGACGCCCACATCCTCGTCTTCAGTCACCACCACAGCCCGAGCATGACCCGGCGCCGCGACGCGGCCCGCGCCGACGAAATCCGGCACGACGGTGCGGAGGTGATCGCCCTGCTGAGCCGGTTCCCGAACGTGGTCGCGTGGATCAACGGACACAGCCACGTCAACCGCATCACACCGCACGCCCACCCGACACCGGCCCGCTCCTTCTGGGAGGTCAACACCGCCTCCCACGTGGACTACCCCCAGCACGCACGGCTCCTCGAACTCGTCGACAACCAGGACGGCACGCTGTCGCTGTTCACCACGCTGGTGGAGTCCGCCGCCCCGCACCGGGCGGATTTCGACGACCTCTCCGCGGTCGGCCTCGCCTCCCTCTACCGTGAGCTGGCCTACAACACGCCCGGACTCGCCGCCAAGATGGGCAGCGGCGTCCATGAGGAGATGGCGGGTACGGCGGCGGACCGCAACACCGAACTCCTGGTCCTGCGGGGGTAGCAACGCCGCCACTCCTCTGCGGAGCAATCCGCCGAAATCGAGGGCATCCCCCACCGTCGGCAAACCCGGACGGCCGCGCAGACGCCCCGACGCCCTGCTCGGCGACAAGCGATGCGGCAGCAACCCCCATCGCCGTGAACTGCTCCAGCGCCGCATCCTGCCGGTGAACTCCCGCAAGGGCGACCGGACATCAAGGGCCTGGGCAAGCTCCGCTACGTCGCCGAGCAGCCCTTCTCACTGCTGCACCACTGCACACGCCTGGCCGTCCGCCGGGAAAGACGCCTCGACCTGCACGACGCCCTCGTCTCCCCTGCCTGCAACCTCAACTACCGGATACGCCTCAAGAATTCCCACCGTGATCGTTTTGCGAGCTTTCAGAGACGTGCCGCGGTCCGGACGAGGCCGGCGACGGCTCGGGACCGGCTGTGCGGTGGCCATGCGATGACCGTCGTGACTGTCGGTGCGTCCAGAACCGGCACGGTGGCGAGATCGTCGCGTAGTTGGGCTCGGCATGACTCCGGCGCGATCCAGCAAGCGCGGCCGAGAGCGATCAGCTGGAACAACTGCACATGGTCGCGAGCCTGCGGACCGGGGCCGTCCGGGTACGTACCGTCTCGGCCGGGCCAGCGCGGCATCGGCAGGCCGGGCAGCTCGGTGACGTCGGCCATCTGCACATGAGTTCGGCCGGTGAGGGGATGCCCGGCCGGCAGAACCACGACCTGCCTCTCCGTGCAGAGTTCCTCGATGTCGAACCCGGCCGTGGTGTCGAACGGCAGGTGCAGCAGAGCCACGTCGGCCCGGCCGTCGCGCAGCATTCGTTCCTGCTCGCCGATTCCGCACAGGAGCAGGTCCACGGTGACCGCATCGGGTTCGGCGGCATAGGCGTCGAGCAGTTTGGCCAGCAGTTCGCTGGACGCGCCGGCCTTCGTGGCCAGGACCACGCCGGCACGGCCGGTCGCCACGAGGGCAGCGCGACGGGTGCGACGCTCGGCGGCCTCGACCGCATCCAGCGCCGCCCGGGCTTCCCGCAGGAGCACCGCCCCGGCCTCGGTCAGGGTGACCGCGCGGCTGGTGCGTTCCAGCAGCCCCGCCCCCAGGCGCCGCTCAAGCTGGCGGATCGCCCGCGACAGCGGGGGCTGCGCGATCCCGAGCCGCTGCGCGGCCCTCCCGAAGTGCAGCTCCTCGGCGACGGCGACGAAATACCGCAACTCCCGTGTCTCCACGGCGCAATGCTACCCGCCCCCACCGGGATCGATACCCGTGCGGTATCGCTGCCCACCCCATCGGTGTTGGCCAACTCGCGCCGGCCCCGGACAGGATCAGTCGTATGACTGAACAGACGATTGCGCTGGTGACCGGCGCGAACAAGGGCATCGGGTACGAGATCGCGGCGGCTCTGGGCGCCCTGGGGTGGAGCGTCGGCGTCGGCGCCCGGAACGACGAGCGTCGCGAGGCCGCCGTGGCGAAGCTGCGGGCGGCCGGCGTCGGCGCGTTCGGCGTACCGCTCGACGTGACCGACCACGCGAGCGTGACCGCCGCCGCCGAGCTGATCGAGGACCGCGCGGGCCGCCTCGACGTGCTGGTCAACAACGCCGGCATAACCGGCAGCGCGCCACAGATGCCCACCACGGTCGACGTCGCGACGGTGCGGACGGCGGTGGAGACCAACGTGATCGGCGTCATCCGCGTCACCAACGCGATGCTGCCGTTGCTGCGCCGCTCGACGTCGCCGCGGATCGTGAACATCTCCAGCGGCGTGGGCTCGCTCACCCGGCAGACCACGCCCGGCGCCGAAACAGGCCCGATCGCCGTCGCCTACGCGCCGTCGAAGACGTTCCTCAACGCCGTCACGATCCAGTACGCCAAGGAACTGCGCGATACGAACATCCTGATCAACGCCGCCTGCCCCGGCTACTGCGCGACCGACCTCAACGGTTTCCGCGGCGTCCGCACCCCGCAGCAGGGCGCGGCGATCGCGATCCGACTCGCGACCCTGCCCGACGACGGCCCGACCGGCGGCTTCTTCGACGACGCAGGGGAAGTGCCTTGGTGACCCGAACGTCGATGAAGGACATCGACGCACCATCGACGGCAGAGAGTCTCCCCGGCGCCGAGGTCCACCGCGCCTCACGCGACGACCTCGACGCCCTGGGCAACGCGCCGCCGCGTCCGACGGCATGATCCACCTCGCTTTCCAGCACGAGGAGGCGTTCTCCGGCGACTTCGCGGCCACGATGGACGCGGACCGTCGCGCGATCGAGGTGTTGGGGCAGGTCCTGGCGGGCTCCGGCCGGCAGCTGGCCATCGCCTTCGGCCCGGCCGGGCTCCAGTCCGGCGAGCTCGCGACGGAGGACGACGTGCCGGATGCCGCCCTGCCCGGCGGCGGACGCGCGCTCTCGGCGCGGGCGGCACTCAACCCTCGCGGACCGGGGTGTGCACTCCTCCCGAGTGCGCCGCCCGCCGACGGTGCGCCGCGCCTGAGCTCGCCACGCCCATCATGGCATCAGCCACACGGCAAGACGGGCCATCCACTCAACGCGGGCAATTCATGGACGTGTTGAACGCTTGCCGTATTGCCGGAAGGGAATGGATGGGACCTGTCCCCGACCTTCGGGGTCAGTGGTGAGTGAGGCGGCGGCGTCCTCGACGAGCCCGAGGACGGCCGTCGGCCTTCCGTTACTGCGAGAGCCGGCGGATCGCCTCGTCGAGCTCGGGACTCGTTCCCACGATGTTGAGAAATTCTGCTGTCTCCAGCTTGATTCCTTGCTCCAGCGGGAGTTCCAGCCCTTGCACGAGGACCTTCTTGGCCGCGAACAGTGCGGCCGACGGCAGGTCCGCCATCTCCTGGCACCAGGCGACTGCCGCGTCGACGAACCCGTCCGCAGGCAGGACGGCATTGAGCCAGCCGAGACGTTGCGCTTCGGCTGCGGAGAAGATCCTGCCCCGCAGTACGGCTTCGGCCGCGACGCCTGGGCCGATCAGGCGCGGCAGCCGCTGCGAGCCGCCACCGCCGGGAATGATGCCGACCGTGACCTCGGGAAGGCCGAGTCGTGCCCTTTCGGAACCGATCCGCAACTGACAGGCCAGTGCGAGCTCGTTGCCCCCGCCGAAAGCCCGCCCGTCGACGGCGGCGACGGTGGGTTGCGGCATGTCGCGCAACAGGCCGGTCAGACGCAGCCACGACGGAATACCCTCCGGCGCCTCACCCCGGCCGGCGCGCTGAAGGTCGGCCAGATCACCTCCGGCGACGAAGCAGCCATCCACACCACCGGTCAGCATGACGACCTTGGCCTGGGCGGACTGCTCGGCGAGCTTTTCGAGACGGTCACCCAGTTCGGCCATCGAGGCGAAGTCGAGGAAGTTGCGGGGCGGGCGGGTGAACGTCAGCTTCGCGACCCCGCCGTGCTGCTCGACAGACCAGTTACCCATGCACGGAGCCTATGAGCCGAGGGCTCCTGGTGCGCTCAACCGGATCGCGACGTCGTACACGGAGTGCGGTCGCTGTTGCACGACCGGTGCTGATCAGCAGGTCAGCGTGGTGTGGCGGGGCTTGGGATTCGCTTGTTCGGCCTTCGCCTGCTCGGCGTAGGGCTTCTGCGCGAACTTGAAGGGGCTGGGGAAGCCGAGCCGCTCATGGCGCCCGCGGTGCGGACGGCTTCGACATGGAGCTGGCGCACCCCGCGGCGCTGTCCGGATCACACACCTACTGATACCAACAAGGAGCATCCCTGTTTCCCACGCAAGGACCACTACGTCCTCCGCATCCCGCACAACCGAGATCCTGTCCCGGCCGGTCGCGCTGAACGGGTTGACCTTTCCGAACCGCATCGTGATGGCACCGATGACGCGGATGACGCGGACGATATCCCGTTGTGGGGGCAGCGGCAGGGCCATAAGGTCCTGGCATGTCCCTACGTGTTCGTATGCGTCAAGCCCTCCCGGAAGCGATGCGCTCCCGTGACAAGGCGGCGGTGAGCGCCCTGCGCGCAACGCTCGCCGCGCTGGACAACGCGGAGGCGGTGCCCGTAAACGAAGTCGCATTGCGCGGCTTGGCCCTCGAACAGTCACCGGTCGGTGCCGGTGCCACCGAGGCGGCGCGGCGTGAGCTGAGCGAGTGCAGTGTGGCGGACATCGTGCGATCAGAAGCCACCGAACGGCTGGAAGTCGCAGCGCAGTTGACTGCACCCGCCCACGCTGACCGAGTCGCGCGGCTCCGCGCGGAGGCCGCTGTGCTGCTTCGCTTTCTCGACGGCCACGGCACCCCGTAGAACACGGCAGATCCGTCGTCCCGTGCCCGAATCGACGCAGGAGTACAAGTAACCAGTGGCCCGGTTGTGAACGGGTACGGCCACCGCGTGATCATCGGGGGTTGCGTGGACTCCTGAAGATCGTGCGGTGGCCGCAGGCCGTAGCGTAGCCCCTGCCCGCCGGCGGGCGATGGCCGACCAGGTCATGGCCCGAATCGCGGGCAGATTCAGGCGAGTTGAACCCCCAGGCCGCGGCCCAAGCCTATCTGCTCGGGCTTCGGCCACCCACCCCCTCGGATGTCAAGAGGCTCCTCACGCGTCGTCAACGAGAGTCCCTGCTGGACCCCTTGCCGACCCGGGGAGCCACGCCGCCTGTGCCAGAGGACGGTGCGGCATCCGGCTTCGCTACCGCCCGGGCTGTGAGATCTGAGGTGGCGGCGGCGCCACTGCCACGTCGCACGGTCCAGCTGGTCGAGCCGGTCAACAAGGCGCGGATCGCGGGGTCACGCACCGCTGAGGTGGCATCCGTCACCGTGGCCGTCAGCCGGTGGCTGCCGCGGCCGAACCCGAGCTCGCGCACCGCCACGCGGTCACGGTCACGGTAGCGGCGCAGCTCGCGCCCGTCGAGATACCAGCGCACAGCGACCTTCCCGTGGGCCACGTCATTCGCCCGGGGCAGGGAGAGGCGGGCAGTGGTGCTCCATGCCTGGGTACGGTCAGCCGGGGCGGCGGGCGAAGCGTGCCGGTAGAACCCGGCGATCATGGCCTCGCGGCCAGGCAGGTTGAAGGGCTTGCCGAGGCTGCGCATGAGGGAGTCCTCGGTGGGACGGTACAACCCTTTGACGTAGTAGTTGCCGCCCTCGTAGGTCCCGACCGCCCCGCCGTCCGGTGAGGCCGCACCCAGCCATCGGAACCACTTGGTGCGGCCGGCGGCCATGGCATCAGCGTTCAGGATGGACGAGTTGGCCTGCGGGGTTTCGGGCCCGGTGTACTGCTCGTATTCCGGTACACCGGGGTAGGAGTATTCGTCGGCGAGCTTGCCGAGGGAGTGGCCGGTCTCATGGATGGCGACCTGGTCTGCGTTCTTGCCGTGCGCAGAGGCAGTGGAGATGCCCTCGTAGCCCAGGGTCGGACTGGCCTCGTTGTAGCCGGCGCCGCCGTACTTGGTGCTGTTGGCAAGCACGAGCACCAGGTCGGCTGCCGGAGCCTTGGCGACGTAGGCATCGACCTTCTGCTGGTCGATGCAGAGCAGCCGCTCAACGCCGTCGCACCAGAAATGCGCGCCGAGGGCGGTGTTGCGGGAGACGTCCTTGCCTGGATCACCGCTCACCCCGCTTTCCGCGGAGACGGCGTCGACGGCCCAGACATTGAAGAGCTTCTGGTAGGTGCCGTACGGCTCGACATTGAGGAATTCGTTCCACTTCTCCTTGAGGTCGGTGTGGAACTGGTCCAGCTGGTCGGCGGTGTATCCGTCGCCGATGACGACGACGTCGAGTCGGTCCTTGGTGTCGCCGTTGTCGATCACCTTGGTGACCTGACCGTCGGCCGCGCGGGCGGGTCCCGTCAGGGCAGGTCCTGATGTGTGGGGGAAGCTGCGCGGGACGTCTCGGTAGCCGGCTCCCGCCGTGCCGCCTGCGGGGCCGGGGACTTCCACGCGGACGTGGGGGTTGGGGGCGACGGCCGCGGCCGGACCCACGACAAAGCCAGCGAAGACGAGAGCGCATGCCCCCACGGAGGCTGATATCCGCCGGAATCGGCGGAAGGTTCTGTGCACGAAGTCCTCCCGATAGAAAGGAAATTGAACGATATTGACCAGACGTCAGGCGGCGGTGTCTGAGCTGCCGCATAGGCGACGCGCAGTCCCCGGCGAACCGGGACGTCGGGACGTCGGGACGTCGGGACGTCGGGAAACGATCGCATGGAACGTCTCGCCCCTCGACGTGGTTGCCGCCAAGGACCACGAGAAGTGAATCCGCGGGCCGGGTGTGAAAACACAGAGCTGGAATGGAGCGGCAGCCGGCCGCCGGTTCGCCGGACAGCGAGCCGGCCTATGAAATTTCACAGGGTGTCGGTGACGGGCCGGGAAGGAGGGAATGATCGTCGAGCGACAGCGCCGGTCGCGCCACACAGTGGTCAACTATACGCAGACTGCTACGAGTTGATATTGCTGACTGTCGGCTCCTGCGGCTGGCAGGGGCCTCACCGCGATCGCGGGCGCGGGCGGCTTCAGGACGCGGCCTTCCGTGCGCAGGCCGTGATGACCGCCGCCGGAATCCACCAGTTGATCAGATAGCTGCCGCTACGGTCCCGACGGCTACCGCATCGGCAACCTGGGATCGACGTCCAGCTGCCGACCCACGAGCCGCTGAACCCACCTGCCGGTACGGAGGTGTTGTCCAGGTCGCGGCGCAGCGGCCCTGCTCACGCGGAGCCGCTGCCTGCCAGGGCGGGCTGCTGCCGCAGCAGCTCCGCGTGTACGAGCACTGCAAGGCCGCAAGGCCGCAGCGGGACGCCCCCCGGTCGGCATCGACATCGAGGTGCCAAGGCGTCGAAACAGCCGGTGAACAATGGCCGGTTACCGGGGCTACGCGCCCTCGTCGGCGAGGACGCGCCGGAGCAGGTCGAGCAAGGCGGCGCGGTCGGCTGCGGACAGGGCGGCGAAACACGAGGCCAGCACCTCGTCGGCCACCCGGTGCCCCTCCTTCAGGACCCGTTCACCGGTGGGGGTCAGGTGGTGCTCGATCCGCCTGCCGTGCCCCTGCCGGCGCTCGACCAGCCCCTGGGCGACGAGGCGGTTGGCGAGCGTGCCGAATGCCTGCTCGCTCTGGAACGTCGTGGCGGCCAGCTCGCGGGCCGACGCCCCACGCGCGTTACTGATGGCGCGCAGCGCGTCCCACTGGGCCAGGGTCGTGCCGACGGCCGCGAGGTGCCGTTCCAGGGCTCGATGCTGCCGGTACTGGACCTGCTTGACCGCTCTGCCGAGGGTTTGGAGTTCGCCGTACATGGCTCCAGCCTAAGACCACAACTAAGCTAGCTTATATCAACAAGTTTAGTTACCGTGAAGGGCGTGTCTTCTCACCGCACGGTCACCGTGCACCCGTATCCAGACCTGCCCCTCACCCTGTCCGAGGCCGGCACCGGCAGACCCGTCCTCCTCCTTCACGGCGGCGGAGGCCCGGCCACGGTTGCCGGGCTCGCGGAGCACCATTCCCACTCCGCGCTCACCATCACACCGACACACCCCGGCTGGGACGGTACCCACCGCCCCATATGGCTCACCGGCGTCGACGACCTCGCCCTCACCTACCTCCATCACCTTCACGACCGCCGACTGCGCGACGTTCTCGTCATCGGTTCGTCGCTCGGCGGCTGGACCGCCGCCGAAATGGCCGTCCGCGACACCGCCCACCTCATCACCGGACTCGTCCTGATCGACGCCATGGGCGTGCACATCGAGAACCAACCGATCCGCGACATCTTCGCTCTGGACGCCCGGAGCCTCGCCGACCACGCCTGGCACCACGCCGACCGCTACTACGTCGACCCCGCGAACACCCCCGCCGAGCAACTCGCCGCCCGGCAGGCCGACATGACCACCCTGCGCGCCCTCGCAGGCGACCCCTACATGCACGACCCCAAGCTGCTGCACCGCCTGGGGCGCGTGAAGATCCCAACCCTCCTGCTCTGGGGAGAGAGCGACCGCATCGTCACGCCGGCCTACGGTGCGGCCTACGCCAACGCCTTCGGCAACGCCCACCTGGAGGTCATCCCCGAAGCCGGCCACCTGCCCCAGATCGAGCAGCCGAAAGTGACCTCCGCCATGATCGACGCATATTTCCCGGGTTGGGCCGACACCACCGGCTGCGCCGATCGGCGCCAGGAGCCGATGCCTGTACCGCCGAGGTAAGCGGGTGAGGGGTGGGCGTCTGCGGTCCACAGATGCCTGGATGCCGGGCAGGCCGCGCCCGGTCCACTCGTCGCACACGGCATCACATTCGGTGTCCTGGCGGTGTGCCACGTCCGCGGCCCCGTCCCGTCCCGCGGCGCGGTGTGACCGCCTCGACCCTGCGGCACACACCTCGGACCGCCGCGGCGGTGACGTATCCGGCGACGCAGCCGAGGGTATTGGCCAGCAGGTCGTTGATGTCGGCCGTCCGCCCCGAGGCGGTGAGGTATTGCGTTGTCTCGATGGCGAGGGAGCCAAGGAACCCGGAGGCCGCCGCGGTCAAGAGGCGCACGCCTGCGCTCGCCAGGAGCAGGCCGCCGGGGACGAACATGAGCACATTGAGGAAGAAGTCCCAGGTGTCGGCGGGGTTCGAGCCGTCGAGCAGCTTGAGGTTCATCGCCTGTCCACCACCGGAGCGCGTACCGAACGTCAGGCCCACAACCCCGGCCGCCCACAACCATCCCAAGGCGACGGACACGCGATGGGACCTCCGCCGGGGACGACCCGTCAGGAACGTCACCGCCGCGATAGCAGCACAGCCGAAGAAGCCGATGCTCAGGGCGATGGGAAAAGACACAGTCGCTCTCCTTCGATTCCGAATCCAGCGGGTCGGGCAGCCGATGTCGAGTGGAGAGACGCGAGGGCAAAAAGTCCGGTTCTCATGCATTTGGTGACTTACTTCACGACGGAGCGACCGCGCTGCTGTCGCTCGCACCCCGGATCACCACCACGGACTCCATTGGCTCCCCCTCCCGCACCGCACCCCCGCAGCCCGGAATGCGGCAGCGACAGCAAGTACCAGCGGGTTCGACACGGTCAGAACTCAGAGGGCGTTACATCCTTTCCCTCTCAGTTCGTGAGCGCTCGTTCCTGGTACTGATCGCGGTACGGGCCCGCTGTTCGGCATGGGTATGCCGGGATTCGGGGCATGGAGCGAAGTCCGTATCCGAGCGGCTTGGGCAGCTACCACAATCTGGCTCAACCTCCTCTAGCCGTCTCTGATCGGTGCGAAGGCCCGGACTGAGCAGTCCGGGCCTCTGGCATACGCCGCAACTCTTTCTCCGACCGGTGCTGTCCGGGTGTCGGCTTCCGGCCCTATGGAGGGCAACGAGCCGTTCGACGCGACCTGGCAACAGGCCGAGCTCGGGCAGCCGATGAGCTTCCAGCGCCGCTTCGAGCAGGACTTCCTGCCATGGATTGCGAAGTACGACTCCGTCTACCACTACGGGGGCACGGCGGCCGAGGCGAAAGCCGCGTGGGAGGCACGCCGCACCGCGCTGCACGACCACCCCATCACCATCGGCTCGCTGACGATCGGCCCCAACCAGCTCGACAACGCCACGCTCCAGGGCATGTACAACGCCGACCTTGGGTGGCGCTCTCTGGCGTCCGTACTGGCCGCTCTGGAGCACTGGGGCACGGCGACACCGGCCGAGCGACAGTTGGTCGAGAAGACCTTCACGAACTACCTTTCTCCCGGTTTCGCCGCCGACTTCTTCCCGGTCACCTGCAACGACACCCCGTGGAACCACGACCTCAACTACTGGCTGCGGCAGAGCGCCACGGACACCAAGAAGTACCCGCTGGTCGGGGCTCGGGAACTCGCGTACGCGGCGACGTGCGCGTCCTGGCCGAAGTCGGACGCGCCGCACGTCAAGGTCACCGGCAAGGGGCTGCCGCCCACCCTCATGCTCAACTCCGTGCACGACCCGGCCACGTACTACGAGGGCGCGCTGGAGGCGCACAAGGCGCTGAACGGCTCGCGGCTGGTCACCGTCACCGGCGGCGGCGACCACGGCCAGTACCAGAACAGCAACGCGTGCGTGGACTCGGTCGTCGACGCCTATCTGCTCAAGGGGAGGATCCCGGCGCACGACATGACGTGCCCTTCCAAGCCCCTTCCGACACCAACGGGTTGATCGTGTACGGGCGGGTTGATCGTGTACGGGCGGGTTGGTTGCGTCCGCCGGGACCTCGGGGCCTACACCGTCCGTCCTGCCCAGACGCAGTGCCGCACCCTCGTGGGCGCCACCACGGCGTCTACGCTGCGACCGCTGCCCGATCAGAGAATCCTGGCCCCCTCGCCCCATGCATCCAGCACAGTGCCGTGCCCAGCCCGCCGCGCCGCTGCCTCGACATGGGCGGGACTGCCCGGAGCGTCATGTCTGCGCACCGGGGCAAGCACCCGGCACCGTCAACAGGGACGCGCGTGCCGGCCGAACCAGCGTTTGCCCAGCACACGGTACTCATGCCGCACGACGGTTGCGAACGCTCGTCATCGGCTGCGGCCCCCCTCACTTCCCGTCCCGTGATCGTTTCCGGCGAACAGCCTGTCCAGGTACTGGTCGACAGCGGTGAGCGCGTCCTGTGGCCCGACCACGTCCAGTTCAATGAGCGTGGTGAAACCGGTGAGGGCGAGGAGCAGATTGGTCTCGGCCACCGGGTCGCGGTCAGGGCTGATGTACCCGTCAGCGATCGCCTGGCGCACCAACTGCTCGACGACGAGACGCCCTTGGGCGATACCGTCGCGCGCCTGCGCGTGGATCTTCTCGTTGTGCAGCGCCTCCAGGACGTAGGCGGCGCTCATCCGGCTGGCCGCGCGGGCGTCGGCGTGCAAAGGGAGCATCTCGACGAGCATCAGCCGCAGTACGTCGCGGGGGTGTGGCAGGTCGCCGAGTTCCTGGAGGCCACGGCTGATGCGCAGCGATTTCTGCTCGTAAGCGAGGTCCATGGCGAAGGAGAGCATCGCCTCCCGCGAGGTGAAGTAGTGCTGTAGCGCCCCGTGGGAGATGCCCGCCTCCTTCGCGACCTCGCGCAAGGACAGATGCGAGACGCCGCGCTGCTCCACCACCTGCCACAGCGCTCGGGCGATCTCTTCGCGGCGCTGATGGTGGTCTACCTGCTTCGGCATCGTCGACTTCTCCGTGGTCCCCAACTCATACACTCGACATAATACATGTGGCAGATAACCCTGGACCCTGCAACTCAAGGGAGTGGCTCACCTGAGCGACGAAGAGTGCGTACCGCGGAGGGTATGACGTAGGTCGGCCTGGCGGGTGCGGGGTGTTCTGCGGCATGACGGCGCCCAACCACCCTCAGGAACCCCCCACTTGGGCCTCCCCCACCCCCTTCGCCGGACGGGCCGGGACAAAACGAACCGACGGAGTTCGGACCCGTGACGCCGCAGTCCGGGCCGAATCACCCGAGTTCGGCGCAGGGCGCGGATGCGCCGACGCGGGGACCGACGACAGGCAAGCGGGAAACACCGAAGGGGACGGGGTGTTGGTGCATGGTGCGGGAAAGCGTCTTTCGAAGTGAGGACCAGGGCCACCCTGCTGGGGATCGGTTCGAAATCTGGCGTGACCTCATTGGACGGACTCACGCGCCTGTGGATCTCACAAGTGATGTCACTGCCGATTACCGGGCGCATCAACGCGCGCTGGAACTCGGTCCAATTCGCGTCTGACCTGCGACGACGTACCACCTGTTGGGGTACCACCGGAAGCGGAAGGTGATCCGCCGGTCCGACCCCGAGCAGTATCACCTTGCGCGCCACGCCGATCCACGCCGATCCACTCCAGCGCAACGCGCTGGGGTTACCCCCGTGCCGCCGACTTCAGCCGTGCCTTCCGCACCGCCTACGGCACCCCGCCCAAGGAGCACCGATACCAGGCACTCCAGGAGCGCTCCCATACTGCTCGCTGAACATCCTCAGGGTGCGCACTGATGGGCCGACGGCCAAGCTGCCGGAATGAGCACAGAACGAACGAGACCCCCAGCAACGGAGCGAGATGCCTCATGTCTCAACTCTTGCGCCAGCGATCCTTATTGAACGACCTCCTGCCGCACGAAAGCGCACCGAGTACTCGCTGAATGGTCACGCAGCTGCTCGAAGACCCCGGGCACGGTCCACGCATGCACGCCGCCGCCAACGCAGTCGATCCCGTCAGCGGATACCCGCATCACCGTGCCTTCCGTACCGCTCACCAGGTCACGGGGAGTTCGTTGACGCCCTGAATCGTGGTACCCGGCCGCAGCGTCAACTGGTCCACCGGGACGGCCAGTCGGAGCGTCGGAACGCGTTCGAGCAGAGCGGTGAGGATGACGTCGAGCTCCAGGCGGGCGAGGTTCTGGCCCAGGCACTGGTGGATGCCGAAGCCGAAGGCGAGGTGATGGCGCGCCGTCCGGTGCACGTCGAAAATATCCGGGTCCTCGAACACCGTGCCATCGCGGTTGGCAATGGAGTTGACGACGATCACTCCCTCGCCGGCCCGGATGAGCTGCCCGTCGATCTCGATGTCCGCCTTGGCCACACGGCCACCCGCGATGTCGGCAATGGCGAGGTAACGCAACAACTCCTCGACCGCGCCGGGGACGAGGGCGGGATCGTCGCGCAGAGCGGCGTACTGGTCGGGGTGTTCCAGCAAGGTGATCACGCTGAGCGAGGTCATCGAGGCCGTGGTTTCGTGACCGGCGACGAGCAACAGCAGCGCGGTGGAGATCAGTTCCTCGCGGTCGATCTCGCCGTTGGCCAGCTGATCGGCGACCAGGCTGCCGACGAGCCCCGGGCCGGGCTCGGCTTGGAATGTGGTGATCAGGCCGTCCAGGTAGCGTTCGAGGTCTTCGCGTCCGCCGACCGCGCCTTTGGCGTCCGTGGCCTGCACGAGGCGCCTGCTCGCGTCCTGGAAGAAGTCGTGGTCGGCGTAAGGCACTCCGAGCACCCGGCAGATCACCATGGACGGCACCGGCAGCGCGAATTGGCCGACCAGGTCGGCGGGCGGTCCGGCGGCGAGCATCGCATCGAGGAAGCCGTGCACGATCTTCTCGATCTCGGGGCGCATGCCCTTGATCCGCCTGACGGTGAACTCGCTGATCGTCATCCGACGCTTGGGGCCGTGTTCGGGCGCGTCGAGTGCGATGAATCCGGGGCGGCGGGTCCGGACCGCTTGGAAGCGCGGCGACGTGGCGGGGAATCCGGCGTCGGCCCGGTCGGAGGAGAGCCGGGGGTCGGCGAGCAACGTGCGTGCCGTCTCGTGTTTGGTCACCACCCATGCCTGGCGGCCGTCGTAGAGGGTGACCCGGTGCAGCGGGCCGGGTGCATCCCGCAGCCTGCTGTAGCCGTCCGGTAACTGGTAGGGACAGCTTCGGTTGTTCGGGAAGGCGGGGATGTCCCCTGACTGTGGCGTTGCGGCGGTCTCCGTCATCGGTTCCCTCGATATCTGTTGATCTCTTGCCGTCTCGTTTCCACGTTCCCCATCGACGTCGACTCTCCCGTTGGACGCCTGCATCGTTAAGGAACGCACGGTTCTCTAATTTTGAGAATAGACTGGCCCCATAGGGAACGCAACGACCTCTACAGGCCATCTTCGGGAGCCACACTGTCACCCAACACCGAACCCGCCGGCGCCAGTACCGCTGACCACCGCAAAGGACCCCGCCGCCGCGGTGAGGAACTGGAGAACGCCATCCTCATGGCGACACTGGAGGAACTCAGCGAAACCGGTTACGCCGCGCTGACGATGGAACGAGTGGCCACCCGGGCCCGCACCGGCAAGGCCGCCCTCTACCGACGCTGGGCCAACCGCGCCGAACTGGTCATGGACGCCTGCAAGTTGGCGGGCGTCTCCCACATCGACCTGCCCGACACCGGTACGTTGCGTACGGATGTCATCGTCCTGCTGCGGCAGATCGCCGCAAAGATGGCCAGCCCGCTCGGCGGCATCCTGCGGGGTCTGCTCACCGAAATGACACGCGATCCGGACTTCGCCACCCTGATCCGCGAACGGGTCCACACCATAGGCCCGGCCACCCTCGGCGTCATCCTGGAGCGCGCCGTCGAACGCGGCGAGATCGAATCCTGGATCCTGGATTCACGGCGGGCCACGGTCGCCACCGACCTGTTGCGCAACCATTTCCTGCTGTTCGGCGCGCCCGTCGAGGACGAGGTCATCACGGAGATCGTCGATGATGTCTACCTGCCGCTGATCCTGCACCCGGCACCACGGCGCGCGAGCGACATCCGTCCCGCCGGTTCCCCGCGCTCAATGCGCTCCGCCGATTCCACAGATTGCGCGAGCGGCGAGGAGTGAGGCAGTTGCGCCGGCCGGCCGACCACCTCGCAGGACACCGCAGGACACCCAACTGGGCACCTGTCGGTGGCTGTTGAGCGCACGTTCGCCTGGCGACGCGGCTTCCGACGCCCCCGCGTCCGCCGGGATCGACCAGCCGACCCCCACAAAGGATTCCTCACACTGGTTTGCTGCCCAATCCCTCATCGACAACTCGGCTCATTGCATTGGCCGTTGGGCTTCGTGGCGTCCCCGGCGTGCTCGGTGGCGTGCAGGCGTTCGGCGAACTCCGCCCAGCTCTCGTGCGGCGCGATGACGCACTCCATGTGCATGGCGACGCACTCGACGGCGTAAGTGCCGATCCTGCTGACGAGACCGAAGAACTTCCCGCTGAGCGGCTGTGCCCGTAGGCCGCTGGGGGATCCTCCTGGGCCGGCGTACCGCCCGCACCGCCCGTACACGGCGCTGGGCCGCTTCGCGAGGAAGGGGAAATGGTTGGTCTCGCCCATGTGGCCATCGAGACGGTCCGTGCGCAGGGCCGCCGCGTGGTCGTGGCCCGCGGCTGGGCCGGCCTGGCCCTGGTCGACGACCGGGACGACTGCTTCGTCCTCGGCGAGGTCAACCAGCAGGCGCTGCTGGCCGGGTGACCGCCGTGGTACACCCCGGCGGCGCAGGCACCGCGACGACAGCGACCCGGACCGGTGCGCCGCAGGTCGTGGTACCCCAGGCGACGGACCAGCCGTACTGGGCCACCGGGTGGCCGACCTGGGCATCGGCACGGCACCGACGGTCCCACTCCGACCACGGAGTCGCTCTCCGCCGCGCTCAGGGCGGCCCTGACGCCCGAGACCCGCGCACGAGCGAGGGCCGTGGCCGCCACGATCGGCACCGACGGAGCGGCGGTGGCCGCGAAGTTGCTGGTCGATGCGGTCGGACCAGAAAGGCCGTAGGCGTCCGCGTGAACCAGGTGGTCGACCCGAACGGCACCGTGACCGGCAAGCTCGGCTGAAACGACGTCACCGCCAGGTTCGTCCGTCTTCACCGGCGCGCTCCTGTGCGGAACGCAGGCGACACTGTGCTGCTCGCGCCGTCCGACAGCGGTGTAGTGCGCGCCGTGGTTACCGTGGCGCGCGTTGACGGCGGCTGCCGGGCGCGGCGAGCTCGACGAAGGAACGGATCAAGGGGTTGGCGTCGGTGGCGCGCCAGGCGACGACCAGTCGGCTTGGCGGCATGTCGACCAGCGGGACGACGGTGAGGCCGTCGGGAGGCTGATGGCCGAGCGGCGCGCGCATATGGCCGAGCGGCGCCAGTCCGACTGTTCCGTTCCACAGCACAGCCCGGATGCATTCGTGGACGGTGCGCACCACAGGGCCCCCGCGCAGCGGCTCGCCGGGCTGGGTGCCGTGCCAGTAGGCGCGCCAGACGGGGTCGGTGCCGTCGGGGAACTGGAACCACGTGCGGTCGGCGAGGTCGGCGAGGCGTAGCAGGTCGTGTTCGGCGAGCGGATCGTCGGTGCGCAGGACCGCCCCGACGGGTTCGGAGCGGATGACGCGGGTGTCGATCCCGGTGTCGTCGAACGGCGCCCGGGTCACGGCGACATCGACCAGGCCGGCGCGCAGTCCCGTGGTCGGGTCCGCGAAGTCGGCCTCGATGACACGGGCGTTGACGCCCGGATGGCGTCGGCGGAAGGCGTCCGCGAGGGATGTTCCGGTGCCGGCGCGCTCCACGCTGTCGCCGAGGGTGCCGATGGTGAGGCTCGCGGCGCCGGCCGCGGCAGCGACTCGGACGCGGGCGTGATCCGCCTGCGCCAACAGGGTGCGCGCTTCGTCGTACAAGGCGGTCCCGGCCGCCGTCAGGGTCACGCCGGCGGGCGAGCGGTGCAGCAGGGTGGCCCCCAGATCCGCTTCCAACCGTTTGATGGCGCGGGTCAGCGGTGGCTGGGTCATGTGCAGTCTGGCAGCGGCCCGGCCGAAGTGGCGCTCCTCTACGACGGCCACGAAGTAGCGCAGCAGGCGAAGGTCCATCGCCAGTGACGATACCCGAACGGTATCGGGCGTGTTGAACAAGTATTGGACGCCGGAGTCGGCGCGGAGGTGGAGTGGAAGGGCAATCAGCAATCGACATCGGACCCGGATCCGGTCCTCGAATCCCGACCGGTCCGGCGAGCCAGGGAGTGTGCCTGTCATGGCCGACTATCAGCTGCCCGACCCGGTGGTACGGACCACCGGTGCGCAGGAGCTCGCGCGTGACCTGGTGGTCGTGCCCGACCGGAACGTGCAGCTGGTCCCGAACATCGGGGTCATCGGCGGGACGCGCGCGGTGCTCGTGGTCGACACCGGCCTGGGCTCGGAGAACGCCGAGAGCGTGCTGGCCTTCGCCCGCGACTACGCCAACGGGCGCAAGCTGTATCTGACTTCGACCCACTTCCACCCCGAGCACGCCTTCGGCGCGCACGTCTTCGCGGGCGAGGCGACGTTCCTGGTCAACAAGGCGCAGGCTGAGGACCTGGCGATCAAGGGCGCCGGGTACCTCACGATGTTCCGGGGTCTGAGCCCGACCGTCGCCGGGCGCTTGGAAGGCGCGCAGGTGCCCACACCGGACTTCGTCTACGAGGCGTCCCACGACCTCGACCTCGGCGGCCGGGTGGTGCGTCTACAGGCCGTCGGCCGGGCGCACAGCAAGGGTGACCAGGTGATCACGGTGCCCGACGCCGATGTGCTGTTCACCGGTGACCTGGTCGAGACCGGACAGTTCGCGATCTTCCCGTGGTTCCCGCCGCACGACACCGACGCGAGCGGTCTGGGCTGGATCGAGGTCATGACCCGGCTGGCGGCGGCCAGGCCGCGGACCGTGGTCCCGGGTCACGGCGACATTGGTGGAACGCAGGTGCTGGAGGATGTGCTCGGATACCTGCGGGAGTTGCGCGACGAGACCTGGACGCGACGTGACTCGGCGATGAGCCAGGAGACGATCGTCGAGGAGGTCCGAGCGGTGTTGACCGAGCGGCATCCCGAGTGGGCGGGCCGGGAGTGGATCGACGCCGCCGTCGCGTGTCTGTGCGGCGAGCACGCGACGTGAGCCCGGCCGTCGCCTTCCGGTCCACCCGGCCGCAGGGGTCAGCGGGGGGGGCGGACGCCCACGAGCACGCCCGCACCCCGTTCCTGTCCTGTCCCTTACGTGCGCCGGTCAGTCCGCCGGACCGAGGAACTCCAGCCGGTTGCCGACCGGGTCCAGGCTGTAGAAGCGGCGCCGGCCGGGCAGCCGGTCGTCCCAGACGACGGGTGCGCCGTGGGATCGAAGCCGGTCGGCGAGGCCGTCGATGTCCCACACCTGCAACCCAGGATGGGCTCGGGTACCGGGGTGGTAAGGCGTGTCGATGCCCAGATGCAGCTGTCCGCCACCGTCCTCACCGGTGAACCAGCAGCCGCCGCGGACCGCGAGAACGGGAGGCCCGGCGACTTCCCGTATCCCGAGCAGGTCGGCGTAGAAGGTGCGCATCAGCGGGCCGCAACCGGCGGGGGCGGTCAGCTGTACGTGGTCGAGTGTGACGAGCATGGGGGTCTCCTTCACATCGGCTTGGATCTGCCGGAGTTCGGCTTCAGACGCGGGGCCGCCAGCGGGCCTCCAGGCGAGGGCGGCCGTCGTCGTCGATGACGGCGTGCCAGTGGGCCTGTAGCTGTGTGGGGGCGAAGGTGGCGGTCCGCGGGGGCAGCGCCGGGGTGCGCAGCGGGCGTGTGCGAACGACGGTGCTGTGGAGCGGGCTGTCGGCGCAGCGCCGGAGGATGCGGGTGAAGAGCGCGAGCAGGCCGCCGACGGGCCGGACGTGGTCTCCTGCGGGGTGGATGTGGCGGTGGGTGAGGGCAGACATGGGAGTCACCTCCGTGGCGGGGTGGAGAGGAATCCGTGGAGGAAAGTGGCTTTGTTGCACGGTCGGTGGTGCCGGATATTGCGCAACGGCGGGCGGAGCAGGGCTCGTGAGCCGCGCACCGTGCAGCCGTGCGTCGCGGGTTCGGCGGGGTCCGGCTCGGTCGACCGGGTCAGCGTGTCGGAGCAGGTCGTCCAGGGCTGGTGCAGGACAGCGAACGTGGTGCGGAGCATGGGGACTTGCCGTCCCCGAGGGTGGGCGGCCCGTGGAGTGTGCAGAGAGCGCCGTCCCGTTCGGGGGCCGGCAGGTCGGTGTGGGCTCCCGTCACATGACAAGGCGCTGGTCAGCGCAGTGGTTGAAGGAACTCCAGCCGGTTGCCGACCGGGTCCTGAGTGAAGAACCGGCGGTGACCGGGGAGGCTGATGCCCCAGGCGACGGGGGCTCCGTGCTGTTCCAGCCGCGCGGCCGGTTCATCGAGGTCGGTGACGCGCACCGCGGGGTGGGCCCTGCGGGGCGGGCGGAATCCGTCCTCCACGCCCACATGGATCTGCACCTGGCCGCCGTCCCCGGTGAACCAGCAGCCGCCTCGGCGGGCGAGCACCGGTGGCTTGGGGATCTCGGTCATCCCCAGGGCGGTGATGCAGAAGGTGCGCAGGACGTCCTCGGAGCCGGCCGGGGCTGCCGGCTGTACGTGGTCGAGTGCGGTGAGCATGGTGAACGGACCTCCCATCGAGGGGCGAGTGGGGTGCCGGCTTCCGCCCGTGGTGGTGTCAACTCGCCACGGGCGGCCAGGCGTTCACTGTCCGAGGGCGACCTGGACGATCTTGATGACGACGAGGACCATCGCGATGAGCAGATACGTCCGCAGGGCGCCCATGCCGATCTTGCGGGTGGTGGACATGGTGGGCTTGGCGAGCGTGTCCAGGGGCGG
>NZ_BMRP01000057.1 GCF_014648695.1 Streptomyces albospinus
AGGGGCTCGGCGGACCACGCGAGGAAAGCTTCCGAGCCCCCGCGGATCCGCACCAGAACCTCACCGGGTCCGGCAGCCCCTCGAGTGCCGATCAGCAGCACTCCGGTACAGCCGATCACGGCACCGTCCCGGACCATGTACCGCTGCCTTTCCCCCTTTGCGTTCCTGGTTCCTGACCCTGACTCGCTGAATCCGACCACGCCCCACTGGCATGTGTCCGATAGGGCTGGCGAGAGAAATCATGGCCGGGCAATCCTTGAATACACGCAATTTGACGCATCATTAGCGTCGTGCGATGTGAGCCTCGTTGACTGACCGGATCGCCCGCCCTGCTCCGGTGTCCAGCCACTCCAGTAGGAGGCTGCCGCCAATTACCATCTCCCGCCTCCCTGTCGAACACGTTCAATGCGCAGTGGGCAATGGGGCACTGAGGCACTGCTGACGGACTGCCCACGCCGAGTTACCACTACGGCGGGAAGGCGGCTCCGGCCAGCCCGCGTACCGCGTCACAGACGTCAGCGCGACTTGCAGTCCCGACAGCGTGATCAGTGAGCCGACATCGGGGTCCGGATCCATAAAGGACAGGCCGCCTACCACAATTGTGGCGATGCCCAGGGCTGCAAGGGCGCCCCTTGCCATGAGGCTCTTGTACGAGTGTTTCATGATCTTGCTCCTGCTCACGAGAACGGAACGCAAACTACGGTCCGGTACGGCGGCACCGGTCAGGGCGACGGTCAGCCACGGTCGTCGAAGCACGGGTGGGGAAGGGAATGCGTCTGGCACGGCTGCATGCTGCGACTGCGGCAGAAACCACCTTGGTCGCTGCCGCCCACGTCACACCACGCCAATAAGCGCACCAGCGTAGGTGGTGGAGCAATGCCGCGGTCGGGAAGATGATTGCTCAGGTCACCAAGACCCAACCGCCCAACCCACCCTCAGTCTCGCCCATATCGATCTTCCTGCCGCACAGCCCGATAATCTCGATCCGTAGGATCGCGACTGCCGTTGGAAGGCCCAAGGAAATGATGATGTCCGGCGACGCTGACCCGACCCGCCCGACGCTGCTACTGGTGCACGGTGCCTGGCACGGCGCATGGTGCTGGGCAAAGCTGGAAACCGAACTCGCTGCTCGGGGGTGGACGTCCCGGGCAGTCGATCTGCCGAGCGCCGTACGGGCGGCCCCGTCTGCCGGTCCGCTCCCCGGCGTACTCGACGATGCCGACGTCATCCGGGAAGCGATCGCTGCCATCGCCGGCCCCGTCGCCGTCGTAGCGCACTCCTACGGCGGCATCCCGGTGACCCAGGCCACCGCCGGCGCTGCGAACGTCACCCACCTTGTGTATCTGGCCGCCTATCAGCTCGATACGCAGGAGAACCTGCTCTCTTTCCGAGGCGAGTTCGAGCCGGAACTGGTGGTGGAGGAGGGCCTCGTCCAACCAACCGCGCATCTCGCCGCCGACCTTTATGGAGATGTCCCCGAGCACGAAGCCGCCGCTGCCGCGGCCCAGCTCGTCCCGCACAGCGCCCGCTGCGCCACGGAACAGGTAACCCAGGTGGGCTGGCACTCCAGGCCATCCAGCTACATCGTCTGCGATCGAGACCGGATGGTTCCGCCGGCACAGCAGGAGAAGATGGCCGCTCGGGCGAACACCACCTATCACCTGGCCAGCGGCCACTCGCCCTTCCTGTCGGTCCCCGGCGAGCTCGCCGCGCTTCTGACGCAGATCGTCGGCTGAACGGGAATCAACAGAAGCCGCCGCCGATCCCGAGTGCGGGGAACTGACCAAGCCGCCGACGAAGCGCTGACGAGCATGTGAACGGGGTCTGTTGGTCGCTTCAGTGTGCGGGGCGTTCGCCGAAGCCGAGAAGCAGGGAAGCCCGGTCCGCCGCTCATTCCCTCGGGTCCGCGCCGCACTCGCTCGCGTCCAGTTCGCCGGACCGGGCAGCGGCACCGTCCCGGAGCTGATGTAACGGCCGCGCCGGTCGCGATGAGGTGGGGGCACTCGTAACGGGTACGTGGTGCTGCATCGTCAGCGGCGCGGTAGAGCCGGCGGATGTCGTGGACGAAGTTCCTCACCGGATTAGCCGTCCGTTAGCAGAACGCCAACTCGGTCTTCGACGCTGATTGTCGTCCGGGAAGGAGACGAGAGAACACAGCAACGGGAGACCTGATGAACACCGCCACCAACCGCCTGCGCGGCCACGCCGGCCGCCGCATCGCCGCCGCCGTCGTCGCAGCCGCGACGGCACCTCGAAGTGCACCGTGGACCAACTGGAGAAGGCCGCCAAGAGCAACAGCGTGACCGTCCGCGTCACCATGAGCCCCAAGTCCGGCACCGCCGAGACGATCGACGAGAAGTACCACCCGTAAGCCACCACACCCCGCGCCACGCGCGCCCAGTGGCCCTCCGCCCCGCCTGGCGCGGGAGGGGCGCGGCCTCCCCGGCGAGCCCGGAGCATGCGGTGGGAGATTCCGGGGGAGGCCTGCTGGATCTCCTCCATGACCCCGCGTCTTCAGAGGCGTCACGAGCCAGCAGTATGTGCGTTGCCCAGCGAGCCCAAAGGATTCGAAGAAGGTCGCTCCCAGCCCGGGGCAGCGGGGCGTTGCGGTCATGGCGGCCATGGCTCCTTGCCCGCCAGCGGCTGCGTGTGCTGTCCGGAACGAGGCGGGAGGCTCAGAGACGAGCCCGTGCCACAGCTCTCGCGATCCCTCCATGCACGGGAACCATCCGAGAGCCTGATACGTCCGACGGATGTCGAGCACGAGTCAACTCGCGGACGAAGCGGGCGCATTGCGGAGGATGGTGTGGTCAAGTATCGGAAGGTATCCCGCCGGTTGAAGTACGGTCCCTCCCGTTCCGAGCTCCGCCCGGAGGACTTCACCGACGAGGGCAACGATGAGGGCGGCCAAGCTGGAGTACGCGAACCACGAACACCGCTTCCCGAAGGTCCAAGCCCGATGGCTCTTGAACCCCCCAGAGACTGAGTGGGGGTTTTTCGCCCGCAGTCGCAAAAACGATGACGCCGGCTGCGCGAGCGGGGGCGGCGACACACGACCCGTCGCACGGGCATGTGCGCCTTGCGCCGGGTGAGGCGCGGGGCCAGGTGAGGGTTAGTCAGGCCCACGGCAGCTGGCGGCCTTCCTTGAGCCGGCCCCGAATCGGCGAGGCCGGCACGGTCGGGCTCTGCGTCCCTCGGCCCCGGTCCGGCGGCCAACCCCCGCATCGCGGCGGTCTACCACTGCACCGCCTGCGCGATGGCCGGGTCCACCCGGCGTGTTTCCCCGGTCACCCAGCGGCGGTGAGGAACACGTCGACGGGAGCCTCCTGCGCCGGTAGCGCGGGTGGCCAACCCCCTCGGCCGGCTCCGGGGCCGTGATTCCGTACGCCGCGCGCAGCGCCGCCATTGCCTGCTCGTCACTGTCACGCTCGGTGTCGGTCGTGATCTGTACCAAGTCCCCTCCCCCATCGAGCAAAAGTGCGCGGCGGCTGTGACGCAGTTACTGAATTTTCGGGGTGGCGCCGGTGTGGGTGTGGTCATCGCGAGTCCGGTCTCGGCGAGGCAGCATCAGTCTTCCGATGCCGGCAGAAGCGGGGGACCTCCGGCACACGGCGCGGACAGGCGGGGAATGCTGGGCTCCTCCCCCGCCCGAGGGTTGGACCTGAGCAGCTTCCCGACGGGCTCGTTCGCGATCAGCGGGCCGCGCTTGTGAACGCCATATGAACTCAATCAGGGGCCTGACCTGCGAGTTACTGCCTGGTTCGCCATCATCCGGAACCGACAGTCAGGTAGGTTTTCGGTGTCGCCGCCACACCGGGAACACGGGGTTCCCAGGGACTAGCGGCACGTAGGGACATCGTCTCTTGACGACAGCGACCGAGATTTTCCACGTCCGTCCGTACACCCCGCACTGCCAAGTCATCACCGCCGAAGGTGATCACGCCGTCATCGGCATCTCTCCGGGCAACTCCTACTTCACCCATCAGCGAGTCCTCGGCCTCGCCGCCTGGGGATTGGAGAACTTCCGTCAGGTCGATCTCATCTACACGGATCTGCACGTCGCCGACATGTACGAGGCGCTCGGATATCCGGCTGTCGACGCCCAGCGCAAGGCGGTGAAGAATCTGCGCGGTGTACGGGCCAAGGTGACCGCCGCCGTTGCCGCACTCGACCCGGACGGCACCCGGCTCCGCGGCCGACCCATGTCCGCGCTGCTGGACATCCCCGCCTATCGGGTCATACGCGAGAGCCTCGACGATCGGCTGTCCACCGACCCGGCGTTCCGCGACGTCTGTGATCAGCTCGTGGTCCAGTTCCTCACCAGCAAGGTTCTCGACGGGCAGCAGCCCACGGACCGTCAGCGTCAGGTCTGCCTCGACTACATCTGTGCCGAAGCGCCGCTGTTCATCGACACCCCCGCAATCATGGGTGTCCCCTCATCGCTCAACTGCTACCACCAGGCACTGCCGATGGCCGATCTCCTGTACTCCCGTGGGCACGGCCTGCGCGCCACACGCAACCAGGGCCACGCCGTGATAACCCCCGCCGGCTCCATCACCGAAGGACACGACCAGTGACGACCGCCCCGACCCTGATCGACTTCCCGTTCTCCGCGCGCGGCGACCGCCTCCCCCCGGAGATCGAGCAGCTCCGCGCCACCCCGGTCACGCGGGTGCGCACCATCGCCGGGGATGAGGCGTGGCTCGTCTCCTCCTACGAGCTGTGCAAGCAGGTGCTCGAAGACACCCGCTTCAGCCTCAAGGACACCTCCGCCCCTGGCGTTCCCCGGCAGTACGCGCTGACCATCCCGCCCGAGGTGGTCAACAACATGGGCAACATCACCGGGGCCGGCCTGCGGAAGGCCGTACTCAAGGCGATCAATCCCAAGGCCGGTGGCCTGGCGGAGTGGATGACCGACCACGCCGCCCACCTGGTCGACGGCATCCTCGGCTACGGCCCCCCGGTCGACCTGCGCGGACAGTTCGCCAACCCCTACGCCGAACACCTCCACTGCCATATCCTCGGCATCCCCCGCGGTGACGCACCGCTGTTGGCGTCCAGTCTCGACATCGCGTTCATGAACTCGGCGTGCCCCATCGCCGGGGCGCGCCTGAACTGGGACCGGGACATCGCCTATATGACCGGGCGGCTCAACGACCCCGCCACTGACGGGCTCATGGCCGAACTCGCCGCCCTCCGTGGCGACCCCGACTATGCACACCTCACTGACGAGATGCTCGCCACCGTCGGCGTCACCATGTTCGGCGCCGGAGTCATCTCCACCATGGGCGCCTTGACCATGGCCGTGTTCACGCTCCTCCAGAACCCTGGTGTGTGGGAGCAGTTGCGTGCGGAGCCCGGCAAGATACCGGCCGCCGTGGATGAGCTGCTGCGCGTGAACCTGTCCATCGCCGACGGGCTGCCCCGCCTGGCCATGGAAGACATGCAGCTCGGCGGCACAGAGATCAAGAAGGGCGAACTCGTCCTCGTCCTGGTCGAGGCCGCCAACACCGACGGGAGTGTGTTCCCCGACCCGCACACCATCGACATCGACCGGCCCAACGCAGCCGCTCACCTCTCGTTCGGCTACGGCGGGCACTACTGCCCCGCCGTCCCTCTCGGGAAGAAGCACATCGAGATAGCGATCGCGGCCCTCACCACCCGCTTGCCCAGCCTGCACCTGGCCGTCCCCGTCGACCAACTCGTCTGGCGCACCCGCTTCATGAAGCGCATCCCCGAGCGCCTGCCCGTCGCCTGGTAGGAACAGAAGTGCCGGCGTGAGCCGGCGCCCAGCACAACACGATGGCCCCGACCTGAGAGAGGTCGGGGCCATCACCATGGTGGCAATCGCCACGCTTGAGGGCCGCGAGCGGCGATGCGGACCGCCGCCGGTCGCGCCGCCGGCCAGGCGAAAGCGGAAGACCCCGTTCGTCTCCAGGTGCTGCCGCGAGTCACTGCGGCTGGTGCGCCGACTGCCCGTCCTGCCGTCCGTCGCCGCGTACTTCAGCTATGAAGCCGGGCACGGTCTCCTTAAAATGGGGTTTCTCGACTGTTCTTTCGAAAGGGACGGTGCCAGGTGACGGACGATCACCTCCAGGCAAAAGGTCTCAACCGACGGCAGTTATTGAAGCGCGGCGGGCAAGTAGTGTCCGGAGTAGGCGCGTTGTGGACGAGCGGTGCACTGAACTGGGCGCCTCCCGCGCGGGCGCAGGACGATGGTGACCGGGAGCCGTCGGTGACGGTGTCGTCGGGCACGAATTTCGCCGCGGCGGTCTCTCCGGACGGGCGATGGCTGGCACTCGACCTGTTCACAGTGCTCTGGCTGGTCCCCGTCGGCGGCGGCCGGGCCCGCCGTCTCACGGGGGACGCGCAGGACGCCAGCCGGCCGAGTTGGTCGCCGGACGGACAGCGCCTGGTCTTCCAGTCGTTCAGCGCGGGGTACTACCAGCTGTGGCTGGTCAACACCGACGGCACCGGACTGCGGCAGCTCACCGCCGGCGCCGCCGACCACCAGGAGCCCGCCTTCTCCCCGGACGGCCGGCACATCGCCTTCGCCTCCGACGCCGGGAACATGAACGCCATCTGGGTCATGGACCTGGGCACCGCAACCAGCCGCCGCGTGACCACCGCCAAGGCCCGTGAGATCACGCCGACATGGTCGCCCGACGGCCGGCGGATCGCCTTCACGGTCGGCGACACGGCGATCGATATGGTCGAACTCTCCAGCGGCGCCCGCAGTACGGCGGTGACCGCGCCCACCGGCACCACCCTGTACGGGCCGGCCTGGACCCCGGACGGCACACGGCTCGCCTACACCCGCCTCACCGGCCGCACCGCCGACCTGGTCGTCGGCGAGCGGACCCTGACCTCCAGCGAGGACGTCTTCGGGTTCCCTCCCACCTGGCTGTCCGGAACGGAGCTGGTCTACACCGCCGACGGCCTCGTCCGACGCCGCACCCTCGACGGCTCCGCCCGCGAGATCGCGTTCACGGCGGCCTTGCCCCTGGCCGCGCGCCACTACCGCAGACGGGTGCGCGACCTCACCTCGCCCGCGCCGCGCCCGGTACGCGGTATCGCAAGCCCCGTCCTGTCCCCGGACGGCCGCAGCGTCGCATTCCGAGCGCTGAACGCGCTGTGGGTGATGCCGGTCGGAGGCAGGCCGAAGGCCTGGGTGTCGGACGGGTTCTTCAACACCGACCCCGATTTCCACCCGGACGGCACGAGCCTCGTCTACGGCAGCGACCGGTCAGGCACCGCGAACCTGTGGCGGCTGGACCTGGCCGATGGAACCTCCACCCAGCTCACCGACGTGCCCCGGGGCGCGCTGACCCCGCGCTGGTCGCCGGACGGCGCCCGGATCGCCTACCAGGACGCCGACGGCGCCGTATGGCTGCTGACGGTCTCCGACGGGTCGGTGCGGCAGGTGCTGCCCGCGCTGTTCCAGCCGGGTCGGCCGACCTGGTCACCGGACGGCCGCACCCTCGCGGTCGCCGCCGTCAGACCGGCGTCCCTGCGCAACAAGTCCGGCACCAACCAGATCCTCACCGTCGATCTGGAAACCGGCACCACGGCCTACGCCGAACCCGCCGCGCACCGCTCCGTCGCCACCCGCGGCGACGACGGCCCGGTCTGGACGCCGGACGGGCGGAGTCTGGTGTTCGTCATGGAAAGCACCGCCTGGGCGCTGCCCGTGGACGGCACGGGCCGCGCCACCGGGCCGGCGCGGCAGCTGACCCGGGAGGTCACCGACGCGGTCTCGGTCGGTGACCGGGGCCGGACACTGATGTACCTGTCCAACGGATGTCTGCGCACGGTGCCGCTGGCCGGAGGCACCCCTCGCACCGTGCCGGTCCCGCTGACGTACCGGGTGCACCAGGGCACCGAGCGACTCGTGCTGCGGGCGGGCGCGCTGTGGGACGGCGTCTCCCGACAACTGCGCCATGACGTCGACGTGGTGATCGAGGGGACGAAGGTCGCGGGCGTCGTACCGGCCGGCTCGGCCGTCGGCGGCCGGATCGTGGACGCGACCGGGCTGACCGTCATGCCGGGGCTGATCGACCTGCACACCCACTGGTTCATGCGAGGGCGCGGCTGGGGCGACCGCCAGGGCCGGCTGTGGCTGTCGTACGGCGTCACCACCGCACGCTCGGTCGCCGACCCGGGCTACCAGATGGTGGAGAACCGCGAGTCGTCCGAGGCGGGCGTCAGGGTCATGCCGCGTTTCCTCGGCACCGGCGAGGCGTTGGACGGCAACCGCGTGCTGTACAACGCGATGCGGCCGGTGCATTCGGCGGCGCAGCTGGACCTGGAACTCTCCCGGGCCGAGGCGCTCGCCTACGACCTGCTCAAGTGCTACATCCGGCTCCCGGTCGCGCTCACCGAACCGGTCGTGGCCCGGGCCCACCGGATGGGGGTGCCGGTCACCTCGCACTACGCCTACCCGGCCGCGCACACCGGCCTGGACGCGATGGAGCACGTCGGCGGCGGTAACCGGCTCGGCTACACCCACACGGTGAGCCGCCTGGGCCGTACTTCGGACGGTGTGGTCGACCTGTTCGTGCGGTCGGGCATGCCCATCACCCCGACCCTGATCTACGCCGCCGTGCTGTACGCCGAGGACCGGTCGCTGTTGGACGACCCGCGGACGAAGGCGCTCTTCCCGGTATGGGAGTACGAGTTGGTGGAGCAGCTGGCCCGGAACGCGGTGGGGCCCGCGGCGGACACCCTCCGCTTCCTGCTGGCCGGCGCCGTCGACCTGCTCAAGCGGGTGCACACGGCCGGCGGCCTGGTGGTGGCCGGGACCGACGCGCCGCTGGACACTCCGGCGCTGGCGATGCACCTGAACCTGTGGGCCCTGGCGCAGGGCGGGTTGAGCACCTACGACGTGCTGCGCACGGCCACCGCGAACTCCGCGCGGGTGTTGGGGCTGGCCGACCGGCTCGGCACGGTGGAGCCGGGACGCTTCGCCGATCTGGCCGTCGTGGCGGGCGATCCGCTGGCGGACATCAAGGCCGCGGCGGCCATACGCATGGTGGTGACCGGTGGACGGCTGCACACGGTGGACGACCTGCTCCGGCCGTTCCGCCAGGCACCGGCCACCACGGCCCCGCGGAACCGGATCGCCGCGCCGCTGCGGGGCGCGCAGGCGGACTTCAGCCACGACTGGCACCGGCCCGGCTGGGTCGAGACGTCGTGCTCCTGCGCGCTGCCGCGCTGAACCCGGCGCCGGTCCTACGGCAGGGCCCGCCGCCCCCGGCGCGGCGGGCCGGCGACCTCGCGGACGAACGCCGCGAACCGCCCGATCCCCTCGTCGATCCGGTCGGGCGTCAGATAACTGCACGACAGGCGCAGTTCGTCGGTTCCGCCCCCGGACAGGTAGAAGTGCTCCATCGGGGTCCACAGCACGCCGAATTCCGTGGCACACCGCTCCAGCAGAGCGGTATCCACCCGGACGGGCAGCCGCACTCGGACGAAGAAGCCGCCGGACGGGCTGTTCCACCGCACGCCGGGGGGCGTCGCACCACCCAGCTCGCGGTCGAGCGCGGCCAGCAGATGTGCCAGGTTGCACCGGTAGTGCGCCGAGGTGGCCGCGCCCAACGCGGCCAGCGACCCGCCGTGCGCGAGCAGCATCCCGCCGATGACCGCCTGGCACAGCGGCGAGGTGTTGACCGTGACCATGCCCTTGAGGACCGCCAGGTCGTCGGCGAGGACTCCCTCGGCGCCGTCGGCCCGTACGACCCGCTGGTCGGCGACGGCGAACCCGACGCGAGCACCGGGCAGGCACACCTTGGCGAACGTGCCGAGGTGGACCACCCGGCAGGCGGTGTCGAGTGCCTTGAGCGAGGGCAGGGCACGGCCGGGCGGGGCGGTGAAGCCGTAGGCCGAGTCCTCGATCAGTACCAGGTCCTCGTGGTCGGCCAGGGCCAGCAGCCGGCGCCGGGTCTCCAGGTCCAGCACACTGCCCGATGGGTTGGAGTAGTCCGGGGCGACGTACACCGCGCGAATCCGCCGTCCTCGCGTGCGCGCCTCCGCGCAGGCACCGCGCAGGGCGTCGAGGTCGATCCCGTCGGCGGTCTCCGGGACCGGCACGAGGTCGACGTCGAGCAGCCGGGCGGCGCCCGTCATGCCGACGAAGACGGGTTCGACGACCGCGAGCAGGTCGTCGGGCGAGCGGCACAGCGCGCGCAGGGTGAGCAGCATGGCCTCCTGGGCGCCGACGGTGACCACCACGGACCGGGGCGGCGCGTTGATGCCCTGGTCGTGGCGGAGCGCTTCGGCGATCAGGTCGTTGATGAGGCCGCGGCTCGGCCCGTATTCGTGCAGCAGGTTCCGGGCCCGCTCGGCCGTCGTGCCCCGTTCCTCGATCAGGTGCCGTTCGTAGCGTGCGGCGTACGCGGTGACATCCACGTCGGCCAGATGGGCCAGGTTCGGGGCGCCCGGGGCGAAGGAGATCGCCGACGGGTAGCGCGTCATCACCTCGTTGAGGAAGGCGATGGAGCCGAGCACCGGGTCCTCCAGGCTGGCGTGCAGGTCGCCCCCTGCCAGCGCGAAGCCGGGCGCCGCACTCATGGCCGACCGCCGGCGCGGGACCAGGCGCGGTCCACCTTGCCGATGACGTCGCGGCTGTAGAGCCGGGTCGCCTGTACGTAGGCGAACTCCGCCATGTAGGTGCGGAACAGCTCCGGAGGTTCCTCGGCCAGTGTCAGCATCGCCCGGTTCGCCACCACGGCCGGGTTGTCGAGAGCCGACACGGCCTCCTCGATCGCGGTGTCCATCTCCTCCGGCGCCACGATCTGGTCGCACACCGCCGCGGCGCCCGGGTCGCCGGCCGCGATCCGGTCGCCCCACAGGATCACCCGGCGGGCCTGGCGGCTGCCGGCGCAGCGGCTCAGGCGCAGGTTGCCCGCGCCGGGAACGATGCCCTCCTGTGCGGCGGGAAGGGCGAAGAACGCGTCGCGCTCGGCGATCACGCGGTCGAAGACCAGCAGCAGTTGCATGCCGCCGCCGATGGCGAACGCGTCCACGGCGGCCACCCACGGTTTCCCGGCGCCGGCGCGGTCCGGGCGGTGCAGGCCGCGCTGGATCTTGCTGATGTAGCCCAGCTCGCGCTGCATCAGGAAGCCGACGAAGGAGATGCGTCCCTCGTGCAGATGACGCAGATTGATTCCGGCGCTGAACACCCGCCGGCCCGCGTACTTCGGATGGGACATCACCCCGCCGCGCAGCACGCCGACGCGGACCCGGTCGTCGAGCAGCGCCAGGTCGACCGCGGTCTCCATGTCCGCGATCAGGGTGTCGTCCTCGGCGTTGAGGCAGTGTTCGTTGTGCACGGTCAGGTGCGCGGCGGGGCCCCGGCGCTCGACGAGAACCGACTCCAGTGCGGCCCGGCCGGTCGCGGTGAAGTCCGCGAGCAGGTCCAGCGCCCGCCGTGACGGTGTCCGCATCGCGTCGGTCAGATGGGCACCGGCGGCGGGATTGCGCAGGACCGCACGCAGGAAGAGCCCCTGGTCGATCTCCCGTCCCTCCTTGTGCGCCTGGATGTGCTTGCGCTCGGCGTCGAGTTGGGCCTCGGTGGGGACCAGGCCGGGCCACTGCTCACCGGCGGCGCGCATCAGTTCCGGGAGCCGGACGTGGTGGGTCCGGTCGCCGGTCAGGCGGCCGTACACGGCCTCGACGTGCCGGTCCAGGAAGGTGGCGCGCAGTCGGCGGGCAGCGGCCAACACCTTTTCTGCCGCGGCCTGTTGGGGACCGTCGCGCTCGGGGCGGGGCGGCAGGGCGGCGAGCGAGCGGTCTGCGGCTGCGGCGTACTCCGCGAGGGCCGCCGCGTCTCCGGCGAGGTCCCCGGTCAGGGACGGTTCGGGGGCGAGCCCGAGGTCCGCGTAGGTACCGATGTCAGCGCCGGTGCCGGCGGCGGTGCCGGCGGCGGGACGGGTGCGCGGGTGGGCGTCGGTGTTCACGGTCGCACCTCCCGGAGTTCGCTCGCGCGCAACCGCTGGAGTTCGCGATCGCACGCGGCCAGGTGCGCGCCCAGAGCGTCCTCGAAGGTGGCGTCGTGTGCCTCCAGCAGCAGCCTGCGCCGGATGGCCCAGTCCGTCCCCGACACGCTGCGCAGCGCCGCCAGTGCCGCGTCGAGCGCCGCCTCGGGCTCGTGGGTGACCTCGTCGACCAGGCCCATGGCCAGGGCGCGTTCGGCGGTCAGTTCGCGCTCGCCCAGTACGATGCGCCGGCTCCGGGCGACGCCGTACTGGTGGACGAGCCGGTACAGCGCCATCCCCGGCCAGCAGCGGTCGTCGTTGCGCGGCAGCGCGATCCGCAGGTCGGTGCGGGCGATGCGGACGTCGGCAACCAGCAGCATGTCCGCGGCGGGCCCGGCGCAGCTCCCTTCGGCCACCGCGACGACCGGCGCGTCCAGCCGCTCGACCCGGCGCAGTGCCCGCTCCCATTTGTTGACCTCGTGCACGGCGACGCCGGGGCCCGGCCAGGGCGCCGCGGTGGCGGGCCCCAGGGCCAGTACGAGCACCGCGCCGGCACCGGCGTCCTCGACCCGCTCCCTGGCCGCGTCGAGGTCGGCGATCAGTGCGGGGAGGGCCTGGCCGTGCGTGTGCACCCGGTGGTCGGCGATTGCATCGTTCTCGCGGGTCATCGTGCGTGCGTCCCTTCGCTGCGTCGCGGTGTCCGTCCTCGTGGTGTCCGCCGCGGTCACCATCGCGCAAGTGCCGTCTCGATCGTCGATCCCGGCCCCATCGTCATCAGCACGCCGAGATCGCCCGGCGCCACCCTTCCCTCGGCGACCAGGCGCTCGTACGAGAACAGGAAGGAACCGCTGGAGAGGTTGCCGTAGTCCCGCAGCACGCTGGTGGTGTGGCGTACGTCGTGCTTGGTGAGGCCCAGGTTGACCCGGACCGAGTCGATGACCTTCTTGCCGCCGGAGTGCACCAGCCAGTGGTCGACGTCCGTCCGGCGCAGGCCCGCCCCGGCCAGCAGCGCATCGACCGCTTCCTCGGCATGGGCGCCGACCACGTAGGGCACGTCGCGGTCGAGGAAGAAGCTGAACTTGCCCTCGTCGTCGTCCCAGTCGTAACGCATGGCGTCCGCGGCCTCGGGGATGATCCGGCTGGAGAAGCCCATCAGCGCGGGGCCGCACGTGTCCTGGCCGGGCGCGTCGTCGGCTGCGACCAGGACCGCCGCGGCGCCGTCGCCGAAGAGGCTGTTGACGACCGACGTGCGCATCGTGCCGTCGAAGACGTACGCCGAGGAGCAGGACTCCACACACACCATGACGGCCGGCTGGCCCGGGTGGGCGGCGGCCCAGCCGGCCACGGCGGTCAGGGCGTTGAGCCCGGCGTTGCAGCCCATCCCGACCACGTCCAGCCGGGAGCAGTCCACGCGGAGCCCGAGTTCCCGGATCAACAGGGCGCTGAAGCCGGGGGTGAGGAAGCCTGTGGAGGTGACGCAGCACAGGTAGCGGATGTCGGACAGGCCGGCTCCCGCTTCCTTCACACAGGTCTCCACAGCGCGGGAGCCCATGTCGATTCCGGTGCTGACATGCTTGCGCAGCAGTTCGCCCTGCGTCTCGACGCGCCGTTCGCGGTTCGGCCCGGGCAGTGGCAGGGTCAGGTGCCGGGTGTTGATCGCGCTGTTGAGGAAGACGGAACGGATGCGCTCGTCGGTGACGCCGAAGATGTCGAGGATGTCCTGCTGCGTGTACGACTCGGGCGGCACCGCGGTGCCCACCGCGCGGATCCGTGGCAGCACCCCGGACAGTAACTTGCCGTTGTGCACGGCCGGTTGGGTGTAGGGAGGTTCGAGCATGACGGTCATGTGTTCTCCGGTCTGTGCGGTCGGGGATCAGTGCGCCAGGATCGCGAAGCCGCGATAGCGCGGGATGCGGAGGCTGGCCGCGATGGCGCCGGTGCTCTGCGGTGTACTCATGCCGTCTCCTCCTCTCCTGGCGAGAAGTCCGGTGGGAAGGCCGTCGGTAGGCCGCCGGCAGGAAGGGGATGTCGTGTTCGCCGTGTTCGCGTCATGCCACCCCTCGGGCGGATACGGCTCGGTCGATTCCGTATCCTGCGGCGGCGAAGCCGGCCAGCACGACCACGGCCACCGCCATGGCCGACGTGGTCGCCGAGGGGAGCAGGCCATCCGCGTTGCGCACGATCCAGCCGGCCGCCACGTTGCCCGCCATCTCGCCGACCGCGGTCATGATGGTCACCAGCGACAGCATCGCGGGCACCTGCTCCTTGGACACGACCTTCCCGGCGTCCACCTGTGACTGCGGCAGCGCGAGACATTCGGCGAACGCGAACAGCGCAAGGCCGAGCAGGACCAGGACGAGCGACGAGGTGAACGACAGCAGTACCCCGGCCCCGCAGGTGATCGCGGCCCCGGCGTACACCGCCCTGCGGCCCGTCTTGGCAAGGACCGGCATCATCGCCAGCTGGATCACGATCAGCGCCAGCGGCTCGAAGCTCAGGAACAGCTCCCGGTAGCCCGACAAAGCCGGATCGACCTCGTCGTACAGCAGGAACATGGCCATGACGAACCCCATGGCGAAGTACGCGACCAGCGTGTACGCCGACACCGCCACCGGTCCCGGGCGCAGCAGCAGCCCGAGGCCGCCTCCGACGCTGAGCCGTTTGGCCTTCCCGGTGTCCGAGGTCAGCCGCCGCGCGGTCGCGCCGGCCCAGGCACCGCCCGCCAGTTCCAGCAGGAGCAGCAGCACCAGTGCGTGCCGCGCCACGTGGAACCGGTCGGCGGCCTCGGCGGCCAGAGGGGCCAGCAGCAACGCCACGTTCATGATCACGAAGAACAGCTGGAACGCCTTGGCCCGGTCCTTCTCGACGCTGGCGTCGGTCAGCAGCACGCGCACCGCGACCTTCGACACCCCGCGGCCGAACCCCGCGAGCACGGCGAAGACGAACAGTCCGGGTGGGTGCACCGTGATCAGCAGCGCCACGAACCCGGCCGATTTCAGCAGCGCGGAGAGGGACAGCATCCATCCGCTGTTCACGCCGCGGAAGACCATGGGTACGACGATGCCGCCGATCAGCGAGGCGACGACCTGGATGGACAGGGCGAGGGAGAACGTCAGCGGGGCGACCCGGATGCCACCGAAGACCGCCACGGGCAGCAGGGTCAGCACGGTGGTCATGTCGATGTTCGTGACGAACGTGAACACCAGGGCGGCCAGGACCGATCTGCGGTCGCTGGCCTCCGTGGCCTGAGGGGGCGTCGTCTCAGCGGCCTGCATGGGGTTCGGGCCTCTCCGGTACGGGAAGGGACAGCTCCACCACCGACAGAGCGGTCCCGGTGGCGGTGACGTGGGCAGGGAGGAACCCCGCGGCGGTGCCGAGGGCGGAGAAATCCGCCGCGCTGCGTTCCCGGCCCGCCATCAGGATCATCATCAGGACGTCCAGGGACCGCCCGACGGGGACGCGGCGGTCGTCGTCGAGCACCATGTCGACGACAACGACACGTCCGCCGGGCGCCAGCGCATCCCGGCAGTGGCCCAGGATCTGCGATGCCCGCTGGTCGTCCCAGTCGTGCAGGACACGTTTGAGCACGTGGACGTCCCCGCCGGAGGGGACCCCGTCGAAGAACGAACCGCGTTCCACCCGGGCGCGTCCCCCGGCGATCAGCTCGGCCAGCGCGGGGACCACCTCGGCTTTCTCCCGGGGCAGTTCGAACAGGATGCCGCGCGTCCCCGGGCTGGCCGTCAGCAGCGCCGCCAGCAACGAGCCGTCACCGCCGCCGACATCGACCACGGTCTGACCCGGCCGCAGCGTGATCGCCGTGGTCAGACCGCCGTCCAGGTCGCGCGAACCGTCCCGCATGGTCGCGTCGAACAGGCCGCTGATCTCCGGTGACCGGGCGAGCCACTCGAAGAACCGCTCCTGATGGGTCAACTCGAACGCCGGGGTGCCGGTGCGCAGTTGCTCCACGAGCCGGTCCCAGCTGCGCCAGTAGCCCTCCTGCAACTCACAGCGCACCCAGTTGGCGATCCCGTCCGAGGCGTCCCGGCACAGCAGCCGGGACGCCTCGGTGCCGACGTATGCGCCGGACGCGTCGAGCCCCAGGACCTCGGCCACCACCAGGTGATCGACGACCCTGCGCAACGGGTCGACTTCGGTCCGGGTCTCGGCCGCCAGCTCCGCGGCGGTCATCGGGCGCCGCGCCAGCAGGTCCGGGATGCCCAACTCGACCGCCGCGTAGAGGCACTTGCTGGTGCGATAGGCGGTGATCTGTCCGATCAGCCGACGCCGTACCCCGTCGCCGCTCACGGCTCCCCCGCCCCGCTCAGCATGCGGCCGGCCCACTGGAAGAAGGCGTCGGCCACTTTGGTCCGCGCTGGTTCCGGCATCAGCGAGAAGCCGGCCATCGCGGTGCCCCACTCCCCCAGCACCGGCCCGTGCTCGGTCATCAGCCAGTCCACGTGCAGGTAGCTGGCGTCCAGGCTCCCGGCGATGCGCAGGCACATCTCCCGTACGCCGGCGATGTCGGGGTCCGTCTCGGCGACACCACCCTGCCGCAGGTTGGCCCGGTACCGGCCCTCGGCCGGACGGCGCAGCAGCGAGACCAGCACCTCACCGCCGACCAGCATCACCCGCAGGTCGCCGGTGATCGGCAGGCACTCCTGCACCAGGTAGTTCTGGCCGGTCTGGGCGACCACGTCCAGCGCCGCGGACAACTGCTCGGGCGTGTCCACGCGCAGTACCGCCGCGCCCATCCCCATCTCCCGCGGCTTGACCACGTACGGACCGTCGCCGGCGACCTCGCGCACCACGGGCAGTGCCTGGCGGGCGTACCGGCCGAACGGCACGGCCACCGTCCGCGGGGTCGGCACGTCCAGACTCGCCGCCCGTAGCATCATCGCCAGTTTGTCGCGCTCCAGGCACTCGGGGCCCCTCAACGCCCGGTTGAGCAGGACCGAATCGCTGGCATCCACCGTCCGGTAGAGCGCCCGCAGGAAGTGGGCGGCCTGCGGGTCGGCGCTGACGTCGTCGACGAGGTAGCAGTGCCGGCGCGCCAGCAGGTCCTCCCCGCGGTGCAGCAGCCGCGGCCGGTCGGCCACGACGGGGACGAGTTCGTTGGCCGACAGGAACCGGAAGGTGAAGCCGTTGCGTTCGGCTGCGGCGGTGTACTCCTTGGTCATGTCCTCCTCTATGGCGGCGACGTAGTCGGGCGTCAGGTCGTCCGGGTGGCAGATCCAGGTCAGTACGCGTTCGGCGGGCCGTCGGGTCATGTCTCCAGGTTTCCGTACGTCCATGGGGTGCGGATCAGGCGAGATCTCCGAGCGCTGCGGCGGCGCGGGTGATCTGTTCGTCAGTGTGCAGCGCGGAGACGGCGAACCGCACGAGGCCCGTGCCCCGCGCGACGGTGGGGTAGAAAGCCGGGGTCACCAGGATCCCGGCCTTCCGCAGCCGTTCGGCCGCGGCCAGTGCGTCGGCCTCGGCGGCGAAGGCCGCGCCCCGTACAGGCGAGCGTTCACCGGCGTTGACCAGTCGGCCGTACGTGTGCTGGTCGAACAGCTCGGTGTTCTGCCACAACCGGTCCTGCAACGGGACCACCGCGCCGTCGATGTGCAGCCGGGCCGAGGCCAGGTTGGCGCTGACCATGGGCAGGGCGATGGGGCCGCCGAAGATCAGCGGGTTGCCGAACTTGCGCAGCACTTGGGTGTCCGCGCGGTCGCGCAGCACGCCGAATCCACCTGCGCCGCCGAACGCCTTGGACAGCGAGCCGACCAGGATCACCGAGTCGGGCAGGGCCGCGCCGAACGCCTCGTGCGCATAGCCGCCGCCCTGGGGGCCGGCGATCGAAATCCCGTGCGCGTCGTCGACGTAGAGATAGCCGCCCGCGGCCGCGGTCAGGGCGTTGAGTTCGACGACGTCGATCAGCCCGCCCATCGAGCCGATGCCGTCGACCAGCACGATCGGGGTCCGTCCTGCGGCCACCGCCTCGTCGAGCAGGGCGCCGAGCCCGGCGGTGTCGTGCGCGTCGAACCGGCTCACCGGGCCGATCTGTTCGAAGATACCGCGCAGTACCTGGATCGAGGCGTGCGCGGTGCGGTCGACGAGGAACACCGGTCCGGCCTCGGCCACCGGGTAGCTGGGCAGCGCGTTGGCCGCCAGCAGCGGCAGCACACCGAGGTGGACGTTGCCGACCGAGGTGAAGGCGGTGACCGATCGCAGGCCGTAGATGCGGTCCAGGATCGACTCCAGTTCCTCCAGGTCGTCCAGCCGCATCCGGGTCCGTGCGGAGGCGAAGTGCACGCCGGCGCGGTCGATGGCCTCTTTCGCACTGTGCAGGAGTTGGGGGTGTACCTCCAACCCCAGGTAGGAGCAGGAGACGAACTCGACGGCCTCGCTGCCGTCGGCCAGTTCGACCACCTTGCCCCGGCGGCAGCGGAAGACATGCGAGGTCAGGTCGCGCTCGGTGGCGAGGGTGAGCGCGTCGGTGGTCTTTTCAAGGCGGTTGGTCAGCCAGTTTTTGGAGATCTCCAGCAGGGCCACAGACAGTCCTCAGATGAGTGGAAGCGTTCGGATGCCGGAGTGGGGGGGTGTTTCCGGACTTGGGTCGGCCGTCAGAGTTCGACGAAGAACGGAGTCTTGCCGCGTGTGTTGCGGACGAAGTCCGTCGTCGGAACGCACCGCAGGGTGAAGCCTCGGAAGCCCGGCATGGCGAAGACCCGGCCGAGGTGGTAACCCTCGCGCAGTCGCCGGAGCACCTCGTCGCCGGTGGGGCGGACGGCGAGCCGGTCGGAGAGCAGGAGGAGGACGTCGAATCCGCGGTCGGGGGCACGCCGTACCTGGAACTGGCAGTCGACCGGGTCGGCCACTCCGACCCCGCGCAACTGAGCCATGACCAGGTCCTGGGAGATCGTCGCGCCGTCGACGTTGAGCGAGCGGGGCACGCGTCCGGTCAGCGTGATCCGCGAGGCGTGGCTGCCGCAGGCGCAGCCGCCGCCGGTGTGCCGTATCGCACGGTCGCCGATTCGGAAGCGCACCAGGGGCATCCCGGTGTCGGTCAGCGTGGTGGTGATGACCTCGCCTTCCTCGCCGTCGGCCACCTCGGCGCCGGTCTCCGGGTCGACCACCTCGACGTACATCGCGTCGTCGTGCACGTGGTGGGTGCCGTCGCCCTGAAAGGGACACTGGTAGCCGATCGGGCCCGTCTCGCTGGTCGAGTAGGACAGCGACCGCACCCGCAATCCGGGGATCGCCACGGCCATGACCGCCGCGCGGGCCGCCCCGAGGTTCTCGCCGATGTACAGGTAGGTCCGCAACGATGCCAGCGACGCCAGGTTCGCCGGGTCGGACAGCAGGTCGGCGCCCATCGCGGGTGAGCCGATCAGCGTGTCGATCCGGTGTTCGCGGACGACCTCCAGCAGTTCCTCCGTGCGCATGGAGGTCCCCAGGGGGTAGGTCTGCGCGCCGAGGCGCCGGGTGAGGTCCTGGGCGAAGGAAAACGCCCCGTTCAGCTCACCGGGGTAGAGACAGTTGCCCACCCGTCTCGGAGCAGTCGTCAGCGCGGCGCGTACGCCACGTGCGCCGAGGTGGGTGACCCGGGTGTCGAACTCCCAGGAGTGGTAGAGGACTTTGCGCTTTCCCGAGGTGCCGCTGGAGCGCAGCACCATTCCGCTGTCGACGCTGTCCAGCGCCAGATCGGTCACCGCGGGCGGACACAGGTCCTCAAGCGCGTCGGGGGACATGAGGGGCAGTTTGCGCAGGTCGTCCGCGGTACGGACGTCCTCGATGCCGGGCCATCGGGCTGCCGCGGCGGGACGTTTCACGATGGCATCCACCGTCGCCAGCAGGTTGTGGCTACGCAAGCCGGCGAGTTCTTCTGCTCCGAGAGCTTCCAAGTCGTCCGCTAGTTGAAAACGCGAATTGTTTGACCGTAAAGGGTGCACAGATAGCGACAATTCCGCTTCCCCCGTCGTTCTTCACTGAGCATCCACATATGCCCATCGGCGCTTACGCTACGCGGAGCTCAAGCGGCCCGGTCTAGCGAAATCCAGCCAACTCCCGGCCTGATCTTCAACGAAAGCCATCGAATGCGGCGCCGGATCCGCAGCCCTGCATGATCACGCAATTCAGCAATCGGCACACACGGCAGCGGCCCCCACTTCGACGTGCACTCCAACCGCTTCTGTGCGCAATTCATTTGCCCCTGGAACGATTCCGCGAGCGACATCACGCTTCAGCCGCCGCAGCAATATTTCTTGATCACAGCTTCACCGTTATGTCCCTGCGGCAGTGATGTTGCTCCAGGGTGCTGTTGCTCCAGCCGCGGTGCGCCCCCGTACGGTTTACCTGTGTGCTCCACCTCGTAAAACGGGGTGGAGCACTCCACGACGATTGCCTCCACTCGCCGCCCGACTTCGGTCGCCAGGGGCTCCCTGCGGGCCGAGTCTTCGATCGGCCGCCATCCCGTCGGCGGGCCGGTCTCCCAGGCAACGCGCTGTTCCATCTCGCGCCCATCCGGGCACGCCAAGCCATCGACCGGGCAGAACCATTCCGCATCCGCCCAGTAGCCAGGCCACGGAAGATGCCGTCTGCCAGCCGTCATGCCACAGAGCGAGACATCTTCGCACCAGTTTCTGTTCCGCGATCGCTCTAGAGGGAGAGGGGGCAGCCGATGATGGGGAGGCAGTGACTGTGGGCGTGGTGGTGATGGTGGTTTTCATAGCTGTGGTGGTGGTGCCCGTCGCGGACGAGGGGCTGCGCCTGGGCGGGCGCGATGCCCCCGAGGGCCAGGAGTGCACTTGCCGCTGCGATGGTCGTTATTCGACGAAGACGCGTCATGGCTTGTTCCTCCTTTGTGGAATTCAGCGGCACCTGCAGACAGGCGCGCCAGGAGCTACGCATTCACCCAACGGTACCCGTTTGGCGGATCAGGCCGTCAAAAGACTGGCCCGTTCGAGTGAGTCACACACCCTCAGCTGTGCTCCAGGGTCAGCTGGTCGGCCGCCCCCGGTGCGGGCCCGTGTGGAGGCGCCTCGGCTGAGCGGGCCAGGCAGTCAGGTGGTCGGGGGCCAAAGAGGGACGCCGTCGTCCGGGACAGCTCGTGGAGATGGTGCCGCGTCCACCTCTTCGGTCAGGACGGCTCTGGCGAGGTTCAGGCAGGTCGCCAACTCGCTTAGGAGCTCCCCATGTTCCTCGTTCTGGTGGGCGACGGTCTTCCTCAGCTCGGCGACGGTCTCTCAGAGCCTCCCCTCAGGCTCCGGCATCCGCACCGTCTCGGTCCGGATCCACTGAAAGAACTCGTTCTTCAGATCCGCATGCCGCTTCCTCAAGACCATGCAATGGACGCCGGCCTCGGCAGCGAGGCAACGCCGGTCGGGCTCCGGCACCTGCCGGTCACTCGCCGGCGCGGGTGGTGGTCACCGGTCGAGGTCCTCGCCGAGGCTTGCGCCCGCGCGGAGGATTTCGTGGGTGGCGACGGAGGAGGGACGACGAGCGCGCGGCGGTTCCCCTCCCACACCGCCTCCGAGATCCGCGCCCGGCCCGACTCCCCGCGGGACGCGGTGTCTACGCGGGACTACACCCGAACACGACCTACCGCCGGACGCGAGCCCTCACCTGCTCCCATCCATCTGGGGCGCGGGCCGGTGCTGATGTACCTGCTCCCACTTCCAACCTGACTCCCGCAGGGCGCTGGCGCGTTGTACGAGCGCGTCGATCCGAGTGGCTGCTTCGGTCGGCTCCCAGTAGTGATGGGATGCGGTCGTCTGGTCGGGATGCTTGCGATAGAGGACGCTCGGCTCTGCTATGAATTCACCGGGTGCCACAGCCTCCGCGGCAAGGAGCAGAGCAACCGTCTCGGCTCCGGACAGTGCCTGCCAGCCGCCGAGCGCCATCACCAGGCGACGGTGAGCGGCGAAGGTGGTCGCCTGAACGGACAGTTGCCGTTCCAGTACCTCGTGATAGAAGCGGGCAGGCTCCAAGGGGCCACCCGGAGGGTCGTTCGGACCGGGAGCCGTGCTCCCGTCCTCGTGCAGGTCGATGCAGGCGGATACGCACCATGGAACACGTTCCAGGGTCTCGATGTCCCGCTCCAGTGCGCCCGGCAGCAGTACGTCATCTGCGTCCAACGTCCGAATCAGGTCCCCTGTCGCGCGTGCGAGGGCGTGTGTGCGGGTGACCGCTATGCGCGCTCGCAGCCCTGTGCCGAAGGTGATCCTGGGGTCATCGGGCAGGCTGTTCGCAGGGATGCCCGAGGTGCCGTCCTCTTGCACGCACCACTCCCATTGCCAGTCATCTGGCAGCTCTTGTTCGCGCAGGGATTCATAGGTGTCACCGATGAAGTGGTGGCCGCCTTCGTGTACGGCGGTGATGACGCTGATGGTTCGCATGGTCTGGGTCCTGTCGGAAAGGGGATATCCCGCCCGCGATCATGACACGCCTCGATGGCCAAAGCCTCACCCTGGGTGTCCGGTGCGTGCACCCAGCTGCGAGTCGGAAGGGGGCCCGCCCAACGGCCGCCCCAACAGGCAGGGGCGCTGGCCGCCAGGCGACGTCGACCAGCAGGTACTGTCGGCCAGCCGACCAGTGCGCGTCCCATCCCCACGCCGGAAGACCGCCCCGGACTCGGCGGACTGGATGGTCCCCGACCTACGCCGCCGCCTCGCCACTGCGCTCGGCCAGGCCGCCGAAGAGCTCACGGAGAAGGCGAGGCCGCCGCCGGGGTTGTCGCCGCGGGCTCCTTCCTTGAACGCATGCTGCTGCGCATAGCGCGGGCGGCCTGGCGGCCAAGGATCTTGTGACCGCCGCCGTCGGGGATGCGGCCGGGCTTTTTGTCTGCATTGCGGTGGGACAGGAAGACCTCCGTGCTGTGCCGTCCTGGACAGCTCCACCACACCGGAAGTCTTCGCCGTGATCGAGCCCGACGACTGTCACCCACGCTCGTGATCGATACAGGGGCGGGAACGGCAGCCGTCGAAGCGCTCCGCATGAACGAACTCCCCTGGCGGACGAGGCCCACGGCGAGGTACGGCTCGTGCTCGACGGCACCTGGGAACTGGCCGTCGATGGTGTTGAGGTCACGGTGGGCGCGGGCGAGATATACGAGGTGTCGACAGGCGGACGCCACGCGTGCGCACAGGCAGCCACGGCACCCTGGTGCTCGTCGAAGTACGGGCGGAACAGGACGAGCAGGCGGACGCCGCCGCTGCGATTGGCTCGTGCACCGCCCTCTGGTGTAGAACTCTCCCGATCCATCATGATCACGTCATTCTTCACTTCACGGGGGACTTTTCGATATGAAGCCAACTCAGCGGCTCATCGGCACACTTGCGCTCCTCGCCGCGCTCGGCAGCAGCCTCACCGCCTGTGGCCCGGAGGACGACCCCTACGGCAACAGCACCGGCGGCTCCAGCGCCTCGGCCCGGCCGTCGAACAAGCCGGCCCCGTCGGCCCCGAGCAGCAAGGCCACGAACCAAGCCGAAGGCCCCGGTGACTGCGGGACGCCGCCCAAGCTGCCGGCCGGGCACAAGATGGTCGAACCCGCCGTGCCCCCGTCGAAGGGCTCCTTGTCGGCCAAGGACGCCAAGCCGGCCTGCACGCCCAACGACTGGATCTACCACGGGCAGGGCAAGGCCAAGTACTACCTCTTCGCCCGGGACGTCAAGGCGGAACTGGCCACCGGGTCCGGCGGCACGAAGTCGGTTCCGGTCGGCGAGCTGTGGATGCACGCCGGTGACTGCATGACGAACTCCAGCGCCGTGAAGGCGCCTTACACCTGCTCCGGGAACATCTACGACATCACCCTGGACTCCAAGGGCAACATCAACAGCATCAAGGAAGTCTGGCACCCCTGAGCCAGGCGCGCCAGACCGGACGGACCCCGGCGGGGACGACGAACCCTTCGTGCGCCCTCGCCGGGGTCGCCGGTCGGCCGGCATCAGGTGCCGGACAGTGGCGATGATTCGGGCAGCCACCAATCGCGGCGCGGAAGCGCGAGAAGATCGTTCGTGACGGGTGGGGCTACTCATCGCCGGGGCGTCCTCGTCCGGGTGGTGGGCCGGAAGGTGTAGCGGCCCCACCACGTAGGGACGGGCTGTGCCGTGGCTGCGGGTCGAGTCAGCCAGTGCCGTCCGCAGTAGGGAGCTTGTCCACGATGGTCTCGTCCGGGCCGACGGGGCGCCCGTCGCCGGAGCGGACCTCCAGCGGGCTCAGCGGGTGCCCGTTCCGACGGTCGAGGAGTCGCGAGTGCGCCTCCCCTGGACCGAAGCAGTGCACCTCGCCCCACTGGCGCAGCGCCACGATGACGGGGAAGAGCGCACTGCCCTTCTCTGTGAGCACGTATTCCTGGTAGCGGCTGCCGTCGGAGGCGGGCACGGTTTCCATCACTCCGGTCGCCTCCAGCGTGCGCAGCCGGCTGGTGAGAATGTTCTTGGCGATGCCCAGGCTTCGCTGGAACTGGCCGAAGCGGCGGCTGCCGTCGAACGTGTCGCGCACGATCAGCAGTGACCACCAGTCGCCGATGGCATCGATCGACCGGGCAACGGGACACGGTTCGGCGTCGAACCGCGTGCGGGCGACCATGACACTTCCTCCTTCGCAAGACATCCGGTTGCAACATGCTACCTCCTGACCTAAACTAAGGTCCAGCAGGTAGCAAGTTGCAACCAGCAATGGGGGGCGCCGTATGCCGAGCGACCGCTCGACGGCCAACGGCCGGACGGCCGTGAACACCGCACTCGCTCCGACCGGGCCGCCCTCCGCGCGCCTGGTCCTGCTCTTCGCCGTTGCCTGCGGCAGCGCAGTGGCCAACGTCTACTTCGCCCAGCCCCTGCTGGTCACCTTCGGCGAGCAGTTCTCGCTCGGCTCCGGCCTGCTCGGCGCCATCGTCGCGGTCACCCAACTCGGATACGCCGCTGGCCTGTTCCTGCTCGTCCCGCTCGGCGACCTCGTCGACAGGCGCAGACTGATCACACTCCAACTCGGGCTGCTGGCTGCCGCGCTGCTGATCGCAGGTCTGGCACCCGGGACCGCTGCGCTGCTCGTCGCCCTCGCGGCGATCGGTGCGCTCGCCGTCGTCGCCCAGACGATGGTCGCCGCAGCGGCCCAACTCTCCGCTCCGGCCGTTCGGGGGCGGGTCGTCGGTGCGGTCACCAGCGGGGTGATCACCGGCGTTCTGCTGGCCCGCACAGTGGCAGGCGTAGTGGCCGACCTGGCCGGATGGCGCGCCGTCTACCTCTTGTCGGCCGTGGTGACCGCGACGCTCGCCGTGCTCCTGCGCCTGGCCCTGCCGGCCGACCGGCCGCCGACGGTCACCATGCCGTACCGGCGTCTGGTGGCATCAACCGTCATCCTGTTCGCCCGCCACCCTCTGCTCCGGGTCCGCGGCATGCTGGCGCTGCTGGTCTTCGCGGCCTTCAGCACACTGTGGAGCAGCGTCGTCCAGCCACTCAGCAGTCCCCCCTGGTCACTGACGCACACCGCGATCGGCGCGTTCGGGCTCGCCGGAGCGGCCGGAGCCGCAGCCGCGGGAGCCGCCGGTCGATGGAACGAGCGCGGTCTCGCACAGCGCACCACGGGGACTGCTCTGGTCCTGCTCGCCGTGTCGTGGCTCCCCCTGGCCTATACCCGGCAGTCACTCTGGGCCCTGGCAATCGGAGCGGTCCTCCTGGACTTCGCCGTCCAGGCCGTGCACGTCACCAACCAGTCCCTCATCTACGCCGTCCACCCGGATGCCGGAAGCAGAACCATCGGCGGCTACATGGTCTTCTACTCGGCCGGCAGCGCCCTCGGCGCCATCGGCTCCTCCACGGCATACGCGGCGGCAGGTTGGACGGGGGTGACCGCCCTGGGAACGGCATTCAGCTGCTCAGCGCTGCTGCTGTGGGTGACGAGCCGGCGTCTGGGCCACGGGGCGTGACTTCGTCAACTTGACCCGGTCCTGAAGGACCGGGCTGGGAGCAGATGGATCGCGCCGCTCCGGCGCTGTTGGGTGTCAGGAAGTACGGATGCGATACCCACGAGCGCCAACACCTTCCAGGGCGCGTATGCGATGCCGTCGGCCACGTGCATGGCCCGGTCGGGATCGGTGGCGGCGACCACAGGTGCGATGTCGGCCAACGCCGCTTCCTCGTGCTCGATGCCGCCGATCGTGGAGACCATGCTCAGGGCCCGGTCGAGATCCGTGGCGGCTACGGCTTGCGCGGTGCGTGCGACCGCCTCGGCTCGCCGAGCGCGATCGCCCCACCATGCGCCCCTCCGGAGTACCGCGGACCACGACCCGCGCATCGGAGCGGCGCGGCAGCGCCAGGAAAGCCTTGAAAAACGTACAGCGGCGCCCACACGCGTCGTCTGGTGGCACGCCACCCGGACGTCGGTTTCGTTCCCGACAGGCTCCGGCAGGGTGCACAGGCTCGGGTCGAAAGTGCCAGTGATGTGGAGATCGGGCAGCCTGTAGAGCGGAGGGACAGGGGTGCCCGCATAGTCTCCCAGTGCGCATACCGCGGTGGCCACTGCCTGGTGCTGCTTCAACCGATTGATGGCCCGTTCGACGGTGTTGCGTTTCTTGTACCGCTCCTCGTCGAAGCCGTGTGGCCGCCCACCGCGTAAGCCTTTGCGCAGCCGGGCGGCCTGGCTGTCGGTCTTCTCAGGGAAGGTGTGCCGAATGCCGCGTTGGCGCAGGTACTGGCGGCACGGGCCGTTGCTGTAGGCCTTGTCGGCCGCGATGCTGTCGGGCTTCTGCGGGGCCTGCCGGGCCCGGGCCCGGGAACACGGATCTTCTCCAGCGCCGGCTTGAACTGGGTGCAGTCGGCCCGCTGCCCCGGTGTGACGATCAGGGAGAACGGGCGGCAGCGGCCGTCGGCGCTCAGGTGGAGCTTGGTGGTGAACCCTCCTCGTGAGCGACCCAGGCCCTCACCTTCTGCACCACCTCCACCAGGCGGGCGTGCAAGCTCTGCCATGCGGTTTCGCCCTGATGTTCTGGGACTTCGGCCCCCTTTGAGGCGGGAACCGGTAGCGGGTCGGTGCGGGCCCCGGCCGCGTGCTGGGATGCGCACGCACGATGGTGGAGTCCACGGAGATGTTCCAGTCGATCTCACCCGCGGCATTAGCCGCAGCCTGAACCTGCTGGAGCAGACGCTCCCACGTCCCGTCGCCCCACCACAGCCGATGCCTTCGTAGACCGTCTTCCACGGCCCGAACCGCTTGGGCAGGTCACGCCAGTGCACTCCGGTCCGCACCCGGTGCAGAATCCCGTCGATCACCTGCCGGTGATCCCGCCACCTGCCACAACGCCCGTTGCTGACCGGCAGCAACGGCCGCAGCCGTTCCCACTCGGCATCACTCAGATCACCCCGCCCCATGTCCACTTCAACGATCCGGACGCCGAGCAGTCACATGATCGGCCGGACAAGTCCTAGCTAGGCGTGCGGGCCGATGGTCAGAACGGGCGGTGCTGGCGCCAGGACACAGCTTCTTGTGCTGGACGAGCCTTGTCGTGAGCCGGCTCGACCAACAGCGGGGTACCGGCGTCGGGCCGATGGGGCGTGAGTTCATCATGGTGCGGAGTACTTCAGTGCTGCGCCAGGGGGCGCGGACCGTGGTCTCACAGCAGCCCAAGAATCGGCGCCGGTGCAGGCGTCGCCCAATGGGCGTTGTCCAACCTGACTTTGCAGGTCGCGGGGCTGGAGTGGGCCGAGGTTGGGGTGCTCGTACCGATCGGGGCTGTGATCGGTAGCAGGTGATCGTCCGTCAGCGCTCCGAGGCCGACCTCCCGCAGCCTGGCGATGATCTCTTGTTGTGCCGGGCGGTGGTGATCTCCGAGGAGCGGCCCGGCCGTGCCGCCGAGATCGACAGCAGGCTGCCCCGCTCGTCGGTCAGGGCCAGGAACAGCAGGGCATGGGACTTGTGCTTCCCGCTGTAGTTCGGCCGGTTCTCGTCCCCGGTACGTCTGCGGGTGCGCACCGGGATGCCGTCGAGCAGTACGACGACACCACTCTTCCGGGCGGCTTTCTTCAGAACGCGGTCCATGTGCGGGGCGCGCGCGGCGAGCAGGTCGATCACTTCCTGCCGGGAATCGCACGGTGTGCGCTGTCGCGGCTGCCTGGAGGCAGGGACCCCACCGTTCGGCTGACGGGGTGCGGCCACTCGGGTATCAGCGTGTGCCTTGACGACGATGCAAGGGGTTCGTCGACCGGCGAAGTGACATTTTGCAGTGGTCTCATCAGTCGTGATCTGGAAGACGCTCTGACGGTTGACCGGTCGCCCTTGAGGGCGTGGCTCTGGGATGGAGGAGACGGCTGATGGGCAACGGCGGACGACCGTCACGGTCCGGTTCATCCGGGCGGCCGGAGCGCCCGATGCCGGAGGACGCGCATGCGCGGTGGCGTCTCCGGCGGATCGGCGCCGCTATGGCTGCCGGTGTCGCTGCGGCTGCCGCGCGTGCCCGGGCCATCGCGCGGCGGGTCGGGGAGATGCCTGCGCCGCCGGGGCCTTTTCGGCCCGGGTTCTGGCGCAGTCCGATCCGCGGTCCCTGGCTGACGTCGGTGTTCGGCTTGGTGCTGCTGATCGGCATTCCGGTGCTCTTCCTCACCGGCGCGCTCTCCTACGCCGCCTACAACCCCGATCTCGGCCCGCTCAATGACAAGACGCCCGGCAAGGGCCTGCTGGGTTTCTATTTGTTCGACTGGCCTACGCACCCCTACTGGCTGTACCGGCTGACCCAAGGCGTGCACGTCACGCTGGGCGTGGTCCTCGTGCCCGTACTGCTGGGCAAGTTGTGGTCGGTGATCCCGAAGCTGTTCGAGTGGCTGCCGGTACGGAGCTTCGCCCACGGTCTGGAGCGGCTGTCCCTGCTGATGCTGGTGGGCGGCGTCATCTTCGAGTTCGTGACCGGGATCCTCAACATTCAGCTGTACTACGTCTTTCCCGGCTCGTTCTACACCCTGCACTTCTACGGCGCGTGGGTGTTCATCGCCGCGTTCATCGTCCATGTGTGCCTGAAACTGGGCCGGATGTCGCGGGCCTTGGGCTCACGCAGTCTGGCCACGGAACTGCGTACCGACCTCGCGCACACCGTGCCCGAGCCGCCCGTCCCCGACGGCCTGGTGCCGACCGCACCGGCGGCGCCGACGATGACGCGGCGCGGCGCCGTGGGGTTGGTGGGGGTGGGCTCGGTGGCCCTGCTGGTGGTCACGGCAGGGCAGAGCATCGGCGGCTGGCTGCGGAACACCGCCTTGCTCGCGCCGCACAACCGCAACCCCGGCGGCGGCCCGATGGACTTCCAGATCAACAAGACGGCCGCAGCCGTCGGCGTCAACCCGGCACATGTGGGTCCTGCGTGGCGGCTGGAGGTACGCGGCCGCGCACCGACGCTGGTCATCACGCGCGCGCAGCTCCTCGCGATGCGCCGGCACGACGCTCTCCTGCCGATCGCCTGCGTGGAGGGATGGTCCACCGACGACCAGCACTGGAGCGGCCTCAGGCTCACCGACCTCGCCGCCATGGCCGGGCTGCCCGGGGCCGGAAGCGTCCTGGTGGAATCCGTCCAACCGGCCGGCTCTTTCCGCTCGGTGGTGCTGCGCGGCAACCAGATCCACGACCCGCGATCGCTGCTCGCCCTGCGGGTCAACGGCGCGGACCTTTCGCTCGACCACGGCTACCCGGCCCGGATCATCGTCCCGGCCAACCCCGGCGTGAACAACACCAAGTGGGTACGCCGGCTCACCTTCAGGACATGACCATGGCACGCTTCGTTCGCTGGTACGGCTCCGGGCCTCTGCACCTGCTTGTGCTGATCTGCTCCTTCGCTCTCACGGCCTACGCCATGGTGCGCCTGTTAGCCGTTCGGCCTCTCGACGTGGCGATCTGGTTCGTGGGGGCGGCAATCCTTCACGACCTGATCCTGCTACCCCTGTATTCGATCGCCGACCTGTCGGCTCACTCCGTGCTGCGGCATCGCACCGGCCGGGTACCGACCGCGGCATGGATCAACTACCTGCGCGTACCCACCTTCCTGTCCGGTGTGCTGCTGCTCGTGTGGTTCCCTCTCATCCTCGATCTGGCGATCCCTTACCGAGGCGACACCCGGTTGCCGGAAAGCGTCTACCTCGGCCGGTGGCTGGCGATCACCGGCGCGCTGTTCGGTGCGTCGGCACTGGCCTTCGCTCTCAAACTGCGCCGCGTCCGGCGAGCCGTCCCCGCCGATGAGGACCGGCCCCCGCCCGGTCACGACGCCAAGCCGTGACGCCCGAGGAGGAAAAGTCGCCCTCCGCACGCGAGGACCCCTACGCACTGGCCCTGCAAGCCGGTCGCGGGCCGGTGTACCTGAGGTTCGCCGACGGGCGCCGGACCCGGTTGCCGGTACGCCGCTGGGGCGCGCGGCCCACCGGGGCCGACGAGACGTTGCTGGAGCGCTGCAACGGCCCTGTACTCGATGTCGGCTGCGGACCGGGCCGCCTGTGCGGGGCGCTCCTGGACCGAGGCGTCTTCGCCCTTGGTATCGACGTCGCTCCCCACGCGATCGCCCGGACAGAGACCCGCGGCGGGGCCGCACTGTGCCGGTCGGTGTTCGACCCGCTGCCGGCCGAGGGAAGCTGGCAGTCCCTGCTGCTCGTCGACGGGAACATCGGCATCGGCGGCGACCCGCATGCCCTGCTCCGCCGCTGTACCCAACTCATCGCCCCAACGGGAGTCCTACTCGTCGAAGTCGAGCAGCACGATGTCGAAGAGGGCTGCACCGCTTGGGTGGAGGACACGCACGGCAACCGCGGCCCAGCGTTCCTCTGGGCGTGCCTTGGGGCGCCGGCTGTCCGCAGGGTCGCCGAAAGCCTCGGGCTCAGCGTCACCGACCAGTGGATCAGTGGCCGACGGTGCTTTCTCTCCCTCGGCCGTCACGACTCACGTCCCTCAGTCGTCGCATCTCACGCGCCCCGGGCGCAGCTGCGGTGAGGAGGTGGAGCGTGTGCGGGCGGCAAGTCGAGCGGGCCAGACGCGCCAGAACCTGCCGCCCTGTCAAGGCAACCATCGACGGCCAGGAGGTGCGATCCGCCGATCGTGCTGTTTGAGTGAGATGAATCCGCCGCTCAGGGAGGCTGCGATGGACGACCCACCGGCACCTGAAGCGGTCTACGGTGCGGGCGGCTGCTCAGGCCGTCCGGGCCGGGCCGCGTCGGCTGGCCGGAGGCGGACGGACTGCCGCCGATGAGCGGGCGACCGATCGGTGACCATGCGCTGCTGTCCGACTGCCGCTCGGCCGCCCTGGTCACCTCCGACGGCTCAGTGGACTGGCTGTGCCTTCCCCGCTTCGACAGCCCGGCGCTCTTCGCCCGGCTCCTCGACGAGGACGCCGGCCACTGGTCCATCCGCCCCACCGGACCCGCCGACGTCAGCCGCCGCTACGTCAAGGAGACCCTCGTACTGGAGACGACCTTCCGTACCACCGGTGGAACGGCGGTCCTACGTGACGCACTCGCTCTGGGACGGCGCGAGCGCGGACACGCCCTGGGCACCGCGTCTCCCGGAATGCTTCTGCGGCAGATCACCTGTACCGAAGGACAAGTGCCCGTCGAGATCACCTATGCGCCACGCCCGGAGTTCGGACTCGTTCACCCCCTCCTTGCAACCGTCCGGGGCGGGCTCGCCGCGTACGGAGGTGCCCACGTCCTGTTGCTGTCGACCCCCATCGACCTGAGGGTGAGCGGTTCCACCGCGCACGGTCAGATCACCCTCCAGGCGTCGGACCGCCTCGGCTTCGCACTGCACGTCGGGCCGGCATGGGGAACCGAGCCGATGCGCTGGCGAGCGGGGCGTATCCGACGGCGCTTGAACGACACCGTCGAAGGCTGGCGCTCATGGTCCCGGCTGCACCGCGGCTACGTCGGCCCCTGGCAGGACGAGGTAGGCCAGAGCGGACGCGTGCTGCGGGCACTGACCTTCGCGCCCACGGGGGCAATTGTCGCTGCGGCCACCACCTCTCTGCCCGAGCGTGCGGGCGGCACACGCAACTGGGACTACCGCTACACCTGGGTCCGCGACGCCAGCTTCACTCTGCAGGCGCTGGCCACCGCCGCCTGCGAGAAGGAGAAGGACAAGTTCTTCGGCTTCCTCGCCCGAGCCGCGGCAACCCAGCTCCACCGCGGCGTGGACCTGCAGATCATGTACGGCATCGGTGGCGAACGCGACCTGAGTGAGCGGATCCTGCCCCACCTTGCCGGCTGGCGCGACAGCACCCCCGTGCGCAGCGGCAACGACGCATGGCGCCAACGCCAGCTCGACGTCTACGGCGAACTCCTCGACGCCGCCTACCAGACCTTCCCGCCCAACGAGCGCCTGGACCCACCCACCCGCGCATTCCTGCTCCAAGCGGCCGAGACAGCCACCCGCCGCTGGGCCGAACCCGATCAGGGCATCTGGGAGACTCGCGGGTCGCGCAGACACTTCCTGCACTCGAAACTGATGTGCTGGGTCGCCTTGGACCGGGCCATCGCGATGGCCTCCACCCTTCAGGCCGACGAACGCGTACCCCACTGGCGGCACGAGCGTGACCGGATCCGCCAAGCCGTTGAACAGCGCGGATGGAACCCCCGCCTGGGCGCCTTTACCCAGGCGTTCGACAGCGACGACCTGGACGCCTCGGCGCTGATGCTGCCTATCGTCGGCTTTCTTCCCCCGCAGGACCCCCGTGTCCAGTCCACCGTACTGGCCATCGCCACCCACCTCACCGACCGCAACGGCCTGATCCGCCGCTACCTCGGCGACGAGATCGAAGGAGGAGAGGGAGCCTTCCTGCTGTGCACCTTCTGGCTCGCCCAGGCCCTCGCCCTGACGGGACACACCACCCGTGCACGGCAGGTGTTCCAAACCGCCGTCGCGCACGCCAACGACGTCGGCCTCCTGGCCGAGGAGACCGACTCCACCACGGGTGAGGCCCTCGGCAACTTCCCACAAGCCTTCAGCCACATCGGGCTCATCAACGCCGCCCGCGCCATCCGCGACGCCGAGCGGGAACCCGCACCACGACGATTCGAACGCTAGCTCCCACCACGAAGCAGCGGGTGGCGTAAGAAGGCGTCAGATCACAGGTGAGCGTAGATGACGCATCGCGCAGGCCCGCCTCGGACGAAGCCGAGGTCCGTCAGCGCTCCGAGGCCGGCTTCCCGCAGCTTGGTGGTGATCTTGTTGTGCCGGGCGGTGGTGATCTCCGAGGAGCGGCCCGGCCGTGCCGCCGAGATCCACAGCAGGTTGCCCCGCTCGTTGGTCAGAGCCCGGAACAGCAGGCCGTGGGCCTTGTGTTTTCCGCTGTAGTGCGGTCGGTTCTCGTCCCCGGTACGCCGGCGGGTGCGGACCAGGGTGCCGTCGAGCAGCACGACGACGCCGCCCTTGCCGGCGATTTTCTTCAGGGCTCGGTCCAGGCGCGGAGCACGCGCTGCGAGCAGCTCGATCACTTCCAGAAGCCAGCGGCGCACGGTGGCAGACGCCGTTGCCGCCCGCCGTGTCGGAAAGTCGCTGGTCGTGGCAGCGGACGGCGAGGGCGATCAAGGCGATTCGGCCGGGTGGGAGCTTGCGCCAGCGGGAGCCGATCTTCTTCAGATGGCCGCGGACCAGGCCGGCGACCAGGTCCAAGGCGGCGCTCGACAGTGGTAGGCGGGACTGGCAGACAAGCCCTTCAGTGCCCTCGGCGGGGCGGCCGTTCATTCGCACGGACACCCCAACTCCCTCCGAAGGCCCGTGCGTTACGCCGACATCCGGCCGACATCGGTCATGCGCGAGGCTGCGGCAACGTAGTGAAGCGGCCAGCGGCGGTGCAGTGCAGCCAGCCCTGGTCCGCCGGACACCTGAGCATGTCGCGCACCTGCTCGACCTGCCCTGGCCGGGTGCCCCTGCCGAGCTGGACGCTGACGTCCCTGGCAGGCACCGGCTCCGAGGACGCGGACACGATCTTCATGATCGCCTGGTAGTCGGCGGGCAGTGCGCTCTCCGTCCATGACCGGCTCTCGGTACGGGACCAGCAGCATCCCGCCCGCCCCCGGGCCAGCCGTGACCCGCTCCAACTCCCCGGCCATGACCGGATCACCCGCCTGCCCCGAAGAAGGAGCTGATGATGGCGGAGTTCTGGCAGGGCTCCCCCATGGGCCCGCCCGTACAGATCAGCTTCAAGCCCGGCACCACCCGATGGCAGCTCGGCATCCTCAACAACGCACGCCTCAACTCGGGCGCAGGGCCGCAGTGGTACGACGGCGCAACCCTCTCCAAGGACAGCTGGCACACCATCGCGTTCCGGAGCGTCAAGTCCTTCCCGTGAAGCCGGCGATCCGGAAACCGGCAGTCAAGGAGGCCCGAGCGGCTTAGGTGAAGTTCGCTGCTGATCCTTGGGACGCCGTTAACGAAACGAGGGGTGCACGAAGCGACATGTAGCCGAGCGTGGTGTTCGCCGGGGCGATCTCACCGAGCGTGCCCGGGTCTCGGGCGTGCGGTGGAGACATGGCCTGACGGGTGCACCATTGCGTGGCGGGCTACATCGCTGCTGGCCATACGGGTGGTTCTCCTGTCGTGCCCGGCCAGAGTGACCGATCAGCTCGGGGCGTCTCACCCAAAACTGTCAGGGACGGGACCGGACATCTGACGAGTGGCTCGGCGGACTCCCAAACCAACGAAGGAGGACGACGTCGTGGCCTCTTCTCGCCCGACCGCACTGCCCACGCGGACGGATGTCCTGATCGTTGGTGCAGGCCCCGCCGGGCTCACACTCGCCGCCGGCCTTGCCCAGCTCGGCGTGGACCACGTACTCATCGAACGTGCCGATTCCGTCCAGCCCGGCTCCAAAGCCGCCTTCGTTCAGCCCCGCGCTCTGGAGTACCTCGACCGCCTGGGTGTTGCCGATGGCCTGGTGGCCGCAGGAAAGCGAGGTCGCCACTTCAGCGTGCACGACGGCGCGCGGGCTCTGCTCCGCGGGTCCTACGACGGCGTGGACACCCCGTTCCCGATGATGCTGCTGGTCTCCCAGCAGGCCACCGAGGAGCATCTCAATCGCCGTCTGACCGAGCTGGGCGGCATGGTTCACCGCCGCCACAAGCTCATCACCTTCAGCCCTGACTTTCCCGGCGTGACCGCCGCCGTCGCCGCGCCCGACGGCTCGGTGCGTGCCGTGTACGCCCGCTACGTGATCGGCGCCGACGGCGTTCACAGCAGGGTGCGCTCCACGGCGGGGATCGACTTCCCTGGCACGGCACGAGAGCAGCTGTTCGCCTTGGCGGATGTCCGCCTCGAGCCGGGTTCGGCTTCCGCGCTCCTGGAGGACACCACTTTCTTCTTCTCTTCCGAGGGAATGCTGCTGACGTCTCCTCTGGCCGAGGGCCAGCACCGGGTGGTTGCGTCCGTTCCTCCCGGTTCGAAGGCGCCCACCGCCGAGCAGACCGAGACGCTACTGGCCACCCGCGGCCCGCGGGAAGGCGGTCCGAAGGTCGCCGAGGTCATCACAGCATCCACTTACCACGTTCAGGAACGCGTGGCCGAGAAACTCTCGGACGGCCCGGTCTTCCTCCTGGGGGACGCTGCGCACACCCACAGCCCGGCCGGGGGCCAGGGCATGAACACCGGGATTCAGGACGCCGGCAACCTGGCTTGGAAGCTCCATGCCGTGCTCGCCGGGCTCGCCCCTGAGGGTCTCCTGGACACCTACCACGGCGAGCGCCATCCCGTGGCTTCGGGTCTGGTCGCGTTCACCAGCCAGCTCACTTCACTCGCCACCATGCACGATCCGGAACTGTGCCAGCGGCGCAACGACATCGTCGCCGCAGCCGCCAAGGCACCCGGCATCACCGACTGGCTGGCGAGGCAGTTGTCCCAACTCGACATCAGCTATGCGACTGAACCGGCCGACGGTGCCTACCGCGTCGGGCAACGTGTCTCCCCTAGGCTCGTCCCGGCCCAAGGTCTCGACTGGACCCTGGCCCTGCCCACCTCCCCCACCGGGCCGACCGAGAGCGGCCGCATCGCTCCTGTGAGCCTCCAGTTCGTCGACGCGTTGGAGACGCCTCTCCTCATTCGGCCGGATGGCTACTTGGCGGCCCATGGGGTCTCCGACCGATCCGCACGCTGTGCCGGCCGACCTCGCCTCCTACCTGCCCGGAGGGCCGACGCGATGAGTCGGGCCACAACGGCGGACACAAGACCACTCCACGCCGCCGTCCGCGCTCCTGTTTCCACAGTCCTCCGGTGCTGAGCGGTCCTGGTCAGGGCATGATGGCGCCGAAGCCGCCACCCGCCGGCGGGACGCTGCGGCTGTTGAAACAGGCTCAATGAGCAAGAGGACAGGACCGACGCTGAGGCACCGCAGCGCTTCACATCACTTGACGATCTCCATCGCCGCCATCATGCCCGCGTCCTCGTGGTTGAGGATGTGGCAGTGCAGGACGGTCTTGCCCGTGTAGGTGTTGAAGCGGATCCGGATGACGAGCTGTCCCTTGACGGGAACGCTCGCGGTGTCCTGCAGGCCATGGCCCTGGTGTGGACGGCCGTTGATGCTCATCAGCTGGAACTTGTTGACGTGCACGTGGAAGGAGTGTTCCTCGTTGCTGTCGTTGCGTACGGTCCACTCCTCGACCGTGTTGAGCTTGGGCCGGATGTCCACCCGGTTGGAGTCGAACTGTTTGCCGTTGACGTAGTACTTGCTCCCGTCGGCATTCTCGGAGAACACGATGGTGCGCCGCGCGGCGATCGGGTCGTGGCTGAAGTCCAGTCTCGGGGCGAAGGACGAGGTCGGCAGCGGTGCCGACCGCGCTGAGGGGCCCTCGGAGTCCAGGGTGGCCAAGGTCGCCTGTGGGAAGGAGTTGCCGCCCGGACCGGTGTTGTAGGCGAGTGTCTGGAGCTGGGTTCGCCCCCGCGGACCGCCTTGGACCAGCACGTCGAAGCGGGTGCCGGCCGCCAGAAGGAGGGAGTCGGCCGTCCAGATGCGGTCGGAGGGAGTGCCGTCGTGGGCGATCACATGGAACTGCTGCCCCTGGAGGTGAACGTTGTAGTAGATGTTGGCGCTGATGTTGGCCAGCCGCCACAGTTGGGTCTCGCCCGGCCGGATGCGGATGACAGGGTTGATCTGGCCGTTCACGGTGCGGTTGGTGGGTGCGCTGATGTGCAGGTCCTGGACCTTGACCGCGTCGCCCTGGAGCTGGAAGTCCTTGAGGGCGATGACGTGTTCGGTGATGTTCCGCAGGTTCGCCGGCAGATACTGCTGAAGCCCGTCGACGACGATGACGCCCGACAGGCCACCGGCGACCTGCGGTGCGGAAACGGGGTCCGCGTGTGAGTGGTACCAGTAGGTGCCGGCCCGCAGGGTGTCCGGGAACCGGTAGGCGTAGTGGTGGGTCTCTCCGGGACGGATGTGGATGAAGATGTTGTCGGAGTCGCCGGACGGCGAGACATGAAGTCCGTGGACATGCAGATTGGTGTCCTGGCTCAGCCTGTTCGTCATCGACAGGTAGAGCGTGTCCCGGGGGCGGATCCGCAGCGTGGGCGGCATGTACCGGCCGTTGTAGGTGAGGGCCCACAGCTTTCGGCCGGCCACGTCCACCTGCCGTCTCTCCACGACGAGGTCCACCCGCAGGACGCCGTTGCGGCTCACTACCTGCTCCGGCTCCCGCAACGGGGCACCCGCGGGGAACGACGGCGTCTGCGAAGGGGAGGACGACGGCCGCGAAGGCGACCCGCCGCCGGTGCAGCTGCTCACCAGTGCGATCACGGCGAGGGTCAGGGCGGTGGCACGGCGGAGCAGCCTGCGCGGACACCGCATCACGCCTCCACAGCCGGTCCCGACCTGACGCTTCGACCACCACCAGTAGACATACGGTGGAACCCGCACGCGATCCGGGCGGACCGTTCGCGTGAAGGCGATCCCCCCATGCCACCCGCGGCGGGAGCCTCAGCACCGCGGCGGATACGACGGTGCCGGGCAGGGGAGAGGCTGCTCGGCCCAAACCCGCCACCACACTGCTGCGGGCTCTCCTCGTCCTGACGAACGCGGAGATCAGCCGCTGATCCGCCTCGGCAGATGATCTCCCCGAGACGATCAGGCCGACCACCAGGGCGAGTACCCGTACAGCCCGAACATGCGGGCCGGGCTGGCGCAGGCGATCTCGATCCAGCGGCGGCGGCTGATCCGGCCCTACCGCGGGTCGGTCTCGCCCCGCTCCAGCGCCTGCTGCACCAGCACATCGATCGCGATGCCGTTCTCGGCGTGCATCATGACCAGCCCGCCGTTGCCCGCGGCCTGTTGCATCGCCCGCAGAATCTGCCCGTCGTCGCTGTAGAAGACCCCCGGGTATGCGGTGAAGAGCTTGAACGAGCTCACCCCTTCGGCCACGAGGCCGTCCATCTCCCTCAGCGAGGACTCGTTCACGTCGGAGAGGATCATGTGGAAGCCGTAGTCGATCGCGCACTGGGCGTCGGCCTTTGCGTGCCAGGCATCCAGGCCCTCCCCCAGTGACTTGCCGACCGACTGGACGGCGAAGTCGATGATCGTGGTGGTGCCGCCCCACGCCGCCGCGCGCGTACCCGACTCGAACGTGTCAGAGGCGTAGGTTCCTCCGAAGGGCATTGCCATGTGCGTATGGGCGTCGACGCCGCCCGGAATCACGTATTTGCCCGTAGCATCGATGAGGCGCTCCGCGGTCCAGTGCTGCGTTCCGATGGAGGCGAGGGCCACGATGGGGCCGTCTTCGATCAATACATCCGCATGGATCTCTTCGGCGGCCGTGATGACAAGGCCAACAGTGATCAGAGTGCGGGTCACCCTTCGCGCCTCCCTGCACCCACCGGGTACGCCCGTGGCCCCGGTGGAGTCGTCGAGTCGAACGTGGTTCTGTGGGAACGCCGTTGGCGGCGCAGTACGCGTGGTGGAACCGGTCGTGATGTCGCGGCCTCACCGGTGCGGGTCGATGTCCGTACGAGTCCCATCGGTGTCCGTATGAGTCCCCGCGGCCTCAGTCGCGCCCACCGTCTGATCGCAGTTCGCCGGATGGGCTGCGCCGACCGTCAGAACATCCCCGGTCACCTTGGCCAACGTGATTCTTGAGCGACGTGGCCAACTCACTCAGCGCCCCGCCGCCGCCCACGGCCACGGCGAGCGCATCAGCGAGCGGCCCCAGCTCACCCGGCCTCGCCGTGCCCCTCCCCTTGACCAACCCCCGTAGCTCACACTCCCGCCCCAGTCAGTCGGACAACTCCGCGAGCCCCTGACTCGAACCATCGCCTTCAACCGACACCGACAACCCCACACCGGACATCGATCCCCTCCCGCACCATGTGACGTGCGATCAGTGTCGTGCCTCACGTAGGCAGCACAACTCACCACTCCTCACACGCCAGTTGGCGCGCACGCAGGCCCAGGCATTCCTGTCGTCGGCAAGGTGCGGGCTACGCGACGGGTAGGTCACTACAGGGTTGTTTCTAGTGTCCTGCGCCAGAGATCCGTCGGCAGAAGTGGGCGAGGGAGCCGAGGATTTCCT
>NZ_BMRP01000058.1 GCF_014648695.1 Streptomyces albospinus
CCCCCCACCCCCGCTCACCCATGCCTCCCCGCCCCGCCGCTGTGCCCCGCCCCGCCTCGCCCACCTCGGTGCTCGCGGCTCGCGTACTGCGCCTCGCCTCGACCCACTCCGCTCCAGGTGCTCCGGCCGCCCCTGGTTCCGTGTGTCTGCGGACGAGCCGACCAGTGGCCTGGCCTGGCTCGTGCAGCCGACTGGTCGGACGTCCATGGTCGTTCCTGTCAGTCGGCTGCGCGCCCTACGCTCCGATCGTGGAGCGTCACGCAGTCGTGGCTCGGCGCGGGCGTTCAGTCATCCGGCCCGAGTCGGTCACACCGGCCGTCGAACCAGGCGTGCACGCCTATCCGTTGGCCGTCCTCGGTAGCAGAATTCCACGCGGTGATCGGCCTCTGCCCTAACTCTCTGCTGCACCAGTGCACTTCGCCACTGGCTCGACCAGCCCCCTCCGTGACGGTTCGCTGTGCGTGATTCGCCTGGCGTGATTCGCCGGGCGTGCATCGCGCAGGTAACTGCGGGTGTGAACGGATCAGCAGAGCGGGCGTGGCCTACCACTCATGGATCACCTTCTGCTCATGGCTCGCTTCCTGATGTGGGAATGCTCCTGTGCGCATCCGTGCTCGACGTGTCGCGCGTTGTGCGCCGAGCGCCGAGCGCCGAGCGCCGAGCGCCGAGCGCCGAGCGCCGAGTGGGGCGCATTGCATCGTGTTGCGCTGTGCGCCTCGCACTGGTGATCCGGGCTCGGACTGCGCGCGACTCGTGAGCCGTGGCATGTGTCGTCGATCAGCGCGTCGCTCGTGCTTGCTGTCCGGAGCCTGTCCGGTGATCGGCTACGGTCGGGAGCCGCGCCGGCGGCCCGGGTCGTTGCGTCTGCCGAACACGTCGTTCCGGCCTCGGTCAGGCTCGTAGGGCGGTATGTCCCTGCCGGGCTGGTAGTGAGGTCCCTGGTGGATGTGCCGGATGACCATGGCCAGGTCCGCGGCGGCCACCAATGCCAGGGTGGCGCAGGCTGCTGCCCATTGCGGTCGGCCGGCCATGACGAAGGCGACGGCCCCGGCGATGGCCCATAGCAGTCCCCACAACGCCAGCCCGCACCGCATTCTCAGCGGGCTGCGTGCGTGCAGGGGCTCATTTCCCGTGCGCATCGACACCCATCTCCCACCCCCAGCATCCTCCTGATCGGCGCGTCAGTCACCTGTCCGTTGCGATCTGTCCTTATCCGCCACTCCTGGTGGGTGGTCGTTGTGTGGTCCTCGTTCCGGTGGGCTCCTCTGCGTCCTCCTCCTGTTTCGGCTCTGTGGGGCGTGGGTCGCCCGCGAGGTGGTTGTTGATCCACGACAGGCCGCCGAGGTCGAGCTGTGACCGGGCGCGTGTCACCGCTACATACGCCAGGCGCGCCTCGTCGACGTCGATCGGACCGGGGAGCGGCGTTCCGTCCTCGCCGCGCTCGTCTAGATCGTCGGGGCCGGTGAAGTCGTCCGCGATGCGTACGCTCGCCCACTCGCGGCCCTTGGCGCGATGGGCGGTGGACACCGTCACCTGGGCGGACTCTTCGGGTGAGAGCCGGTCCAGGGCGTGGAGGACGGCTGCGGTGCCGTGTTCGTCGACCAGTTCCACCAAGGGCAGTAGGTCGCGCCCGGCCGGGTCGAACTCTGCGTACTCGCGGAGTTCCGCCCAGGACTCGAACAGCATCAGCTCGGGGTGTGAGGTTCGCCGGCCCGATTCGAGGTCGTGGGCGGCACGGGCCAGTGAGCGCAGTGCCTCGCCGCCGCCCGCGAGGGCGACCCGGCGGTTCGCTTCGAGCTGCCGTATCACCGCGACCATCGCCCCGACGTTGGTCCGGCACAGGATCGCGTCCGGGGTGAGGAGGGCTCGCAGGTCGGTTGTCCGCTCTGGTGATCCCGTGAGGCGGATGGGGGCGTCGACGATCGCCAACCAGCGGTTGGCCTCGGCTGCGAGCGCCGGCCCGAAGCGGAAGGAATGGGAGAGGCTGAGCTGCGTGCCGTCGAAGCCGGTCATGACGTCGCGGGCGCCGCGCCAGCCGTAGATGGCCTGTGCGGAGTCTCCGACCAGTACCAGCTGTGCGTGGTCGCGCTGGGCTGTGAGGACCTGCTCGACCACGGGGTTGGTGTCCTGGGCCTCGTCGAGGAGCAGGAAGTCCGCCGGGATGACGGGTTCGCTGAGTGCCCACATTTTGAGGTAATGGTCGTGTTCGAAGCGGACGACGCCGTGGTCCGGGTTCTGCAGGTCGGCCCAGGCTCTGCGTGCGTAGGGCAATACGAGGTCGGCGAGTTGGGTGTGGAGGGGTTCGGATTCGGCTCCTCTCAAGGGTGGGACGTGGTGGTGGGCGATTTCCTTGTCGGCCGAGTGGCAGAAGCGGGTGACGGTGCGCAGGGCTGTGTGGGAGAGGGCCTTGTTGTTGACCTTGCGTGGTCCGATGCGTAAGAACATGCCGTCGTCGATGCCGAGTGCGGCGCCTGTGCGCCAGCCCGCCTGCCGTGGGGCGTTCATCCGCGCTTGGTAGTACCTGCCCACTGCGGCGTACGCGAGGGCGTGGGCGGTTCCGCAGGACACTTCGGTGGGGAATGTCCGGGCGGCGTGGCGTGCGACGGTCCTGTTGAAGGCGATGTACCGGCCGAGTCGGCCCTGTCGCTGCGCGGAGTGCGCGAGCATCGCAAGGGTTGTGGTCTTGCCGGTGCCGGCACCGGCCTGGATCACGAGATGAGCGCCTGTGGGGAACGCCTCGGCCGCGGCGGTCTGCTCGGGGGTGGGGGTGTGCATGGGGGCTCCTTGCCGATAAGGATGATTACGGAGAGTTATCTATGTGGCCGACTGTAATCGACTTCGGAGTGAGGTGGGAGGAGGCCCTGCGGCCTGTGGATAACTTTCTTGCCGTGTATGCGACGCGGCAGCGGAGGGATGTCTGAGCTGTGGCTATGCGGTGTTGGCGCGGCTTCTTCCTCCCGTGTGCGGGTGCGCGTGGGGACATACTGCGGAGGCGTTGTCAGTGGCGTCTGCTTCCATCGACATCACGCAGAGTTGCTGCGGCGGGAGCGCCGCGGCCGGGCCGCGAGAGACGGGGGAGCGGACGAGATGGGCATCACTTCGGTATGGGGCATCAGCCCGCACGACGGCAGCGTCATCAGTGCGCTGGAGCCGCGTATGCGGCCGTTGATCGAGTCGGTCCGGGCACTGCCGGAATCCCGCGAGGCATGGCAGCGCTGGGCGGTCGAGCCACTGCCGGACTGGCGCAGCTGGTACGGCCGCGGCGACGATGCCGGTCGCGGTGCGCTGCCGGAGCGCGAGCGGGAGCGCATCGACGCGCTGATCGAGTCGTTCCATGGCCTCACGCGCGCGGGGCCGTTCGACGAGCTCTATGACGGCAGGTGCGAGGGCGACGACTTCTCGATCCTCGCCGACGTTTGGAGCGACGACTTCGGACAGCTCGTCCCCTTCCTGGCGGTGCACTCCAAGGACTATGCGGTCCCGGCCCTCTTCCATGCCATCGGCAGCGAACGGGCGGCGCTGATACCGGGCTGGACCGGCAACTTTGTGCTCTCCGCGGCGCAGGTGCGCCAGAGTCTGCCGCAGATCGAGGCTGTCTTCTCCTTCACGGCGGAGCAGCGCGCCGCGGCCGAGGACCAGCTCTGGCTCGATGTGCGCCCGGGGGAGGAGAGCGTGCTGGACGGGCCGCTCCGCTGCTGGCGTGAGGCCGCGGCGCACGGCCTGGGACTGTGCGGCGCCGCCGTGCATGTGTGGTGATCCATCGGGCCGGCCTCCGGGGGAGGCGCGGCCGTCTGGACGACGTGGGGGAGAGCGTGCGTACGACCGTAGACTCGCGGGTCGGGGATGTAGAGGTAAGGGAAGTGAGCCGGGCGCGATGGGTCCGGTGGGCGCCGCGATCGGCGCGGAAGGATCCGGAAGCAGCAGGGGATGGCATGGTGAGGCACCGGGAGGCGGCCGGCGGGGCGGCTCAGCCGGCGGACGCCTCGCCCGCTGTGCCGCCCTCGGCAGCAGGAAGCGCCATCGGACTCTCCACTGCCCTGGCGGCGTGTGCTGCGGTGTTCCTGCCCGCCCAGCCGCCGCGCGCCGGGAAGGTCGCCTTCTGGCGGCCCGATGGCGGTCGGCTCCCCGAGGTGGTGAACGGTGAGGTCGGCGGCGACGGTGCGGAGCCGGACGGTGCGGGTCCGGCAGGCGGCGGCGCAGTGTCGGCGCAGGGGCAGCTGACCGTTGTGCGGCGCCACGGCAAGGGGGCGCGCAGCCGTACGGTCCCCGCTCTGTTGCTCTCGCTGCCCGAGGCGGTGCCGCTGCTGGTCCGTGCCCGGCATGATCCCGCTGCCCACCCGGCCGCCGCCTCCTGGGGTGCGGCCACGCTCCATGCTCTGCATCTCGCCGCGCGCGGCAGACTGCTGCCGGGGCTGACCGCCGACGACACCGATGCCTGGCGCGCCGGCCCCCTCGACCCCGACGACATCGCGCACCTCCGGGCCATCGCCGCCGCCATGCCCGCCGAGGCGTATGCCGTACCGCTCCCCGGCAGCCGCCCGCTCCAGGTGCACGAACCGGCGGCTTTGGTGCGGCGCTTCGTGGACGCCGTCGTCGACACCCTGCCGCGCACCCCCGCCGCCGAGTTGGTGGCCGGGGCTCCCTTCGCCGCGACCGCCCCGCAGCGTCTTCCCGGTGCCCGCGCATGGGCCGCCGAGGTCGCGTCCGGTGTGGACGCCGGCGTGCGGCTGTCGCTGCGCCTCGACCTCGCGCCCCATCAGCTCTTCGACACCAGGGAGGACGGCACGGCTGACAGCGGTGACGATGGGTGGGGGCGGTCTTCCGGTGGCGCGGGAGTCGAGGAGCGCCGTGCGGCGGCGGCCGTGCTGCAAGTGCAGAGCCTCACCGACCCGACCCTGGTGGCCGATGCCCGTCAGCTCTGGGAGGGCGAGGGGGCCGATCACTTCGGGCCGAGGTTCCGTGTCGACACCCTCCTCGCGCTGCGCCGCGCCGCCCGCGTCTGGGCCCCGCTCACCCGCCTCCTGGAACGGCCGGTGCCGGACGTACTGCCGCTCGGCGAGGAGGAGTTGTGCGAGCTGCTGGGGGAGGCCGCGTCCCGGCTGGGCGCCGCCGGAGTGGCCGTCCACTGGCCCAGGGAACTGGTCCGGGGCCTGACCGCGACGGCGGTGCTGCGCTCCGCGCCGGGCTCGGCCGCGGACGGCTTCGGGTTCTTCGACGCCGGCGAACTGGCCCAGTTCCGCTGGCAGGTGGCGATGGACGGCGTCCCGCTCACGGAGGCGGAGATGGACGCGCTGGCCGAGGCGCACCGCCCCGTCGTACGGCTGCGCGACCAGTGGGTGCTGGTCGATCCCGCGCTGGTCCGCAAGGCACGCAAACGCGAACTGGGTTATCTGGAACCGGCCGAAGCGCTCGCGGCGACACTCGGCGGCACCGCGCAGGTGGACGGCGAAGAGGTCGAGGTGGTGCCCCTGGGGGCCCTAGCCGCGCTGCGCGGGCGCCTCACCGCTCCGGCGGGCCCGCTGCCGCAGCCGTCCGGACTGCGGGCGACGTTGCGCGACTACCAACTCCGCGGCATGGCCTGGCTCGACACCATGGCCACCACCGGACTCGGCGGCTGTCTCGCCGACGACATGGGCCTGGGCAAGACGATCACCGTCATCGCGCTCTATCTGCACCGCCGGCCCACCGCGCCCGTCCTCGTCGTCTGCCCCGCCTCACTGCTCGGCAACTGGCAGCGCGAGATCGAACGCTTCGCCCCCGGCACTCCCGTACGCCGCTTCCATGGCGCCGGCCGCAGCCTCGACGGCCTGGACGGCGGCTTCGTGCTGACGACCTACGGGACGATGCGCAGCAGCGCCGCCCAACTGGCCGGCTGTTCTTGGGCATGGGTGGTCGCCGATGAGGCGCAGCACGTGAAGAACCCGCGCTCGTCGACCGCCAGGGCGCTGCGCGGGATCAAGACCCCGGCGCGGATCGCCCTCACCGGCACGCCTGTTGAGAACAACCTTTCCGAGTTGTGGGCCTTGCTGGACTGGACCACGCCCGGGCTCCTCGGCCCCCTCAAGACGTTCCGCGCGCTGCACGCCAGGGAAGTCGAGGGCGGCGAGGACCCGCAGGCGGCGGAGCGGCTGGCCCGGCTGGTGCGGCCGTTCATCCTGCGCCGCAAGAAATCCGACCCCGGCATCGCGCCCGAACTCCCGCCCAAGACCGAGACGGACCATCCGGTTCCCCTGGGCCGCGAACAGGCCGCGCTGTATCAGGCCGTCGTCCGCGAGACCCTCGCCCGGATCGAGGCCGCCGAGGGCATCGCGCGGCGGGGCCTGGTCATGAAGCTGCTCACCGCCCTCAAACAGATCTGCAACCACCCCGCGCAGTATCTGAAAGAATCCACCCCCGGGCTCGCCGCCCGCTCCGGCAAGCTCGAACTCCTCGACGAACTCCTGGACACGATCCTCGCCGAGGGCGGCGCCACGTTGGTCTTCACCCAGTACGTGGGCATGGCGCGACTGCTCGAACACCACCTCGCGACCCGCGGAATCCCCAGCCAACTCCTGCACGGTGGCACCCCGGTGGCCGAACGGGAGAAGATGGTCGACCGCTTCCAGTCGGGCCGGGCACCGGTCTTCCTGCTGTCCCTGAAGGCGGCGGGCACCGGCCTGAATCTCACCCGCGCCGGACACGTGATCCACTACGACCGCTGGTGGAACCCGGCGGTGGAGGAGCAGGCCACCGACCGCGCCTACCGCATCGGCCAGACCCAGCCCGTCCAGGTCCACCGGCTGATCGCCGAGGGCACCGTGGAGGACAACATCGCCCAACTCCTCGCCGCCAAACGGGCGCTCGCCGACGCGGTGCTCTCCGGGGGCGAGAGCGCGCTCACCGAGCTCACCGACGCCGAACTGGCCGATCTCGTGTCCTTGAGGAGGCCTGGATGAGTCCCCTTTCCCGGGGACGTCCCGGTGCCTCGGGGCGCACCGCCGCGGCGGACCGACTGGCCCGCGCGGACCGTTCGCGCACGTTCCCGCCGTTGCCGGACCGTCCTGGTGCCGGGGAGCCGTTCGCCGCGTCCTGGTGGGGCGGCGCCTGGCTGGAGGCCCTGGAGAGCACCGCACTCGACAGTGCCCGGCTCGCCCGCGGCCGGGTCTACGCCCAAGGCGGCCATGTGGACACGATCAACGTCACCCCGGGGCGCATCCTGGCGACCGTACGGGGCAGCCGGCCCCGCCCGTACAGTGCCGAGATCCGCCTCAGGACCCTCGCCGACACGGAGTGGGACGCCATCCTGGACGCCGTCGCCGCGGAGCCCGCACACCTCACCGCCCTGCTGGCCAAGAAGCTGCCCCGCGCACTGGCCGAGGGGGAGACGGGGATCCTCCCGGGGCCGGGCGACCTGGTGCCCCGGTGTTCGTGTCCGGACCACGGCAGGCCGTGCAAGCACGCTGCGGCGCTCTGCTTCCAGGTGGCCCGCCTGCTGGACGCCGACCCGTTCGTCCTGCTGCTGATGCGCGGCCGTGGCGAGCGGGAACTCCTCGACGAGCTCTCGCGCCGCCACACCGCCCACACCGCTCGGGAGAGCCGGACCGGTGCCGCTCTCATGGGTATCCAGGCACCCGGAGGGGGTGGATCCGCTTTCGCCGCATCCATGGCCGGACCAGGCCCGGCAGCGGCGAGCCGGACGGGAGCGGCCGAGCCTGCTGGCGCAGTGGCCACGGGCCCGGTCCCCGCGTCCACGGAGGGGGCCGGGCGGGCTGCAACGGCGGCACCGGCGCCCCGCGGTGTCCTCGCCCGGGACGCTCTTTCGAGCCGCCCCGGACCGTCGCTCCCGCCACCTCTGGCGGTGCCACCGCACCCCGGCCACCCGCCGACCCTCCCCGACGGCGAAGGGCTCCCGTTCGATCCGGCCACCCTCGAATTCCTGGCCGCCGACGCCGCGGCCCGCGCCCATGCCTACGTCACCGCCGCCGGAGCCCCGGCCACCGGGGGCGCGCGCCCGGCCGCCCCCGGCCCGTATGCGGCGCTGCCCCCATGGGAGGACGCCATCCGCCTGACCGCGACCGCCCACCCCACCGCCGGTCTGACCGCCACCACCCGGGCGCTCTACCGCGATCTGGCGGCGGCGACCGGCCGTACCTCCGCGGACGTCGCCCGGTCCGTCGCCGCCTGGCGGCAGGGCGGCCGTGAAGGGCTCGCCCTGCTGGAGGACACCTGGAATCCCCCGGCCGGCGACTTCGACCGGGCCCGCAGCGCCCTGCTGGCCGCCGGCCTGCCCGCCCTGCGCCCCCGCCGCAACCACCTCACCGACCCCGACCGCGGCATCCAGCTGCGCTTCGGCCACGACAACCGCTGGTACCCCTACGAATCCGAGCCCGGAGCCGAGGACTGGTGGCCCGCCGGGCCCGCGGACCCCGACCCCGTAGGCGCACTCACCTCCCTGGTGGCGCGATGACTAACCTCAAAGCCGTGGAAGGTCTCGACACACTCACCCGATCCCTCGCGCAGCGCACCCCCGAGCAGCTCGCCGCACTCCTCACCCGCCACGCCGAGCCGCTCGCCCGCCGGCCGGCGCCCACCGAACTGCGCGGCTTGGCAACGGCGTTGTGGTCGTACGAGACCCTCCATCACCTGGTGCTGCACCTCGACCACCCCCGATTGCAGGTGCTCGCCACCACCGCCCGCATCAGCCAGGAGCGCGCCGGCCGCGACGCCCCCGCGCCCGCCGCCCCCGCCCCGGGCGCCGACTACCAGTCCCTGATGGCCCACCGGCTGTCCTTCCCGCACCTGGCCACCGAACCGGTTCCGCCCGAGGACGTGTACGCCGCGCTCGGAGCCGCCGCACCCGGCTCCGAGAGGCGCGCTGCCGAAGCCGCCCTGGAATCCCTCTACGCCGACGGCATCGCCGCGCCCTCCGAGCAGGGCGCCGTTGTCGTCCCGCCGCGCGTTCCGCAGCTCCTGGCCGCCCACGACCTGGGCCCGTTCGTCGCGCACGCCCCGACGCCGGTCCCCGACGACGCCACCGGGCACAGCGACCGCCCCGGAGTGCCCGCCCCGCGGACCTCTCTGCACGAGGAGTCCCAGGCCGCTGCGGCACACCTGGCCGCCACCCTGGAGCGCCTCCTCGCCTCCCTGGCCGAGCAGCCCGCCGCGCTGCGCAAATCAGGCGGGCTCACCCTCCGCGAGATCAAACGACTGGCCAAGGCAGCCGGCACCACCGAACCGCACACCCGCCTGCTCCTCGACCTCGCCCTCGCCGCCGACCTCATCGCGCTGACCCGCAGCCCGTCCGGGATCACCGCGCTCCCCACCGGCGCCTACGACGACTGGCTCGGCAGACCGCCCGGCGAACGCCTCGCTCCCGTACTGGCCGCCTGGTCCGGCCTCTGGGCGGTCCCCACCCACACCCCGTTCGGCGAGACCCCGACCGCCCTGGTCCGCGGACACGACCGGCATGCCCCCGCCCTCCGGTACGCCCTGCTGGCAGCCCTCGCCGACGTCCCCCCGGGCACCCGAGGCCCGCTGCCGGCCCTGCCGCCCACGGAATCCGCGACGGACGACACCCGGATCGTGCCGCGGCAGCTCCTCCGCGCGGCGGACTGGCACCGTCCGCTGGGCGTCACCGAGCAGCCGATGGCCGAGGAGCGAGCCGCCCGCACCCTCCACGAAGCGGCCCACCTCGGGCTCATCGCCCACGGCACCCTCACCCCCCTGGGCCGGGCCCTGCTCACCGACCCGCGCTCCCTCGGCGAGCCGCTGCGCGACCTCCTGCCGCCGCTCCTCGAACAGGCCCACTTCCAAGCCGACTTGACCGCCGTCGTCCCCGGCCGCCCCGCCCCCGCGCTCACCCAACTGCTCGCCTCCGCAGCCGACCGCGAGTCCGAAAGCCACGCCGTGACCTGGCGCTTCACCCCCGCCTCCGTACGCCGCGCACTGGACGCCGGCCACACCGCCGACAGCCTCCACGACGCCCTCACCACCGTCTCGGCGACCGGCCCCCTGCCGCAGCCCCTCGGCTACCTCATCCAGGACGCCGCCCGCACCCATGGCCGGATGCGGGTGCTGCCCGCCGCCTGCTGCATCCGCTCCGACGACGAAACCCTCGTCGGCGAACTCGCCGCGCACCGCGCCCTGCGGGAGCTCGGGCTGCGCGCCATCGCGCCGACTGTCCTGGTCAGCAGCCGCCCGCCGGCCGCCACATTGGACGCGCTGCGCGCCGCGGGATACGCACCCGCCCTGGAATCCGGCACCGGCACCACCACCGTCGAGCGGCTGACCACCCACCGCACCAAGGCCCCCGCCCCCACACGCGACCCGGGTGCCCCGCTCCTCCTGGCCCGGCGGCTCCTGGGGCTCCCGGCGGAGCCCCAGGAGCCCGCCCGGACCGGAGGCGGGTGATCCGCTCCACCCCCAGGGGCGGCGCGGCCCGCGGGACTACTCGTACTCCGTGCCGCCCTTGCGGGTCAGATACGCGCCGCCCACCACCTTGGCGATGGCCCGGCCGCCCAACTCCGCGCTGTAGCGGTCCTCCAGCGGACGGACCACGACACCCTCCCGGACGTGCACCGCCCGCCCCGACAGCGTCTCGCGGCCCTCGGCCAGCTCGATCACCCGCCGTGCGTCATACGGACCGCTGAACAGCGTCGGAACCACCGGAAGCCGGCCGTCCAGCACCGCCGTCAGCTCCTGCGGATCCAGCCAGCGCACCCGCCCGCCGGTCTCCACCGCGATGTCGAAGACCGCGTACGCGGGCGCGCCACGGCGGCTGTCCGCGCCGTACCCGAGATCCTGGACGCCGTCGCCGTACACCTCGCCGTAGACACCGACCCGCGACGCCCCCAACTCCCCGGCGATGTCCGCCGCGACCCGGTCGACGCCGTGGTCGCGCACCGCCCGCCAGTACAGGTTCCCGGGATCCTCGGTCAGCGCCAGCCGCTGCGCGCCCAGCCCCTTGGAGGTCACGAGCACACCGTCGTCCTCGGCGCGGTAGGTCAGGCAGCAGGCTGTGCCGTGCACCTTCTCCGTCACCGCCACCGGCTCCCCCTCGGGGAACACTGCCGGATACCGCTTCAGGTTCTCGATGTCGATCCACGGCAGCAGATCGGGCGCCGGCTTGACCTCCCCGCTCATCGAAATCGGCACCGGCGGCACCCACTTCACGATCCCCAGCTCCGCCGCGAGATCGGTACCGTCCCGGTGCGCCTGCACCAGATCCACGCCCGAGAGCGCCCGGGGACGGCAGACGATGCCCTGCGACAGCTCGCCGCGCAACCGGATCGCCTTGACCCGGTTTGCCGCGGATCCGGCGAGCTTGCCGGTCAGGCCCAGCTCGGCCACCAGCTCCTCCGGGAGCACCGCCTGCTCGGGTATGTACACGGCGAAGTCGCCCGTTCGATAGGCGCCTTTGGCGACGACCGCGCGGTACAGCCCCACCTGCGCGAGTTCCAGCGCGTCGGCGTGGGGATGCTCGTGAATCGTCAGTTCCTCGACCGTGACGCGCAGCGTCGACATGCCCGTTCCCCGTTCCTGCGTATGGTGTCGGGCGCCGCCCGGTGCGGCGCTCCGCCACCACCACTGTGATCGAGTTCCCGCAACTCGGCGACCATATTTCACCGTTGGCGACTGACTCCGACCGAGTGGTGGTCGGGGGTTGTGAGCCCCGCTGTGCACCGCGTCGCGTTGTCAGTGGCGTCGCGTAGCGTTTCGGGTACGGCGTCGACACGGCGGTACGGCGTCGGGAGGCTCCGCCGGTGGCAGGTTGCGGCGGAGGACGGGACCGAAGTGGGGGAGCACGCGATGGGATACGACAGGGCGAGCGACAAGCGGGTACGGAACGATGTCGGCGGGACGGCACACGGACCGGTGATACAGCCGGTGTGATCCAGGGCGGCGCGATCCAGGTCGGTGTGTGGATCGAGAGGGAGCGCCCCGAAACCGGGTGCCATGACAGGTGCCCACGGGATTGCGGTAACTCGTCGACCGCGAGCCGGTGATGGCGGCCATCAGCGACTGGAGGGCGTCGGCGGCGGAACGACGCTGCTCAGCGCGCTGCCCGGCGTGGGCAGGAGCGCGACCGTACGGGCAGGAGCGCGACCGTACGGGAAGGGGCGCACGAGGAGCGCAGCCGGTTTCCCGGGGCGAGCTCTCTGCCGACTTCGCTCCGCTGCGGGCGGAGACCGGAGGCGATGTCTCCGCCGGGGTGCGCCGGTGCCTGCGGGCGCTGGGCGTCGAGGGCTCGTATCTGCCCGCCACATCGGGTGAGTTGACCACGATGCTCCGCAGTCGAAGGGCAGAGAAGCGGTGCTGACGGTGCTCGACGACATGGCCGAACCGAGGCAGGTGCGGGTGCTGATTCCGGGTGGCCCCGGGAGCGTCGTCCTCGCCACGAGCCAGGCGAAGCCCGGTGAACCGGGGGCGGCGCCCGGCCGGCGTACCTCGAACCACCGATGCCGGTGCACGGGCGGCAACTGCCCGGCGGGCCGTGCGGGGAGGAGGCGCGGCATGGCCGGTGAATTGGCCGATGACCGGCGACGGTTGGACGCCCGGCGCCGGGGACGGGAGCGCACCGCATCCGCTGTATTCGGGGTGGCCCACGCGGGACTGCCCGAGGACGTCGCGCGGCTGTACCGACCGCTGGGGCTGTATCCCGGACGTCGCCGGGACGCGGAGACGGCCGCCGTGGCAGCCGGAACGGCGGTCGCCGCGGCAGCCGAACAGCTCGACGTCCTGGAATCCGCGAGATGGTGAAGGGACTGGCTGTGACGGTACGGGGCGCCGTGGTTGTGCTCGGAAGGTTTCCCGGCGCCCCGCCGTGGTTCTGGGCTCGTGCGAGGAGACCGCCGGTGCCCTGGCCTCAGCGGTCGCCGGGCTTCCGCCTGCCCGAACCGCTGATGCGCCGCAGCCGCAGGCCGGCCGGCCCGAACACGAGGGGACGGGGCAGCTTCCGCGGAGCCGGCTCGTCACCGCGGCCCACGGGCGCGGCCGGCGGCTGTGCCGGGCCGGGCGGAGCGCCGGTGCGGGCGGCGGCAGCCGAAGCGGTCAGCATGGCCGAGAGGGAGGGCGGCGCCCCAGGGGGGCCGGAGCCCGGTGCCGGCCCTGCCGACGGCGAGTCGGCGGGCGACGGCACCGGAGCCGGGGCCACCGGGCGCGGCAGACGGGCCGCCGGGGCGCCCGGGGTCACCACATCGACGTAGGCGCGGCAGACCGGGGGCCGGCCGCCGGTGCCGCCCCGGACGCCGTGCAGGGCACCGCTTACGAAGCGGGAGGCCAGGGACGGCGACGGCGCGCCGGTGCCGGTGGCGCAGGAGAGGTCCTCGCCGGCGGCCAGCGCCCACGGTGCCTGCACGATGCGGCCGATGGTCCGCTGCACGCGGCGGGCGAGCGCGGGATCGTCCATGCCGTACCGCCGCACCGCCTCGCGCAGCGCGGCGGCGCCGTGCGCGGCGATCGACAGGCCCTGGCCGCAGTCCGGGGTGATCGAGGCCACCGCGCCGCCCAGCGCGAGGAACCCGGTGGGCCAGCACGGCAGTTGTTCGTAGCGGTGGCGGCGGCTGGCGGTGTCGCGGGTCAGCCGCACCTCGCTCAGCGGCTCGGCGTCGGCGATGAGGTCACCGATGACGGAATCCCCGATGCCGCGGGCGAACGGCACGAACCGGTCGGCGCGTTCCGACGGCTGTTCGCCGCCGGTGCCGCCGCCCGTGAGGGTGACCAGCCAGCGGCCGTCCTCGATCGGCACCAGCGTCGCCGTCTGCGCCGGATACGGCCATTCCGGGGCCGGGCCGCCACGCTCACCGTCGAGGACGCGCGCGCCGCGGTCCGAACGGGCGGTGATCACCGGGACGTTGTCCGTTCCGGCAGGGGCGCGGAAGATGCGGGTCGCGGAGACGATCCCGAAGTCCCGGACGTCTTCCGGGGCGGTCGGCAGGCCCAGGGCCGCCAGCCTGTCCGGAGTCGCGGAGTGGCGGCCGGTGGCGTCGACGACCAGGTCGGCATCCAGACGATACGTTTCGCCGGTGGTGGTGTCGCGGACCTGCACCCCGGTGATGTGTTCACCGGTGCCCGTCAGCTGCTCCGCCTCCGTGCCGTCGAGCACCGTGACCCCGGGGAGCGCCGGCACCTGACCGCGGATGACCCGGTCGAGCAGATCGCGGGAGCAGGCGAACACCTGGCGCGAGCGCGCCCGGCGGCCTAACCGGCCCTGCGCGGTGGGGTCGGCAGGCTCCGAAGGCACCGCGATCCGGCGGGCGCCCTCGGCCAGCCACGCCTCGACCGTGCCGGGCAGCACGCTCTCCACGACCCGGGCGCCGTCCGCTGCCAGCAGATGGGCGTGCCGGGGCTGCGGAAGGTCCGTCGGCAGCGCGGGAGTCCGCGGCAGCCGGTCCCGCTCGACCACGATCACATCGGCGTGCTCGGACAGCGCCGCAGCGGCGAGCATGCCCGTGAAACCGCCGCCGAGCACCACGGCGAGATGCGGGTGCGTGAACTGGAGCCCGGCGCTGCCGGTGCTGCTCGACGCGTTCATGGGCAGTCCCTCTCTCGGCGGTGGCGCGCGATTCCCGGGCGGGGCCGGGCCGCGTCCAGAAAGGGCGGTGCGGCATACGGCCGGGAGCGGCGGCGCGCGGCGGCGATGACGGCGTCGGTGGCGGCGGTGAAGTGCGCCGTCAGCGACGGCAGGGATGCGGACGCGGTCCGCAGTATGCGCAGAGGTGCCGGTGGCAGTGGCAGAGCTCTCTGTAGGTCCCGGCAGGCCGGCGCGAACGCCGGCCTGCCGCCCCCCGATTTCCCCATCATGATTCCCCCTCAGGCCGTGTCCGCCCTGCCACCTGCCCGGCCACGCCCTCCGCCACTCCCCGCCCGGAACACCGGGTGGGGTGGGTGAGCACCGCTGCCTCGCGCAACGCGCTCTGCCCCTGGGAACGCAGCCGTCACATCTGGTCAACGGCGGACACACGACCGGATCGTAGGCGGCGGCGATCACTTCCGGTACCCGAATGCGAGTGAGGGATGTGTGGGAGCCATCCGCCGCATACCACCGGGTAGATCCGAAGCAAAACGGCGTAATGGGTGGAAAACGCCTCGCTCTTTTCTCGCGACGCGAGAAAGCCGGTCGCAATGAGGCGGAAGACGAACGGCATTGGTCCGAAAAAGTCCAGATGGTTGGCGCGAAATGATCGGGTGACCACGGTCCGGCCGATGCCGTGCCTACCCTGTGCGGGCACCGCACTGGAGAACCCGAGGGAGAGTCGTGCGCGCGATTGTGATGCGAGAATTCGGCGGCCCGGACGTGCTGCGGCTGGAGGACGCCCCCGAGCCGGCGCCCCGCGGCGGGCACACGCTCGTCGACGTGACCCTGGCCGGCATCAACTACGCGGATGTGCACGTACGCGGGGACTCCTATCTCGCGCCCGTCGAGCTGCCGTACATCCCCGGCAACGAGGTCGTCGGGACAACGGACGGCGGACGCCGCGTCGTCGGGCTCACCCGCGGCGGCGGATACGCGGAACGGGCGCTGCTGCACCGCCGCGTCACCTGGGACGTGCCCGACGCCCTCACCGACGCACAGGCCGTCGCGCTGGCCCTCCAGGGCAACAGCGCCTGGCATCTGCTGTTCACCGCGCTGCGCGTCACCGAGGGCGAGACCGTCGTCGTACCGGCCGCGGCCGGCGGGGTCGGCTCGCTGGCCGTCCAACTCGCCGCCCGCGCCGGCGCGAAGGTCATCGGACTCGCCGGCTCCGCCGAGAAGCGCAGGCTGGCACAGGAGTTGGGCGCCCACGCGGTGGTCGACTCGACCGCCGACGACCTGACGGAACGCATCCTCGACGCGGCCGGCGGCCCGGTCGAGACGGCGCTGGAGATGACCGGCGGCACCACCTTCGCCCAGACCCTGGCCGCCGTCGCCCCGCGCGGCCGGCTGGCCGTCTACGGCTTCGCCGGCGGCGAGCTGGCGAGCGTGTCCACCCGGGACCTGATGGAGCGCTCCATCACCGTCTCCGGATTCTGGCTGCCCCAGCTCTACGCGGACCGCACTGCGCTGCCCACCTCCATGCGGGCGCTGTTCGACGCGGTCGCCGACGGCTCCCTCAAGCCGCTGACCGGCACCACCTACGCCCTCGGGGACGCGGCACGCGCGCACCACGACCTCGCCGCCCGTACCCCGACCGGGAAACTCGCCCTCGACGTCGCCCGATAGCCCCCGCGACAGGGGGCGCGGGGCGGCCCGCACCACACATGCCGTGCGCCTACGGGCGCGGATCACTGCCAGGGGAGAGAGCACACGATGGGCCATCACATCACGGCATCGCAGTCCACGGTTCCGGATGCCGCGCAGCACGCCGGCCGGCCCAAGGGCACGCCGTCCACCGGCTCCCGGACGTCCGGATCCAGCCACGCCGAGCGGGTCTTCCTCGTCCAGGCGGCCTTCGCCGAACTCGGCGGATCCGCCCACGGACCGGGGGAGATCGCCGAGGTCACCGGCCTGGACGACTCCGTCGTCTACCGCATCCTGCAATCCGGGATCTACCAGCGGATCTTCGAGCGGGTGGACCGCGGCCTCTACCGGCTGCGGACCTCCGCCGCCCAACTCGCCTTCACCGCCCTCGACCACCGCCTCGACGGCGCCCAGGCCGTGCTCCGCCAACTGCGCGCGGCCACCGGCAACGGGCTGGCCTTCCTCTACATGGTGGCGCCGTTCTCCGGCGCGCAGCGGCAGTGCGTCGACATGGCCGTCGGCGATTCCGACCTGGCCGAACTGGGCATGACGCCGCGCGATGTGCTCTCCGTGACCCGCTCCCTGCGCACCGGCGCCTCCGGGCGGACGATCCTCGCCTACCTGCCCGAGGTCCTTCAGCAGCGGGTGCTCGCCGAGCCCGTCCCCGAACAGGCCGGGCCCGGCGTCTATCGGGACAACGACGCCCTGCTGGCTTCCCTGGCGGAGGTCCGCGACCTCGGTTACGCACTCGGCTACGAGGAGTGCATGGCCGGCTGGAACTCCTGCGCGGCGCCCATCATGTGGGACGGCTCCATCATGGGAGCGGTGCTGCTGCTCAAGCTCAAGTCCGTCATGCCCGTTGCCCCCGACGGCGTGATCGAGGCGACGAAGGAGGCGGCGGCCGAACTCAGCCGCTACGGAGCGGCCCGCCCGGCCGCGGACGACGCCTGAAGCGCGCCACCCGGCCGACCCGCTGTTCACGATGCGGCCCACCTCATGCGAGCCCCGCTCGACGAGGTGGCTCCCCGGCAGGGTGGCGGAACGGTGCGGGACGTCCACAACACCATCAGCGGCGGTGAGGTGCACGGACCGGTGATCCAGGCCGGCGTCGTCTCCGGCCTCGGCTCCGGTAGGCCGGGCCACCGCCCGCCCTCCGGCCGACCCCGGGCGCCCGGCGCCCGGCGGCCGGGCAGAATGACCGGGTGCGGCTCGAAGCGATCACCTGGGAACGGCTGACCGACGCGCTCGCCGGGCGCATCGCCGCGATGGCGGCGAAGGACGGGAGCCCCTGGCTGCGAGTGGCGGTCGACGGTGCTCCCGCCGCGTCCCCCGGCGACCTGGCCGGGCGGCTCGCCGAGGCGCTGCGGCTCCGGGGGCGGCCGGTGCACAAGGCCGGCACCCTCGGCTTTCTGCGCCCCGCCTCGCTCCGGCTGGAATACGGGCGCAAGGACCCGTACGCCTACCACGACGAGTGGTTCGACCGGCAGGCACTGTGGCGCGAGGTGTTCGAGCCGCTGGATCCGGGTGGCACCGGGCGGGTGCTCCCGGATCTGTGGGATCCGGTGGCTGACCGGGCGACGCGCAGTGCGTACGTCGAACTGCCGCCCGGCGGTGTGCTGTTGCTGCACGGTCCGCTGCTGCTCGGACATTGGTTTCCCTTCGATCTCGCCGTGCACCTGAAGCTGTCGCCGGCCGCCCTCGCCCGCCGTACCCCGGAAGACGAACGCTGGACGCTTCCGGCGTTCGCGCGCTACGACGCCGAGACCCGGCCCGAGGAAGCCGCGGATGTCGTCGTACGGGCCGACGATCCGCACCGGCCGGCCTGGAGCGGGCCGGCCGACTGAGCGGGCGGCCTCAGCGGAGCTGCCGGATCTCGCGCCGCACACGGTGGAACCCGCCCGAGGCCGGGGACCGCCCGTCGACGGCATACCGCACCCCGGGCCGGAGTATGTGGCGCGGGAACCGGACGTCCCAGGACGGCTCAGAGCCCTCGGAGACCGCATGCACCCGCAGCCGGCTGCGCTCCTCCACGCACTCCACCACGATCCCCGAGGCGGAGCCGTGCGCCGCCGTCTCGACCGTCGCGGACGGGGGGCAACCGGGCGGCGCGGCGGCCGACTTCACGTCCCGGGAGACCGGGACGGCACCCGCGCGGGCCGCGGTGACGGCCGCGTCGCCGGCGTCCGCGCACACCAGGCAGCCGTCGGTGGTGGCCAGATACCGCTTCTCGTCCGGATACTGCGTCGACAGCGCCGATCCGCCGCCGGTGCCCGGCTCCCACGGGCGGGTGCCTTCCGCGGCGAACTTGTGCGCCCCGCAGCCCTCTTGGGACGGTGCCGGATATGTCGTGGTCTCGGACATGGCGCTCCCTCCCGGACGGTCACAGCGACCGTCCCCCGCTGTGAAAAACCGTACGGGCGACCACTGACAATCGACCGCGGGCGGCCGAACGCGGGCCGCTGACCAGCGGGTTCGGCGAGGCGGCTAGCGTGAGGGCGTGACTGCACTCAACTCGTTCCACTCACCCGACGCGGCCGGCGCACATCCGCCGCTGCCCGGCAGCCAGGGCCCCACCGCGACCGTCGAGGCCCGTCCGCGCGCCGTCGGCGCCGTGACGATGACCTACGCCCCCGACCCGGACGGCGACCCGGACCCCGGCGAAATCGTCTGGACCTGGGTCCCCTACGAGGAGAACGACGGCCGGGGCAAGGACCGGCCGGTACTGGTCGTCGCCCGGGAGGCCACCGGGACGCTGCTGGCCGTACAGCTGTCCAGCAAGCGGCACAACGACGACCGGGACTGGCTGGCCCTCGGCTCGGGCCCCTGGGACCGCGAGGGGCGCGACTCCTGGATCGCCCTGGACCGGGTGCTGCGGGTGCACCCGGCGGGAATGCGCCGCGAGGCGTGCGCACTCGACCGGGGCCGCTTCCACCTCGTCACCAACCGGCTGCGCGAGGTCTACGGCTGGCGCTGAGGGACCGCCGAGGCGCCGTCCCGGGGCCGGCCCGCACCGCGCGGCCGGCCCCGGGACGCGCGCCCGGAGGACGGGCGCCGGCCCGATCAGGAGTCGGCCAGCGCCAGAATCTTGGTGACGGTGTTCCAGTTGCGTGCCGTGGCCGTCACCCCGAGCCGCGCGCGGCCGACCGCGGCGGCCAGCTGGGAACGGCCGATGCCGTCGGGGCACCACAGGAACAGCTCGCGGCCGACCAGCCGGAACCGGTCCGGAGCGAACGCGGCGAGATCGAGCGCGTCCAGCCCGGCCGTGTCGGACGGCACCGCCGACAGAAACGTCACATGCAGGCTCTTGGGCTCCGATACGGCCGGCGGGAAGGGATTCGCTTCGACCGCGGCGGCCAGCTCGTCGCGGGTCCGTACGACCACCGGGACCGACAGGCCCAGCTCGGCGGAGATCCGCTCCTCGATCGTCCGGGCCGTCTCCTCCGGCGGCGTGCCGGGGTCGGCGAAGACGATGTTGCCGGTTTGCAGCAGCACCTGGACGTCCTCGAAGCCCAGGGATCGCGCCAGCTCCAGTTGGCGCGCCTTGGGGAAGGAGTTGTGGCCCCCCACATTGATGCCGCGGAGCAGAGCGATCTGACGGGACATGGCACGGCCCTTCATGGAGCGGATCTCGATGGAGTGGATCTCGGTTCGTGGCACGGTCTCCACGAGGAACGGGCGAGGTCAAAAGAGAGGAGCCGGGAGGACGCCCTCCAGGGCCAGCAGCAGCCGCTTGGTCTCCAGGCCGCCGCCGAAGCCGCCGATACCGCCGTCGCTGGCCACCACGCGATGGCACGGGACGATCACCGGGAGCGGATTGGAACCCATCGCCGCGCCCACCGCGCGGGCGGCGCCCGGCTCCCCCACCCGGTCCGCGAGATCCTGATAGCCGGCCACACTGCCGTACGCGACGCCGTCGGCCAGCGCGTGCAGCACCCGGGCGTTGAACCCGGAGGACAGCGACCAGTCCAGCGGGACGGTGAAGGCCCGCAGCTCCCCGGCGAAGTACGCGCCGAGCTCGGCGGCGGCGGTCGCCAGATGAGGTATCCCCGGGACCGGCGGCCCGCCGAAGGAGTGCTCCAGACGGGCCAGCGCGCGCCGGGTCACGCGCTCGTCGGCATGGAACACGACCTGGGCCAGCCCCTCCCGGGTCGCCGCGAGCAGCAGCGGTCCGATGGGGGTCTCGATGCGCATCCGGCCCCAGTCGCGGCGGGCCGGAAGGGCCGCCTCCGGACCCGTGTCCGGAGGCGTCGCCGGCCCTGGAACCTGCTCTGAGTTCGTCACGTGATCAGAGTAGGACCCGCCACCGACAACGCGGCCGGGAACGGACCGGCCGCCGTCGCCCCGGTGCGGTCAGTCGTCGCTGTCGTCCAGTGTGTCGCGCACCACGTCCGGCTTGTTGCTGATGATCCCGTCGACGCCCAGACCGGCGTACTTCGCGGTGGACGGGCCGTCGTCGACGGTCCAGGTGAAGAGGTCCAGGCGGTAGTGGTGCGGGCCCTGCAGTGCGTGCACGGCGTTCACGTACCGCTGGGTGACGGCCGTGTGCGGGGGGTTGATCTGGTCGCAGAACTTGGCGTATTTGGGGAGGTCGGCCACCGGGGGGCTGCCGAGGTAGCCCGTGGTGATGGCCGGGGCCAGCCGGTGGACCTTCTTGAGGGCGTCGGCGTTGAAGCTCTGGACGATCAGACGGTGCTTGATGTGCCGACGGTCGAGCCAGCCGTCGTGGTCCAGCTCCCGGAGGGCCTGGCGCTCGACGCCCGGGTAGAGCTCCGGGTTCTTGAGCTCCATCAGCAGCCTCTGCCCGTTGTGGTCGACCTCTTTCAGGTACCTCTGAAGGGTCGGCACCCGCTCGCCCTTGAACTTCGCACCGAACCAGCTGCCCGCGTCCAGCTTCTCGATCTCGCGGAGCGTGAAGGCGCCGACGTTCCACGAGGAGCGGTGCGGGAACACTTTCTTGACGTCGGTGGTCCTGGCCAGCGAGGTGTCGTGCAGGACGACCAGCTTTCCGTCCTTCGTGCGCTGGACGTCGTTCTCGACCCAGGCGATGCCGAGCCGGCGTGCCGTGTCGATCGAGGCGAGGGTGTTCTCGGGCGCGTACGCCGCGGCGCCGCGGTGGCCGACCACCACCGGCGGGTGTCCATGAGACGCGGCCTGCGCGCCGCCCGGCAAGAGGACGAGCGCGGACAGACCCATGAGCGCACCGGTGGCAACGGCGGTGACGGGGCGAATACGCATACGGACTCCTCGTGACGTCGTGGAAGTGAGCTGACGTGAAGTGAGGTGAACGGGGGCGGACGGAGGCTCGCGGCCGGGCCGAAGGGGAGTCGGGCGGTGGCCGGGCGCTGAACGAGGAGTGGCCGGTGTTCCGTGCGGAGCGCAGTAGTTGCAGGATGCCCGGAATGGCCGTGCAGCAGACGTACGCCCCGACGTCGTCCAACTTGCCGGAGCCGCGGCATCCGCGCATCTCGGCCGACGGTTCGTCACCCTTCGTGTGCGTGAGCGGTTTTACCGGTCGCGCCGATGGCCTGGCGCGGCGGCCGGATGCGCCGGGCAGGGGACCGGCCTGGTTCCGCGGACGGGCGCGCCGCGACCAGGCGTACGGGCCGGCGGCGGAACACCCGTGTGGCGAAGAAACGGGAGCCGGCGACGCCCCGGCCGGCCGCCGCACCGCCACCGCGGCTCGCCGCTCCCCTCCTCCCTCCGTAAAACCGCTGGTCAGAGCGTGCGTGGCGCGGAATGTCAGTGGCGGGTCGTACGGTGGATCCCATGCGGCCCGTATCGAAGATCGAACGCACGGTGGCGCCTTTCGAGGTCGTCAGTCCGTACCAGCCCAGTGGTGACCAGCCGGCGGCCATCGCCGAGCTGGAGCAGCGCGTCCGCGGGGGTGAGAAGGATGTCGTCCTGCTGGGCGCGACCGGCACCGGCAAGTCGGCGACCACCGCGTGGATGATCGAGAAGCTGCAACGCCCGACGCTGGTGATGGCGCCCAACAAGACGCTCGCGGCGCAGCTCGCCAACGAATTCCGCGAGCTGCTTCCCAACAACGCCGTCGAGTACTTCGTCTCCTACTACGACTACTACCAGCCCGAGGCGTACGTCCCGCAGTCCGATACGTACATCGAGAAGGACTCCTCCATCAACGAGGAGGTCGAACGGCTGCGCCACTCCGCGACGAACTCGCTGCTCACCCGGCGCGACGTCGTCGTGGTCGCGTCGGTGTCCTGCATCTACGGCCTGGGCACGCCCCAGGAGTACGTCGACCGGATGGTGCCCCTGAAGGTCGGCGACGAGATCGACCGCGACCAGCTGCTGCGCCGCTTCGTGGAGATCCAGTACACCCGCAACGACATGGCGTTCACCCGCGGCACGTTCCGGGTCCGCGGCGACACCATCGAGATCTTCCCGGTCTACGAGGAGCTGGCCGTCCGGATCGAGATGTTCGGCGACGAGATCGAGGCGCTGTCCACCCTCCACCCGCTCACCGGCGAGGTCATCAGCGACGACCAGCAGCTCTACATCTTCCCCGCCAGCCACTACATCGCGGGCCCCGAGCGCATGGAGAAGGCCATCACCGGGATCGAGGCGGAGCTGGTGGAGCGGCTCGCCACCCTGGAGAAGCAGGGCAAGCTGCTGGAGGCCCAGCGGCTGCGGATGCGCACCACCTACGACATCGAGATGATGCGCCAGATCGGCTCCTGCTCGGGCATCGAGAACTACTCGATGCACATGGACGGCCGCGAACCGGGCTCCGCGCCCAACACCCTCATCGACTACTTCCCGGACGACTTCCTGCTGGTCATCGACGAGTCGCATGTCACCGTCCCGCAGATCGGCGCCATGTACGAGGGCGACGCCTCCCGCAAGCGGACCCTCGTCGAGCACGGCTTCCGGCTCCCGTCCGCCCTGGACAACCGGCCGCTGAAGTGGGAGGAGTTCCTGGAGCGCATCGGCCAGACCGTCTATCTGTCCGCGACGCCCGGCCCGTACGAGCTCGCCCGCGGCGACGGCTTCGTGGAGCAGATCATCCGCCCGACCGGCCTGGTCGACCCGGAGGTGGTCGTCAAGCCCACCGACGGGCAGATCGACGACCTGGTGCACGAGATCCGCAAGCGCACCGAGAAGGACGAGCGCATCCTCGTCACCACCCTCACCAAGAAGATGGCCGAGGACCTGACGGACTACTTCCTGGAGCTCGGCATCCAGGTCCGCTATCTGCACAGCGACGTGGACACCCTGCGGCGTGTGGAGCTGCTGCGCGAGCTGCGGGCGGGGGAGTACGACGTCCTCGTCGGCATCAACCTCCTCCGGGAAGGACTGGACCTGCCCGAGGTCTCCCTGGTGGCCATCCTGGACGCCGACAAGGAGGGCTTCCTGCGGTCCGGTTCGGCGCTGATCCAGACGATCGGCCGCGCGGCGCGCAATGTCTCCGGCCAGGTGCACATGTACGCCGACAAGGTCACCCCGGCGATGGAGAAGGCCATCGATGAGACCAACCGCCGCCGGGAGAAGCAGCTCGCGTACAACAAGGCGAACGGCATCGACCCGCAGCCGCTCCGTAAGAAGATCGGCGACATCGTCGCCACCATCGCCCGTGAGGAGATCGACACCCAGGAGCTGCTGGGCAGCGGATACCGCAAGGGCGTCGAGGCCAAGGACGGCAAGACCAAGGCACCCGTCCCGGCGCTCGGCGGGAAGGCCGGGAAGGCGGCGAAGGGCAAGGGCGGCAAGGCCGCCGCGCCCCTGACGGACCGCCCCGCCGCCGAACTCGCCGAGATGATCGAGGAGATGACGGACCGGATGCGGGCCGCCGCGGCCGAGTTGCAGTTCGAGGTCGCCGCCCGGCTCCGTGACGAGGTGGGCGAGCTGAAGAAGGAGCTGCGGCAAATGAGGGAGGCCGGAGTGAAGTAGGGGGCAGGGGGGCACGCGTTCGCCCGCTGGACGCCCCGTATGGCACGGCTGCGAGGTCCTCACGGAGCGCCCGATGGTGTTCCGGCCGGGCGGCCGATCCGCGGCCGTGCCGGCGCTTCTCCTGCTGCTGGAGAGCGATGCGCTGCCCGGGGCCCGTTCGTTCGCGGTGCCCGGAGCGTGGCCGCGGTCCTGGAGGCGCTGATCCGGCGGGTGGATCTGCTCCGGATGGCGGTGCGCCATCGCGCCGCGGACCCGCCGATCCGTTCCGGCGCGCCCTGCTGCCGACCACCCCGGTTCCCGACGCGCACCTCGCCGATCCCCGGAGGCGGCCATTCCTGGACGTACGGGCCGCCGCCTCTCCCCGAGGCGCAGCGAGGCACTGCGCCAGGCCCTGACCCGGCTCGCCGAGGCCCGCTGAGCCGGGCACCATCGGTGACCACGGACCACGGACCACGGACCCGCACACCACCGGCGCACGGCCGTTCACCGGTCCACGACCCGGCATCGGCGCACGACCGATCAGGCGGTCCACGGCGCATCATCGGCGCACGGCCGTTGACCGGTGCCGGAGCGGTCACCGGCGCGCGACCGATCACCGGCAGGGCATCGCCCGCCTCCTCACGGAAGACACCCAGTCCCCACCACACCCCACCTGAACAGGTGTTTTGGGTTTCCATTTACTGTTGCATGACTTTCCTTTACCCTTCTTTGTGCGAGGGGCCCGAGACCCCCGGCAGCGACGACGCTGTGTGTGCCGTACGACCATGCCGGAGGAGCAGTGGACGTTTCCCTGACCCTGTGGGTGCTGACCATCCTCGGTCTGGGTGCTCTGATCGCCGTCGATTTCTTCATCGGCGGACGCAAGCCCCATGAGGTCTCCCTCAAGGAGGCCGGAATCTGGACCGCCGTCTGGGTCGCGCTCGCCGCGCTGTTCGGGCTCGGCCTGCTGGTGTTCGGCGGGGGTGCGCCGGCCGGCGAGTTCTTCGCGGGCTTCGTCACCGAGAAGTCGCTGAGCGTCGACAACCTCTTCGTCTTCGTCCTGATCATGAGCAAGTTCGCGGTGCCGACGATCTACCAGCAGCGGGTGCTGATGGTCGGCGTACTGATCGCCCTCGTGCTGCGGGCCGGCTTCATCGGCGCGGGTGCCGCGATCATCGCCAACTTCTCGTGGGTGTTCTACCTCTTCGGCGCGTTCCTCATCTGGACCGCGTGGAAGCTCATCCAGGAGGCGCGCGCCGGAGACGAGGACGAGGAGTTCGAGGAGAACCGCTTCCTGAAGATGGTCGAGCGGCGCTTCCCGTCCACCGACCGCTACCACGGCACCAAGCTGACCGTGGTCGAGAACGGCCGGCGGCTGATGACGCCGATGCTGATCGTCATGCTGGCGATCGGCACCACCGACGTGCTGTTCGCGCTGGACTCCATCCCGGCGATCTTCGGCCTCACCCAGGACCCGTACATCGTCTTCACGGCCAACGCCTTCGCCCTGATGGGTCTGCGGCAGCTGTACTTCCTCATCGGCGGGCTGCTGAAGAAGCTGGTCCACCTCTCGTACGGCCTGTCGGTCATCCTGGGGTTCATCGGCGTCAAGCTGGTGCTGCATGCCCTGCACGAGTCCGGGGCGGCCGTCCCGGAGATCAGCATCCCGGTCTCGCTGGGCGTCATCTGCGCGGTGCTGGTCGTCACGACCCTCACCAGCCTGCGGGCCTCGAAGCGGCAGACGGCGGCTGAGACGGCAGCCGGGCAGGACCCGGCGGCCGTGGAGGCGGGCGAGCGGGTCCGCAGCTGACGCACCGGGCCCGGCGTCGGATGTCCGCCGCCGGGCCCGGAATCGCGCGCTCCGCCGCTACCAGCCGCGCTCGCGCCACTCCGCGAGATGCGGCCGTTCGGCGCCGAGCGTGGTGTCGGCGCCATGGCCCGGATAGACCCAGGTCTCGTCCGGCAGCCGGTCGAAGAGCTTGCTCTCCACGTCGCCGAGCAGGCTGGTGAACCGCTCGGCGCTGCCCCAGGTGTTGCCGACGCCGCCGGGGAACAGGCAGTCCCCGGTGAACAGGTGCGGGGCGCCGTGCGGGTCGTCGTAGACCAGCGCGACGCTGCCCGGGGTGTGCCCGGCCAGATGGCGCGCGATCAGCGTGACGCGGCCCACGGTGACCGTGTCGCCGTCGTCGAGCAGGACGTCCGTGGGGACGGGGATCCCCTCGGCGTCGTACCGCCCCGCGTACGTCCGCGCACCCGTCGCATCGACCACCTCGCGCAGCGCGCCCCAGTGGTCACCGTGCTGATGCGTGGTGACCACGGAGGTGAGGCCGCTGTCGCCGATCAGCGCGAGGAGGGTGTGCGGTTCGGCGGCGGCGTCGACCAGCAGCTGCTCGTCGGTCGCACGGCACCGCAGCACATAGGCGTTGTTGTTCATCGGACCGACCGCGACCTTCGAGATCATGAGGTCGGATAGCTCATGTACGTCGGCCGGTCCGCCGACCTTCACTGCTCCGCTGTAGGCCATGGGATCAACTCTAGAGCGGCGGGATGACGGGCAACGGCGAGCCCTGGGTGTCCAGTCCGGCACCGTCGGCACGCCCCGTCAGCCAGCCGACCAGGGCGGTGGCCGGGCCGGTCACCACCACGGGCGCGGCCTCGTCGCCGCCACCGGTGCCGGTGTGCCCGGTGCGCCATGTGCGGCCGTCGCCGGTCCGCAGCTCCAGGGCGGGCAGGTCCGGGTGCCCGGCGAATTTGACGGCGGTCAGGAACTCCAGCTCGCTGTCCAGGAAAGCGGGTGGCAGCTGCTCCACGGTGTAGCCGACGCCGAGGTCGACGTGGTGGAGCTCGACCTCGGCCAGCCGGCGCAGTGCCAGCCGGTCGGCGCGCTCGACCACGCCGTTGCGCATCTCGACCAGGAACGCCCGGCGGTCCTCCGGAAGCGCCTGCGCCGCCGCCGCGAAGCCGGCCGCGCTCTCCCGAAGGTCCTCCAGGTGGGCCGCCAGCGGGCGGTCGGCGCCCCGCTCGATATCGCCGTCGCGCACCGCCGCACTGGCGTACATCGGGGTGCGGACGTCCGTACGGGCCCAGGTCAGGAGGTTGACGAGGGCATCCGCGTTGCGCGCCAGATGGGCCAGGACGTGGCCGCGGGTCCAGCCGGGCAGCAGGGACGGTTCGCCGATCGCGGCGTCGTCGAGCTTGCCCAGCGAGATGAGGAGCCGGTCGGTGGCCTCGTGGACGGCGGCCACATCGCGTGGGAAGTCAGGGGTGGTCATGGTCCGACGCTAGCGCCAGGACCGCGAGTTCGGGAGTCGTCCGGCGGCGGTCCCCGGGCGGATGCGGGGCGGTGCCGGTGGCACGGGTGGTGCGCAGGGGCGCGGAAGGGGCGGGCGGGCCGCCCCGCCCCGGCGGGTGCGGCGCCCCGGCCGGCCGGCCCGCTTCCCCGGGCCCCGTCCCGCCGGGGCACCGCGCCCGGCGCCGGCCACGCCGGTGTCGACTCCCCTCGGACCACCGCTCCCTCAGGCCACCGCCCCGTCGGGCGCCCCGAACCACCGCCGCAGTGCCGCGTCCAGCTCCTCGTACGCGTCCGGGGCGCCGGCGGCCCAGGCGGTGCAGCCGTCCGGGCGCACCAGCAGGCCGGTCAGGTCCGGCCGCTGCGGGCAGTCGGCCGTCAGGACCCGCACCCGGCGGCCGTAGCCCGTCGCGCGCTTGCGCAGGTCGGGGTCGCCGGCCAGATCGAGCAACAGGCCCTGGCCGCCGTGCAGATGGTCCGCGAGCCGGCTGCCGTCGGACAGCTCCAGGTCGGGGGCGGTGCGGCCGGTCAACGGGTGGCTGCCCGGCAGGTCGTAGCGCTGCCAGACGCCGGAGATCTTCTTGGCGAAGAAGGTGGTGGCGGTGCTGGTCAGCGACAGTTCCGCGATCACCTCGCGCAGTGCCCGGGCGTGGGATTCGGGGCGCATCAGCGCCACTTGGGCCCGGGTCCACTCCAGCACCCAGGCGCCTATGGGGTGCCGCTCGGCGGTGTAGGTGTCGAGCAGTTCCTCCGGCGCCCAGCCGTGCACCGTGGCGGCCAGCTTCCAGCCGAGGTTCATCGCGTCGCCGATGCCGAGGTTGAGCCCCTGGCCGCCGAACGGCGAGTGCACATGCGCCGCGTCGCCGGCCAGCAGCACCCGGCCGCGCCGGTATTCGGGCACCTGGCGGGCGTTGTCGGTGAAGCGGGTGGCCGTGTGCACCTTGGTGATCACCACGTCCCGGACGCCGGAGACATGGCGCAGCGAGGTCTGCAACTCCTCGGCGGTGATGGGCGCTTCACGGTCCTTGGGCGGTCCGTCGAACTCCACGGTGAGAATCCGTCCGGCCGACGGACCGTGGACGTACGTCCCGGTCTCGGTCCAGTTCCAGCCGGTGCCCAGAGCGTCGGAGCCGGTCATCTCCACCACGGCCTGATGGCCGGTGATCTCGGGGTCCGTACCGGGGAACGGGAATCCGGCGAGCCGGCGCACCGTGCTGCGACCGCCGTCGCAGCCCACCAGCCAGCCGGTGCGCAGCGACCCCTCCGAGGTGTGGACGGTGACGCCGTCCTCTTCGGCGTCGAAGCCGGTCAGCGTCACCCCGCGGCGCAGGGTGACGCCCAACTCGGCGGCGCGGGCGCCGAGAACGCGCTCCAGGGCGTCCTGGGGGATGAGGCCGACCTCGGCGGCGGGGCCGGGCGTGCCGAAGTCCGGGTCGGACTCGTCCAGGAGGTCGCCGCGCAGCATGATGCCCGCGAAGTGCCCGGCGAACCGGGGCGCCGGTTTCACCCCGGAGACGCCGGCGGCCTGCCGCTGCCGCATGAAGGCGCTGAACCGCTCCATGGCGGCGTGCTGCACCTCCCTGAGCGCGGGCAGCAGCCCGCGCCGGTAGAAGGCTTCCGCGCTGGGGGAGTTGATGGCCCCCGCCTTGATCGTCGGGTCCACTTCGGTCAGCCGCTCCAGGACGGTGACCCGGACATCTGCCAGTGCCAGTTCGCAGGCGAGCATCAGCCCCACCGGGCCGCCCCCCGCGACGACTACGTCTGCGTCATGTGTCATGAGCGTGAGTGTAGTGACTAAAAGTTTGGTCCGGCTACAATTTTCTGGGAACGGTTCCCGGGCAGGTAGGAGGCTTTGTGGCGGAGAACGAGCGGGAGGACGGCGCGGCGGCCGGTGCCGGGCCGGAGGCCGGGTACGGGGAGGAGGTCTCGCACGGGGAGGAGGGCGGCCGGCTGACGCTGCGCGAGCGCAAGAAGCTGCGCACCCGGCAGCGGATCTCCGGGGAGGCGACGCTGCTGTTCATCGAGCGCGGCTTCGACCACGTCACCGTGGCCGAGGTCGCCCGCGCCGCCGAGGTGTCGACGATGACCGTCTTCAACTACTTCCCGCGGAAGGAAGACCTCTTCCTCGACCGGATCCCGGAGGCCGCGGAGCTGATCGTCCGCGCGGTCCGCGGGCGTGGCGCGGAGGAGTCGCCGCTGGCCGCGCTGCGCCGGCTGCTGCTCGACCTGCTGGCGCAGCGGCATCCACTGGGCGCGGTGGGGGAGGGGTTCGAGCGCTTCTGGCGCACGGTGCTGGACGCGCCGGCGCTCCGGGCGCGGGCGCGCGAGGCGGTCGAGGAGATCGAGACCACGCTGGCCGGGCTGCTGGCCGAGGCCGCCGGGGACGATGCCGAACGGCCCGGGTACGACCACCGGCTGGCCGCGGCGCTGATCATCTCCGGGTGCCGGGCGGCGTACACGGAAGCCGCGGCCCGGGCGCTGGCGGGTGACTCCGCGGACGCGGTGGCCGTTGACCAGGAGGCGGTGATCCGGCGCACCTTCGACGCGCTGGAGCGGGCACTGCCGGACGGTGCCGCCGGTGGGTCCGCCGGGAGCCGGACGGCGTAACGCCTGGTCGGAGGGGTGGGAAGGGTGCAGGGCCGCCACACGTTTGGGTGAAGAGGGCTTGCGAGGCCCGTAAATCGAATGCGCGTGCTATAGGCTCGTCTATGGCATCACAAAGACACTGCCGTGGCGGCCCCCCTACCCTTGGTCGGGGGTCCCGCTCCGCTCCGCCGCCGCTGCTCATTCACCGTGCGGCGGACGCAGCCCCGCGGCTCCCGCCCCTCTCCAAGAAAGGTGCCGACCGGCGTGGCCGACCGTCTCATCGTCCGTGGCGCTCGCGAGCACAACCTCCGCAACGTCTCGCTCGACCTCCCCCGCGACTCCCTCATCGTCTTCACGGGGCTCTCCGGGTCGGGCAAGTCCTCGCTCGCCTTCGACACGATCTTCGCCGAGGGGCAGCGGCGCTATGTCGAGTCGCTCTCCTCCTACGCCCGGCAGTTCCTCGGGCAGATGGACAAGCCCGATGTGGACTTCATCGAGGGCCTGTCCCCCGCGGTCTCGATCGACCAGAAGTCGACCTCGCGCAACCCGCGCTCGACGGTCGGCACGATCACCGAGGTCTACGACTACCTCCGGCTGCTCTTCGCCCGTATCGGCAAGCCGCACTGCCCCGAGTGCGGGCGGCCGATCGCCCGGCAGTCGCCGCAGGCCATCGTGGACAAGGTCCTGGAGCTCCCCGAGGGCAGCCGGTTCCAGGTGCTCTCCCCGCTGGTGCGCGAGCGCAAGGGCGAGTTCGTCGATCTCTTCTCCGACCTCCAGACGAAGGGCTACAGCCGCGCCCGGGTCGACGGGGAGACGATCCATCTCGCCGAGCCGCCGAAGCTGAAGAAGCAGGAGAAGCACACCATCGAGGTGGTCGTCGACCGCCTCACGGTCAAGGAGAGCGCCAAGCGCCGGCTCACCGACTCCGTCGAGACCGCCCTCGGGCTCTCCGGCGGCATGGTCATCCTGGACTTCGTCGACCTGGACGCCGACGACCCGCAGCGCGAGCGGATGTACTCCGAGCACCTCTACTGCGCCTATGACGACCTCTCCTTCGAGGAGCTGGAGCCGCGCTCCTTCTCCTTCAACTCGCCCTTCGGCGCCTGCCCGGACTGCACCGGCATCGGTACGCGCATGGAGGTCGACCCCGAGCTGATCATCCCCGACGAGGACCGCTCGCTGGACGAGGGCGCCATCCACCCCTGGTCCGGCGGCCACACCAAGGACTACTTCGGCCGCCTGGTCGGCGCGCTCGCCGACGCCCTCGGATTCCGTACGGACATCCCGTGGGCCGGGCTGCCGCAGCGCGCCAAGAAGGCCCTGCTGTACGGCCACAAGACCCAGATCGAGGTGCGCTACCGCAACCGCTACGGCCGCGAGCGGGCGTACACCACCGCCTTCGAGGGCGCCGTGCCGTTCGTCAAGCGGCGGCACAGCGAAGCGGAGAGCGACAGCAGCCGGGAGCGCTTCGAGGGCTACATGCGCGAGGTGCCCTGCCCGACGTGCGAGGGGACGCGGCTCAAGCCGATCGTGCTCGCCGTCACGGTCCAGGAGAAGTCGATCGCCGAGGTCGCGGCCATGTCGATCAGCGACTGCGCCGACTTCCTGCGCTCGATGAAGCTGAACGCCCGCGAGAAGACCATCGCCGAGCGGGTCCTCAAGGAGGTCAACGAGCGGCTGAAGTTCCTGGTCGACGTCGGCCTCGACTACCTCTCGCTGAACCGCGCGGCCGGCACCCTCTCCGGCGGCGAGGCCCAGCGCATCCGCCTCGCCACCCAGATCGGCTCCGGCCTGGTGGGTGTGCTCTACGTCCTCGACGAGCCGTCGATCGGCCTCCACCAGCGCGACAACCACCGGCTGATCGAGACCCTGGTACGGCTGCGCGACATGGGCAACACCCTGATCGTCGTGGAGCACGACGAGGACACCATCAAGGTCGCGGACTGGGTCGTCGACATCGGCCCGGGCGCCGGCGAGCACGGCGGCAAGGTCGTCCACAGCGGCCCGATGAAGCAGCTGCTGGCCAACAAGGACTCGATCACCGGTCAGTATCTGTCCGGCAAGAAGGCCATCGCGACGCCCGACATCCGCCGCCCCGCCGACCCGGCCCGGCAGCTGACGGTCCACGGCGCGAAGGAGAACAACCTCCGCGACATCGACGTCTCCTTCCCGCTCGGGGTGCTCTCCGCCGTCACCGGCGTCTCCGGCTCCGGAAAGTCGACGCTGGTCAACGACATCCTGTACACCCACCTCGCACGCGAGCTCAACGGCGCCAAGTCGGTGCCCGGCCGGCACACCCGGGTCGCCGGTGACGACCTCGTCGACAAGGTCGTCCATGTCGACCAGTCGCCGATCGGCCGCACCCCGCGCTCCAACCCGGCGACCTACACCGGCGTCTTCGACCACATCCGCAAGCTCTTCGCGGAGACGATGGAGGCCAAGGTCCGCGGCTATCTGCCGGGGCGCTTCTCCTTCAACGTCAAGGGCGGTCGCTGCGAGAACTGCTCCGGCGACGGCACCATCAAGATCGAGATGAACTTCCTGCCGGATGTGTACGTCCCGTGCGAGGTCTGCCACGGCGCGCGCTACAACCGCGAGACGCTGGAGGTCCACTACAAGGGCAAGTCCATCGCCGAGGTGCTGGACATGCCCATCGAGGAGGCGCTGAGCTTCTTCGAGGCGGTGCCGACCATCGCCCGGCATCTCAAGACGCTCCATGAGGTCGGCCTCGGATACGTCCGGCTCGGCCAGTCCGCGCCGACCCTCTCCGGCGGTGAGGCGCAGCGCGTCAAGCTGGCCAGCGAGCTCCAGAAGCGCTCCACCGGCAGCACGGTCTACGTCCTCGACGAGCCGACCACCGGTCTGCACTTCGACGACATCAGCAAGCTCATCAAGGTGCTGTCCGGGCTGGTCGACAAGGGCAACACGGTCATCGTCATCGAGCACAACCTCGATGTGATCAAGACCGCGGACTGGGTCATCGACATGGGCCCCGAGGGCGGCAACGGCGGCGGCACGGTCGTCGCCGAGGGCACCCCGGAGCAGATCGCCTCGATCCCGGCCAGCCACACCGGCAAGTTCCTGCGGGAGATCCTCGGCGACCGGGTCAGCGACGCGGCGCCGGTGACCGGGGCGTCCAGGAAGCCTGCCGCCCGGAAGTCCGCCGCGAAGAAGACGGTGGCCGCCGACGCCACGGCGAAGAAGACCGTGACCAAGCCGGCCACTGCCAAGTCCACCGCTGCGAAGCCGGCGGCGAAGAAGACCGCCGCCGGGAAGACCGCCGCCAAGAAGACGACGACGCGGGCCCGCCGGGCCTCCTGACGCACCGTCAGTGACGGGGGCGGAGCCGGGCCGGGCCCGGGGCTCCGCCCCCGTCATGCGTTCCGGTCCATCCCGGCCCGCGGGCCGCCGCTACGCCGCCAGCTCCGCGGCGAACGGCGGCTCCGCCCCCGCCCGTGAGCAGGTGATGGCGGCGGCGCGGGCGGCGAAGCGGAGGACGTCCTCCCAGGCGTCGGCGGGGAGGTGGACGAGCGGGCCGTACGCCAGCGCGTCATGGGTCGCCAGCCGGTGCAGCAGCGCCGCGTTGACGGTGTCGCCCGCGCCGATCGTGTCGACGACGGCAACCCGCTCACCGGGCACGGTCAGCTCGCCGCGCCCCCGCGTCAGCACCGTCAGCCCGGCACCGCCCCGGGTGATCACGATCGCCGCGGGTCCGGCGGCCAGCCACCCCCGCGCGGCAGCCGTGACCGCGGCCCAATCCGCGCCCCGCCCCGCTCCCGCCAGCCACAGTGCATCCTCCTCGGACAGCTTGAGCAGGGAGAGATGGGGCAGCCAGGAGCGGAAGCGGGCCCGGTAGGCATCCGGATCGAGGATCAGACCGGGCCGGACATTGGGGTCCAGCGCGGTGAACACCCCGCGCCGCGCCTCCCGTTGGAGCAGCGCCTCGTACGCGCTCGCGCCCGGCTCCAGCACCAGTGAGCAGGTGCCCAGCGAGAGCGCGCGGACCGTTTCGGGCAGCGCCGGGGGCAGGGTGAAGAGCCGGTCGGCGGTGCCGTCCACGTAGAAGCCGTAACCGGCCGAGCCGTCCGGGCTGATGTCCGCCATGGCGAGCGTGGTCGGCTCCGGACCGCGCTGCACCAGCGAGGTGTCCACCCCGCTGCCGCGCAGCCCGTGCAGCAGCGACTCCCCGAACGTGTCGGTCGAGACCCGCGAGCAGAACGCGGTGGGCGAGCCCAGCCGCCCCAGCGCGACCGCGGTGTTGTACGGACCGCCGCCGCGCCGCGGCAGCAGCGCCGGCAACTGGTCTTGCGGGAAGGGCTCCTGTGGGCTGGGTACGAGGTCGATCAGCGCCTCGCCGGCGACGACGATCACGAGGTGCGGGTCCTTTCCTGAGCGGCCGGGGAGCCGGCCGGGGGCGTGGCGGGCGGAGCGGGTTCGGGGCAGCCGCACGACGTACGGTGCACGAAAGCGCAGGGCAGGCGGACGGTACGGGGCGGCCGGTCCGGTTCGTCCAGGCGCGCCAGCAGCAGCCGGACCGCCGTGGCTCCGAGTTCCTTGCTGGGCTGGGCGATCGCGGTCAGCCGGGGCGTGAAGAGGTCCGCCCAGGAGAAGTCGTCGAAGCAGGCCAGGGCGATGTCGCGGGGCACCTCCAGGCCCAGGCCGCGCAGGGCCTGGAGGGCGCCGATCGTCATCGCGTTGTTGGCGGTGATGATCGCGGTGGGGGGTTCCGGTGCGGCGAGCAGCCGGCGGGTGGCGTGCTGGGCGCCCGCCGCCTCGGAGTTGCCGCCGGCCAGCAGCTCGGGCGCGAACGGCAGTCCGCGGGCGCGCAGCCCCTCGCGGTAGCCCCGGACCCGCTCGGTCGTGGTGCTGAGGCCGGGCAGCCCGGCGACCAGGCCGATCCGGGTGTGCCCCAAGTCGGCGAGATGCTCGACGAGTTGGCGCACCGGGCCGGTGCTCTCGGCGCAGACATGGTCGTGATCGTCGCCGATCAGCCGGTCCAGGAACACGGTGGGCACCTTGCGCCGGGCCAGGTAGTCGACCATCTCGGCGGGTTCCGCGGACGGCGCGACGATCATGCCGTCCACCCGCCGCTCGTGCAGCAGCCGGACGACCTTGCGCTCGTGCTGCGGATCGTCGTGCGGATCGGCGATCAGCAGGCTGTAGCCGGCCTCCAGGGCGCCGGCCTCGACGCCCTGGAGGATCTCGGTGAAGTACGGGTTGCTGATCGCGGACACCGCGAGGCCGATGGAGCGGGTGCGGGAGGTGACCAGCGAGCGGGCGAGGGTGTTGTGGGTGTAGCCGAGCTCGTCGATGGCGGCCAGCACCGCGGCCCGGGTGCCGGGGCGCACCCGCCGGGTGTCGTTCAGCACGTGCGAGACCGTGGCGACGGAGACGCCCGCGCGCTGTGCCACATCCACCATCGTTGTCATCCGGCTCTCCTCCCCGACTCGGGGCGGACGGCATCCAGGCCGCGTCCGCCCGGCCGACGTCCCTCACAGTACGTCCGTCCGAGAGGAGACGTAAACGCTTGCGTAAGCGTTTACGTCTCCTGCTTCCTCTTCTTCGCCGGGACGGCCCTGCTCGCCTTCCTCTTCGTCGGAAGCTGCGGCCGGAGACCAAGGGCCGCAGCCCGGAGGAGAGCGAAGCGGAGCTGCTCCGCGGGTGCCAGGCCCCCACGGAGGCGAGGGAATCCGTGCCGGTATCGTCGGGAACCGGAATCCGCTGACGGCAACTGCCGCCCCGTGCCCTCCTGGAGCTGCCATGAGCCAGTCCCCCGCCCGCCGAACCGTACTGCGAGGGGCCGCGCTCGCCGGTGCCGCCGGCTTCGGGCTGGCGGCCTGCTCGTCGGGGGGCTCGGGCGCGAACGCGCCGGCGGTGCCCACGAAGCCGGTCGATCTGGGGGCCGCCGCCGATGTGCCGGTCGGCGGCGCCAAGCTGTACCGCGAGGACCGGCTGGTCGTCTCGCAGCCCGCCAAGGGCGAGTTCAAGTGCTTCAGCGCCAAGTGCACCCATGCCGGCTGCATCCTGTCCGAGGTCCAGAAGAAGGAGGGCAGCTGCCCCTGTCACGGCAGCCGCTTCGACGTGACCACCGGCAAGGTCATCCAGGGCCCGGCGGCCGAGCCGCTGCCGGAGGTGCCGGTCAAGGCCGAGGGCGGCAAGCTGATCGCCGGCTGAGCGGCCGTACGGGGCGCGCCGCCCGGCTCACCTCCAGTCCCACGCGATCCCCACGATCCCCGGCCGTACGCCCTGCTCCACCACATGGACGGCGTGGTGCAGACCGCTGAGCGTCAGTTCCTGCCGGCCGCCGCGCGGGGCGCCCGCCGATGCCTGGGTGAAGCGGTGGCAGCGCACCGGCAGCGCCGCCTCGTCGAAGTGCACCTGGAGGACGTACTGGCCGCCGGCGAAGGTGAAGCCGCGCACGTACTCGGAGCTCGGGCCGCCGCTGCCGTCCTCGAAGGCGTAGCCGAAGACATGGGTGTCACCGGCCCGCAGCCGGATGTCGAAGAGCAGTTCGGCGACCACCACCCCGCTCTTCGCGTCCCCGCGCACCCGCCCCAGCCGGCAGTTCTCCGCGGCCCGCACCCGCACCCGGGCCGGATCGCAGCCCGTGTCGCCGCGGTGGATGGCGATGTAGCGGTCGACACCGTCCCGGTGGGCGCGCACCACCTGGAGCGACTCCCGTTCGCTCAGCTCGCGGCGCGCCCCGATCCGTACCCGCTCGTGGTGCCCCACGGTGTGCAGCCCGCCGTCCGCCGGGGTCTCCAGCTCGGCGAACAGCTGCTGGAGGGAGTCGGCGGGCGCCACCAGCGAGCGGTACGCGCGGGCGGCCGGACGCTCGGCCTCCGGGCGGGCGCCGCCCTCGGGCACGAGGAGGCGGTGCAGCGACCGCGCGGGCAGCCCGAGGACCTCCTCCAGGGCGCGTACCGCCCGCAGCGACTCGGGGCGCTGCGGCCGGCGGGCGCCCTGCTGCCAGTAACTGAGGCTGGTCACCCCGATGTTGATCCCGCGCTGGGCGAGCTTGTGCTGGACGCGGGTGAGCGCGAGACCACGTGCGGTGAGCGCGCTGCGCAGAGCCAGATGGAACGGACCGGTGCGCAGCAGCTGTGCCAGTTCGGCCGATTCGGGGGTGTCCTGTGCGATGTCGGGAGTGTTTTGTGCCATTGCCTCGATCCTCCGGCGCGCGGGTGAATGTTCACAACCGGTTCACACGGCGCGCGCGCTCCCTGCCTTTTCACTGCAGTACGCCGGGCACCGGCCGTTCACATCCGGGCCCGTTCGTCCACACCCCCATGTCACCTCGCATTGAAGCGCGTTGACCTGCCTGCGACAACACCCGATGCTCCTCAGCAGCATCCGGATGCGCTCCTCTCCCCCTCACCCCCCTCTTCGGGAGGAACGCCATGACCCGTGCACCGCTCGTATGCCGCTCGCGCCGCAGATGGCTGTCGGCCGCGGCGCTCACCGCGGTGGCGCTGACCGCGCTCCCCGGGACGGCCGGCGCCGCTCCGCAGGCCGCCAACCGCCTCGACATCAGCATGCAGGCCCAGGAGCAGACCAACTGGTGCTGGGCCGGATCCGGCAACACCATCGCGTCCTGGTACGGCCGGAACTACAGCCAGAACCAGTTCTGCAACGCCGCCTTCAACCGTCGGCAAGGCACCGACTGCCCCAACAACCAGGCCACACTCGGAAATGTGCAGAACGCATTCGACTGGATGGGCATCAATTCTGGCTCGTATGTGACCGGCTATCTCCGCTACGGCACCGTGCAGAACGAGATCAACGCCAACCGCCCCATCGAAACCCGCATCCAGTGGTCCTCGGGCGGCGGCCACATGCACGTCCTCTACGGCTACGACACCGCCAGGAACTGGGTGTACTGGGGCGACCCATGGGCCTCCAACAACCGGTACAACTGGGGCGACTTCGACTACTACGTGAACGGCAGCTCCTTCTCCTGGACGCACTCCCTCTACCGGATAGGAGCCTGAGGCCATGACGAAGCGCACCGCCGTACGTGCCGCCGCCACGGGGACGCTCGCCGCCGCCCTCGCCGGCCTCGCCCCGTACACCGCGCTGGCCGCCCAGGTGCCCGCGCCGCCGGCCCCGGCCAGCGCGAGCGTGGCCGCCGCCCGTGACGTGGCCGCCGCCCCCGCGACCGTGGAGGAGCTCACCCGCTTCTTCGCCGCCGACAAGGCCCACGGGGGCGCCCGTGCCGCGGCGTCCGCGGGCACCGCCCCGCACATCGAGGGCGCCACCGTCCCGGTCTACGTCCTGTCGCCGGACTTCGTCCGCGGCAAGGCCGACGCCCCCGTCGCCCGCCTGGAGTTCCTCGCCAGCAAGGCCGTCGCCGGCGACGGCCGCACGGCGTCCGTGTGGACGGTGCGGCAGGGCGCCGGGTGGAAGGTCGTCAACATCGCCAGCGGCGACGACGAGACCCGCTACGCCGCGGCCGGTGCCGCCCGGGACGCGGCCGGGACGGTTTTCCACGAGCCGCAGATCGACGCCTGGTACGTCCAGCGCGGCGACCGCGTCGAGCCCCTGGACGCGGAGGCCCGCAAGGCCGTGGGCGACCGCGGAACCACCGTCGCGGCCTACCGGAAACGCGTCGAGAAGGCGTACGGCGACAAGCTCCCCGGCTCCGCGTACGACAAGCGGGGCGAGGCGGGCGGCTACGGCCCGGGGGCCGCGCGGGGAACCGTGCCGGACACCGCCGCCCGGGCCGCGGGCGGCCCCGGTGCGCCCGTCGAGGCCGACACGGTGGCCGGCGACAGCATCCCGGTCGCCGCCGCCTCCGCCGTGGCGGGCGTCGCGGCCCTGCTCGCCCTGGGCCTGTCGGGCGCGGCGGCCCTGCGGCGGCGCAGGGAGCGCTGACGTGCCGACGTGCCGACGTGCTGATGCGCTGAGGCGCTGAGGGGGCGGGGCGGCGGGGCGAGTGGTCGGCTGCGCGCCGCCGGATTCTTCCCCCGCCCCCTCCCCCTCCTCCCCCTTCGGGGGGAGGGGGCGGGGGTGG
>NZ_BMRP01000059.1:0-31077 GCF_014648695.1 Streptomyces albospinus
GGCGCTTCCCTTCGGTCTTGCGTTTCCGACTCTATCAGATCCTCGCGGCTCCGATTTTCGCCGGTGCGATCCGGCCTTTCGGCTTTCTCGCGTTTCCAACCTTACCAGATCCGTTTCCGTCTCCGGCCCCCTGTTGGAGCGGGGTCGACCGCTTCGCTTTCGCTTTTCGGCCTTTCCGACTTTAGCAGATCTTCTTTCTCGCCGATTCCGGCTTGAATTCCGTTCTGATTGCCCGTCGGGGGGCTTGCCTTTCGGCTTTTCCGACTTTATCAGAAAGCGCTCGGCCGAATAAATCGACCGGAAGCTTCCGGTAAGTGGTCGGTTGCGCTCCGCCGATGTGAATGTGAGGCCGGAGCGGAGAAGAGACTAACCGTCGCGGTTGAACCTGTCCAGTTCGCTGCAACCGTTCGAATCTACCTCCCCCTGTCACCCGTGTCAATGGGTTTCTGGGGCGGAGAGGAGATTAGCAGGTCAGGTGGGGTCCGCGCACATCAGGCGGCGGTGGGGAGGGGTGCATCGCGGTCGGTCTGGGTGATGTCGCCGGTCTCGCCGGCTCGTCCGGCGCGGCCACCCAGGACGTAGACGTAGGTGAGGAATGCCAGTTCGGCGAGGACGCCGATGCCGATGCGGGTCCAGGTGGGGAGGCCGGAGGGGGTGACGAAGCCTTCGATGGCGCCGGAGACGAAAAGGACGGCGGCCAGGCCGAGGGCGACGCCGAGGGCGGTGCGGCCCTCTTCGGCCAGGGCGGTGCGGCGGGTGCGCGGGCCCGGGTCGATGACGGTCCAGCCCAGGCGGAGGCCGATTCCGGCGGCGACGAAGACGGCGGTCAGTTCAAGGAGGCCGTGCGGGAGGATCAGGCCGAGGAAGGTGTCGAGGCGGCCCGCGGAGGACATCAGCCCCAGTCCCGCGCCCAGGTTGAGCATGTTCTGGAAGAGGACCCAGAGGACGGGGATGCCGAGGAAGGCGCCGAGGACCAGGCAGAGGGCGACGGCCTGGGCGTTGTTCGTCCATACCTGGGCGGCGAAGGCCGCGGCGGGGTGGCTGGAGTAGTACGTCTCGTACTCGCCGCCGGGGCGGGTCATGTCGCGGAGGTCCTGAGGGGCGCCGAGGGCGGCCTGGACTTCCGGGTGGGCGGCTATCCACCAGCCGAGGAGGGCGGCGACGGTGACGGAGAGGACCGCCGTGGGGATCCACCAGTGGCGCAGGCGGTAGACGGCGGCAGGGAAGGACGTGGTGAAGAAGCGGGCGACGTCGCGCCAGGAAGATCTGCGGGCGCCGGTGACCTTGCTGCGGGCGCGGGCCACGAGGGAGGTGAGGCGGCCGGTCACCGCGGGGTCGGGGGCGCTGGAAAGGAGGAGGGAGAGGTGCGTGGTGGTGCGCTGGTAGAGGGCGACCAGTTCGTCGGCCTCGGTGCCGGTGAGGCGGCGTCTGCTGCTCAGCAGGGTTTCCAGGCGGTCCCATTCGGCGCCGTGGGCCGTAACGAAGACGTCCAGGTCCATCCGTCGCTCCTCGTAGCGCTGTGGGTGGGTGCCGGGTCAGCTTGGCAGACTGGCGGGGCGCGGGGCCGGGGCCCTCATGGGGTGCGCGGCGCCGGGGGTGTACCGGCGCGACGGGGGAACGCGGGGTGGACGCGGGGTAGAGGGGACGAGAGGGAGTGGGCGTGTGAGTCAGCTCGTTACGGGTGAAGCGGTGGTGCTGGGGCTGCGGCCGGCCAGGCTGGCGAGTCGGGGGCTGGCGGTGGTGGTCGATCTGGCCGTGGCCTGGGGGACGTACATCGCGGTGACGATGCTGATGGTGAGCGCGACGGCCTCGATGGACGGTGCGGTGGTGGCGGCCGTGACGGTGGCGACCTTCCTGCTGGTGCAGGTGGGGATTCCGATCGTGGTCGAGACGCTGAGCCACGGGCGGTCGCTGGGGAAGCTGATCTGCGGGCTGCGGGTGGTGCGGGAGGACGGCGGGCCGATCCGGTTCCGGCATGCGCTGGTGCGGGGGGCGATGGGGGCCGTCGAGATCGTGATGACGATGGGGGTCGTGGCCTCTGTTGCGTCGCTGGTGTCGGCGCGGGGACGCCGGCTGGGCGATGTGTTCGCGGGAACGCTGGTCATACGGGAGCGGGTGCCGGAGGCGGAGGTCGGCGGGGTGCTGCTGCCGGCGTCGCCTCCGTGGCTGGCGGGAGAGCTCGGGGCGCTGGATCTGTCGCGGGTGCCGGACGGGTGGTGGCTGGCGGTGCGGCAGTACCTGACGCGGCTGGGGGAACTGGATCCGCAGGCGGGCGCGGCGATGGCGGGGCGGCTGGCGGAGGACCTGCGGGGGTTCACGGGGGTGGCGGCGCCGGCGGAGGTGGATCCGGCGGTGTATCTGGCCGCGGTGGTGACCGAGCGGCAGGGGCGGGAGTCCCGGCGGGCGTTCGGGGTGCCGGTGGGGACGGCGGCCCCGGGGACGGTTCCTCTTGAGGTGGCGCCCTTCGAGGCGTTGGGGACGGGTGTGGTGCCGTCGTCGGCGGGTGGGGAGGGGGTGTCCGAGGCCGGTGCGGGATGGGTGGCGCCCGGGGGTGCGGGCCGGCCGGTGGGCGCTGCGGAGCAGGTGGGCGCTGCGGAGCAGGTGGGCGCTGCGGAGCAGGTGGGTGCGGGTGAGGTGGGGCGTACGGGGGCCGGTCGCGGACCGGAGGGCGGGCAGGCGCCTCGTACAGGGTTTGCGCCGCCGGTGTGAGCCGTGGCCCGTATCGGCGGTGCCGCGGGTGCCGGCGGTGGCGGTGGGGTCAGTTGAAGGCCGACGGGGGTGAGTCGAGCGATTCGAGTTCGATGCCGGGGGCGGAGAGGACGACGTCGCCGGTGATGTGGACGGGGTGCTGCTCGCCGGTTTCGAGGTCGGTGACCTGGTATTCGTCGGCGACGAGGGGGGCGTTGTCAGTGGCGTGTGGTGTGCTTTTGACCAGGGCCCAGGACTGGTCGAGGGTGCGGGGGGCGAGGACGGGGGGTGTGAAGGCGACGAGGCGGGCGCGGGTGGCGCCGGCGCCGAGGGCGGGGCGCAGCAGGCGGGCGGTGGCGATGAGGAAGGCGGGGGATGCGCCGCTGAAGGCGTGGGCGGGGACGTTGCCTTCGGTGGCGTGTTCGCCGGTGGGGTCGGTGCGTACCCAGGTGACGCCGTCGAGGGCGGCGCCGCGGACCTGCCAGGCGCCACGCGTGAGTTCGAGGCGGAGGGGGCGGCCGAGTGCGTCGAGGGTGAGGTCGACGGAGCCGGTGTGGTCGCCGGCGGGGTTGACGATCTGCGAGACGTAGCGCCAGCCGGAGGGGCCGGTGGCGCAGTGGAAGTGTTCTTCGCCGAGGGGGGTGTGGTCGTGCGGGTCGTGCAGGGAGTAGTGGCCGCGGGGCATGGGGGTGGGGTCTTTCTGAGGGGCGGGCCCGGTGGTGGGCCGGGGTCGGCGCGGGGGTTTTCGGGGGTTCTACGGGCCAGGCCCCCGCCGGGAGGGCGAGGGCCTGGGACCAGCGGTTGCCGGTGGTGCCGCACCGCCGGCCCGGGTGGGCCGGCGGTGCGGCGGCGGCTCAGTAGCGGTAGTGGTCGGGCTTGTAGGGGCCTTCGACCTCGACGCCGATGTAGGCGGCCTGCTCCGGGCGCAGGGTGGTGAGCTTGACGCCCAGTGCGTCCAGGTGGAGGCGGGCGACCTTCTCGTCGAGGTGCTTGGGGAGCACGTAGACGTCGGTGGGGTACTCCTCGGGCTTGGTGAACAGCTCGATCTGGGCCAGCGTCTGGTCCGCGAAGGAGTTGGACATCACGAAGGACGGGTGGCCGGTGGCGTTGCCCAGGTTGAGCAGGCGGCCCTCGGACAGCACGATCAGGACCTTGCCGTCGGGGTGGGTCCAGGTGTGGACCTGCGGCTTGACCTCGTCCTTGACGATGCCGGGGAGCTTGGCGAGGCCGGCCATGTCGATCTCGTTGTCGAAGTGGCCGATGTTGCCGACGATCGCCTGGTGCTTCATCCGCGCCATGTCGGAGGCGAGGATGATGTCCTTGTTGCCGGTGGTGGTGACGAAGATGTCGGCGGTCTCGACGACCTCGTCGAGGGTGGTGACCTGGTAGCCGTCCATCGCGGCCTGGAGGGCGCAGATGGGGTCGATCTCGGTGATGATCACGCGGGCGCCCTGGCCGCGGAGGGACTCCGCGCAGCCCTTGCCGACGTCGCCGTAGCCGCAGATGACGGCGGTCTTGCCGCCGATGAGGACGTCGGTGGCGCGGTTGATGCCGTCGACGAGGGAGTGCCGGCAGCCGTACTTGTTGTCGAACTTCGACTTGGTCACGGCGTCGTTCACGTTGATCGCCGGGAAGAGCAGGTCGCCGTCGCGGTGCATCTCGTAGAGGCGGTGGACGCCGGTGGTGGTCTCCTCGGTCACGCCGCGGATCTCGGAGGCGAGCTTGGTCCACTTCTGCGGGGCCTCGGCGAGGGTGCGGGTGAGCAGCTCCAGGATGGCGCGGTGCTCGTCGCTCTCGGCGGTCTCGATCCCGGGGACCTTGCCGGCCTTCTCGTACTCGACGCCCTTGTGGACGAGGAGGGTGGCGTCACCGCCGTCGTCGAGGATCATGTTCGGGCCGCCGGTGGGCGAGTTCGGCCAGGTCAGCGCCTGCTCCGTGCACCACCAGTACTCCTCCAGGGTCTCGCCCTTCCAGGCGAAGACCGGGACGCCCTGGGGCTTTTCGGGGGTGCCGTGGGGGCCGACGGCGATGGCCGCGGCGGCGTGGTCCTGGGTGGAGAAGATGTTGCAGGAGGCCCAGCGGACCTCGGCGCCGAGCGCCACGAGGGTCTCGATCAGGACGGCGGTCTGCACGGTCATGTGCAGCGAGCCGGTGACCCGGGCGCCGGCGAGCGGCTGGGCCGCGGCGTACTCCTTGCGGATCGCCATCAGGCCGGGCATCTCGTGCTCGGCGAGGGTGATCTCCTTGCGGCCGAAGGCGGCGAGGGAGAGGTCGGCGACCTTGAAGTCCTGGCCGGTGGCTGCTGTCGTCATACGGGCTGCTCCTCGGAGGTCGAGGTTGTTCGGGCAATTCGGGCAGTCTGCGGCGCGGGCCGGGGTCCCCCGGTCGTAGCCGGAGGAGCTGTCGTGCGCGTGGAGGCGGACACACCCCTCCCCTGGCCGCAGCGCAGTCCGTCGGAGGCCCTCTCTCCCTCGGTCGGTCCGGATGGCGGACCGCCCGACCGCCATCAGCAGCGACGTCTGACACTGGTCACGAATCTACACCGATCGGGTCGGCGGCCCCAGCCCGGTTCGGCTTGTTCTGTTTGGTCCGGGCGGTCGCGGGGCGGCATGGCGGGCCGGGCGGGAGGCGGGGACGCGGGGTGCTGCGCGGGTTGGTCGGAGCGCTGCGCGGGGGCCGCTGGGTGGTGGAGGATGCGGGGAGCGCGCGGACGGGTGCACGGGTCGCGCGCACGTTCGCGATGAGGAGAACCACGTGACCACCAGTCCAGCTGGTCCCCGCAACGGCGCGGGGAAGGGCGGGCGGGGGCTGAAGCTGCTCGCAGTGACGGCCTGCCCGACCGGTATCGCCCATACGTACATGGCCGCGGAGAAGCTGGCGCAGGCCGCGGAGTCCCTGGGGCATGAGATCAAGGTGGAGACCCAGGGCTCGATCGGGGCCGAGAACGTTCTGTCTGACAACGATGTCAGAGAGGCGGACGGGATCATCGTCGCGGCGGACAAGGACGTCGATCTGGAGCGGTTCGCCGGCAAGCGGGTGCTGGCGGTGGGGGTCGCCGAGGGGATCCGCCACCCCGAGCAGCTGATCGAGCGGGTGCGGAGCGCGCCGGTGCACGAGGGCGGGTCGCGGGCTTCCCGTTCCGGTGCGGCGTCCGTGGGCGGGGCGGCCGGGGCGGCCGGCGGCCGGGAGCGCAGCGTCGCGTACAAGGCGCTGATGAACGGGGTCAGTTACATGATCCCGTTCGTGGTGGTCGGCGGGCTGCTGATCGCCGTCTCGCTGGCGCTGGGCGGGCACCCGCGGCCGGACGGCGGGCTGGTCATCCCGGACGGGTCGTTCTGGAAGCACGTGAACGACATCGGTGTCATCGGGTTCACGCTGATGGTGCCGATCCTGTCCGGGTACATCGCGTATGCGGTGGGCGACCGGCCGGCGCTGGTGCCGGGCATGATCGGCGGCTGGATCGCCAACACCGGGGCGCTGTACGGCTCCAAGGCGGGCGCGGGGTTCATCGGGGCGATCGTCACCGGGTTCCTGGCCGGCTTCCTGGTGCTGTGGATCAAGAAGGTCAGGGTCCCGAAGTTCGTCCAGCCGATCATGCCGATCATCGTGATCCCGATCGCGGCGACGACGGCGCTCGGGCTGTTCTTCATCTACGTGATCGGCCGGCCCATCTCGTGGGTGTTCACGCATCTCACCGGCTGGCTCGGCGGGATGACCGGGTCCAGCGCGATTCTGCTCGGGGCGGTGCTCGGGCTGATGATCGCGTTCGACATGGGCGGGCCGGTCAACAAGACGGCGTTCCTGTTCGGGGCGGGCCTGATCGCGACCGGCAACCAGAGTGTGATGGGGATGTGCGCCGCGGCGATTCCGGTCATGCCGCTGGGGCAGGGGCTGGCGACGCTGATACGGCGGCGGCTGTACTCCCAGCAGGAGCGGGAGACCGGTATGGCGGCGCTGTTCATGGGGCTGTTCGGGATCTCGGAGGGTGCGATTCCGTTCGCCGCGGCACGGCCCGCGCAGGTCATCCCGGCGAACATGCTCGGCGGTGCGGTGGCCGGCGCCGTCGCGGGGCTGGCCGGGGCGACGGACGCGGTGCCGCACGGCGGGCCGATCGTGGCCGTGTTGGGCGCGGTGGGCGGGGTGCCGTCGTTCTTCGTCGCGGTCGTGGCCGGGTCGGTGGTGACGGCGCTGGTGACGGTGGCGCTGGTGGACGCCTCGGAGCGCCGGAAGGGCCGGGCGGTCGTACCGGTCCTCGCGGGGGCGGCGATATCGGTGGCGGAGCCGGTGGGTGCCGCGGTCGGGGCCGGGGCGGCTGCCGGGCCCGCGGCCCGTACGGCGGTGCTCCCCTCCCCCGCGGAGAGCGGAGAGAGCGGAGAGAGCGGAGAGCATTCCGCGGACACCGCGAACACCGCGAACACCGCGAACACCGAGCAGGACGAGAACGACGGGAGCGCCGAGGGTGCGGCGTCCCCCGCGGAGGGCGGCCGGGATGCGGGGCCCGGACACCGGGACGGCGAGGATGGCCAGGACGGCCACGACGTGGAGGGGACCCCCGAGGTGCTGTCCGGGTATCTCACGGGGCGGACCGTGCGGACCCGGCTCGCCGCCAGGGAGAAGGAGGCGGCGATCCGGGAGATGGCCGAACTGGCCGCGCGCGGCGGCTCGGTGAGCGATGTGGCGGAGCTGGTGCGGGTGGCGCTGGCGCGGGAGGCGCAGGGCACCACCGGGCTCGGTGAGGAGATCGCCGTTCCGCATGCGAAGACGGATGCGGTGACCGCGCCGGTGGTGGCCTTCGCGCGGTCCGCGGACGGCATCGACTGGGGTTCCCTGGACGGCTCGCTCGCGCGGCTGGTCTTCCTGATCGCGGTGCCGCGGGCGGCGGCCGGGGACGAGCATCTGCGCATTCTGGCGCTGCTGTCGCGGAAGTTGACGGACGCGGACTTCCGTGCGCGGTTGCAGGGTGCGGCGGACGGGCCGGAGGTGCTGCGGGTGCTGGCGGAGATCCGGTAGCGGATACGGCGATGGCCCCGCCACAAAGCGGGGCCATCGCCGTATCCCGACGCGGTAGATGTCGGGCTCCAGTTGGCATCCCCCAGGGCCGATGCCCTGGGTCGCCCGTTACGAGCACGGGCTGGTCAGGGCTTCGCAGACCGCCCAACGGCGAAGTCTCCACGTCCTGCGACCGCATACCCTGCGGCCGATCCGCTTGGTTGTCGCGAATGCCGAGAAGCTGTCAGGCAGACGGCCGGAAGATGTCGGGTTCCAGATAGATCACCCGGGCGATCGGTACCGCCTCCCGGACGCGGGCCTCGGCCGCGTCGATGGCGTCGGCGATCTCGGTGGCGGTGTCGTCGTGCCGGACGGCGATCTTGGCGGCGACGAGGAGTTCCTCGGGGCCGAGGTGGAGGGTGCGCATGTGGATGACGCGGGTGACGACGTCGCCGTCGACGAGCGCGGCGCGGATACTGGCGACCTGGTCGGGTCCGGCCGCCTCGCCGAGCAGCAGGGACTTGGTCTCGGCGGCGAGGACCAGGGCGATCAGGACGAGCAGCGTGCCGATGCACATGGTGCCGATGCCGTCCCAGACGCTGTCGCCGGTGGCGAGGGTGAGGCCGACGCCGCACAGGGCGAGGACCAGACCGATCAGCGCGCCGAAGTCCTCCAGCAGGACGACGGGGAGTTCGGGGGCCTTGGCGCGGCGGATGAACTGGGCCCAGCTCTGCTGCCCGCGCAGTGCGTTGGACTCCTTGATCGCGGTGCGGAAGGAGAAGCCCTCGGCGATGACGGCGAAGATCAGGACGCCGACCGGCCAGTACCAGTTGTCCAGGGGGTGCGGGTGCTGGATCTTCTCGTAGCCCTCGTAGAGTGCGAAGACGCCGCCGATGGTGAACAGGACGATGGAGACCAGGAAGCCGTAGATGTAGCGCTCGCGGCCGTAGCCGAAGGGGTGTTCGGCGGTGGCGGCGCGCTGGGCCTTCTTGCCGCCGAGCAGCAGCAGGCCCTGGTTGCCGGAGTCCGCGAGCGAGTGCACGCCTTCGGCCAGCATCGAGGACGAGCCGCTGAAGGCGAAGGCCACGAACTTGGCTGCGGCGATCGCCAGGTTGGCGCCCAGCGCCGCAACGATCGCCTTGGTACCGCCTGATGCGCTCATAGGTGCCGCATATCCCTTCCATGGACCGGGCTTTACCGCCCCTTTAATGCCGTGCGGCGGTCATTGTTGCAGCCCGGTCCGCGGGAGGTGCCGGGAGGCCGCGGCGCGGACCGGCGTCAGGCGACGACGGTGGCGCGGAAGAGGGTGCCGTCGCCGGAGAGGGTGAGCTGTTCGCCGGCGGGGACGAAGACCGACTCGCCGGGGGCCAGGGCCCGTTCCTCGCCGGCCGCGGTGCCGTGGTCGCGCAGGCGGACCGTGCCGGCCGTGCAGAGCAGGATCTGGGGTGTGCGGGAGGCGAGCGGGCGGGGGGCGGCGCCGGGGGCCAGGACGAAGCGGGAGAGCCGGAATTCGTCGATGGGGGTGTCGTAGACCTCCTCGCCGTCGATGTCCTCGGGGCGCAGCACGCCGGCGTCGCGGGGCTCGAAGCGGACCACGCGCAGGAGTTCGGGGACGTCGACGTGCTTGGTGGTGAGGCCGCAGCGGAGCACGTTGTCGGAGGTGGCCATCAGCTCGACGCCGAGGCCGCCGAGGTAGGCGTGCGGGATGCCGGCGCCGAGGAACAGGGCCTCGCCGGGCCGGAGTTGGACGTGGTTGAGGAGCATGGCGGCGAGCACGCCGGGGTCGCCGGGGAAGTGGTGGGCGAGGGCGGCGTAGGCGGCGTACGCGGTGGCGTGCGGTCCGTCCTCGGTGGCGGCGCGGCCGGCGGCGGTGGCGGCGCGTTCGACGGACTCGGCGATCGCGGTGCGGTCGGCGCTGAGGACGGCGGTCAGCACCTCGCGCAGCGCGGACTCCTCGGGGCCGGCGCGGAGGATGTCGACGTACGGCTTGAGGTCGTCGACGCCGAGGCCCTCCATGAGGTCCGCGGCCTCGGCCGGGTGCCGGAAGCCGCACAGGCCGTCGAAGGGGGTGAGGGCGCAGATCAGCTCGGGCTTGTGGTTGGCGTCCTTGTAGTTGCGGTGCGGGGCGTCGAGCGGGACGCCGCGCCGCTCCTCCTCGGTGAAGCCCTCCTTGGCCTGGGTGAGGTCGGGGTGGACCTGGAGGGAGAGCGGTGTGCCGGCGGCGAGCACCTTGAGGAGGAACGGCAGGCGGGGGCCGAAGGCGTGGGCGGCGGGTGTGCCCAGTTCCGCCTCGGGGGCGGCGGCGATCACCTCGGCCAGGGAGACCGGGCCGGTGCCGCGGTCGATGCGGGAGGGGGCGCCGGGGTGGGCGCCGAGCCACATCTCGGCCTGCGGTTGGCCGGTCGGCGCCACGCCGAGGAGCTCCGGGATGGCGGTGGTGGAGCCCCAGGCGTAGGGGCGCACGGTATTGGCGAGGCGGTCCATGGGAGGGGTGCTTTCTGCGGTTGCGGACGGGGGCCGGCGGGGCTGCCCGGTGCGGCGGGCGGCCTCGGGGCCATGGTCACTCGGTGCCGGCGAGCGCCAGGTAAACGGCGGCGAAATCCGCGATGGCGAGGAGCTCGGCGGCCTTCTCCAGATCGCTGCCGGTGCCCGGTTCCAGTTCGCTGAGGGCGGTGTCGCGCTCGTCGGCGAGCTGCTGGGCGGCACGGGTGGCGGACAGCGGGCCGGGGGCGCTCTCGCGCAGCAGGACGATCCGGGCGTGCAGCGCGGGGGACTGTTCGACGCGGTCGCGGAAGAAGTCGTCCGGGTCGGCGCCGGCGGCGAGCGCGCCGGCCAGCAGCGTGCGGTGGGTGGTGAGCGCCTCGGGGAGTTCGGCGGCGAGCGCGGGGCGGCCGGCGAGTCCGGCGAGTTCGGTGGCGAAGTGCCGCCCGACGGCGTGCGCGATCAGGCCCTCGGTCCAGATCAGCGGGAGCGCGTCGGCGAGGTCGGCGGCCAGGGTCTTGCCGGGGTTGGTGTACGTGGGGATGGCCGGGCCGCAGCGTTCGGCGAGCTGGTCGAGGCGGTCGGCGAGCTGGCCGAGGGCGTCCGGCGGGGCGCTGAGCAGGCCGATCCGGTCGGCGAGCGCGAGCAGCGGGATCAGGATCGACCAGAGGGTGCCGGGGGCGGCGGGCGGGGCGCCCTCGACGTCGAACTCGGCGTCGTAGGAAGTGGTGGCCAGCGGGACGGCGAGGCCGCGGGCCTGGATGACGGCGTCGGCGAGCGGGCCGCCGGCCGGGGTGACGGCGACGACGGCGCAGCCGCGGCGGTACGCCTGCTCGACCAGTTCGGCCAGCCCGGGGTCGGCGGCGTCCGGGCCGGCGATCAGCAGCAGGTCCAGGGGGCCGGCCCAGCCGGGCAGGGTCCAGCGCAGGGCGCCGGGCAGCGGGGCGACGCCGGTGGGCTGGATGAGGCTGACCGGGCAGCTGCCGCCGCTGAGGGCGCGCAGCAGGTCGGCGACGCCGCCGGCGGCCGGGCCGGGGCCGGCGACCAGGACGGAGCGCGGCCGGCCGTCGGGGGTCAGGTCGGCGATGCCGGATTCGGTGGCGCTGCGGGCGGCGGTGCGGACCCGGGCGCCGGATTCTGCGACGCCGCGCAGCAGGCCGAAGCGGTCGGCGCCGGCCAGCGCCTCGGGAGCGTCAAGGAGTGACTCGTCGAGCATGGTGGGCGCGGCCTCCGATCGCCGGGTCGGGCGGGGGGTTGCCGGGCGGTACCGGGGCGGGCCCGGTGGCGCCCGGTCAGGCGTGGCGGGCCTCGTCGACGAGGAGCACGGGGATGCCGTCCCGGACGGGGTAGGCGAGGCCACAGTCGGCCGAGGTGCAGATCAGCTCGGCCGGCTCGTCCGCCGTGCGGTCCTCCAGCGGGGCGTGGCAGGCCGGGCAGGCGAGGATCTGGATCAGACTGGCTTCGACCGGCATGGTGGCTGCTCCTTCGGCGTGGTGACGGCGTGGCCAGCCTACCGCCGGAGTGGGAGGGCCGCCGCAGAACCAGCCTGCCCGGAGGGGAACCTCCGAGGTGGGAGGGCCGGTGCCGGGCGGCCCTCCCACCTCGGGTGCGGCCTCAGCCGCGGATGATCGCCAGTGCGTCGTCGCGGACCCGGGCGACGGTGGCCGCGTCCCGGGCCTCGACGTTGAGCCGGAGCAGCGGCTCGGTGTTCGAGGGGCGCACGTTGAACCACCAGTCGGGGGCGGTGACGGTGAGCCCGTCCAGGTCGTCGAGGGTGATGCCGTCGCGGCTTTCGTAGGCGGCCTTGATCGCGGCGAGCCGGCCGGCCTGGTCGTCGACGGTGCTGTTGATCTCGCCGGAGGCGGCGTAGCGGTCGTAGCGGTCGACGAGCTGCGACAGCGGGCCGGGCTGTCCGCCGAGGGCGGCGAGGACGTGCAGCGCGGCGAGCATGCCGGTGTCGGCGTTCCAGAACTCGCGGAAGTAGTAGTGCGCGGAGTGCTCGCCGCCGAAGATCGCGCCGGTCCGGGCCATCTCCTGCTTGATGAAGGAGTGGCCGACGCGGGTGCGGACCGGGGTGCCGCCGTGCTCCTTGACGACCTCGGGGACGGACCAGGAGGTGATGCAGTTGTGGATGACCGTTCCGCCGGGGTGCTTGGCGAGTTCGCGGGCGGCGACCAGGGCGGTGATGGCGGACGGGGAGACCGGGTCGCCGTTCTCGTCGACGACGAAGCAGCGGTCGGCGTCGCCGTCGAAGGCCAGGCCGAGGTCGGCGCCGACCTCGCGCACCCGCGCCTGGAGGTCCACGATGTTCTTCGGGTCGAGCGGGTTGGCCTCGTGGTGGGGGAACGAGCCGTCCAACTCGAAGTACAGGGCGTCCAGTTCGAGCGGCAGTCCCTCGAAGACGGTGGGGACGGTGTGGCCGCCCATGCCGTTGCCGGCGTCGACGACGACCTTCAGGGGGCGGATGCCGGTCAGGTCGACCAGGGAGCGCAGGTGGGCCGCGTAGTCCTTCAGGACGTCGCGGCGGGTGACGGTGCCGGGGGCGGCGGCCGGTTCGGGGGCGCCCTCGGCGGTCCAGCGCTCGACGAGGGCGCGGATGTCGGCGAGGCCGGTGTCCTGGCCGACCGGGGCGGCGCCGGCCCGGCACATCTTGATGCCGTTGTACTGGGCGGGGTTGTGCGAGGCGGTGAACATCGCGCCGGGCAGGCCGAGTGCGCCGCTGGCGTAGTACAGCTCGTCGGTGGAGCAGAGGCCGATCTCCGTGACGTCCGCGCCGCGGGCCGCCGCGCCGCGCCCGAAGGCGTGCGACAGGCCGGGGGAGGAGGGCCGCATGTCGTGCCCGATGACGATCGCGTCGGCGCCGGTGACCTCGACGAAGGCCGCGCCGAAGAGTTCGGCCAGCGTCTCGTCCCACTGGTCGGGGACCACACCGCGCACGTCGTACGCCTTCACGATCTGCGACAGATCAGTCACAGCCAGCCCTCCTGGAGTCTCTGCGGAGCCCCAAACCTACCCGTACGTCCTGCGCGGGGGCCGTGAACCGGCCGGGTACGGCAGCGGACGGCACCGAGGCATCTGCCGTCCGGAAGGTGTCCTGCGAAGGCGTCAGGAGTCGGGGGAGCGCAGTACCCGGAGATGGCCGCGGCGGGCGACCTCCATCGGCCGGCCGTCGCGGCCGGGGCCCATGGTCTCGGGGCCGCCGCCGGCGCCCGCGGCGCGCTCCTGCTCCTGGGGGCGGGCGGCCTCGCGGACGGCGTTGGCCAGCGCTTCGAGGTCGTCGCCGCTGGGGCGGGCGGGTCCGGAGTCGATGGCGAGGCGGACGACCTCCCAGCCTCGCGGGGCGGTCAGCCGCTCGGAGTGCTCGGCGCACAGGTCGTAGCAGTGGGGCTCGGCGTAGGTGGCGAGCGGCCCGAGCACGGCGGTCGAATCCGCGTAGACGTACGTCAGCGTTGCGACGGCGGGGCGGCCGCACGCAGTGCGCGAACAGCGACGTACAGGGCTCACGACGTTGGACGGTACCGCACTCTTGAGCGGGCCGCGACGACTCTCCCCCGGCTCACCCAACCGTGTCGTCCCGGTTCGTCCGATGCGTCTGACCTGCACCCGCTCGGCAGGACCTGCCCGGGGTGGGCCGGGTCGGGCCGCGCGGCGGGCCGATTCCCGTCACCGGTCGGCACATTTCATGTCATTCCGCGCGGGCTGTGCGATCCGATGCGGGGCGGTAAACGAAGCGATCCGGGGCCGGAGCGATCACCCGGCGACAAGTGGCCAGTTGTCGCACACTGCCGTGCGGGCCGCCCCGCGACGGCTACGCTCGATCTGATGGACAGCCCCGTACCACCCCGCCCGACGGAGCCACGGCCGCGCCGCCGCGACCGCCACGGCCGCGGCATGCGCGGACCGATCGCCCCGCCGCAGGTGCCGCTGTCGGTGACCCGTGCCGACGCGTTCACGGATCTCGTCTACGACTCCCGGGACCGCCTGGAGCGACGCTGGCCGCAGCTGTCGCAGGTCGACTTCCTGGTCCTGGAGGTGCCGGGTTTCGGTCCGGACGGCGGGCCGGATTCGGGCGCGGGCGAGGAGGCCGTACCGCTCGGCCGGGTGCTGCCGGCGGCCGGCGCATATCGCGACCGGATCGTGATCTACCGCAGGCCGGTGGAGATCCGCACGAAGAGCCGCGACGAGCGCGCGCTGCTGGTGCACGAGGTCGTCGTCGAGCAGGTCGCCGAACTCCTCGGGCTGGCGCCGGAATCGGTGGACCCGCGCTACGGGCAGGAGTGATCCCGTAGCGCGGGCCGGTGCTCACGTCGTCGGCCCGGTGCTCACTTCGTCAGCAGGGACAGGTCCTGGCCCGCGGTCGGCACCACGACCGAGCCGCGGTCGTCCGGCAGCGGCTGGATGGTGAAGGCGGGCACCTGGCCCTGCGGCAGCGCCAGCATCCGGGAGGCGTAGACCGGGCCACTGCCCTGCTGCGGCTCGACGGTCAGCGCGTAGGAGCCCTTGAGGCCCTGCGGCTGCGGCGGCTGGACGGCGAGGGTGGTGCCGCCCTTGACCGTGTACGTCTTGGAGACCGGGGTGCCGCCGCCGGTGCCGGCCGACGCGGTGACCTTGACCTTGGCGTCCTTGCCCTTCTCCGGCGCGACCAGCGACAGGGTGCTGCCCTTGGCGCGGTTGTCGGCGACCGAGCCGCGGGCCTCGATCGCCCGGGTCGCCGGGATGAAGGCCATCTCCTGGTTGTCGCCCTTGCCGCGGGTGACCTGGAGCGCCGCCGCGACCGGGGCCGCGGAGCCGCTGTCGGAGGGCGTGAGGACCAGCGAGCCGGCCTCGCCCTTGGTGACGTCCTTGAGGTCGACGGAAGCGGTCATCCCGCTCTTGACGTGCAGGGTGTCCACGCCGGCCGGGGTGATCAGGCCGGTGGGGGTGGCCAGTTGGACCTTCAGGTCGGCGTCCGAGTCGCCGGGGGCGACGGCCACCAGCTGGACGTCGGTGGCGTCGGCCGGGATGCCGGGGAGCACGGCGGTGGCGGCCGGGTCGGCGGCGGGCGGCAGCCAGTCGCTGCCGCCCTTGGCGTCGTTCGCCTGCACGGCGGCGCCGACCCGGCCGGCGCGGGCGGTGACATGCAGCGCGGCGTTGGCCGTCGGGGTGCCGGTGAGGGTCGACAGCAGCACCGGGACGGTGGTGTGCGGCGGCACCGTGATGTCCTCGCCGCCGGCGCTCGCCAACGGCCCGTCCTTGCCGCGCATTTCGAGGTCGACGACGGCCGGGGTCGGGTCGGGGTTGGTGAGGTGGACGTAGTCGGTGCGGCCGGAGTCGGTGCTCACGCCGGGGAACCAGAACTGGGTGTCCGGGGCGGTGCAGCTCAGCCCGAGGAGGCCGCGGCCGGTACCGGCGGAGACGGTGGTGGTCTGCTGGACGGTCCAGCCGGGCGCCAGCGCGCCGTCCGCGGAGCCCGCCAGGGCGGGGGCGTCGGCGCTGTCGGTGGTCGCGGTGACCGGCTTGCCGGCCTCCTGGAGGGGCACCACGGGCTTGGTGTCGGGCGGCGGCACGACCTGTCCGCTGCCGGAGTCCGTGGTACTGCCCTTCTTGGCGTCCTTGCCCTTCCCGGCGTTCTTGCCGCCCTTGCCGGCGGGGTTGCCGCTGCTGTCGGCGACGGTGCCGGTGGGCTGGAGCTGGGCGGTGCCCTTCTTGGCGTCCGCGCCGGCCCCTGCGCCGGGGGGCGCGAAGGCGGTGTAGGCGGTCTCGGCGACCTCCGAGGAGGTGGGGGCCGGGCAGAGCAGCGCGGAGCGCTGGACGGGCAGCCGGGTGCCGCTCTGCGGCGCCGCGCCCGCCCCGCCGCCGGGGGCCGCGACGGCGGCGACGCCGGTGGCGGCGGCCAGCGCGGCGGCCACGCCGAACAGGGACATCGTGGTGCGCTTCACTGCTGGTCGCTCCCGTCACGGTGCGGCTCGGGGTAGGAGTCGGAGTACCCGGAGTAGCCGGTGCCGTCGTCGTAGGGCTGCTGGTGCTGCTGCGGCTGCTGTGCCGGAGGCTGGGTGGGGTCGCCGTAGGGCTGCTGCGCGCCGTAGCCGTACGGGTCGTAGCCGCCCGCCTGGTAGGGGTCCACCGGGTAGCCGCCGGCCTGGTACGGGTCGGCCGGTGCGTAGGGCTGCGCGCCGTACTGGCCGGCCTGGTACGGGTCGGCGACCGGGGCGTACTGCTGCTGGTCCGCGAGCTGTCCGGGGTCGGCGGGCGGAGCCTGCTGGGCGGCGGCCTGCCAGTCCTCGTAGGACTGCTGCTGGGGGACGGCGGCGTAGGGGTCGGCGGGCTGCGCGGCGTCCGGGTCGGGGGCCGGGGCGGCCATCGGGTCGGCGGGGACCTCCTCGCCCGTCCCGGCGTCCGGGAACGCCGCCTCGTCCGCCGCCGCTGCCGCACCCGCACCCACTGCCGCGCCCGCCGCGGCGGCGCCCGCCGCCTCGGCCTGGGCCCGCAGCCGGCGGGCCCGGCGGCCCTCGCCGGTGGCCGGCGCCGCTGCCGCGGCGACCGCGGCGGCGTCCTCGGGCAGGTCGTCGTCGATCTCCCGGCGGCGGCCCGGCAGCGCCATCACCACGAGGACGAGGGCGAGCAGCCCCTGGGCCCACAGCCAGAGGGTGTGGCCGAGCGGGTTGTCGTGGGTGAGGTCGAGCCGGCCGCCGCCCGACGGGAGCTGGAAGCCCTGGGCCCAGCCGTCGACGGTGACGGGCTTGAGGGCGGTGCCGTTGAGGCTGGCGTGCCAGCCGTCGTCGGCGGCGTCCGCGATGCGCAGGATCCGGCCGGCGGAGCCTTCGGGCACCTTCGTGGTGTGCGCGGCGACCGGCCCGGCCGGTACGGGCACCGGTGCCACGGCGTCGCCGGTGGCGGTGCCCTCCTTGGTCTCGCCCGGCACGATCGAGACCCGGGAGACCCGGCGGTCGAGCCGCCACAGGGCGCTGCCGTCGTCCTGGCTGAGCCGGGTCAGGCCCGGGGTCGCGTCCAGGACGCGGCCGATCTCGCGCGGAGCGCCCTTGCGGACCAGGACGTAGCGGACCGCGTAGCCGCCGAGCTGGTCGGTCTGGTCGGCGCCGGAGCCGGCCACGAGGTGGGCGACGATGCTGTCGAGCCGCTGGTCGGCGCCGGCCCGGTCGGCCAGGTCGGCGTCCCCGAGCTGGGCGCCGGAGCCGCGGACCAGCGAGTAGGCGACATGGCCCGGGGTGCCGTTCAGGACGAGGGTGCGGGCGCGGTCGAAGGTGCTGGACTCCTCGGCGACGAACGCCGGGACCTGCGTGGGGTCGCGTCGCTGGAGCGGGCCGGCGGCGCCGGTGATCATCCAGCTGGCCGCGGCGTAGAGGGGGGCGATGGCGGAGGCCAGCGCGATCAGGACGGCCACCGGCTGCTTCCAGCCGAAGCCGAGCGCGGCCATCCGGGTCCGGATGCCCTCGGCGCCGACCGCCGCCGCGCACAGCAGCGCCAGCCCGTAGACCAGCATCGCGGGCCCGGTCCAGCCGGTGGCGTTGCCGAGCGCCGCGAGCAGCAGCGCGGTCAGCGCCACCACCCAGGAGGTGCGGATCGCGGTCTGCCGGTCGCCGCGCAGCGTGGCCGCGAGCGCGGCCAGCACGACGCCGACGAGCAGCAGCCCGCCGACGGCCTTGGGGCCGCCGGGGCTGATCCCGACGAGGTCGAGCACCGTGGCGCTGCCCGCGCCGTAGTCGAGTCCGGCCTCCTGGAAGAACCGCGACGGCTGGGCGAACAGCGACAGCGACCAGGGGGCCAGCACCACCAGCGGGGCGACGGCCACGGCCAGGAAGCGCAGCACGTACGCCGGCAGCAGCGCGCGGTTGCCGTCCAGGCAGCGCCGGACGAGCAGCCCGATGCCGAGCAGCACCGCGATCGGCCAGACGATCGGGGTGAAGGCCATCGTGAAGGTGACCAGCAGCGCGTAGGCCCAGGCGGCGCGCCAGCCGGGGCGGGTCCCGGTGGCCAGCCGCAGCCCGCTCGCGGCGACGGCGGCGCGCGCCATCAGGGGCAGCAGGATGGCGAGGACGGCGGTGCCCAGCCGGCCGCCGGCGAGCGCGCCGGTGGCGGCGGGCAGGAAGGCGTACGCGATGCTGCCCCAGGCCCGCAGCAGCCGGGAGGCGACCAGCGGGCGGGAGGCGAAGTACGCGGTCAGGCCGGCCAGCGGTACCGAGCAGACCAGCAGCAGGGTCAGGGTGAAACCGGTGCTGCCGAAGAAGAGCGTGGAGACCACGGCGAGCACGGCCAGGTACGGCGGCGCGGCGGCGGTGTCGCCGACGCCGACCGGGTGCCAGCTGTCGACGTACGAGGACCACAGGGCGCCGAGGCTCCCGGGCGCCGGCAGCAGCGCGCCGCCGGTCAGCGAGCCGGTGCCGAGCAGTCCGCGGCAGGCGATCAGGGAGACGACCAGCAGGACGAGGAAGAGCACCGGCGCGGGCCGGCGGGCGATCCGCTTGAGCCGGGCGAACTGCTCGATCTCCAGGTAGTCGGCGTCGTCGCCGCCGGGCCCGGACTCCACGGCGCCGTGCCGGCCGGCCGAGGCCACGTCGGGGGCGGCGCGCCCGGCGAGGTTGCCCGCGACCTGTTCGACGGTGGCGCGTACGGTCGCCCCGGGCGGCGGGAACAGTGCCCGCAGCTCCTTGGCGTCCACCGCAGGACGGCCGCGGCGCTTGCGCGCGGCGAGGATCTTGCCGGGCCGCAGCAGGGTCCCGAAGAGCCCGGCGAGTTCGTCCAGCGCCTGGCCGGGGACCTTGCCGACGAGGTAGGCGATGACCCGCAGGAAGGTGCCGAGCAGCAGCCGCACCAGGGTGTACGGGAGCAGTGCGCCGCGGGTGTTGGTGAGCAGCGTGTAGACCGCGCCGGCCTTGTCGACGCGGTGCGGGTTGGCGACATGGCGGCCGACGCAGTCGATGGGGCGGCGCTCGCGGGCGGCGGCCTCGGCATGCCGCAGGATGGCGTCCGGCGCGACGAGGACCTGGTGGCCGGCGGCCTGGGCGCGCCAGCACAGGTCGACGTCGTCGCGCATCAGCGGCAGCCGGCGGTCGAAGCCGCCCAGCTGCTCGTAGACGTCGCGGCGGATGAGCATGCCGGCGGTGGAGACGGACAGCACGGGCCGGATCTGGTCGTGCTGCCCCTGGTCCTGTTCGCGGCGGTCCAGGCCGGTCCAGCGCCGGCCGCTGCGCGCGATGCTGACGCCGGCTTCGAGCAGCTGCCGGCGGTCGTACCAGCTGCGCAGCTTGGGGCCGACGACGACGGTGGAGGGGCTGGCGTCGGCGACCCGCAGCAGCTCGGCGAGCGCATCCGGCTCGGGCGCGCAGTCATCGTGCAGCAGCCACAGCCACTGGACCGGCTCCCCGTGCGGGAGCTCCGGCATGTCGTACGCCTCGTCGCGCCAGGTGCGGCTGACCGGATCCCAGCCGCTGGGGCGCCGCAGATACGGGAGGTCGTCGGGGCCGAGGACGGGGGCGGTGCGGACGGCTTCGTCGACGGCGGTGCCGAAGCCGGAGCGCCGGGCGAGGTGCAGGACGCGTTCGTCGCCGATGGCCTCGGTGAGCAGGCGGGCGGAGTTGTCCGCGCTGCCGGTGTCGGCGCCGATGACGTTCTGCACCGGGCGCTCCTGGCCCAGCAGCCCGGCGAGCGCGTCGGGCAGCCAGCGTTCACCGTCATGGGAGACGATCACGGCGGTGACGACGTGCCGGGGGAACTCTGGAGTGGCGACTTCATGAGAGGCGGCCTGGGCCGCCGGCTGGCTGTGCACGGACATCGAGGTACGGGCCCTCCGGACCCGGGAGTCCGGGGCCCGCGACGAAGTCGCTCAAGGCCCCCGCCCCCGGAAGACACTGCGACGGACTACGAGGGACACGCGCACCCCGCGCCGGGGGCGTTGGCGTGTCTCGGACGGGCCCCCACACTAATGCTTCGCGCCGCAGCGCCGACCGGCTCCGTACACAGCAGACCGCCTCCGGCGAGCAGAGCGCTGGAGGCGGTGGGTTCGGTATAGGGGGATATGGGGAGTTGGGGTGGCGCGGCGGTGTGGTCGGCACGGCCGCGTACTGCCGGTCGGGCGGGCTGGCCTGTCATGGTCAGACGGCGGCCTTCTTGAGCCGACGCCGCTCGCGTTCGGACAGACCGCCCCAGATACCGAAGCGCTCGTCGTTGGCGAGGGCGTACTCCAGGCACTCGGACCGGACTTCACAGGCGAGGCAGACCTTCTTGGCCTCGCGGGTGGAGCCACCCTTCTCCGGGAAGAAGGACTCGGGGTCGGTCTGGGCGCACAGTGCGCGCTCCTGCCAGCCGAGCTCCTCGTCCGCCTCCTCGACCAGCAATTCCTGGAACAGCTCGGTCATGTGCGCCCCTCGTCTGTCTTTACGTCCCCGTGATCAAGCCGTGATCGATTTCGGCTGAACGACACGAGTGAAATTACAAGTGTGCTGATCCGGGCCAGTCAAGCCGAGATCTGCTATTGGGCCTCTTATTCACTCTGCGGAACCAAGCGTATGCGGAAAGTGTTCAAATCATCCAAAAACAGGACACTTCCCCGGGCGTACCACCCACGGATTCCTCTCGGCGCTTCTCCCGCACCTCTCTCGCACCTCTCGGCACTTCTCACGCACTGAGACGCCGGCGGACCGCCCATCCGTTGCACCCCGCACGACGAAGCGGGGAAGATCACAACGGCATCACAGGTCCGCAACGGCGTTGGGGGGCACGGCTGGTGGGCGACCTCTCCGCGCGACGGACTGCACAAACCTTTCTCCGGACGCGGTAACCGGATGAGGTGAATGCGTCCCGGCGAACCCCGTCTCCGGTTGACAGCACGCCGCCGCCCCGTGTCTCCTTGACCGCATGCCAGCGACCGCCGCGCCCCGACTGACCCGTTCCTACGGGTCGCTCTGCGCTGCGCAGGCCCGCTGTCGCTGTTCCAGCTGTCGTAGCCACTGAGCTCCAGCCGCCGCTCGCACCACCCCGCAGCGCCCTTGCTCCGCCGCGACCACCGCGCCGCGCCCCCACAAGGAACAGCCCGCGCCGTGCCGCACTCCCCCGCCGCCGGCAGGGACCCCGCCCCCGGCCACCGCCGAGCACACCCCCGGTGCGCCGCCCAGCACTTCCGCCGAGGAACCCGGAACCCATGAACAGCGACGTCCAGATCGCCGGCGACCCGCTCGCCATCCCGCACCTGCTGCCGCCCGTCCCCGCCCACCCCGCCACCGTCGCCGGCTTCGCGGGGCTGGCCCGCTCGATCGCCGCCGACCGGTCCTCCTGGGCCCCGCTCGTCCGCTTCGACGCCACCACCCGCTGGTACCACCGGCTGCGCAAGGGCCCGGGCTACGAGGTGTGGCTGCTGAGCTGGGTGCCCGGCCAGGGCAGCGGCCGGCACGACCACGGGGCGTCCTCCGGCGTACTGACCGTCCTGGAAGGCGAGTTGACCGAGCATGGCCCGGGCGGGACGCGCACGCTGGCCGCCGGCGGCGTGGGGGGCCCCCCGCGAAGTCGAGAGTGGGGGAGGGTCTTCGCCCCGGGGTACGTCCATGAGGTCGTCAACGACACGATGGCGCCCGCCGTCAGCCTGCACGTGTACTTCCCCGGCCTGACCGAGATGCCGATGCACGGCACGTCCCACGGCGCCCGGTGCGCGGCCCCGGTCCGGGAGACCGCGACGCCCTGACGCCCCGCGCGCCACCGGCCCGGCACTCCCCCGTGGACCGCCCCTCATGGAAGCAGCCCCCGGCTGAGACACTTACGGGCATGCGCATTGTGGTTCTGGCCGGCGGTATCGGCGGCGCCCGCTTTCTGCGGGGACTGAAGGCAGCGGCTCCGGAAGCGGACATCACCGTCATCGGCAACACCGGCGACGACATCCATCTGTTCGGGCTCAAGGTGTGTCCCGACCTCGACACCGTGATGTACACGCTCGGCGGCGGCATCAACGAGGACCAGGGCTGGGGCCGCGCCGGCGAGACCTTCCGGGTGAAGGAGGAGCTGGCCGCGTACGGCGTCGGGCCCGAGTGGTTCGGGCTGGGCGACCGGGACTTCGCCACCCACATCGTGCGGACGCAGATGCTGGGCGCCGGCTATCCGCTCAGCGCCGTCACCGAGGCGCTCTGCGACCGCTGGCAGCCCGGGGTGCGGCTGCTGCCGATGTCCGACGACCGGGTCGAGACGCATGTGGCCATCGAGGACGAGAACGGCGAGCGCAAGGCGGTCCACTTCCAGGAGTACTGGGTGCGGATGCGGGCGTCGGTGCCGGCGCACGCCGTGGTGCCGGTGGGCGCCGAGCAGGCCAAGCCGGCGCCGGGCGTTCTGGAGGCCGTCGCGGCGGCGGACGTGATCCTCTTCCCGCCGTCCAACCCGGTGGTGAGCATCGGCACGATCCTGGCGGTACCGGGCATCCGGGAGGCCGTCGCACAGGCTGCGGCGCCGGTGGTCGGGCTGTCCCCGATCGTCGGGGACGCACCGGTGCGCGGGATGGCGGACAAGGTGCTGGCGGCGGTCGGCGTGGAGTCCACGGCGGCGGCGGTGGCCCTGCACTACGGCGCCGGGCTGCTGGACGGCTGGCTGGTGGACTCCGTCGACGCGGACGCGGTGGACGAGGTCTCGTCGGCGGGGATCCGCTGCCGGGCCGTACCGCTGATGATGACGGACGTGGACGCCACGGCCGCGATGGTGCGCGAGGCGCTGGCACTGGCCGAGGAGGTACGGGCATGAGCGAGCGCAGCATGGGGGTCCCCCCGGCCGGAGGCCGGGGGAGAAACGTGGAAAGGTGCGCGCCCCGCGAATGCGGGGCCGAGCGAAGCGAGGTCTCGGCATGAGCGGTGCCGGGGAGGCGCCCGGGTACCGGGTGTGGGCGCTGCCGGGGATGCCGGAGGTGCGGCCCGGCGACGACCTGGTCAAGCTGATCGCCGCCGCGTCGACCGGTGACGGGGTGCCCCAACTGGCCGACGGGGACGTCCTGTTGGTGACCTCGAAGATCGTCAGCAAGGCGGAGGGGCGGATCGTCGAGGCGGCGGACCGCGAGGCGGCGATCGACGCCGAGACGGCGCGTGTGGTGGCGCGCCGCGGCACGCTGCGGATCGTGGAGAACCGGCAGGGCCTGATCATGGCCGCGGCCGGTGTGGACGCCTCCAACACCCCTTCCGGGACGGTGCTGTTGCTGCCCCAGGACCCGGACGCTTCGGCGCGCGCCCTCCGGGCCGGGCTGCGCGAGGCGCTCGGCGTCGACGTCGGAGTGGTCGTCAGCGACACCTTCGGGCGGCCGTGGCGCAGCGGCGTCACCGACGTCGCCATCGGGGCGGCCGGGGTGCGGGTGCTGGACGACCTGCGGGGCGGCACGGACGCGTACGGCAACGTGCTGAGTGCGACGGTCGTGGCCACCGCCGACGAACTGGCCGCGGCCGGCGACCTGGTGAAGGGCAAGGCGACCGGGCTGCCGGTCGCGGTGGTGCGCGGGCTGCCGCACGTCGTGGCGGCGGCGGGCGGCCCGGACGGCGACGGCGACGGGGCACGCGCGCTGGTGCGGGGCGCCGCGGACGACATGTTCCGGCTGGGCACCTCGGAGGCCGTACGGGAAGCCGTGACGCTGCGGCGTACGGTCCGGGAGTTCGCCGACGATCCGGTGGATCCGGGGGCGGTCCGGCGCGCGGTGGCGGCGGCGGTCACCGCGCCGGCGCCGCACCACACGACTCCCTGGCGGTTCGTGCTGCTGGAGTCGGCCCGGTCGCGAACCCGGCTGCTGGACGCGATGCGGGACGCCTGGGTGGCCGATCTGCGCGCCGACGGCAAGTCGGAGGAGTCCGTCGCCAAGCGGGTGCGGCGCGGCGACGTGCTGCGCAACGCGCCGTACCTGGCGGTGCCGTGCATGGTCCTGGACGGCGCGCACGCCTACCCGGACGCGCGCCGGAACGCCGCCGAGCGCGAGATGTTCGTCGTCGCCCACGGCGCCGGCATCCAGAACTTCCTGGTCGCCCTGGCCGGCGAGCGCCTGGGGTCGGCCTGGATCTCGTCGACGATGTTCTGCCGGGACGTCGTCCGGGACGTACTCGACCTGCCGGCGGACTGGGAACCGATGGGCGCGGTGGCCATCGGCCGCCCCGCGGGCCCGTCGAAGCAGCGTCCGCCCCGCACCGCGGAGGACTTCGTGACGGTGCGCTGACTGTGGGCGGTGGCGGGGGGGGCGCCCCCCGCCACCGCCCGCCACCGCGGTGTCACAGCCGGGCGATGTCCCCCACCGGGAAGCGCGGGGCGCGGCGCGGGGGGGCCCGGCCGGAGAGCAGGATCAGCCGGGCCGCGCGGTGCCGCTGGCCCTCGTAGGGCGCGAGGAGTTCGAGCATCTCCTCGTCGGTCGTGCCGCGGCGGCCGGTGAGGGCGTAGCCGATGATCTTCGGGAGGTGGAGGTCGCCGACGGTGATCGCGTCGGGCGCGCCGAGGGTGCGCTGCAACGTCTCGGCCGCCGTCCAGGGGCCGATGCCCGGTATCGCGGTCAGCCGGCGGGTGGCCTCGGCCAGCTCCATCCGCGCCGCCTCCTCCATCCGGCCGGCGACCTGCACGGCGCGCAGGATCGCGGACGAGCGCTTGGCGTCGACGCCCGCGCGGTGCCACTCCCAGGAGGGGATCAGCGCCCAGCCGCGCGGCTCGGGCATCACCCGCAGCCGGTCCCAGGGGCCGGGCGCGGGGGTGCCGTGGCGCCGGAGCAGCAGCCGCCAGGCGCGGTACGCCTCGTCGCTGGTGACCTTCTGCTCCAGGACCGAGGGGATCAGCGACTCCAGGACCAGGCCGGTGCGGGCGAGCCGGACGCCGGGGTGGCGGCGCCGCGCCTCGTGGACGATGCGGTGCCGGGCGGTCAGCGCCGCCGGGTCGTCGGACTCCCCCAGCAGGTCGGGCAGCCGCTCCAGCAGCCAGTCCGCGCCGGGGCCCCAGGCCGTCGCCTCGACCCGGCCGTCCGCCGGGCGGGCCTCGACGCGCAGCGTGCCGGGCCCTTCGGGCGTGCGGCAGGCCCGCCAGATCTCGCCGTCGCGGACCGCGAACGCCGGGTCGCCGGGGCCGCGCCGCAGCACACCGAGGGTGCGGTGCAGGTCGTAGGGGCCGGGCGGGACCCAGGTACGGACGGGCATGCGGCCAGGTTAGGCGAATCGGCCCGGGTGGTTACCGGTCGGCGTCGGCCCGGGGATCACCGGTCCGAGGAGACCGGTGGTCACTGGTCCGAGGAGAAACGCACCGTGCCGGGGGGGATGGCGGCGCCGCACCAGATGCGGATGCCGGCGCGGAGTTCGTTGTCGGCGCCGATGACCGCGCCGTCGCCGATGACCGCGCCGTCCAGGACCGTGCGGGCCCCGATGCGCGCGCCGGAGCCGATCAGCGAGTCGCGGACCCGGGCGCCCGGTTCGACGACCGCGCCGTCCAGGACGGTGCTGCCGTCGACCTCGGCGCCGGCGCCGATGCGGGCGGTCCGGCCGACGACGGTGCCGCCGGTGAGCTTGGCGTCCGGGGCGACCTCGGCGGTCTCCAGCACCAGGCGGTCGCCGCAGCGGCCGGGGACGGCCGGGGAGGGGGCGCGGCCCAGGACCAGGTCGGCGGAGCCGCGGACGAATGCCTGCGGGGTGCCGAGGTCGAGCCAGTAGGTGGAGTCGACCATGCCCTGGAGGTGTGCGCCGTCGGCGAGCAGGCCGGGGAAGGTCTCGCGTTCGACGGAGACCGGGCGGCCGGCCGGGATGGCGTCGATGACCGACCGGTTGAAGACGTAGGCGCCGGCGTTGATCTGGTCGGTGACGATCTCCTCGGGGGTCTGCGGCTTCTCCAGGAAGGCGGTGACCCGGCCGGTGTCGTCGGTGGGCACGAGGCCGAAGGCGCGCGGGTCCTCGACCCGGGTGAGGTGCAGGGAGACGTCGGCGCCGCTGGTGCGGTGGGTGTCGACCAGGGCGCGGATGTCCAGGCCGGTGAGGATGTCCCCGTTGAAGATCAGTACCGGGTCGCCGGGCGCGGAGCGCAGCCGGGAGGCGACGTTGCGGATGGCGCCGCCGGTGCCCAGCGGCTCCTTCTCGGTGACGTACTCCAGGTGCAGGCCGAGCGCGGAGCCGTCGCCGAAGTACGGCTCGAAGACCTCGGCGAGGTAGGAGGTGGCGAGGACGATGTGCTCGACGCCGGCGGCGCGAGCGCGGGCCAGCTGGTGGGTGAGGAACGGCACACCGGCCGCCGGCACCATGGGTTTGGGCGTGTGCACCGTCAGCGGGCGCAGCCGGGTGCCCTTGCCACCGACCAGGAGGATCGCTTCAGTCAATGTGTCCTCTGTTCGCTTCTCCGCCCGCGCAGTGCAGCGGTGCGGCAATCGTCGTCGACCGCGGCCCGGCGGCTGCGCGTGCGACGCTCACGTGTGTTCTCTGCTTCCTGCTGGGGTCGGCCGGTCGGCGGACCAGTGTAGGAGACGGTTTTCCGGTCGTCCGCGGCGGGCGGCCGGGACGGCGCCGGGGCCGGTGGCCCGGCGCCGTCGTGGCTCATAGGACGTGTCGCGGACGGGATCGGTTCAGTGGTCCCGGTGAACGCTGGATGGCAGGCGGGTGACGTGTTCCGCGATGGCCGGAATGCCTGATTCCGGGCGGATGGTGCAGGTCAGCGGCCCTGGAGGCGGGCCGCGTCCAGCCGGACCTCGGGCAGTTCGGCGTAGAGGCGGGCGCCGGGGCAGGCGGTCTTGAAGCCGTCGCGGTGGCCGGAGATGACGTGCTGTCGGACGACCCGTCCCTTCCGGTACAGGTTGCCGCCGGATGAGGTCATCGGGATCCGGGCGCGCGGGTCGAGGCCGTAGAGGCCGAGCTTCCAGGCGGCGAGCCGGGCGAGGGCCTCGACGGCGGGTCTGGAGGGTGCGGTCCTGCCGAAGGAGCCGAGGAGCGCGATGCCGGTGCTGTCGTTGTTGAAGCCGAGGGTGTGCGCGCCCATGACCGGCCGGGCGACGCCGCCGGCCCGGCCCTCGTAGACGGTGCCGCACTTGTCGATCAGGAAGTTGTAGCCGATGTCCCGCCAGTGGCTGCTCTTGACGTGGTAGCGGTAGAGGCCGCGGATGACCGAAGGCGCTTGTGCGCAGGTGTAGTTGTTGCCGCTGGCGCTGTGGTGGACGAAGGCGGCGCGGACCGTGTGGGTGTAGACGAAGCGGGACTCGCGGAGCCTCTCGTCGGCGCCCCAGCCGGCCCGGGTGACGATGCGCGGGCGGGCGCCGATGTGTACGGGTACCTCGGGTTTCTTGCCGCCGGCGGCCTCGATGTCGGCCTGGGAGGCGGCCTGGTCCTGGGCCGGGATCTCGGTGGCGCCGGCCGGCGCCAGCTTGGAGTTGGCGGCGGAGCTGGCGGCGGCCTCGGGGGTGGGCGGCGGGCCGCCGCGTACGGACCGCGGTTCCGGGCCCGGGTCGACGAGTTCCAGGCGCAGTCCGTGCGGCAGGACGGCGGGGTTCGGGTGGCCGTCGAGGGGGGTGATGCGGAGTTGGACGGCGTCGCTGGCGCCGACCCACAGGGGCGCGGTGCTGCCCCGTACGCGGCTGCCGGCGCGCTCCGCGGCGCCCGGGTCGGGGGCGTCGTCGCTCTCGGTCTGGACGTCCTGCCAGCCGGACCAGCGGCCGGTTCCGAGGGTGCGGGTTCGGACCTGGGCGCGGTCGCCGAGTCCGCTGCGGATGTCGTCCCAGACGATGCCGACGAGCGAGAACGGCCGTACCGTGCGGGCCGGCAGGCCGCGTACCGCGGTGGCGGGCGCCTCGGCGGTGTCCCGTCCGGCGGTGCCGGGTGCGGCCGGGCCGAGGCCGTCGAGCGGGAGGGACTGGGTGGTGCCCGGCAGGTCGCCGACGCCCGCGGTGCGGTGCCCGGCGGCGGTGCCCTGGCGTTTCGCGGCGCGGTCTTCGTGTTTCGCCGCGGTGCCTTCGCGCGTGGCGGGGTGCGCGAGCGCGGGGTGCGCGGTGGCTCCGAGGGGCAGGGCGAGGGCGGCCGTGCAGGCGGCGCCGAGGCAGAGCGCGGGGAACACGAAGAAGGGGCGCATGGGAAATCCTCAACATGCCCGGCGGGAACCCGCCAACGCTGATCTGACGGGGCATCGGCTGATCCGGTGGCCGGGCCGTGCCGTACCCGACTCACCGTCAGCCGCCGCCGCGCGTACTCTGGCCGCGATGAACGCCACCGATCGCACCCCCGCCGACCTGCTGGGTTCCGCGCTGGCCGCGGACCCGGCCCGCCCGCTGGTGACCTTCTACGACGACGCCACCGGCGAGCGCGTGGAACTGTCCGTCGCGACCTTCGCCAATTGGGTGGCGAAGACCGCCAACTACCTCCAGGGTGATCTGGCCGCCGAGCCCGGTGACCGGCTCGCGCTGCTGCTGCCCGCCCACTGGCAGACCGCCGTGTGGCTGCTGGCCTGCTCGTCGGTGGGCGTGGTGGCGGAGGTGGGCGGCGATCCGGCCGCGGCCGATCTCGTCGTCAGCGGCCCGGACACGCTGGACGCGGCGCGCGCCTGTTCCGGGGAGCGGGTGGCGCTGGCGCTGCGTCCGCTGGGCGGCCGGTTCCCGCAGCCGCCGGCGGGCTTCGCGGACTACGCCGTCGAGGTGCCGGGGCAGGGCGACCGGTTCGCGCCGTTCGCTCCGGTGGACCCGGGTGCGCCGGCGCTGGTGGTCGGCGGCGAGGAGCTGACCGGTGCGGGCATCGGGGCGCGGGCGCTGGCCGATGCCCGGGACGCCGGGATGCCGGCGGCGCCCCGGGTGCTGTCGGGGCTGCCGTACGACAGCTGGCGGGGCCTGTCGTACGGGCTGTACGCGCCGCTGGCGGCGGGCGGCTCCGTGGTGCTTTGCCGCCATCTGGAGCAGCTGGGCGCGGAGGGCGCCGCCGCCCGCGAGACGGCCGAGAAGGTCGGCTTCACCGTGCCGCTCTCCTGAGGCGCACTCCCCCGTCCGGCGGACCGGAATCCCGCCGGACGGGCCGGTCCGCCCGCCGGGGTCCATGCTCGGTGTACGTACGCCCCGTGCGTACGGACCACCCTGTACGGGGTCCGGCGGTCTCCCTCCCGGCCCCGTGCGCGGGCACGCCGCCGACTCCGTGAGGGATGGACGCACACGTGACCGAGAGCCCCGGGACCCCTTCCGACCGCCGGCGCCCCTCCGGGGGCGGTGCGCCGAGGAGGGCCGGCCCCGGCGGGCCGCCGCGCTTCCCGGGCTGGCCCGAGCGCCCCGCCGGGCTGCTGGCGACCGACCGTCCGGGTCCGCCGCGCACGCCGCCGCCGCGGCACCGCCGCTGGCTGCGGGCGACGGCGCTCGCGCTGACCGTCGCCACGCTGGCGTCGGCGGGTCTGGGCTGGTTCCTCTACACGCGGCTGAACAGCAATATCCGCTCCGACAGCGCCACGGAGCGCGAGTTGGAGAAGTACGAGTCGGAGCGGCCTCCGGCGGGCCCGAAGAACGCGGAGAACATCCTGCTGATCGGTTCCGACAACCGCGGTGGCGGCAACGGGGAGTACGGGGTGGACAGCGGCACCCAGCGCTCGGACACCACGATCCTGCTGCACCTGGCGGCGGACCGGAAGAGCGCGACGGCGGTGAGCATCCCGCGCGATCTGATGGTGCAGGTGCCGCACTGCCGGCGCTCCGACGGGACCGAAACCCCGCCGCAGACGGTGCAGTTCAACTGGGCGTTCTCGTTCGCCGGGGCGGGCTGCACGATCCGTACGGTCGAGGCGATGACCCGGATCCGCGTCGACCACTACATCATCGTGGACTTCACCGGTTTCAAGAACATGGTGGATGCGGTGCACGGGGTCGAACTGTGCCTGCCGCAGCCCATCAAGGACGAGGAGGCGCACGTCTCGCTGCCGGCGGGCCGCCAGACGCTGTACGGCGAGGCCGCGCTCGGCTTCGTGCGGACCCGGAAGAGCCTGGGCAACGGCAGCGACACCCAGCGGATGGCACGCCAACAACAGTTCCTGGGGGCGCTGGTGACGAAAGTGCAGAGCAATGGCGTACTGCTCAATCCGATGCGGCTGTATCCGGTGATGGACGCCGCGACGAGTTCGCTGACAACGGACGCGGGGCTGGCCTCGCTCCGGGGGCTGTACGAATTCGTCCGCAGTATGCGCAGTATTCCCTCGTCCCACGTGCAGTTTCTGACCGTGCCGCGCACCGCTTACCGCTACGACGCCAATCGCGATGAGCTCGTGCAGCCGGATGCGGACCGGCTCTTCGGGCAGTTGCGCGCCGACCGGCCGGTGGCGGTGGCGCCGCAGCAGTCCGTGGAAGCGTCGGACGGCAAGGCCGGCGGCGGCCGGGGGAGGCCGGCGCCCGCCGTGAGTCCGGTGCCGACGTTTCCCGGAAGCACGGCGGAGCGCAGTGTCTGCCATTAGAAATTCCGCGCTGCGGACCGGGGGGCGCGAAGGGATTGGGCGGATTGCCCAGTTGTAGGCAAGTGGAATTTGTCACGGGCGTCGTTTGACGCTGAACTGGGCGGATAGTGTGAGCGATCCGGTCCGCCCCGGCGGCGGGCCGATGACCATGTACCGAACCACGTTTAGGCACGATCGACCGAGCGCCTTGAGGGGATGGCGCCGCGTGGTACCGACGGAGGACTCAAGGCACCGTGGACGCGCAAGGCCGTGGGCAGGCGGACGACAACAACGTCGATCCCGCTGATCAGTGGGTGTTCGATCCGAACACCGGCAACTACGAGCTGCGGCTTGACCAGGCAGGTCAGGCCCCCGCTCGGCCCGCCGACCGCAAGGCGCCCGGCAGACGTGCCCCGGGGAGTCCTGCCGGCGGGGGCGGTGACACCGACACCCGCCCGCTGCCGACCCAGCGCGCCGGACGGAAGCCGGAGACGGATGCTGATGGTTCCGGTGCTGCCGGTGCTGCCGGCGAGGACGCGGACGGCGCCGGCCCGGACGGGGCTGCTGCCGGTGGCCGGGCAGCAC
>NZ_BMRP01000059.1:31107-38881 GCF_014648695.1 Streptomyces albospinus
CGGCCGCCGTAAACGCAAGCCGAAGCAGTCCGGGAAGAAGAAGGCGCTGCACTGGACGGCCGGTGTGGTGGGCTTCGTTCTCGTCGCCGGCTGCGGTGCCGCGTACTTCGTCTACCAGCAGTTGGACGGCAACATCTCCAAGGTCGACGTCGGCGAGGAGAACGCCGCGGTCACCGACGGCCCGGTCAACCTCCTCGTCATCGGCACCGACGCCCGGGACGGGAAGAAGGGCAACGAGGGGTACGGCGACGACGGCAGCGTCGGGCACGCGGACACCACGATCCTGATTCATGTGTCGAAGGACCGGTCCAACGCGACCGCGCTGAGCATCCCGCGCGACCTGGTGACCGACATCCCGGACTGCCCGACGAAGCAGAAGGACGGCTCGACGAAGACCATCCCCGGCGAGCACAAGGTGCGCTTCAACACCAGCCTGGGCCAGGAGGGCCGGGACCCCGGCTGCACCTGGCGCACCGTCGAGAAGCTGACCGGGCTGAAGGTCAATCACTTCATGATGGCCGACTTCAACGCCGTCAAGGAGCTGTCCAACGCGGTGGACGGCGTCGAAGTCTGCGCCGGCAAGGACATCGACGACCCCAAGTCGCACCTGAAGTTGTCGGCGGGCAAGCATGTCGTCAAGGGCGAGCAGGCGCTGGCTTTCGTCCGAACCCGGCACTCCGTGGGCACCGGCAGCGATCTGAGCCGTATTCAGCTCCAGCAGCAGTTCATCGGGTCGCTGATCCGCAAGCTGAAGTCCAGCGCGTTCAGCAGCCCCGGCAAGCTGCTGGACGTCGCGCAGGCGGCGACCAAGGCGCTGACCGTGGACACCGGCATCGGCAGCGCGAGCAAGCTGCTGGACTTCGGCAACGACCTGAAGAAGGTCGACCTGAACAAGATCACCTTCGCCACCGTGCCGGTGCTGGACAACCCCCGCGACAAGGCCACCGTCATCCTCGACAAGGCCAAGGCCCAGCCGCTGTTCCAGATGGTGCAGCAGGACCACACGCTGTCCAAGGACGCCGCCAAGGGCAAGGGCGACGCCAAGCCCGCGCCGGTCAAGAAGGCCCCGCCGGAGCTCGTCCGGGTCGATGTCACCAACGGCGGCGGGCCGTTCGGCTCGGCGCAGGAGACCGTGGACTGGCTCCAGAACGCCAAGGCCGCCAGGCTCGCCACCAACGCCGGCAACGCTTCGGAGAAGCTGGCCGCCACCCGTCTCGAATACGCGCCCAACCAGGCGGACCAGGCCGCCACTCTGGCCGGCTGGATGGGTCTGCCCAAGAGCGCCCTGAAGCAGAGCGCGCAGAAAGCCGGCCCGCGGGTGCCGATGAAGCTGATCCTCGGCAAGGACTTCACGGCGCCGGGCACCCCGATCGAGGCGCCGACCGAAACCCCGGCGGGGGTCCAGCACGTCAACGCGGACGACAAGAACATCTGCGCCAAGTGACCCGGTGACCCGCCGACCGTCCGGGTGCCGCGCGCACGACGGACCGGACAACGGCTGAACTCGGGGCGGAGCAGGGCGGGTTGGGGGCGGAGCGCCCCCAACCCGCGTGCCGCGTTGCCCTACGGCGCCACCACCGCCGGGCGGCGGCTGGCGATGACCTTCTTGGCGAGGGCGCGGGGGCTGGTGAGGAAGCCCACGCCCCAGGACATGTGCATGGTGGCCAGGGCGACCGGGATCTGGGCGCGGGCCTTCAGGGACAGGCCCTTGCCGGCCGGCAGCGAGCCCGCGGCGATGGCGGCCAGGTAGCCGGCCGGGACGACGAAGCCCCACGGCGTGACCGCCGCGCCGACGACCACGCCGGCCGCTATGGCGCAGACCGCGGTCGGCGGGGCGAGGTAGCGCAGGTTGATCGACCCGGAGTGGTAGCGGGCGACGACGTGCCGCCACTTCCCGTAGTCCTTGTACTGCTTGGCCAGCGCCCCGATGCTCGGCCGCGGCCGGTACTGGACCTTCAGCTCCGGCGAGAACCAGATCTGCCCGCCGGCCTCCCGGATCCGGAAGTTCAGCTCCCAGTCCTGGGCGCGGATGAACTCCTCGTTGTAGCCGCCCTGTTGCTCCAGCGCCGCGCGCCGGAAGACCCCCAGGTACACCGTCTCGGCGGGGCCCGCCTGGCCGCCCGTGTGGAACGCGGCGTTGCCCACGCCGATCCTGGAGGTCATCGCGGCGGCCACCGCGTCCTCCCAGGCGTTCTCGCCCTCGGCGTGCATGATGCCGCCCACGTTGGCGGCGCCGGTCTCCTCCAGGAGGCGTACGGCGGTGGCGATGTAGTTCGGCGAGAGCATGCCGTGGCCGTCGACGCGGACGACGATCGGGTGCCGGGACGCCTTGATCGCGGCGTTCAGCGCGGCGGGGGTGCGGCCCGTCGGGTTCGGGACGGTGTGCACCCGGGGGTCCTCGCGGACGAGTTCCGCGGCGATCTCGTCCGTGCGGTCCGCGGACGGTCCGAGGGCGATCACCACCTCCATCTCGCCGGCGTACTCCTGCTCCAGGATGTGCCGGACCGAATTGCGCAGGTGACGTTCCTCATTGAGCACCGGCATGATCACGGAGACGGCCGGGAGCTGCTGCTGGGGCATGGTTCCTCAGGGGTACGGCCCGTGGCGAGCCGCCATGGGCGGCGGCAGCGCCCGTCGGGGGACTGCGGTATTCCGCCTCACGGTACCGCGAACGGGGGATACCCACGGACGGCAACCGGGTGGCCGGGCAACGAATGCCCGGTGTGTGGCGCTTTGCACTAGATCGTATTGACGTATGGTGAGCCGGACCACTTCGTCCCAATCGAGATCCGATTCGTTCGCATCGAGACACGCCTGGTCCTTTCCCGATCTGCACCGCGCCCCGGCCGCGAGGTACGCACCGGCCATCCGCGGCCCCGTCCCCGTCCACCCGCGGAGGTGCCCCGTGACCGCGCCGTCCTCCTCGACCCGCACCGTCCCGGGCCGGCGTCCGCGGCGGGAGCGCCGGCGCCTGCGTCCCCCGGTCCGGCGCTGGGGGCTGCGGATCAGCGCCGCGGCGACCGTTCTGCTGCTGTCCGCGAGCGGCGTCGGGCACGCGATGGTCACCGGTGTCGAGACCGGCATCGGCCGGGTGGACGCCTTCAAGGGGATGAGCAACCGGCCCGGGGGCGGCGACGGGCTGAACTTCCTGGTCGTCGGCACGGACGACCGGGACAAGCTGACCGACGCGGAGAAGCGGAGGTTCCACCTCGGCGGCGACTCCTGCCACTGCACCGACACCCTGATGCTGGTGCACCTCTCCGCCGACCGGAGCCGCGCCGGCGTCGTCAGCCTGCCCCGCGACTCGTACGCCGAGGTGCCCGCCCGCCGGGACGCCGGCGGGCGGTGGCACCCCCGGCACGCGATCAAGCTCAACGCGGCCTTCGCGGAGGGCGGCCCCAGCCTCACCGTGCAGACCGTCGAGCAGATGACCGGCGTGCACATCGACCACTATCTGGAGATCGACTTCACCACGTTCATGCGGACCGTGGACGCGGTGGGCGGGGTCGAGATCTGCACCGTACGGCCGCTCAAGGACAGCTATTCGGGCCTGGACCTGCCGGCCGGCAGGTCGCTGCTCAACGGGGGCCAGGCTCTCCAGTACGTCCGCTCGCGGCATCTCGACGCCTCGGCGGACCTGGGCCGGATGCAGCGGCAGCAGCGTTTCCTGGCCGCGCTGCTGCACCGGATCACCTCGTCCGGGGTGCTGATGAACCCGGTCCGCTTCAAGCAGGTCGCGGACGCGATGCTCCGCTCCGTACGGGCCGACGCGGGGTTCGGCGCGGGCGATATGACCGACCTCGGGCAGGCGATGCGCGGCTTCCGAACGGAGTCCTCGGAGTACGCCTCGGTGCCGCTGCGGGGCGAGGCCGAGACGCTGCCGGGCCTCGGGTCGACGGTGCGCTGGGACCCGGTGGAGGCGCCGAAGCTGTTCCGGGCGATCCGCGAGGACCGGCCGTTCGCGCCGGCCGCGGACCCGGCGAAGGCGAAGGCCGCCACCGTGGACGTACCGCCGCACCGGATCCAGGTGCAGGTGGACGACGGCAGCGGCCGGCGCGGGACGGCCGCCGCGGCGGCCCGCGCGCTGCGCGCCACCGGCTTCGCCGCCACCGGCGCACCGGGCGGCGCCGCGCGCGCTCCGGTGGCGCGCACGGTCATCGCGTACGACCCGCACTGGGACCGCTCGGCCCGTTCGCTGGCCGCCGCGCTGCCCGGCGCGGAGCTGCGCCCGACGGCCGGGCAGGGGGCGGTGATGCGGGTGACGGTCGGCCGGGACCACCGGGCGGTGCGGCCGGTGCGGGCCGAGGAGCCGGACCGGGCCCCGGGCACCCTCGCGGCGATCACCGGCGACCAGGCGGTGTGCCCATGACCGTCCCCGCCCCCCGCCGCACCGCGCCCGGCCGCCCCCCGGACCGGCCGTACGGGCGGCGCCGCGTGAGCCTTCCCGCAGCCGTGGTCGCGGCGCTGTGCCTGATCGCGGCGACCGCGGCGGCGACCCCGCCGGCCCCGGCGGCGCCCATCGGCTGCGGGGATCTGGTCCGGGGGCGGCTGTGCCTGCGCGGCCCGGTCGGCACGGTCGGCACCTATACGGCCGGCTACCAGAGGGACGGCTCGGTGCCCGGCGAGATCACCGTACGGCTCGGCTACCAGCGCAGGAACTCCCGGATCACCGCGTTCCCCGGCTGGTTCGGCACCGGGCGGACCCGGGGCGGGTCCCTCCGGCTGAGCGGCCGGGTGGAGATGCTGCCGGACGAGTGCATCCGGGGCGTCATGGAACACGCGGAGACGGTCTTCGTCACCAAGTGGAGCTGCGACTGACACGGGGCCGCCCCGGTGTCCCGAAGTCCTGAAAGGTGCGTGCGGAGCGTGTGGCAGGTCGTCCTGGGCATCAGCCCCACCACGGTGGCGCTCTTCCTCGTCGCGGCGCTGGCGCTGGCCCTCGGCCTCGCCCTCTGGTCCGCGCGCGCCCCGCACCGGCACGCCCCGCGGACCGCCGCGGGCGTGCTGCTGGCGGGCTGGCTGCTGATGATGCTGGTGGTGACCCTCACCCCCACCCAGCCGATCGGGTCCGGCGACGCGACGATCTGGTGGCGTCCCGGTGAGGGGCTCCTCGACCTGGGGGCCCAGCTGGAGCCCGGCGAGGTCGAGATGCTCGTACGGCGGCAGATCGCCAACACCGCACTGTTCGTGCCGGTGCCGCTGCTGCTGCGGTTCGCCGCGCCGCGCTGGTCCGCGGCCGGGGGGTTCCTGCTCGGGGTGGGGCTGTGCCTGGCCATCGAGGCGGCGCAGTTGCTGATGCGGGCCGGGCGGGTCGCGGACATCGACGATGTGCTGTGCGCGGCGGCCGGTAGCGTCCTCGGCGCGGCGCTGGCCCTGCTCGCGAAGCTGGTGGCGGCCGTGCTGCTCCGCCGGGCCCTGCCGCGGCGGCCCGTGCCGACCGCGGCGGCGGCAGCGCCGGAAGAGGTGTAGCCGGGTCCGGAGGGGGTGCAGCCGGGCACCGGCCCGGGGTCCGTCCGGTGGGTTCGGCCCTACGCCTCGTCGAGCCCCTCGGCCGCGCGCCGCTCGCGCAGTTCCCGGATGGCGCGGCGGCGGGCCAGCCGGTGTGTGCGGCGGATCTGCGCTTCCTGGTAGCGGCGCTTGTCGCGCTCCGTCTCGGGGATCACCGGGGGCACCGCGCGGGGCTTGCCCTGCTCGTCGACGGCGGCGAAGACGAGGTAGGCGGAGCCGACCTGCTGGGCGGGGGTGGATTCGTTCCAGCGCTCGGCCAGGACGCGGACGCCGACCTCCATGGAGGAGCGGCCGGTCCAGTTCACCTGGGCCTTGACGTGGACGAGGTCGCCGACCCGGACCGGTTCGAGGAACGCCATCTCGTCCATCGACGCCGTCACGGCGGGGCCGCCGGAGTGGCGGCCGGCCACCGCGCCCGCCGCGTCGTCCACCAGTTTCATGATCACGCCGCCGTGTACCGTCCCGAGGAGGTTGGTGTCGGCCGCGGTCATGATGTGCGACAGCGTGGTGCGGGAGACGGAGGTGGGCTTGCCCGCGAGATCGTCCTCCGGGCTGTTGGTGACGAGGTCGGTCATGCACACCAGCGTAAGCCGCCCCGTACGGGACCGTACGGGGCGGCCCCGGCACGGCTCCCGGCCGGGCGTGAGATGGCTCGCACCGCGGCTGTGAGACCGGTCTCCCCGCACCGCCGGAAACCATCCGGAATGACTTCTTCCGATAGCCCCGCCGGAATGGTCAGCCCCCTTGCGGTATGGGGCGGTAGGGCTCCGTCGCTTTGCATCAGCTCTGCAACAGCCCTGGCCCGATCCCGCACCCGCCCTATGGGGCACCCCCTCGCGGCGTGCACACTTCCCCGTATGAATGAGTGGCCCCAAGGACCCGGCGACCAGAGCGGCAACCGGTACGGACGCGGCAGCGGCAGCGCCGATCCGGAGGGAGCGCGCGCCATGCCGCAGGTACGGCGCGACGCAGGCTCCGGCTACCCGCGGCGCGAACCCCCGCTGCCGCCGTCGATGTCCCCGCGCCGCGGCGCGGGCGTACCGCCGCAGCAGTCCCAGGGCTACGACGCGTACGAGAACGGCTACGACAGCGGCTACAACACCGGGCAGGTCTACGGCGGCGGCCGGGGCCACGGCGGCTACGGCGATGACGGCTATGACGGCGACGGGTACGGCGGCCGGCCGCGTCCCCGCTGGGGCCGCCGCATCAAGTGGACGCTGCTGACCCTGGTCGTGGTGCTGCTGGTCGCCTCGGTCGGCACCTATATATGGGCCAACGGCAAGCTGCGCCGCGAGGTGGACCTGAGCAAGGTCATCGACCGGCCCGCCACCGGCAGCGGCACCAACTACCTGATCGTCGGCACGGACAGCCGCGAGGGCATGACCGACGACATGAAGCAGAAGCTGCACACCGGCGGCCCCACCGACGGCGGGCGCACCGACTCGATGCTGATCCTGCACGACGGCAGCAACGGCCCCACGCTGATCTCCCTGCCGCGTGACTCCAACGTCGAGATCCCCTCGTACGTCGGCTCGACCTCCGGCAAGAGGTTCCCGGACACCGGGAAGCACACCAAGCTGAACGCGACCTACGCCATGGACGGGCCGACCCTGCTGGTCCGCACGATCGAGTCCAACACCCACCTGCACATCGACCACTACGTCGAGATCGGCTTCGCCGGGTTCGCCAACCTCGTCGACGCGCTCGGCGGCGTCGAGATGGACATCCCCCAGGCCTTCAAGGACAAGGACTCCGGCGCCGACTTCAAGGCCGGTACGCAGACCCTGGACGGCGCGCAGGCGCTCGCCTTCGTCCGGACCCGGCACGCCTTCGCCACCCAGGACCTCCAGCGCACCAAGAACCAGCAGAAGTTCCTGGCCACCATCGCGAAGCAGGCCGCCACACCGGGCACCGTCCTCAACCCCTTCAAGCTCTACCCGGTGCTGGGCGCGGGCCTGGACACGCTGAAGGTGGACAAGGACATGAGCCTGTGGGACCTGGGCCAGATGTTCTTCGCGATGAAGGGCGTCACCAGCGGCGACGGCAAGTCGATGAACATGCCGGTCTCCGGCAGCGTCGGCGGCAACCTCGTCTGGGACCAGGCCAAGCTCAAGCAGCTCGTCCAGCAGCTGAACAGCGACGAGCCGGTCACCGTCGCCAGCAACAACTGACCCCCGGCACGGCACACGAAAGGCCCCGGACCGCATCTTCCGTTCTAGTGGTCGTCGCAACACCCCAGCTCAAGGGGTGCGATGGACTTCAAGAT
>NZ_BMRP01000060.1 GCF_014648695.1 Streptomyces albospinus
CGCATCAAACTGCGCCACCTCTACCCCAAGCATTAGCCGCGACGATCTACTAGTGCCGAGCAGTTCGCCTCGCGCCACGCCACGTGACAGGACTCTTCCTCCGCTTATCGCGCAGGAAGAGATGTCGGCACGGGCAGAAGGCAGGCCCGCAGCGTCTGGCCTGCGGTGATGGGGCACTGCGTCCTCGATGACGTCCCGTCCTCGGTCCGAGCTTCGGAACCACCATGAATCCCACGATGAGTCCACCCATGGAGCCGGCCCAGAGTCCAACCTTCGATCCAACGAGGTTGTCGGTCGGCGCAGCGTCGACTCATTGGCCGCGGCGATGGCGCCGGGAGATGCAGCGCGGCCATGTCGCGCTGCATCTCCCCCCGGCCCGTAGCGACGCGCACGCACTGTGGCGCGGGGACACCGCCTGGTACCAGCGCGCCGCCCGCCTGGACGGCATCACCCGACAGGCCGAACAGCCCCTGTCCCATGAGCCGTTCGCAGTGCTCGTGCACGTGCACGAGCAGCTCCTGGCCCGCGACTGCGCTGGCTCCTCGAACGCCACGTCGGGGCGACCACCACCACGCATCCCTGCTCACAGCGGCAGATACCGCCCGTCGTCCTTCATGCCGGCCTCGCCGACGTCTGCGGCGAGGACGCGCCGTTTCAGTCGCGGAGGCGTGCCCCGGTCCCCGTTCCTGGTTCCCGGGTGTCGGTCAGGAGCCGACGCAGACGATTCCCAGCAGGCACACGTTCGTGGGGGCCGTCGGCTGGGCCGTCGGCGGTGTAGAAGCGGTCGGTGCGGGGTGCGTCGGAGAGGTGCTGCCCGTGCCGGAGGGCGTGGTGGCCGCGGGTGCGGTGGGTGCTGCGGCGGCATGGTCGACGTGCGGTCGCCCAGCTGACGCGGGCGCGGTGTGCGACATCGTGCGGGGCGCCGCGGTCGGGTGGGCCATGGCGACGGAACCCGGATGCCGGAACGTCGTGGCAGAGGGAGGCGTTGCAGCGGTGTTCTGATCGCGGCCGGCAGTCGCAGGCGGGCGGGTGCCGTGGTGCTGTGCGGCCTGGGCGCCCGGATCCGCCCCCGGTGCGGAGGCGAGTGTGGTGGTTCCGGGGACGGACCCGCGCTCCGGCTCCGGCGTCGTAGCCGCCTGGGTGTGGCTGGCAGAGGGCTTGTTCTGTAGCAGAGAGACGGTCAGGCCGCCGCCGACCAGGGCAACGGCGGTCGCGGCGGCAGCCCGGCGCCGATGCTTCTTCCACCGTGCGAGCTGACGGCGCCGGGCCGCTCGTCCCTGCCCGATTGAGGCCGTGGCGTCGGCAGTGGGCGCGGTATCGAAGTCGTGAGGCTCCGCTTCCTGGTCGCGTCCAGGAGCCGCGGAGCCGGCTGCATGCCATGCGTCCCACGCCGCGGGGGCGGCCACCGCTGCGTGTCGACCGTGGGCAGGTGGGGCTATGTCCGGGGCGTAAGCGCCGCACCCGGGGCACACCAGTGCCCCGTTGAGAATCCGACTGCACGACGAGCAGTAGTCCATCTGGGATCTTTCTGTGTTGACTGCGCCGCCAGGGGCGCCGACGGCCTGACCAAAATGCGCACGCGGGACCGGGCGGCGAGCAACGCTAGCGGCACACCTCGGTCTCGACGCGTAGACCATGTGGCACCCTCGTGATCCTTGTGTGTAGATTCCTTGGTGGCGGGCGCCGCAGTCCGGACATGTCATGGCGAATGCCTGATGAACCGCTGGAGACACGGGAATCGGCAACGCCCCCGACCCTCTGCCAACCACTCCCCAAACGGTCCTGGTCCCGCCCGCGAGCGGATCGCCGCTTTCCCGGAACGCGCCGTCGACCGCGGCAAGACCGATCGCCTTGCCGCCGCCGACGCCCCCGCCCGGCGCGTCGTCACCGGCAGCCTGACTCCCAGGCAGGCGCGTCGTAAGAGGGAACCCGGCGGGGCTACGGCTACCTCGGCACCACCACAACGGCAGCCCTGGCCATCTGATCGCGGACTTGATCGGCCTCACAAGTCCTACGTTCTCGCGCGGGCACCGGGCTGGCAGCCACCCGGCGGACGGAGATACCTGACGGTCATCAGCTCGGGCGCCCAGTCCCATCAGGTCGACGACCGCCCCGCACTCACATCGGTTCGCCGCCGCGCCACACCGTTGTGCGCAGCACACCCTCCCTGACGAAGTCCGCCTTCTCCCACGCGCGCTGCCCGGCGAGGTTGGCGCAGCCCGCCCATGCCTGGATCCGTTCAGCCCTGGTGTGGTCGAAGAGGTACTCCGCCGGCAACCGCTGGGCGCGGGCGTCTGTGCCCCGGCCGCTCCCGACGGGCCGCCGCCTCTACCTGCTTCGGCACCGCCTGCTGCACGACGTCACGTGCGACCGGGCTGCCCACCAGTCCCGCCAGAGTCTGCGCCTGCCCGGGTCGAGGACTCGCGCGTCGGCAAGAGTTCAAGAGGCGGGACACCTGGGCCATCGGGGTTCGGAAGCAGCTTCTGAACACGGTCAGCACCCGCGATGCCACCATGTCAACTCCGGGTCTGCCATGGGCTCTTGATGCGTTCGCCTGAGTAGCACCTCATCCAGGCTCCGGACCTGTACCTGAACCTCGGCAGCGGCGCTCGGCGGCAGCAGGAGCAGACCTTCTTGCAACACTGTCCCGAGCCCAGCACTCACCGCAGCACAGACAGGTGAACTCGGCCTCCTGTGCCCGCCTGCGGTCTTGGCGTCTCGCATGGACTGCTGCTGCATGCACCGGGCTGGTCTTGCAACTTCTGCCGCTCCTGCGGGCTGCGCGCCCAGAACGGCGCGGCCCGTGTGGCAGGGCTCCTGGGAGCCCTGCCACACGGAAGCGGCATCTTGCCGCTGGCACGGCGGCGCGGGCGGAGGGCCCCGCGCAGCACCTTCCGGCGACAGCGCCTTCGGCATGGGTGGTGGTGCTCGTCAAGACGGCTGCTCCTCAACAGCTCCGTCAGATCTCTTTGAGGGTGCCGGTGTGGAGTTCACCCACGCGGCCGTCGGGGGTTTCGTAGGTCCCCGTCGGCGATCACCCGCGCTCCCTCGTGGCGAAAGCCGTCCGGCAGACCCGCCACCAGCTGCCGCAGCGCCTCCGGACCGTCTGCGACCAGGCTGCTGTGCTAACGGTAGTCAGCGGCCACCCAGCGGTCCACCGCGCTCGGGTCCTTGTCCCCGAACAACTCACCAGCTGCCCTGAGTACGTTTTCCTTGCTGCTGCTGCACGTCCGTCCCGGGCAGGTCCAGCGCCTGCCCACAGCACCCGACGGCGCTCCCGCGGACCTGGACGCCACGATCGTCCTATTCACCCCGGACTTCCCGCCCCGACTCCCCGCGAGCATCCCGGTTTCCGACGACCCGTTCGGCCCGCCCTTCTGGCAGCTCGGCACCGGCGACCACGACCTCTTCCGCCACGCGCTGGCCGACCTCGCCACCGAATACGCCGACCTCCCGGCCCAGGACCCGGAGATCACCAAGGAACTCCTGCGCCAGCTGTTGGCCGGGATCCTGCTACGCATCGCCCGCCTCCCCACGCCCGACGGCAGCGCACAGTCCCATGCCACGCAGGAGCCGTACCGCCTCTTCCAGCACGAACTGGAGCGCTCCTTCGCAGTCCTGCGCCAGGCCCACGACTACGCCACCCGGCTCGGCTACTCCCTCAAGACCCTCAATCGCGTCTGCCAACGCGCCACCGGACACACCGCCAAACAGCTCGTCGACGCCCGCGTCACCCTGGAGGCCAAGCGCATGCTGGCCCACACCGACCTGCCTGTCGCCGCCATCAGCCACCGGCTCGGCTTCACCGAACCCACCAACTTCAGCAAGTTCTTCACCCGCGCGACCAGCCAGACCCCAGGCGCCTTCCGGGCCGCACAGAGCTGACCAACCGCAGGCCGGTCGAGCGACGTGTGGCGGCGAGCTCCGCTGCCAGTCCCAGCGCCTTTTCAGCGGAAGCGGTCTGCTCCGCCTCTTTTCTTCGGCTGGTGCAGCTCGTGCAAGCCGAGCGGGACGCCCGTCTTGTGCAGCCTGTCGAGACTCTGACTCAACGGGGTAGGCGGCCTGGGCCGCGAGGTTCGCGTCCGTCGGTGCCCGGCGGTACCGGGATGTGGACGAGCCTGGAGCCGGTAGTCCGCCATCTGTTTGTATGTCCCCCGGTCGGCAATTCAGGAGGTGACGGGCACATGGTGTCTGCGGAGAGTATCCTCGCGTTCGCAGCGATGTCGCTACTGGTGATCGTGATTCCAGGTCCGAGCGTGCTCTTCGTGATTGGCAGAGCTCTCGCGCATGGCCGCCGCACAGCGCTCGCAACCGTCCTCGGCAATCTGATCGGTTCCTACGCCCTCGTGATCGCTGTGGCGTGGGGCCTGGGCGCGCTGGTGGCGGCTTCGGCGGCGGTGTTCATGGGCGTGAAGCTGGCGGGAGCGGCGTATCTCGTCTACCTCGGCGTGCAGGCGTTCCGGCACCGCAAGGAGATGCGCGCGGCGGACATGGAAGCACCGGCGGGTGAGCGGCGCGGCGATCTGCGCACGATCTTGGATGGCGTCTTCGTAGGAGCCACCAACCCCAAGGGCATCGTCTTCTTCGCGGCGGTTCTGCCGCAGTTCGTGGACCGCTCCGCGGGCCATATCCCGCTCCAGATGATGGTGTTGGGCCTGGTTCCGGTCGCCATCGGCCTGATCACGGACACCTTGTGGGGTCTGGGTGCCTCAGCGGCCCGTTCCTGGTTCGCGCGCTCGGACCGCCGCCTCTCGATGGTCGGCGGGGCGGGCGGCGTCGCGATGATCGGCCTGGGTGTGACGGTGGCGGCGACGGGACGCGCCGACTAGAGACTGATCGCACACCGCCGTCGCCCGTCCGGCGTCGGCGGTGTGTATCCACGTTCACGCACGGGCGGCGATGCACTCGTTGAGCGCCTGGGCGGCTGCCACGTGGTGGATGCACCGCAAACGAGCGGCGGGGTGGCGCCGTCAGCAGCTGGAACCAGCTCGCCGACCAGGCCGCCCCTCCAGCCAGCCGCCGGCGGCCTGACCCGGCCTCGGCTCCGCGACTGCCGCTGGCTCCCTCCTCTGCGCTCGGACCGTACGGGGACCGGCGGGGCCCCGGTCGAGCCCCGCGTCCCGCGTCCCCAGGTAAGGAACAGGGCCAGCGCAGCCAGGACCTGGCCCAGGCCGGGGCCTGGTGTGGTACGGGCTCCGACGATCTCCTTGCACAGTTCCATGCGTCGCGCGGGCCCCTCTACTTTCCTCAGGCTGGGCATCGGCCCGCGGTTGACCACGAATGCTCGGAGGTCGCCGGCGACACCAACACCCTGCCCCTGCTCGGCTACGGCGAGGCTGTCTGCACAAGGCCGGGAGCGGCACTGCTGTCGGATGCTTGAAGGAGGCGGTCTGGGGCTGCGTGGTCGAGGTCGGGAAGTCCCTCACCGAACCGTGAGGGACTTCCCGGTGTATGAGGAGGTCAGTGGGCTTTGGCATACGCTTCGCGCACCTCGGCCGGAACCCTGCCGCGGTCGCTGACCTCATGGCCGGCTTCCTTGGCCCATGCGCGGATGGCGGCGCTGTCGTCACGGCTGACGTCAGTGGCCTTGTGGGACTTGCGGGGCCTACCGGTTTTCCGCCCCGCCTCGGTGAAGGGGGCCATCGCCTCAAGCAGTTGGTCGTAGCTGTCAGGGGCCAGGTCGATCTCGTACTGCACACCGTCAAGGCTGAAGGTGTGGGTGGTGGCCTCCGAGGATTCTTCATCCGTGAGGTCATCCGTGTAGATGGTGACAACTTTCTGAGCCATGGCGCGATGGTAAGAGCTGGCAGTGCAGCCACCTCTCGCCGCGGCGGTAGCTCGGGGAGGGGAGGATCAGAGCACGGCCAGGAGGAGTGAGGTTCCGTGGCAGGCCCGATGCCGCTGAAGGCTTCCTCGGGGGGCGCCCAGGAGCATCCCTGGCTGGACTTCAGATGCGAACTTCCCGCGACCGATGCGGCGGTGATGAGGATCCGCGAAAACGGCTCTGGCCGCAGTTCCGCGAAGGCGCAGGTCACGGTGAGAGAGCAGTGTCTTTCGTCCGGGCGTCCACCCCGTGGCGGCCAACGCGGTCGAGGACGTATGGGCAGCAGTCGGCTGTCTCGTGATGATCCGAGGGCTCGGCTGGTTCACGCCTGGTACTCGGTGAGGTCGATGGTGTGAACACGCAGCGGAAAGCCGTACACCGGGTGGACCGTCTCGCGCTCCAGCACCATGCCGAGCTTGCGGATGACGTTCTCGGAGGCAGCGTCCCCCGCCCGACTGATGCTGATGACGCGGTCAAGGCCACGGTCCTGGAGCGCGAACTCCAGCGTGGCTTGGGCGGCTTCGGACGCGTATCCCTGGCCCCAGAACTGTGAGCCGAGCCGCCAGCTGATCGCCACGGCGGGCCCCACCTCCGGCAGGAACTCAGGCACGTACAGCCCCGTGAAGCCGGCCAGTTCCCCCGAGGCCAGCAGCTCGACGGCGAAGAGCCCGAAGCCCTCCTCATCCCACTCCTCCTCCCACCGCTCGATGGCCTCTGCAGTGTGGTCCAGGTCGCGCACCGAGCCGTCGTCGATCCAGCGCATGACCCGAGGGTCGGCGTTGATGTCGGCCATGGGCACGAGGTCGTCGTCATGCCAGCGACGGAGCAGGAGGCGGGGGGTGCGGATCTCAGTCATGGCACCCATCCTGCCGAAGGCAAGGGACTCGACGGTAATCGGGTTGGGCGGCAGTCAGGCATCGTCGGCTGACCCGCGATCGCCCCTTGTCCCCGTGCCCCCGCGCGTCAGCGCAGGAATCCTTCGTAGTTGCGCTGCTGGAGCTGACTCTCGATCTGCTTCACGGTCTCCAATCCGACGCTCACGATGATGAGGATGCTGGTGCCGCCGAACGGGAAATTTCTTCCGTTGAACAGCACCAATGCCGCTGTGGGCACAAGGGCGATCAGCCCCAGGTAGAGCGCTCCCGGCCAGGTGATGCGGTTGAGCACGTAACCTAGGTAGTTAGCCGTGGGTCGGCCAGCCCGGATACCGGGGATGAACCCGCCATGCGTCGTCATGTTGTCGGCAACTTCTTTGGGGGTGAAGGAGATGGTGACGTAGAAGAACGCGAAGAAAACGATCAGCAGGAAGTAAAGTGTCAGATAGATCGGTTGGTCGCCCCTGGCGAGATTGGTGTCGATCCACCGGGCCCATCCTGATGCTGAGTTACTGCCGAGATCGATCAAACTGGGGATGTAGAGCAGTGATGAGGCGAAGATGACGGGAGTTACACCCGCTTGGTTCACCTTCAGCGGGATGTAGGTCGAAGTGCCGCCGTAGGAACGGCGGCCGATCATGCGTTTTGCGTACTGGACCGGGATCCGGCGCTGCGCCTGCTCGACGAAGACCACAAGGCAGACCATGCAGAGGCCGACCGCGATCACGATGGCGAACTCGCCCCAGCCGCCCAGGATTTTTCCCGACTTCTTGATCCCCCACAGGTTGGTCGGGAAGCTGGCGGCGAGGGAGGTGAACATCAGGATTGACATGCCGTTGCCGATGCCGCGGTCGGTGATGAGCTCTCCGAGCCACATCACTACGGCGGTGCCGGCGGTCATGGTGATGACCATGACGGTGGTCTGGAAGGTCGAGGTGTCCGGGACGATCTGGGTGCGGACCTGGCAGGTGGGGAAGAGCCCACCGCTTTGGGCTTTGGCCACCAGGGCGGCGCCCTGGAGCACTGCCAGGCCCAGCGTCAGGTACCGGGTGTACTGCGTGATCTTCGCGGTGCCCGCCTGGCCCTCTTTCTTCAGCGCCTCCAGGCGCGGAATGACCACCGTCAGCAGTTGAAGGATGATGCTCGCCGTGATGTACGGCGTGATTCCCAGGGCGAAGATGGTGAGCTGCTGTAGCGCACCACCGCTGAACGTGTTGATCAGGCCGAAGAGGCCGCCGTTGCCGACACCCGCCTTGATGCACTGCGTAACGTTCCGGTAATCCACACCAGAGGCCGGAACGTTCTGCCCCAATCGATAGAGAAGCAAGATCCCCAGCGTGAAGAGTATCTTTTTGCGAAGGCTGGATGCTTTGAACACTCTGACGAATACGTTAGGCACTTTCTCAAATCGTCCTTAATCTCGCAAGTTGATAGGTATGTGCACTGATTCCCGCCTGTCCTTGCCTGCCGAGTCGGTGCCACCTCGATGGTCGGAGCACCCGTTGATGACGGCTCGCTGGAGTGCGGTCGTTCGTTGCCTGAAGTGGTCGGTCACGCAAGGCGTATGGGTAATAGTTGGGTCGAGTACGGTTTTCTTCGCGGCTGATTTCCCAAGACCTCTGTGCCAACCTGGATGCGCCTCAATATTCCGGTTGCAGGCAGCAGCTATCGTCGCTGGCCAGGAGAAGGTTTCCGAGTGCGGCCAGGGCTGACGTGAAGTCATAGAGCGCGTGGCGCTGGGCACGTCTTTGGTAGTGGCATCGCGTGGCGATCTCTTGGTGGCGCCTTCGCCGGCGGCGACCGTCTCGGTGGCTGGTTGCCTATGAATTGGACGGCTCTGCGCGATTGCAGTGGGGCCAACAGACACCGTGGCAAGTCGTTGTTGCTGATGTGGAGATTCTGGAGATCGTCTTCCGTCAGATAGTTGCCTCAGCAGGTGCCCAACATGGGGATGTCGACGGCAAGTTGGTTCGGGTAGCGGCCTGGCCCGCTGCGGTCCGGCGGCGTGGTCGCGGCGTGGGCATCTGACGCGGCGGGTACGCGGGTATCACCGGCGCCGGCTCGCGGATCTGCCGATCTGCGGGCGGGCGGTCGTCGACTCGAAGCTCCATCAGCAGTGTGGCGCAGCCCTCGCATTGGGCGAGGCGCTCCTCGACCCGGTGCCGATCCCGCTGCCGAACGGAGCCGCGCAGGTAAGCGACGACGTTCGAAGCGTACTAACGGCACTCCTGCTCCATCTCCTCCATACCGGGCGTGGCGCCGTCAGTGTGGCGTCAGGCTGTTCCGGCAGCGGGTCGATGCCCGCCGCGCCAAGATCCCCGCGCCCTGGTCTCGGTGTTCCTGCCATCACCGTCCGCTCCTCAACCGCCATAGCCTGAACCTTGGCCAGCGCTACTTGGCCGTTGAGGTGTGGGTCGGGGTCGGGGCTGGCGTGGTGGTGCAGGTGCGGGTGGGGATCGGGACCGGCACGGTCGTTGAGGTGTGGGTCGGAATCGGGATCGGCACGGTCGTGCAACTGCGGGTCGGGATGGGGACCGGCGCGGTCGTGAAGGTGGGTTGGTGCTGAGGAACGCTGGGCCCGCCTTGAGCGGAGGCGCTCGGCAGGACCTCCAGCCCGACGCCGAGCCCGGCGATCGTCAGCGCCGAGCCGGTAGCCATCCAGACCCTCCGAGCACGCCGACGGGCACGGACCCCAGCTTGCAGCCGCTGCCGGTGCTGGTCCTCAAAGGGGGAGTTTGCCTGGGTGTCGCGCATCATCCGCGCGAGTTCGTGTTCGAAGTCTTCCATGATGTCTCCTTCACTTCACCGGCTCGATGGCGTCACCCAGGAGCTGACGCAACCGCGTCACGCCCCGTGACGTAAGGGACCGGACGGTGCCCACCGGACACCCCAGCGCCTCGGCGACCTGCACCTCGGACAAGTCCTGGTAATAGCGCAGCACCACAGCGGCGCGCTGCCGCACCGGCAGCAATGCCAGCGCGGCCTCCAACCGAGTTCGTTCCTCCACGGCAGCGGCCACATCACCAGCCTCGGGAAGCTCCGGCAACTGCTCCACCGGACGCTCGCCCCACCAACGACGACGCGCCGAACGAGCCGCCGCACGTGCCAACACCCGGCGCACATACGCCTCCGGCGCCTGCTCGGCCACCCTCGGCCACGCAAACCACAGCTTGACCAGCGCCTCCTGCAGCAGATCCTCGGCCCGATGCCGATCTCCACCGGTGAGCAGATGCGCCAGGTGAAGTAGCGCCGACCAACGAGCTGCGACGAACCGGTCGAACGCATCGGCCCGCAACTGCCCCATCAACGCCGTCCCTCGCCTCTCGACACTCGCCTACACCCCTACAAAGACACTGACCCACGTCCCGCTATGCAGCCCCCAGGCGTGAGCTGCCTCACACTCGCCTCGGCCCGCACGCAAGCTCCCGCACCGAAGCGCACATCCCGTGGGCGTTCATCACTCTCATGTCCCGCCGCCTGTCCCAACCCCACCTCAGGCGACCCAGCTTGGGGGACGGCGAGTCCGAGTTCTCCGACACGGACGCGCCAGTTGGCTTCGCTGGGGGGCGCTCGGCTGCCGGGGCGGTGACGACCATCGCGGCTCGGCTCGTAGCGGACTCGGGTCTCCCAGCCGCGGGGCGCAGTGGCTGGCGGGTGCGGGACTTCGCTCGGCTGTGATTGGGCTGCGAGGGCGGACTGGAGGAGGGCCTCCAGGCTGTTCGTCAGGGTCATTGCGCACACCGGCATCCGTTGGCTGCACCACGGCGGCGATGGCGCGCCACGGTGGGGGAGGTGGTGGACCGGCAGTGCTGGCTGAGGACTTCGGCGATGGCGGTGGAGCGTGGTTCCGGCTGTGATTGCGCCGAGGCTGTTCGTGGAGCGAGCACCTGGATCATCATCCGCGGTGCAGCCGCCTCAGTCGCCGGGGAGATTCCCTGTGGCGTTGGATGGCTGGTCTCAAGCCGGGTACCGGCTTCGCCTTCGGCGTGTTCTGTGGCAGCGGCATTCTCCGCCGCTGGGCAACGGTCTCAGCCGCGCTGGGACAACGGCAGGGGGTTCGCTGCATCAGCGCGGCAGCCCCCGGCTGTGTCGCGCTCCTTGTTCTGGCCTGCCTGGCACCTAGGCGCAACGACCGTCTCGTCGGCTCCACCGGCATGGCGAGCGACCGGCGCATGCGGGTGGAGGAGAACGCTGCTGCGGCTGCCGTATCTCAAGCACGGCTATCAGCTTGGGTACGAAACGCCGTGCCGGCAGGTCGCAGACTCGTTGGGCCGGCGACGGTTTTGCAGGATCCCGCCGGCGTCCCCGGTGCCGCGCCCGACCACGTTGATCAAGCTGGTGCGCCACAGCGGGGGACAGGCCGTGGCGAGCTCAACCCGCGTTGCTGGCAAGGCTAGTGGAGGACAACTGGTATCCGGCCGCCGGTGCCGCGCCCTGAGCGCCGAGATGAGGGCCCGCAACCGCCTGGCGTCCGCCTGGGACCTCTCTGCGGACTCCTCGCTGCCGGTCACCGAAACCCATGTCCGGACCCGCACGGATATAGGCACGACCACGGCCACTTTCACGAGCTGAGCAGGGACAACCTGAAGTCGTAGGGGCCCGGCGCGACGCCTTATCCTAGAGCTCGGGGCCGGGGAGAGGCCCTGTTCGCGCACCGGGGGACGACGGGGGAGACGACCGTAGTGAACGACTGGATCTGGTACTTGTTCATGCTCACCGGGCCGGCCATCTACGCAGGATCCGCGGTGAGCAAATCGGTCCGCAAGGGCCTGAAGACGCGTCACGAGCGCAAGCTGGCCGTCATCGAGGCCCGGAGCGAGGGGCGGCTGGCCCTGGAGACCTCCCGCCAGGAGCGGCACGAGCTGGCCGCCGCGCAGAAGCCGCCGGAGCCGGTGTGCGGCTGTACCCACCATCTCGCCAAGCATGACAAGAAGGGCACGTGCCACGAGTTGGTGCAGGTGCCTGTCGCTTGGGACGCGGACCACAGGCCGGTCCAGTACGAGGCCGGCCAGTGCACCTGCCAGCAGTACGTGGGCCCGCAGCCGCTCTCCCAGGTCTACGCCGAGGACCTGACGGACCTGGCCTGAACGGCCTGTATCAGGTGGCGTCCGCCGCGGGGTGCCCCAGCAGCATCGTGGGCGCCCCCGCGACCCGGGTCAGGAAGACCGTGCAGGAGTGCGGCCCGCCCAGCTTCAGCTTCCTGCGCAGCTCCTCGGGCTCCACGGCGGACCCACGCTTCTTGATCACCGCGACGCCCACCAGATCACCAACCGCAAGCGGAACCGCGGGCAGAGCCAATTTCTACGAGCCCTGTCACCCCTCCCATACCGGCGGACCTGACAACCCTCCTCGTCAGGCCTCGGTGTGCGCGATCGGCGCACCGCTCTGCGGCGGGAAACTGTGGTCCGGGGCTCGTACATCCAGGGTCGTCTCGGCGCAACGGCGTTTCCGGTAGTCGCCGGACGGTGGGGCTGCTTGCCCGCGGGCACACGAAGTGCTTGCCGTCGGACCTGCTGGTTGAGGCATCGTGTCGTCCAACTGGTAGAGAGGGAGGGGCGGATGTTTCGGGACGATGACGCCACGAGCTGGCCAGCACCCGAGCCGACAGCGGATCTTGGCCGGATTGCCTTGGCGAACGCCAAGGAGGACGCGCGCCGCGGCCGGTTCCGCTCCGCAGGAGGTCGAAGGGGCGACAGGAGAGGGAGCTCCCGGCCAGTCGCGTTGCGCACCGTTGCACGAGAAAGGGGCCCTGCCACAGATCTTGGGGAGCTGTTACGGCGAGTGATATTGCCGTTTGATTCGGAGGCGTCGCAAGGTTGTCGGCAGGGAGCCAGCCCGTACTCGGGGGAGTGCCGGTGCGGGTGTGCGACCGGCTCCGCCGCCGGATGTGGCAGCCGGGCCTGGCGCTCGCCGCCGAGCCCGCGTCCCGGGCTGTTTTGGTTCAGCCCAGCGCGTCCATCAGGGCGGTGACATAGGCATTCAGCCGTTCCTCCACGGTTCGCGTCGTCAGCTCTGTCCTCCCTGCGTCACGCCATGGCTGCGTCACCTGCTGCACTTCTTCTGAGCACGCCAGCCCGTCCCGCACGCGCCAGTACAGCCGCTCGTTCGCCGCCGCGGCCAGCACCCCGCCGGCCTCCTCATACGCCTCAGGGAACCGCAGACCCCACGCCGGGCCGTGCAGCAGCGCGAGATTGGTCGAGCAGTGCGCCACATCGAGATCCGCCGGGCCCCAGGAGGTCGCTGCCCAGTCGACGACCCCCGTGATCCGGGCACCTGCCGGCCTTGGGGGCAGCACGTCGAACAGCACGTTGCCGGGTTGGAAGTCCCGGTGCAGGAATCGCCCTTCATAGGGCGGCGCGGGTTTGCGGAGCACGTCGATCGCCGCGGCCCATGCCGCCGCGTCGGCGCCCTTCGGAGTCACGACGGTGTCGGCGGTCGTCAACGTCACATACTCCCGGGGCCGCTCGGCGGGTCGCAACGCGTGGATCGCCACGAGTTGACGGGCCAGCAGAGGGACGCGCGCCTCCAATCCCTCATCGTCGAAGACTGCCCGTCCCGCCAGATGTGTCATCAGGAGCGACGGATACTCGCAGTGCGCGGCGGTCGGATCAACCGCGACCAGTCCAGGGGCCGGCACGCCGGTCCCCGTGAGCAGGGTCAGGGCGTCGGCTTCCCTGTTCAGCCAGTCCTCGGCGTGCTCCACGTAGAACGGGTCGATGAAGGTCCGCAGCACCAGGTCGCGGGTACCTCCGTCCCGCGTGCCGATGGTCAGCCGCCGCGTTTCGGCAGTGATGCCGCCGTGCAGCGCCGCGGTTTTGACGATCCGTTCGCCGACCTCCAGGTGGCGGCTCACCCAAGCCAGGGTCAACGGTCGGACAGCCGTCGCCTCATCGTGGTTGGTCACCGTGCCACTTCATCATCCGGACGCCGGCACCCGCAAAACTTATCGTCGGAGCAGGCGATGGCAACGCTGCTTTGCTCCTCTCGCAGCTGCCTCAGGCACCGTTCAAACTCCAACGCAAGGGCACCAAGTCCGCCAAGCGGCGGCTCAAGCGGCGCTCCCGCAAGGAAGCGCGGCACGCCACGAACACCAACCACGTCATCGCCAAGACGATCGTGACCGAGGCTGAACGCACCGGACGCGGCCTCTCGCTCGAAGAGCTCAGGGGTATCCGCGAACGGGTGCGGCTCCGTAGGCCCCAACGGGTCGCGCTCCACTCCTGGGCCTTCGCCCAGCTCACGGACTTCATCGTCAACAAGGCCCGCAGGACCGGCGTCCCGCTCGTGTTCGTCGACCCCACGTACACCTCGCGGCAGAGCGTCGAGTGCGACCACGTCGACACGAGGAACCGGGTGAGCCAGGCCGTTTTCACCTGCCGGAGTTGCGGGGTCGCCGCCCACGCAGAACGGAACGCCTTCCGCGTCGTCGCCCGTAAGGGCGAGGCCGTGTGGACCGCGGGGCGTGAGTCACGCGTCCCCGCCACTCCGTAAGGGTGTCAGGACGGAGGAGACCACTCAGCAGCCAGTTGGGCTCTGTCTCCAAGCCTGGTCCTTCAGGACCGGGTCGAGTTGACTCTGCGCTGGTAGGAGCCCTGCACTCGGTTTGAGGAGCGGTCGTAGTCCGGACATGTTGCACTGGCTGCCCGGCCTCTGGATGTGACATCGACCGTGCCGAAGGCGGCGGTCACCGCATCGACGTCCACGTCGTCGATGCCGTCGAACACGAGCGAGTCCCAGAACGGTGTGTCGGTCCGCATGGCCGGTACCGTCACCGTCACCGCGGTCTCTTGCAGGGCGAACTTTAGTGGTCGTAGGCGGTCAGTCCGCGCATGACTGGCTGGCCGCGCATGAACCTGGCTCCCCTCGTCAAGCCCCCTTGGAATCGATCATCTAGGGAACCGGGAGGCGCTCTACCGGCGGACCGCCGAGATCAGTCCGCCGGGCCGCTCCTCGCGCTGCGGCGGGGTGCTGATCGGGCGGCCGTAGGCGGCAGCGCGCTCGCGCAGGGTGTGGCTGTCGGCCTCCCAGCCGTGCCCGGCCAGCCAGCCCACCGGGTCGTCGGGCATCTCCGAGACCCACATGGACGCCGCCGATCCCGGCGCGGCGTCCGCGCCGAAGCGCTCGATCACGCCGCGCGACCCCAATGTCAGCCCCATCCGACTGCCTCCTGCCGACTGCGTGCTGATCCGGGCCAGCAGTAGCTCCACCGCGTCCTCGGGCAGATAGATCAGCAGTCCTTCGGCGATCCACGCGGTCGGCACGGCCGGGTCATGCCCTGCGGCGACCAGCGCGCCGGGCCAGTCCTCACGCAGATCCACCGCGACGGTGATGCGCTCGCAGCGTGCGACTGCCCGCTCCTGGCGCAGCACAGATGCCTTGAAGTCCAGTGGCGCGGCGGTGTCGACCTCGAACAGCCGGGTGCCCTCGGGCCAGTCCATCCGGAAGGCCCGGCTGTCCATGCCGGCGCCGAGCAGCACGACCTGCCGGACCCCGGACGCGGAGGCCTGCTGCAACAGGTCGTCGAGGAACTTCGTCCTGATGACGATGGAGAGCGACACGGCCAGCCGGCGGCGTCGCGCGGCCTCGTCATCGGGCAGCGGCGGCGAGGAGGGCCACAGGCCGCCTGCGGTGGCGAAGGCCTGTGCCAGTGGGTCGCGGAACAGCGCGTTCTCTCGCTGGGTCTCCAGCGCCCGCACCCTGGCCACCCCCACCGCCGTGGCCCACACTCCCGACGGCTGCACCCGCTCCTGCTCATCAGTCATCACGCCAGCCTAGATGATCGATTCCAAGGGGCCTGATGAGGGGAGCCAGGGTCATGCGCGACCAGCCAGTCATGCGCGAACTGACCGCCTACGACCACTAAAACCACCATTAGGCGAAGATCAACAGCCACCCTGCGTACGCGACCACACGAAGTGGACCAGAGCCGGCTCTCGTCCACACACCCCCTCGGGGTGGCCGCTAAGTTTTTTCGCGGGTTTCCCCCGAGGATGTCGAAAACGCCGGGCGTGCTTCTACCTACCCGTGAGAGCCCCCGCCCGGGGCGGGCACGACGAACGAGGAGCAGAACCATGAAGTACATGCTGCTGATGCAGTTCAGCGAGAAGAACGTCGACTTCCCCAAGCTCGACGAGTGGAAGCCCGAGGAGATCCAGGCCCACATCCAGTTCATGAAGGAGACCAATGCCGGCCTCGCCGCCGCCGGCGAGCTGGTCGACGCCCAGGGCCTGGCCATGCCGGAGACTGCCCGGATCGTGCGCTCCCACAGCGGCGGTGCCCCGGTTGTCACCGAGGGCCCGTTCCCGGAGGCCAAGGAGTGGGTGGCCGGCTGGTGGATCGTGGACTGCGACACCGAACAGCGGGCGATCGAGATCGCCGCCGCCGTCTCCGCCGCTCCCGGCCCGGGCGGGCGGCAGCTCGACATGCCGATCGAGGTGCGCCAGGTCATGGCGGCACCGCCCGCCGAGCTGTGAGCATGCCCCGGTGACGCCCCTCGAACCGACCGTCGACGACCTGCTGCGCACGCTCGCGCCGCAGGTCGTCGGCGTGCTCACCCGCCGCTATGGGGATTTCGCCGCCGCCGAGGACGCCGTCCAGGAGGCCCTGCTGGACGCCGCCACCCAGTGGCCGGCCCAGGGCGTCCCGCGCAATCCTCGGGGCTGGCTGATCCAGGTATCGGGACGCCGGATGACCGAGCAGGTCCGCAGCGAGCAGGCCCGCCGCCGGCGTGAGGAGCTCGTGGCCGGGCAGGTCCCGGCCGACCGGCGGTCCGCATCAGCGGCCGACGCCGGGGACGAGGGCGCGTACGACGACACCCTCGCGCTGCTGTTCCTGTGCTGCCACCCCGTGCTCACGCCGGGTTCGGCGATCGCGCTCACCCTTCGCTCGGTCGGCGGCCTGACCACCGGCGAGATCGCCCGCGCATTCCTCGTCCCCGAGGCGACCATGGGCCAACGGATCAGCCGGGCCAAGCAGCGGATCAAGGCATCCGGGGTGCCGTTCCGGATGCCGGATGCCGCCGAGTGGCCGGCCCGGCTGGACGCGGTGCTGCACGTCCTCTACCTGATCTTCAACGAGGGGTACGCCAGCAGCACCGGCCCCGAGCTGCGGCGCGTCGAACTCTCCCGGGAGGCGATCCGCCTCACCCGGGCCGTCCACGCGCTACTGCCGGACGATGCCGAGGTGGCCGGCCTGCTCGCACTGATGCTGCTCACCGAGGCGCGCGGACCCGCCCGTACCGGCCCGGACGGCGAACTCGTGCCGCTCGCCGAGCAGGACCGCGACCGCTGGGACACGGCCGCGATCGCCGAGGGCGTCGCGCTGATCACCGCCGCCCTGCCGCGCGGCCCGGTCGGCCCGTACCAGGTGCAGGCGGCGATCGCAGCCGTTCACGACGAGGCGCCGACCGCCGCCGAGACGGACTGGCCGCAGATCCTCGCCCTGTACGGGGTGCTCGCCAAAGTCTCCGGGAATCCGCTGATCACCCTGAACCTGGCGGTCGCCACCGCCATGGTGGACGGCCCCGCCGCCGGCCTCGACCTGCTCGCCGACCCGCCGCCCGTGCTCGCCGAACACCATCGGCTGTACGCGGTCCGCGCCCATCTCCACGAGCTCGCCGGGGACCGGGAGGCAGCCGTCGCCGACTACCGCACCGCCGCCCGCCGCACTGCCAGCCTCCCGGAGCGGCACCACCTCAGCCTGCGCGCCGCCCGGCTGGCCGCGCGGGCGGGAGAGGGGGACGAGGGGTAGCGGCTGTTCTCCTCGCGCCGACCGGTCGCGCTGTCCGCGTGCACCGGCTCCCCGGTGCTCATGGCAGTGGGGCCGGACAGGAGCACCCTGCCGCCCCGCTGACAGCACGTACGGCTAGGCCCATCGCATTCCGGGCTGTGATGCCCCTGAGCTGACCTGTGTGGGGGTCAGGAAGTGTAGGGGAGCATCTGGCTGGACCTGCCGTCTGGTTCCACGTCCAGGGCGTTGGCAAAGCCGCAGACCAGACGGTAGTAGCCGACCAGGATGAGGGTCTCGGTGACTGCTCGGGCGCCACAGAGCAGGTAGGCACGCTGGATGGTCTCGCCGGTGCAGGTAGCGTGCTGGAGGAGCTCGCGGCCTACGGCCAGGAGCACGGCTTCTTCTGGGAGGAAGGGGCCCGGCAGCGGTTCCCGCTGCCGAATGAAGGACGCTTGCTCGCCGGTGATGCCTACGGCTTGCCCGAACGGGATATGAGCCTGGGTCACGTAGGCGGATCCGGAGATGGTCGCGGTATCGAGGATCAGTAGTTCACGCTGCCGTGAGGTGAGGATGAGCTTGCCGAGGCCGACAAGCCCGAGGTCGATGAGGCCGCCGGCATAGGCGGGAGCATTGCCGAAGGCGCGGAACAGATTGAGCGGCGGCACCTCCTTCAGCGGCTCGGGGTGGTCCTCGGGGCGTGGGTAGGGCAGGCGCACAGCGGTCACCACCCGCTTGCGGGGCGGTCGGTGAAAGCCGACCGCAGGCTGGTGATGCGGGTGCTGAGGGCCCAGGGGACCTCGGAGGGGTCCACGTGAACGTCGATGAGGAAGGGGCTGCCGGCCTCCAGAGCCTCGCTGAGGGCTTGAGTGAATGAGTCCAGGTCTGCTGCGGTGCGGGCTTGGGCGCCGAGTCCTCGGGCGATGGCTGCTGCGTCGATGGGGGAGTCGTACATCGAGCGGGATCCGTGGCCGAAGATGCTCTCCTGGATGTTGAGGACCATAGCGTTGCCGCCGTTGTTGAGCACGACCCAGATGACGGGAAGACCGAGTTCGGCCGCAGTGTGCAGTTCCATCCCGCTCATCGCGAAAGCCGCATCGCCGGTGACGGCTACGACGGTACGACCCGGGTGGGCGAGCTTGCCGCCGATGGCGGCCCCCGTGCTGTACCCCATGGACGCAACGTTGAACGAGAAGTGGATCTGCCCGTCAGGGCGGGACCGGTAGTGCTGGCCGACCCAACTCAGGCAGTTGCCGTTGTCGACATAGAGGATGGTGTTCTCAGGCAGCTGCTCGCTCATCCTGCTCACGACGGCCGACGCGGAAAGGACCGGGTGGTCCTTCTGTATGGCGGACGCCGGAACGCGCACCAGGAGCTCGTCCTGTGCCGCGGTGAGCACACCATCAGGCACACACGGCGCGGCGCGCACATCCGCCAGTTCGGCAAGCAGCGCGCGAAGCACGGTGTCGGCGTCACCTGCGATGGCCAGGTCGAGATCGCAGCCGGCACCCAGACGCAGCGGGTCGAGGTCGATCTGGATCACCTGGCGACCCGTCACCAGCCGGGAGTCTAAGGCGTTGGCGACCACCTCCCCCAGCCCGCTGCCGATGATCAGCAGCAGGTCCACTTCGGGGGAGAGCAGATAGCCGAACGCGGCAGGTGTGCCGCCGAGCCCGAACACCCCCAGCGACCATGGGTGGTCTTCAGGAAAGACGCCCTTGCCCTTCAGCGTGGTCGCGACCGGTATGCCCGCATTCTCGGCGAGCTGTTGCAGCGAGCCGGCCGCGCCGGACAGCTTCGCCCCCTGCCCGGCAAGGATCACAGGCCGCCGCGACCGTCGAAGTTCCTGCGCGAGCAACGCCACCGCAGCCGCATCAGGCACGGTGGACACCGTGTGGCAGGGCGGGGGTATGGAAACGTCGGGCACGGGGCTGTTCATCATGTCGGAACTCAAGCTCAGATGGACTGCGCCGGGACGCCCGCTCCAGATGGTCCGCATCATGTGGCAGAACAGCCATGGCAATTGGCCGGGATGGGCGAGCCGTGTCGACAGCTTGGTCGCGGTCCGCAACATCTCCACGGTATCGACCGACCAGTTCCCGCCGCTGCTGTCCTGCAGTCCGCTACGGCCGAACGCGGAAGTCGCGGTCTGCGCGGTGATCACCACCAGCGGCATCGAGTCGCTCGTCGCGCTGGCGACACCGGTGAGGGTGTGCATCGCGCCCGGCCCTGTCGTCGCACACACCACCGCCAACCGCCCGCTCGCCTGCGCGTACCCGTCCGCCATGAAAGCCGCCGCTTCCTCATGCCGGGTCAGGACCAGCCGCAAGCCCGGGAAGTTCTCGAGCTCCTCGTACAAAGACAGCAGCGGCCCACCGGGGACAGCAAAAACGTACTCGACTCCCTGGGCGCATAGTGCGTTCGCCAGCCAGCCGGAAACCGACAACGGCTCCTTCGACGCGAAGGACACACCGGGCTCATTCATGATGCAACACACCGCTCTGTCGCAGGCAGTGCCTGCAACCGCTGGGGCTTCCGCGAACCGGGCCCGCACCTCTTCGGGCAGATTCCCCGACGCCTCCCTTGGATCAGCCCACAAGCCTCCAGATCCCAGATGTTCATCCGACCCTGTCTCATAGCGCGCAGATCCCGGACCATTTCAGTCGACGTCACTTAGCACTCCGTTGTCGCAGCTTTGCTTGTGCGGACTTCCCTTGAGGCCGCAGGCTCAGGGCCGGCGCCGGACGCACCGCCATACCCGCCGAGGCGCCCGTGGCAGCGGCGACCACAGCCCGGGCCCGGGCCGGCAACGCAACGGCAGCCCGGTGCGGCACGCAAGCATGGACGTGGGCACGGCAACCTCCCTCCACCCAGCCGACGCACCCCCACCGAGGCCGGGCCGCAGTAGCCTGGCCGGAGCACCATGGCACCGGCGCAGCGACCAGGCAGGCCCTGGCGCAGCTCGGACGTCCGCACCGGTTGGCGCGTGCCCGCCGCAGCTGTCGTACGTTTCTGAGTCAGCAACGGGTAATTCAGGCCAGCAGTCAGTGGTTCCGCCGTCTACAACACTCGCCCCAGCCCGCCCCGGCAACTCTCGGCCCAGGGCGCACAGAGTTGACACGGCACACTCAAGCCATCCTGCATATGACGAGAGCATGTCTCATGCAGGCGCACGCCGACCGCGCTTCCGTACGCCGCGCGGCGCACGGTGACGTGCACCCTGAGCTCGCGCTGGAGCGCTTGAGAGGACGTGAGCGCCGGTGTGCACCGTGAGCCGCCGGCGCGGGCACACCCTCCTACGACAGGTTTCCCGCTTCCTTGTCCACGCAGGCCCGAAGCCGGCGGGGCGACCGCATGCGAGCGGGAGCCGGCCAACTGCCCGTCGCGGGCGGCGGCAAGGGCCTCGCGCAGCAGGTCGGCCCACGACCTCAACGGCTGCATGCAAGGACCCGCCAGCTCCACACTGGCGGGTCACCGTACCCGGCAGCTCCGTCTGTCAGGTCGCAGGAGGAACGGGGCAAGCCCGCAGCCGAGTGGCCCCGTCCTGGTCTACGTCGGCGAAGTGCCGTTCACCGACGGGTGATCGGTCAGGATGGCATCGAAGAACTCCTCCGCCGTCAACGTGAAGGAGTCGTGACCGGTGGAGTCCACGTGCTTGAGGCACCAGTCCCTGGCCTGATCGGCGGAGGGGGTATCGACACAGGGCTCCCAGCAGATGAGGCACCGCCCCACATGCCCGACGCCCACCTTCGGATCGGCTCGCAGCGTCCACTCCGAGAATCTCTCCCGGGCCGTCATGGAGTGTCGTCCTGACGCACCGGGGTATCACTGGCTACTGCCTGCACCGCGTCGATACACGTGTTCAGACCACGCAGCATCTCTTCGAGTTCAGCCTCGGACAGCTCGTCCACCCACGCGGTACGGGCCTTGACTGCCTCCCGCAGCAGATCAAGCCGCCGGTACAACTCCCGGTACCTGACGTGCCGATTCCATGCTTCTTCGACCCGGTCGCACAACCGCGACCACACACCCACGCTCATTTGCGGGCCGCCTGCGGGTGGGGGTGCTGCCCGATCTCCACCGTGCACAAAGCGGCGCGGCCGTGTTCCCGGCGCTTCCGAGCCTCGGCTCGCTGTTTCACCAACTCCCGGCAGACGTCGCACCCCGGTGCCGGCTCGGGGTTCGTGTGCGGGTCCGGCAGGTGAACCGGACGGCTCATGCCAGGCATCAGCTCACCACCCTCAAACCGTGGATCCGACCCGGCCCGGCGTCGATGCCGTGCACCGAGAGCCACAGCGCCCGGCGCCGCCCACGCTGCCACCGCCGCTCCTGGCGCTCCTCAGGAGTGAGGAGGTACGGACGGATCAAGGGCACGTCTTCACCACGCAGCAGCGGCAACTCCGGCCGCCCGGCGGGGACTCGGGCGAGTGTGAGCGTCGGGGTGTCCTCATACGACGCGGCGCGCGGTGCATCGGCCGTGCGGTGGCAGCCCCGGGCCGGTAGTAACCGGTACAGCAGCGATTCGAAGATCGTTCGGATAGTGTGGAGCACGCTTTCAACCTCCATGGGGTTGAGGCCACGCCCCCGGATCGTCGCCACGGTCGCGGGGGTCTGTCGATGACAGAAACCTCATCCAACCGTTGGGGGTAGATCTGAGAGAGGAGCCGCACGGGGGGCCAGGGAGGGGCCACACTGGAGGGGAGAGGGGGCCGGCACGTGAGTGATGACCGGCGACGGTGGTTCGGCGCGTACGTGGCACGGCTAAGAAGGGATGCGCGTAAGAGTCAACGGCAGCTCGCTGCGATGCTGTGCGCTGTCTCCGGTACGCAGTCCCTCACGCGGAACGAGGTCTCCCGGTGGGAGCGCGGAGAGCGCATCCCTGATTCCTGGCTTCAGTTCATCGCGGAAGTCCTGGGTGTCCCCCTCGGGGAGCTGGAGCGAGCCGCCAGCTACGCCCGAGGGGAAACGGACGGAGCGCCGTTCGGAGCCGCCATGGTCCTCGCTGAGCTGATCCCGCCAGGCGACTCGCTAGCGCCACTCGACACAAGGTCAGGCCGCCGCATCGGCCGGGAGGACGTAGCGACCCTCGCTGCCCGGGTACACGGCTTTCGGCTCGCTGACGACGTGCTCGCCGGGGGCGACCTGATGGCCCCCGTGTTCCGCGAACTCAACGCCACGGTGCGGCAGTATCGCGAGAGCACCCACACGGAAGCAGTAGGCAGCGCGCTTCTGTCCCAGATCGGCGAACTGGCTCAGATCGCTGGTTGGATCGCCAGCGATGCCGGGCAGCACGCTCAGGCTGAACGCGCCTACCGCATCGGTATCGAAGCGGCACGACAGGCGGACGACGGCCCCTTGGTCGCAAATCTGGCGGGAAGTCTTGCCTACCAGTTCAGCAACACCGGACAGGAACGCGCGGGTCTTGATCTCTCCCGCGCTGCACTTGCTGAAGCTGGGTCCGACGCTCCGGCCAAGACGCGTGCACTGTTCTTCGACCGGGTCGCGTGGGCTCACACACGCGCCGGAGAGGCACAACCCGCCATGCAGGCTCTCGGGCAGGCACACGACGCACTGACAGAAGCAGACGAAAGAGAGGCGCCCGCGTGGGCGTACTGGGTGAGCAGGGAAGAGCTGGAGGTGATGGACGCCCGGGTCTTCACCGAGCTGCACCGCCCGTTGCGAGCCGTCCCGCTGTTGACCGATGTCCTCAGCCGCTACGACGCCACGCACGCCCGGGAGGTCGCCCTGTACCGGTCGTGGCTCGCCATCGCCCTCGCTGACGCCAACGAACCCGAGCAGGCAGCGGAGGAAGCTCGACGCGTGGTGTCCGTTTCCGTGAACATGACCAGCGACCGCATCGCCTCGCGTGCCCGTGTCGTACTCCGTCGGCTTCAGGACTTCGAGGAAGTCTCCGAAGTTCGCGACGTGCTCCATGACCACGGGCATCTGCTGTGCGCATAAGGAACAGCTACGTCCACCAGCGTTGAACTCACAGCCTGACACCCAAACCCAACGGCCATCCTCATCACGGAGGGCGGCGGTCCGTATGCCCCGGACCCGGTGGTGGGCGGCCCCGGGTGGTGATCGCGGCCCGCGCCGCCGCCGTGTGCGGCGACGCGGCCGAGGCCGCCGACCACGTACGCGTAGCGGATCATGCCGCACTCGACCTACCCACCGCTCCGGTCTGCTGGTGGTCGCCGCGGCTGCCGAGGCCCGCCAGGACCGTGCCGACCAGGCCGCCGCCCCGTTCGTCGAGGCCGACGCGGCGGCACCGCTGCGGCTGCGGTTGGACCCCTTCGCCCGGGATCCGGTCGCCGCGCTCACCGACCGCACCACCGTTCAATCTGCGGCGGTGCTGGATCAGGCCGATCGGGCCGGGCTGCGGTGATGCCGCCCGTCTCGCGGGAAGACCCCTGAGGGCGGCAGGCTCGCCCTACGCTACGGCTGAGGCACGGGAGTTGAGGCGGGGGCCATGAACGAAGAGCAGGCCCGGAGGATCGGCGAGCGTCTGCGCTCGGCCCGCCGCCGGCGCGGGATGAGCCTGCGCAACCTCGCAGGCTTGGCCGGGGTGTCGGCCGGCTACCTGTCGATGGTGGAGAACGGCCAGCGGTTGCTGGACTGCTCCCATCTCATCACCTCCTTCGCAGAGGCCCTGCGGATCGCCCCGTCCGAACTGACCGGCCGGCCCTTTGCCCCGGTGGACCCGCACGCCGGTGCGGCCCACGAGGCGATCTCCGCCCTGCGGCTGACGCTGATGGGGCTGACCATGGCCACTCCAACGGGCCGCCGGCGACCGGGGGTTGCTGCGACGGTACTGACCGAACGGGTGGTGAAGGCCAACCGGCTCTATCACGCGGCCGAATACGGCACCCTCGCCGCCGGGCTGCCGACGCTACTGGCCGACCTGCACGCAGCCACCGAGGCCGCCATCGGCGCCGCCCGCCGCGAGCTGCTGAAGCTGCTGGCAGGCGCCTACCATCCGGCCTGCACCCTGCTGCTGAAGAACCTCGGCTACACCGACTTGGCGTTCATCGCGGTGACCCGTGCCGCCGAGGCGATCGCGGAGTTGGACGACCCGGTCTACTCCGCCCTGTCCGGCTTCTTCCACACCCACGTGCTGATGGCGGCCGGCAGTCCCACCCAGGCGCTGGCGCAGGCCTCCGCCGCCACCAACACGCTCGAAGCGAACCTCACGAGCCCTCACGCCCATGCGCTGCTCGGCGAACTCCACCTGATCTCCGCCACCTCGCTGGCCCAGGACCGGCAGCGGTCCGGGAAAACCCGCGCCGGTCGGCGGCGCCTCCCTGCCCCGTCTGAACACATACGTCGGGCCAGGGACGTTCGCCCGTACATGACTGCTGCGCGGACGCCGTGCGCGGTTGAGCACGTTGGTGTGCAGGCGCCCCCCGCACCCGAGCAGGCGCTCCCCACCGGCCGACTCCGATCCCGGCTCGGGGTCCTGGGTTCACCTCGTGAACACCTCTGCGTGCTGGGGCTCTTACCTTCGATAACGGTCCGGGTGACTGCCGCCCGGAGAGGGTGAGTCCATCCTCGACCGCCTCCTCCATCACGGCGAAGTGATCTCCATCAACGGACCGAGCCACCGGCTGAAGAACCGCCCCAAGGGCATCGAGCGCGAGACCGAAGTTGCTCAGGCCACGTTCGCGCTGATCGCCTTGCAGCTCAGTTGCGCGGCCTGGCAGCGGACCTGGCCCGAGCAGCCGCGACTGCGAGAGCGACTGAAGCAGCGATAAGCATGGCCCGTACCGCAGTCTGCTGATGGAAGACCACACTTCCTACGGCGGCTGCCACAGCAGCCAGCGCCAAGAGCACAACGATCGCCCCGGTCCGCCCCTGCCCCATCACCTGCCGGCTCACGTAACCCCCCTTGCCGAACCGGCATTCACTCCGTCACCTCAGCGTATCCCGGAGATCAACGGCCCACCGTGCCCTTCAAGTGATCGCCCGGACATGCCCTGGTCGAAGCGACCGCGCCTGCCTCGGTACTGCCGAGCACCTGGCGGCGCTGGCCGGCATCACCGTCCTGGACCTCGCCCTGCCGGCCACTGGCCGTTCAGGCGGCTGCGGCCGTGGTGGCGGGGCGGAAGGTGCGCCGGTATGCCTGGGGGGTGACGCCGATAGCGGCGTGGAGGTGCTGGCGCAGGGAGACACCGGTGCCGAACCCGGCGCGGTGGGCGACGAGGTCGATGGGCCAGTCGGTGGTCTCCAGGTAGTGGCGCGCCAGGTCGACGCGCTGATGGATCAGCCATTGGCGGGGGGTGGTGCCTGTCTCGTCGCGGAAGCGGCGCGTGAAGGTGCGCACGCTCATGTTTGCGTGGGCGGCCAGGTCGGCCAGGGTGAGGGGTTCGGCGAGGCGTTCCCTCGCCCATGCCTGGGTGGGGGCGGTGCCGGTGGCCGTCGGGTCGGGGACGGGGCGCTGGATGTACTGGGCCTGTCCGCCGTCTCGCCAGGGGGGCACCACGCAGGAGCGGGCGACGTCGTTGGCGATCTGGCTGCCGTGGTCGCGGCGGACAAGGTGCAGGCACAGGTCGATCCCGGCGGCGACGCCGGCCGAGGTGAAGATGTCGCCGTCGTCCACGAACAGCACGTCGGGGTCGATGCGGATGGTGGTGAACATCCGCTGCAGGCGCTCCGCTTCGCGCCAGTGCGTGGTGGCGGGACGGTGGTCAAGGAGCCCGGCGGCGGCCAGGACGTACGTGGCGGTGCAGATGCCCACGATCCGGGTGCCGGGGCGGATGGCGGCCAGGGCGTCGCGCAGCGCGGCGGGCAGGCGACCCTCTTCGCGGATGGGTCCGAGAGCATGGGAGGGCGGGATGACGACCGTGTCGACGCAGGCCAGCAAGGAGGCGTCGTGGGTGACGGTGAGGCCGTAGTCGGCTTCGGTCCGTACCGGGCCGCCGTCGAGGCTGCACGTGGTCACGGTGTAGAGCCGGTTGCCCGCCCGGTCGCGGGCGGCGCCGAAGATGCGGGCGGGGATGCCGAGTTCGAAGGGGACGACGCCGTCCAGTGCCAGAACGCCAACGTGGTGCATGGCCAGATCCTTTCAGGCCATGGCCATCACGCCGCTACTGGGGGCACTTGGGTCCCGGCAGTCTTATGACGTGCCCGAGACAACAGGCATGAACCGCAAGCGAAACACCCGGGAAAGAGAACGCCATCATGTCCCTGACCTCCACCGCCCCCACCATGCGCGCTGTCTCCCAAGACACCGCCGGAGCCCCCGACGTCCTCAAGGTCGTCGAAACCCAGCGCCCGGAGCCGGGCCGGGGCGAGATCCTGGTCCGGGTGCACGCGGCGGGTGTGAACCCGGCCGACTGGAAGACCCGGGAGAGGGGTGTGTTCGCCGACGGGACGCAGCTTCCCTTCACCTTGGGGTTCGACGTCTCCGGAGTGGTCGAGGAGACCGGCGACGGTGTGACCCTTTTCCAGCCGGGCGACGCGGTCTTCGGGATGCCGTGCTTCCCACACCCGGCCGGCGCCTACGCCGAGTACGTCACCGCCCCGGCCCGCCACTTCGCTCCCCGCCCCCAGGGCCTGACCCATATCGAGTCGGGCGCCTTGCCGCTGGCCTCGCTCACCGCCTGGCAGGCCCTCGTCGACACTGCCGACGTCCGGCCCGGCCAGCGCGTCCTCATCCATGCTGCCGCGGGCGGCGTCGGCCACCTGGCCGTCCAGATCGCGAAGGCCCGCGGCGCCCATGTGATCGGCACCGCCAGCGCCGGCAAGCACGACCTGCTGCGCTCCCTGGGCGCGGACGAACTGATCGACTACCGCACCCAGAACTTCGCCGAGACCATCCGCGACGTCGACGTCGTCCTGGACGCCATCGGCGGCGCCAACTGGGCTCACTCCCTGCGCACCCTGCGCCCGGGCGGAAGGCTGGTCTCGATACTGCCTCTGGACGACACCTTCCCCCACAAGGAGGCCGAGGCGGCCGGGGTGCGGGCGGGGTTCATGCTCGTCGAGCCCGACCAGCAGGGCCTGCGCGAGATCACCAAGCTGGTCGAGGACGGCCGCCTGCGAGTGATCGCCGACGCGGTCTTCCCGCTGGAGGACGCCGCCACGGCCCACACGCTGGGCGAGGCCGGCCGCACCACCGGAAAGATCGTCCTTTCCGCCACGCCGTGACCCGTCATCCTCGCCTCCCTTCCGTACGTCACGCGCCGCACCTCCCTCCCGGCCTGCCCGTATCCGACAGGCCCTGCGCCGTCACGCTCCACTGAGAACGGACCGCACTATTGGCGTCCTCGCTGAACCTCGCGAACGACGAGACCCACGTGGTGCGGCCGGACGGCTTGATCAACGATTCCGCGTGCGTAACCCTCGGCCCGCTGGTGGACAAGCATCATGGGGAATCCGTCACAGTACGGCACGCGTCACCGAGCCTCGGCAACGAACTCGGCGATCACTTTGTCCCGCACCTCGGTCAGCTCCTCGGACGTTGAAGGGCGGCAGGCTGTGGTGGCTTGGGCGGGGACGCGCATCGGGACCACGCCCGCTGGCCGATCGAACTTGGGCGACGCCTCCAACGAGACTGTGTCCGTCCCGGCTTGGGCGAGCGCAGTGAGACATGGGCTCCCGCCGACTTCGAGGCCGCGCAGGTAGGCCGCGGGCGGGCGCCAGGTGCCAGACGAGACGGACGCAGGTTCCGTGACCACCACGCTTCTGCCGGCGTTGGTGTCGAGTCGCGTCGGGGTTGCGTGGTGCCCGGGCTCTGTTGGCGGAGTCTCCACGTTGGGGAGGTCATACGGCCTGGCCCGGGCTCGGGTCGACGGGTGGCGTACCCCGGCCCGCGGAAGCCAGTATGGCGGAGCCGGCGGGATCGGCGGCCAGAGCCTCCTCGAAGCCGTCCTTCGGCAGCACCCTGTTCCCGGCGAGGGTGACTCCGCTCGGCGGGGTGTCGGCCTCGGAGGGGTGGTCGTCCCAGAAGTTGTCGAGGAAGGCCACGTTCTCCAGCGGGGGCGTCACCCGTAGCACGATCGGGGTGTCACTGCGGTGGACGACGTTGCCCTGCACGGTGACCCAGGCGGCTCCGTAGTCGGTGTAGAGGCCGAAGTTGTAGGGGGTGATGGTGTCGCGGATGACGTTGCCTCGTACCAGGGTGCCGTCGGCGTAGGAGGTCCCCTGTCTGCCGTTGAGGTAGATGCCGCCGCCGTCGGCCAGCACTGTCATGGTGTGGTGGATGAGGTTCTCGATGATCTGGACCCGGGCGGCCTGGTTGCCGCCGGTGACGACGATCCCGCTGTAGGGCACGTCGTGGATCTCGTTGTGAGCCACCGTCACCTCGCGTGCGTCCATGACCCAGAGGGCGGGTGAGCCGTGGTACTCGCGGCCGATGTGGTGGATCAGGTTGTGCCGGATCTGGGTGCCGGTGCCGGAGGTGACGGTCACGGCGCTTCCGGAGACGTCCTCGATCTGGTTGCCGACGACCGCGTTGTCGTGGCCCGGACCGGTGAAGCCGATCGCCCCGGCACCGAGCCGGGTGAACGTGTTGCCCTGGAGTGCGACCCGCACGGCGGCGGTGAACTCGACGTTGGCCGGCAGGAGCCGGGGTTCTGCCGGGATGGTCAGATGGGCTTTTCCTTCGGCGAGTTCGACCTTCTGCAGCTCACCGCCTCCGTAGTAGGTGTTGGCGAAGAAGTGCAGGAATCCGTGGGGTCCGTCCGGTTCGGTCCAGCCGGCGTGGGAGAAGGCCAGGCCGCGCAGCGTCACATCGTGCAGCGGATTCGCCTCGGTTCCCCGGCCGAGGACGAGCTTCTCCAGGACCGGGGCGATGATCTCGGCCTCGGCCGGGTACTCCCCGGGCAGTGGCAGGTAGTGCAGGACGTGGCGCCCCGGGGTGCGTCGATCGAGGGCGAAGGTGCCCGGCTCGGTCAGGAAGCTCACGCTGTTCTCCGCCGAACTCGGCCGGGCCAGGCCGTCCCACCGGGTGTCCCGGCGGCATTCGGGGCTCGCCGCATGGTCGCCGACCCAGGTGGCGGTGTAGAGCTCGCGGGCCCGGTTGAAGGCGGGCTGGACGAGGGTGATGGTCGTGGAGTGCGCATCGCCGGTGATCTCGGCGACTCGGCAGCGGGCCTCCGACCACGGGTACACCCACGGGAAGACGAACTCGATGCTCGTCGGGTCTTGCCAGCTCTGCGGAGCCGGACTGTCCGTGACGTAACCAGTCTCGGTTTTCGTCACGCTGCCTGGGATGCCGGGGCTGAGCGAGGCCCTGGCGGCTCGGCGGCCGTTCACGTACAGCTGCCGGGTCTCCAACGAACCCACGTCGGCCCGCCAGGCGCCGTTCGCCCCGCCGGGACGCCATCCGGTGATCACCCGGCCACCGCTGACAACGGCCGTCTCCTGTCGGGGAGTTCCGTAGCCGTGGGCCTGGTAGACGACCCGGTGTCCGTTCTCGCCCGAGTCTCCTGAGCTGGCGTCCAAGGTGAAGGGGGCGTCCAGGAAATACGTTCCGGCGCGGAGGCTGACCACGAGGTCGGAGCGCAGTGACGCGGTGCGGGCGCGGACGGCCCGCTGTGCGGCGGGCAGGGTGGCGAACGGCCGGTCGAGTGTGCCGGGCCAGGAGTCGCGACCCCACGGCGCGACGTAGAGCTGGTTGGGCTGGTCGGAGTGGAGCTGGTCGGGCTGATCGGACTGGCTGTCGAGCATGGGTGCACCTTCCCCCAGGTGGTGTATGTCGTACACTAGTGCGTACACCATAAACTGCAGGCTAGGGTGAACGTCAAGGATGGGAGGTGAGTGCGCATGACTGAGGAGAACATGGCAGCGGATCCTGCACGCACCGTCGAACTGCTCTGGGGCGCCAAGGAGGGCCACGGCAGAACGGGGCTGAACCTGACCGGGATCGTCGCGATGGCGATCGAAGTCGCCGATGCGGACGGGCTGCCCGCGCTGTCCATGCGGCGAGTGGCCGAGAGGCTGGGATTCACGACGATGTCGCTCTACCGGCATGTGCCCGGCAAGGCGGAGCTGATGGAGCTGATGCGGGACACCGTGGTCGGTGAACTCGGCGTGGCCGCCCCCGACCACCCTGAGTCCGAGCCCGAGGACGGTGACTGGCGCAGCGGCATGGAGGCGTGGGCTCGCGCCCACTGGGCCCTGCACCAGCGGCATCCGTGGCTCGTGCACACCGCGGGCAGTCGCCGGCTGCCTGGCCCGAACATCATGGCCGACTACGACCGCGCGCTACGGATCGCCGAGGGGACGGGCCTCCAGGCTTCCGAGGTGGTCGCGGTGGTCCAGCTGGTCGGCGGCTTCGTGAAGACCGCCGCCCTCCAGGTCCACGAAGTCCTGCGCGAGGAACGGGAGTCCGGCGTCTCGAACTCGCAGTGGTGGCGCAGCCGGGAAGAGCTGTTCGAGCACATGCGCCCGTACCCTGCGCTCGGCCGCATGTGGCAGGCCGGTGGCTTCGACGAGCGTGAGAACCCCTTCGACTTCGGTCTGGCCCGCACCCTCGACGGCGTCGAACTGCTCATCCGGCGCCGACGTGATGAAAAGTGTGACGTAAATGCGTTGCATCCCCACGCAGGGCAGTGCTTGGTCTGCGGCTCCGAGTGGGACGGGGCGCGTCGGGGGCGTCCACGGGACTACTGCTCCCGCGCATGCCGGCAACGGGCCTACCGGCGGCGCCGATCGGCGACCTCGGCATCCGCTGGTTCTGGGGGATCCGTCAGTTCTGTTGGTAGCGCCTTCTAGATGATCGCGCAGGTAGGCGGTCGGTCATGGTCGTCGTCAAACGGTTCCGCAAGTCGGCGCCGTGATCGGCGCGCTGGTCACCGAGCGGGCCTGGGAGCTCCCGGCCGCCGGCGCGAGCCTGCGTGAGCGCTGAGCGGGCCGGAACGGTGACGTGGACGGGGCTCGGCGAGATGTTCGCCGAGCCCCGTCCACGTACTGTGGCGCTCTGCTTGGTGGCGTCGGTAGCACCATCCAAGAGGCGGGGCTGTCGGTGGGTTCTGCCATCGGCCCTGCTGGGCTGAGCCCGGCCTAATGCCTCTGTGCGATGGCTTCCTCCACTTCCTTGCGGATCTCCCTCGCGGGATAGCGCGCGGCCGTCCCGTAAGGGGCGAGCAGTCCGTCGACGAGTGATGAATCGGCCTCCACCAGTTCGGCTACCAGCACGGTGGTTCCCGGCGGCACTTCCGCCGCCAGCATCTCCAGCGCCGCAGTGGCTGCGGTCGCCTCGCGCGCGTCATGGGCACCGCCGATCAGCCCGCCCGCGCCGAAGCCGATCATGACGCCGAGCGGGCCGCCAAGGATGCCCAGGAGCCCGCCGATCAGGCCGCCGACGGCGAAGGCCCGGGCGGTGCCGGTGCTGTCGACGGCGTCGGGGAAGTCGAGGACGCCGTCGGCGTCGCGCGCGACGACCGCTGCCTCGCGCAATGTCACCTCGCCGTTGGCGTGCGCCTGCCGCAGCGCGTCGAGCGCCTGGTGGCCGGTCAGCGGGGCGTCGACGTTCAGGAAAAGGATGTTGTCGTCCATGCATTCCACTGTTGGCGCTCCCAGCCCTTGGCGCACCCCAGCGGGGCCTGTCACGCCGAGTGGGCCGATGCGTTCAGCGGGTGGTGTGCAGGTACTGGCGTCGAGTGGTGACCAGCGCACGCCGGCGCGGCTGCTGCCCGCTATCGAGCCATCGCACCATGGAGGGGCCGTTGCGCGTGCGGTCGGCCATGAATGGGGCGACGTCGACGTAGTACGCGTAGTAGCCGCCGCGGGTCAGATCTCAGAGCCGGCCACCGCAGCCCGCAGGTAACCCGGCCCCCTTCCCCTGCCTGCCTGTCACCCGCATCAGCCCGGGGCTGCCAGGCAAGGCCCAGTGCGGCGGACAGCGCGCCATGGAGCCGTTGCCGCGTCACCGGATTCTGCCGCCGGAAACGGACCGCACCTGCATGGAGCTGGACCCCGACGCGAGGGACACCCCGGGGCTCTCCATGCAGGTGAGAGGGCTCTTTGAAGTTGGCTCTGCCCGCACTTCCGTGATGACTGCGCACTTCCGTGATGACCACGCCGCGGCGGGGAGCTCGGCTGGGCACGTCGGAAATGGATCTCAGCCTGTGTGGCGTTCACCGACGCAGGCGGAGCGATCAGCACCACGGCGCCGGGTCGAATTGTCACTGTGTGTTAGCCTCAACTGTTTGGACGGCCGTGACGGCTGGCGACTCCGTCCGTGCGGTTCCCCTTGTTCGTCGGCTGCTCATTCTTGCCGGGCCTTCCTCGGTACGTTTCCTATGCGGAAGGCTCTTCATGAACCACCCGGACCGCCTCAGCACCTCGCACGGCGACCTCGCCCGGCCAGCGTCCCTCACCCCAACGGTGTCCCCGGTCGCCTTCGCCGACATGGAACTGCCGGCCGAGGTTGTGCGAACGCTCACGGAGTTCGGCGTGCGCGAGCCCTTCCCGATCCAGGCAGCCACGCTGCCCAACGCCCTTGCGGGACGCGACGTCCTGGGGCGCGGGCGCACGGGATCGGGCAAGACGCTCGCCTTCGGCCTGCCACTGCTCGCACGGACGGCCGGGCGGCGCGCGGAGCCGAAGCAGCCCCTCGCCCTGATCCTGGTGCCTACCCGGGAGCTGGCCCAACAGGTAACCGAGGCGCTCGCGCCGTATGCCGACGCGCTCCGGCTGAGGATGGCCACGGTCGTCGGCGGCATGTCGATCGGCTGGCAGGTCGCTGTGCTGCGCGACGGGGCCGAGGTCGTTGTCGCCACGCCTGGCCGCCTTCACGACCTCATCGAGCGCAGGGCCTGCCGCCTGGGACGGGTACGGATCACCGTCCTCGACGAGGCCGATCAGATGTGTGACATGGGCTTCCTGCCGCAAGTCACCGAGGTGCTCGACCAGGTGCACCACGACGGCCAGCGGATGCTGTTCTCGGCCACCCTGGACCGCGACGTCGACCACCTGGTCCGCCGCTACCTCCACGACCCGGTCGTCCACTCGGTCGACCCGTCCGCGGGGGCGGTCACGACGATGGACCACCATGTGCTGGTCGTCCACGGCCCCGACCGGTACGCCGTCACCACGGAGATCGCCGCCCGCGACGGCCGCGTACTGCTGTTTCTGGACACCAAGCACGCGGTCGACCAGCTCACCCGGCATCTGCGGGCCAGCGGAGTGCACGCCGCTGCCCTGCACAGTGGCAAGTCCCAGCCGCAGCGCACACGGACCCTTGCACAGTTCAAGAACGGCCAGGTCACCGTCCTGGTGGCGACCAATGTCGCGGCCCGCGGTCTGCACGTCGACGACCTCGATCTCGTGGTGAACGTCGACCCGCCCACTGACCCCAAGGACTATGTGCACCGTGCGGGCCGCACTGCCCGGGCCGGAGAGTCCGGCAGCGTCGTCACGCTGGTGCTGCCGGGCCAGCGCCGGGAGACGAGCCGGCTGATAGCCGGGGCCGGCATCGAGCCGACGATCACCAAGGTGCGCTCGGGCGAGGCGGAGCTGAGCCGGATCACCGGGGCCAAGGCCCCCTCCGGCATTCCGCTCGACGGCGGGCCCGCCGCACCCCGGCCCAAGAATTCCAACGCCCCCTTCCGCGGCCTGGGCACCAGCAAGGACGCCCGCCGCGGCACCGGCGGCAAGTCCCGCAAGGCCAGCGAGGCCCGCAAGCTCGCCGAGGCCCGCAGGGCGGCCCGGGTGCGGCGCGGCGACTGAGAGCCACTGCCCTGATAGCCGCAGATTCCCGTTCTCGCGGAATCGCCAGCCGGCCGGCCCGGATACCGCGGGATTGCCCGTGCAGAACCAACTCCGGAGCAGGGGCAGCGCGTCATCCCGTTCCCGGCTGGTCTTCGACACGGAAAGCCGCGGCTGGCCGACGCCGGTGTTCGTTCACCGAGTCCACGGATGGACCCGACGTGTCAGCGCGGCAGGACGTACCGTCGGCACAGCCGCATGCGTCGAAGACGTGGTGGCCGCTTCTTACCGCCGACCGTCTCGGTCCCGACTACGAAGAACCTGACGACGGCATGGTGATCGAGTAGCACGGCGGAGGGCCCGATGTTCGGCCAGTACCCCTGCCGCCCACGGCTGTCCCCTCAGCCCAGGACCCTCGAACCGGTTGGTGAACGACGGTGCGGGCCCCTCGCCGAGGGACTCCGCCATGTGTTACCCGGCCCCTCGCGCAGGACCACGAGGGACGGGGCATCAGCGGGAGCGGTGTGATTCGGGGCGGTGTGGCCGGAGCCGGCGGTAGCGCGTGCGCCTGCTGTTCGAGGCCGAGCGGTCTCCAGAAGCGGGGGCTTGCTGGGACTTGCCCACTGCTCCGCCGTGCAGCATCAGCAGCGTGCCGGCCGACCTCACCGCGGGCGACGGCCTCGTCTTCAGAACAGGTCAGGACCCCGACGCGTTGCTTCCGTCGCTACGGCGCCTCGACAAGGGCGGGTCCGGGCAGTGAGCTGACGTAAACCAGTCGCCCGCGAGGGTTCAGCGGTCCAGCACGCCGCGGCCGTCGCGCACCTCGAACACCAACTGGGTCTCCGTCTGCCGCACCATCGGGTGGACAGTCACGTGCTCCAGGATGAGGTCTCGTAGTTCTTCCGGGCTTGCCACGGCCACATGCAGAAGAAAGTCATCGATGCCACCGACGTGAAGAACCGTCAAGGCGCCCGGCACATCGACCAGTCTGTCGTACAGGGTGCCGACGTGCTCGCGGCTGTGGCTTCCCAGACGAACCCTGATAATGGCGTGAATGGGGTGACCGAGTGCGCCGAGATCGAGCCGGGCGTTGATGCTCGTGATGACACCGGACTCCCGCAGGGCGCGTACTCGGTACGCGCAAGTCGACTCGGCGACGCCCACCCGGGCCGCGAGCGCGGCGTTGGTCATCCGGCCGTCCTCTACGAGCGCGGCGAGGATAGTCAGATCGGTTCCGTCGAGAGTCGCCGGAGTGGGTTGTGTTTTCTTCGGCTGCTGACTCGCCATGAGCCCTCCTCTTGGTGAACCTGCGGCAGTATCGGCCAATACCTAGGGTTTCCGCAATAAGTATTGAAGTAGATTGTGGATCGCTTCACTCTCTGGGCCATGACTTCGTCGTATCTGCAACTCGACTCCATTGCCGTCCACGCTGGCCGTGAGGACCTGGCAGAACTTGGCGTCCACGCACCGCCCATCGACCTGTCGTCGACCAGTCCGCTCCCCAGCATCGAGGCCGGAGGCCTGTCCTACGAGGCCATGGCCGGCGGAGGGACGCCGATCGCCGAGGGCGGGGCCGTCTACGCACGGCTCTGGAATCCGACCGTGGCGCGATTCGAGTCGGCTCTCGCCCAGCTGGAGCACGCCGAGACCGCCGTGGCGTTCTCCTCGGGCATGGCTGCGATGACCGCGGCAATCCTGGCGACCATGAAGGAGACCGGCCGCCGCCATGTTCTGGCCGTCCGCCCCCTCTACGGAGGGACCGACCACCTGCTGGCCTCGGGCATCCTCGGGGCCGAGGTGACCTACTGCTCGGCGCCGGACGTTGCCGCCACCATCCGCCCCGACACGGCGATGATCGTGCTGGAGACGCCTGCCAACCCGACCCTCGAACTGGTCGACATCCGCGCCGTCGTCGAGGATGCCCGAGGCATCCCCGTCCTCGTCGACAACACCTTCGCGACGCCGATCCTGCAGAACCCCATCGACCTCGGTGCCGCGATGGTCCTGCACAGCGCGACCAAGTACCTCGGCGGGCACGGCGACGTCGTCGCCGGCGTCATCGCCTGCGGACAGGAGCAGGCATCTGCGCTGCGCCGGGTCCGCGCCGTCACCGGCGGCCTGCTCCACCCCCTCGGTGCCTACCTCCTGCACCGAGGGCTCGCCACGCTTCCGGTTCGGGTACGTGCCCAGCAGGCGAACGCTCAGCGCATCGCCTCGTGGCTGACGACCCACCCGAGCATCGCCCGCGTCTACTATCCCGGGATCGATGGGGACCCGCAGGGACTGCTCAGCCGGCAGATGAAGGGCACCGGGGCGATGATCTCCATCGATCTCCGCGGCGGGTACGACCAAGCCGAGCGCGTCGCCTCGGCGACCGGCCTGTTCACCCACGCAGTGTCCCTGGGCGGTGTCGACTCGCTGATCCAGCACCCCGCGGCGCTGACGCATCGGCCCGTCGCCCCCGAGGCCCGACCCGCCGCCAGCCTGGTCAGGCTCTCCGTCGGGCTCGAGGATCCCGAGGACCTGATAGCCGACCTCGATCTGGCCCTGGCCACGCACCACCCGATTCCCGTGTCTGCGGGCACGTCCCACGCGTAGCCCACCCGCCGGCCTTCCTGCCGGAAGCACGGCTGGGACCGGGGCGCACTCGTAGACGCCGCCGCGAAACTCGCCTGCGCCCAGGGACTGTCCACCCGCGCCTTCCTCGTCGAGGCCGGCCGCCCGTCGAAGGTGACCGGCCGGGGCGCCGCGCTCCTCGACATCGCCCTCAGCCTCCGCGCCCGAACGAACGTCACCGGCCCGACCACGAACTGGCGGCCCCGAAGGAGGCGATGCGCACCAGTCCGGCCGTTCAGATCTCCTCCGCGTTCCTAGAGACGCTCAAGGTGCCCGCGCCGACCGCGGCACCAGAACAGACCGAGATCATCGCCCGGGCCCTCATCGCCTACTTCATGCCCATCAGCCAGGCCACCGAGGACGACGTGCTGCCGCTGCTCGACGCGCTACGCCAGTCCGCGCTTCCACGCCTCAACGACCCACCGCGTGACTCCGGATCCAGCTCTGAGCTGTTGCCGCCATCGCACCCTTTGGCCGTCGGGGAGGTGCGGCTCGGCCCTCGGCCAGGCGCGGCCTTCGTCTGCATCCATGGCTATGACGGAGTCGAGTCCCGGGTCACAGTGTGTTTGAGCGCGGAACGGGCCGCTGGAGCATCGTCGAAGAGGGACCAGAACTCGTGGGTCACCACGCGTTCGGCCATCGCCAGCACCCGTGCCCGCAGCTCGGCGACGTGCTGTTGTGGGGCGTCGGTCCGGCCGGCGGAGTCTGGCCGGTGGCTCGCGTAGTAGCCGCCACCTGTCTCCTTGGAGCGGTCCCAGCCCTCCAACGCCTCCGCCGACCACGGCAGGGCCGCGTACAGCTCCGCGTGGTCGGCCTTCGCCTGCGCCAGCTCGGCCTGCACGCTGATCAGGTCCGGCGGGAAATCTGCGCTCACCCGGTCAGAATGTGTGTTCGATGAGCTGACGTGAGGTTGAGCGAGGCCGTGTTGCTCGGCTGTGGTCAGGTAGTCGGAGACCAGCGACGGGCTCCGGCCACCCGACCACGTTGGTGCCGTTGCCCTGTCGCACTGATCCCTAATACTGCAACCGCATGTGGCGTGACTGATGGCGGTGTTGTTCGTTGGTGTGACTGTGTGAACAGTCGCTGACGGTCAAGCAGATCGAGTCGTGGTCCGAGGACATAGCCAAGCTGCACGCGCGGTTCGGGCATCGTTTTGGGAGGTCGGAGCCGCGTGAGCGGGCCTTGGACTATCTGACGGGTCTCCTGGCTCCGTTGGAGAAGAAGAATGGCTGGACCCTGGCTGAGCAGGTTGGCCGGCTGCGCCCGGACGGTGTGCAGCGCCTACTGAACCACTCCGACTGGGACGAGAACGCGGTCCGGGACGATGTCCGGGACTTCGTCGTGGAGACCATCGGTGCCAAGGATGCCGTCCTGATCGGTGATGACACCGGATTCCTGTAGAAGGGCACCCGCTCCGCGGGCGTCCAGCGCCAATACTCCGGCACCGCGGGGGCTTGTGTCTGAATAACTGTCAGAGTTGATCTGTGCAGGTGTCGTCGCGTGACG
>NZ_BMRP01000061.1 GCF_014648695.1 Streptomyces albospinus
TGCCCCACCTGCCACCGCGACATACCCACACCCGCACCAACCTGACCAAGCACTACTAGTGACCTGAGTCAGAAGTTCTCTGGTGGATCGTCGGTCTTCGGAGAGCTGCTTTGTGCTTCCGAAGTCAGGTCTGGGCGCAGAAGTCGGCCCTTGCGTAAGCCCGGACAGTTCAGGACAACTTCCAGAAAACCTCTGACTCGGGTCACTGGTACTCCAGTTGTAGACCGTTGTGCGCCTTGCGCTTGGGGCTGTCTGTCGTTGACGGAAACCAGGTGGGCTCGGCCTGCTACCTGGATAAGGTCGGGCAATGCCCGAGCTGAAGCGGCTGCATGCTGCCCATGCCCCGGCGGTCCTGGCCTTCGAGCTGGCGAACCGCGCCTACTTCGCTGCCTCCGTCTCCGACCGCGGCGACGACTTCTTCGCCCAATTCACCGACCGGTACAACGCCTTGCTGGCTGAGCAGGAGGCCAGTATCTGCGCCTTCCACGTGCTGGCGGCGGCGCGGCACGGGCTGCGCACACTGCGGGCGGCCACGGCCCGCCAGAATGCCGCGTCCCAGCAGGTGCTGACCAAAGCCGGGTTCGTCCCCGTCGGCCCGGCCGACCCCGCCCACCTCGGCGGTAAGCCAGGCACCTGGTACCAGCGCGACCTGGTGATCCGGCCGCATGGCGCGATGGTGCCGGGGGACCGGCGGTGCGGGAGGGCCGAGGCCACCGCTGATCGTCGGTGTGTGAAGACCAACGATCTTGCGGTGGCCGTTGGCCACAACGTAGACCCTGCCTGGCGGCAGGAGGCGTTCGAGGGCCTGATGCGCCGGATAGCGGGCCGGTTCGCGCGGGTCGAGCCCCGGCGCCGGGTGAAGGACTTCGTGCTCGGGCTGTTGTCGGACCTGCCGCGCAAGAACTGCTGGACGATCGCGGAGTGGGCCGGGGAGGCCGGCTCAGACGGCATGCAGCATTGGATCGGCCGGGCCACGTGGGACGCTGGTGGTCGTAGAGGTTGAGCGCGACCTGTCCGCCGCGGGCGTGTGCGGGGACGTCGAAGTCCTCCCAGACGGTGGGGGCTCCGGTTGTCACGGTGTTCGGCTCCTGGTGCTCGATGGTTCCGATACCGGGCACTTTCCGCTGAAATCAGAGGTTTGGCGATGCCATGGATCAGATGGCGTTGGGATGAGGGAGCCGAGCCGGGGGAGCGAGGCCGTGACTGGGCGGTGGGTTCAGGTCGGTGGGGGGACGCGAACGATACGCACATGCCGGTGATGCAGGGGAAGCTACGGCTCACGTAGCGAACTTCTCCCACTTCACCATGCGTGAACGTGTACGGCCGGGAGCACGCACGGCTCGTGAGTTTGTGCCGGCGCGGGCGTTACTTGACCGGCTTGCCGGGCTGGTCGTGGGTCGAGCAGTGGATGCCGCCTCCGCCCGAGGCGATGGTGTCGATCTTCACCTGAACGATGTCGCGCCCGGGGAACTGGTCTCCCAGAATGCCCTTCGCGCGGTCGTCGGCCTGGGCGTCGCCGAAACGGGGCATGAACACCGCGCCGTTGGCCACGTAGAAGTTCGCGTAGGTGGAGACGAAGGCGTCGCCCCGCCCCGTGATCTTGTCGAGATCGGGCTGGGGCAGGTCGATGACCTCCAGGGACTTGCCCCGAGCGTCTGTGGCGTCCTTGAGCACCGTTCTGGCCTGGTCGGCCGCGCGCGACCAGACATCCGGGGGGCTGTCGGGGAAGGCGCGATCCACGAGGACGACGCCCGGCGCGGTGAACCTGGCGATGCTGTCGACGTGCGCGTCGGTGATGTCCTTGCCGCGCACGCCGGCCAGCCAGATCACCTTCTCGATGGCCAGACTGCTCTTGATCTCGTCCTCGATCCGGTCGCGGCTCTTCCCCGGGTTGCGGTTCTTGTTGACCACCGAGCTCTCGGTGATCAACAAGGTGCCCTCACCGTCGGTCTCGAAGGAACCGCCCTCGGCGACCAGCGGAGCCGTGGCGCGCGGGATGTCGTACTTGCTCAGTACGCGGCGGCCGACCTGGGCGTCGTTGCGGTGCTCCTGCTTGTTGCCCCAGCCGCTGAAGTTGAGGTCGACGCCCAGGATTCCCCCGGACTCCTCGACGAACAGGGGAACGGTGTCGCGCGCCCACAGGTCGTCGACCATGAGCGGGATCACCTCGACCTGGGAGCCGCAGGCCCGCTGGGCCGTGTCCTGCTGCTCGGGGCGGGCCATGAGCACCACGGGCTCGTACTCCGCGACGGCATGGGCCACCCGTGCGATGTCCTCTCGTACGGACGGCAGTTGCTCGCCCCAGACCGACTCCGATGCGGGCCAGGACATGAAGGTGCGCGCATGGCTCTCCCATTCGGCACCGAACCAGCGGCCCTTCTGCTTCCGAGAGGGCGACGTGGAAGGGGCTGCGGCCGGGGTGTTGCGGGGACCGCAGGCCGCGGCTCCGAGGGCGAGAGCACCGATACCCGCGAAAGAACGCAGGACGTTGCGGCGGGACATGGGGGAAAGCGACACAGAGAACTCCGGCATTCAACTGACGAGCCCGTTTCAGGAGATTTGGATCATCCTGAATTTCGAGCCCCGAGGGCAAAGGAGGATTTTTTCCTACGGCTATCGCTTTTTTGGGATGGCGCCTCTCGGGAGGGGTGTACGTGTTGCTGGGCTATGGAATGGGTTCGTGCATGGTGGAGCAGTGGATTCCACCGCCACCGCCCATGAGCCGGTCGACATCCAGCTGTACGACCTGGCGTCCGGGAAATGCTTCGGCCAGGATGCGGTGGGCCGCGGCGTCTGTCCTTTCGTCGCCGAACTGCGCAGTGATGACGGCGCCGTTGACGAGATGGAAGTTGAGGTACGAATCCACGAACGTCGAGCTCCGCGATCGCACGGTGTCCGGTCCGTCCACGCGGATGACCTGTAGGCGCCGGCCCTTCGCGTCGGTTGCGGCGGCCAGGATGGCGAACTGCTGACGCGCGTCCCGGGCCCAGACGTCGTTCCGGTCGTCCGGGGGAATCTGCACCATGACCACGCCGGGCCGGACGAAGCGGGACGTGACGTCGATGCGGTTGTCGGTGATGTCCCGGCCGCGGACGCCGGGAACCCAGATCATTTTCTCGGCGCCGTACGCCGCGAGCACTTCTTCCTCGATCTCGTCCCGACTCATCCCGCGATTACGGTTCTTGTTGACCAGGCTGCTCTCGGTGGCCAGCACCGTGCCATCGCCGTCGGTCTCGATCGATCCGCCTTCTCCGACGAATTCCGCCTCGGTGAGGGGGATTCCGTTGAATTCGGCGACGCGCCAGGCCACCTCGGCGTCATCGCGGTGCTTCTGCTTCCCGCCCCACCCGTTGAAGTTGAGGCTCACGGCATCGAGTCTTCGCCGGCCGTCGCACCGGAAGACGGCACAGGTGTCGCGCATCCAGAGATCGTCCGTGGGGATCGAGCCAATGACGGTGACCCCGGGGCCGCAGGAGGCCCTGGCATCGGTGGCGGCGGTTTCGTCCGGCGCGCACATGATGACGGGCTCGAATGCCGCGACCGTGCGGGCGATGAGGGCGATGTCCTCTTGTACACCTGCCAGTTGCCGCCCCCAGATGGACCTCCTGGAGGGCCAGGACATCCAGGTACGGGTGTGCGGAACGTCGTCGGCCGGCACGCGCCACCTGACGCCGCCCGCGTCATCGGGTGAGGCTCCTCGCGACGGGCGCGGACCGCGGAAAGCATCGAGCAGCCAGCTGCCCGCGGGGAGGTCGTCCATGGGGGCTCCACATCGAATCCGTGACGTCGGGCGGCGTCGGCCGCAGGGTTCTGGCCGGACCAGAGGCGACACGTCCCGCCGCCGGCCACGCCGCCCATGCCCCTCTGTGCCGTCGGGGCGCGGCGCCGCTCTGCCTCAGACTATGACACTGACTGAATTTTCAGTCAATGGAGCGGGTGCGTGTCCCCCTGTATCCGCACGGCAGCGGTCCGGGGTCAGCCCTGCGGCCCCTCGGCCGGCTCACGCTCCAGCGCGGTGGCCACGTGTGCCCTGGCTTCGGCAGTTGGCGAGCGGGTCGGCCGGCCGGCGCCCACTCAGCCCTGCCACCAGGGAGGCCAACCGGACCGCGGCGGCACGCGAGTCGACCGGCTCGGGGATGGATGCTCCCCTCGTCCATGCTCCCCTCGTCCCGCCCGTCCGCGATCAGACGGGCGATGTCGACGAGCCGGCGCTCGGTCGGCGACGCAAGCGTCGGCCGCAGCCCTTCGTCGAAGGCCGCGGCAGCCCGCTCCCCGCCCCACACGGACGAGTTCTCGCGCCAGGCGGTGTCGACCTGGGACTCCGCCGGGAGGAGACCGAGCAGCAGTTCACGGACGGGGGTTTCGTCAACGTCCGTGCTCCCACACGGCCTTCGGCCCGGTCGTTCACGTACTCAGGGGGCACCCGCAGGACGCCGGAAACGCCTCGCCCTACCGGCGACCCAGCCGCTCCAACTCCGCGTCGATGGCGTCCAGCACCAACTCCCGGGCATGTCCCAGGGGCAGGATGCCGCTGAGCCAGCGCATGCTGAGTCCTTCCACCAACGCCGTCAGCCGCTCGGCGGCGATGGCCAGGCCGGCGGCGGTCGCCATGGGACGTACCCGGCCGAGCAGGTCGGCGACTTCCTGGACCCAGATCAGCGTGGCCTTGGCCAGGTCCTCGCGCAGGTGGGGCTCGAAGATGGCGCTGGCGCGCAGTTCCCCCCAGGCGGTGCTGTTCTCCCGGACGGTGTCGTCGTCCTGGAGCTCCAACAGCAGGGTTTGTTCGAGCTCTTGCCGGGGATCGAGGGGGGCGGCGTCCGGGGCGCGTTCCGTGGTGTAACTCCCGGCGCGGTCGTTGATGAACTCCAGGGTCCGACGCAGGATGCCGGCCCGGTCCTTGAAGTGGTAATAGATGAGCGCGGTGGACACCCCGGCCTCGGCGGCCAGCTCCTCGACCCGCAGCCCGCGGACCCCGCGCCGGGCGATGACCCGCGCAGCCGCTTCCATGATCGCTGTTCTACGGTCGCTCACAGTTACCCAGCTTAACCAGCCCTCGCATGCCTTCTCCCCGTCGGGTAGGCCAGACTAACTAAATCTTCAGTTAGAGTCACCGAGCCCTGCCGTCTGCCCCGCACCCCTGTCGGCCTCGTTCGCCGCTTCCGCCTGAAAGGGCCACCGTATGACCACCGAGCACCCCGGCGGGTTTGCCCTCCTGCGCGGCCCTGACCGCTGACGGCCCGGACGAGATCGGCGGCTATCGGCTGCATCTCGCCGGGTGCCCGGGTGCACCGGCTGGTTCGCGCGGCGGCCGGGGAAGAGCCAGCGGGACTCCGCGTTCCGTTGCGCCGGTACGACGCTGGACTCCGGTACGACCTTGCCGTTCCGCAGATCGAACTCGTAACTCGGGTCCGGGGAGGTCAGCTCGGCGCCCGCGTACCCCGGGCGGAACCCGTCGCCGGGTGCGTCCTGCGCCTGCTTGGCCTAGGAGGGCGGCGCAGGATCGTCGAAGCAGTAGACCGTGTCGCCGAGCAACAGCGCGGCGATCGCGGTCAGGGCGATCCGGCGAACGGATCTCCTGGTGCGCCGGGCCGGGGGCGGTGGCGGTGCGGGGCTGGGCCCCTCGGCCCGGGGGAGGGGTACGGCGGTGGCGGTGGGCTGGGCGTGCGGTGATGCGGGCGGTCCTGGCGGGTCGTCGTGGTGGGACGCTCCGTACGGACAGCGGTCGGCAGTCAGCCGTCGGTGAACCGCACCCGGACTGCGCGGGCTCGGCGTTCCCCTCCAGCGGGCCCGGACCTCATCGATCCGTCACCTCGTCCTCCAAGCCCCGGCCCTGGTCATCGCCAAGGCCCTCGGTTACCACGACAAGACCGCGACCCGTCTGGTTACCGAGGCCGGAGTCACCTGGAGGCGATATGCCCCCGGCGATCATGAACGGCGCCGATGACGGACAATGCCGGGATGACCCGCCCCAGAATCCGTGTCGCCGCATACGTGATCCGGCATCGCGCAGCCCCCGAGCTGCTGGTCTTCGACCACGTCGCTATGCCGGAGGCCGGCACCCAGGTCCCGGCGGGAGGAGTGCAATCGCGCGAAGGGCTGCAAGAAGCAGCCCTTCGAGAGGTCGCCGAGGAAACCGGCCTGCTGACAGCCACAGTGGTCCGGCAGATCGCCGTGGAGGACAAGCCTCACCCCGACACGGGACAGCCACGACGAACCGGCTTCTTCTACCTCCGGACACCCGCAGACACCCCCGATGCCTGGGAACACCACGTTTACGGCGACGGAGGCGACGCCGGCCTTACCTTCGCCTGCCGGTTCCTCCCACTTCCCCTGGAGCAACCACTGGCTGACGATCAAGACGCATGGCTGGGCCGCATCGACCCGCGCTGGACCACCGTTACCGGCAACGGTCAGTAATTAGCCGTCGCACTTACACGCTGAATACGCGACACCTCGACATGCGAGCCCACCAGTCCCAAGGGTGGCACGGTGGACGGAGGCTTCCAGCGCTGCCATCAAGTCCTCGGGGGAGCAGGTTCCGGGGACGGGAGGGCGTGGCCGCCGGCAACTCGGTGGGTTCCAGCTCGTGTTCGGTTGCCGAGGCCGGGCCGGTAAGGTCGCCCGGACCGGTCTGCTGCCGTACGCTGCGGGCCCGGTCCTGTGATGCGGCGATCAAGTTACGGTGCGCGCGGATGACAGATGCTGGCCCAGCGACGAGGATGTCGTTCAAGTGCCCGGCCGTGGCGATTTCCGCGTCAATCCAGATCCGTGTGCCATCCGACTGTGAAGGAACTTATGGTGCTGATCACGGTTTCCGATCGCCGAGTTACTCGCAACAAGCTCATTCGTAAGCTCGTCGGCCTTTCCGTGAGCGCAAGCCTGGCCTGTGCAACGCTGCTTGGAGCGCCTAGCCAATCAGCCATGGCGGCACCTCACGCCATGACGGTTTGCTACAAGACGATCACCGTCACGAAGGGCGGCCTCGGCGCGGCGTCTGTCTCGTTTAAAGTGAAGGCAGATAACGGCAAGGAGACGGGATCGGTCAACAGCGGCGGGACCATCGACGTGTCGCAATTGGGCCTTGAGGACGACACGCGCATTTGGCCGGAAGTCCATGTGGTCAACATGGCTAGCGGCAAGGTTACGTCTGTGGATGGCCCGGCGGTAGCATATTGCAGGGCCGGCGGAAATGCGCAGTATATCGCCAAGGTCCCGGCGCATGAGCGCTCGTCTGTCAGCCTTAAGGCTTGACGTCTGTCATTGAGCTCTTTCGAATTGGCTGCTGAGCTTGGGGGCTATTCGCTCTGGCAGCCAAGAGGTCGGCGGAGCGGCGGCGAACTGCATGCCTCAGTCGCGGGATTCTTCGATACCGTTCGCCAGGATGAGTTCCTGCGTCAGGGCTCGCCCCCTGGCCGGGGTGCCTTCCCAGGGCGTCCAACCGTGCTCTGCAGGGCAGACCAGCCGCACTGGATCCGGCCACGCGCCGAACGCTGTCCAGCCTCGGTCCGCGCCGCACCGCGGGCAACGCAGCGGCTCGACACGCCGTATCGGGATATCTGGCTCTTCGCAGTTGAGGGTGTAGTCGGGGGTGTTGGCGGGTAGGCGTCGAGGCCTACCATCCGAAAGACCTCGACATGCTCCACGCTATCTTCGCCGCGCCCTGTCTGACCACGTTCTGCCGTCTCGATGGACTCGGTCTGGAAGCTGTCGGGCAACGCCTTGAGCCGAATCAGGCGGTGATCGAGTGCCGAGCCGCCGAGCCGGATCCGTGGTGCCGGAAGTGCGGTTCGGAGGGCGTGGTGCGCGGCACAGTCACGCGGCGGCTGGCGCATGAGCCGTTCGGGCACCGCCCCACGACGCTGCTGGTGCGGGCATGCCGCTATCGGTGCGACTCGTGCGAGAGGACGTGGCGGCAGGACACCTCGAAGGTGGCTGCGCCGCGAGCGAGGATCTCCCGGGGCGGGCTGGAGTGGGCACTGCAGCGCATCGTGGTCGATCACCGCACCGTAAGTCGCGTCGCCGCAGGGCTGGGGGGCCTGGCATATCGCGAACAGCGCGATCCTCGCCGAAGGCAAGCGACGTCTGATCGATGACCCTCACCGGTTCGACCGTGTCACCACGATCGGGGTTGACGAGCATGTCTGGAGGCACACCGGGTTTGGCGACAAGTGCGTCACCGTGATCATTGATCTCACCCCCATGTGTGAGAAGACCGGGCCGGCGAGGCCGCTGGACATGGTCGAGGGGTGCTCGAAGGCAGTGTTCGAGCAGTGGCTCGCCGGGCGCCCGAAGGCCTGGTCCGCCGGGATCAAAGTGGTCCATTCCCGATCACCGATGGGGTGCCTTCGGAGAAGCTCCTTTTCTGCAACTAGTTGCATAACCGTGCTCAGGTGGTCTAGAACTGGCACACCGAGACTGCGCGAGGAGGCGCTGGATGAGTGCGTACCCCCATCTGCTGAGCCCGCTCGACCTGGGTTTCACCACCCTGCCCAACCGGGTGCTGATGGGCTCGATGCACCTCGGGCTTGAGGAGGCGCCCGGGGGGTTCGAGCGGCTGGCCGCCTTCTACGCGGCCCGCGCCCGGGGCGGCGCGGGCCTGATCGTCACCGGTGGCATCTCCCCGAACGACCGCGGCAGGCCGATGGAGGGCGGCGCGAAGCTCACCACCGAGGCCGAGGCCGAGCGGCACACCCCCGTCACCGCCGCCGTCCACCGGGAGGGCGGCCGGATCGCGCTGCAGCTCCTGCACTTCGGGCGGTACGCCTACCACCAGGACCTGGTCGCCCCGAGCGCGCTGCAGGCGCCGATCAGCCCCTTCGTACCGCACGCCCTCACCGATGACGAAGTCGAGGAAACGATCGGGGACTTCGTACGAGCCGCGGAGCTGGCCAAGCTCGCCGGCTACGACGGTGTCGAGATCATGGGCTCCGAGGGGTACCTGATCAACGAGTTCATCGCCACCGCTACCAACCGCCGTACCGACCGGTGGGGCGGCTCGTACGAGAACCGGATCCGCTTCCCGGTGGAGATCGTCCGCCGAGTGCGGGAGCGGGTGGGGCCGCGGTTCATCCTCATCTACCGGCTGTCGATGCTCGACCTCGTGCCCGGCGGCTGCTCACTGGACGATGTGATCACGCTCGCCAAGGAGATGGAGGCGGCGGGCGCCACGATCATCAACACCGGCATCGGCTGGCACGAGGCTCGGATCCCCACCATCGCCACATCGGTTCCGCGCGGCGCCTATACCTGGGTGACCAGGGAGCTGATGGGCGCGGTCACGGTTCCGCTGGTGACCAGCAATCGCATCAACACCCCGGAGGTCGCTGAGCAGTTGCTCGCCGAGGGCCGCGCCGACATGGTGTCGCTGGCCCGCCCCTTCCTCGCGGACCCCGACTTCGTCGCCAAGGCCCAGGCCGGGCGCGCGGACGCCATCAACACCTGCATCGGCTGCAACCAGGCATGCCTGGACCACACCTTCAGCGGCCAGATCACCTCGTGCCTGGTCAACCCGCGCGCCTGCCACGAGACCGAGCTGGTGCTGTCGCCGACCCGGCGCCGCAAGCGGATCGGTGTGGTCGGCGCCGGACCCGCGGGACTGGCCTTCGCGGTGTCGGCTGCTGAGCGCGGCCACTCGGTGGTGCTCTTCGACGCCGTCGAGGAGATCGGCGGACAGCTCGACATCGCTCGGCGGGTGCCGGGCAAGGAGGAGTTCGACGAGACCCTGCGTTACTTCCGCAACCAGCTCCAACTGCACGGTGTGGACGTCCGGTTGGGCACCCGCGTCACGGCCGCGGACCTTTCCGACGACGACTACGACGAGATCGTGGTGGCCACCGGCGTCACCCCGCGCATACCGGACATCCCCGGTGTCGATCACCCCAGCGTGGTCGGCTACCTCGAAGTCCTCGGCGGCGCGGCCGAGGTGGGGGAGCGGGTCGCGATCATCGGGGCGGGCGGAATCGGCTTCGACGTCGCCGGCTACCTCACCGACCCTGGCGACGCCGCGAGCCTCGACCCCGAGGTGTACTTCCGTACGTGGGGAGTCGACACCGACTACCGTGAGCCCGGTGCGCTGCGCGATCCCGTACGGCCGAAGCCGCCCCGGACCGTGCACCTGCTCCAGCGCAAGACCAGCAAGGTCGGCGCCGACCTCGGCAAGACGACCGGCTGGATCCACCGCACCGAGCTCAGGCACCGCGGAGTCACCATGGTCGGCGGAGCGGCCTACGACCGGATCGATGACGCCGGGCTGCACATCACGGTCGACGGCCGGTCGCAGGTCATCCCCGTTGACACGGTCGTGCTCTGCACGGGCCAGGAACCGCGGCGCGACCTGTACGAGGAACTGCGCGCCGCCGGGCGCACAGTCCACCTCATCGGCGGCGCGGACCAGGCCGCCGAACTCGACGCCAAGCGGGCCATCCGGCAGGGCACCGAACTGGCTGCGGCGGTGTAGCCCCGCGGTTCCTAGGATGCCCCCATGTCACTGCCGCACGCGATCCTCACTGCCCTGCTGGAAAAGCCCTCATCAGGGCTGGAGCTGGCGCGAAGATTCGACAAGTCGATCGGTCACTTCTGGCAGGCGACGCACCAGCAGATCTATCGCGAACTGGGAAAGCTGGAGCAGTCCGGCCTCATCCGCGCGCTTCCCGCCGAGCAGCCGACCCGCGGCCAGCGCAAGGAGTACGAGGTGCTGGCCGCAGGCCGCGCGGAGCTGACCGACTGGGTGTCCCGCAGCGAGGATCCCCGGCCCATCCGCGACCCGCTGCTGCTGCGCCTTCGCGCGGCGGCGGTGGTCGGCCCGGCCGGACTTGTCGCCGAGCTGCAGCGCCATCTCGAACTGCACCAGCGGCAGCTCGCCGACTACGCGAGCATCGAGGAGCGCGACTTCTCACACGACCAACCGGCGGTCGAGGACCGGCTCCGGCATGTCGTACTGCGTGCAGGAATGGAGCTGGAGAGCTCCTGGATCAACTGGCTGACCCAGACGCTGGCAGAGCTGCGCAAGCTGTGAGGCGCGCCGTCGCGGCGGACGTCAGTGCTTCCGGCCGCGCGGGACCACGGATTCCGTCAGCCAGGCGCGGGTGGGGGCGAGCGCAGGGCTCTCCTGCATGGCCTGGCTGATGGACCACGCTGTCGACCGCCACGGTCGTGCCAGGGCCGATCGCCTGGGTGTCGACCATCGGCCCGGATGGCGCCACGCCGGACCTCGCCCCCTGTGAAGTTCTGCGGAAGGTGTATCGGGAGTCGGGACGTTGGCGCAGGTCAGCGCGCCGGAGCAATCGGCGGCCCGGGACTTGCCCCGCGGTGACGGGAGGTGGGGGAGGCGCGGGGGCGTGCATGGTCATCGAATGGGGTGGAGGCGCCTGTCTGGAGGGCACGGCTGATGCTGCGGGGGTGGTGTTGGCCACCCCGCCACCCTGTGGCCGCACCCGTGCCGGCGGCAGCGAAGGCCTGGCGATCTCCCAGAGCCCCTCCGGCACGATCCATCCCCACCGTCCACTCCCCATGGCCCGGCCAACGACCAACTGACCATGTGGGACACGGTGTTACTGCTGCTTTTGCGGTTTCGTCTCCTGGGTGCCTTCGACGGTGATGCTGTTCCGGAAGGCGACGTGGTTCTTGATCCGGTGGGCCAGGAAGGTGGGGTGCGGGTCGTACCAGGCGGCGTCGGGGTTGGGCGCACCGGCGGCGGTGACCGTGTAGTAGCGGGCCATGCCCTTCCATGGGCACAGGGACTTGGTCGGGCTGTCGGTGAAGTATTCGCGGTGCAGTGACTCCGAGGGGAAGTAGTGGTTGCCTTCCACCACCTTCGTTCGGGGTGTCATGGCGAGAGAGACCGATCATGCCGCCCTGGCTGCCGGGGTGTGCAGCGCGCTGAAGAGGTGTTGCCCGGGCTGACGTGCGAGGCTGATCGGCTCGCTGGCATCAGGGACGGCGGACGCCTTCAGTGACATCGACATCGTGTGGCTGGTGCCGGATGCGCAGTTCCCGGACTGCCTGGCTCGCGTGGCGGAGGTGCTGGGAGAGGTTCAGCCGGTCGACAGCGTCCGCAGTGACCCGGACTTCCACCACTCCGGCCGCCGCCGTTTGCTGTTTGTCCGTTTCGCGGGGGTGCCGCTGTTCTGGCGGCTTGATCTGGATGTCCGCGCCGCATCGGTCGCGGCTGATCTGCACTACGACGCGGGGAATCCGGCGGCGCGCGCCCGTGAGAGCGAGTGGTCATGGCCGGCCAGTGCCCTGGCCGATGCCGTCGGTGCAGTCGAGGCTGCAGCCCGGAAGAGGGATGATGAGGCCCGCGGTCTGCTGGACCGGGGGTTCGCCCGGATCGGCGAGGATGACCGGGCCACCGGCGCCTGGGCAGACGATGTGATCCGGCTCGCGCACGCCGCAGCCCTGTGCGATGCCGCCTTGACCGACCTGGCCGCCCAGGCCGCCGCGCTCGCGGTTCGGCACCTCGGCAACGGCGGCGCCTGACGTGCTCGACCCCTCGGCATCGGACATTCTTGGTGTCCGGGCCGTCAGGACGCGATGGAGCGCGACCGGCCGCCCACCGGATGCCTTTCTCGCTGCGGACGCGGGCGCGTTCCCGGCGCCCGGGAGGTCTACCGTGTCGTCGAGGGGCAGCGTCAGGGCCCGGGTTGCTCGTGAACGGCCTTTTAGCGCGCCCTGATGAGGGCGCGGGGTGCGGCGCGACCGGCCGCGGACGGTGCACCGGTCTTCCAGCGGAGCGCTGCGCGACGGCCGGCAGTCCACGGGAACTTCGATGGTCAGTGGCCGTTGCCCGCCTGGGCAGTGAGGCGTCCTTCGCCGCGCTGTGCGGGGGAAGCCCCATCGAGCGTTCCTCGGGGCAGTCGGCAGTGCTGGCGCCTCAATCGTGGCGGCGACCGGCAGGCCGACGCCGCCCTGCACCGGATCGTGCACACCCGCCTTCGAGTTGACCCGCGCACCAAGGACTACGACGAACGCCGCACCGGGGAGGGCAAGACCCGGCGCGAAATCGCCCGATGCCTCAACCGCTACGCGGCTCGGGAGGTCTTCCACCTGGTCAGGCCCACACAGTAGGGCCTCCGTCATAGGGGCAGTTGTCAGAGGTGAGGAACGCCCGTCGGCCGGCTCCGGCGGGGGCTTTCTGCGTGCGTTCACGGATGGGCCAGCGTGGTGTTCGACGTGGTCTTGCTGTGCTTCGGCTCGCCGTTCTCGACGGCGTCGGGAGGGCAGCGGTGGCGATGCGGGTCGGTGGCCGCAGTGCAGCAGGGGGGCGGGGGCCAGGACACGGTCACACACCAAGCAACCGGCGTAGACGACGAGCCGACGCACGAGGACTGTTCGCCTCGGCCCACGAGTATCCGCCCTGACAACCCTGGGATGTCCCGATGACCACTCAGGCTCGCAGCCAGGCCCGTTCGACCCGAGGTTCGCAGTGCCGCCGATGTCGCATCAGCCCGGCGGACAGCAGACACATCCACTCGCCGCCTGGCCAGCGCCGGCGAACGCGGTTATGCCGGGGGCGATGCGTGCCGCGCAGGTCGTCGCGTAAGCGGCATGCGGTCGAGCATGCTGATCGCGGTGGCCGGGCTCGTGCTGACCGCCGGCGCGACGCTCACGCTGCCGCGGGACGGGCTCCGCAACGTGGAGGCGTGAGGCTTGCCGCGGGCCTGGATGCCGCGACGGACGGCACTCTGCCGCTCTGCTCGCACCCAAGCCCGCGCTCCCGGTCTGCACCGGATCGGACAACAGCACCTGTCCGATGCTGCCCACCCTGCCCGGGCCCCGCACGGCCCGCGAGGCTTCAGCACCGCAGCCTGCGCCACGTCGATACACGCACCATGCTCACCAGCGATTTCATCGTTATTTGATCGGCCATGGCTAGCGTCGACATCGTCCGAGGGTTCCCGCTGCAGTGCGCCACGCATTGCGACCCACCACTACTGAGGAAGGACGCTCAACATCATGAGCAACACGGCCCGCATTGAGACCCGTGAGATAGCCGACGACGAACTCGACGGCGTCGCGGGTGGTCTCTCCGTCAGTGGCTCCGTGGACGGCCTGACCGCCACGTTCGCCCCGGGCCCCAATGGCATCCCTGTCCTGACCGGCGGCTCTGTGAAGTCCGTCAGCCTCACGGTCTCCGACATCCCCCTGGGCCCGATCCACGGCTGAGATACAGCTGTAGCACGGTGCTCATCCATCGGGCCCCGGAACCACTCCCGGCCGTCGTGGGGTAATTCAGGGTCCTGTGTGACGTCGGCCTTCAAGACCTGGTTGTGGTCGTGGAGGCCGACATTGCCGTACGCGGTGGCTGACGATGTCTGTGCGGCGAAGGGGAGCCTGGCGATCCGGGACCGGACGAGCAGGGACGGTTGCTCACCGACGAACGGTTGCTCACCGACGAGGAGTTCGTTGACCTGTTCCCGTTGCGGGGCGTGCCGCACCGGGCCCACAGCCCGATGTCGCGGACGGCTGGAAGCGGATGACGTTTGTACCGTGCCACGGACGTGGCGGATGGCACGGATATGGCGTCCATGGTGATCGCCGCGTGCCGAGGCGGTACCGGCGTCCGAGGACGAGCCACAGAAGCTGTTCACCGAAGTGTGCCTTTGCGGGCTGCTGTGGGCCAAGCTGTGCGGCGATGTAGACGCCTTGGACAGCTGTCTGCCGCCCTGCATCGCGGAGTTGGCGCGCCGGGTCGCCGACGCGTTCGAAGTGTCACAGCCTGCCACCGCGTGACGCCGTCCGAGGACCCGTTTACCCCGAAGAGGCCGAGTTCCGTGAACGCCTCCAGGCCCAGCCCCACCCACCCGGAGGCACTCCTCGTGGACTGCCTCGCGACCGTACGCGCGCAGGAATACCGGAACGTATTCGACGAACTCCTCGGTGGGGCTGCCCGGCTTGACATGCTGCGGCGCCTGGAGCGCGGCAGCGTCGCCCCCCACGCAACTGCGGCCATGCATACGGTCCGGTTCGCCGCCGCCATCCTGTGGCCCACCGTCCCGAACACCCGCCACCCGACTTCCGAGACGACACCGAGCGCATGCTCCAGCTCGCCGCCAACTGGCGCGAGGCGGCTCTGGAACCCGGCGACTTCGCTCCCGGGTCGCCGTGAAGCCACGATGAGCGAGACGAAGATGATGTACGCCCATCTCAAACGCCTGGACACACCGGGCGCCGAGTTCCACGCTGCACGAAGGTTCTGCACACGGTGCCGTGGGTGTGCGAGCACGAGGAATTCTCGCTCCTCTTTGCCGGTAGTGCTGGCCGTGCTGAGTTGGTCGGCCCACGTGGCCCGGATCGGCCTGAGGGGGCCGGGTCGGGATTGAGGCGGGCGCGGGCGAGCAAGCCGAGTCCCGGGCTGGGTGCGGTCAGCGCTGCGGGGTCGGTGGTGGTCTGGTCGCGGGCGAAGGGGCGAAGGGGCGAAGGGGCGAAGGGGCGAAGGGGCGAAGGGCGAGCAGCGCGAGCCTGTAGACGTCGCCGGCGCGTGTGGCCTTTTCCTCTCCTGGGGGATCTGCCGGTGGGGTGTCTCGGCCTGGGGGAGCACGGTGGCGCCCCGCACGCGCATGGCGTCACGGTCGATGAGGAAGCACTCGGGCTGAGGGGCTGTGCTGAAGAGCACGTTCTTGGGGGGAGAGCCTCCGACCGTGATGCCGATGCCGTGCAGCCGGGTGAGGGTGGCCGCCAAGTCGGCCAGGATATCGAGCCGGTCGCGTTCGCTGATGGTCAGACCGACCCCTGCGACGTAGGCGGCGTCGTTGAGCAGGGGGTGGCGGCCTTGCCTTCCTGGACGTGGGCGTAGGCCATCAGGCCGAACAGGATCGCGAGCAGTACGGCGGATGAACCGGCAGTGCCGAGGTCCAGGCCGCCCTTGGCAACGGGCTTGGTGAGGAAGTCGCCGGCAGTGGCGCCGAGCGGGCGGGTGAGGACGAAGGCGATCCAGAACAGCAGCACGTTCGAAACGGCGGGCATCTTCATCAGCACGACGAGGACCACGAGCGCGCCGGTCACGAGAAGGGCACCGCCCGCGTAGCCGAGGCCGGAGCTATCGGACAGGAAGTCGCCCATGGAGGTTCCGAGGGTGTTGGAGACGAGGATCGCCGACCAGAACAGGGCCTCGCCGCGGAAGGTGACGATGTCGCGGATCTGGAACGTCATCCCGGACAGTTTCCACACCAGGAAGATCGCCAGGAGGATCGAGATCAGGATCGCCGCGCCGGCGGGATAGCCAAGGCCAAGACCCTGCGGACCCCAGCCGAGCGAAGTGGAGCCGTCCGAGAGGAACTTGGCGCTGGCATCGCGGTTCATGAAGTCGGAGATCGTGGTGCCGGCCATGCTGGTCGACAGGATCACGGTCCAGTAGAAAAACGGGTTGTAGCTGGCGGAGCGGAGCTGAACGACCAGCGTCACCACGAAGATCAGAAACAGGGCCATCGTGGTGAGGAAGTAGCCGAGCTTGAGTGTCTGGGCGAACAGGTCGCCGGCCGTCTCACCCAGGGTCGTCGCGGCGATTTTCATGATCCAGAAGGCCAGAGTGACCTCGGGTAGCTTCTTCATCACCGACTTCGTCGTGCTGGCGACACCAAGATCGGTGAGGAGTTCCGTTCTCTCCAAGGTGGGGGGCTCCTGTTCAGAGACATGGCAGGGCGCTCATCCCCGAGGGAAGCGCGCTCTGTTGAGCCGGTACAGCGGCAGTATGCAACCGTGATCTCCGACGCTGGCGACCGCAACGTAAAACTTCCTGAACGGCTGCCTGAGCCCCGATCCCCGTCCGCGACATCCCCGGCCGCGATGCGTTTTCCCTGATGGAAACGTCAGCGATCGCGAATAGTGGCCATGAGTTCCGCCATCAGGTGCGAGGTGTTCCAGCCCTGATCGGCGGTGGACTATGAGATTCCTCACGGAGGGGTCAGAGGAGGCTTCCTCGGTGCGGTCGACGAGCGTGTGGGCGCTGTCGCGGATGCGGTCGACCGAAGTCGGGCGAATCGAGCGCGGACGTCGTGAACGCGCCTTCGGCCCACCCGTGCCTGGCCCGGGACTGCGAGGCCGGCCCGGCCCGACCGGAGACCATGATCCGATGGGTGAAATGATCGGCATCATGGTCCGGCGTCTCACCCGCGGCCGTCGGGCAACGCGCCCCGGTCCACGGCCGCTGACCACGGCCACCACTTGACGTGCCGATCCGTCCCATTCTGATTGGATGCCGTGATGGGCGCAGGCACTCACCCGGAATCCGGTCTGACGAAGAGCACCTGGAGCGACGCCGACTTCGACACGATGGGATGGCACGACGTCACCATCCACGGACTGTGCGTGCAGCTGGGCGCCTCCGACGACTCGCTGCCGCGTCTGCTGCTGGACATCGACTACATCGTTCGTTGGGTGCATCCGGTCGCGCCGGAGACGTACTTCAGCTTCTGGATCGCGCCGTCCACCCTCGTGTTCGAGGATGTCTGGGATATCGAGGGCGACTTCGACTTCAAGGGGATGGCGTTGAGTCTCGACATCGACCAGGTGCGACGCTCGACCCCGGAGGACAGCCGCGGGGGGCCGCAGTGGCACATCGAAGGCCACTTCTTCGATCTCACGTTCCGGGCGACCGGATTCCGCCAGTACCTACGCGAGGCGCCGCAGCTTTCACCGCGGATTGTCCTCACACACGACCAGCGCGGAGGGAGCTCCTTCGCGGAGGCCGCCTTCACCTGAAAGAAAGCGCTGCCCTCAGGTGGGGAGATCTCGAATGCGGTCTGAAGGTGGTCCCCCGGAGCGCGACACGAACACCGACCGGATTCAGAGAGTGACCAGCCCGACGAGATCCGCGATCGAGCGATGGATGTACAGCCGCAGAACCTTCCAGATCCTCTGCGTACAGGGACTCTTGCGATCATGAGCTCCGCAAGATGCCAACCAGAGCCAGGGCTTGACGCAATCTGGGCGTCGAGAGGGGTAACGGGTGGCAGACGGGCTATCGGCTCGATCGGGTGCGGTGATTGAGGATCACTACACGCTGGTGCGCGAGCCAGGTGTCCGGTTGTGCCGGCTGCTTGACATCGACGTGCGGATGGAACAGGCCGCCGCGAAACCGGTGTTCGTCCCGGAGGCAGACTGGTACTGCGACCTCGGAAGGCGTTCATCCCGGACCAGCGGGTCCTGGTGTCACGTCACTGGCCCGGAGCGGTAACTCCCTTCCTCGGTACGGATCTTGTGGCTTCCTGGCAGCCCTGGTCAGATCCGTCCCGTTGCTCCTACGATGCCAGGGAACGGGGAGGGAGACTCGACGTGGTACAGCGTGTGGGACGGGTGGAGTTCGGCGTCACCTGGGTGCTCAGAAACCTGGACGGGCTCATTGCCGTGGGGCTCGGCCTGACCATCGGCCTCATGCACGTCTTCGGCGACGTCATCAGCGACAAGGTGGCGTCCGGCGCGACGCTGCTGGTGCTCGGCACTCTCGCGGTCGGCTCGATGACGGAGCGGCTGCGCCGCAAGTCCGACATCCGGGAGGCGTCCGCGGACACCCGCCGCGCCCTGGAGGACCTCGCCATGGTCCGCTCCCTCTCGGGGGACGAGGTCGGCGACGCGTTGGAACAGGCCCGCGCACAGACCAACCGCTGGTACTTCAAGGGCGGTACCGGCACCTACCTGCGCGCCGTCACGCTGCCTCGGTGCGTCGAGGCCGCCATTCGCCAGCGCGCCCAGCTCAGCATCAAGATCGACATCATCAACCCGGCGGACGAGCAGACCTGCGCCGCCTACGCCCGCTTCCGCCAGACCTTCGTCCGCCGCCGCAACGATGACGCGGCGCACGCCTGGACCGCCGACCGCACCCGCAAGGAGGCGTATGCCACGGTCCTGGCCGCCTGTTGGTTCCGCCAGCGGCTCGACACCCTGGAGATCAGCGTCCACCTCTCCTCGGGCGTCCCCACCCTCCGCTTCGACCTCTCCGAGACCTGCCTGATCATCACCCAGGACGACCCGAACCGCGTCAACCTCCTGGTCACCCGCGACCAGCCGCTCTACGACTACTACGTCACCGAACTGCACCAGAGCCGCGAACAGGCCGTCCGCCTGGACCTGCGCGGCGTCGCCTCCCTGGGCGACGAGCCGACCGTCGACGAGGTCCGCGCGGTCTTCGACGACGTCGACCTTCCCCTTCCCTCGGTGTTCAGCGACGCCGACGTCGCGGAGATCGTCGAGAAAGCCCTGCACGCCGAGGACCCCTATCGGAGGTGAGATGCCTCGGGCGCGGCTCATGGACTACGACACGCTCGACCGACTGCTCCGGCCCGGCACCCCGCGGGAGGCACCCCGCGCCAGCGTCACCGGCGTCCTGGAGGACATCGCCTGCGGCAAAAGGGAGTTACGCGCGGTCCACCACCCGCTCGGCTTCCTGTGCCTGCCGCTCGTCCGCGACGGCGCCCGCGGCGTCTGCGTCCACCTCTTCGGCACCGGCACCCCCGTCGACCCCACCGCCACCCCCATGCACGCCCACAGCTGGGAGCTGCGCAGCTACGTCCTATACGGCCGGGTCGGCAACCTGCCGGTCATCGTGGCGGACGAGGCGCGCAACCCCACCCACCGGATCTTCGAGGTCTTCAGCGCTCCCTCGGGCGTCGACGAACTGCGGCCCACCTCCCGCTTGGTGCATTGCGAACCAGGCCCCGCCGCCTTCAGCGGCAGCGGCGAGACGTACAGCCTGCCGGCCGGGGAGTTCCACGCCACCGTCGTCACGCGCGGGCAGCCCGCCGCCACCTTGGTGCTCGGCCGGTCGCTGCCCGGCCACACCGACCTCTCCCTGGGCCCCCTGCACGGCCGCGGCCACCGTACGGTGCGTCGGCTGTGCAGTGCGGAACACACCGAACGGACCGTCCGCACAGCACTTGGGAGGATCCATGCCGAGCAGCGCGAGTGACCGGGACGCCGCACCGTACACGAGCGAGACGCGGGTTGCCGTCGCCGCGGCGGAGGAGGCGGGGGCCCTGCTGCGGGGCCGCTTCGGCGCGGTGCGCACGGTGGGCGTCAAGGACGCCGGGGGCGACGTCGTCACGGACCTCGACCTGGCCGCGGAGAAACTCATCCTCGCCCGGCTCCAGACGCACTTCCCGCACGACCGGATTCTGTCCGAAGAGGCGGGCCTCCTCGACGCCATCGGCCGCCGCACCTGGCTGGTGGATCCGCTCGACGGCAGCAACAACGTCGCGATCGGCCTGACCGCGTACGCCGTCGGCATCGGGCTGTGCGTGGACGGCGCCCCGGTCGTCGGCGTGGTGCACGAACCGGTCACCGGCTCCACCTGGCAGGCCGTCTGCGGCCAGGGCGCGTCGTGCGGCCCCGACCGACTGCCGGGGCCGTCCGGCGCGGTGCCGCACAGCGGGCCGGTGGTGGCCTGGACGCAAGGCCACGCGGTGGGCCGGGCCGACCCGGTGGCCGCGGGACTCCGGGGCCAACTGGAGCGCCGCACCCGGCGGGTGCTGCAGCTGTGGGCACCGCTGCTGGGCTGGAGCATGCTGGCGCGCGGCACGATCGACGGCTTCGTCGGCTACCGCGCGGAGGGCATCGACTTCCCCGCGGGCGCCCTGCTGGCCGCCGAGACGGGCGTGGGGTTCCGCACCCTGACCGGCGGCCCCTTCACTGTGGGCTCCGCCGGCCCGGACACCGACCGCAGCTTCGTCGCCGCCCGCGGTGACACCCTGACGTACCTGCTCGACGTGGTCGCACACGCGCGGCCGGCCTGAGCGGGCGCCGGGCCGGCGGGCGGAGACGACGGGAGCCGCCGGGCCGGGGAGTCGGGAGGCCCCGGGTCCCCTCGGCCGTCCCGGTCCCCGGTCCCCGGTCCCTGGCGCCCTGGGAACCGGCCGTTCACTCCACCGCCAGCGTCACCGTCGCCGCCAGCGTCGCCGTCACGGCCAGGACGAATCCCGTCCCCATGAAGCGCCGCAGCGGGATGACCGTGCCCTGGCCGCGACACCGCTCGAACCACAGCAGCGTCGCCAGCGACGCCCACGGCGTGACCAATGGGCCAATGTTGGTGCCGATGAGGAGTGCCAGCAACTGGTGATGGTTGCCGACCGGCACCGCCGCCTCGCCCGCCATGTAGACCGGCAGGTTGTTGAGGACGTTGGACAGGCCGGCGCCCACGCCCGCCGAGCGGAGCATGCCGCCGAGGCCGCCGTCCGGCCCGATCGCCGCCGTCAGCAGCGTGTGCAGCCCGTGCGCGTTCACTGTCTCGACGACCAGGAACATCCCCGGCACCAGCACCAGCAGCCGCCACGGCACCAGCGACAACCGCAGCTCGGCGGGGCGCCGCACCGCGAACGCAGCGACCACGACCAGCATCGTGGTCAGCGACGCCGACCACAGCGGCACGTCCGCCACGAGGATCGCCAACAGGAAACCGGCACACGCCGACGCGCACACCAGGAACAGCACCGGATCGGCCGATGCCCGCCGCTCGGGCGGTACGTACCCGTCGGAGCCCCGCCGTCCGCGCCGCCAGTAGAAGGCCCACAAGCACGCCATCGTCGCGGCGACGGCGGCCAGTTGGGGCAGGCCCATCGTGGCGGCCATCGCGGTGGGGGAGAGCCCGACCCGGTTCGACGCCAGCAGGTTCGTCAGGTTCGACACCGGCAGCAGCAGGCTCGCGGTGTTGGCGAGCCAGACCGTCGTCATCGCCAGCGGCACCGACGCGATGCCCACTCGCCCGGCCAGCGCCAGCATCACCGGCGTCAGCAACACCGCCGTGGTGTCCAGGTTCAGCACGATGGTGGTGACCGACGCGAAGAGCACACACAGCCCGAACAGCCGTGGATAGCTGCCCTTCCCGGTCCGCGCCACCCAGGCCGCCACCGCGTCGAACACCTCTGCCCGGCCGGTTAGTTCGGCCATCACGATGACCGTCGCCAGAAAGACCAGCAACGGTCCGATCCGCGCCATCGCGTCCCCGGCGGGCGCTGCCGGCAACAGCCCCGTGGCCACACACACCAGGCCGCAGGCGAGCAGCCCGGCGGCGAGCCAGTCCAGGGGATGCAGACGCTTGAGGAATCGCACGCCCGACAGCGTCGCACACGCGGCTGGACGGGGCGGGGGAGAGGGGGAGATCGGAGGCGGCGGCGGACTCCGGCGCTCGGCAATCTCTGCCCGTGAAAACGCCGGTCTGCCCATGCGCATACCAACTCCCGCGTCTCTGGCACCCGTTGTCGGGCATTCCCGCGTGATCCTTGCAACCGCCTGCCCCACCACCCCACGACCTCCTACGATGACGGCATGGTGACTGACGGGGAACTGATCGGCCGGGCACGGGACTTGGACTTCTTCATCAGCTACTCGCCCGCCGACGAACAATGGGCGTCCTGGATCGCGTGGACCCTGGAGGAAGCCGGGTACCGCACCGTCATCCAGGCGTGGGACTTCGTCGCCGGCACCAACTTCATCGACTTCATGGACCGCGGCGTCAGCGAATCCGTCGCCGTCATCGCCGTCCTCTCCGGCCACTACGGCCGCTCCACCTACGGCCGCATGGAATGGCAGGCCGCGCTGCGCGCCGAACCGGAGGCACCCGAGCGCAAGCTGCTCACCATCCGCGTCGAGGACATCCCCATCGAGGGCCTCCTCGCCACCATCACCTACATCGACCTCGTCGGCGTCGCCGACGCCTCAACCGCCCGCAGTATGCTGCTCACCCGCGTCGGCCAGGCCGTCGAGGGCCGCGCCCGCCCCGGTCGCCGCCCCGGCTACCCTGGCACCGCCAGCGGCTCCTCCCAGCTGCCCGGACCCGCCACCACCGCCGACGACCGGCAGCGTCCGCTCGGCCGCACCGGATGGTCCGGACGCCGCCGCCCCGCCCGCGCACCCCAGTACCCGCAGGCCCCCGGCGCGGCCCGCGACCAGGGCACCCTGACGGTCCTGCACCTCGCCGGACCCGACTTCGGCCGAGGCCGCGAACCGGACGCGCTGCGCCGGGAGATCCGCGGCGACCTCGTCGAGCTCAAGGACGCCGGCGCCCCGGCGCCCGACCTCCTCGTCGTCACCGGCGACCTCACCGCCTCCGGCAGCCCCCGCGAATGCGACCAGGCCCTCAGTTTCCTCACCGGGCTGCGCTCCCAACTCGACCTGCCGCCGCAGCGCGTCGTCGTCGTCCCCGGAAACCAGGACGTCAGCCAGGCCGCCTGCCGCGGATACTTCCACACCTGCGAAGCCGACGAGATCCCGCCGCAGCCCCCGTACTGGCCCAAGTGGCGCCACTACACCCGCCTCTTCCGCGGCCTCTACGAGGGCCTCGACACCGTCTTCGACAGCGACCAGCCCTGGACCCTCTTCCCGGTGCCCGAACTCCACACCGTCGTCGCCGGGTTCAACTCCTCCATCGCCGCCAGCCACCGCCCCGACGACCAGTACGGCTTCCTCGGCCGCGACCAGGCCGCCTGGTTCGCCGAGGCGCTACGCGGCTACGAGGAGGAGGGCTGGCTGCGCATCGGCGCGCTCCGCCACCCACTCACCGCCCGCCGCCGCCCCCAGGACGCCTCCGGCGGCCCCGGCACGCTCCGCGACGTAGACACCTTCACCCGCCTTGCCGCGCCCCGCCTCCACTTCGTCCTGCACGGCCCCAGCGGCGGCCCCCGCACCACCGGCGGTGAGCCGTCCGACGACCACCTCCCGCTCCAGAACGGCAGCCTGCCGCTGTACGGTTCGGCCGCCCCGGCCAGGTTCGAGCTGCTGCGCATCACCGCCGACGGCGTCACCCGCTGGACCGACGACGGCGGCACGGAACCGGCCGTCTTCCCCGTCACCTGGCACGACGCCGGACGGATCTTCACCCCGCCCGGCGAGCCCGCGGCCCCGCCCGCCGCCGTCCCGACCTCCGACAACCGCACTGTCGACGAGCCCGCCGACTCCCTGGCCGAACGCGTCAAGGAGGTCTGCCGCGCCCGCCAGCAAAGCGTCCGCCTCCGCGACGTCCCCCGCGCGGCCCCCGACGACCTCGCCCAGATCATGGTCACCTGGAGCGATGACGGCGTCGTACGCCAGCAGCGCATCGCCGTCCACCCCGGCACCCCCACCGACGCCGAACTCGACCGCTTCCTCGCCCAAGCCCACGCCACCGACACCGGTTCCGACGCCGAGCTGGTCCACGACGGGCCGCCCCCCGAGCAGTCCCTGCGCGAACGCGCAGGGCGCCGCGGCGTCCGCGTCCGCAGCTTCCTGGAGTTCCAGGGCCTCCTCGATCTGCGCGCCTACGTCACCGCCCAGACCGCCCGGCTCAGCAACGACGACCGCTACGCCCCCGACCTCTACCTCCCGCAGCGCTACCGCGATGCCGAACGCCCCGACGCCGACGAGCGCGACCACCTCGTCGAGGCCATGCTCCAGCTCCTGGAGACCGACCACGGCCGCTTCATGCTGCTCCTCGGCGACTTCGGACACGGCAAGACCTTCGCCCTGCGCGAGCTGGCCCGCCGCATCCCCGAACGCCTCCCGCACCTCACCCCGCTGCTCATCCCGCTGCACACCCTCGACCGCGCCCACAGCCTCGAAGGGCTCGTCGCCGCCCACCTCGCCGGCCACGACGTCGACACCATCGACCTGCGCGCCCTGCGCTACATGCTCGGTCAGGGCCGCGTCGTCCTCCTCTTCGACGGCTTCGACGAACTCGTCAACCGCGTCAGCTACGACCGCGCCGCCGACCACCTCCAGGTCCTCCTCAATGCCGCCGTCGACAACGCCAAGATCGTGGTCAGCAGCCGCACCCAGCACTTCAAGTCGCAGGACCAGATCCTCACCGCCCTCGGCGAACGCGTCGGCCTGCTCCCGCAGCGCCGCATCCTCGCCGTCGAGGGCTTCGTCCCCGAACAGATCCGCGCCTACCTCGTCAACCGCTACGGCGACGAGGCGACCGCCGACCGCCGCTTCGAACTCCTCGGCAACATCCCCGACCTGCTCGCCCTGTGCGCCAACCCTCGACTGCTCAGCTTCGTCGCCGACCTCGACCCCGACCAGTTGCGCGCCGTCGCGGGCGCCGGGCGCGCCCTGAGCCCCGCCCGGCTCTACGAGGACGTCTTCACCACCTGGCTCGCCCACGAGGAACGCCGCGGCCAGGGCGGCCCCGGTGCCGCCCCCGGCCTCACCCTCGACCACCTCTGGGCCGCCGTCACCGCCCTCGCCCGCCGCCTGTGGGAGACCGGCCGCAGCGCGCTGCACCTCGACGAACTGACCGACACCGTCGCCGCCGCCCTCGCCGGGCTCGCCGGCACCACCCTCACCACCCAGGAGAGCGCCCAGGCCGTCGGCGCCGGAAGCCTGCTGATCCGCACCGACGACGGCCTGTTCCAGTTCATCCACGGCTCCGTCGTCGAATGGCTCATCGCCCGCGAGGCCGCCGACCGCCTCGCCGACGGCGACAGTACCCTGCTCGCCGCCCGCCCGCTGAGCGCCCTCGCCGTCGAGTTCTTCTGCGACCTCGCCGACCACGACCTCAGCACCGCCTGGGTCCGCACCGTCCTCAACGCCCCCGGGCCCGGCGTCAACGACGCGGCCCGCGCCAACGCCGTCCGCGTCATCGACCGGCTCCGCGTCCCCGCCGGCGCCGACCTGCGCGCCGCCCGCCTCTCCGGCGAGGACCTCTCCGGCCGCGACTTCTCCGGCGTCGACCTCACCGGCGCCGACCTCACCGACACTCGCCTCATCGGCGCCAACCTCTCCGGCGCCGTGCTGCGCGACGCCCGCCTCAACGGCGCCCGCCTCGACCACGCCGACCTCTCCGGCGCCGACGTCACCGGCGCCGACCTCCGCGGCGCCCGCCTCACCCGCGCCGACCTGCGAGGCGCCCGCCTGACCCGCAGCCGCTGGCACCGCGCCGCACTCATCGACCCGCTCACCGACCCGCAGGTCCGCGCCGCCCCCGAACTGCGTACCGCCGCCCTCGCCCCAGGCATGCCGGTCGAGGTCGGCTTCCGCCCCGCCGCCGTCGGCGTCCCCTACGGCTTCGACATGCGCACCAGCCGGCTGCCCGAACCCCTCTCGTACAGCCCCGAGGGCGAACTCCTCGCCGTGGGCAGCGAGGACGGCGGCGTGCTGGTCTGCGCCGCCGACACCGGCCGCGCGCTGCGCACCCTGCACGGCCACGAAGGCCGCGTCTACGCCGTGAAGTTCCGCTCCCGGGTCCTTGCCACCGGCGGCGCCGACGGCACTGTACGCCTGTGGGACCCGGTCTCCGGACGCCAGCTGCACCGCCTGGACATCCACCCCGGCGGCGTCTGGCCGGTGTCCCTCGACGACACCGGGACCCTCGTCGCCACCGGCGACGCCGATGGCCTGGTCACCCTCTGGGACGCCGCCACCGGCGAACCGCAGCACCAGCTCCCCGGACACACCGCCCCCGTCTACACCGCGGTGTTCAGCGCCGACGGACACACTCTTGTCACCGGCGACGCCGCCGCCAACCTCCGCATCTGGGACACCCGTACGGGAGAGTGCACCGGCAGCCTCGACGGCCACGAACGCGCCGTGTTCCGCGCCCGGTTCAGCCCCGACGGCACCCTCCTGGCCACAGGCGACCACGGTGCCGACGGCCACGGCACGGTCCGCGTCTGGCATCTCGCCGACCGCCGCCTGCTCCACACCTTCACCGGCCACACCGGCCGCGTCTACACCCTCGACTTCCACCCCGAGGGCACCCTCCTCGTCAGCGGCGACACCGACGGCCAGGTCCGGCTGTGGGACCCGGTCGTCGGCGCCCCCGCCGGAGCCCTGGAGCGGTGCACCGGCGCCGTCTACCAGGTGGTCTTCGGCAACGGCGGACGGCTCCTCGCCGCCTGCGACAGCGACGGCACCGTCCGCCTGTGGCGCGTCGCCCTCGCCGGCGGCCACCGCGCCATCAGCCTGCTGCGCCAGCAGCCCGTCGAGCACCGCGGCTCCGCCTGGGCCTGCCGCTTCCGCCCGCACGACAGCCAGCTCGTCACCGTCGGCAACGACGGCGGCGCCCAGATCTGGAACGCCGACACCGGACAGGGCCAGCGCATCCTGCGCGGCCACGGCCGCCGGGTCAACACGGTCGCCTTCAGCGCCGACGGCACCCGCCTCGCCACCAGCGGCAACGACGGGATCATCCGCCTCTGGGACGCCCGCACCGGCCGCCGCACCGCCGAACTCATCGGCCGCGGCGACCGGTTGGTCTCCGCGGTCTTCAGCCCCGCCGCCCCGATCCTCGGCACCGCCAGCAACGACGGCGACGTCTACCTGTGGAACGCCGTGACCGGCGAGTACCTCCGCGAGATCGACGTGGAGACCGACCACACCTGGGCCGAGGCGTTCAGCGCCGACGGCACGCTGCTCGCCACCGCCAACGACGACGACTCCGTCCGCCTGTGGTGGCGCGCCACCGGCGCCCATGTCGCCACCCTCTCCGACCACCGGGGCCGGGTGCGGTCCATCGCCTTCCGCAGCGACGGCACCGCCCTCGCCACCGGCTGCGACGACGGCCGGGTCCGCCTCTGGCACCAGGAGAGCGCCCGCCTGACGGCCGAACTCGATGGCCATAGCGACCGTGTCTACGCCGTTGCCTTCGGCCCTGACGGCGACTGGCTGGCAAGCGCCTCCTGGGACGGCACCGCCGTCATCTGGCGCGACGGTGCCCCCCGCCACGTCCTGGCCGGACACCACGGACGGCTCTGGGCGGCCGTTGCCCACCCTCGGCTGCCGCTGCTCGCCACCGCTGGCGACGACCGCGTCATCTGCCTCTGGGACGTCCGCACCGGCACCCGCACCGCCCGCCTCACCGGCCACACCGGGCGTGTCTTCTCCCTCGCCTTCAGCCCCGACGGCACCCGCCTGGCCAGCGGCAGCGAGGACGGCACGGTCCGCCTGTGGAACGTCCCCGCACCGGACGGCGCACCCACCCCGCACGCCACGCTCATCGGCGTCCCCGGCGGCTGGGCGGCGCTGACCCCCGAGGGCGGCTACAAGTATGAGGGCGAGGTGGCCGGCGAGTTCTGGCACGTGGTCGGCATGGTCCGCTTCGCCCCCGGCGAACTGGACGAGTACCTTCCGGGCGTCCACCGGCTCCCGCTCGACGCGGAGTTGTGACGCTGCCGGGGCGGTACGTGACCGCGCCGCCCCGGTGGGCCGGACGCACGGGGCGTCCGGCCCCGCGGACATCTCGGCCCCCGCCCCCGGCCCTCTGCCGCCCGTGGCGCCGTACGGTCTGCCGGCCCCGATGAGCAGGACTGGACAGTGCTGCGTTACGCCGCCCGCGGTGCATCCCTTTTCGTTTCACGTCGAGAAGGGACACGGCCGTGTCGGATCTGCATGTCATCATCGCCGGGGGCGGGCCGGGCGGCCTGGCCCTCGCGCAGGGGCTCCGCCGGGCGGGGATCGGTGTCGCCGTCCACGAGAAGGACCCCACTCCCGGATTCCGCAACCAGGGCTACCGCATCCGGATCAATTCCGACGGCATCACCGCACTCAAGGCGGTGCTGACGCCACAGGCGTACGAGGTGTTCGTCGCCACCGCCGGAACCCCCGGGGCGCGGACAGACGTCTTCGATCACCAACTGGGCCTTCTTCACGCGCAGGAGCTCCCGCTCGTCCCGGGCCTGCCCGGCGGCGGGCACCTGGCGGTCAATCGCATGACGCTACGCCAGATTCTGCTGTCCGACTTGGAGAAGGGCGTGCGCTGCGGCTGCCGGCTCACCCGCTACGAGATCAACCGGTCGGGCACGGTGACGGCGCACTCCGCGGACGGCACCAGCGCCACCGGTGACGTCCTGGTCGGTGCCGACGGGGTCAACTCGGCGACCCGCAAGCAGTATCTGCCCCAGGCCCAGGTCATCGACGCCGGCCTGCGGCTGCTGTGCGGCAAGGTCCCGCTCGCCGGCGGCACGGCGCGAGACCGGTTCCCGTCCGAGCTGCTCGGCCTGTGGACCACCATCGCCGGCCTGTCACGACGCTTCGTAGGACTTGCCCCGGTGCGGTACCGCGAGCCCATGCGCCGGTTGACGGCCCGGCTGGCCCCGGACCTCGTGCTCACCAAGGACACCGACTGCCTTGCGTGCGTCTTCGGCGCCCGCCGGGAGCCGCTCCCCTGCACAGTCGACAAGTTGTTCACCAAGAGCGGCACCGAACTACAGGCTCTGACCCTGTCCCTGCTGGAGGGTTGGCACCCCCTGCTGATGGAGATCGTGTCCCGTCAGGAACCCGCCTCGATCTTCCCCGTCGCTGTCCGCACCAGCGTGCCCGTCGGAGTATGGGAGACCTCTGCGGTCACGCTGCTTGGCGACGCCGTCCACGTCATGAGCCCCGCGATCGGAGTCGGCGCGAACACCGCACTGCGTGACGCCCGCGTCCTGACCTCCCGCCTCGTCCAGGCCGCATGCGGAGCACCACTCATCACCGCCCTGCGCGCGTACGAGAGCGAGATGATCGACTGCCTTCGCCGCCGTGCGCGAATCGGCCGACCGCGGCCACCGCCTGGTCGGCCAGGACCCGCTGCCCTCCCCTCAACGGTAGGCGCCGCACGGCTCGGCACCCACCCGCACGCCGACGTATGAACGGTGCCGGGCTCAGATCCGTTCCCGGCCCGCCACCGCGGACTCGGCGGGCGAACAGAACGCCCTACGACCGCCCGTCCCATACGGCTGCCGCATCCACACCTCTGTCCCACCAGTGCGCGGACCAGGGACAGGTCCCCCGGACTTCACGATCCGTGCTGCATCACTTCGCCCTCCTCAGTGCGAGGGCGATGAACACGCACGGAGGGCTTCGAGCTGGAGCAGGCCCGTGGCCGCGTGGCGGAGTTGACCAGCCGGCTCCAAGAAGCTCTGGACGACCTGTCCGGGGCCCGCACGAGCGCCCGTCGCCTGATTCGCGCGGGGAATTCATCGGTGTTGCAAAGCGCCAAGCTACGGGCTCCCGAAAATCAGGACTGCTGACCCGACAGAGCTCGTACTACGGCTTCCGCGAAGAAGTTGGCGACGCCCCTGCACCTCCTTCTGCGGCGTCCTCAAGCGAGATCGAGGTCTTGAGGTCGATGCCGTACAAGGATGCCGCGTTGGCCGAGGAGAACTGTTGACGTTCCGCGTCTGATGCGAAGTGGTTCAGGAAGGAATCGATTTCTTCTCTGGTTGGCCGTTGGAAGGGGTAGTCGGTTGAGAAAATCAATCGATCGACGGAGGTGACGGACAGGGCATGTTGCAGGTGTGCCGGGTTGAGCATGCCGGAGGTGGTGATATGGAAATTCGACCGGATGCAGTCCGCTACTGATCGCTGCAAGCCGGCGATGCGGGAAAGGCTGTCGGCTCGGTCCAGCCAGAACAGCAGCATCTCCCCCCAGTGGCCGAGCACGACCTGAAGGTCGGGGTGACGGTCGAACGTACCTCGCAGGATCAGCCGCAGTGCCGCTGTTCCGGCGTCCATGTGCCACCCCCACCCGAAAGTGGCGAGGGCGAGATCCGTCATGGGGTCGAATCCGCGATAGGAGGCGTCCCGGACTGCAGTCGAGGGCAGTTGAGGGTGGATGAACACTGGCTGGCCGAGTTCCGACGCGGCGGAGAAGAAGTCGTCATAGGCGAGGTCGTCGAGGAACAGGTCTCCTGATCGGCCGTAGACCATGGTGCCCACGTGTCCCATGGCCGCGGCTCTTTCAAGCTCGCCCGCAACGTCCTTTGGCGACGACATGGGCAGCGTGGACAACGATCGAAAACGGTCCGGATTCCGGGCGACGGCCGCCGCGGCCACGTCGTTCGCGGCGCGGCTCAGCGCCCGGCCCTCCTTGGGCAGCAGCTGCTGAGCTCCCGGCGGCGTCAGGGCGAGGATCGACATGTCGATGCCCTGAGCGTCCATGACTGCGATGCGGCCGGCCCCCAGGTCCTCCAAACGTTCCTGATGGTCGCCCATCTCGTTGAAGACAAGGCTTTCGTCGAGAAGGGCGGACGTCGAGTCCGGCATGATCCAGTGTTCTTCGATAGCGATGAGAGGCATGGTCCTCATCCTTGCGGGCTTCTGCGGAACCGGTCACGTCAGGCGAGATGAGGTGACGAGTAGCGAGGAGGGGCGGGGCATTTCGAGTGATAGGGCCGCCGACGGCCGCCGATGGTCGTCAGGCCGTCCCCAATGGTCGGTTGGCAGGGCTTACCAAGGCACGGTCTGGCCCGAGCGGTCCAGATACGCCAGACCGGGCATGCCCAGCTTGGACAGCAGGACGTCGACCAACAGTGGGACGCTTTCCTCGATGGTGAACGGTGCGTCCGGCCCCCCGAGTGCGGTGCGAATCCAGCCTGGTGCCATTAGTACGAAGGCGCGCTGTGTCTCGGCCTGCCGGCTCGCGAAGCTGCGCATGAACATGTTCAGGGCCGCTTTGCTTCCGCGGTAGACCTCGCGGCCTGCGGTCGTGTTGTTCGTGATGCTGCCTTGCCCGGACGACATGGCTCCGATGAGTCCGGTGGGGGATACGAGGTCTTCGAGCGCTTCGATGACGCGCATGGGGCTGAGAGCGTTGGTGATCATCACCTCGACGAAATCGGCTGTCGGAACGGCGCCGATCGGTGTCTGCTCATTGTTCGTGGTGCCTGCGTTGACGAAGAGCAGGTCGAGCTGGCGTTGCGCGAGACGCTCGTGCAGGGGCGCCAGGTGGTTGGGCTCGTCGATGTCGAGATGCTCGATGGTGACGCGCCCGTCGGCTCGGTCTGCGAGATCGTGCAGGGGCGTTCGGGCGCTGGCGTCGCGGACCGTGCCGATAACGTTCCAACCCCTGCCGAGGAATTCGGCCGCCATCGCGTGGCCGAGGCCACGTGAGGCCCCGATGATGAGAGCGGTTGGCGTGTGCTGGCCTGTGACAGTCGATGACATCCGGCGTCATCTCCGTTCGTTACGTGATTCTTTACGTGGTGAGTTCACTTCGCGCGTCCGTCACCGAGACCCCGGGGCGGCGTCGGTCGGTGATGCTGCGAATGCCTTCGCCATGCTGTGTCAGTTCATGGGAGGCCGCGGCCACTATTGGGCCGCCCTGCAAGGCGTGCTGTCCCAGGAGCAGGAAGCCATGCTCGGGAGCGACGGTTGCCCTTTCACTGAATCCCCGGTCGTCACTCGCGATCCCGTGCACCTCACCGCTGAGGACGAGAAGATGCTCGACGCTCTCGCTGCGGACGGTCGCGCCGGTCCCGTCGACCTCGCCGCAGCGGCGGACTCCACTCCGGGGCGTGTTTCCCGCCGCCTTGACGCCTTGCTCCTGCGCCGCGTCGTCCACATCGACGTCGAGATCGCCGCAGCCGCTCTGGGCTATCACGCTCGGGCGAACCCGTGGCTGCGCGTGCATCCGTCGGCGGTGAAGAATGTCGGACGCACGCTTGCGCAGGAACCCGAGATCGCCTTCGCCGCGGCCGTTTCCGGGCCCTGCAACATCCACGCGGTCGCACACTGCCGAGACCTCGACGAGCTGTTCGAATTCACTTCGGATCGCATCGGGTCCTTGGCCGGCCTGCAGAGTATGGAGGTCTCACCTGTACTGCAGCACGTCAAACAGGCCGGCACGCTGCTGTCTGGCGATCGCCTCGTCGAGCCACCACATACTCGATCGAGCGTGACCGGAGACGCCCGTACGCCTCTTCAGCTTGACGAAGGACGGGGCGCGGGACGCGAGGGACCTGGGTAACAACTGGATGTGCATGGGGACGGCGACCCGGGTTGATGTGGGCGTAGCCTCGCGCTTTCACGGGGGTGGACTGTCCGAGGCTTGATCAAAAACGCGAGAGGTGCTCCTGACCTGCAACGGTAGGACTTGCTGAGGGTCCTGTTGGCTGCGGGAGAGAAGCACTTCCCCGGTGAAGAAGCGTTTCGGGTCCTCCCCATGTGTCCGCGTCGAGGGCGGCGGTCGTGGGGTGATCTCCCAGGCCGGAGCCGTGCTGTCGACCGAGATGGTCCGCAAGTCGGGTCCGGACCAGGCGATATCGGCTGCGCTGGCACCGTGGCGCAAGCCTCGATCGAGCCGTCCACGATCCAGGAAGACCCTGCTGGACGACGCCCTCGACGGGGACCGTCCGGCCGATGTGGACATGCTGCTATTCGGCCCGGTGGCCTCGCACCCGACCGTCTCCCGGCTCACCGACACCCTCGCAGCGGGCGGCAAGCGCGATCTCACCGCGTTCCGCACCGTCTGCGCTGAAGCCCGCGAGCGCATCTGGAAGTTGGCCGACGTCCCAGCGCCCGATGCCGAAGGTCAGGTGGCCGTAGACCTCGGCGACGGGGTACTCGTCGTCGCGCATGTGAAAGGCGGTCCGGATCGCGATGGCGGCCCTATGGGAGTCGTGCACCGTCATCGAGTCGGCATCCTGCCGCTACCCGGTACGCAGTTGAGCCGCCGTGGGTTGACGGGACGATGCCCCGTCCTTGCCCCGCTGTCCTCAGTCGCGAAAGCTGACAGGACCGAACACCTCTAGCGTGCCGCATCCTGAACAGCCCGGTATGCCCAGCGGTTTGACGGGAGGGAAAGAACCGCGCCGCACCCCCTTCCAACAGACTTCAACAAGTTCTACCGTAAGCACCCATCAGTGACAGGTGCACGTCCCCACCCCCCTCTCACGAAGACGGAGGACGCGAACCATGCGCGTTCACATACACACCATCCGCCGGCGGAACCACCCAAGAATCGTCGGAGCGCTGTTCGCCGCGCTGTTGTGTACGGCTGGGGTGACCGCCCTGCCCGCCTTGGCGAGCACGCCGCACGTCCCGGGCGCCGCCGGCCCCGTTCCCACCAGCGGCACCGTGGACGCTGGCCGCGCACCCTGGCTCCCCGACGGGCTCGCCAAGACGCCGCCGATGGGCTTCAACAACTGGAACTCCACGCACTGCCGGGCGGAGTTCAACGAGGACATGGTCAAGGGCATCGCCGATCTGTTCCTGTCCAAGGGACTCAAGGACGCCGGCTACCGGTACGTCAATCTCGACGACTGCTGGGCGCGGCCCGAACGCGACGGGAACGGCAAGCTCGTACCGGATCCGCGGCGCTTCCCGCACGGCATCAAGGCGGTCGCCGACTATGTGCACGCCAGGGGCTTGAAATTCGGCATCTACACCAGCGCCGGCACCAAGACCTGCGACACGGACGGCTTCCCCGGCGGTCTCGGCCATGAGCGGTCCGACGCCAGGCAGTTCGCCGACTGGGGCGTGGACTACCTCAAGTACGACAACTGCAATAACCAGGGCGTGGACGCCAAGCAGCGGTACCGCGCCATGCGGGACGCCCTGAAGGCCACCGGGCGGCCAATCGTCTACAGCATCTGCGAATGGGGCGAGAACAAACCCTGGGAGTGGGCGTCGGACGCAGGACATCTCTGGCGTACCACCGGGGACATCAGTGACTCCTGGTCGAGCATGCTCGATACCGTCAAGCAGAACCTGCCGCTGGCGCAGTACGCCGGCCCTGGGCACTGGAATGACCCGGACATGCTGGAGGTCGGCAACGGCGGGATGACCGACACCGAGTACCGTAGTCACTTCTCCCTGTGGTCGATGATGTCCGCGCCGCTGCTGATCGGTTCCGATCTGCGCAAGGCCACCCCGGAAACTTTCGAGATCCTGGCCAACAACGACGTCATCGCGCTCGACCAGGACCCCCTGGGCAAGCAGGCCACCGTTCTCAAGTTCGAGTCCGGCCGCTGGACGCTGGTCAAGCAACTGGCCGACGGCGCCCGGGCGGTGGCGCTGTTCAACGAGACCGACGAGCCGCAGCAGATCTCCACCACCGCCCAGGACGCGGGCCTCCCGCAGGCCGACGACTACCGGCTGCGGGACCTGTGGCAGCACCACGACACGCACACCACCGGCACCATATCCGCGACCGTGCCCGCTCATGGCACCGCCGTCTACCGCGTCACCGCTCTTAAGGGCGGCAGCTGAGCCAGACCGGAGTGCCGGGCGGGTGTTCGGGCCTGCCCGGCACCGGGCTATGGGCAACCGTGCCCAGCAGACGGGCAGTTCGGGGAGGGGCTTGTCCCCGCCCACCTCGACCGGGCCGACGTTCGCCAGGACCGTCTTGGACCGCTTGCCGTTGCGCGAGTCGCCGCCGTTCTTCCCGGCCGGATGGTGCTTGTCATAGCCGAGGTGATCGGTCATCTCGCCGACAAACCTTCCCGCCACGAGTCCCGGCGGATCTGTAGAAACAGCTCTTCTTTCGAGGACACCACCGCCATCGCCCCCTCACGGCGATCTGCACCGAGGGTCCCAGCCCACCGTGCCGAGTGGGGCCAACTCAATCCGGAACAAACCCGAATGCTCCCGCACGCCCCTATCACTGGGGCCGGCTCAGGCCTGGCCGCCACCATCGACGAACCGCAGGCCATCGAGAACCGCAACGGCCAACTGACGGGCGTGAGCACCGGCTTCACCGACCTCGACATCCTGACCCAGGGCCTGCAGCCCGGCCAGCTCATCGTGATCGGGGCTCGACCGGTTATCGGGGAGTCGACGCTCGCCCTGGGCGTTGCCTGTGCGTGCTCGATCCGCGACGGCCTGCCGAGCGTGTTCTTCTCACTGGAGATGGGAGTCTCCGAGATCGACATGCGGATGCTCTCTGCCGAGGCCCGGGTCGGCCTGCACAAGATGCGGAGCGGGAACCTCGCTCCCACCCCCGTAGCGTCAAGAGCCCGACGCCACAGCCCGGAGAGACGGTGATCTGATGCGTGCACCCACGAACGTCGGCCGCGGCCACGGCGCTCCCTTCCCGGCCTTGCCGGCCCGCGCTGGCCAGGGCCTCGCGCGATTCCTCGCCTCCTCCAGGGCCCGCGGCGGCCACTTTGGCGAACACTGCAGCGAGGCGCCCATGTCCAGCACGACCACGGTCAACGAGACCAGCCGCCGCTTGTCCGTTCCTCTGCAGGGCACTGTGCGCTGCGTGCAGGCCAGGGCTCGCCTCGTCCGCGCCCTGTACGAGCGCCTGGACCGCCTCGACAAAGTCCGGCCCGTCAGGGCCCTTTGAACCCCGCGCATCCGGGCGCGACCACGGATCCCCGGATGCGCGGCGCCGCACAGCACCACGGCCGGCCCGCCGGGCCGGACGCACCACTCGACACCGAGAGGGGCACTACTGTGAGCACACTCCCTGCAAACCGCGTGAACAGGTTCATATAGGCTGCTCGCTCTGTCTCGTGCAACCCGCATTGATCTGGGGAGTTCCCTGTGACCGTAGCGACCGCTGGGTCCGAACCGGCCGTCCCGCCCGTCGACGAGACGTCGGGAGAAGAGAGTTTCTGGGACGAGAGGGCGTCGTCCGGTCATGAGGTCGTGGCGAGTGCTGCAGGCGACCTGATTGTGCGGGATGCCCGCGAGTTCGGGGCCTACGCGCGGACCGGCGGCTGGGCGTTCGCGCTGAAGGTCGCGCGTAGCGTGCGGCCCGGCGGGCAGGCTGCGGGGGAGACTCCGAAGGTCTCCGCGAAGGGGTTCGCCGAGCTGGCCGGGTGCTCGCCGGAGCGCGTGATGCGGTTCTACAAGGCGTGGGACATGGCTGCGGACGACGGTGTCGTCCCGCAGTTCGAGGCGCTGGCCCCCGGTGAGGACGTCGAGCTGCCGGATGCCGATGTGTGGCTCTCGTACTACAGCTCCCGCAACAGCGCCACGTCCGTCCGCGGTACCGCGATCACTGCTGCGGCCGAGGCCGAGGGGATCAGGCCGACCAAGGCCCTGGAGGTCGCGGAGAACCCCACCGCGCTGCGTGCCGCGATCCTCGCCGACCCCTCTACCGCCGAGGCCGCCCGGGCAGCGCTGCTGGACCGGCTCAAGGAGGACCCGGCCCTGCAGGCGGAGCTGGCCCGCGACGTTGTCCGGACCGACGGGCTGAAGAAGGCGGTGGCCACCGAGAGCCGAGCGGCCGACCGCATCGGATACGTGCGCCAGATCGCGGAGAACGGCCAGATCAAAACCCCGGCCGGACAGACCCTCGACGCCCCCGTCGAACTCCGTGCGGAGGCCGAGCGGCACCTGTCCCTCCTCGATGAACTGGACGACGACGAAGAGGCCGGCGAGTGGGTCACCGAGGCGTACGACACGGTCAAGGGCCTCGTGGTCCAGGCCGTCGAGGCCGACCCCGAACTGCGCGTCCAGGAACGCCGCACCAAGTTCTACAGCAGTCTTCAGAAGGCGACGAAGGTGTTTGAGGAGCTGACCTTCGACGACGCCGACGACATCTACGAGGACGACATGGTCCACCGGCTGGAAGAGCTCCAGCAGGCCATCGCCACCTGCATCACCGCCCTCCGCAAGGCGGCCCCCGAACGCTGAAGGTGGCCGCGTGGCCCACGTAGTGGCCGCTTTGTGCCCGACGGTCGGGCACGAAGCGGGCCGTGCGTTACAGAGTCTCCTTGCGGTGCTCAATCGGTCTGCGTTCATGCGAGAGCCTCGTGGACTGGCATGAGCATTGATGTGAGCGGTGGGTGGTCTGGCGGGAGGCCATTGACCGCCGCGGTGGCTGCCCGCTCGCCGGAGCCGTGACCCCCATCAGCCAAGGCCGACTCGCGGCTTGCGAAGAGCAGTCTCCTGGCGGGACAGAGAACGATGGGCGGTGGCTCCGCGGTAGAACCAGGGTATGCGCCCACGGCTTGGAGAGGTACTGCACTTCTCGGAAGATCCCACGATCGCCGTGTTCCATCCGCATGTTGCTGTCGCCGCCCGGCAAGCGGAGGAGTACGTGTGGGCCGTCGATGATGGTCGGGCGCCGGACTACTGGTTTCCCCGCCAGTGCCCGCGGGCCATGGCGTGGGCTGCGCCGAGTACGTCGGCGTCCGACCGAGAACGCATCATCGGCCCCGGCGGCGGGGAGCGCGTGCATGCGATCGAGTACCGCGGGGTGCAGCGGTTCTTACGAGTTGGTGCGTGATAGTGGGTGAGGGCGTGGTGGTCTTGTCGAGGGCTGTTGTTCAGACTGTCGTTACGCGGTCGGAGACGAGGCCGGCGATGGCTCGATAGGTGGCGG
>NZ_BMRP01000062.1 GCF_014648695.1 Streptomyces albospinus
CGCCGATGGTACTGCAGGGGGGACCCTGTGGGAGAGTAGGACGCCGCCGAACAATCATTCAGCTCCGGCCCCTGAACCTTCTGGTTCAGGGGCCGGAGCTTTTTTGTTCGGGTGGTGAGGTGATGGGCGTAACGTGGCGTTCAACTCACCTGGACATGCTCCGCGGCATGGGGACAGTGGGAACGCTCAGGTCGGCCGGTGTCCGTGCAGGTGACGAGGTGGTGGTGCCGGCCTACGGCAACGCCGAAGTCGCCCAGGCCGTGGTGGAGTTGGGGGCGATACCGGTGTTCGCCGATGTGGATGCCGAGAGCTACTGCCTCGATCCGGCGGCCGTGTCGGATGTGGTGACCGGGCAGACGGCCGCGGTGGTGGCGGTACACCGGTTCGGGCGGCGGGCGGAAGCCGCGTGGATGCGCGAAGTCGGCCGGCGGTACGGGCTGTTGGTGGTGGTCGAGGACGAGCCCGGGGCAGGGCCGGACGGGGTGGAGCAGCGGCGGGCGCACGCCACGTATCTCGACGGGAAGCTGAACGGGGTGGTGACGCCGGCGCCGGGGGCGGGGCACACCTACCAGCAGTATGTGGTGCGGGTGCCGGGGAACGGGCGGCCGGACCGGGATGCGTTCGCACGGGCGTTGCGGGCCAAGGGAGTCGCCTGCAAGGTGCCCGTGCAGGCGCCGGTTTACCGGATGCCGGGGCTGCGGCGGGATGTGTTTCTGCCGCAGACCGAGCGGGCCGTGGACGAGACCCTGGCGCTGCCGCTGCATGCTGCCATGACGCGGCGGGAGCTCCATCGGATGGTGGGGGCGTGCAATGCGCTGGGGGGATTGCTTCAGCCGGCTTTCTAGCCGGAGCGGGTGGACGGTTCGGAGGTGGCGGGGAGTTGGGGTACTATTTATCTCGTTGCCGCGCCCCAATAGCTCAGTCGGCAGAGCGTCTCCATGGTAAGGAGAAGGTCTACGGTTCGATTCCGTATTGGGGCTCAGGAAAGGGAAAGTCCCCCACCGGATGGTGGGGGACTTTTTCGTATGTGGGGTGTGGGTGGGGGAGTGGTGGGGGCGGAGAGGTATCTCCGCCCCCGGCGGGGCTAGTTGACGGGGATTTCGGGGACGCGCATGGCGAGGATGGCCATGTCGTCGGAGGCCGGTTCGGCGGCGAAGCGCTCGACGGCGCGCAGTACGCGGGCGGCCACCGCGCCGGCGGTCAGGCCCGTACACGTCGTCAGGACGTCGGTGAGGCCGTCGTCGCCGAGCATGCGGGTGCCCTCGCGGCGTTCGGTGACGCCGTCGGTGACACACAGCAGGACATCGCCGGGGTCGAGGGTGACGGTCTGTTCGTACAGTTCGAGGTCGTCCAGGACGCCGAGGAGGGGCTGGGGTTCGGCGGCCGGCTCGACGGTGCCGTCCTGGCGGAGGCGGAGCGGGAGGGGGTGGCCGGCGCAGACGACCTTGAGGACGGCGCTGCCGTCGTCCTGGGGCCACAGCTCGCCGTACAGGAGCGTCAGGAAGCGGCTGCGGGCGCCCTCGTCGAGGATGGCGGCGTTCAGGCGTTCCAGGACGGCGGGGCCGCCGAAGCCCTCGCGGGCGAGGAGGCGGAGCGCGTGCCGGGCCAGGCCGGTGACGGCGGCGGCCTCCGGGCCCGTACCGCAGACGTCGCCGATGGCGAAGCCGTAGGCGCCGTCGCGGATCGGGAAGAGGTCGTAGAAGTCGCCGCCGACCTCGTTGCCCTCGCCGGCCGCGCGGTAGATGACCTCGACCTCGACGCCGGGGATGTCGGGGAGTTCCGGGGGCAGCAGGCTGCGCTGGAGGGACTGGCTGATGGCGGTGCGCTCGCTGTACAGGCGGGCGTTGTCCAGGGCGAGGGCGGCGCGGCGGGACAGGTCCTCGGCGAGTTCGAGGATCTCCTGGCGGAAGTGCTCCTCGGTGGGCTTGCCGAGGGTGAGCATGCCGATCACGCGGTTGCGGGCGACGAGGGGGAGGACGACGGTCTCGCCGCCGACGGCGGAGGCGGTGGCGAGGGTGGCGCCGGGGCCCGTGGACGGGCGGGCGGACTCCTCCAGGCCGAGGCTGCGCAGGGACGTCCGCAGCGCGGCGTCGTGGGCGGCGTCGGCGGGGGCGGTCCAGACGCGGGCGCCGGGGGTGGGCACCGGCTCGGGCGGATCGACCTTCATCAGCAGGGTCTTGAGGCCGTCGATGCGGTCCTCGTCCTCATGGAGGACGTAGGAAAGTTCCGGTTCCGATGCCTGGTCGGCGACGGTGTAGACGGCGCACCAGGTGGCGAGGGTGGGGACCGTCATCTGGGCCATCAGGGCCAGGGTCTGGTCGCGGTCGAGGGTGCCGGCCAGGAGGTCGGACGCCTCGACGAGGAAGGACAGGGAGCCGCGGCGCAGCTTCTCCAGTTCGGTGAGGCGGGCGCGTTCGACGGCGAGGGCGATGCGGTCGGCGGCGAACTGGAGGCGCAGCGCCTCTTCGTTGGTGTAGCGGGAGGGGCTCTCGGCGGCGACGCCCAGCGAACCGGTGAGCCGGCCCTCGACCTTGAGGGGGACGGTGACGACCGAGCGCATGCCCGTACCGGAGAGGAGCGGGACGGCGCCGGGGACGGCGGTGAGGTCTTCGTGGACGGCGGGCATCCGGGCGGAGCCGTAGCGTCCGGATCCGGCTTCCACGGGGACGCGGGCGAACCGCTGGCGGGCGGAGGGCAGGCCGGTCGAGGCGCGGACCTCCAGCTCGGTCTCGTCGTCGGTGGCCAGGAGGAGGTAGGCGGCGTCGCCGTCGAGCATGTCGCGGGCGCGCTCGACGGTGCGTTGGAGCAGCCCGTCGAGGTCGTCCGGGGCCGGGGAGCCGATGAAGACCTCGAACGGGTCGGAGGGGCGGCCCTCGGGCGGGGCGGCGGCGTCGGCGGCGGGGGTGCGCTGCGGGCTCTGGAGGATGGCGCGTTCGTGGTCGCGGACCAGGAGGCAGACGGTGGACGCCTCGCCGTCGGCGTCGCGCACCCGCAGGTGGGAGGCGTAGACGGGGATGACCCGGCCGTCGGCACCCCTTATGCCGTAGGAGCCCTCCCAGCGGGAGAGCTGGAGTGCCTCGGCGATGCCGGTGCCGGTGCCGGGGGTGTGCGGCCAGGCGGCGAAGTCGGTGAGGGGCTTGCCGATGACCTGTTCGGCGTCGTACGCGAAGAGGTCCTGGGCGTCCTCGTTCCAGAAGCTGACGCAGCCGCCGCGGTCGATCTGGATCACCGCGACGCGGACCCGCGTGTCGGCGACCGGGAGGGCGTCCACAGGGAGGGCGGGGCCGGCCGCGCGGGTGCCGGCCGGGCGCTCGGGGAGTTCGAGGTGGAACCAGACGTGCTTCTGGGCGGCGGTGTACTCCACGCCCCAGCGGGCGGCCAGCGCGCCGCACAGCAGCAGGCCGCGACCGCCCTCGCGGTCGGGGTGGACCATGGTCTGGCCGGCGCTCTGGAGTGGAATCTCACGTTCGGGGTAGCGGTCGGCGACAGAGATGCGTACGCCGCCGTCGGTGCGCAGGCACAGCACATCGGCGGCGGTGCCGGCATGCACCACGGCATTGGTGACCAGTTCACTGGTGAGGACCACGGCGTCGTCGACGATGTCGGCGCAGCCCCAACCCTGGAGAGTGTCCCTGACGAACGCACGGGCAGTGGCGACGGAGCGCCCGACCGGCTCGAAGGTGGCGGCGGCCCGCGCGGTGATCACTGGTCTCCTCATGCGTGTGTCGGTGATCTGCTCCCCCATGGTCGCGGTGCCCCTCCGAATACCTGTCGTGCTCGCACCACCGCCCGGTCGGGATGGTCGGGGCGGGTGGACAGCCGGATGCCAGGTTACTTACCTTCGCCGGGCCCGGGGATGCCGGTCACGTGTCTTTCGCCCCAATCGTGCATCGCGACGGTGTGCGATGCTGCCGAACTGTTATGGCCTGGTTGAGCCATGGTGAAACACTGGGCAAGCATGAAGAGAGTGCCCGGAGACAACGGTCGACCCTGCGGGAGGGACACGGTGGAGTCTGGCGTAGCGGCGCGGGGCGCAAGCACGCGCGCGAAAGGCGGACGATCCCGGAGTAATGGGACGACCGAGGTCGATACGGCTGCGCTGAATCGGCTGTTGGTCGCGCTCGTCGCCATGCGGGACGGGAACTTCCGCAAGCGGCTCACGGTTTCCGGCGACGGCGTCATGTCGGAGATCGCGGCGGTCTTCAACGAGGTCGCGGACCGCAATCTGCATCTGACGGGTGAGCTGGCCCGGGTACGGCGTGTCGTGGGGCGTGAGGGGAAGCTCACGGAGCGGCTGGAGGTCGGCGCGGCCGAGGGCTCCTGGGCCGCGGCGATCGACGCCTCGAACGCGCTGGTGGACGACCTCGTCCGGCCGGTGTCCGAGGTGGGGCGGGTGCTGTCGGCGGTGTCCGAGGGCGACCTGGAACAGCGGATGGATCTGCGGTCGCGCAGTTCGGACAGTTCTTCGGAGCATCCCCTGCGGGGTGAATTCCTGAAGGTCGGCCGGACGGTCAACGGGCTCGTGGACCAGCTCTCGGCCTTCACCGACGAGGTCACACGGGTGGCCAGCGAGGTCGGCACGGAGGGCAAGCTCGGCGGCCAGGCGCGGGTGCGCGGAATGTCGGGTTCGTGGAAGGACCTGACGGAATCCGTCAATACGATGGCTTCCCGGCTGACGGCGCAGGTACGTGACATTGCTCTCGTCACCACGGCGGTGGCCAAGGGCGATCTGTCGCGCAAGGTGACGGTCCATGTCGCCGGCGAGATGCTCGAACTGAAGAACACCGTCAACACGATGGTCGACCAGCTCTCCTCGTTCGCCTCCGAGGTGACCCGGGTGGCCCGTGAGGTCGGCACGGAGGGCGAGCTCGGCGGCCAGGCGCAGGTCCCCGGCGTGGCCGGCGTGTGGAAGGACCTGACCGACTCGGTCAACCTGATGGCCGGCAACCTCACCGCGCAGGTGCGGGGGATCGCCCAGGTCACCACCGCCGTCGCGAACGGCGACCTGTCCCAGAAGGTCACGGTCAGCGCGCGCGGCGAGGTGGCGCAGCTGGCCGACACCATCAACACGATGACCGAGACGCTGCGCACCTTCGCGGACGAAGTGACGCGGGTCGCCAACGAGGTCGGCGCCGAGGGCCTGCTGGGCGGTCAGGCGCAGGTGCCGGGCGCGGCGGGTACGTGGAAGGACCTCACCGACTCGGTGAACAACGCCTTCCGCAACCTCACCGGGCAGGTGCGGGACATCGCGCAGGTGACCACGGCGGTCGCCAACGGCGACCTGTCGCAGAAGGTCACCGTCGATGTGGCCGGTGAGATGCTGGAGTTGAAGAACACCGTCAACACGATGGTGGACCAGCTCTCCTCGTTCGGTGCCGAAGTCACGCGGGTGGCGCGGGAGATCGGCGTCGAGGGCGAGCTGGGCGGCCAGGCGGCGGTGCCCGGCGCGGCGGGTACGTGGAAGGACCTGACGGACTCCGTCAACACCGCCTTCCGGAACCTGACCGGGCAGGTCCGCAACATCGCGCAGGTGACCACGGCGGTCGCCAACGGCGACCTGTCGCAGAAGGTCACCGTCGACGTCTCCGGCGAGATGCTCCAGCTGAAGAACACCGTGAACACCATGGTGGACCAGCTGTCGTCGTTCGCGGACCAGGTCACGCGCATGGCCAGGGACGTGGGCACCGAGGGCCGGCTGGGCGGTCAGGCGCGGGTGGACGGCGTCAGCGGTACGTGGAAGGAACTCACCGACTCCGTCAACTTCATGGCGGGCAACCTCACCTCGCAGGTGCGGCAGATCGCCCAGGTGACGACGGCGGTGGCGCGCGGTGACCTGTCGCAGAAGATCGACGTCGATGCGCGCGGCGAGATCCTGGAGCTGAAGAGCACCATCAACACGATGGTCGATCAGCTGTCCGCCTTCGCCGAGCAGGTGACCCGGGTGGCCCGGGAGGTCGGTACGGACGGCCGGCTGGGCGGTCAGGCGCAGGTGCCCGGCGTCGCCGGCGTGTGGCGCGATCTGACCGACTCGGTGAACGGCATGGCCGGCAACCTGACCGCCCAGGTCCGCAACATCGCCCAGGTCGCGACCGCGGTCGCGCGCGGCGACCTGTCGCAGAAGATCGACGTGGACGCCCGGGGCGAGATCCTGGAGCTGAAGAACACCCTGAACACCATGGTCGACCAGCTCTCGTCCTTCGCGGAGCAGGTCACCCGGGTCGCCCGCGAGGTGGGCACCGAGGGCATCCTGGGCGGCCAGGCCGAGGTGCAGGGCGTCAGCGGTACGTGGAAGGACCTCACGCAGTCCGTCAACTTCATGGCGAACAACCTGACATCGCAGGTGCGCAACATCGGCGAGGTGACCACGGCGGTCGCCCGCGGTGACCTCTCCAAGAAGATCACCGTCGACGCCAAGGGCGAGATCCTCGAACTCGTCACCACCGTGAACACGATGGTCGACCAGCTGTCGCTGTTCGCGGAGCAGGTGACGCGGGTGGCCCGCGAGGTCGGCACGGAAGGCCAACTGGGCGGCCAGGCACGGGTTCCGGGCGTCACCGGCATCTGGAAGGACCTCAGCGACAACGTCAACCTGATGGCCAACAACCTGACCATCCAGGTGCGGAACATCTCGCAGGTCTCGGCGGCGGTCGCCAACGGAGATCTGACGAAGAAGGTCACGGTCGAGGCGCGCGGCGAGGTCGCGCAGCTCGCCGACACCGTCAACACCATGGTCACCACACTCTCGTCGTTCGCCGACGAGGTCACCCGCGTGGCCCGTGAGGTGGGCACCGACGGCATCCTGGGCGGCCAGGCCCGCGTCCCCGGCGTCGCCGGTACGTGGAAGGACCTCACCGAGTCGGTGAACTCCATGGCCAACAACCTCACCGGCCAGGTCCGCAACATCGCGATGGTCACCACCGCGGTCGCCAAGGGCGATCTCACCAAGAAGATCGACGTGGACGCGCGGGGCGAGATCCTGGCGCTGAAGACCACCATCAACACCATGGTCGACCAGCTGTCCTCGTTCGCCGAGCAGGTCACCAGGGTGGCCCGCGAGGTGGGTACGGAGGGCCAGCTGGGCGGTCAGGCGCAGGTGCGGGGCGTGGCCGGCACCTGGAAGGACCTGACGGAGTCGGTGAACGAGATGGCCGGCAACCTGACACGTCAGGTGCGCGCCATCGCCGCGGTCGCCGCGGCCGTGACCCTCGGCGACCACAACGTCCGGATCGATGTGGACGCGGCCGGCGAGATCCTGGAACTCCAGGACAACGTCAACACCATGATCTCCACGCTCCGGGAGACCACCCTCGCCAACGAGGAACAGGACTGGCTCAAGGGCAACTTGGCCCGCATCTCCGGTCTGATGCAGGGCCGCCGCGACCTCAAGGACGTCGCCACCCTCATCATGAGCGAGCTGTCGCCGGCGGTCTCGGCGCAGCACGGCGCGTTCTTCCTCGCGGCGCAGCCCGACACCCGGGAGATCGGCGCGGACGGCGGCGAGCCGGGCGCGTACGAGCTGCGGCTGATGGGCTCGTACGGCTATGCCATGGGCGGGATGCCGACGACGTTCAAGCCCGGCGAGACGCTGATCGGGACGGCGGCGGAGGAGGGCCGGACCATCCTGGTGGAGAACGTGCCGTCCGGGTACCTCAAGATCGCCTCGGGTCTCGGGGAGGCGCCGCCGGCGAACATCATCGTGCTGCCGGTGCTCTTCGAGGACAAGGTGCTCGGTGTGATCGAGCTGGCGTCGTTCCAGCCGTTCACCCAGATCCAGAAGGACTTCCTCAGCCAGATCGCCGAGATGATCGCGACCAGCGTCAACACCATCTCGGTCAACACCAAGACCGAGGTGCTGCTCAAGCAGTCGCAGGAGCTGACCGAGCAACTGCGCGAGCGCTCGGCGGAGTTGGAGAGCCGGCAGAAGGCGCTGGAGCTGTCCAACTCCGAACTGGAGGAGAAGGCCGAGCAACTGCGGGCGCAGAACCGCGACATCGAGGTGAAGAACACCGAGATCGAGGAGGCGCGGCAGGTCCTGGAGGAGCGCGCCGAGCAGCTCGCGGTCTCGATGCGCTACAAGTCGGAGTTCCTGGCGAACATGTCGCACGAGCTGCGGACGCCGCTGAACTCGCTGCTGATCCTCGCCAAGCTGCTGGCCGACAACGCCGAGGGGAACCTCTCCCCGAAGCAGGTGGAGTTCTCCGAGACCATCCACGGCGCCGGCTCCGACCTGCTCCAGCTGATCAACGACATCCTCGACCTGTCCAAGGTCGAGGCCGGCAAGATGGACGTCAGCCCGACCCGGATCGCGCTGGTCCAGCTCGTCGACTACGTCGAGGCGACCTTCCGGCCGCTGACCGCCGAGAAGGGGCTCGACTTCTCCGTACGGGTCTCCCCGGAGCTGCCCGCCACGCTGCACACCGACGAGCAGCGGCTCCTCCAGGTGCTGCGCAACCTGCTGTCCAACGCGGTGAAGTTCACCGACAGCGGCGCCGTCGAGCTGGTGATCCGGCCGGCCGGTGCGGACGTCCCGGTGGCCATCCGCGAGCAGTTGCTGGAGCACGGCTCGCTGCGCGACCCGGACGCCGACATGATCGCGTTCTCGGTGACCGACACCGGCATCGGTATCGCGTCCAGCAAGATGCGGGTCATCTTCGAGGCGTTCAAGCAGGCGGACGGCACCACCAGCCGCAAGTACGGCGGTACCGGCCTGGGGCTGTCCATCAGCCGGGAGATCGCCCGGCTGCTGGGCGGCGAGATCCACGCCCAGAGCGAGCCCAACCGCGGCTCCACCTTCACGCTGTACCTGCCGCACAACCCGGGCGGGCTGCCGCCGCAGGGCTACCCGCAGTTGGTCGCCGGGGGACTGGCGATGGACGCGGAGGCGCGGGAGACCGAGGCCGGGGGACAGGAGAGCGAGGAGCCGCAGCGCGACCGGGGACCCGGCGGCAGCCTGGGCAGGCGGCGGCGCCGGGCGGTCTCCGGTACGCCCCGGCGGTTCGCGCTGCCCGGCCAGCCCTCGTCCGCGGCGCAGCAACCGCACCAGGCGGCGCCGCAGCCCGATCGGCAGCCCGCCGAGGAGCCCTGGCTCGGCAACGGCCAGGACCTGGTCGACCCGGGCTTCGACGGCGGCTTCCACGGCGAGAAGGTGCTGATCGTCGACGACGACATCCGCAACGTCTTCGCGCTCACCAGCGTCCTGGAGCAGCACGGGCTGTCGGTGCTGTACGCGGAGAACGGCCGGGAGGGCATCGAGGTGCTGGAGCAGCACGACGACATCGTGCTGGTCCTGATGGACATCATGATGCCGGAGATGGACGGCTACGCGACGACTGCCGCGATCCGGCGGATGCCGCAGTTCGCCGGGCTGCCGATCATCGCGCTGACCGCGAAGGCGATGAAGGGCGACCGGGAGAAGAGCATCGACTCCGGGGCTTCCGACTATGTGACCAAGCCGGTGGATACCGATCATCTGTTGTCGGTCATGGAGCAATGGATGCGCGCGAGGTGACGGGGCGTCCAGTATGGAGCCGGAAGAGGATCATCGCGTTGCTGACTCAGTGTGGCCGTAGACGTGTGGAACGGCGGGATTCGGGGAACCTTCTCGTCTCTCGCTGCGTTTCTGCTAAGTGCACAGTGACATCGCGGTGACAGGGTGTGGCGACAGGCGGGGTGCAGCTACCATGACCGGCACAAGGACGGGCGGCGTGACGGAGTCGTCCCCTGGGGTGGCGTCCGGTTCGATGCCGGGGCGAGGAGGACGGGCCATGGTGCAGAAGGCCAAGATCCTCCTGGTCGATGACCGGCCGGAGAATCTGCTGGCGCTGGAGGCGATCCTCTCTGCGCTCGATCAGACACTGGTGCGGGCATCGTCCGGGGAGGAAGCGCTCAAAGCACTGCTCACCGACGACTTCGCGGTGATTCTGCTCGATGTGCAGATGCCGGGAATGGACGGCTTCGAGACCGCGGCGCACATCAAGCGGCGGGAGCGCACCCGGGACATCCCGATCATCTTCCTCACGGCCATCAACCACGGTCCGCACCACACCTTCCGCGGCTATGCGGCCGGCGCGGTCGACTACATCTCCAAGCCGTTCGACCCGTGGGTGCTGCGCGCCAAGGTCTCGGTCTTCGTCGAGCTGTACATGAAGAACTGCCAACTCCGCGAGCAGGCTTCGCTGCTGAGGCTCCAGCTGGAGGGCGGTCGGCAGAGCGTCGGCGACGCCAAGGAGTCCGCGGGGCTGCTCGCCGAGCTCTCCGCGCGGCTGGCGGCCGTCGAGGAGCAGGCCGAGGCGCTCTCCAAACAGCTGGACGAGACCGCGGACGCCGCGGCGGTGGCCACCGCCGCGCACCTGGAGCGCAAGCTGACCGGCCTGCGCCGGGCTCTGGACGCGCTGGAGCCGGGCTCGGGGGCGGCGGCGGGCTGACGGTCCGTACGGACGCGCGCTGACGGCCCTTCAGGAGACCGGCGCGCGACACGAATGGGTGAAGCGCCGTGCGCTCGTGCCGCGCCGGTCGGCGCCTGTAACCTCGTCGCCATGGCCTCACGTACGTCCGGCAAGGGAACCCAGCGCACGGCGGGCCCCTCGAAGCCGCGCGCCGGACAGTCCGGGGGCGCCGCGAAGAAGACCGCCGCCAAGAAGGCACCCGCGAAGAAGCCGCCGGCCAAGAAGACCGCGGCGGCGAAGAAGGCCCCGGCCAGGAGGGCGCCCGCCAAGAAGGCCGCGCCGAAGCCGGCGCCGTCGCCGACCGGCGGTGTCTACCGCCTCGCCCGCGCCTGCTGGCTCGGTGCCGCACACGGTGTCGGGGCGGTGTTCCGCGGTTTCGGGCGCGGTGCGAAGAACCTCGATCCGGCACACCGCAAGGACGGGCTGGCGCTGCTGCTGCTCGGGCTGGCGCTGGTCATCGCGGCCGGTACGTGGTCCAACCTCTCCGGGCCGGTCGGCCATCTCGTCGAGCTGCTGGTGACCGGCGCCTTCGGGCGGCTCGACCTGGTCGTACCGATCCTGCTCGGCGGTATCGCCGTGCGGCTCATCCGCCATCCCGAGCGGCCGGAGGCCAACGGCCGGATCGTCATCGGGCTGTCGGCGCTGGTCATCGGCGTGCTCGGGCAGGTCGCGATGGCCTGCGGGTCCCCGGGGCGGGGCGACGGGCTCGCCGCCATACAGGACGCCGGCGGCTATGTCGGCTGGGCCGCGTCCAAACCGCTGATCTTCACCGTCGGGCAGACACTGGCGGTGGCGCTGCTGGTGCTGCTGACCGTCTTCGGGCTGCTGGTGGTGACCGCGACGCCGGTGAACGCCATTCCGCAGCGGCTGAAGGCGGTCGCCGTCCGGCTGGGCGTGCTGGAGACCGCGGAGGGCGGGGACGAACCGTACGGCGAGGAGCCGGCGGAGTACGCCGAGGAGTGGCGCGAGCAGCCGGCCCGCAAGCCGCGGCGCGGTGCCGCGGCCGGCTCGCCGGACCCGGACGTCATGGAGGAGGCGGCGCTGGCCCGGCGCCGCCCGCGCCGGGCCGGCGCACAGCCCGCCGAGCGGGAGCCGGACGCGGTGGATGTCGCCGCCGCTGCCGCCGCCGCGCTGGACGGCGCGGTGCTGCACGGCGTCCAGCCCTCGCCGCTGGTCGCGGACCTCAGCAGCGGGATCTCCGGGGAGCGCCGGGAGCGCGGTGCGGACACCGGGGAGGAGAGCGGCTCGGTGCCGCCGGCGCGGTCCGTACCGGACCTCACCAAGGCACCGGCGGTGGACTTCACCAAGGCCGCGCCGGAGCCGTCCGGCGATCTGCCGCCGCGCGCCGAACAGCTCCAGCTCTCCGGCGACATCACATACTCCCTGCCGTCCCTGGACCTGCTGTCCCGGGGCGGCCCCGGCAAGACCCGCAGCGCCGCGAACGACGCGATAGTGGCCGCGCTGACCAACGTCTTCCAGGAATTCAAGGTCGACGCCTCGGTCACCGGCTTCACCCGGGGCCCGACGGTCACCCGCTACGAGGTCGAGCTCGGCCCGGCCGTCAAGGTCGAGAAGATCACCGCGCTGGCGAAGAACATCGCGTACGCGGTGGCCAGTCCGGACGTCCGGATCATCAGCCCGATCCCCGGCAAGTCCGCGGTCGGCATCGAGATCCCCAACACCGACCGCGAGATGGTCAACCTCGGCGACGTGCTGCGGCTGGCCGACGCGGCGGGCGACGAGCACCCGATGCTGGTGGCGCTCGGCAAGGACGTCGAGGGCGGCTACGTCATGGCCAACATGGCGAAGATGCCGCACATCCTCGTCGCCGGTGCGACCGGTTCCGGCAAGTCCTCCTGCATCAACTGCCTGATCACCTCGGTCATGGTGCGGGCCACGCCGGAGGACGTGCGGATGGTGCTGGTCGACCCCAAGCGGGTCGAGCTGACCGCCTACGAGGGCATCCCGCACCTGATCACGCCGATCATCACCAACCCCAAGCGGGCCGCCGAGGCGCTCCAGTGGGTGGTGCGCGAGATGGATCTGCGCTACGACGATCTCGCCGCGTACGGCTACCGGCACATCGACGACTTCAACGAGGCGGTGCGCAACGGCAAGGTCAGCCCGCCCGCGGGCAGCGAGCGGGAGCTGGCGCCGTATCCGTACCTGCTGGTGATCGTGGACGAGCTGGCCGACCTGATGATGGTGGCGCCGCGCGACGTGGAGGACTCCATCGTCCGCATCACCCAGCTGGCGCGCGCGGCCGGTATCCATCTGGTGCTGGCCACCCAGCGCCCGTCCGTCGATGTCGTGACCGGTCTGATCAAGGCGAACGTGCCGTCCCGGCTGGCGTTCGCGACGTCCTCGCTCGCGGACAGCCGGGTCATCCTCGACCAGCCGGGCGCCGAGAAGCTGATCGGCAAGGGCGACGGGCTGTTCCTGCCGATGGGCGCCAACAAGCCGGTGCGGATGCAGGGCGCGTTCGTCACCGAGGCCGAGGTGTCCGTCATCGTCCAGCACTGCAAGGACCAGATGGCGCCGGTCTTCCGGGACGACGTCACCGTCGGCAGCGCGAAGAAGAAGGAGATCGACGAGGACATCGGCGACGACCTCGATCTGCTGTGCCAGGCCGCGGAGCTGGTGGTGTCCACCCAGTTCGGGTCGACGTCGATGCTCCAGCGCAAACTGCGGGTGGGTTTCGCCAAGGCCGGGCGGCTGATGGACCTGATGGAGTCGCGGAACATCGTCGGCCCGAGCGAGGGCTCCAAGGCGCGCGATGTGCTGGTGAAGCCGGATGAATTGGACGGAGTGCTGGCGGTCATCCGCGGGGAGGCTAGCGAGTAGCACGCACGTACGGTGTCCCCCGTAAGTGGCGGTAGGCAACCGTTTCTTCTGCCGATACGTCAAGTTGAGGGAGGCGTGGGAACGATGCTTCATCCTCCGGCCCCGGGCCAGTGCGACAGGGCGTTCTGATGGCGTACAAACCCGGCTCTCCCGCTTGCCCGACCCTTTCGCTCCACCCCTAGACTGAACTTCCAGCAGGTGGCTACACGCTCGAAAGGCGCCCCCGTGTCCATCGGCAACTCCCCCGAAGACGACCGGCCTTCCGCCGGTCCCCCCGAAGAGGACCGGCCGTCCGCCGGCCAGGACCGGCCTTCGGTCGGTCGAGCCCTCCAGCAGGCCCGTATCGGACTGGGACTGACCGTTGAAGAGGTCAGTACGACGACACGGGTGCGGATCCCCATCGTGCACGCGATCGAGGAGGACGACTTCTCGCGCTGCGGTGGGGACGTCTACGCACGCGGACACATTCGAACGCTCGCCCGCGCCGTCTCTCTCGACCCCCAACCCCTGATCGCACGCTACGACGCCGAGCACGGTGGCCGGCCCGCGCCGACGGCCGCCGCCCCGCTCTTCGAGGCGGAACGGATCCGCTCGGAGCCGCGGCGCCCCAACTGGACCGCCGCGATGGTCGCGGCAATCGTCGCCGTCGTCGGCTTCGTCGGCTTCACGCTCTTCAGCGGCGGCGGCAAGCAGGGCGGCGGCCCGATCGCGGCCGACACCGCCAAGGCCGACAAGCCGGGCCCCTCGCGCACCATCCACCCGGCCCAGCCCAAGCCCGCGGCGCCCCGCCCGGCACCGTCCGACAGCGCCATCGCCGGACTGCCCAAGGACCAGGTCACGATCAAGGTGACCGCCAAGGACGGCCAGAGCTGGATCTCCGCCAAGGACGCCGACGGCAACCTCCTGCAGGACGGGCTGCTCAAGCAGGGCGAGTCGAAGACGCTCACCGACAAGAAGCGGATCGATCTTGTCGTAGGCAATGCCGGGGCCGTACAGCTGTACGTCAACGGCAAGGAGGTCAAGAAGGTCGGCGACGAGGGCTCCGTGGAGCGTCTGAGCTACACACCGGGAGACCCGCAGGCGGGCTGAGACCGACCGCTCGCGGGGGTGTCCGCCGCACGGCCCGGGCGTCCGGGGCCGGCGGCGGAGACCTGCGCGCCATAGGGGCGGCCGGGACGAAGTAGGCTGAGCCCTATGCCCGAACGCCGTACCGTCGCCCTTGTCACTCTTGGCTGCGCCCGTAACGAGGTGGACTCGGAGGAGCTCGCAGGCCGCTTGGCAGCGGACGGCTGGGAGCTCGTCGAGGAAGCCGCCGACGCGGATGTGGCCGTCGTCAACACCTGCGGCTTCGTCGAAGCCGCCAAGAAGGACTCCGTCGACGCCCTGCTGGAAGCCAACGATCTCAAGGCTGCGGCCTCTGAAGGACGTGGCGGCCGGACCCAGGCCGTCGTCGCCGTCGGCTGCATGGCCGAGCGGTACGGCAAGGAGCTCGCCGAGGCGCTGCCGGAGGCGGACGGCGTGCTCGGCTTCGACGACTACAGCAACATCTCCGACCGGCTCCAGACGATCCTCAGCGGTGGTATCCACGCCGCGCACACCCCGCGCGACCGCCGCAAGCTGCTGCCGATCAGCCCGGCCGAGCGCCAGGACGCCGCCGGGGTCGCACTGCCCGGCCACGCCCAGTCCGGTGCCGAGGAGCCGGCGGTCCCGCCGCAGGACCTGCCCGAGGGCGTCGCACCGGTGTCCGGGCCGCGGGCGCCGCTGCGCCGCAGGCTGGGCAACGAGCCGGTCGCCTCGGTGAAGCTGGCCTCGGGCTGCGACCGGCGCTGCTCGTTCTGCGCGATCCCCTCCTTCCGCGGCTCGTTCATCTCCCGCAGGCCCTCCGACGTGCTCGGTGAGACCCGCTGGCTGGCCGAGCAGGGCGTCAAGGAGGTCATGCTGGTCTCCGAGAACAACACCTCGTACGGCAAGGACCTCGGCGACATCCGGCTGCTGGAGACGCTGCTGCCGGAGCTGGCCGCGGTCGACGGCATCGAGCGGATCCGGGTCAGCTACCTCCAGCCCGCCGAGATGCGGCCCGGCCTGATCGACGTGCTGACCGGCACCGACAAGGTGGCGCCCTACTTCGACCTGTCCTTCCAGCACTCGGCGCCCGGGGTGCTGCGCGCGATGCGCCGGTTCGGCGACACCGACCGCTTCCTGGAGCTGCTGGAGACGATCCGCACGAAGGCGCCGCAGGCCGGGGCCCGGTCCAACTTCATCGTCGGCTTCCCCGGTGAGTCCGAGAGCGACCTGGCGGAGCTGGAGCGGTTCCTGGGCGAGGCCCGGCTGGACGCCATCGGCGTCTTCGGCTACTCCGACGAGGACGGCACCGAGGCCGCCTCCTACGAGGACAAGGTCGACCCGGACGAGGTCGCCGAGCGGCTGTCCCGGGTGTCCCGGCTGGCCGAGGAGCTGACCGCGCAGCGGGCGGCCGAGCGGGTCGGCGAGACGGTCCGGGTGCTGGTGGACCGGATCGACGACGAGGACGACGGCGTCGTCGGGCGGGCCGCGCACCAGGCGCCGGAGACCGACGGGGTCACGCTGCTCACGGGCGGCCGGGACCTGCTGCCCGGTCGTATGGTCGAAGCAAAGGTGGTCGCGAGCGAGGGTGTGGACCTCGTGGCGGAGGTGCTGTCGGTGGACGGTACAGGGTGTACCGAGGAGGCGGGCAGATGAGCGGAGCCTCGGCTTCCGCCGCCGGGGGGCCGCGCACCGCGCCGGCCGTCCGGCAGGCCGGGCTGTGGAACATCGCCAACGTCCTGACGATGCTGCGGCTGCTGCTGGTCCCGGCGTTCGTCCTGCTGCTGGTGCACGACGGCGGCGCGAACCCGGTCTGGCGCGTGTTCGCCTGGGCGGCGTTCGCCGTCGCCATGATCACCGATGTCTTCGACGGGCATCTGGCGCGCACGTACAACCTGGTCACGGACTTCGGCAAGATCGCCGACCCGATCGCGGACAAGGCGATCATGGGGGCGGCGCTGATCTGCCTCTCGGTGCTGGGTGACCTGTCCTGGTGGGTCACGGGCGTGATCCTCTTCCGGGAGCTCGGCATCACGCTGATGCGGTTCTGGGTGATCAAGCACGGTGTGATTCCGGCCAGTCGCGGCGGCAAGATCAAGACATTGGCGCAGGGCACGGCCGTCGGCATGTACGTCCTGGTGCTGACCGGTCCACTCGCGACGTTCCGCTGGTGGGTGATGGCGGTGGCCGTGGCGCTGACGGTCGTCACCGGGCTCGACTACGTACGGCAGGCCGTGGTGCTGCGCCGGGCCGGGCTGGCCAGGGAGCGGGCGGAGCGGGCCGAGAGCTCCGAGAGGAACACCGCGCGGTGAGCGGGCCGGGTTCTGCGGCGGCCGGGGCGCTGGAGGTGCTCGCCGGGCGGCGGCAGAGCCTGGCCGTGGCCGAATCGCTGACCGGCGGACTGGTCGCCGGCGAGCTGACCGCGGTGCCCGGGGCGTCGCGGGTGCTGCGCGGCTCGGTGACCGCGTACGCCACCGAGCTCAAGCGGGAGCTGCTGGGCGTGGACGGTGCGCTGCTGGCCGCGCGCGGGGCCGTGGACGGCGAGGTCGCGCGGCAGATGGCGCGCGGGGTGCGGCGGGTGCTCGGCGCCGACTGGGGCATCGCCACCACGGGCGTCGCCGGGCCCGAGCCCCAGGACGGACAGCCCGTGGGCACGGTGTACGTAGCCGTCCAGGGACCGGACGGTGACGGAGAGGTGCGACGGCTGGCACTTGCGGGGGATCGCGACCGGATCCGTCGTGACAGTGTCCAAGCCGTGCTTGCGCTGCTGTTGAGCGAACTCACAGAAAATGCGCGGGCACAGGATACGGAACAACACGGGGGGAATGGATGTTTGCAGCCCTGAGTGAACACGTACTGGCTCCCGGCACGGGTACGGCCCGAGGCGGTACGGTGGGGCGAGAAGGATCCGGATCCGAGGTCCGAGGAGGGAGCCAGCGATGATTCTGCTTCGTCGCCTGCTGGGTGATGTGCTGCGCCGACAGCGTCAGCGCCAAGGCCGCACCCTGCGCGAGGTCTCGTCCTCCGCCCGGGTGTCGCTCGGCTATTTGTCCGAGGTCGAGAGGGGCCAGAAGGAGGCGTCCTCCGAACTGCTCTCGGCGATCTGTGACGCACTGGATGTGCGCATGTCCGAGCTCATGCGAGAGGTCAGCGACGAGCTGGCACTCGCCGAGCTGGCAGCGTCCGCAGCCGCGAGTGACACGGTGCCGGCACCGGTGCGGCCGAAGCTCAATTCGGTGTCCGTCACGTCCCTGGCCGGTGTGCCCGAGGAGCGCGTGACCATCAAGCCCCCGGCCGACGTCGTGGATGTCGTCGCGGCCTGACACCGCACGTTCGTACGTGATCGGAGCCCCGGCGGGCAGCAGCCCGCCGGGGCTCCGTGCTGTCCGGGCGGGGAGCGGCCGGGTGCCCGGGCGGACCCGCTGGGCTGCTCGGAGCAGCGGCTTGGCCCGTACGATGGGCTAAATCGGTTTTTTTCGGAACATTCGCCTGAATACCCTTGAATGCGCCTGAAAAGGAGTCGCTGGATGTCTGTCGTCACGAGCACCCTCTCCGATGAAGCCCGCGCCGTCGTCGGGAACGCCCTCCAGGGAGCCCTGGTCGACCTGGTGGACCTCGGCCTCGTCGCCAAGCAGGTGCACTGGAACGTCGTCGGACCGCGCTTCCGCCCCGTCCATCTCCAGCTCGACGAGGTCGTCGACGTCGCGCGGCAGCACGCGGACACGGTGGCCGAGCGGGCCTCGGCGATCGGGGTGCCGCCGGACGGCCGGTCCGCCACGGTAGCCAAGACCAGCGGCGTCCGGGAGGTCGGGGACGGCTGGATCAAGGACGGCGACGCGGTACGGACGCTGGTGGACGCGCTCGGCGCGGTCATCGGGCGGATGCGGGAGCGGATCACCGCCACCGCCGATCCCGACCCGGTCAGCCAGGACATTCTCATCGGGCTCACGGCCGACCTGGAGAAGCATCACTGGATGTTCCAGGCGGAGGCCCACTGACCTTGCCCACTGTGGGCAAGGTCGTGCGCCCCCGGGCTCGCGGCACGGTGTGCGCGCCGGGCGTGTGACGGTGCGCTCTGCCGCCGGGCCGCGGGCCCGTCTAACGTCGGCCCCCGAGGAGGCAGGCATGGCGTGGCGCGACTTCGTGGCGCGTGGCCCGGGCGAGCGGGGTCCGGCCCGCAGGCCGGGCGGGCGGGGGCCGTGGTCCGCGCCGGGCCGCTGGATATCCACGGCCCTCGTGGGGGGGCTGTGGTGGTGGGCGGCGGTCCGGCTGGCGCTGTGGCCGCAGTCCTCGGGACCGGTGGAAGGGGCCGTGGTGACGGGCGGCTGGGGGCTCAGTCTGCTGCCGGTGCACTGCGTGCCGTGGGCGGGGCGGCGCGAGGGGGCGAAGTGGCGCGCGGGGGCGAGCTGGGGGAAGGTCACCAGGGCATGGCGACACCGCCGTTGGGGCGGAGGATCTGGCCGGTCGTGAACGACGAGGCGTCCGATGCCAGGTGGAGCACGGCATGGGCGATCTCGCCGGGCTCGCCGACCCGGCCCAGCGGGGACATCCGGACCATCGGTGCCTCGGCCTGCTGCCGGGCCTCGGCGGTGTGGCGGTCGGTCATCGGCGTACGGATCCAGCCCGGGGCGACTGCGTTGACGCGGATGCCGTGCCGGCCGACTTCGGTGGCCAGGGTCTTGGTGAGCTGGACGACGGCGGCCTTGGCGACGCCGTAGCAGAGGAGCCCGGGGGCGCCGGTGTCGATGGCGCCGGAGGCCATGGTGATGATGCTGCCCCGGGTGCCGGTGGCGATCATGGCGCGGGCCGCTTCCCGGCAGCTGTGCAGGACGCCCTTGAAGTTGGTGTTCCAGACCCGGTCCAGGTCTGCTTCGTCGGTGTCCAGGACGGGGGCGGAGTGCATGATTCCGGCGACCGCGGCCAGTATGTCCAGGCGGCCGGACGAGCGGGCGGCGTCGACGACGGCGGCGACCTGGTCGCGCCGGGTGACGTCGACGCGGTGGGCGTGCGCGGCGCCGCCGGATGCGGTGACGGCCGCCGCGGTGTCCTGGACTCCCCGCTCGTCGAGGTCCGCGCAGTGGACGGTGGCGCCGGCCTCGGCGAGGAGGACGGCGCAGGCGCGGCCGATGCCCCCGGCCGCGCCGGTGACGATCGCGGTGCGGCCCGTGAGGTCGTACGCGGTGAGGGGCATGGGGTGAGGGTAGGAAAAGATCTGATGGGGCGTCAATTGGTGTGCAGGGGTGGACCGTCGGGGCGGTCGCGGGCGTCCGGCGGGGGCGGCTGGCAGGTGGGGCACCAGTACGTGACGCGCTCCTCGGCGGTGGGTCCCTGATCGGCGGTGCGGACCGGTGTACCGCAGCGCAGGCAGGGGCGCCCGGCACGGCCGTAGACCCACAGGCGGCGGTCGGGGCGCGAGCTCGGGGTGGTGACCCGGGCGGGGCGATTCTTGTTGGCTTCCAGGAGCTTCTTGGCGAGCGCCGGGGCGCGTTCGGGGTCGACGAGGTCGCCGACGGGGAGCCAGGGGGAGGCGCGGAGCAGGAAGCAGAGCTCGGACTTGTAGACATTGCCGATGCCGGCGAGCGTGCGCTGGTCCAGCAGGGCCTCGCCGAGGGGGCGCCCGGGGGCCGCGAGCAGCCGGCGCAGGGCTTCGGCGGGATCCCAGTCGGGGCCGAGGAGGTCGGGGCCCAGATGGCCGGTGACCCGGGACTCGTCGGCGGTGCGCAGCAGGTCGAGGACCGGGAGGCGGTAGCCGACGGCGGTGTGCGCGGCGGTGCCGAGGACGGCCCGGATCTGGTGGGCGGGGCCGCCGCGCCAGCGTTCGGCGGGGGCGTAGATCTTCCAGGCGCCGTCCATCCGCAGATGGGAGTGCAGGGTGAGACCGCCCTCGAAGCGGGTGAGCAGATGCTTGCCGCGCGAGACCGCCTCCAGCACCTCGCGGCCGGTCAGATCCACCGTCGCGAGCCGCGGAACGCGCAGGTCGCAACGGGTCAGCGGGCTGCCGGCCAGGGCCTCCTGGAGGCGCTGCGCCAGCCGCCAGACCGTGTCACCTTCGGGCATGGGGCCATCATGCACGCCGCGGCGGGCGAGCGGCGGCCCGCGACCGGTCCGCGCCCCGCCGCGGCTCAGCCGCGCAGCCGCAGACCGCGCGGGGTCGGGTGGAAGCCGGCGGCCTCCCATATCGGGGCGAAGGGGGAGGTCAGGGCTGCGGTGCCGTTGATGCGCTCGGTGGTGATCGTGCCGAGCGCGCCGGCCCGGGCCGCGTCGGTGAGCGCGGCGACGGCGGGCTGGAGGCGCGGGTCGGTGGCGGCGTCGGCCGGGTCGCCGAGCGGCCAGAGGAGCACGGTCTTGCCGCCGCGCTCCATGTAGAGCGCCAGCTCGCCGTCGACCAGGACGACCAGGGAGCCCGCCTTGCGGCCCGGTTTGTGGGTGGCGCCCTCGGGCGGATCGGGCCAGGGCAGCGCGGCGCCGTACGCGTTGGCCGGGTCGGCGGCGGCCAGGAGGAGGGCGCGCGGCGGGCCGCCCTGCCGGGCGGGCCCCGGTGCGCCGTCCGGGAGGGGGCCGTCGGCGGTGCGCTCCCGCCGGCTGCTGACCGCGCGCAGCCGGTCCACCGCGCCGTCCATCGCGAACTGGGCGGCGCCCAGCCCCTCGACGACATAGCCGCGGCGGGCCTGCCCGGACTCCTCGAAGGCGGCCAGGACGCGGTACGCGGCGGAGAAGCCGCCCGCGACGCCCTCGGCGGCGACCGCGCCGCGGGTGACGATGCCGTGCCGGTCCAGGAGCGTACGGGCCAGGGCGTGGGCCCGGTGGGTGGGGTCGGGCTCGGGGGCGGGCAGCAGGGACCACCGGCCGCCGACCGTGGGCGGTCCGGAGCGGGAGGCGGTGGGCCGGCCGGCCGCCGCGGTCAGCGAACCGTACCGGCCCCGGGGGACGGCGCGGCGGGCGCGGTGGGCGGTCGAGCCGGCCGTGCGGCCGGAGCCGAGGAGGGCGCGGAGCGGGGCGAGGGTGTCGTTGGTGAGCCGTCCCGACCAGGCCAGATCCCAGATGGCGTCGGCCAGTTGGGGATCCGTGGCGTCGGGGTGGGTGGTGGCGCGGACCTGGTCGGCGATCTGGCGGAAGAACAGGCCGTAACCAGGGGCGAGGGCGGCCAGCACGGAGTCGTGCAGCGCGGTCAGCTCCAGGGGGAGCGGCGGCTGGAGCAACAGGGGCGCGGAGTCGGCGAGATGGAGGGAGAGCCAGCCGTCCTTGCCGGGGAGGGCGCCGGCGCCGGCCCACAACACCTCGCCGGTGGCGGTCAGTTCGTCGAGCAGGGCCGGGGAGTATCCGCCGACCCGGGACGGCAGCACCAGCTTCTCCAGGGCGGAGGCGGGCACCGGCGCGCCCTGGAGCTGCTCGACGGCGCGCACCAGGCCGTCGATACCGCGCAGGCCGGACGACGCGCCGGCGGGCGGGGCCGCGGGCGCCCCGCCGGCCGGCGCCGGGCGCGGCGGGCCGACATGCTGCCACTGGGGGAGGAAGGCGGCGAGCGCCGCGGGCGGCACCGGCTCCAGCTCTTCGCGCAGCGCGGCCAGCGAGCGGCGGCGCAGCCGGCGCAGCACCTGGGCGTCGCACCACTCCTGGCCGATGCCGGCGGGGTGGAACTCGCCCTGGACGACCCGGCCGGCGGCGGCGAGGCGGTGCAGCGCGCCGTCCGTAACGGCCGTGCCGAGGCCGAAGCGGGCGGCGGCCTGCTCGGACGTGAACGGGCCGTGGGTGCGGGCATATCGGGACAGCAGATCGCCCAACGGGTCCTTGACCGGCTCGGTGAAGGACTCCGGGACGCCGACCGGCAGCGCCGTGCCCAGCGCGTCCCGGAGCCGCCCGGCGTCCTCGACGGCGGCCCAGTGGTCGGCGCCGGCGATCCGCACCCGGATGGCGCGGCGGGCGGCGGCCAGCTCCCTCGGCCAGGCCGGATCCGCGCCGCGCTCGGTCAGCTCGGCGTCGGTCAGCGGTCCCAGCAGCCGCAGCAGATCGGCGACGCCCTCGGGGTCCTTGGCGCGCCGGTCCTCCGTACGCCACTGGAGCTCGCGCTCCAGCTCGGCCAGCACCTCCGCGTCCAGCAGTTCGCGCAGCTCGGCCTGGCCCAGCAGCTCGGCGAGCAGCCGGGAATCCAGCGAGAGCGCGGCGGCGCGGCGCTCGGCCAGGGGGGAGTCGCCCTCGTACAGGAACTGGGCGACATAGCCGAAGAGCAGCGAGCGGGCGAACGGGGACGGCTCGGGGGTGGTGACCTCGACCAGGCGGACCCGGCGGGCCTCGATGTCGCCCATCAGCTCCGCCAGGCCCGGCACGTCGAAGACGTCCTGGAGGCATTCGCGGACCGCCTCCAGCACGATCGGGAAGGACCCGAACTCGCTTGCCACCTGGAGGAGCTGGGCGGCGCGCTGGCGCTGCTGCCACAGCGGCGTGCGCTTGCCGGGGCTGCGCCGGGGCAGCAGCAGGGCGCGCGCCGCGCACTCCCGGAAGCGGGAGGCGAACAGCGCGGAGCCGCCGACCTGGTCCGTGACGAGCTGGTCGACCTCGCCCCGGTCGAAGGCGACATCGGCGGCGCCCACGGGGGACTGCTCGGGGTCGTACTCCGCGCGGTCCGCCGGGCCGGCGAACCCGGTGTCGCCGTCGAGGAGGTCGAGGCCCATCAGATCGGCGTCCGGCAGCCGCAGCACGATGCCGTCGTCGGCGTGCATCACCTGGGCGTCCATGCCGTAGCGCTCGGCGAGCCGGGCGCCGAGGGCCAGCGCCCAGGGGGCGTGCACCTGCGCGCCGAAGGGGGAGTGGACGACGATGCGCCAGTCGCCCAGCTCGTCGCGGAAGCGCTCGACGACGATCGTGCGGTCGTCGGGGACATGGCCGCAGGCCTGCCGCTGCTCGGCGAGATAGCCCAGGACGTTGGAGACCGCCCAGTCGTCGAGCCCGGCGGCGGCCAGCCGGGCGCCGGCGTCCTCCGGGGACAGCGAGCCGATCTCCCGGAGGAACGCGCCCAGCGCACGGCCCAGTTCGAGCGGGCGGCCGAGCTGGTCGCCCTTCCAGAAGGGCAGCCGGCCGGGGACTCCGGGAGCGGGGGTGACCAGGACCCGGTCGCGGGTGATGTCCTCGATGCGCCAGGACGTCGTGCCGAGCGTGAAGACGTCGCCGACGCGGGATTCGTAGACCATCTCCTCGTCCAGTTCTCCCACCCGTCGCCCGCCCTTCGCGGAGCTCTCGCCCGCCAGGAAGACGCCGAACAGGCCGCGGTCGGGGATCGTGCCCCCGGACGTCACGGCCAGGCGCTGGGCGCCGGGGCGGCCGGTGACCGTCCGGGCGACGCGGTCCCAGACGACGCGCGGGCGCAGCTCGGCGAAGGCGTCGGAGGGATAGCGGCCGGCGAGCATGTCCAGTACGGCGGTGTACGCGGACTCGGGGAGGGAGGCGAACGGGGCCGCCCGGCGGACCACGGCGAGCAGCTCCTCGACGTCCCAGGTGTCCATCGCGGCCATCGCGACCAGCTGCTGGGCCAGCACGTCCAGCGGATTGGCGGGCACCCGCAGCGCCTCGATGGCCCCCGAGCGCATCCGCTCGGTCACCACCGCCGCCTGCACCAGATCGCCGCGGTACTTGGGGAAGACGATGCCCGTCGACACCGCGCCGACCTGATGGCCGGCCCGGCCGACCCGCTGGAGCCCGGAGGCGACCGACGGCGGCGACTCCACCTGGACGACCAGATCGACCGCGCCCATGTCGATGCCCAGCTCCAGACTGGAGGTGGCGACCACGGCCGGCAGCCGGCCGGCCTTCAAGTCCTCCTCCACCTGGGCGCGTTGCTCCTTGGAGACGGAACCATGGTGGGCGCGGGCCAGCAGGGGCGGCGCGCCCTTGGCGGCGCCGGACTCGGCCATCAGCTCCGCGGGGGCGTGGTGCTCGGCAAGGGCCTCGCCCACCGTGCGCTCGTACGCGATCTCGTTGAGGCGGTTGCAGAGGCGCTCCGCCAGGCGGCGGGAGTTGGCGAAGACGATCGTGGAGCGGTGCGCCTGGACGAGGTCGGCGATCCGCTCCTCGACCTGGGGCCAGATGGACGGCTTCTCGCCCGTATCGCCCTCCTGGACGGGGGAGCCGCCCAGCTCTCCCATGTCCTCCACGGGGACCACCACCGACAGGTCGAACCGCTTCGCGGACGGCGGCTGGACGATCTCCACCCGGCGCCGCGGGGAGAGATAGCGGGCCACCTCCTCCACGGGGCGGACCGTCGCCGACAGCCCGATCCGGCGGGCCGGGCGGGCGAGCAGCTCGTCCAGCCGCTCCAGGGAGAGCGCCAGATGAGCACCGCGCTTCGTGCCGGCGACGGCGTGCACCTCGTCCACGATGACCGTCTCGACGCCGGCCAGCGCCTCCCGGGCCGAGGACGTCAGCATCAGGAACAGCGACTCGGGGGTCGTGATGAGGATGTCCGGCGGGCGGCTCGCCAGGGAGCGCCGCTCGGCGGGCGGGGTGTCCCCGGAGCGGATGCCCACCCGGATGTCCGGCTCCGGCAGCCCGAGGCGGACCGACTCCTGACGGATCCCGGTCAGCGGGCTGCGCAGGTTGCGCTCCACGTCGACGGCGAGTGCCTTCAGGGGGGAGACGTACAGCACCCGGCAGCGCTTCTTCGGTTCGGCGGGCGGCGGGCTGCTCGCCAGCGCGTCCAGCGACGCGAGGAAGGCGGCGAGGGTCTTGCCGGAGCCCGTCGGCGCCACCACGAGGACGTCGGAGCCGGCGCCGATCGCCTGCCAGGCTCCCTCCTGCGCGGCGGTGGGCGCGCTGAAGGCCCCGGCGAACCATCCGCGGGTCGCCGGCGAGAACGAATCGAGCGCTGCCTCGGTCATGTCCCCCATCGTGCACCGGACCACTGACAATCCGGTCCGGCGCCCGCCGCGGACGGCCCGACCCCGGCGCCGCGCCCCCGTCCGCCCCTGCCCGTACCCGTCCGTTCCCGTCCGTCCACGGTGCGGACGCCCCGGCCCGCGGCGGCCCGGCGGGCGCAGAATGGGGAGCATGGCCATGATCGACGGGGGCGGCACGGGCGGCGGGGCCGTCCCGTGCGGCGAGGCGGGTGCGCGGGCGGTGCCGAGGGCCGGCGGCGAGTGGGCGCGCCACTGGCGCTATGCCGGACTGCCCGGTCTCGACCTGCTGCGCGCCCGCTACGTGGAGCACGCCTTCCCCCGCCATGCCCACGACGGCTATGTGATCTGCGTGGTCACCTCCGGGATCGAGGAGGTCGGCCTCCAGGACGGTGTGGTCCGGGCCGGCCACGGAGGCATCGTGATGATCAATCCGGAGGTCGCGCACACCGCGCGGGCCGGCGCCCCCGAGGGCTGGACCTACGCCACGCTCTACCCGTCGGCGGACCTCGTCGCCGGCATCGCCCGGGAGACCACCGCCCTGCGCGGCACCGCGGGCTTCGTCCGCACCGTCGCCGACGAACCGCACACCGGCCGCATGATCGCCGGGATACACCGGGCGGCCGAGGCCGGCAACGCACTGGCCGCCGACAGCCTGCTCCGGATCGCCCTCGCCCGGCTGCTGCGCCGCCACGGAGGCCCGCTGCCGCCCCGGGCACCCCGTACGGCCGGCGCCCGCACCGCCGCCCTCGCCCGCGCCGTCCTGGAGGAGCGGATGGCCGACCCGCCCTCCCTGGAGCAGCTCGCGCGGGAACTGGACACCGGCCCGTTCGCGCTGCTGCGGGCCTTCAAGAGCGCGTACGGCATGCCGCCGCACACCTGGCTGACCGACGCCCGGGTACGGCGTGCCCGCCGGCTCCTGGAGGCGGGCCGCGCGCCCGCCGAGACGGCGGTGGCCGTCGGCTTCACCGACCAGCCGCATCTGAACCGGCACTTCACCCGGATCGTCGGGGTCCCACCGGGCGCCTACCGCCAAGAGCGCGCGGCGGCGGACCGGCCGGCCGGCGGCGGGCCCGCGTAACGGAGGCGCGCGGTCGAGGGCGCAGGGACGCGGGCGCAGGGACGCGGGCATACGGACGCGGAGCGTCGCCTCCGCGGGTGCAAGAACGTACAAGACCGCCCGGGGCGCGTCCTCTTAGGGTCCGGGACGTGGCAGAACAGGCCGAACAGGCAGCACAGGCAGCACAGCGAGAAGCGCCCGAACGGACAGTCCCCACGGGGAAGGCCGGGGCATCCGGGACAACGGAGGCAGCAGGTCCGGCGGCGATACCCCCTACGGGGCCGGCCGGTCCGCCGCCCCGACCGGCCGCGGCCCTGCGCGACTCCGCCGTCATCAGGGACGCGCTGGGTGTCGGCGTGGCCGTCGGCCTCTCCGGCTTCGCCTTCGGGGTGACGTCCGCCGGCGCCGGGCTCGGCGTCTGGCAGACCTGTGCGCTGAGCCTGCTGGTCTTCACCGGGGCCTCCCAGTTCGCGCTGGTCGGCGCGCTCGCCGCGGGCGGCAACCCGCTCACCGCCGCCGCCGGGGCGTTCTTCCTGGGCGTCCGCAACGCCTTCTACGGGCTGCGGCTGTCCGCCGTCCTCGGCTACCGGGGCGCGGTCCGGCCGCTCGCCGCCCACTGGGTCATCGACGAGACCTCGGCCGTCGCCCTCGCCCAGCCCGACCGGCACCGCGCCCGCCTCGGCTTCACCGTCACCGGACTGACCCTGTACGTCCTGTGGAACCTCACCACCCTCGGCGGCGCCCTGGGAGCCGAGGCGCTCGGCGACACCGCCGCCTGGGGCCTGGACGCCGCCGGCCCCGCGGTCTTCCTGGCGCTGCTCGCGCCGATGCTGAGGACCGCCGTCGAGCGGGCCGCGGCCGGCCTGGCCGTCCTGCTGGTGTTGGGAACGCTCCCGGTCCTGCCCGCGGGCGTGCCGGTGCTGCTGTCGGCGCTGGCCGCACCCGCCGTCCTCGCCGTACAGGGGCGGGGCGGGCGCGCGGCCCCCGGGGGACCGGACACCGCGCACCACCGCACCACCGGGGAGGACCGGGCATGAACACCTGGATCGCGATCGGCGTCACCGCCGTCGGCTGCTACCTGGTCAAGTTTCTCGGCCTGTCGGCGCCCGCCGGCATCCTGGAACGCCCGCTGGTCAAACGGCTGGCCGCGCTGCTCCCGGTGGCGCTGCTGGCCGCCCTCACCGCCCAGCAGACCTTCGGCGACGGGCCGCACCTGGTGCTCGACGCCCGGGCCGCCGGGCTGGCCGCGGCGGCCGTCGCGCTCGTCCTGAGGGCGCCGTTCCTGCTCGTCGTCGGGGCGGCGGTGGCGGTGACCGCCGGGGTGCGGGCGCTCGGCGGGTGACCGCACCCCGGGTGCCGCCCCGGCCCCTCAGGCCATCGGCCGCCCGTATGCCCGCAGGGTGCGCAGCGCCTCCAGCGTCACCATCGGACGGCCCTCCAGCGCCGTACCGGGCGCCCACAGCCGCCAGTTGACGGGCCAGCCGCCGTCCTCCTCCTGGAGGGCGACGAGATGGTCCAGCGCGACGTCCATCTCCTTGTCGGTGAACCAGCCGCGGGCCAGCGAGTCGGGCGAGGGGGCGAAGTGGTACGCGAAGTGGTGCTCCCCGGGGGCGTACCCCGCCGCCACCGGGACGTCCGCCGCCCGGTCCGGATCCAGCAGGACCAGGCCCTGCTCCCGGACGATCCGGCCCAGCCGCCGCGCCGCCGCCGCCGCCCGGGGCCGGTCCGGGGCGCCGTCCAGGAAGGCCAACGCCGCCTCGGCCTCGTAGGGATGGGTCTCCTCCAGGGACTCCACGGCCGCCCAGCAGTAGTCCGTGGCCCGGAACAGCCAGGCGTGCCACACCTGATTGCGATGCAGCACCCCCACCACCGGGCCGGTCGCCAGCAGCGCGCTCGGCGGATCGTCCACCACCGGGATCCACGGCGCGGCCGGGTAGCCGCGCAGCGAAGGGTGCACCGCCGGCAGCGCTCCTTCCGGCGTCGAGATCCGGGTCAGATAGCGGCAGATCCGCTCCACCTGGCGGCCGTCGCAGCGCCCGATGCGGTCGAGGACCTTCAGCGCGTGCGCGGTGTGCAGCGGCTGGCTCACCGGACCGCGCAGATCGGGCTCCAGGGCGTGGCCGTAGCCGTCGTCGTCATTGCGGTAGGCGGCGAGCGCGGTCTCGACCGGGTCCGCGGCGCCGCCGAGGAAGTGGTACGCGAAGAGCCGCTGCTCCAGCACCCGGGCGGTCAGCCAGATGAAGCGCTCGGCGCGCGCCAGGAGGGTCGGTGAGGGGCTTACATTTTCGGCCATGGCCTGACCGTAGGCCTGAATTCCCCCGCTGGCACCGGCTGGCGGCCCGCTGCCCTCCGAGGGCGGGATCCTCACGGCATGCGGTTGACGGTCTTCCGGCAGCTCCGGGGCGTCTCCAGGAGTGGGACGGGGATTGCGGGCTGCCGGCGCGCATGCTGCAAGATCCCGGTGCGGAGTGCCGGAGCGTCACCGCGAAGCGCGAGGCACCCCAACGACCTTGTCAGTCCCCCGCGTTAGTGTGCTGACATGCAGCTTCGGTATGGGTTCCGCCTGTACCCGAACGGGCCTCAGCGTGCCGCGCTGGCCAGGGCGTTCGGGTGCGCTCGGGTGGTGTTCAACGATGCGCTTCACGCTCGTGAGACCGCCCGTGCCGCCGGGCTGCCGTTGGTCACCTCGGGCGAGTTGTCCAAGCGGCTCACGGCCGTGAAGAAGACCCCCGAGAGGGCGTGGCTGACCGAGGTGTCGTCGGTGATCCTTCAGCAGTCCCTGCGGGACCTGGATACCGGGTACCGGTACTTTTTCGACTCCCTCAAGGGCAAGCGTCCGAAGATGGGACCGCCCCGGTTCAAGAGCCGCAAGGACACCCGGCAGGCGATCCGCTTCACCGCGAACGCGGGATGGAAGATCACCCTCGGTGGAAAGCTGCGCCTGCCCAAGGTCGGTGATGTGACGGTGAAGTGGTCCCGCACGCTGCCCTCCGTGCCGTCCACGCTGACGGTGATCAAGGACTCGGCCGGACGGTATTTCGCGTCGTTCGTGGTGGAGACCGGTCCGCAGGAGGTACTGCCCACCACCACGCCCGAGATCGGTATCGACCTGGGTCTTGGGCACTTCGCCGTTCTCTCGAACGGGACGAAGATCGACAGCCCGCGTTTCCTGCGGCGGGCCGAGAAGCAGTTGAAGAAGGCTCAGCGTTCCCTGTCTCGCAAGGAGAAGGGAAGCGCCAACCGGGACAAGGCCCGGTTTCGTCTCGCCCGTGCTCATGCGCGGGTGGCCGATGCGCGGCGCGAGTTCCACCACCAGCTCTCCACCCAGCTGATCCGCGAAAACCAAGCCATCGCGGTGGAGGACCTGGCGGTCAAGGGACTCGCCCGCACACGCCTGGCCAAGTCCGTACACGACGCCGGATGGTCGCAGTTCGTGGCCATGCTGGAGTACAAGGCCCGCCGGTACGGGCGGACCTTCGTGCGCATCGGACGGTTCGAGCGCACCTCCCAGGTCTGCTCGGCCTGCGGCGTCAAGGACGGTCCCAAACCCCTCCACATCCGCCAATGGACATGCGGAGCCTGCGGGGCCGTCCTGGACCGGGACATCAACGCGGCGGTCAACGTTGCCCAGGCCGCCGGACTGGCGGTGACAGCCTGTGGAGCGCAGGTAAGACCGGAACGTGTTCCGGCACAGCGCGATGAACCAGGAACCCACCCGAAGCCGCGCCCGACAACGGCACGGCAGACGGGAATCGCCCTCCATTAGGTGGGCGAGGATGTCAAACGGTGGAGCGCACCGGCGTACTGGACCCGGCGAGGACCGGCGTCCTGGACCGCTACGACTTCCTGGCCGTGGACGCGGAGACCGGCCGGGTGGCGAACCGCCGCTACCTGGGGACCGGCTTCCTCTTCGACACGCTCCAGATGGCGGGCAACGCCACGCCCGGCGGTGTCTGGTGGCAGGGCACCGTCACCGGCGTCGTACGGATCGCGCCGAAGTGAGCCGCGGGTGAGCGGCCGGCCGGGCGCGGGCACACGGAATGCGCCGGCGCCCGGCCGCCCGCCGAGGGGCGGGGCCGGGCGCCGGAGGGACGGTCACACGGACCGGCGGGTCACTCGTACTCGCCGCCGTACTCGTCGCCCTCGTAGATGTAGTTGTTGACGACCTCGACCTGGGGCTCGTCGTCGCTGAAGGCCTCATTGAGCAGCGCACCGCCGACCAGGCCGGCCGCACCGGCGCCGAGCAGTGCGCCGGTGCCGAAGCGCCGGCCGCCCTGCTGGGGGCCGCCCTGCTGCGGGTAGCCCTGCTGGGCCTGGGGGTAGCCCTGCTGCGCCGGCTGCGGATAGCCCGCCTGGGCCTGCTGGGGGTAGCCCGCCTGGGCCGGGGTGTAGAACGGCGGGGTGGTGGTCTGGATCCGCTGCGCACAGCCGCCGCAGGTCTGGATCTGACGGGCCACGCCCCACTGCGGGGACCACATCACGGGCGTCATACCCGGGCCGTGGTTGGGGTCGAAGAAGCAGGTCATGTCGGAACTTCCTGTCGATTGCGGTGATGAGGCGGCGGTGAGGCCGGTTCCGGACGGCTCCGCTCCGGCGGCGGGCGCCACGGGGAGAGACGCCACGGTGGGCGTGGGCGTTCCCACGGGGGCGGACTGTCCGGAAGCTGAGGATTGTGCGGGGCCGGCTCCGGCCGCCGGGGCGGGGCGCAGGACGTCGACGCCGAAGTCCTGGGCGATACCGGCGAGCCCGGAGGCGTAGCCCTGGCCGATGGCGCGGAACTTCCAGTCCGTGCCATGGCGGTAGAGCTCGCCGAAGACCATGGCGGTCTCGGTCGCGGCCTCGCCGGTGAGGTCGTAGCGGGCGAGCTCGGTGCCGCTGTCCTGGTCGAGCACCCGGATGTACGCGCTGCGGAGCTGGCCGAAGTTGTGCCGGCGCTGCTCGGCCTCGTAGATCGAGACCGGGAAGACGATCTTGGCGACCTCGGGCGGGACCGAGGCGAGGCGGACCTCGATCTGCTCGCTGTCACCGCCGCCGGCCGGGCCGTTGCCGGAGTGCCGCACCGAACCGTCGGGGCTGCTGAGGTTGTTGAAGAAGACGAAGTGCTGGTCGGAGAGGACCTTGCCGGACGGGCCGCACAGCAGCGCGCTGGCGTCCAGGTCGTGGTCGGCTCCGGCGGCGGCGCCCACCTGCCAGCCCAGCCCCACCTTCACGGCGGTCAGACCGGGGGCCTGCTTGCTGAGCGACACATTGCCGCCCTTGGTCAGGGCCACGCCCATGAGCTTCCTCCATAACTGTCCCGGCTTCCGGCGTCCTTCGGCTACAACGCGACGGAAATCGGCAGGGTTCCCCGCTTTGCGCAATGCCTAAAGTATGCGGCTGAGGCCGCATCAGACGATCGCCGCCACCCTGTTTTGGCGCACTGCCCACGCGACCGCGGGGCCGCGGCGGACCCCGGCCGGGGAATACGGGCCCCGCCCCGCCACCGGACCGCCGTCACGGTGCCACGGCCTTCCCCGCCTTCCCCCAGTTGTCGTGCAGCCGGTCCAGGTAGGACTGCGCCTGGCCCCCCGGCGGCACACCGCGGGCGAACGCCAGCATGTTGCCCGCGCCGGCGTTGTATCCCAGCGCCAGCAAGTCGTCCCGTGAGTACGAGGCGGACCAGTGCGCCGGCAACTGCCCCGCCAGATCGTGCAGATACCACGCCGCCGCCTCGACGGCGAGATTCCGGTCGTCGGGAAGCTCCTCCCACTTCCGGCCGGCGAAGTCGCGCCCCCGCTTGACCTCGTCGAAGGCGGCCCGGTGCATGTTCGCGACACCGAACGCGGCATCGGCCTTGTACCGCTGCCAGGCGCGCTCGAAGGCGGGGTCGTGCGGCTTGTACGCCTCGTTGTAGAGGATCGCCATCACCAGCCGCGGAGCCACACCGGCCTTGACCGCGTACCTGCGCACCGCCGCCGCGCAGTCCGCCGGGTCGTATGCCGCGCCGGGCTGCGCCGTGGTCGGACCGGCACCGGGCGTCCGCGACGGCGCGCCGGTCGGCGTCGCCACGGGGGCCGGCGCGGCACCCTGCGGGGAACCGCGGTCGGTGGGCACCATGGCCCATACGGCCAGGGCGACGCCCGGCAGGACGAGCCATCGCCACCGCACCCGGGAATCAGCCATACCTCACTCTCTCAGGTACGCGGAGCCGACCGGGCTCCGGCCGGCGGGCCGGCGCGCAGCCGCGCCTCAGCCGACGTTCACCCCGAAGTCCTGGGCGATACCGCGCAGGCCCGAGGCGTAGCCCTGGCCGATGGCGCGGAACTTCCACTCCGGGCCGTGGCGGTAGACCTCGCCGAACACCATGGCGGTCTCGGTGGACGCGTCCTCCGTGAGGTCGTAGCGGGCTATCTCCTGGCCGTTGGCGTGGTTGACCACCCGGATGAAGGCGTTGCGGACCTGGCCGAAGCTCTGGCCGCGCTGTTCGGCCTCGTAGATGGAGACCGGGAAGACGATCTTGGCGACATCGGCCGGCACCGAGGAGAGGTTGATCTCGATCTGCTCGTCGTCGCCGTGGCTGCCGCCGGTGAGGTTGTCGCCGGAGTGCACCACGGAACCGTCGGGGCTGCTGAGGTTGTTGAAGAAGACGAAGTGCTGGTCGGAGACGACCTTGCCGGACGGCGCGCAGAGCAGCGCGGAGGCGTCGAGGTCGTAGTCCGCGCCGGTGGTGGTGCGGACGGCCCAGCCCAGGCCGATCGTCACGGCGCTGAGGCCCGGGGCCTCCTTGCTGAGCGAAACATTGCCGCCCTTGGACAGGGTCACACCCATGAAAAACCCTCCAGCAGTCCTGTGCCTGTGTGCTGTCGTTCCTGACAACGAGGGGAAACCCCTCCTTGGTTCCATGATTGCGCAACCACTAAAATGTCTTGACGGCAGGCGGCACGGCCGGGTCCCGGCAGGTGGCGCGCGGTGGGCACAACGGGATCGGTCAGGGAGCAGCAGGATGTTCTTCGGTATGAGCACCGCCGATCTGCTCGTCATCGGAGTGATCGGGGTGCTGCTCTTCGGCCCGGACAAACTGCCGGAGTTCATCCGGAACGTCACCGGGTTCCTGCGCAAGGTACGGGAGTTCTCGGACAGCGCGAAAGAGGATGTGCGCAACGAACTCGGCCCGGAATTCAAGGACTTCGAGTTCGAGGACCTGCACCCCAAGAACTTCGTCCGCAAGCGGCTGCTCCAGGGCGACGACCTCGGGCTCGGGGAGCTCAGGGACGCTCTCGACCTGCGGCGGGAGGTGGACTTCCGGGAGGAGCCGGGCGCGGCGGAGCGCGGCGCACGCGATTTCGGTGCCGCCCCGACCCGGGTGGATCTCCGGAAGGGGGACGGCGCGGACGCGCCCCCCGGGGACCGTCCGCCCTTCGACGCCGACGCGACCTGACGGCCGCCGGTACGGGGCGGCGCCGGTAGGGGTGCGGCGCCTCAGGCGCCGATGTGCCGCAGACGGGCCGGCGGCTCGTGGCCGGGGCGGGCGGCCAGCTGCCTGAACAGGAGCCGGACCACCGCCACCACATCGGGGTTGTCGACGAGGTAGACCACCCGCCGGCCCTCGCGGCGCGAGCGCACCAGGCCGGCCAGCTTCAGCTTGGACAGATGCTGGCTCACCGCCGGCAGTGCGCCGCCGACCCGCTCGGCGAGCCCGCTGACGTCGCTCTCGCCCTGTGCCAGTGCCCAGACGATGTGCAGGCGCGGGGGAGAGGCCAGCAGCCCGAACATCGCCGCCGCCTCGGCCAGCACCTCGGCGGACGGATCGGCCGTGGCGTCCGCACCCTCGCCCGCGCGTCCGACGCTCTTCACCACTGCGGCTCTCCCCGTGTCTTCGCCCCCGGAGCGCCCAGTCTAGGCGCCGCGCCGTGCGGCCTCCCGGCCGCGGTCGGACATCCGCCCCCAGAGCGGACCAAAGGGGTCATCAACTGATGCAACGTCAGATAGTGCCGCTCCGCCGCGGCCGGTGGGACGAGGCTGCCCGTCCCACCGGCCGCAGCGGATGCGTCAGTTGACGCAGGGGATGCCGCCCTCCTTGACGGATTCGCCCGCGAAGGCGTTCGACGGGACCGGGGACGGTGCACCGCCCGCGTCCTTGCTGTCGCCGGAGCTCCCGGAGCCCCCGGAGCCCCCGGAGGAGCTGTCCGAGCCGGTCGAGGGCGGTCCGGTGTAGTCCTTGCCGAGGACGACATGGACGTGTCCGGCGGGGACGGCCGACGAGGAGACGGCCGAGCCCGTGCCCAGCTTCGAGGCGATCTGCTGGCCGGCCTCCTGGGCGCCCGCGCCGTAGACCACGGCGGTCTTCTGCCGGGGGGCGAAGTTGATCGCCTTGCCCGCCGTGTAGCCCATGTCGGTCAGCGCCTTGAGCTCGTCGGCCGCGCCGCCCGTCTTGCCGGAACCGTTGAGGACGTCGACGGTGCCCGGCGCGGCCTTCGCGGACGGGGACGGCTTGGCGCCGTCCGAGCCGCCCGAGGACCCGGACTTGCCGCCGATCATCGACTGCACGATGGACTGGATCTTCGGGACGTCGACGAGGTTCACGGACTCGCGGTTGCGGGTGCCGAAGCCGGCGATCGGCAGGGTGTGGAACTCGACGTTCCCACCCGTGAGGTTGGTGGCCTGCTGCGCGAAGTCCAGGACGTCGAATTTGCTGTCGATGACCAGGTCCTTCTTCACCACGTCGAACAGCCCCTGGAGCTTGCCCAGGTCGCCGAACACCCCCTCGCTCTTCAGCTTGTGGGTGACCGACGAGATGAACGCCTGCTGGCGGTGGGTGCGGTCCAGGTCACCGCCGTCGAGGCCGTGCCGCTGCCGCACGAACGCGAGCGCCTGCTTGGGGTTGAGCTGCTGGTGGCCCGCGCCGAAGTCGGCACCGGAGTACCGGTCCTTGACCGGGTGCTTCAGGCACACCTCAATCGGCTGGAGCACCTTGGCGATGTCGTAGAAGCCCAGCAGATTGACCTCGGCGAAGTGGTCGATCGGCACCTGGAGGAAGTTCTGGACGGTCGCCAGCGTCGCCTCCCGGCCGGCCTCCCGGCTCTTGCCCTCCAGGTCGGCGCCCTTGAGGCCCTGGGCGGACAGCTTGTCGTGGGCGACCGTGTAGGCGTTGCCGTACGCCTCCTTGATCTTGAAGTGCCCCTGGGAGCTGCCGTCGCCGTTGAACGTCTGCACATAGTCGTCACGCGGTACGGAGAACGCGGTGACCTTCCCGCCGTCCGCGGGAATGTGCATCAGGATCAGGGTGTTGGTGTTGTAGTAGCCGATGTCGCTGGATCCGGCGTGCAGCTGGTCCTTGACGAACTCCCGCGGCAGGTCGTTGCCGTTCATGTCCTTGCGCGAATCGAGGCCGATCAGCAGCAGGTTGACGGAGTTGTCCAGGTGCTTCGGGGCGTTCTTGCCGCCGATGGCGTTGAGCGCGTCGGAGGTGTTCAGTCCGCTGCTCACCCAGTTGTATGCCGCCCATGACACCCCGCTCGCCAGCAGGATGAGCGCCGACGACAGCGCGAGCGCGGTCCGTCCCACGACCACGAGTGGCGAGCGCCGGGGTCCGCCGCGCGCCGCACCGCCGGCCGCCTGGCGCCGGGCGGCCCGTCCGCCCGTTCCGTCGTGTTCCTCGGGCTCCGGCCCGTAGGGGCTCGACCCGTACGGACTCCGCCCGTACGGATTCTGCTCGTCACGCACCGCTGTTCCTCCTGCTCCCGTTCCGCCCGCTCTGCCGCCTGGTCCGGACGAGCCGCGTCACCAGCACGACGATCAGCACGGCCTCCGCCGCCGCCATGGCGGGGAAACCGTCCACGGCCCAGCGCACCGCCGCGGTCGTCAGTCCCTTGCCCTGCGCGGTGGTGGTCCCCGCGACCTCCTCGCAGGCCACGGTGATCACCGCCACCACCAGCGGGGGAGCGGATATCAGCCACCAGGCGCCCGCACGGCTGCACGCCTTCGCCGCCAGGGCGGCCCCGAGCGCCGCCCCGACCGCGAACACCCATCCCGGCCGCGAGCTGATCGCCGTGTCGGCCAGTGCGCCCACGACCGCCAGGCCCAGCGCCACCAGCGCCGCTCTGCCCCCGCGGCCCTTTCTGGCCGCTCTGCCCGCACGTGCCGAACGGGCGCCGTCCTGGCCGGAGTACCGGCCGTCGTCCGGTCCCGGGCGCTGCGTGCCCCGGCGTCGTGGGCCCGGGACCTGGCGTGAGGCCCGTCCCGGGTCTCGCGCCAGGTCGTCGTACCCGTTAGGGGTCTCGGTGCGCTGACCTGTCATTCGCATCCCTCATACGGCCGACCGACGAGTCGGTCGCGTGTGCCTCCTGCCCGGTGGCAGAAGCTTGGCGATTCCGGCGGGAAAGACGCTGGACGCGCCGGGCCGGTTGCTGTTTTGACTGCTTAATTGCGCAATCTAGCAAGTGTGGAGTCCGGCCTGAAAAAGGTACCTGACCACGAGCCGCCCGCCTCCGGCGCCCGACGGTCGACCGCTCCGACCAGCGGAGAGGGCGGTGCCGGGCCCCGGTGGGAACCGGGCGTACGGACCGGGTGAGCGGCGCCGGGCAGGGCCCATACCGCACCTCCTCCCGTCCCGCAGTGTGTCCGGTGTACCCGGTGAACCTGTGAGGACGGTCCTGGGCGGGTCAAGAAACCCGCGCAGGATCGTAGAGATACCCGACCTGGCGGACGGTGGCAATGGCCGCGCGGTATGCCGGGCCGAGCTTTCGCCGCAGACGGGCGATATGTACGTCTACGGTCCGAATGTCGCCGATGGCGGGTTGTCGCCACACCTGGACCATCAGCTGCCGGCGGCTGTGCACCTGCCGCGGATGCGCGGTCAGGTGCGCCAGCAGCTCGAACTCCAGATACGTCAGCTTGAGGGGCCGCCCGTCGATCGCGGCGGTCCGCAGGTCGCGGTCGACCGTCAGACCGCCCCGGGTCCCGGGTGCGGCAGGGGGCCGGGGCAGGGGGCAGAGGGTGCGGAGTGCGATGGCCCTGGGGTAGCGCACGGGCATGGGTCTGCTCCTCGGGTTGGCGGCTGCGGCGGTACACGCTCACTGCGCGAGCGCGACCTGAACGATCTTGATGACGACCAGGACCATCGCGATGAGCAGATACGTCCGCAGGGCACCCATGCCGATCTTGCGGGTGGTGGACATGGTGGGCTTGGCGAGCGTGTCCAGGGGCGG
>NZ_BMRP01000063.1 GCF_014648695.1 Streptomyces albospinus
CAGACACTCCTCGCAACCTGGGCCGGCGCCTGCCCCACCTGCCACCGCGACATACCCACCTCAATGCCAACCTGACCAAGCACTACTAGTACGTGTGGAACCCGGACCCGCGCGTCCGCCCCAGCCGCCCCGTGCTGGGTTCTCTGGACTGGACCGCGACCGGATCGTCGCTTCCTTCTGCGTGCCCCTTGCACGCGTGAGGATCGGTCAGGTGGGCCGGGAGTGGGGTGTTGGGGCGGGAGTCCTCGAACTCGGCCGCCGGGTCGGAGAGCGCGACGATCGCCCCGCCGATGCCGTAACGCACCGGCCGGGCCGGCGTGACGATGGCGGTGCGGATGACGATGCTGAGATCGGCCGCGTCGAACAGGATGATGCACGCGCACAACTCTGCGTGACCGTCGGTCATGCTCATGTCGCTAGTGGCGGGAGCGGCCGTGGACGCAGATGTCTGGGATTCTCCAGGGACTTTTCTAGGACTTTCACGGCCGTCCCAGAGGGATCCCAGGGACTCTCCGCCGTAAGAACGCGTAACACGATCACTCGTTGCAGCGACGGTCGGCGGCCACTCGGCGAAGCCGCTGGGGGCTTCACAGCAAGCCGGGCTCCTGCCCGGCAGTGAGCGGGAAGTAGCCAAGGAAGGTCACGTTCTCGTCCAGCGCGTCGAAGTGCGCGATGGGAACCCCGGCGGGCTCGAAGAACACATCGCCCGGACGCAGAATCACCTCGGCCTCGCCCTCGACCTGGAACAGGACCGAGCCCTTGACGATGCTCCCGAATACCGGCCCGTTGTGAACATGCCGCCCCGCGGGGTGCCCCGCGAGAATATGGATGCGCCTCACCTCAACCCGCTCAGTCGCCAGTGCTATTGGCAGCCGTCCCTCCAGCAGCACCTCGCGGGTCATCGGTTGCTCAGGGGTCGGGGCACTTCCCGTGATCGAATCCTCCTACGCCTCGTGATCAAGCCAGGCATGGGTCTACGAATCACACGTGTGGCTGTACGAGCCGCCCCGACAAGAGAGGACCTTCTTCAGCCGCCTCCAGCAGATGAGGCTGCAGCCCAACGCGAGCAGGCCGTCGTGGAGTTCGAGGCGCCGTTCCCATCGGACGGCGAGGCGTTTGAACTGGTGGAGCAGGGCGAAGGTCTGCTCGACGACGTAGCGCAGCTTGCCCAGCCCCTTGACGTTCGGGGCGCCTCTGCGGGAGATCACCGGCGTGATCCGACGTTTGCGCAGTTCACGGCGGACGGCCTGGGAGTCGTACGCCTTGTCGCCCAGCACGGCGCCGGGGCGCCGACGGGGATGGCCCGGCCGCCCGGCCACCGGCGGGATGCCGTCGACCAGGGCCAGGGGCTGCGTGATGTCGTTGACGTTCGCCGCGGTCGTGACGATGTGGAGAGGGGTGCCCTTCCCGTCGCAGATCAGGTGGTGTTTGCTGCCCGTCTTGCGCCGGTCGACCGGCGACGGGCCGGTCGCGGCGCCCCCCTTTTCGCGCGGACGTGGGAGCCGTCCACGCACGCGCGGGACCAGTCCGGCTCACCCGCCGCGTTCAGTTTCGCAAGCAGGATGCGGTGCAACTTCTCGAAAACCCCCGCCTGTTGCCAGCGGTCGAGACGTCGCCAGCCAGTCTGCCCGGAACCGAACCCCAGCTCCAGCGGTAGGAGCTGCCACGCGATGTCCTGGTGCAGGACATACACGATGCCCTGCAAGCACAGCCGGTCAGGCACCGGTTTCGGCCCCGGCGACCGCTTGGGCCAGGGCGGCAGCAGCGGCTCGACCAGCACCCACAAGTCGTCGTCCACGATCCACGGCCGAGTCGTCACACCCACCCGAACGGTCAGATCGTCACAACAGCCACTCCCAACCCGAACCGTTCAGCAAGATCCTGTTACGAGCTCCAAGCAGGGAAGGCCCTGACAGCGCTGAAAGAGACGAACACGCTGGTCAGGGCCTGTTTCCAGCACTCGACGATGTTCACCGAGAGACCGCCGCGGGCCGTCTCCTTGCGCTTGACGCTCATGGTGACGTCGGTCTTCTTCAGCCGAAGGAGACGCGGTGGTGGCTGTCGCCGCGCAGCGACATCCGAGCCGAGGGGATGACCCTCACGGTGGTCATCGAATATGCGGAGCTGACCTCCGCCGAGATACTGATCACCCGCGCCTTGCGTGATTCTGACGCGAGGTTGAGATTGGGAGCAGCGGAATGTACCGGAACTACCGGTAGTACGAGGAGAACGCCCGCCCCGCTCTTCCGCCCCTGCGTCGATCATGCTCTGGAGCAGTGAGGGGGCGGCGTGCAGCGGTTCTTTGAACTCCTCATTCATGCAGCCTCTTGCTCGCGGCAGTTGTCTTCCAGCCAGGTCTTGATTTCGCCAGGCCAGAACCGCAGTTGTTGCCCCACGCGGAAGCTGGGGATGGCCTGCTTCTCGCGATTGCCGTAGACCCATGAGGTGGGCTTTCCGAGAAATTCGGCCAGGGCCGGCACGGTCCACATTGCTTGGTCCATGGTTGTTCACTTCTTCCGTAGATCGGGAGTGCGACAGGATAAGGACGGATCACGGCCGCACCAAACGACCCCATGCAACGCCACTTGACCTTCCTGGGATCGTCCTGACGAGCGTCCGCGAGGGAGTCGGCGCTGGGACTGCGATGACGCAAAGTGGAGAGTGAGCGTGTCGCGACCCGGGGCTGTCCGCGGGTCCACCCGGCAGTGCTGGAAACCAGCACCGATCCAGCACAACACCCCCGACCGGACCGGAATGGACGGCAGTGGAAGTCAGCACGAAGTCAGCACGAAGTCAGCACGAAGTCAGCACGAAGTCAGCACGGCTCGGCTTGGGCTCGTTCGGAGTGAACAAGCCCAAGCCGTTGACCTGCATGTTTGCCACCCGGTCCGGCGTCTGCTAAGAACCCACATCCCAGTTCGACGGCGAACTCCTCACCCTGTACTTCCTGTTGGGCGAGCACGGGGTACCGCGGACGGTCGGCGAGTGCGGCGAGTTCCGTCGCCGTGGGCACGACGAGGCAGCCAGCGAAGGACTCGCTGTCGGCACGCCCGTCGCACGCCGGGCAGGCGGAGGCATGGTCCCCGCGTCCGGAAGCGGGTCCTCGTGGTGACTGCCGCCGGCAGTGTTCGTGCCACATTCGTTGCCCGGGGCACGGAGAGCCACCACGACCGCGCTCAGCTGGTACGTACGTCGGTGCGCCGGCAGTGCGGCGGGCGGTTGCCCGGAGGCGATCGAGTCAGCGGTTCGCCGGTTTCGCTGCCGCGATCTCGCAGGTACACAGGTGAGGTTCACGGGGATGGGCGGAGCGTCCGCGTCGCGCCAGGAGGGGCGACAAGGGCGGATATGGGACCGCCTGCGCGAGTTGCCCCGCCGCGTCCCAGAGGGCCTGCCCGCCAGCCCGGAACGCCGTCGGTAGCCCGGGAAGTCCGGTGCCATGGCGCGCGGTGAGCACGCGTTATGGTGCTCCCGCAATCCGTTCAGGCGTGCTCAGACGCGCGGGGAAGAAGAAGGTCTCACGGTGTCCGATCTGGGGCGACTGATAGCCAACCGCTACCGGTTGGTAGAGCGTGTGGGCCGCGGCGGCATGGGCACTGTGTGGCAGGCCGAGGACGAACTGCTCGGCCGACGCGTCGCCGTGAAGAAGCTGCACGTTCCGCCGCACCTGCACGACGACGAGGTCCAGCGGCTCTACGAACGCACCCGGCGCGAGGCCCGCAGCGCTGCCCGGATCACCCACCCCAACGTGATCGTCGTGCACGACGTCGTCGACGACGAGGGCCTGCCCTGCATCATCATGGAGTACATACCCTCCGTCACACTGGGCGATCTCGTGAAGCAGCGGGGCACGCTGCCACCCGACGAAGTGGCCCGGATCGGCCGCATCATGGCCATCGCGCTCCGCGCCGCGCACGACGCCGGAGTGCTGCACCGGGACGTCAAGCCGGCCAACGTCCTCCTCGGGAACGACGGACGAATCGTCCTCACCGACTTCGGGATCGCCGCGGAGCCCGGGACGCCGTCACTGACCAAGACCGGCGAGTTGGTCGGATCGGTCCAGTACCTCGCGCCGGAACGCCTCCGGAGCGGGATCGCCGAGCCCGGGCCCGCCTGCGACCTGTGGTCCCTCGGCGTGACGCTTTACCAGGCGGTGGAAGGGCGCCTCCCGTACCAGCGGGACACCGCGATCGAGACGGCGTATGCCATCGCCGCCGAGGCGTACGAACCCCCGCGCAGTGCCGGGAACCTGACGCCGGTGATCCAGGGGCTGCTGATGAAGGACCCTGCCGAGCGCATGGACGCTCACGAGGCCGAGCGCCTCCTCGGCCATGCGGTCGCAGCCGGGACCGCACCCCTCGCTCCGCCCACGCGGCCGGAGCGTGTGGACGACCTCGTGGCCTCTGAGCCAGTGGGCAAGCGCAGCCGCCGCACGGCACTGTGGATTGTCTCGGCGGTGGTGGTCGCCGCCGTGACCGGCGGCGTGCTGCTGTGGACCAGGGGCGGTACTCCTACGGCGAGCGCCCACCCGTCCGAGACCGGCACCTCCAGTCACTCTCCGAACCCCAGCTCCTCCCCACCGCCACCGGTTCCTGCCGGATACCACCTCAAGACGGCCGACCAGGGCTTCTCCATCCCCGTACCGGACGGCTGGACTCCCAAGAAGGTGCCCGGCGGTGAAGTCGCCTACATCGACCCGTCCGAGCGGGTTGGTCTGCGGGTCGACGTTGTCGAGTTCGCGGGGTCCGATCCTCTTCAGCACTGGCGTGACACCGAAGAGGCCCAGACACGTCGCGACAACCCGGGCTATGAGCGGGTCAGAATGGCTTCTACGACATTCCGGGGGCGGCCCGCAGGGTACTGGGAGTTCACCTTCCGCGGCCAGGTACGCCAGTTCCGCGCGGTGGAGTTGGCCTTCAGCGGCACCGATGGCACTCAGTACGTGGTCTACTTGTCCGCGCCGAACGCGCAATGGACCCAGTACCGGCCGGTCTTCGACACCGCCGTCAAAGGAATCCGCCTCCGTGAAGAGACGCCGGGAAGTTCCCGTCGGCCTTGAAAGCCCGCGCTGTCGTTCGTAGCTCAACCCGGGCGCGGAGTTCATGCGAGCAGATACTCGGCCACGCCCGTGTCCGTGACGATGCCGTTGAACAGGCCGGTCTTCAGAGCTGCCGCGGTGGCGGCGGCCCGCTGGGCGCCATCGGCCAGGAGAATGACGTCGGGTACGCGGCGCAGTTCCTCGAAGCTGATGGCGATGATCCGTTCGGTCAGTTCAGGGGCGACGATCCGGCCCTCCGCGTCGAGCAGGTGACCGGATACCTCGGCGCACGTTCCCAGACTCCGGTAGTTCTCACGCTCCGCGTCGCCGAGTGCGTCGTAAATGGTGGACAGCCCCGGTCCCCAGGCGCCGACCGTGATGACTGCCTTGGTCACCTCGCTGAACCGGCTGACTGCTTCGACGATGCCGGGATGCCGGCGCAGCATCCGGGCTGTCGCGCCGTCAGGCAGCAGCAGTGGTGCGTAGATGGGGTAGGCGACGCCTCTTGATACCGCCGCGGCTCGGCGTACTGCTTCCACGGCATTCGCGTCGACCGGCCGCAGCGGGGTGACCCCGCACAGTTGCACAACGGTGCACCGGGCCAGGGCGGTCAGTTCCGGGCTGAGTGCCTCGATCTCGGGGCCCCAGATGAGCCCGAGGACATCGTCCTCAGTGACGATCTCGGCAAGCAGGCCCGCTGCCACGGCGCCGAGGCGGTGGGTGACCAGCGCTGCACCGCCTGGGTCTTGTACCTGGGAGGTGAAGACGATGGCGTGACGGAGGCCGTACCGGGTGCGCAGGGCATCGGATCGTTCGGCGTCCAGCTCGGGGGGCAGTCGGATATCCAACCGGATCAGACCGTCGCGGAGAGCGGTCTCCAGCATCCGGGCGACTTTGAAGCGGCTGATGCCGAACTCCGCGGCGATCTCGATCTTGGATTTGCCCTCCAGATAGAACCTCCGGGCCATGGCGGCCGTCTGCACGAGTTCTTCCGGACCCGCGTGGTGCGGGCGGGCTCCGGTCCTCGCCTTTTCCCGGGTACTCATGGTGAACACCTCAGAGTCATGACGGACACCTCAGATCGCGTGTGTGCCGGTCGTGCGCGGCAGGCGGGCCCGAACCCATTTGCCACCGCTCGGATCCCTGCCGGAGGTCCAGGACTCGGCAAGTGCGGCGATGATCGTCAGCCCGCGTCCGCCGTCGTCTCCCTGTCCGGCCGCGCGCTGTACGGGCAGGACCGCTGATCCGTCACGCACCTCGATGTGGAGCACATCGGGGCGCAGTGCCAGTTTGAGAGTGATCATGGAGTCCGGCCCCTGCAACAAGCCGCGTTCGGCCATCAGCAGTGTCGCCCCGTGGCGGATGGCGTTCGTCGCCAGCTCGCAGACGATCAGCACCGCCGCCTCGATGAGTTCCTCGCCCTCGTCCCACAGGCGCAGGCACTCCCTGGTGAAAGTCCGGGCCTGCCGGGCAGCGGGCAGAACCGCTTTCAATTCGAGCGAGGCGGAGGCGACTTCGGTATGAGGGGGCACGGCGCATTCGGCCAGAGCAGACATTTCCTTGACCCTTCAAGAAAATCCGCGATCCGCTTCGAGGGTGCCGCGTCCTCAAGGCGGGGTTCCTGCTGCAATGCGGGGGATCAAGGGCCGTGTGCTTCATGGATGACACGAAGACTCGGACATCCCGCGCTGCAACTACTGCAACTACTGCAACTTGCACTCAAACGAGCAATTGCGTCTCATATGTTCACTTGCTCTTCCATTAGAACTCGATGCCGGGTGAAGTCAATAGGTCTGAGGGGCTTCGATGGAAATTTTTCAAGAATTGAGCGCACGGTGCCCAAATGAGCAGAAAGAGGTGCTCTATCGGTGACCGTGCGCAACAATTCGGGGACGTTCAGTCCAGCCGTTCGCCGGTGCCGGGGTGGAAGAGGTGGATTTCGCCCGTGTCGCGGAGCCCGGCGTTGACGGTCCGCCCGATGGCCGGCGGGGTGCGGCCGTCGACGCGAAGGACGAACCGCTGGTCCGGGGCACCGAGAAGCGCCTTGCCGTGCAGATAGGCATCCGCTCCGAGTTCCTCCACGAGTTCGACGGTGAGTTTGAAGCCATCCTGCTCCGGGCCGACGAGTCGCAATGCCTCCGGGCGGATTCCGAGTGTGACCTCGGTGAGGTCGGCGGTGGCACCGCGCGGCAGAGGGAGGACGACCTCGCCGAGGTGTGCTCCCCTCTCGCTCACGGGCACGGTGTGCAGATTCATCGCGGGCGAGCCGATGAATCCGGCGACGAAGGCGTTCGCGGGCCGCTCGTAGAGGGTTCGCGGGGTGTCGCACTGGTGCAGGACTCCGTCCTTGAGCACGGCGACCCGGTGGCCCATGGTCATCGCTTCCACCTGGTCGTGGGTGACGTAGACGGTGGTGGTGCCGAGCCGTGCCTGAAGGGCCGCGATGTTGGCGCGGGTTTCCACGCGCAGTTTCGCGTCCAGGTTGGACAGCGGCTCGTCCATGAGGAACACCGAGGGTTCCCGCACGATCGCCCGGCCCATGGCCACCCGCTGGCGCTGCCCGCCCGAGAGCGCCTTGGGTTTGCGGTCGAGGTACTTCTCCAGGTCCAGCAACCGCGCGGCCTCCGTCACCTTCGCGGAGATCGTTTCCTTGGGCACGCCACGAAGCTTCAGTGCGAAGCCCATGTTCTGCCCCACGGTCATGTGCGGGTACAGCGCGTACGACTGGAAGACCATCGCGATGTCCCGCTCCTTCGGGGGCGCGTGGGTCACGTCGCGGTCGCCGATCGCTATGCGGCCGGAGTCGATTTCCTCCAGCCCGGCGAGCATGCGCAGCGCGGTGGTCTTCCCCGATCCCGAAGGGCCGACGAGTACCAGGAATTCGCCGTCGTCGATTGCCAGATCCAGCCGGTCCACCGCCATCACGGGCGGTGTCCCCGGGTAGATCCGGGATGCCTGCTCGTACCGAACCTCAGCCATGTTTCCTCACTCTTCCTCTTTCCCATGGAGCCGTCGGGACACGGGACGGCGGGGCATTACTTCACTGCGCCCATCGACAGGCCGCGGACGAGTTGCTTCTGGGCGATCCAGCCGGCCAGGAGCACGGGCAGACAGGCCAGGGTGGCGGCGGCGGCGAGCTTCGCCCAGTACAGGCCCTCGCTGGTCATGAAGCCGACGAGGAAGACGGGCATGGTCGCCGCCCGCACCGACGTCAGGTTGAGCGCGAAGAAGAACTCGTTCCAGGAGAAGATCACGCAGATCAGCGCGGTGGCCGCGATGCCCGGAGCGACGATGGGCAGCATGATCCGGGTGATCTCCTGGCGGAGTGTGACACCGTCCACCCTGGCGGCCTCCAGGACCTCGCGGGGGACCTCCAGGAAGAACGAGCGCAGCATCCACACCGCGATCGGCAGGTTCATCGCGGTGTACAGCACGATCAGCGTGCCGACGTTGTCCAGCGCGCCGAGATCGCGCACCGCGAGGTAGATGGGGATGATCGCCGCCACCACCGGCAGCATCTTCGTGGAGATGAAGAAGAACAGCGCGTCCCGCCACTTGCGGACGGATCTGATCGACAGGGCGTAGGCCGCCGGAATGCCCAACGCCAGCACCAGGATGGTGGAAAGCACGGTCGCCAGCGCCGAGTTGGCCAGGTACGGACCGATACCGCCGGCGAACACCGCCTTGAACTGGCTGAGCGTCGGCGAGAACACGAGGTGCGGGGTGGTCGTGTAGGCGTCGGACTCCTGCTTGAACGCCGTGAGCGCCATCCACAGCACGGGGAAGAAGAACACCAACCCGGCCAGCCATGCGCCTGCGGTCCAGGAAGCCGTACCCAACAGGCGTCGTAGTGGGCCGCGTGTCGCGGTACGCGGGGTTGCCGTGCCGGCGGGCGAGGCGGGGGCGGCGGTCATCACGCCCTCCCTTCGGTCGTGGAGAACACCGTGAAGAGCATGCGCAGTGCGACCGAGGCGACGGCGATGGTGCCGATGACGGTCACCACGCCGAGCGCGGATGCCTGCCCGACGTCGAAGCCGAGGAACGCACGCTGGTAGAGGTAGTAGGGGAGGTTGGTGGTGGCCGTCCCCGGACCGCCCTGCGTTGTCATGAAGATGACGTCGAAGGTGTTGACCAGGTAGATCGCTCCGAGGAGCACTCCCAGTTCGATGTAGGCGCGCAGGTGCGGCAGGGTGATCGCGCGGAATGTCGTCCAGGGTCCGGCTCCGTCTACGCGTGCGGCCTCCAGTACCTCGCCCGACTGGCTTTGCAGCCCGGCGAGCACGATCAGCATCATGAACGGTGTCCACTGCCACACCAGCACGGTGACGATCGAGGCCATCGGGAAGTGGCTGACGAAGTCGACGGGCGCGGCGCCGACCAGGCGGAGCAGGTAGTTGACGATGCCGTAGACCGGGTCGAGCATCGTGGTCTTCCACAGCAGCCCGGCGACGGTGGGCATGATCAGGAACGGGGCGATCAGCAGGGTGCGCACGATGCCCCGGCCGGGGAACTTGCGGTCCAGCAGCACCGCGAGGCCGATGCCGAGCACCATGGAGATCGCGACGGCGAGGAGGGTCATCTCGATCTCGGTGAACAGCGCGCTGCGGAACGCGCTGTCGGTGAAGACGTTCGCGTAGTTCCCCAGCCCGACCCAGTGCTGGGATCCGGGGCGTACCAGGTTCCAGGACTGGAACGAGAAGATCACCGTGAACACGAACGGGATCTGCGTGACGATGATCATGAACAGCAGTGCCGGTGCCAGTGGCAGACGGCGCTGCCATGCCTCGCGGCGTGCCGTCGCGGGGGGCCGCGATCCGGGCATCATCGGCCCGGGGCGGGGTGGGACGAGGGTCGCCATGACGCCTCCCTTCTGGTGGTGGACGGTCCGGTCAGGGCTGCTGGTAGGTACGGCCGACGGTCTGGGCGTACTGCTGGGACTGCGCCAACGCGTCGTGCACCGACTGCTGTCCGGCGATGGCGGCGGTGACCTGCTGACTGACGCGGGTGCCCAGGTCCTCGAACTCGGGGATGTCCAGGAACTGCACGCCGGTGTACGGAACGGGTTCCACCGTGGAGCGCGCCGGGTCGGTGCTGCTGATGGCCCGCAGGGTCGGTTCGGCGAAGGCGGCGGCTGCCTTGCGGTACTGCGGGATCTGGTACGTGGAGTTCCGGCTGCCCGGCGGCACCCGCGACCAGCCCAGCTTTTCGCCGACCAGCTTGATGTAGTCCTTGGACGTCGCCCAGGACATGAACTGCCAGGCGGCCTGCTGGTGCGCGCTGGTCTTCGGGATGGCCAGCGACCAGGTGTACAACCAGCCCGAGGACGCCGTCTTCTCGACCGGGGCCGGCACGTATCCGATCTTGCCGACGACCTTGCTGCTGGTGGGGTCTTCCAGTGACCCGGCCGCCGAGGTGGCGTCGTACCACATCGCCGCGGTGCCCTGTGTCATGTTCGTACCGCATTCGGTGAATCCGGCGGTGGGTGCGCCTGGTTCGCCGTCGCGGCGCAGCAGGTCGGTGTAGAAGCCGACGGCCTTGTGCACCGCGGGTGAGGTGAGCTGGGCGTTCCACTGCGGGTCGTACCACCGGCCGCCGAAGGTGTTGATCACGGTGTTCAGCGGCGCCAGGTTCTCACCCCAGCCGGGGACGCCGCGCAGGCAGATGCCGGCCATGTGGTGGGACGGGTCGTTCAACTTGTCCGCCAGAGCGGCCACTTGGGTCCAGGTCGGATGGGCGGGCATGGTCAGGTGGTGGGCCGCGAAGACGTCCGTGCGGTACATCAGGAACGACGACTCGCCGTAGAAGGGCACCGAGTACAGGTCGCCGTGGGAGGACAGGGACGCGCGGACCGGGCCGATGAAGTCGTTCGGGTCGTACCCCGGTGTGCGGTCGGCATACGGCTGGAGGTCGACCAGCCAGCCGTTGCGCGCCCACATCGGCGTCTCGTAGTTGCTGATCATCACCACGTCGAACTCGTGGCTGCCGGTTGCCACCGACTCCGTGATCTTCTGACGCGCCTCGTTCTCCGGGAGGGTGACGTAGTGGACGTGGACGCCCGGGTGCGAGTGCTCGAAGGACGAGGTCAGTGTCTCCACGTCCTGCATCTGCGGGTTGGCGACGATCGCCACGGTGATGGTGGTGCCCGAGGAGGACCCGCCGCTGATCGCGCCGGCTCCCGCGCACGCCGTGGCCGACAGCAGCACAGCGGCGATCGACGCGACCGCGGCGGCGGCACGTCGCCCTGCTAGTCGGATTCGCATCCTTTTCTCCTTGCTGTCGCCCCCTGCGGGGACCACACGGGGATGGGGAGGGTCATGGGCGCTACCGGTCGCGCGCCGGTCGGGGTGGTGGGCGAGGGCCTCCTGACAGCCGCGGCTGCGAGGGGTGTCCCGCTCTCAGGTAGCCGGCGGCCTGATGGTCAGCATCTTGAATCGCATCTCGGATAATTTCAATAACTTCTCAGAGAGTGTGTGATGATTGTGTCTGCGGCGCGGACCGCACAGCAGGAGCGAGGGGGTAGGGCATGCGACCGAGTCGGGGTTCGGAGGCCGAAGTGGAGGAGCGCCGTCAGCTGGTTCTGCGCCAGGTGACGGCCGAGGGGGAGGTCCGGATCAGCGATCTCGCCGAACGCCTCGGCGTGAGCCTGATGACCATGCACCGCGACCTGGACAACCTCCACGAACGGCAGCTGCTGCGCAAACGACGCGGGGTGGCGTCGGCCTTCCCCACCGTCACCGTGGAAAGCGCGCTGCGCTTCCGCGAGCACTCCAACGTGGCGATCAAGGAAGCCATGGCAGAGGCGCTCGCCGACCAGGTCACCCCGGGCACCACGGTGCTGGTCGACTGCGGCTCCACCCTCTTCCCGCTCGTCCGTCGTCTCCGTGAGGTCGAGGGACTGCGGCTGATCACCAACTCGCTGCGCGTGGCGTACCTGCTGAACGGCTCGGACGTGCAGGTGACGCTGCTGGGCGACCGCTACTACCCGGACTTCGAGTCCTGCGCGGGACCGGAGACCCTGCGGCAGCTGGAACGCGTACGTGCCGACGTCGCCTTCCTCACCGCCACCTCCATCAGCGAGGGGCGCCTGTTCCACCCCATCCGCGAGTACGCCGACAACAAGGAGGCGTATGTGCGGGCGGCCGAGCGTATCGTCCTCGCCGTCGACCACAGCAAGTTCGGCCGCACCGCCACCTACGCGTACGGCGACGTGAGCGGCTACGACCTGCTGGTCACCGACTCCGCCGCTCCCGCCGACGAGGTGCGGAGCATCGCCGACCTCGGTGTCGAGGTGCACACGGTCGACCTCCGCGAGTGAGCCACCACCCGTCCACCGCCGCTCCGAAGCCGGTACCTCATCGCGCCCTGCCGCAGCGGTAGGAACTCCAGGCCGGGTGCGGCGATTTGGTGTGTCTGCCGTCGGCACGCACCGCCGGTGATTCGCCGTCAGGCGTCATGGCGTCCCCAAATAGGTGTCGAGCTCGGCGGCGCCCGCCAGCATCGCCAGGCCCCGCGCCGTCAGCCGGTCGCGCCACTCCCGCAGCGTCGCCTGTAGCGGCTCCGGTCCGCCCGCCGTCCGGACCTGCTCCAGCACCCGCGCGATGTGGTCCAGCCCGTGCCCGCCCCGCCGCAGCTGGTGGGCCAGCAGCACGTCGCGCACGTCGGCGGAGCTATAGACGCGGTAGCCGGTGCGCGGGTCGCGCCGGGGCACGATCAGCCCGGCTCGCTCCCATTTGCGCAACGTCGCCGGCCGGATGCCGAGCCGGTGCGCCAGCGGCCCGATGAGCGTCATACCCGGCTCCGGCTCACGCGGCGGCGCCAGGTCGCGAAGCGCCCCTTCCACGGCCTCCAAAGTGCTCCGGTCGCCGGCCAGTTGTGCATGGCTCTCGTCGATCAGCCGCAGCGCCTCCTCGACCGCGCCGCCGTTCACGGCCCGCATGATCGCCCCCGCGGTTGCGTGGTTGTGCGCGGGGATCAACGCCAGGAACGTCCGCAGCGCTGCCGCATGGCGTGGGGCGTAGACGCGGTAGCCGTGCGGCGAGCGCTCGGCCGGCGGCAGAATCCCCGCCTCCTCGTAGTTGCGCACCGCCTGTGTGGACAGGCCGTGCTCGCGCGCCAGATCGATGGGCCGCAACCGCACTTTGAAGGTACGTCCTCGTCTACAGGGAGAAAATGGAGCCAAAGTTTACACCGAAGGTTCAACGATACGGTTGAAGGTATGACGGCCTCGATCCGGGACGCCGCCCGCCCCTTCGTCGGCGGCGCCCTCACCGCGCTCTTGTCTCCTGCTACCCGCCTGCTCGGCCTCGGCGAGCCCACCCATGGCGTCGAAGCCTTCCCTGAGCTGCGCAACGAGCTCTTCCACCACCTCGTCGAACACGAGGGATACCGCTCCATCGCTCTGGAGAGCGACTGCCTGTCGGCCCTGGCGGCCGACGCGTACGTCGCCGAGGGCATCGGCACGCTCGACGATGCGATGAGCCGCGGCTTCAGTCACGGCTTCGGCGCCTCACCCGCCAACCGCGAGCTCCTGCGCTGGATGCGCGCCTACAACGAGCAGCGTCCCCCGCACGAGCGGCTCCGCTTCTACGGCTTCGACGGCCCCCTGGAGATCACCGGCGCCGCCGGCCCCCGACCCGCCCTGAGCACACTGCACGACTACCTCGCCGCCCACCTCGACCTGCCCTGGAGCCGCGAGACCCTCGACGAGCTGCTCGGCACCGACGAACGCTGGACCAACCCGGCCGCCATGATGGACCCCGCCCAGTCCGTCGGCCGCACCCCCGATGCCAAGGAACTGCGCCTGGTCGCCGACGACCTGCGCGCGCTGCTCACCTCGCACGCCCCCCACCTCATGACCGCCACTTCCCCGGACGACTTCTGGCATGCCGACCTGCACGCCCGCACCGCCACCGGGCTCCTGCGCTACCACGCCGGCATGGCCGACACCGCATCCACCCGCATCGGCGGGCTCATGAGCCTGCGCGACACGATGATGGCCGACAACCTCGACGCCATCGTCCGCCGCGAGGCCCGTCGCGGCCCCACCCTCGCGTTCGCCCACAATGGCCACCTGCAACGTGACAAGAGTCAGATGCAGTTCGCCGACCGGCCGCATCAGTGGTGGAGTGCGGGCGCCATCATCGGCACCCGCCTCGGCGACCAGTACGCCTTCGCCGCCTCCACCTTCGGCACCCGCGGCTCCGACGTCCCCCACCCCGACACCCTCGAAGGGTTCCTGTCGGCCTTCCCCGACGCCCGTGCCGTCATCGACCCCGGCCGCCTCGCCGCGGCCCTCGACCGGAAGCTGACGGCCCGAGTCCCGGCCGACCACACTTACGCAGCCCTCGACCCGGCCACCACCGACCAGTTCGACGCCATCGTCTTCGTCAAGGAAATTTGAGCCGCCACCGGTGGCGACGTGGGCGCCTGGACGTCAGGCGGCCGTAGTGATCCAAGCCGGGGTTCCCTGCCTGTTCCCCGGCAGGCCGGGTCGGTGACCCCGCAGGTCGCAGCCGGCCGGTGGGGCGGCCCGCCGGCCAGGCACGCGAGGGGAGCCGCTGGGAAAACAACTGCCGCAGCCCGGGCCCCCGCATCCATCGCTGTCCGCCGCCCGTTCCGCCTGACCGCCAAGCCCCTTCCGGACGAGGAAGAGGTGGGGCCGCCTGCGGTGGCCCCACCTCCCAAGGAACCCCGTTCACGAAGCTCACCGTCACCGGCTGCGAGCTACCCCGGCGCCACCTCCGCGGCCTGCCTGGTGAACTCGGCCATGCAGACCGCGTCCTACGCACCGGCCGCCGCCTCGGTGGCCTGCACCTCATCGGAGTGGGCACCCCGCAGCAGCCCGGCGAACACGCCTACGGCCTCGGCTGTCTGCGGTGGTCGGCTGTGCCGATTCCGGTCCGGGGCCCGGGGTGCGAGCGGGAACCTTGCCCAGTCCTGACGGAACTCGCGCTCCAGGGACGGGTGTTGTGGGTAGAGAGCGCAGTGCGTGCGGAGCAGCGGGTGTGCCGCCCGGTTGTTGCGTGCTCGCCGACTCGGCTTTACGCGGCCGGTGTTGGCCGGCCGCCTGCTCCTACCCCCGCTTCGGCCGCTGCCGTGTGAGTGGCCGAATACAGACCGGGGCGATGCCCCTGGACAGGATGGCAGGCCATGACGATCTATCAGCACTTGCCGCACCCGCACATCGCTGCGCGGCACGCGCAGGGCCCGGTGAAAGTCTGCGATCAGCTTCCGCAGGGCAATGCGGTCACCCGATTCAACACGAAGATCGCCATCGTGATCACGCGAGCCGTCGGCAGTATGTGGTGTGCCTACGCATTCGCGCTGTTCGACCTGATCAGCCTCCCGGACGCGATCAAGGGCGGGGCGTCGGCCATTGTTGCCTGGGTGGCGCAGACGTTCCTTCAGTTGGTCCTGCTGTCCGTCATCATGGTCGGCCAGAATGTGCAGGCCGCCGCATCGGACAGGCGCTCCGAGGCGACGTTCCACGATGCGAGCGCGACCCTGCACGAGGTGGCACACCTGCAAAGCCACCTCGCCGCACAGGACATGCTGCTGACCCGGATCGCCGAGAGGATGGGTGTGGAACCGGTACCGGTCATCGATACCGCCTCAGGCAGCGAGCCGGAGGGACAGAACCTGGCCGACTGATCGCGTGCCGCTCGGACTCCCGTTGTTTCCCGGCCGGTTCGCCGAGACTCGTCGTCCGCGGCGTCGCCTATGCGAAAGCCCTGGGGCTTGCGCGACACCGACCCCGCCCCTGAACGTGACGACGGCCTGTTCAACCCCAACGGGTTGCACAGGCCGTCGTCACGCACATCACCGGGCTGGCCAACGGATTCGTGATGGGTGGGGCGCTCTGGTGTCTGGGGTCGTGGTCGCTGCGGGTTGTCGGCTGAGGGCGATTACCCGCCCGACCACGAGGCTCGCCGGGGCCTTGTGGTGCGGGGGCCGGAATGGCCTACACCATGACCGCCGACGGCTGGATGAACCACGAGCACGACGTCCGCTTACCTCTCGCGGGCCGAACCTCGGCGGCATTCTCGGCGCACGGCTGATCACGGAGCTGTGCAACGTCACCGTCGTTGAAACTCCGTAACGGATGCCGTCGCTCTTGCCGCGGCAACGGCGTCGCGCGGATGTTCCTCGAAGGCCGGAATGCACCTCGTCCGCACAACGGACCGAACCACGTCCGCACTACATGCCCGTCGGGCCGACGGCTTTACAGGCGGACGATGTTGTTGCACCCCTGGGACGTGCCGATCCTGGTGGACTGAATTTCCGGCCTGTCGTGCTCTCTGTGCCAGTTGCCCAGGTGGTTTCCGAACCCGACCTCGCCGAATACGTCGACATTGTCGTCCCACGTCCTGCACGCGGTGTGCTGCCGGATGATGAGTTTGCTGCCGTTCGACTTGCCGTGGTCGTGTCCGCGGCTGGACTGCTGCTGGTAAGCGCCCTTGGGGGCCGACTGGGGACGGTTGTAGTTGCCGTCCTTCTCGCCGCAGGCGTAGGTGGTGCCGGCGCCGAGGAGGCTGACGCTGCCGAGAACGGTCACCACAACGGCAGCCTTGCGAAGCTTGCGCATGTCATCTCCGAAAATCGAGCGGATACGATCGGAATTGATCGACTTCATACGGTTAATGGAGGTTAATGCAAAATGCGGCGCGCCCCATCGTTGACGCGCCGAATCCCATGCCCGTCGTGAACTGGTGCCGCCCCGCTTATCGGCTGACCTGAATTTTCCGATGGCCGCCGGGCGAAGGTTGGTCCGTTTCATCCGTGGAGTGGATGAACAGGGTGTTGCGACGAAGAGCGGTGCGTGCCGACGCCTCGTGAGCCGGCTCCGCTCGCGAGCCCAACGCCCCCGGTCGAGTGGATGCGGTAGCGCAGGTCGGCAGTGATTCGCGAACTGTCGCGAGTTCGCATCCGATGCAATTGGTGGCAATTGGCGGCACTTGGAACATCGATACAGCGGTTGGCGGTGGAAATGGCCTTGGACGTCGGAGGATCCCGGTGGGTGGCGGCGATGGGAAAACGACCTCTGACGACCTTTGCGGATGCCGAAGGCACTGGTGGCCCGCTGAAGGGTCGGCTGCTCGCCGATCGGCCGGACGTTGTGCACGTGGCGGCGGTCCTCGCCCGGTCGGCCGACCTCGCGGAAGCCGAGGGCGCTGGTCCTCGTGAGCCGCGGTCGCCCGCGCGCGCCGGCGGTAACTCATAGGTGAGCCTGGACCGCGCGATGCTGCCGGGCCGGGTGGAGAAGCCCTCGCTCGTCCTCCGTGTCAGGTGGCGGTGGCCCGGCGTGCCGCGAGGTCGAGGAGCTCGTTGAGTGTCCCGTCGAAGGAGCGGATCGGCGTGCCTACCTGGGACCACAGGCCAGGAAGGGGTGGGACGGCCGTCAGGCTGCGGGCGAGGTGGCCGATGGCCGCGTTGTGGAATGCCTCCCGCCCGGTTCCTGGGTGCAGGCATGGAACGCGGACTCCTGACCCGCATGGCAGGCCACGATCGACGCTGGCCGGGCGCGCTGCACTGCTGTCGCGGCGTCGATCAGCCCCAGTTCGATGGCGGACCACACATGGTGGATGGTCAGGTCCGTGCCGATCACGGTGGTGGACAGCATCGTCGCCGGATCCCCCTCGCCCGACGGGCCGGGACGAAGGGGTGCGCGATGGTAGGACGGCCTCACAGGAGCGTAAGGCCGCGTAAGGCGGTCCGAGGCTGCCGCCGACCGACGCACGTCGGCGGCGAGGCCTGGTGGGGCCGGGCGTCCTGGCGGGGGACCTGGTGCTCTGAAGCGCGCCCTCCTCCGTCGCGCGGGCCGCGGGCCTTCGTGCCGGCGGCGGAGGAAAGGGCTTTGGGACGGCCGCGGGACGCCTGATACGGTTGCCGCGGCAGTGATCCTTCGTAGAGGAGTCCAGACATGGTGGGTGACGACGACATCTCCGGGTGATACCCGGATGTGATCGACCATCGGCAGGCGCCCCCGTGGCAGCGCCGCCGTCGTGGTCATCTCGCCGTCCCCTTCTTCCTGTCTCAGGCGCAGTGCCCTTCGCACGGTGGTTTCCGCACAGCGGTTTCCCCACGGAGTGCTCTGCCCTCTTTCCCTCACGAGGTCGTTCCCATGTCCGACGCTTCTGTCATCTGCTCCCAGCTGTCCTTCTCCTGGCCCGACGACACCCCGGTCTTCGAGGGCCTGTCCTTCACCGTCGGCGCCGGTCGTACGGGCCTTGTGGCGCCCAACGGCTCCGGCAAGAGCACCCTGCTGAAGTTGATCGCCGGTGAACTGGACCCCGCAGCAGGGTCGTTGACCGTGCCCGGCACGATCGGCTACCTCCCGCAGAACCTTCCCTTGACCGGTGAACCGACGGTGGCCGAGGTCCTGGGCGTCGACGCGGTGATCCGCGCCATCGACGCCGTCGAGTCCGGTGACGTGAGTGAGGAGCACTTCACGACCATCGGCGACGACTGGGACATCGAGGAGCGCACCCGCGCCCAACTCGACCGGCTCGGCCTTGCCCATCTCGCCCTCGACCGGACCCTGGGCACACTCAGCGGCGGCCAGATCGTCAGCCTCGGTCTGGCGGCGCAGCTGCTCAAGCGCCCCGACGTGCTGCTGCTGGACGAACCGACCAACAACCTCGACCTCGAAGCCCGCCACAAGCTCTACGACGTACTCTCGGACTGGAACGGCAGTCTGCTGCTCGTCAGCCACGACCGGGCCCTGCTGGACCGCATGGAGCGCATCGCCGAACTCGACAGCGGTGAACTGCGGCTGTACGGCGGCGACTTCACCCAGTACGAGCAGGCCGTACAGGCCGAGCAGGACGTCGCGGAGAAGAACGTACGCAACGCCGAACAGGAGCTGAAGCGGGAGAAGCGCGAGATGCAGCAGGCCCGCGAACGGGCCGAGCGCCGCGCGAGCAACGCCGCCCGCAACCTCAAGAGCGCCGGCCTGCCGCGCATCTTCGCAGGGAACATGAAGCGCGGCGCCCAGGAATCCGCCGGCCGGGCGGGCCAGATGCACGCCACCCGCATCCACGAGGCACAGGCCCGCCTGGACGAAGCGGGACGCGCCCTGCGGGACGAGCAGCGGCTCGTCCTGGAGCTGCCCGACACCGACGTTCCCGCCGGGCGCACCGTCATCCTGGGCGAGCGGATGCAGATCCGCCACGGCGAGCGAAACCTGTTCGCGGGAGAGGGCGTCGACCTCACGATCCGTGGGCCCGAACGCATCGCGCTCACCGGCCCCAACGGTTCAGGCAAGACCACCCTGTTGCGGCTGATCGCCGGTGAACTCGCCCCGGACGGCGGGAACATCAAGCGTGCCGACGGGCGGATCGCCTCCCTGTCGCAGCGCCTGGATCTGCTCGATCCCCACCGCACCGTGGCCGAGAACTTTGCGGTGTTCGCCCCACACCGGCCGGAGGCGGAGCGCATGAACCTGCTTGCGCGCTTCCTGTTCCGCGGCCCCCGAGCGCACCTGCCCGTGCGGGTACTCTCCGGCGGCGAACGACTGCGCGCCACGCTCGCCTGCGTCCTGTGCGCCGAACCGGCGCCGCAGCTGCTGCTGTTGGACGAGCCGACGAACAACCTCGACTTGGTCGGCGCGGGCCAGCTGGAGAGCGCCCTGACGTGCTACCGCGGCGCGTTCGTGGTGGTCAGCCACGACGAGCGCTTCCTCGAACGGATCGGCGTCGACCGGTGGCTGCGGGTCACCGGCGGCGAGCTGACGGAGACGGGGGCACCGCACGCATGAGCCGCTGACGTGCCGCCCGTGCCCACGCTGGAGGTGCCGCACCCGGTGGGCCCGGGAACGACCACGTTGGGCGGATCACCATGCATCGCCCTGCCCTGCTCGCATACGACATCGTCCGCACCCTCGGCACCCGCAGGGTCTTCGACGGAGTCGGCCGCACCGCCCCGCCCCGCCCGGCCACCGCATCGGACTGATCGGCGAGAACGGCATCGGCCCATCGACGTTGCTGCGCACCCTCGCCGGTGCCGACGAGCCCGTCTCGGGCAGCGTCGTACGGCCGCCCGACCTCGGGTTCCTGCACCAGGAGATGCCCTGCGACGCCGCGGCTGCCGGCCGCCGGCGACCACGGGGCGGGGGAGCAGACGAGCTGACGAGCCATCTCTCCCCGTGCCAGTGCGACGAGTTGGAGTCGGCGCTGGGCACGGGGCCCGGCGCGATCGTCCTGGCCGGCCACGACCGCTGGCGCCGTGGTCAACGACGCGGCCCGCAGGGCGCCCGCGGCACCGCAGTTGGCCCAACTCCGGTCGCTGGACGGCGGCGACGCAGCGAGAAGCGCTGTCCACCGTCGCCCGGCACACGGTGGAACTGCTGAGCGGCCCGGACGTACCCCTGCTCAAGGAGTGCGGCAACCCCGAGTGCACCCGCAGCTACATCGACCGCTCGCGCGGCAGACGGCGCCAAGGGTGCGGCATGGAGTCCTGCGGCAACAAGCTCAAGGCCGCCGCGTACCGCGCCCGCAGGAAGACCGCGGTCGCCTCCGCGGGGTGACCGCGGTTGTGGCTTCACGCGTCGCCCGGTCCGCGTACCGGAGCCACGCCGCGGCGACCCAGGCAGCCACCAGTGGCACGGCCGCCGCAACCACGGCGTGCGAATTCTGGCCGGAGTTGGCCTGGCCGACACCACCGTGTTCCCTGGTACTCCAGTGGCAAGGGATTGGCTTGGGGCCATCGCAGGACGAAGTGGGCTCCGGTGTTGCTCGGGGTGGCCTGGAGGACGGCGTCGTGGCGCTCGGCGAGTTCTCGGGCGATCGCGAGGCCGAGCCCGGCGCCTCCGGAGTTGCGGGCGCGGGCCTCATCGAGGCGGGTGAAGCGTGGGAAGATGTGCTCACGCTGTTGTGTGGGGATGCCTGGGCCGTCGTCGCGGACTTCCACGACGACCGCACCGGAGGGACCCGGTCTCCCGGCTGCCGGTTCGGTGTGCCCGGTGACGTCGACGCGGTGGTGTGCGTAGCGGGTGGCGTTGTCGAGCAGGTTGCGCAGGATGCGTTCGAGTTCGCCGGGTGCGGCGAGGACTGGAGCTGGGCTGCCGGGGCCGTGCTGTTCGCTGTGTACACGGCCGTTTCGGTGCGAGACCACCAGCGGATGCCGACCACCGGATTCGACCTGGGCATCTTCGAGCAGGCCGTGCGTTCCTACGCGCATGGCCACCTGCCCGTATCCGAGCTCAAGGGCCCGGGCTTCCCGTTGCTCGGCGATCACTTCTCGCCCGTCCTGGCCACCCTGGCGCCCTTCTACCGACTGTGGCCCTCCCCGTTGACGCTGCTTGTGGCTCAGGCGGCGCTGTTCGCCGTGGCAGTGGTCCCGCTGGCCTCGTGGGCGCAGCCGGCAGCCGGCCGGGCAACCGCCCTGGCGGTCGCCTTCGGCTACGGCGCCTCCTGGGGGACAGCCCAGGCCGTGGGCTTCGACTTCCACGAGATCTGCTTCGCCGTGCCGCTGCTGGCCTTCTCGCTGACCGCGCTCGGAGAGGGGAGACTGCGCGCCGCCGTCGTGTGGGCGCTGCCGCTGCTGCTGGTCAAGGAAGACCTCGGCCTCACGGTGGCGGTGATCGGTGCATTGGTGGCCCGGCGTGGGCGTGCACGGCTCGGCGTGGTCGCATCCGCCGTCGGCATCGTGGGGGCACTGCTGGAGGTCCTGGTCATCATTCCGGCGTTCAACCCCGGCCAGGGGTACGCGTATTGGAACAATCTCAGTGTGGGCGGGGCTACCGGGAGCGAGTCCACGGCTGTGCTGCGCGCCGCCCATTGCGTCCTCACCGTGGTACTGCTGCTGGCCCCGACCGCGTTCATGGCCGCCCGCTCCCCGCTGCTGTGGACCGCACTGCCCATCCTGGGGTGGCGCCTCCTGTCGCACAATCCCGCCTACTGGGGCACCAGTTACCACTACAGCGCGGTGCTGATGCCCGTCGTCTTCGCCGCGTTCGTCGGGGCGGTCGCCACCCGGCCGGGTGGGCAACGCGCCGCCCGCACTTACCTGGCCAGCGGCACCGCCATCAGCGTCCTGCTGCTGCCGCTCTTCCCCCTGTCACGCCTCGCCGAGCCCGCCGCCTGGCAGACCGATGCGCGCATCGCCGCCGCCCACCACGTCCTGGACCGCATCCCCGACGGAGCGACCGTCGCCGAAACTTCAACCGACTGGTGCCGCAGCTCACCAGCCGCGCCACCCGTCTCTGAATTCGGTCTGCGCCACAGCAGGCCAGACCCGGAGTGGATCATCGTGGACACCGCCACCCCGCAGACCTGGCCCACCTCAAATGCCCAACAGGCCCGCGACGTCGGCAGTGCCCCAGCCCACGGCTACCGGACGTCATTGACCAGGACAACTACCTCTTGCTGCACCGACCCTGAACTCCATCCCGCTCTCCTGAACAGCGAAGACCCGAGCGTGGGCGCGGACGCCCTCAAGGCGAAGTGCCGTTCCAGGGTGCCGTGCCGTCGTCGGCGTTGACGAAGATTCCGCATGTGCCACGGGCGTGTCGGGCGACCGCTCAAAGCAGCCAGAGATGCATGGCAGTGACCGTGGGGTGCGAATGTGCGCGGGCACACCTCACGGCTCCTCGGCCACCGGGGAGCAACAGGACAGGTACGGAATCGACGGATGGGTGAAGCGCGTGAACCTCCTTTGGTATCTCGTAAAGTTGAAGCTGTCCGGGGGTTTGCGGTCAGCGACCGGAAGGCCCGGCGTTGGAAGACGCCAGGCGGTAGCGGCCGACAGTGGCGAAGCCGACCGCTGCGGCCAGCGCCGCCACTCCCTCCGCCACGGCGGACACCGTCTTCTTCGGATACCACACGGGCTCATGCATATTGGGCAGCGGACCCAGTGTGCCTACGTCCACGTACCGGTACAGGAGCAGCGTGCCGAGCGCCGACGCGGCCACCACAAAGGCGAACGCCCAAACCCAACGGCTTCTCCAAGCCACCAGTACCAGCAGAGCCGCGAGCGCTGCGACCGCTGCCTCGACGCGGAACAACGTCCCCTCGCTGACACCGGCCTGTACCCCGTCGTAGGCACCGGCCAGTTCTGCATGAACGTAGGCGTCGACAACGAGTCCAGCCGCGGTGAGCAGTCGTAGCAGCCACATAGCAGACGCGCGGCAGCATCGGCTCCGGAAGTCAACGGGCTCTGCTCGTAGGAGCCGACTGCCGCGTCTTATCTCACCTCACTTCACTACGACTGTGCCGTGCATGAACGGGTGGACGTTGCAGTAGTAGCTGAACGTGCCGGCGGTCTTGAACGTGAAGGTATAGGAACCGCCACCTCTGAGCACTGGCGAGTTCAGCGAGCCCGAGCCACTGCTGGTCACCGTGTGCGGTGCCGAATCGTTGTTGGTCCAGGTCGCCGTGGTGCCCTTGCTGACGGTCAAGGTCGACGGAGAGTACGCGAACCCGGCGATTGCCACGTGGCTGGCCGCCGTCGGTGCCGTCGAAGTCGTCTGAGCCGCGACGGAAGCGGGTGCCATCGCCACCACGGCCGGCCCTCTGAAGTACCCGTGCTCAGCCGAGTGCCGGCCATATCCGCCGTGTCCGCCAGCACTCCATGCGCCTACCGAGGAGACACTTGCGGCGGTGACAGTGGCCACCAAGGCAATCGTGATGCGACGCCGGCGAGTCCACTTCGAGGAGTCCGTACCGGATCCAAGTGGCATGATGTCGACCCTCCGAACGCTGGCGCGGGTCTGTGTGCGGCCCACGAGGATGCGGGTCGCGCATCCGGACATAAACGACGATACTCCGCACATCCATGAGCCGTACAGCACAGCGAAGCCGTGATCCTTTGGGAGATGACCATGGCGTGAGCTGCCGTCTCGCCGGTCGCAAGACCACTACGCGCAACAGCAGGTGAACCTGGAGCAGCCAGTGTGAAACCGACCCGGCCCGGCCCGGCCCGGCCTCTCCTCGACCGGCAAAACCGCTCCACGAGCCGCTTCCATCTCCCATGCGCAGCCTCGCCCCGGGACGGAACAGAGGTGTCCCAACCCAGTGCCACCACCGTCGTCTGCCGCGCGGTCAGACCGTCCCATCCGCCTCATCGAAGGCGGCCGTGATCCGCCGGGAGTCCGATCCGAGGACCTCCGCCGGGACGACCCCGTCCGTACGGTGGTCCATCGTCCTGCGCTGCCACGCCACCGGCACTGGCTCCTCCACCGGGGCCCCGGCGTCTCTGCCCTGGCGAGCGTGTCCTGCTCGGCCGGCGCCTGGAGATACCGCTCCAGGCCGATCACCCAGTGAGTCCGCGCCTCTTCCCCCGCAGCGAGAGCTGGCCGCACCCGCTCGAACTCGCTCCGCAACTCCTCCACCCGCATCAGAGCGGCCTGCTCGCGGCGCTCGGGCACTGCCCGCATCGACGGCATCGCCACCTCCACGTCACCCAGGACAAACAAGGCGGTCCGGGCCTGCCTCGACAACAGGAGACAATGCCTGGCCTGCGAGAACTCGCACATCGGATGCGGGGAAGAAGCAGCTGCCTGCATGTTGATGTCCTCTGCACCCTTCGGGTCCAGGCAAGTCATCAGGCCCAGAAACGTCCTTCCAAGTTCCTCACTGCTGAGCCGGGGATACGAACAGTGCGTCTCGTGGTGCACATGGTGATGGACGCCTGCGGGGCCGGCCTGGCCTGCCCCGGGCCGGCGGGATGTCTGCCAGTAGGGGTATGCGCTGGTGATGTCGTTGCGGGGGACACCGGTTGGCGTCACCGCGAGTGGGATGCCGGTGGCATCGCAGATCAGGCGGTGCTTGGAGCTCGGACGTCCCCGGTCGACCGGGATCCGACCGGCTTTGGGTCACCCTTGAGCGCCCTCACGTGGGAGCTGTCGATCAGCGCCGGCAACTGGCGCTGAGCCCGGACGCTGTTGGTGGGCGGCTGACGGGGCGCCTTTCGCTCGGCGCGCCCGACCACCTCGGAGGTGCTACGGCGCGCGGAAGGCCAGGACCGCGTTCTGACCGCCGAAGCCGATGGAGTTGCTGAGTGCCGCACCTAGGCGTTGGGAGCGGGGGGTCTTGGTGACGACGTCCAGGTCGATGTCGGGGTCGAGGCGGTCGAGGTTGGCGACAGGCGGGATGGTCTGGTGTTGCAGGCTCAGCACGGTGACGGCGGCTTCGATGCCGCCGGCGCCGCCGATGGAGTGTCCAAGGACGCTTTTGTTCGCCGTGACCGGCGGCGGTGTGCCGAAGACCGAGCGCAGAGCGCGCGCTTCGGCCAGGTCGTTCTGCTGAGTGGACGTCCCGTGGGCATTGACGTGGTCGATGTCCGACTCCGACAGGGCGGCATCGGCGAGAGCGGCGCGGATGGCCCGCACCACTCCCTGGCCCTCCGGGTCGGGTGAGGTGAAGTGGTAGCCGTCGGAGGAGGCTCCGTATCCGGCAACGAGGGCACGGACCACCGCATTTCTGGCGCGGGCGTCCACCAGCCGTTCCAGTACGAGGACGCCCGCACCCTCGCCGAGCACGAACCCGTCCCGGTCCGCATCGAACGGCCGGCACGCACCGGCGGGGTCGTGCACCCTGGCGGACAGGGCCCCCATCTGACAGAAGGAGGCCGCGGCCATGGGGTAGCGGACGCTTTCGCTGCCCCCGGTGATCGCGATGTCGCACGCTCCGGAGACGAGCAGGTCGCGGGCGATGCCAATGGCTGTGCCCCCGGACGCGCAGGCGGTGGAGGTGACCAGGCTGGGACCCAGCGCCTTGAGGTCCGTGCTGATTTCGCCGGCGAGCATGTTGGCCACCGTACGCGTGATGGACAAAGGGGAAATCGCCCTGTGCCGACCGCTGTTGAGCAGGTCGTAGTCCCTTTGTGTCTGGTCGTTGCCGCCGTTGCCATTGCCGAGGACCACGGCGACGCGGGCCCCGTCCCAGGCGGTGGGATCCCATCCGGCGTCGGTGACCGCTTCGCGGGTGGCGACCAGCCCCATCTGGATGAATCTGTCGATACGCCAGCTCAACCGGCGCCCAAGGAGGGCCGTGGGGTCGAAGTCGGGCACCCGGCAGGAGAAGTTCACCGGAAGACCGGCCAGTTGCTCATCCGTGGCGGCCAGCGACCGGCCGGAGAGCAGCCCGTCCCACGTCGCCTGGACACCGATCCCCGCCGGGGTCACCAGTCCCAGCCCGGTGACCGCTACATCCACCGCCGTCATGGGATCGTGGGGGTGGTCGGTACGTCGTGCCGGGCGGTGTCCGTGCCCACGGCCTCCCCGCCGCCGCGCCGCTTCTCGACGACCTGGCAGAACTCCCCGAGGGTCGGCTTGACGTCCTCCTGTGTCAGTTGGACGCCGAGCCGGTCCTCGATGATCACGGTGAGTTCGACGATCGAGAGCGAGTCGAGTTCCAGGTCCTCGAAGGTGGCGTCGGGCTTGATGATGTTCTCGGGTACGCCCATGTGCTCGGTGAGCAGGTCGGCAACGAGTTCGTACGTGGTGGTCATCAGCGTCCCTCGTGAAGTGAGTGCGGATGGTGGATGGTTGGGCGGTCGGGAGGTTGGCGGGGGTAGGTGGCTCAGTGGTCGGGTGAAGAGACGTTGCGGGCCGATGCATCAGCCCCTGACATGGCGTGACATTCGTGGTGGTCGGACCGGTACACGGACCCTGGCCAGCCGGGACAGGACGAGGGCACGTACCTTCAGGAGTGGAGCAGGGGCCCACCAGTTCCAGCGGCCTGCGAGGCCCATGAGGGCCGGGACGAGCAGACACCGTACGAGCGTGGCGTCGATGGCGACCGTGAGGGCCAGGCACACTCCGAGTTCCTGCAGAACGGCCAGCGAGGAAGCAGCCAGTGAGCCGAGGACGATGACGATGGCGAGCGCACCGACGGTCACCAGCCGTCCGGTGCGCTGCAATCCGGTGATGACGGCCCGTTCGTTGTCCCCGGTGCGCAGATATTCCTCGCGGATGCGCGCCACCAGGAAGACCTCGTAGTCCATGGACAGGCCGAACGCGATACAGAACACCACCGCCGGAATCAGCGGATCGACATGACCGGTCGCGGTGCCCCCCAGGAGCCGGGACAGATGTCCCTCCTGGAAGAGAGTCACCATGGCACCGAACGCCACGGTCAGGCTCAGCAGATTCATGACCACGGCCTTGACCGGGACGAGCACGCTTCCCGTGAAGAAGAACAGCAGCACCGCGACCGCGGTGATGACCAGCGCGGCGGCCCAGCCCAAGTGCCGTGCAAGGGTCTCCTTCATGTCCACCAGCGAGGCCGTCTCCCCGGCCACCAGCACCGGGCCCGCCCCCTTCTGCGCCCTGACCGCGCCGACCAGCCGCTGAGCCGCCGCACTGTACGGACCGGCTTGTGTGGTGATGGAGTACCAGGTCCCGTGGCCGACGCCGCCGGCAGGCCGGGCGGGCGGCGCGGTGAGTCGGCGGCCGTCGCGGAAGTTCCCCTCGGCGCCCAGAACCATGTCGGCGCCCGCCAGCCGGGAGAGGGCCCGGCCCATGCGGTCGGCGGCCGGGGAGCCCGCCGGGATCCCGGGGGTCAGCGCCGTGAGCGTGGTCCCGTTCAGCATCGGGAACTCGGCGCGCGCCCGCTCCGCGGCGAGGCGCGGAGCCGCATCGCGGGGCAGCCAGTCCTCGTCGATGAACCCCATGCGCGCCCCGGAGGCAGGCACGGCGAGGAGTACGAGGAACGCGGACACGGTGATCAGTACGGCCAGTGGGCGCCGCAACACCGCGCGGGCCAGCCGCTCCCAGAAGTCCGGAGCACCGGCGTCCCGGGCCCGCCTCCACCGTACGCGCACGGAGCGGCGGCTCAGGCGGCGCCCGAAGAGCGCGAGCAGCGCAGGCTGGACCACCAGCGCGGCGACCCCGGCCAGGCAGACCACCGCCACGGCGCCGGCACCCAGCGAGCGGTGGAAGGGGGTGGGGAAGAACAGCAGCGCGCAGAGTGACAGCGTCACCACGGCTACCGAAACCGCGACCGTGCGGCCCGCCGAGCGCACGGTGGCGCGCACCGCATCCGACACCTCCAGCCCACGGTCCAGCTCCTCTCGGAAGCGACTGACCATGATCAGGCTGTAGTCCACCGCCAGCCCGAATCCCAGGGCGGTGAGGATGTTGAGTGCGAAGACGTTCACCGGATAGTGCCGCGCCAGCAGGTCCAGGACGGCCATCGCGCCGGTGACGCTGACCAGCCCCATGGCGAGTGGCAGCGCACAGGCCAGGACCGAGCCGAACACCACCAGGAGCACGGCGGAGACCAGCGGAAGACCGATCATCTCGGAGCTGACGAGGTCGCGGCGGCTCTGCTGTTCGGCGTACCGGTTGACGGACAGCCGCCCGGACGCCTCCACGGTCAACGGAGGCCGGGCACCGGCGTATTTCTGGATCAGGCGCTGCGCGGTGTGTGTCATCTGCTGGTCGTCCCCTGCGATGGCGAGCGTCAGCAGGGCGGCATGCCGGTCGGCCGACAGCAGGGACGGGTTGGGCGGGGACCAGGGGGCGCGTACGTAGACGACACCGGGTTCGGCGGCCAGTTCGGCGACGAGCCGCCGACCGGCTGCCGATGGCTGCGGCCCATCCACCGCACCCGTCGAGCGGGCCACGAACACCAACTTCGGGGTCCCGGATCCGTAGCGCTGCGTCAGCAGTCGTTCCGCGCGGCTCGACTCCGCCGACTGGTCGAAATATCCGCCGTCCACCAGGCGTTCGTGCACGCCGCCGGCCGCGATACCGGAACCGAGTACGGCCACCAGGGCCAGACCCAGGATCAGCCATCGGTACGTCACGGCCCAGTATCGAGAGGCCGTGCCGCGCCGCTCCCTCTTCTGCTCCTCGACCGCTTCTCTGCTCATCATCACAGCCCGGCGCGCGCCGTCATCTCGTCCAGCTCATGCATCCACAGCTGCACCAGGTCGTCGCAGCCGCCGACTGTCCGGTCCGCGACGAAGCAGATCTGTGCGGTGGCGGCATAGGTGGAAAAGCATGCCGCGAGCGCATGGCCGGCCGGGAGGAGATTCAGTGGTACGACGTCGGTGATGACCCGGTCGCCGAGGCGGAGACGCTTCTCCGGTCCGGGAACGTGGGACGCCAGTACCGTCGTGCTCCGGGGGTGCAGATCGAGTTCGAGGAGCCAGCGGCCGAACCGGTCGGGGACCATCCGTCCCAGGGCGCCGGCGTGGGGATTGAACAGCGATGAACGGACCTTGTGCGTACGGGCTTTCACGTACTCCAGTCGCTCAACGGGATCGTCCAGGCCGACGGGCAGCCGTACTGCCGCGCCCAGCACCGAGTTTCCCCTCTTGCCTGCGGTGTCCCGGCGCCGCAGGGTGACCGGCACCATCATGCGCATCGGTTGCCGGCCGAGTGGTCGGCCTCGTTGCCCGGCCCAGCTCTTGAGCGCGCCGGCCAGGGACGACAAGTACAGGTCGTTGGGGGTGGCTCCGTGTGCGGCGGCGATCTTCCGGAAACGGGCCAGTTCCACGCTGCCCCACGCATAGTGCAGCTTGCCGGTCAGGGGAAAGCCGTCCGGTACGAGACGAGCGGCTCGGCCCAGCCCGCTCAAGGCGCCGATGCCTTCGCGGACGGCGGTGGCCAGTTCGGCCGCGGTGCCCCGGCGGGCCGTGCGGCCGGGCGGCGGGGCACCTGCCTTTGAGGAGGCGGCGGGCTCGCTGAGGGTGCCACGGAAGAGTTCGCTGAGCAGCATGCCGTCGAAGTGCGCATGATGCCCTCGCAGTACGACCGCGAACTCGTCGGGGGCGTAGCCGTGCAGAATCCACACTCCCCAGAGACGTTCCGGCAAGGGCGCCGCGGCCAGTTCCCCCAGCGCGGCGCGCAGTCCGTCCAGCCATGTCCCCGCGGCGACGGGTGTACGAAAGACGTGGTCTGCGGCGGCGAACGGGGTCCCCGCCCCGCCACCGGACCCACCTGGTGGTGCTTCTGCGAGTTCCGGATAACGGGCTACCGCAAGGTCCACCAGGAGACACATTTCCTCGTGGTCGGGCACGTCCCCCGTGATGCGGCTGACGCCCCCCACCGAGACCGATGTGCCGGGGTGTGCCGCTGCGTAGTCGAAGAAAGCTCCCTTCCATTCCCTGACGCCGGCCTGCCGCCCAGCTGCGGGAACCGGATCCTGTCCGGCAGTGGCCCGGCGAAGGACATCTAGGAGACCCATCTCGATCCCTTCCTGAAAGAGGACGAGGACGTGAACGCAAAAGTTATGTGTTGGTCCGTCAGATATTGCGTGTTCGTCGGCAATTGGGCCGAACGCGGTGTGTCAACGAGCCGGTATCCGCCGCGCTCGTCGCCGGCAACACGGGGAACAAATTCAAAGGTCTAAAGAAGCCGGCCGCGATGCCTGGCGAGTTTACCGAGAGTGTCCAGGGAGTTTTCCGATCCCCCCAAAAGCGAGGAACCGTCCCCGATGAAGCGTTCGCATATACCTATGTGAGCGGTGTACACCTCGTCCACGGCGTCCAGCAGATGCCGGCGGGTTATGCAGGAATCCCTGCATATTTCACTGTGCATTGCACCCCATGCGCGCAATCGGGTGATGAGCACGCGGTGATCGGCCGACCAGAGTCCGGAGAATCCTTCGGCGGAATGCTGAGGTGGCGCCATGGAAGGCCGCACGATGCGCTCATACGCGGACCGGGAAAAGGAGGCGGTCAGGCGCATGGCGGCGGCACTCGCACGCAGGAAGACGCGCGTGGCCTGAACTCCCGGCCCGCAGGAACGGGCGCGCGGTGCGGCCAGCGCGTCCTGCAAACCCACGATGGCCGATTGGGTGAGCGTGAAGAACAGGCGGTGCCCGTGTATCCAGCGCTGCTGAGCGGGCGTATTCGGCGTCAGTCCCGGTTCCGTGGCGGGAGCCAGGTGGGCCGCATCCAGCGCCTGGTGGAGCGCCGGTTCGGTGGCGGCTTCGGGCAACGAGGCCATTGCGCTCACCGTGGTGGCCAGCGCCTGGGAAAGCAGCAGGGCCGGCGCACCGGAGACCCGGATGACCCCGAAAAAGGCGTCGTAATCGGCTTCCCGCGGATCGGAGAGCGGGCACCGGACCGAGCGAACCGGGCGACCTTCTCGAACGGATGAACGCCACAGCGACTCGAGCCTCTCGGGTAGCTGCTCCGGGTCAGGAAGCCGGAGTTCGACACGGCGAGGACACATAAGCGACACAATAGACAAAACATAATAAGACCGCTACTTTTATATTATGGGCGATGAGTTTGAAGAGGCGATAGAAACGGCCACCAGACAACTGGTCGCCCATTGGCGGGCATTGGCAGCCCGAGAGGTGCCGGTGACCCCGCAGTGCGAACCCGGCTCGCTGCTCACCGCACTGCCGTCGGCGCCTCCCGAGCAGGCGGAGAGCCTCGGAGAGCTGCTGGCCGACACCTGGAAGGTCATCGTCCCGGGTCTGACCCATTGGCAGCACCCGGCATTCCTGGGCTACTTCCCGACCAACAACTCCCCTGCGTCCGTGCTCGCCGAGTACATCACCGCCGGGCTGGGCGTACAGGGCATGATGTGGTCGACATCGCCGGCGGCCACGGAGCTGGAGCAAGTGGTCACGGACTGGTTGGCCCAGGCCCTCGGACTGCCGGATGCCTTCCGCCATTCGAGTGGCCGCGGCGGCGGAGTCATTCAGGACTCCGCCTCATCAGCGGTAATCGTGGCCACCGCAGCGGCCCTTCAACGAGCGTCGCAGGGACGATGGCGTACGGCCGGAACCGAAGGCCGCTACCGGATGTACTGCACGGAACGGGCCCACTCCTGCGTCTCCAAGGGCGCCCGGCTCGCCGGCCTGGGCGAGCCGCAGCTCATCGCCACACTGCCGGGCACCGGCCGGATGGATCCCGACGCGCTCAGCGCCCGGATCGACGACGACCGTGCGGCCGGCCTCATCCCTGCCGTCGTCGTCGCTACGGTCGGCACCACCGATGTCTGCGCCGTGGACCCCGTACCGGACATCGGGCAGCTGTGCCGCCGGGAGGACGTGTGGCTGCATGTGGATGCCGCCTACGCGGGCTCGGCGACACTGTGCCCGGAATACCGGCACCTCATTGACGGTATCGCCCTCGCCGACTCCTACGCCGTCAACGCCCACAAGTGGATGCGTACGGGGACCCCGTGCGACGTCATGTGGACCTCCGACCGTGCCGCACTCACCGACGCCATGAGCATCTCCCCCTCGTACCTGCGGAACCCTGCGACCGACTCGGGCCGGGTCGTGGACTTCCGCGACTGGCAGGTGCCCCTCGGCCGCCCCATGCGCGCTCTCAAACTCTGGTACGTGATGCGGGCCCACGGCGTCGAAGGCCTGCGCGAAGCCATCCGCCACGACATCCGCCTGGCGGCCCAGCTGGCCCACCTCATCACGGCCGAGCCCGGGTTTCACCTGGAGGTGCACGAACTGGGCCTGGTCGTCTTCCGCCGCGACACCGACGACAACACCCGGGACCTGCTCTCCCGCCTGCAAGCCGACCCCACGCTCCTGTGCACCCCCACAAGCGTCAACGGCCGCCCCGCCGTCCGGGCCGCCTTCGGATCTCCGTACGTCGATGCGGACACCGTGCACTACGTCTGGAAACGGATCCGCACCCACGCCCAGTAGCCGGAGAAACCCGCGGCCTCCCCTTCGTGACACGGCGGAATATGACGTCGCCTCAGCCCTCGCGATCCGTCGCAGAGAGCCGGATCCGATATCGGTGTGGCCACCACCTGGCGGTACGCGAACGGCACAATCGAGCGGCTTGCCGCGTTCGCTGCCACATTGGCCGAGGCCCTCCGTGGTGGGCGTCGCAGCCGTGGGCGGTGCCGGAGTGGACGACCTGGTGGGCCGCGCGGCGCAGCACGAATATCTCCGTGCCCTTGGCGGATGTGGGAGCGAGCGGCGCCCTCGAAGTGCCTTGCCGATTGCCGTAGTTCGGACCCACGTGGTTCCGAGGGGAGCCGGGTGCGGGCGTCGAGGAGCTCTCCCACACCGACCAGCCGGGCTGCCGCCCCTCCGCCGTTGCCGGATGCCATCGCTCCCAGAGCCGTGTTGGTGGCTTCGGCGTTGAAGTGGCGGGCACGGAGTGGTGCCGTGGCGCCGCATGAAGACCTCTCTGAGGAACCGGGGGAGTGGTGAAGAGGAGCCCAGAGGCGTCCTAGTGTCGTGTCAGTCCCTGACGTCATGAGCTCATGACCGCTCTCAACGGGATGCCGATGTGATGATGCATCAGTCGACGCAGCGCGGACTTCGGAAGGCACACAGCCGACGCTTCACGGCGCGGGGCTGACACCCATGCGGCAGGTGGGCACGACCACTGGTGCGTACGGCTAGCCAGCCGTAACCACTTGCCATTTGCCACGTTGGCTCATGTGATCCGTATCGCACGTGAGCGTTTCTCGGAGCAAGTCGGCGTCCTCTCACCCGCAAGGAGCATCGCGTGAAGCTGCGTTGGTCAAGACTGCTCACCGCTCTCCCGGTGCTTAGCCTGGTCACGGGCCTCGCCGCGGCCTCCCCTGCGGCTGCTACCCGGCCGCCACTGACCGCCTCTCCCGGCAAGCCGGCCGGGCTGCCCCGTCTGACACCGCGCACCGCGCTCCTCCGGAATCCGCTCGGACCGCTTCTCCTCAAGCCGTCCGTCGGCGCGGCCCTGCCTCATGTTCCATGGGCTACCGCCGGCCACGGTGGCTGGAACGACTTCTCCTGCAAGCCCTCCTTCGCCCATCCCCGTCCGGTCGTCCTCGCCCACGGCACTCTTGCCAACGGCCTCGACAACTGGCTTGGACTGGCGCCCTACTTGATGGCGCGCGGATACTGTGTCTTCTCCCTCACCTACGGCCAGTTGCTCGGCCTGCCCCTCGTCGGCGGGGTCGGTCCGGTCGACGCCTCGGCTCGGCAGCTCGCCGCGTACGTCAACCGGGTATTGGACGCGACCGGGGCGCGGAAGGTGGACATCGTCGGGCACTCGCAGGGCGGCATGATGTCGCGGGTGTACCTGAAGTTCTACGGCGGTCGTCACAAGGTGCACACGTTGGTCGGGCTGGCTCCCAACAATCACGGCACCGACCTGCACGGACTGACCAAGCTACTGGACGCCGTCCCCGGCGTGGAGAAGATCCTGCACGGGCTCACTCCGGGAGTGATCGAGCAGGAGGTCGGCTCCCCTCTCTTGAGGCGCCTCAACGCCGGTGGCGACACGCTCCCCGGCGTCCACTACACCGTCATCTCGACCCGGTACGACGAGATCATCACACCCCACCGCTCGGAGTTCCTGCACGGCCGCGACGTCCACAACATCGTGCTCCAGGATCTGTGCCCGCTCGACATCTCCGGGCACGGGTCGATCGGACTGCTCGACCGTATTGCCTTCCACGAGACGGCGAACGCGCTTGACCCGGCCCACGCCACCCCGACCACCTGCGTCTCGTGAGGGCATCCGATCCAGGTGGTTGGTGGTTGGTGGTTGGTGGTTGGTGGTCGGTGGTTGGGAGTGCGGGATGGTTTTGTGACTGGTGTGGTTGGTGGTCGTTGCACGGTGTGTGAGTGCTCGTCGTCCCTACCGTAGTGATGTGTCCGATGCGCGCCGGGCTTCGATCGACCGGTCTTCACCGCCTGGCGGGCCAGGCGGACCGCGCCCGGCACTGCGCCCCGGGTCCACGATGTGCGGGAGATCGTCAACGCGATCCTGTACGTCAACCGCACCGGCATTCCGTGGGAGTACCTGCCGCACGACTTCCCTCCGTACAGGACGCACCTCCAACAAACGCCTCCACCAGGCCGTGAACAGAGCAACCGTTGCCTGGTACGGCTGCGGCCCTCGTCTGCTACCACGGACTCACCGACTGAAGCGAGGCGTCACATGGAGAGGCGGCGATGTGAGGCAGCTGACCTGAGCGTTCGTCAACTGCCTGAACGGGAGACGCAGTGACCACTGTTACGGGGTGGGGCCGGCCTGCCTAAGCCTGCGGAACACCGTGGGGGTCGTCCAGCCGCGCAGCGTCGCGTGAATCGTCGATCGGAATGTGGCCTCGGCCGTGGCGGTGTCGAGGGCACCGGTCAGTTCGAGAGCCACAAGCCCGTGCAGGGTCACCCAGAAAGAGAGGGCGATGAACGTCGCTTCGCCGGCCAGGACGGAGGCGGTCAGGGCGCGATCGATCGCCGCGAGGAGCGGTCGGATGGGATCACCGGTACCGACCGTGCCTGACGGGTCGAAGGACTGCATCCCACCGAACAGCACCATGTAGAGGTGGCTGTGTTCGCTTGCCCATCGCCGGTACGCGACGGCCAGTGCGTACAGATCGGCGAGGGGGTCCGCGGAAGTGGGCACCGCAGACAAGTCCTGGAACAGGCCGGTGACTGCTCTGTCGCGCACCTCATCGATCAGTCCGTCCTTGCCGCCGAAAAGGGAGTACACCGCCGTCGTCGACGTTTCGGCGGCAGCGGCGAGGGCGCGGACTGTGACTGATTCCCGCGGACGGGTGGCGAGCATCTCGCTCGCGCACGCGACAAGTCGCTCTTTGACGGCGTCGTCGTTTGTTCTCGGCCTACCCACGACAACCAGCCTACCCTCTTTGATAACATCGTTTTGAAACAGCGTTTCAAAACTACCGGAGGGTCGCCGTGCCGGCATCCGTCATACGTCTTGTCCGCTTCGCCGGTCGCTTGCTGCTGGCTTCGGCCGCCGTCGCGGGGCTGGTCGTCATCTTTCTCGCGCTGATTGTCCTGACGGACGGGGCAGGGTCGGGACTGGCCGCATGGTTGACGACGCTTGGAGTCGCGACTGTTGCCGCGCTGTGGCGGGGCCGGCGCGGTACCTGGCCGGCGCGGCTCGCGCCGTTCGTGCCAGTGGTTGTCGCGGCAGCATTGACGGCGTCGGTCTGCCTCCCGACCGTGCCCACGACACGGCGGTACCCGCCCGCCCTGCCGTTCGCAGCCGCGCAGCACTGGAGCCTGGCAACAGGCAGCCGGGTCGCGGTGTATCACTACCCGCCCGCGAACGACGGCGCCCGACACCCCATTCCGTTCGTGTACCTCAACGGGGGACCGGTCCGCGGCATCTCCGTGCTCGACCACCGGTTCCTGCAACTCCTGGCGCAACAGGGCTACGACGTCTACACCTACGAGCAGGCCGGCGGCGGACGAAGCGACCTGCTTCCCATGGAGCAGTACACGATCTCCAGGTCGGTCCGCGACCTCGCCGCCTTCGTCGACCGCCTGGACAAGGGCCGGGTCGACATCCTCGGATTCTCCTCAGGCGCAGTCGTGCTCACGCGAGCCCTGGCTGATCCGCGCGTCGCCGCACACCTGCACCGGGCGATCATCGCCGAACCCGGCCCGATGGACGGCCCCACCGCAGACATCACCGGACACAACGGCCGACCATCCGCGCGCGGCCTCGCGCCGGCCATGACCGGACCGCGGTCGACACACGTCCCCCGCTACGCAGCCGCATTCGGCCTCATGCGACTCGGACTCCTCACCCCCGACACCGGGCTGGTCGGACAGGCCGAAGGCGACAACGCGTTCACCGCCGCTGACCTCGGTAGCGACACCGCATCCGGCTACTGCGCGCGCGACGCGCACCGCATCCCGACCGAGGACACGCCGCAGAACTTCTCCTTCAGCACCGCCGCCAGCATCCGTATCCAGCAGACGGTGAAGGACGCACCCTCCATCGCCCGGCAACTGAGGCGTTCCCGGACCCCCGCAATGCTGATGATCGCCGAGTGTTCCTCCCAGGTCCGTCAATGGGAGATCGCCGTCCTTGCCAACGACCCCGCAATCCAGCGCACGCAGTACCTGCCCGGAGTCGGACACCACATGTGGAACGGCCTCGACGACAACAACGACCGAGCCGCCGCCGTCATCACCGCATTCCTTCAGGACAAGCCCGCACCTCTGCCGAACTACCCGACCCGCGGCGAGATCCCCGTCTTCCTTCGCGACCGCAAGTGACCACGACCTGCAACCCGCCACCGGCGGCCGTGGCCACGCCGAACGATGTGCGGCCGTGCAGTTCGCGATCGAAGGCTAGTGTCCTGCGCCAGTAGTTGATCGTTAGTTGTTGTGTGACTTCTTTTTCTGCTGCT
>NZ_BMRP01000064.1 GCF_014648695.1 Streptomyces albospinus
CGTCCACGAAGCCCGCGACACCGTCGGGAGCGTCGAGCGCCCGCCCGACCGGTGTACCCCAAATGTCGAGGCTGCCGCTGTCGGCGACGGCCAGACCCAGCAGGAGGCCGAGCAAGGTCGTCTTGCCGGCGCCGTTCGGTCCGACCAGGCCGTGAATCCGCCCCTGCGCCACATCCAGGTCGACGCCGTCGAGCGCGACGACATCGCCGAACCACTTGGTGATCCCACGAGCCCGGACCGCGAGGAGTGCGTCCATGAGTCCCTTCCTTCGAAAGCCTCACGGACCGTAGATGAAGTGCACAACGGTCATCAGGAGCAGTCAGTTGAATGCCCATGAAACGGTTGACGACCGGCATGCACCGCGACGATGCCCGCTGGGCAGGCGCCGAGGAGCGCCGGGCGTCGGCAACGGCGGGCGCGGTTGACGGCACGGACGCGTAGGAGAAGGTGCGGCACTCTGTGCGGATGCGGGATGCCTGCCCGAAGAGCACAGCAATTTCTTCGGCATGGCGGGGCGCCGCGACCCGGGACGTGGTGGCCGGCGCCCGCTGGTCGCCCGTGCGGCCCTCGCCGCCGAACGAGCCCCGGCGGCGGCGAGGGCGGCCACCGGCGGTGTTGCTGCCGCTGTCGTTGCCGTCGGCATTGCTGAACAGGCCGAAGCGGTTGCCCCGCGGGTCCAGCGGGCGGGCGTAGTGGCAGCCGTCGGGCACCGTTTCCGGCCCCTGCTCGACGCGGGTACCGGCTGCGACGGCCTTCTCGGTCAGCGCCGTGACGTCCTGGGCCAGGAAGCACGGCATGGCGTAGTCCGCGCCACCCTCCCGCCCGCTGAGGTCGTGCAGCCCACCGACCGGGTACGGACCGCCGGTCGGGAATGGCCTGATCGTCCCCCCGGCCGGATCGTGCCCGTGCGGCGCGCCGAGACGGCGCAGTACGGTCGCCCGGCGAGCTGGCCGGAGCGCACGGAAGGGGACGAACATGAGCCGAATCACCACCTCAGCGGCGATCGACGCCCGGTACTACAACTCCTATGGATTCGCCGGCGGTTACCTGCCGAAGGACCGGGCGCGCGCACATGCGCTGCTGAAGGAGTTCACGGAACGGGCGACGGAGTGGAAGGCCGACCACATCTAGCCCGTGGCCGACCTGGAGAAGCTCCTCACCACCGACCCCGTCGTCCAGCAGTACGTCAGCGACATGATCGAGCAGGTTCCCGAGGAGGAGCGGACCGTCTCCGACATCCCGCACCTGCTCCAGTGCCTCGATCAGATCGCGACGACCGCACCGGAGTACCACTGGGACCCAGCGTCCCGGAGGTTCTTCCCGATGTCCCACCTCTTCGTCTACATGATGGCGACGGACGCCGGGTGGAACGCTTTCCGCAACCAGAAGTTCAACGACGCGCTGGCCGGCGTCCTCCAGTACTGGTACAAGTTCCTGAGCAATGAGATTTCCGGCCACGACAGCCGGACGGTCCTGAACGACGGGCCGACGGGCTGGCTCTCCCCGCCGGCGTACGAGGAGTTCCGGCTCTTCCAGTTCGAGGTCGACCTGGACAAGGAGTACGGCGGGCTCGCTTCGTACAACGAGTTCTTCCACCGTGCCCTCAAGGACGGGTACCGGCCGCTGCCCACAGACCCCAAGGCGATCGTGTCGCCCAACGACGGGAAGGTGGTCCGGTGGCGGCAGGGCCTCAAGCGTCAGGACCAGTTCTGGCTCAAGGGACAGCCGTATTCCCTGGACAACATGCTCAACGGCAGTGAGTACGTGAAGGATTTCGTCGACGGCGACGTCCTCCAGACCTTCCTCTCGGGCGCCGACTACCACCGCTGGCACGCACCGGTGGACGGCAAGGTGGTGGCCGTTGACAAGGTCCCCGGCTATATGTTCGCCGAGCTCCAGTCGATGGGCGACGACACGACGGCCGGAACGCACTCGCAGTGCTACGGCGCTTCGGTCAACACCCGGGGCATCGTGGTCATCGAGAGCACCGCGCCGAAGGTCGGCCTGGTGTGCGTCATGCCCGTCGGCATCACCGAGATCTCCTCGATCACCCACTCGGTCACGGTGGACGACCAGGTCGCCAAGGGCCAGGAGATCGGCCGGTTCAGCTTCGGCGGGTCGAGCATGTGCCTGCTCTTCCAGAAGGGTGCCGTCGACCACCTCGTGCCGGACAACCCGAGCGGTGACCCGGACAACGGGGCTCCGGTCTTCGTCAACGGGCAGATCGCCCGGGCCCGGTAGCCCCGCAGCCCTGCGACGCGACGGCGCCCTCCGTATGGCCGGAGGGCGCCGTCCGCGTTCTCAGGGCTGTCAGGGAAGCTGGATGTCCGGCAGCAGTGAGATCTGCCGCTGGACCCCGTCGTCACCGCCCAGTGCGGCATAGCTCGGGAGCAGCTCCTCGCAGAGTGCGGCGAGTTCGGCCTTCGGCTGCTTGGTCTTGAACGCGTAGTACTGGAAGGGCGGTCCGGCGTTGACGGACAGTTGCCCCTTGACGAGCGGCGTCCGCACCAGGAGTTCGCAGACCGGGTACAGCAGCCCCTGCATCACGGCGATGAAGCCGCGTTCGTAGGCGTACCGGTCGCTCTGCGTGAACAGGTCCTTGTCCTGTGCGGGGTCGTGCACCTGCATGGGTGTCCGGTAAATGGCGTCCAGCAGCGCCAGGACGTAGCAGTAGACGGCGTTGGAGAACTCCATCAGGTCCTTGACGGTCTGGTCCGCCTTGACGGTCTTCAGGTCCGGGTCGTCGAGCACCGGCCAGATGACTTCGGCGTCGTCGATCGTGTACTTCTGCTTGCCGGTGTCGTCACAGACGACACCGATGCCGTCGAGGCCCTTGGCGATGTCGGAGAACTTGGTGTAGTGGGACGCCTGCCACTTGCCGATGTCCTGCGGCGGGTGGTCGTCCGTGCGCACGATCGGGTCGGGGAGCAGGCCCTTGTCCTCGGGAGCTCCCTCGCCCTGGTCGACGATGATCTGCATCGCCTGGATCGCGGACGCCTCGTCCACGATGAGCCGCGGCTGGTCGGAGCCGCCGTTCTGGTTCCAGTAGGCCCGGTGGTACTGGAACTTCCACAGGTCCTTCTTCGCCTTGGCCCAGTCGATGGTCGAGCTGAGGTTGTGGATGCCCCGTTCGATGCGCGCGTAGAACTCGCCGAGGGAGTGGTACGGCTCGATTTCGCCGAGAGCGGCCCCCGGAGGGGTGGCCGGCAGCTCGATCTGCATGAACGTGTTCCTGACCTGGTCGGTGGAGAGCTTCCGCAGCCGCATGGGCAGCTTGGGCTCGCGCTTGAGCATCACGCCCGGGTAGGTGGGGATGACCTTCGGGTCGTAGAGCCGGAAACTCGTGTCCCCGACCGCGATCAGCAGGTTGCGCACCAGACTGAGGTGCAGCATCTCCTCGATCGCCACACCGATCATCGTGCGCTGCGCCGACGCGCCGGCCGCCCACTGCGAATAGCCGCGTGTCTTGATCGAATAGGTCGCGTACAAGTACAGGGGAACCGTGGAGAGTTCGACTTGGGCGGCGGCCTTGAGATGGTCGATCAGGTCCTGCAGGTCGGTGATCTCCTGAACCGATTCCTTCGTGGTCACGGTGAATCAATCCTCCGATGCCGGTGCCGCTGGGGAAGTTGGGGGATGCGAAGAAGAGACGTGCAGTCGCGCGTACGCCCCCGGGCTCAGCTCCCGGGTGACTACCGTGAAGTGCCGTCGGCTCACGGCGAGATGGACGGGCCGCTGTGCGGGCGGATCCGGTTCCTCGCCCCGGTGCACCGCGGCCAGGTACGCGTGGACGGGCGCGCAGACCCGCAGCAGCCGCAGGGGCGGCGCCGGGGCCGTGCCGTCCTCGGTGCCGGGTGCGTCCAGGACCTCGGTGAAGGCCCGCTCGAAGCGGATCAGGTCGATCAGCAGGTCGATCCACGCCTCGCGCTCCGCGCCGGGCCCGGAGTCCGGCCGCGTACGGGCCAGGTGGCCGGCGAAACCGGTGCTGAGCCCGGCCAGGGTGGGGGAGCGGGAGGGGTGCGCGTCCAGGTGGTCCTGTGCGAAACCGTCGAAGATCTCCTGCCCGAGCAGGTGCACCGACCCCGGGTGCAGGGTCCGCATGCACTCCAGCAGCCGCAGCCGGTAGCCCTGTTGGTGGACGAACAGCCGCTCGCGGGCCGACAGCCGGCTGGACGGGGTGATCGTGTGGCCGGGGTCCTCGCCCGTGGGGTGAAGGATCAACGACTGCATCCAGCGCTGCACGGCGGCCAGCGAGGTGGCGTCAGCCACGGGAGCCCCCTGTCGGGGCGGCTGCCGCCCGCTCCCGTGCCCTGTCGAGCTCGGCCAGCAGCTCCGGGAACGGCGGCAGCTTGTCGTCGCGTTCCAGCAGGGTGGACACTCCGCCGGTCAGCTCGGTCGCCAGCCGGTACAGCTCCCACACCGGTTCGGACACGGGCGCGTCGTGGGTGTCGACGATGTGCGTGCCGTAGTGGGTGTGCCCCGCGAGGTGCATCTGGACCACGCGCTCGTGCGGCAGCTCCCGCAGGTAGCGCACCGGGTCGAAGTCGTGGTTGAACGCGGAGACGTGGACGTTGTTCACGTCGAGCAGCAGTCCGCAGTCCGCCTCCTCCGCCATCCGCCCGAGGAACTCCCACTCGGCGAGCGTGGAGGCGCGGAACTCCACGTAGCTGCTGGGGTTCTCCAGGACCAGCCGGCGCTCCAGCACGTCCTGGACGACGCGCACGCGGCGCACGACATGGTCGAGGGTCTCCTCGGTGAACGGCAGCGGCAGCAGGTCGTGGGTGTGCACGCCCAGCACGCCCGTCCAGCACACGTGGTCCGAGACCCACGGGGCCCGTACCTCGTCGGCCAGCCGCTTCAGCCGGCGCAGATAGCCGAAGTCCAGGGGGTCCGTGCTCCCGATGGACAGCGAGACCCCGTGCAGGACGACCGGGTACCGTTCGGCGATCTCCGCCAGGGCGTGCCGTCTGCCGCCGCGGGTGTCCAGGAAGTTCTCGGAGATGATCTCGAAGAAGCCGACGTCCGGCCGGTGCCGGCGGATGTACGGGAGGTGCGGAGTCCGCAGCCCGACCCCGAGGCCGAGGTGCGGCAGGCCCAGCCGTGCCTCGCTCACTGCGGCTGCGACATGTAGTCGTAGTGCGGCATCCGGTCGTCCTCGACGCCCTCGCCCGGGGCCGGGCCGAACGCCTTGCCCGCCGCGTACATCCGCGCCTCGAAGAGCCGGCGAGCCTGTTTCCACACGCTTTTGCCCTTCAGCGGGCCGGCCGAGAAGACCCGGCTCTCGTTGATCGGGCTGGCACAGCTGCCGTTGTAGCGGCAGTCCTGCTCGCCCGGGTGGAACTGCTCGTAGTCCGTGCCCGCGTAGCCGCAGCCGCCCTGGCCCCGGCAGGCGCCTTCGCCGTGGCAGACGTGGAAGACGGTCGCGCAGGTGCCCATGCCCGCCATGGGGGCCTGGCCCGACGCGTCGAGCCCGGCGCAGGAGTTGAGGCCCATGCAGACGTGCAGCTCCCGGGCCACTTCCCGGGGGAGCAGGCTCGAATCCGGGTCCGGGCACCTCTTGGGGCTGCGGGCGGAGTGTGCGGGGCGCTCACTCATGGTGGTCGTTCCTCTCGGCTCGAAGACGAAGGCCACACCCTGGCAGGGCGGCCCGAGAGGACGGCAGAGGGAGATCCGGCCACGGCGCCCCCGGGGGAGCAGAACCGGCCACTGCCCGGTCATCCGGTCAATGGCGGCTCCTTGTCCAGGTGTTCGACGGCAAATGGCCATAGCGGAGATGGCCGGATTCGCGAAGTGCCAATGATCCCTCCGGCACTTGGCAGCATGTGCGGATCGAGGCCACTGAACGCGAGCAACGAGGAGATGGTCATGACCGCTGTCATCACCCCGCAGGAACTCCACGCGCGTTACCAGAGCACCTTCGGCCGGGCGGGCGGCTATCTGCCGCGGAATCCGCTGGCGGTCGACGAGTTCCACAAGAGCATCGCCCCGCGGGCGGGGGACCTCAGGAAGGAACTCGACCCCGCCGTCCAGGACCTGGCGGACTTCCTCCACTCCGATCTCACCGTCCGGATGTACGTGACGAACACGCTCGCCGAAGTGCCCGAGCAGCACCGGCACATCCACACCGCGGACGACCTCGTCGAGCACCTGAACGCCATCGTCAGGTGGGCACCCGCCTACAACCGCAACCCCCTCCACCAGATCTTCCTGCCGATGTCCGCGCTCTTCGGCTACATGCGCCTGACGCCGTCGGGTTCGGTCCTGTTCCGCATGCCGCAGTTCAACGACAAACTGCGGCCCGTCCTGCGGAAGTGGTGCGACTACCTCAACACCGAGGACGGCGCCCACGCGCTGAACACCCGCGAAGGCGGCTGGTTCTCACAGCCCGCGACCGAGATGAACAAGTTGTACGAGTACCAGTGCTCGGCCCGGCGCGACGAGAAGCACTGGGGCTTCACGTCGTTCAACGACTTCTTCCACCGCCCTATCAAGGACGAGTTCCGGCCGCTCGGCGGGAACGGCGACCCCGGCGGCGTCGTCGCCCCAACGACGGCACGGTCTACAACGTCCAGCGCCGCGCGGCCAGGGAAACAGACTTCTGGCTCAAGGAGCAGTACTCGCTCACGGACATGCTGCGCGGCCCGCAGTGCGGGGACGAGTACGTCAGCACGTTCGTCGGCGGCGACGTGTACCAGTCGTTCCTGTCCGTCAACAGCTACCACCGGTGGCACGTGCCCGTCGACGGGACGGTCAAGCACCTGGAGATCGTGCCCCGCCTCATGTTCAGCGCCGCCTGGAACGAGACGCCCGATCCGACGACGTGAACCCACTCGCAGAGCTACCAGGCGCACGTCAACACCAGCGGACTGGCGTTCATCGAGTGCAGCGAGGAACTCGGCAGGCGCATGGTGTGCGCCGTGGTGATCGGCATGGAGGAGGTCTCCTCGATCGACTGGTCGGTCGGTGTCGGCGACACCGTTCAGCGAGGCCAGGAGCTGGGTTACTTCAGCTACGGTGGCTCCAGCATGGCCCTGGTCTTCGAACAGGGCATCGTGGACGAGTTCACCGTGCCGTTCAACAAACCCCCACGAGCACACGGACGACGGCCCCTACCTGCCTGGCGCTCTGCCTACGCAGGAACGAGGCGGAGACCGGGCCGTTTCCAACCTCGCCGGTGCGTCGCCGCGGGAATACCCACCTGTAGCCAATGGATCTTCTGATCCTGCACATCGACCATGAAAAGGGCAAGTTCGGCAGTCCCTGCCGGTGCATTCGTGATGGTGAGCCCAGGCGAGTAGTCATGGGGGCTGTCGCAGGACATCCGAGAAGTTGAAGCCTTGCCCTCGACCGAGTGTGAACGGACCAGTGGGAGTTGTTGTTGTCCGGGAGACTGCCGTGGATGGACTTGTGGTCGTCCGGCCGTGACTTGACACGGAAGAGCATGCGGAGGTCCCCCAAAGGGCGGCGACGCAGGCAGCGCTCAAGGCAAGGAATTGAAGCTTCATATGGCCAGCCTACGTGTCCTATTCGCCCGCCTATCGGGACACCCTTGAACCCTGTGCGGCTACGGCAGTTCGAAGCCCGGGTTCATTCCGCCGAGCGCGTTCACGCACAGGCAGTCCCGCTCCTCGGTGGCGGGCAGCGCGGCCACTGTGTCGAACAGCACGCCCCGCAACCGGTCCACGTTCGCCGCGAAGACCTTCAGCACCTCGTCGTGCGAGACGCCCTCCCCGGTCTCCGCCCCCGCGTCGAGGTCCGTGACCAGAGTCAACGACGTGTAGCACAGCTCCAGTTCACGGGCGAGCGCGGCTTCGGGATGACCGGTCATGCCCACCACGGACCAGCCCTGCGCCCGGTGCCACAACGATTCTGCGCGGGTGGAGAACCGCGGCCCCTCGACGACGACCAGGGCTCCGCCCTCCACCGGCTTCCAGTCCCGTCCGCGCGCGGCCTTGAACGCGGCCGCCCTTCCGACGGTGCAGTACGGGTCGGCCAGGGACACGTGCACCACGTTCGGCACGGAGCCGTCCGGCAGCGGCAGCCCATCGAAGTACGTCTGCACCCGGGTCTTCGTGCGGTCCACCAGCTGGTCGGGGATCAGCAGCGTGCCCGGCCCGTACTCCGGGCGCAGTCCGCCCACCGCGCACGGGCCGAGCACCTGCCGTACGCCGACGGCGCGCAGCGCCCACAGGTTTGCGCGGTAGTTGATGCGGTGCGGCGGCAGATGGTGGCCGCGGCCGTGGCGGGGGAGGAAGGCGACCCGTCGGCCGGCTATCTCGCCGAGGAAGAGGGAGTCGCTGGGAGCTCCGTACGGGGTGTCGACCTGGACCTCGGTCACCTCGTCGAGGAAGGAGTAGAAGCCGGACCCGCCGATGACACCGATCTCCGCGTTCGTCATGCCCAGCACGCTAGCCGCGCCAGCACAGTTCGAGATCATGGCATCGGGAAACGTCATGATCTCGAAAGGAATTCGGCCGCCCAGAGCGGGTGTCCACCGTCGGAGTCGACAGCTCGGCAACTTGGGTACGCACTGACCTGTTCCGGGCTGTCAGGACGGCTGCGGGGAGGACGGCCGTTGGGGGCGGAGGCCACGGCCGCCCGGAGGTTCATGGAGTGCACGCTCCCTCGGTCGAAAGCTGCGGGTGAGGAGTCGGAGGTCGACTTCGCGGACACGTGGCTGGCTCTGGCCGGGCAGCGACGCATGTGCGTCCTCACGCTGCGCTGTCCTGCTCAGGCAAGGCTGTGCACCGGCCCGACCGCCTCGCAGGAGGCGTTCCTGAAGCCCCAGGTGGAGGCTTCGAAGGGCTGGACGGCGTGACGACTGCATTGCGAAGCACGGACGCCGGACAGGTTCCCAGCTTCCGCCAAGTGCCTGTCACACAGGTGGTCAGGACGGCGACGGGCGGAGTCCCGAAGGTGCTTGTGGCCGGGAGACGTCCCTGTTCCGTAAGGCGGCCGGATGTTCCATGGCGGCCTTCCTCCGGGTGGGATGGAAGGCATGAGATCGCGCTTCTTTCCGCCCGTGTTCAAGGGCAGACTGCACGATGCCCGCACGGCCACCTCGATCGGGCGGTGGCTCGGCCTGGCGTTCGCGGTGTGCTTTTGCACCGGCTTGATCAGTCACTTCATGCAGCACCCGCCGGGATGGCTCGCCAACGAGCTGCCGAGCCGCCCGGTGTGGGGCTATCGGTTCACGCAGGGGCTCCATGTCGCTTCCGGTATCGCGGCGATCCCTTTGTTGCTCGCCAAGTTGTGGACGGTGTATCCCCGGCTGTTCGAGTGGCCCCCGGTGCGCTCGGTGCGGCACGCCTTGGAACGGGTGTCGGTGGCCGTCCTGGTCGCGGCGGCCCTCTTCGAGCTGGCGACCGGCCTGCTGAACACCGCCCAGTGGTACCCGTGGACCTTCCCCTTCGTGCAAGTGCACTACGCCGTGGCCTGGCTGCTGGTGGGAGCGCTGGTACTGCACATCGCGGTCAAGGCACCCGAGATCGCGGCACACTGGAGCCGTCGCTCGGCGGGCACGCTGTCCCTGCCCGCTGAGGACGCCCCCGATCGGCGCTCCCTGCTCGCCGCGGTGGCAGCGGCGGTCGGCGCGGTCACCGTGACCACGGTGGGGCAGTCCTTCACGCCGTTGAAGGACCTCGCCCTCCTCGCGCCGCGCCACCCCGACCATGGTCCTGAGGGGCTGCCGGTCAACCGGACCGCCGCGGCGGCCGGCGTCGGCCTGATCCACGCCGAGCGCTACCGCCTGACCATCTCCGGACCGCGGCTCTACACGCTGACGTTGGACGAGCTGCGCGCACTGCCCCAGCACGAGGTCGAGCTGCCGATCGCCTGCGTGGAGGGTTGGAGCAAGTCGGCGCACTGGACGGGCGTGCGCGTCGTGGACCTGCTGGAGCGGGCGGGCGCCCCGGCCCATGCGCGGGTACGAGTGGTGTCGTTGCAGACCCGGGGCGGTTACCGGGTCTCCGAGATGGGTCACGAGCACGCCCGGGACCCGCTGACCCTGCTCGCACTGCGGCTGAACGGTGAGGAACTGTCGCCCGACCACGGTTACCCGGCGAGACTGATCGCCCCGAACCGTCCGGGCGTGCTGCAGACCAAGTGGGTCGGCCGACTGGAGGTGCTGTCATGAGGGTGAACGTGCTGCGGCTGCTGGCCGGCATCGCCGGGCTGGCGCTGATGGGTGTCGGCGGGTCCCTGCTGCTGGACGTGCAGGACCTGATGGGTGTGCTGGAGTGGCTCGGCGGGGCGGTCGTGTTGCACGACGCGCTGATCGCGCCGTTGGTGCTGCTCGTCGGACTGGTGCTGGTCCGTGGCGGGGTGCGGGGGCCGGTCCGCGGGGCGCTGCTCGTGGCAGGCGCGCTGACAGCGGTGGCGCTGGCGGTGCTGCTGCGGCCGGGGCCGCGGGCCAACTCGACGGTGCTCCCGCTCGACTACCCGCGCAACTGGTTGCTGACCCTGGTGGCCGTGGCTACGGTCACGGCTCTGCTGGTGGCGGCAAAGGAGGTCCGTAGCAGCCGACGGCGTCCGCCTTCGTGACGACGGCATCGTACGGGTGTCTTACGCACCGCCGGCCCTGGGCCCGCCCAGCCCAGGGCATTCCTACGTTGGCGTCATGCGCACCCTTCGTACAGTGGCCCTCGTACGTGCTGGCCTGGGCCGGGTGTCTCGGGTACGCGGCCTACTACTCGGGGCTGGACGCGGTGGCCGGTATCTCCGCCGGTGCGGTGGCGGGCAACGGGGTGCATGGGGCGGTGGGGTGGCTGTTCTCCACAGGCGACGAGTTGGGCCGGGCAGGGGTGTACGCGCTGACGCTCGCCGCTCTGTCCGCCGGCTCGGTGCTGCTGCGACGCCACGGCGTCCGGGAGCTGCCCGGGGCCGTGGTGGTGCTGGGGGCGTGCTGGTTGTTCCTCGACAGTCACATCTTCTGGCCCCGCGGCGTGTTCACCATGCTCGCGTTCGCCGTGGGCTTCGGTCTGCTGACCGTGGCGGCGTCCCGCTGGTCCGGACGGCTTACGAACCCCTGACGGATTCCCGTCCCGGCATCCACAGACGGGCTGCCAAGCTTGGCGTCGGAGCATGTTGATCCTGGTCACCGGAGGTGCGGGCTTCATCGGCTCGCACATCGTCAGCGCTTTCACCGGCGCCGGGCACGAGGTACGCGTGCTCGACGCCCTCCTGCCCGCCGCCCACCGTACGCCGCCGCCCGTCCCCGATGGTGTCGACTGGCGCCACGCGGATGTGCGCGACAGGGGAGCGGTGGTGGACGCCCTGCGCGGCGTGGGCGCCGTCTGCTATCAGGCGGCGATGGTCGGGCTCGGCAAGGACTTCGCGGACGCGCCCGACTATGTCGGCTGCAACGACCTCGGCACGGCCGTACTGCTGGCAGGCATGGCCGCGGCCGGGGTGCGACGGCTCGTGCTGGCGAGTTCCATGGTCGTCTACGGCGAGGGCCGCTACGAGTGTGCCCAGCACGGCGTCGTACGGCCGGGGCCGCGACGGATCGCCGAGCTCGACGCGGGCCGTTGCGAACTACCGTGCCCACACTGTGGCGAGCCCCTGTCCGCCGGCCTGGTGGAGGAGGAAGCGCCGACCGATCCGCGCAACGTCTACGCGGCCACCAAGCTCGCCCAGGAGCACCTGGCCGCGTCGTGGGCACGGGCGACCGGTGGACGGGTGGCGGCGCTTCGTTACCACAACGTGTACGGACCCGGCATGCCGCGGGACACACCGTACGCGGGAGTCGCCTCCTTGTTCCGGTCCGCGCTCGCGCGTGGTGAGGCACCGCGTGTGTTCGAGGACGGCGGTCAGCGCCGGGACTTCGTGCAGGTGAGGGACGTCGCGGGGGCCAACCTCACGGCCATCGACGGGCTGCCCGCTCTGCCGGAGGGTGGCTTGCGGGCGTACAACGTCGGCAGTGGTGACCCGCACACGGTGGGGGAGATGGCCGCCGCCCTGGTCGCGGCACACGGCGGCGACGCGCCCGTCGTCACCGGGGAGTACCGGCTCGGCGACGTCCGCCACATCACCGCCTCCTCGCGCAGGCTGTGCGACGAGCTGGGCTGGAAACCGGTGGTGGGCTTCGCCGAGGGAATGGCGGAGTTCGTGAAGGCACCGCTGCGGGCCGGCTGAGCCTTCCCCGGTGACAACTCGGAAGGGCCGTCCCTGTACTTCCACAGGGACGGCCCCTCTCCGGACGGGAAAGTGGACTCAGGCGGCTGTCGGCAGGCGGACCTCGAAGCGGCAGCCGCCGGGCACATTGTGGACGGCGGCCCGGCCGCTGTGGGCCTCGACGATGCCCCGCACGATGGCCAGACCCAGGCCCGCACCGGCGGGTGGGGTGCGGGCGTCGGTGCCGCGCCAGCCGGTGTCGAAGACGCGGGGCAGGTCCTCGGCCGGGATGCCGCCGCAGCCGTCGGTCACCGAGACGACGACGCTGCCGTCCTCCTGCCGGGCTGAGACGGCGACCGTTCCGTCGGTGGGCGTGCGGTGGATGGCGTTGACGAGGAGGTTGGCCAGGACGCGGGACATCTCGTGGCCGTCGACCTCGATCGGCACCGGCTCGACTCCGTCGCCGACGAGCCGTACGCCGTGTTCCTTGGCCAGGGCGTCGGCGCCCGCGATCGCGTCGCCGACGAGGTCGTAGACCGACATGCGGGCCGTGTTCAGGGCGAGCACGCCGGCCTGGATGCGGGAGAGTTCGAACAGGTCGCTGACCATCTCGCTGAGCCGCTCGACCTCTGTGCGGATCCGGGCGTGGTAGACGTTCGGATCGTCGACCATGCCGTCCTCAAGCGCCTCGGTCATCGCCTGCAGCCCGGCGAGCGGGGTGCGCAGGTCGTGGGAGATCCAGGCGACCAGCTCCCGTCGGGACTCCTCCAAGGCCCGCTCGCGCTCCCTGGAGGCGGCCAGCTTCGCACTGGTCGTGTCCAGCTCCCGCACCAGTTGGGCCAGTTCAGCCGTGGGGGCGGTCTTGGGCGGGGTGAAGCGGCCCTCGTCACCGAGAGCGCGGGTGGCCTCGGCGAGGGCCCGGCTGCCCTTGACGACGCTGCGGCCCAGGACGAGCGCCACCGCGAGGGAGACGACCGCCGCGATGGAGCACACCATGGTGACGACCCACAGGTCGTGATCCGACAGCAGCATCGCCCACGACACGAGCATCGTCCCGGCGAGCATCGCCGCCACGGCAACGGCGGTGACCACGGCCAGCGACAGCGCGACCGAGCGGTTGCGCAGCAACCTCAGGGCGGCCACACCGAGCACTCCGGCGAGGCTCGCGCCGATCGCCGCGTACAGGGCGATCAGGAAGGTGTCACGCAGCATCGTCCGCCCCGTTCGTCTCAGGTGTGTCGAAGCGGTAGCCGACGCCCCACACGGTGTTGATCAGCCGGGGGCGGGCCGGGTCGTCCTCGATCTTCTCGCGCAGCCGCCGTACATGGACGGTGACGGTGGACAGGTCGCCGAACTCCCAGCCCCACACGCGACGCATCAGTTCCTCCCGGCTGGTGGCTCGCCCGGGATTGCGCAGGAAGAACTCCAGCAGATCGAACTCCCTGAAGGTCAGGGCAAGTTCCTGACCGTGGCGGGTCGCCCGGCGAGCCGTGGGGTCCAGGGCGAGCGGTCCGGCCCACAGTCCGGTCAGGCGCGGTGCGGACGGTGCGCTCTGCGCTGTCGCCAGCGCTCCCGCACGGCGCAGCACCGACTCCACCCGCAGGACCAGCTCCCTCGGGCTGAAAGGCTTGGTGACATAGTCGTCGGCCCCGACCTCCAGGCCGAGGATGCGGTCCTCCTCGTCACCCCGCGCCGTCAGCATGATCACGGGCAGCGGACCGGTCTCGCGGATCCGGCGGCAGACCTCCAACCCGTCCATGCCGGGCAGCATGAGGTCCAGCACCACCAGTTCCGGCGGCTGTGCCATGGCCCTGGCCACGGCGGACGGGCCGTCGGCGGCCACATCGACGTCGAAGCCCGCCCGGGTCAGGTATCCGGCGACGACCTCGGAGACAGTCGGGTCGTCGTCCACGACGAGTACGCGTTTCACGGTATCGAGTCTCACACCGCCCTTCGCCGGTCAGCAGGAGCGGCAGCGAACGTCAGAGATCCGTAAGGACTGCCGCCGACGTCAGAGATCCGTAAGGACGCCAAGTCCCTTATGTTCCTTTTGTGTTCGTAGGGTGAGTGGGGTGATCGAGACTTCCCCCTCTTGCCCTGCCCGGGTCGATGTGGTGCTGCCCTGTCTGGACGAGGTCGAGGCCCTGCCGTGGGTGCTCGACCGGATCCCGCCCGGCTGGCGCGCCATCGTGGTCGACAACGGCTCCACCGACGGCTCGGCGGACATCGCCCGCGCACTCGGCGCCCACGTGGTGACCGAGCCGGTGCGCGGCTTCGGCGCCGCCTGCCACGCCGGCCTGATGGCCGCCACCGCCGACGTCGTCTGCTTCTGCGACTGCGACGCCTCCCTCGACCCCGCCCTGCTGCCGGACATCGCCGCACCCGTGCTCAACGGCACCGCCGATCTGGTGCTGGGCCGGCGGCGCCCCACGTCCCCCAAGGCGTGGCCTGTGCACGCCCGCCTGGCCAACCTGGAACTGGCCCGGCTCATCCGCAGACGTACCGGGGTGCGCCTGCACGACCTCGGCCCGATGCGCGCCGTCCGCCGTGAGGCTCTGCTCGCCCTGGACCTGACCGACCGGCGCTCCGGCTACCCGCTGCAGATGGTGGTGCGCGGCGCCGACGCCGGCTGGCGGGTGCGCGAGACGGAGGTGCCCTACCACCCGCGCACCGGCCGCTCCAAAGTCACCGGCACCTGGCGGGGCACCTGGCAGGCGGTACACGACATGCGCGCCGTGCTCGCCGAGACGCCCGCCACCACGACCGCCGTCGCCGGCGTGCGGGGAGGCGGACGATGAGCGCCCTGCCTCCGGTGACCCTGCTGGTGATCGCCAAGGAACCCGTGCCCGGCCGCGTCAAGACCCGGCTCACCCCGCCCTACACGTCCCAGGAAGCAGCCACCCTGGCCGAGGCCGCCCTTACCGACACGCTCCACACCCTGCTTCGAGCCCCCGCACGCCGTCGCGTCCTCGCTCTCGACGGCACCCCTGGCCCCTGGCTGCCACCCGGCTACGAGGTCGCACCTCAGAGCCCCGGCGGCCTGGACGAGCGGATCGTCGCCGCTTTCGCCCACTGTGACGGTCCGACACTTCTGGTCGGGATGGACACCCCGCAACTGACCGCCGACATGATCGCCGACGTCGGCCGGGACGGCCGCGATGCCTGGTTCGGTCCGGCCGCGGACGGCGGCTTCTGGGCGCTGGGCCTCGCCGATCCCGCCCGGGCTGGTGCCGTGGTCCGCGGGGTGCCGATGTCGACGGACCGCACGGGCGCGATCCAGCGCATCCGCCTGGTCGAGGCGGGACTGGCCGTGACCGACCTGCCGGTACTGCGCGACGTGGACGTCGCAGCCGACGCCGCAGCGGTCGCCGCCTGCTGTGTACGGGGCTCCCGCTTCGCCGCCGTCCTCAACTCGATGGCAGAGGTGGTCCGATGAGCGGGACGGCGGTCGGCATCGATGCCGCAGTGGCCGAGTGGCCGGAACCGGCCATGGCGGAGTCCCGGGCGGAGAGCCCGACGGTGGTCATGGCCAGGAACCACATGCCGACGCTCCCCGTCCGCCCCACCGTGCCTGTGGAACCGGGCACCCCGTGGATCGACGATCCCTATGCCCACGCTCTGCGCACCGGACGCGGCCCGCTGTTCCTGCGCCGCCTGTCACACCCTGATCGCCCCGACGGCTTCGGCGAGGAGCACGTGCTGCCGCTGGACGTGGAGCGCTGGTGCGCGCCTGCCGATGCGGCGGACACGAGCGTGCTGCGCCGATGTACGGGCTCCGTCCTGGACGTGGGTTGCGGACCGGGACGCATGGTGGCCGCACTGGCCGCCCGCGGCGTACCGGCGTTGGGCGTGGACCTCAGCCGGGACGCCGTGAAGCGCACCCGGCGCGGTGGTGGCGCCGCCATTCAGCGGTCGGCCTTCGACCGCCTCCCGGGCGAAGGCCGCTGGGGCACCGTGCTGCTGATGGACGGCAACATCGGCATCGGTGGCGATCCCGTCGCCCTGCTTCTCCGCATGCGCGAACTCATCGCCCCCAGCGGGCTCTTGCTGGCCGAGACCGCCCCGCAGGACGTGGACGAGCGCCTCACCGTGTGCGTCGAGGACGCCCACGGCCACCACGGGCGGCCCTTCCCCTGGGCCAGGCTCGGCACCACCGCGCTCCTGAACGCCGCCGACTCCGCCGGCTGGATCCTGACCGGCAGGTGGACGGCCGGGGAACGCCCGTTCGTGGAACTACGCCTCCGACACGCGAATCGCCCCGACGCGCAGCCCCCGATCACCGAAAGGCCCCACCACTCATGACCGACAGCGCCGCAACGCGTTGGTCGGCCCCCCGGCCCGCTGAGCCGTTGCCCGACCACCCCGCACAGCCGGTGAACCGCCGCGCCGGCCGTACGCGTACCACTCTGACGGTGGCGGTGCTCGTCGCACTCGGCGTAGTCGTCATCGGCACCCTCCACGCCGGCGACAACCAGAGCGCCCCGGGCCGCCTGCTCGTGGGATACGCCATCGCCTGGGCACTGTTCGCTGCCGGGGTCTGGGCCGTACGCAAGGTCCCCGCGCGCGCCGCGACCTACCTGGTGCTCGCGGGCTCGGCCGCCGTCGCACTTTCCGGCCTGGCCGCACCGCCCCGCACCAGCGACGACATGTACCGCTACGCCTGGGACGGCCGCGTGCAGGCGGCCGGTATCTCCCCCTATGCCCACCCGCCGGCCACCCCCCAACTCGCCCACCTGCGGGACGAGTGGCTGTTTCCCACCCATGGAGCCTGCGACGGCTGGGGACTGAGGCGCACCGACAGCGGGGCGTGCGTCCGCATCAACCGGCCCACCGTGCCGACGATCTACCCGCCCGTCGCGGAGGGCTGGTTCCTCGCCGTCCACACCCTCTCGCCACCGGGTACTCGTCACAAGCCGCTCCAAGTGGGCGGCGCGATACTGGCGTTCGGCACCACCGTCGCCCTGCTCGCCGTCCTGCGACGACGCGGCGACCCGCAACGGGCCCCTGCCCGGGCTGCACTGTGGGGCTGGTGCCCGGCCGTCCCTTTCGAGGCCGTCAACAACGCCCACATCGACACCCTCGGCGTCCTGCTCACCGTGCTGGCACTCGGCTCCGCCACCGCCGGGGCGCGCCGCGGCGCCCTGCTCGGCGCGGCCATCGCGGTCAAACTGCTGCCCGTACTGGCGCTGCCCGGCGCCCTGTCCGGACAGCGCAGCGCGCGACGCATCGGGCGCGTGGCGGCGGCTGCCCTCGGCGCGGTCGCGCTCGCCTACCTGCCCTACGTTCTGGTCTCCGGTGCCAGCGTCCTCGGCTATCTCCCCGGCTACCTGAACGAAGAGGGCTACGAACCCGGCAACGTACGCCGCTTCGCATTGCTACGGCTGATCATGCCGGACTCGACCGCCGGAATCACCGCTGTTGTCCTGCTCGCGCTGACGGCCCTGTTCGTATGGTGGCGCGGCGACCCGACACGCCCCTGGAGCGGTGCCCTCCTTCTGACCGGCACGGCTCTGCTGCTGTTCTCGCCCAACTACCCCTGGTACTCCATGCTCGTCATCGCCCTCGCGGCCCTGGACGGCCGCTGGGAGTGGCTCGCCGTAACACTCGCCGGCACGGTCCTCTACCTCGCCGGGCGACTGTTGCCCGGATTCCCTTTGCAGGCATGGGCCTACGGCGCTGCCGCTCTCACTGTGGCACTGGGTGCCTGCCTGAGAGGCATGAGGCCAACGCAGCCCTTGCTGATCGGCCGTGAGGCGGTCGGGCGAGCGAGAGTCGGCAGCCTGATCGGCCGGGTCCGGCAACAGCTTCCGCCTCGCCCTTGAGATCGTCGAACGCACCGCGACGGCGCCACTGGATTCGTGGTGATCCCGCGCAGGTGGGTGGTGGTCAGAGGCACCTGGAGGAGGCAACCCCGGCCACATGCACGCAAGCGGCGCAGGGGTGACCAGGGGGCCTGAGCTGCATGGTGCTGGGATGGAGCGCGCGTGCTGGGACCGCGCTGGGAGACCCCTCCAGAAACACGATTCCGTCGTCGAGAGACCAAGAGGGATCCGGTGCATGAGAGAGCGGACCCGGTTGAAGAAGATGCAGTACCGAGCCGACCTCCTCGACGGCTTCATCGCCGAGACCGGACTCAACCTCACCCCGTCCTAACCATCACCCCAACACGCAATCCTCAGTTGTCGCGCCTGGGGGGGGGACAGCCGGGTTGCACCGTTCGGCTGGTGGTGTGCGCCCACACGAGTGTGAGCGGGGGCCGTGATCACGTTAGGCGCGTGTAATCGACTGCGGCAGTGACATTTTTGGTTGTTCCACCGGATCTGTACGGGAAGCACCTCTGCGGCTGATCGCTCATCTTGGGGGAGTGGGCTCTGAAGAGGGAGGAGACGGCTGATGGACAGTGGCGGACGGCCATCAGTTTCCGGCTCCTCCGCGGAACGGGACGAGGCGCACGTGCGGCGGCGTATGGGGCGGATCGGCGCCGCTGCGGCGGCCCGTGCCGCAGCGGCCGTCGCTCATGGCCGGGCCATCGCGCGGCGGATCAGACAGACGCCCCCGCCGCCGGGGCCCTTCCGCCCCGAGTTCTGGCGCAGTCCCCTCCGCGGTCCCTGGCTGACGTCGGTGTTCGGCCTGATGCTGCTGATCGGCATCCCGCTGTTGTTCGTGACCGGACTGCTGTCCTACGCCGCCTACAACCCGGGACTGAGCCCCCTCAACGACAAGACCCCCGACAAGGGTGTGCTGGGTTTCTACCTCTTCTCCTGGCCCACGCACCCCTACTGGCTGTACCGGCTGACTCAGGGCGTGCATGTCACGCTGGGTGTGGTCCTTGTGCCGGTGCTGCTGGCCAAGTTGTGGTCGGTGATCCCCAAGCTGTTCGAGTGGCTGCCGGTGCGCTCCGTCGCGCACGGGCTGGAGCGGCTGTCTCTGCTGATGCTGGTCGGCGGGGTCATCTTCGAGTTCGTCACCGGCATCCTCAACATCCAGCTCTACTACGTCTTCCCTGGATCGTTCTATCGTCTGCACTTCTATGGCGCCTGGGTGTTCATCGCCGCCTTCGTCGTTCACGTATGCCTCAAACTCGGCCGGATGACGAGTGCCCTGCGCTCTCGCAGCCTGAGTGCCGAACTGCGCACCGACCTGGCCCACACCCGGCCGGAGCCCCCGGACCCCGACGGCTTGGTGGCGGCCGCCCCCGCCCCGGCGACGATGACCCGCCGCGGCGCGGTGGGCATGGTGGGAGCGGGATCGCTGCTCTTCCTCGTCGTGACCGCCGGACAGAGCATCGGCGGGTGGCTGCGCGGCACCGCGCTCCTCGCGCCGCACAACCGTGACCCGGGCAGTGGCCCGAACAGCTTCCAGATCAACAAGTCGGCGGCGGCCGTCGGTGTCACCCCCGCAGTCGTGGGCCCCACCTGGCGGCTGGAGATCCACGGCCACGGACCGGCACGGGTCTTCACACGCGAGCAGCTTCTGACGATGCCCCAGCACGCCGCCGCACTGCCGATCGCCTGCGTGGAGGGGTGGTCCACCGATGACCAGCACTGGAGCGGCCTGCGGCTGGCCGACCTCGCCGCCCTGGCCGGCATGCCCGACGCCGGAAGCGTCCTGGTCGAATCCCTCCAGCCCGCCGGCTCGTTCACCAAGGTGGTGCTGCGGGGCAACCAGGTCCACGACCCCCGAGCCCTGCTCGCGCTGCGTGTCAACGGGGCGGACCTCTCCCTCGACCACGGCTATCCGGCCCGCGTCATCGTCCCGGCCAATCCGGGTGTGAACAACACCAAGTGGGTGCACCGGCTCACCTTCAGGACGTGACCATGGCACGCTTCGTCCGCTGGTACGGCTCCGGACCGCTGCACCTTCTCGTCCTGATCTGCTCTTTCGCCCTCACCGGCTACGCCTTCGTGCGCCTGTTCGCTGTCGGGCCGATCGAGGTGGCGATCTGGTTCGTGGGCGCGGCGATCCTCCACGACCTGATCCTGCTGCCGCTGTACTCGCTCGCCGACCTGACGGCCCACTCCGTACTGCGGCACCGCCCTGCTCGCGTACCGCAGGTGCTGTGGATCAACTACCTGCGCGTACCCACATTCTTTTCCGGTGCGCTGCTGCTTGTGTGGTTCCCCCTCATCCTCGATCTGGCGGTCCCGTACCAAGGCGCCGCCCGGTTGCCCGAGGGCGTCTACCTCGGCCGATGGTTGGCGATCACAGGTGTGCTGTTCGGCGCGTCCGCGCTGGCCCTCGCCGTCAAACTGGGCCGCATCCGGCGAGCCGCCCGCGCCGACGAGGAACGGCCCCCACCCGGCCACGACGCCAAGCCGTGACGACCGAGGAGAACCGGCCGCACTCCGGACACGAGGACCCCTACGCACTGGCCCTGCAAAGCGGTCGCGCGCCGGCCTATCTTCGGTTGGCGGACGGGCGCCGGACCCGGCTGCCGGTGCACCGCTGGTGCGCGCAGCCCACCAGGGCCGACCGGACCCTGATGGAGCGCTGTGTCGGCCCCGTGCTCGACGTCGGCTGCGGACCGGGCCGACTGTGCAGGGCACTCCTTCGCCAAGGCGTCTTCGCCCTCGGTATCGACGTCGCACCCCACGCGGTCGCCCGGACCATCGCCCTCGGTGGGACCGCACAGTGCCGGTCGGTCTTCGACCCGCTTCCCGGCGAGGGAGACTGGCAGACCCTCCTGCTCGCCGACGGGAACATCGGCATCGGCGGCGACCCGCACGCCCTGGTGCGCCGCTGCGCCCACCTCATCTCCCCGATGGGTGTCCTGCTCGTCGAGGTCGACGACAACGACGTCGAGGAACGCTGCACAGCCTGGTTCGAAGACACCCACGGCCACCGCGGCCCGCCATTCCCTTGGGCGCGGCTGGGGGCGCCGGCGCTCCGCCGCATCACCGACGACCTCGGCCTCAGCGTCACCGACCAGTGGAAGAGCGGCCCCCGCAGCTTCCTCGCCCTCGGCCGCCCGGGCTCATCCCCGGGCGGGCGCGCCCGACGCGGGGAGAGCGATGTCGTGACGAGGACACCAGCCGCGTGGCGGTGACGAGTCGAGCGGGTGGCAGGGCCGGGCCGCCACCCTGCCAGGGCAACCGCCTGCGGCGGGACGTGCGCTCCGCGGACCGTGCTGCTTGAGTGAGGTGAACCCGACGCGCAGGGAGGCTGTGATGGACGACCCGCCGGTTCCCGGAGCGGCCTGCGTCGAGGGCGACTACCCGGGTCGTTCAGGTCCGGCCGCGTCGCCAGGCCGGAACGGGATGGGCCGTGGCCGGTGAGCACGCGACCTATCGGTGATCACGCCCTGCTTTCCGACTGCCGCTCGGCCGCCCTGGTCACCTCCGACGGTTCGGTGGACTGGCTGTGCCTTCCCCGCTTCGACAGCCCGGCGATCTTCGCCCGCCTCCTCGACGAGAACGCCGGCCACTGGTCCATCCGCCCCGCCGGACCCGCCGACGTCAGCCGCCGCTACGTCGAGCAGACCCTTGTACTGGAGACGACCTTCCGCACGACCGGAGGAACAGCCGTCCTGCGCGACGCGCTCGCCCTGGGACGGCGTGAACGCGGACACGCACTCGGCACCGCCTCCCCTGGAACCCTCCTACGGCAGATCACCTGCACCGAAGGACAGGTGCCTGTCGAGATCGCCTATGCGCCGCGCCCGGAGTTCGGGCTCGTCCACCCGCTCCTCTCACCCGTCGGGGGCGGGCTCGCCGCCTACGGGGGCGCCCACGTACTGCTGCTGTCGAGCCCCGTGGACCTTGCGGTGAGTGGTTCCACCGCGCACGGCCGGATCACGCTGCGGGCGTCGGACCGTCTCGGATTCGCCCTGCACATCGGGCCGGCCTGGGGAAGCGAGCCCGCGCCCTGGGGTTCGCGACGCATCCGCCGACGTCTCAACGACACCGCCGAGGGCTGGCGTTCGTGGTCCCGGCTCCACCGCGGCTACGTCGGGCCCTGGCAGGTCGAGGTGGGCCACAGCGGACGCGTGCTGCGCGCGCTGACCTTCGCTCCTACGGGAGCCATCGTCGCCGCGGCCACCACCTCCCTGCCCGAACGCTCGGGCGGGACACGCAACTGGGACTACCGCTACACCTGGGTCCGCGACGCCAGCTTCACCCTGCAGGCACTGGCCACCGCCGCCTGTGAGAAGGAGAAGGACAAGTTCTTCGACTTCCTCGCCCGAGCCGCGGCAACCCAGCTCCAACGGGGCGTGGATCTGCAGATCATGTACGGCATCGGCGGCGAACGCGACCTGAGCGAGCGGGTCCTGCCCCACCTGGCCGGCTGGCGCAACAGCACCCCCGTGCGTACCGGCAACGACGCATGGCGCCAACGCCAACTCGACGTCTACGGCGAACTCCTCGACGCGGCCCACCAGACCCTCCCGCCCGGCGGGAGCCTCGACCCGCCCACCCGGGACTTCCTGCTCCAAGCGGCCGAGACGGCCGCGAGCCGCTGGACCGAACCCGACCAGGGCATCTGGGAGAGACGCGGGCCGAGCAGGCACTTCCTGCACTCGAAACTGATGTGCTGGGTAGCCCTGGATCGCGCGATCGCCATGGCCCCCGCCCTTCGGGCCGACGCACACGTACCCCACTGGCGGAGCGAGCGTGACCGGATCCGCCAAGCCATCGAACAGCGAGGATGGAACCCCCGGCTGAGCGCCTTCACCCAGGCATTCGAAAGCGACGACCTTGACGCCTCGTCACTCATGCTCCCCATCGTCGGCTTCCTGCCCCCGCACGATCGCCGCGTCCAGTCCACCGTGCTGGCGATCGCCACTCACCTCACCGACCCGGGCGGCCTGGTCCGCCGCTACCGCGGCGACGAGATCGAGGAAGAGGAGGGAACCTTCCTGCTGTGCACCTTCTGGCTCGCCCACGCCCTCGCCCTGACCGGCCACACCACCCGCGCACGGCAAGTGTTCCAAACCGCCGTCGCGCACGCCAACGACGTCGGCCTGCTGGCCGAGGAGACCGACTCCACCACGGGAGAGGCCCTCGGCAACTTCCCCCAAGCCTTCAGCCACATCGGGCTCATCAACGCCGCCCGAGCCATCCGCGACGCCGAGCGGCAACCCGCAACACGAAGAACCGGACACTAACCCCCACTGGAGCGACCCCGAAGTCGGCAAGGCGGGGACAGTTCACCTCGGCGGCACGCAGCACGAGATGTTCTGCCAGGAGACCCTCACCGCGAAGGGCATCGCCATCGACGAGCCCTTCGTGCTCGTGGTCGGCCCCATGACGGCCGACCTTGGCCGAGGTATGCCTGGCAGATGCCCGGTGTGGGCGTACGCGCACGTGCCGAACGGCGACACGCGGGACCCGGTTGACTTCATTCGTTTATGCGGGCGGCCTGGAAATGACCCTCGGCCAAAGGGCGCCCGAGTTGCGCGGCGATGCGGTACGGCTCCGGGCAATGGCAGGCGACGCACTGGACGAGCTGCATGAGGTCCTGGGGGCGCTGGGCCCACCGGACGCCGTGCAGACGGATGCGAGAGGGTCACGTGCCGATGTGGAGGCGCTGGCCGGGGCCTCGTCGGCGGCGGGTGCCCGGGTCCGCCTGGACTGGACGGGTCCGGACGTGGCAGACGCCTCCTCGAGTGTGTGCCGCGCGCTGGACCGCGTGATCCGCGAGGCCCTGACGAACGCGCACCGCTACGCGCCGGGGGCAGCGGTGACAGTAACCGTGTCCGTGGACGAACGGCAGGTTCTCGACGCCGACCGCAGCCACATCTCGGCGCGCAGACTCGCCCGGATGCTGCTCACCAGGCCCGACAACCTCAAGGCCGAACATCACGACCTCCTGGACCGGCTCACCGCAGCCTGCCCTGAAATAACCCAACTGGCCACCCATATCAGGGACTTCGCCCAGCTCCTGACGCCTCACGCAGGAAATGCCGACGCGCTCGCGCACTGGATCGTCCAAGTCCGCGCAGCCGACCTACCCCATCTGCACGCCTTCACCCGGGGCCTGGAGCGAGACCGCGATGCCGTGATCGCCGCGCTCACGCTCCCGTACAGCAACGGCCCGACCGAGGGCGTCAACACCAAGACCAAGCGGATCGCGCGCCAGATGCACGGACGAGCAGGCTTCACCCTTCTTCGCCACCGCATCCTCCTCGGATAACAGCACGCTCCGTCACCACCGAATGTGAGACAGGGCCGAACGTTTTACAGTCCCCCTGGCACTCCTCGGCCTCGGATGATCACGAACCGGACGTCACACGACTACGCCGAAGCGCTGCCCCGCGCGCCCGCCGAGTTGCACGGTGACCCGCATGGCGCGGCGAGAACACGACCAGGAAGCGCGGGAGGCGCAGAGCCCGCAGGCACCGGACGGTGCCCCGGCCCACCTGCGGATCGACTGGAAGCTGGACCGCGACGACATCGACGACGGCGGCACCCACGGGCCGCCGCTCACCTACAAGGGCGTTCCGTTCACCGGCGAGCTGGTGGAAGCCATCGGTGATCAGCTGCTGTATCAGGACTTCTACGTCGACGGCTACGCGCACGGACCGGCCCGCTCGTTCTGGGCCGACGGACCGTTGATGTCCGAGGGCCTCATGGTGTGGGGCCAGTGCCACGGCGTGTTCCGCTCCTGGAACCACGACGGCACCCTGGCCGGGGAGCAGGTCTTCGACGATGAGGGCGACTTGACCGAGGTATGCGGGAAGCCGCGCTAAAGCTCGCCGGCCGGGTGGTCGATCCGGTCCGGGAAGGGGACTTTGGGGTTCGGGTCGACCATGAAGGTCGGAGTCGTCCCGGACATGCTGAGGTACCCGTTGATGCTCTGCCTGACGCTGAACCCGTATCCGTCGGGGCTGCGCGCGAACCCGTCAAGCGGCGGCGAATCCCTGGAGGTCCGCATCGTCCAACCCCGGTCGCTCCAGACGCGCATCACCATGTCGAGATACGCGCCGGAGGTGTCGGGCGTGGTCCCGACCACCCAGTACCCGATGTCGAAAACGGCGGACCGACCGACGTCACCGCCCTCGTCGCCATCAGCATCGTCATCGTCGAATGGACTGCCGAACAGGGTGGCGCCGTCGTGCATCCTCGCCTTGGGGAGGTCCGGATGCCACAGCGCGAGGGACAGTTCGGCGGGCAGCGCCCGGAGCGTTTCGGTGAGATGCCGCAGCAGCTGGGCACGGGCCGCGGCCTGCGTGACGATCGGCAACATACTTTGACCTCCTGAAGGGGGGAACCATGGGTCCCATAGCCGGCGCGCAGGAAGAACTGGACCGCCTGGGCCGAGCCCTACGGTCTCAACTGTCGATGATGATCGACGACTTGACCCCCGGCAGCGATCTGAGCCTGCTGTTCCTCAACGAGCCTCGGGGCGTCGACGGGCATGAACCACCCCGCTACCAGTACGCGGCAGAGTTCTTCACCGGAAAGCGCCCCGCGCATGTCAGCGCCGCCGACATCGCGTCCCGCGCGGCCGCCCTGCTCACATCGGCGGGCTGGCGGCAGAGCACGACGACATCGCAGGAGAACCCTGGCCGGAAACCCCGCATCGTGGTGACCGGCCGCCACGACAACGGCTGCACCATCGAGATCCACATAACCAACGACAACGACCCCGTGCCCCCGTCCAAGGTGTGGTTCAGAGGGCGGACGCCGGCGATGGCCCTGCGCGAGCCGGAGGAGTTCCGGTGGCCGGAGCCGATCCGCACCGCCGAAACCGTCACGTCCGGACACGTGCTGTGCTACGAGTGCGACGGCCTGGGGCGATGCCCCGAGTGCGGGGGCCGCGTCTGGGTGCCGGACGAGACGCGCGGCCGGGAGAACTGCCGTGCATGCCGCCGGACCCGCGTCTGCCTGATCTGCCGGGGCGCGGCCCAGTTCCCCATCTCCGAGCTGTCCTCGTACCAACGCGGCTACTACCCCGAGTTGGACCGGTAGAAGGCCTGCCCTAGGCCCCTCATCTGCCCCCCGGTACATCCCGCCCGGCAGCGCTTCGGCCGGCCCCGGGCGCCCGCACTCGGTGCACTCCACGAGGTTCCGGCGCCCCGGGCCTACCTCCCTGACCGGGCTGAGCGGGGCTCGCTCGGGTGGCAGCTTGTCGCGCGGGCGACGAAGGCGCGGGGATCGTTAGATCTGACCTCACCGCGCTGCGGCTCCAGGTGGGCAACCTTGATCAGAAGGTGGCCAACCTCGACCAGAAGATCGATGAGAAGATCGGCGAGCTCAACGAAAAGATCGACCGCAACCAGGCCCAGATCGTGGAACTGCCGACCGCCCTGGTCGGCAAGAACCCGAACGAAAGCTGATCACGTGCCGGCGAAGGCGACCGAGATGGAGCGGCCCGCCACCCAGCTGGGCCCAGCTGGGAAGCGGGCCGTAACGAGCGAACAGCGGCCTATCGTGAGCGCCGGCCGAGGGTGGGCAGCCCTCCCGAGACCGTCCGAAGGCTCACCGACCGGTCCCGGTCATCGACCTTCCGGGGGGTGGCCCGCGCAGCCTCCGCGAGCTGTCTGCGTTCTGCTTCGCGTTCCCGAGCGGCCGCGGCTTTCTTCTGTTCGGTGGTCTTCTCGTGGCGGCATCCAGCACCATGTCGATGCAGCGGCGCGCTGCTCCCGGGGAGCGTGATCCTTCGACCAGCAGCCCTCTGTCCCTGTTGCGCGTGAGTACGAGCTTGCCCGGGGTGTACGGCGGGTCCGGAACGTCGACTCGAAACCCCTCACCGGCACGCAATGCTTCCAGGACGGTTTCGAGGCCGTCCACGCTCCTGGGCACCTTCACCTCGGTCACGTCCCACTTCGTGTGGCGGAACAGTGAGGCGGCGAGGAGCTGTTCGCCGTCATAGCGGTGGTAGATGGTGATCGTGGGCCAAGGCCGGCCTTCCATGCGATTTCGAGCCCGGCGAGCTGTGAGGCGAGCTCCTGCTGGGCGGTCGAGCAGCGCGCATACCCGATCCGGATCGGCTTGGCCGCCGCGGCGGTCGGCGCGGCCTCGACGGGCGGGCCCGCCTTCCACGGCCGCCCCGGGTCGCGGTCCTCCGGCGTGATCACCTCCAGTTCCTCGCGGAGCGCGGGCACGAGGATGAAGCGGGCGGTGTGGTACTTCGTCGCGCATTTTCCGCTCCGGCCCGGCGGGCGGGCGGGATCATGGCCGGTTCTGGAGAAGCCTTTGCAGCCGTTCGCGGGTGGCGCGGGGCAGGCCGGCCACGACGCGTTCCCAGGAGTACTCGATCATGTCGGCGAGCTCATCGGAGGGCACGGTGCCGTCCAGGACCACGGTGTTCCAGTGCCGCAGGCGCGCGTAGAAGCTGGGGCGGACGGACGGGTACTGCTCGCGCAAGTGCAGGGCGGACTCGGGATCGCTCTTGAGCGTCACCTGCTCTGGGCGCGAGTCACCAGCCTCCGTCAGGATGGCGAAGATCTTGCCGCTGACCTTGAACAGGGTCATCCCGGGCCCGGGCTCACCCTCCGTCGCCTCCGGCAGTCCCATGGCGAACTCCGCGACTTCCGCCGGCGTCATGGGCGGTACCTCCCTCGCATTGCGGTCCGGCGTGGGCCCTGGAGCCCGGGGCCCGCGCGGTGGTCAGCGGTAGGCGGCGGGGTCGGGGGCCTTGCCGGTGGTCATGAGCTCCTCGAAATACCGTGCGGGGTCCGGGGACGAGCCGTCGACGTCCGTGAACCCGTACTCCTTGGCCAGGGCCCCGGCGGACACCGAGCGGCCGTTGAGGCGGGCCACGTCCGGATCGGAGGCGAGCGCCGTCACGGCTCGTGCGACGTAGGCGGGGGTCTCGGAGACCGCGAAGGTCGGGTCGACCTTGCAGCCCTCTCGCCAGTTCTCCTCACGCACCCCGAACATCTCCAGCACCGCCTCGGTGCGCATGAATCCGGGGGTCAGGCTCACGGCGGTGCAGCCGTACTCGGCGGTCTCCGCCGCCAGTGCCTTCGCCATCCTGATCGGGGCGTACTTGGCCAGGTCGTAGTAGAACGGCTCACGGTAACGGCGGTTGAACTCCTCCGTACCGTCGGTCATCTCCACCACCAGGCCGCCGGGCCGACGGATCATCAGCGGCAGGGCGTAGCGGCTGGTGACGAAGTGGGTCTCGACGCCGAGCTGCAGCATGCGCAGCCCCTTGTCCATGTCGCATTCCCACATCTTCTTGCCGTGCTCGACGAGGCCGTCGCCGCCCCAGACGGCGTTGACGAGCACATCCAGCCGCCCCTGCTCCTTGTCGATGCGCTCGGTCAGCGCCCGCACCTGCTCCGGCTGGAGGTGGTCGACGACGACCGCGATGCCCTCGCCGCCTGCCGCCGTGACCAGCTCGGCGGTCTGCTCGATGGTCTCTGTCGGGCGCCCGGTCTCGCTCGCGCTGCCGTGGGTGGTACGGCCGGTCACGTAGACGGTGGCGCCGGCCCGGCCGAGCTCGATGGCCATGGCCCGGCCCGCACCCCGGGTCGCCCCCGCGATCAATGCCACCTTCCCGGCCAGTGTCTTCCCCTGTCCCTCGCCCATGCCCGTGCTCCTGCCTGTGACCTTGGTGTTGTCCTGAGAAGTCATAGCGGAAGCATCACCTCCGTATAGGACAGGACGCGTCCTATACCGAGCAATCGGCGCCCATGCGGATATAGGACAGGAATCGACCTATATCCGTGTCAACCTCTCGATACGGCGCCTCAAAGGCAACAGGAAGGCCAGCAGTCATGACCAGCAACACGGTTGACGCGGACGCCAGCGAGCTCGCTCACGAGTGGGTAGACGCCTACAACGACCAGGACTTCGACCGGTTCGGGGCGCTGTGCACCGATGACGTCGCCTACACCGTCAGGGCGTACCAGCTCGTCTTCCATGGTCGGGATGCCTTTGTGGGCCACATTCAGGAGTACGCGGCCGCCGTCCCTGACCGCAGGGACTTCGCGGGGACCAGCTCCGGGGCTGTGCCGGACCTGCCTCCGGCCGGGGAGCCGGTCACCCCCAGCTTCTGCACGGTCCTGCAGCTGCGCGCGGGCAAGATCGCCTCGCAAGACGACTACGTCGGCTAGTGGCGGCTTCGCCCGAAGGTAAAGGGGGAGCACTCGGCCACGCGTACGCGGTCGAGGCACCCAGACGGACCGGCAGCCGGCCACGGCGTCGGGCACCAGACTGAGCAGGCGGCGGCTGCGAGGAGACCGTCGATCAGGGTGACCCGGCCCTCCGTCTTGAGCGCGGGGTTGTCCGCTCGGTGATTCCCCCCGTTCGTTTGGCGTAGTGCGGCCCGGCGTGTGGAACGGTCTTCCGTCCCGAGGCACACTGATCGGTGTGCGCGCAGGTGTGCCGCGCATCGGTGATGGGGCTCACCGTGAACCGCGGGCTTGCTCGCTGACGGTCCCTGGTTGGTTTCCACGCGCCACCAGGAGAAGTCATGCCCGCCCGGTCTCCCGCTCCGCGTCCACCCGGTGTCCTGTGCCGACTCGTCGCGACGCTGCGCGGTCGGCGGGCGCCCCATGTGGTGGGCGATGCCGCAGCCGCGCGGCACGCGGTGGCCGGCCGCTTGCTCGGGGGCTGGGCGTGGTGTAGGGCTGGAAGCGGGGTGCCGGCGAGGGGGAGCGGGCGGCGCGTGCGCTTGCTGATGCTCTGCACGTGTTCACCTCGTCTCACGCATCTCTCACAAACGAGAGCGCACGGGAGCACGCGAGAACCTCTGACCTGGATATTCGCTGTCGCCACGGACCACGATGGACCAGGTGGACATTACATAGGCTAGGAGCATGGCCTACGAAATTCCGGTGACGCAAGCCCGAGCCGAGCTGGCGGATCTGATCAACCGCGTCGTCTACGGCGGCGAGCGGGTGGTCGTCACGCGCCACGGGAAGCCGCTGGTGGCCCTGGTTTCCGCCGCTGACCTGGAGCGACTCGAAGAGCTGGGGCGGCGCGAGGCGGGCGCGGAGCAGGAGCAGGTGATCAGCACGGTCTCCACGGTCCGGCAGCTGCCGTCCGCTGCGGGCGAACGGCAGCGGTTCGGCATCGCGGCAGAACACCGCGACCCGGCTGCCGGGGATCGGCGGCCGGGTCGCGGGAGGTGACCGTTCGCTGCGCCGCGGCGGCCCGTCAGCGCGGGACCGTGCGGTGCTGCGGGGGCGTCAGGAGCTGAGCTGCCACAGGGCGTTGGCGATGGCGTTGCTGTGGTTGTGCAACGCGGTGTCGTCGATGTTCTTGGACGTGTCGCAGGACTGGTGGTAGCAGGCGTCGAACGCCTTGCCCGCGGTGCCGCCCCACTCCTTCGCCTGGGCGTCGGTCTTGATGTAGTCGGCGCCGGAGAACAGTCCGCCGACGGGGACGCCGGCGTTCTTGAAGGGCGCGTGGTCGGAGCGGCCGTCGCCCTCGGTCTCCCGCTCGGTGGGGATCTTCTTGGTGGCGAACCAGTCCTTGAAGACCTTCGTCAGCCGGGTGTCGTATTCGTAGACGAAGTAGCCCGGGTTCGGCGAGCCGATCATGTCGAAGTTCAGATACGAGTCGAGCTTCGCCTTGTCGGCGCCGAGGCTGTCGACGTAGTGCTGGGAGCCGATCATGCCGTCCTCTTCGTCGCCCCACCAGGCGAACCGCAGGTGCTTGGCGGGCTTGAGGTGCTCCCGGGAGACGGCGAGCGCGACCTCCAGGATGCCGGCCGAGCCGGAGCCGTCGTCGTTGATGCCGGGGCCCGCGTCGACCGAGTCCAGATGGGAGCCGGCCATGACGGTCTTGTCCTCGGCGCCGCCCGGCCAGTCGGCGATGATGTTGTAGCCCTTGGCGCCGTTGTGGTCGAACTCCTGGAGCTTGGTGGTGAAGCCGGCGGCGTCCAGCTTGCCCTTGATGTAGTCGACCGACGCCTTGTAACCGGGCTGCCCGTGGGCGCGGTTGCCTCCGTTGGCGTCGGCTATGGACTGGAGCTGGTCGAGGTGTGCCTTGACGGCGGCCACCGGGATGTCCGGTGCGGCGAGCGGCCGGGAGGAGGTGGCCTGGGCCGCGGCGGCGGTGCCCAGCAGGGCGGCGACGGCGGTGCAGGCGCCGGTGGCCAGCACGATACGGCGGGTACGGATTGAGCGGGTCACGATGTGGCTCCGATGCTGGTGTGGGGGGAATGGCGCCCAGCTGATTTGACGCGCACATGAGGATTGCGACCGCGTTTGAAATCAGTCAAGGGCGGATACCGGACAGTGGCGTCCGCGCATCGGAATGGCGTCTGGTTTATGCGGATAGTCCCGATTGGTAGCGGCCTATCGGCGGGGCTTGAGGCTTTCCGGAACGGTTTCCGGGGTATGGAATTCGCCACCGGGATTTCCGTGCAGCCCTCCGGTCCGGGGCGGGAAAGGCGGCAGTGAATCAGGTTGCCACCCGGTAGCGGCCGGTGATTTCCGGCGTGTTACGCCAAGTGCGGCAAGGGTTCCGAGATCCGCCGTCGGCCGTAACAGCGGTGAAATCTCGCCGAACTATGCTGGGCTTGTGGGGCAGTTGATATCCAAGTGCTGGAAGCCGGTTTGCTCCCCCTTTAATCACTGTGTGATACATCTAACCGAACGGGTGTGTCAACGCCTGTGACCTGGGCAAATGCACCCGGGCGGGAACACTGTGAGGTGGAACGTATGCAACTGACCCCGCATGAGCAGGAACGGCTGATGATTCATGTGGCGGCAGATGTGGCCGAAAAGCGGCGGGCGCGGGGATTGAAGCTGAACCACCCGGAATCCATCGCTCTGCTGACTGTGCACATCCTTGAAGGCGCCCGGGACGGTCGTTCCGTCGCCGAGCTCATGTCCTCCGGCCGCAAGGTGCTCACTCGCGACGACGTCATGGAAGGCGTCCCGGAGATGATCCACGACGTTCAGGTCGAAGCGACCTTCCCCGACGGCACCAAGCTCGTCACCGTTCACGAACCCATCAACTGACCGCGGGAGTAATGAAGATGATCCCGGGACAGATCCTCTACGCCGACGAGCCGGTACGCCTGAACGAAGGGCTCCCCCTCACGCGCATGACCGTCCTCAACGCCGCCGACCGCCCGGTCCAGGTCGGCTCGCACTACCACTTCGCCGAGGCCAATCCCGGCCTCGACTTCGACCGCGCCGCCGCGCACGGCAAGCGGCTGAACGTCGCGGCCGGCTCCGCCGTGCGCTTCGAGCCCGGAATCCCCACCGAGGTCGAGCTGGTCCCCATCGGGGGCAAGCGGATCGTCGCGGGCCTGCGCGGTGAGACCGGAGGAGCACTCGATGGCTGATCTGACCCGCCAGGAGTACGCCGACCTGTTCGGCCCCACCGCCGGCGACCGGATCCGGCTCGCCGACACCGACCTGGTCATCGAGATCACCGAGGACCGCTCGGGCGGCCCCGGCCGGGCCGGCGACGAGGCGGTGTTCGGCGGCGGCAAGGTGATCCGCGAATCCATGGGCCAGTCCCGCGCCACCCGCGCCGAGGGGACGCCCGACACGGTGATCACCGGTGTCGTCGTGCTCGACCACTGGGGCATCGTCAAGACCGATGTCGGTATCCGGGACGGCAGGATCACCGCCCTGGGCAAGGCCGGCAACCCGGACACCATGGACGGCGTCCACCCCGACCTGGTCATCGGTCCGGAGACCGAGATCATCGCGGGCAACGGCAAGATCCTCACCGCCGGCGGTATCGACACCCACGTCCACTTCATCTGCCCCCAGCAGGTGGACGAGGCGCTGGCCGCGGGCATCACCACGCTCGTCGGCGGCGGCACCGGTCCCGCGGAGGGCAGCAAGGCCACCACCATCACCCCCGGCGCCTGGCACGTCGCCCGGCTCTTCGAGTCGATGGACAACCTGCCGGTCAACGTCGGGCTCCTCGGCAAGGGCAACACCATGTCCCTGCCGTCGATGCGCGACCAGCTGAAGGCCGGCGTCCTCGGCTTCAAGATCCACGAGGACTGGGGCGCCACGCCCGCCGTCCTCGACGCCTGCCTGACGGTGTGCGAGGAGAGCGGCGCCCAGCTCGCGATCCACACCGACACCCTCAACGAGGCCGGCTTCCTCGGCGACACCATCGCCGCCATCGCCGGCCGCTCCATCCACGCGTTCCACGTCGAAGGCGCCGGCGGCGGCCACGCCCCGGACATGATCGCGATGGTCTCCGAGTCCAATGTGCTGCCCGCGTCGACCAACCCGACGCGCCCGCACACCGTCAACACCGTCGAGGAACACCTCGACATGCTGATGGTCTGCCACCACCTCAACCCGGCCGTCCCCGAGGACCTGGCGTTCGCCGAGTCCCGGATCCGGCCCTCCACCATCGCCGCCGAGGACATCCTGCACGACCTCGGCGCCATCTCGATCATGTCCTCCGACGCCCAGGCCATGGGCCGGATCGGCGAGGTCGTGCTGCGTACCTGGCAGACCGCGCACGTCATGAAGCGCCGCCGGGGCGCCCTGCCCGGCGACGGCCGCGCGGACAACCACCGCGCCCGGCGCTATGTCGCGAAGTACACCGTCAACGCGGCCATCGCCCAGGGCATCGACCACGTCGTCGGCTCGGTCGAGAGCGGCAAGCTCGCCGACCTCGTCCTGTGGGACCCGGCGTTCTTCGGCGTCAAGCCGCAGCTCGTCATCAAGGGCGGCCAGATCGCGTATGCGCAGATGGGCGACGCCAACGCGTCCATCCCCACCCCGCAGCCGATCCTGCCCCGCCCGATGTTCGGCGCCTTCGGCAGGGCCCCGGGCAGCAACTCGCTCAACTTCGTCTCCCGGCAGGCCATCGAGGACAACCTCCCCGAGCGCCTCCCGCTGGCCAAGTCCTTCGAAGCCATCCGCTCCACCCGCGGCGTCACGAAGGCCGACATGCGCAACAACGACGCCCTGCCGCGCGTCCAGGTCGATCCCGACACCTTCACGGTGACCATCGACGACGAGGTGGTCGAACCCGCCCCGGCCGCCGAACTCCCCATGGCCCAGCGGTACTTCCTCTTCTGACGTGCCGTCAATGAACGATCCGGAGCACCATCGATGAGCCGCGCTGCGCTGCTCGTCCTCGCCGACGGCCGGTTCCCCGCCGGAGGGCACGCCCACTCGGGCGGCGCCGAACCGGCCGTCACCGCGGGACGTATCAAGGACGCCGCCACCCTGGAGACCTTCTGCCGGGGCCGGCTGCACACCGCGGGCCTGGTCGCCGCGGGACTCGCCGCGGCAGCCGCCGCCGGCTGCGACCCGCTCCTCCTGGACGACGCCGCCGACGCCCGCACGCCGGTACCGGCGCTGCGCCAGGTCGCCCGGCGGCTCGGCCGCCAGATGATGCGGGCAGCCCGCGCCACCTGGCCCGGACCCGAGCTCGACGCGCTCGCCGCGGCCCGCCCGCGCGGCGCCCACCAGCCGGTCGTCCTCGGCCTGGCCGCCCGGTCCGCCGGACTGGCACCGCTGGACGCCGCGTACGCCGTCGCCTACGAGAACATCAGCGGTCCGGCCGCCGCCGCGGTCCGGCTGCTGAGCCTGGACCCCTTCGACGCCACCGCCGTCCTCGCCCACCTCGCCCCCGACCTCGAACAGGTCGCGGAACAGGGAGCCGAGGCAGCGGCCCGCGTCGCCACCGAAGGACTCGACGCCCTGCCCGCCGCCTCCGCGCCGCTGCTCGACATCAGCGCCGAGGCACACGCCGCCTGGCCGGTGCGCCTCTTCGCGTCCTGACCTCCGCCGCCGCCCACCGCGCCGCGCACCCCGCGGCCGTACGAACCACCGGAGTGACCCACCATGCACCTCGACCACCAGGACGGCTTCCCCGAGCGGCACACCTACAGCGCCGCCGCC
>NZ_BMRP01000065.1 GCF_014648695.1 Streptomyces albospinus
GTGACGACCGGACCGTTGCCCTGTCCGCCGCCCCCTCCCTTGCCGCGCTTGCCGAAGGCACCGCCGAGGGAGTTGGCGAGCTGGCCCAGCGCCATGAAGCCGTACGTCATCTGCGGGCCGCCCTGAGAGCCGTTCTGGGAGCCGGAGTTGTCCACCGGCGGTGCGTCGTGGTCCGCGCTGCCGCTGTCGGCGTGGTGCGCGGTGGCGGCGCTGTCGAGGTCGGCCGCGGCCAGCTCGAACGCCGGCAGCGCGTCGTCGACGCCGCGCTTGAGGTGGTGCCACTCCGCGGCGAACGCCTCGCCCGCCGGACCGTGCCAGTCGGCCGCGGCGGCGGTGCCGACATGCCGGTCGAGGTCGCGGACGAGTCCGTCCAGGTGCCTGCCCATCTCCCGCCAGCCGGCCGCCGCTTCGTGCAGCGCCTCGGGGTTGCGCCGTGGCTCCGTCACTTGTTGACGCTCCGCATCATCTCGACCAGCTCGTCCTCGGCCGCCTGCGTGTTCGCGACGGTCTCCTTGATGCCCCCGCCGACCTCGGCGAGCTTCTCCTGGAGCTGTACGAGGGCGCGCTCGGCCTCCTCGAACAGCTCGCGGTGCGGCCGGGCCGCCTCGTCGCTGCCGAAGCCGTCGCGCAGCGCGTCGGCGTCCGCCCGCCGTCTGAACGCGCTCAGCTGCCGGCCCAGTTCTTCCGCCTGTATCTCGAAGGACGTACCGAGCTTGTGGAGCGTCTCGGTACTGAGCCGGACCTCATCGGACATCATTTCTCCCCGAATTGAATGACAGCGACCTGCTGAACATCGCCACAGGTCTAGCACACAGGCAATAGGCCCGACGCCCGCTGCGGAAGGGCCGGTGTACGAAGCAGGGAAGGGGATACGGAGCAATATGCGGCAATACCGACAACCCCGTCTTGACGACCCGTTCACACCCGTTATTAGACTCTGACGCCAGCGCAGCACACGCGGTTGCCGTTCCACCACGTACCCAGGGGGCAGACATGAGCAATGAGCGGCAGATCGAGGACGCGGACCTGATGGACGTCGCCCATGACCAGGAGCAGGCGCAGCGTCTGCGGAAGGCACTGAAGGTCCTCGCCGAGAACCCCAACGTGGGCGGCAAGCTCCAGGAGATGGCCAAGGAGGTGCTCTCCGGCCGGATCAGCATGAAGGACGCCATCGAGACGCCCGACTACATGGGTGCGCTGGGCGACCGCATGGGCCAGATCCGGCGGGCGGCGGAGAACCAGACGCAGGCCGAGCGCGAGGAGTCCCGCGCGAAGTTCGCCGAGTGGCAGGAGAAGCAGCAGCAGGAGGAGGACCGCGAGCGCGCCGAGCGCGACGCACCGAGCCTCAACCTCGTCACCGGCCCGCGCCGGGGCGGCGGTCGCGGACACCGCTGAACCCCGCGGAATTCCGGCCGCCGGACCGGCGGCCGGAATTGCCGAATTATCGGGCACTTATCGGGCACACAGTCGCAGCAGCGCATAATTCCATGCTTTTCCGGCACCGCCCTCTCCACATTCTTCCGGGAACGGCCACCCCGGGCCGTGCCGCACCACCCGGCCCGGAACATAGGATCTAGCCGGTACACGCACGATCCACGAGGTGGAGGGCGGGATTGATGGGGGACGAGGAAGTCATGAGCGCCTCAGCCGACGCGGCGGAATCAGCCGACGCAGCAGAAGCAGCCGGCACGGCGGGATACGCGCCGCATCCGTACATCGGCGGACGCACCGCCGCGCTCCGCGCCCTCGCGGCATGGCGCATGCAGTGGCCCGGCGCACCGCGCGTCATCGTGGTCACCGGCAGCCCGGGGAGCGGCCGTTCGCGCCTGGTGGCCGGGTTCCTGATGATGTGCGACCCCGAGTACCGCAAGCGGCTCCCGCTGGACGACCTGGACCCGGCGACGGTCCCGCCGGACCTCCCGTCACCCGCCGTCCCGGACCCCAGGGGCCGTACGTCCGCACAGCTGCTGTGGCTGCTCGCCGACCATCTCGGCCTCGAAGCGGCCCGCACCGAGGACATCTTCACCGAACTCGCCGCTCGTGAAGAGCCGGTGACCATAGTGGTGCCGGATGTGGATCTGGCCGGTCCGGTACGCCCCGTCAACGAGCCGGCGCGGCTGATACGCGACGTCCTCACGCCGCTCGCCGCGACCCCGACGGTCCGGCTGCTCGCCGACGTCCCCCGCGAACTCGCCGCCGAGCTGGCCGGTTCGGCGCCGGGCGGCCAGGTGCAGGTCATCGACCTCGACGAGCCCGAGTGGGCCGACCCCGAGGGCCTGGTGCTGCACGCCGAGACCGCGCTCACCCCGGAGGCCGGGGCACCCGACCTCCCGTACACCACCGACCCGGACGCCCGCCGGGCGCTCGCCGAGGCGCTGGCCCGGCGCGCGAACGGCAGCCGGCTGACCGTCCACCTGGCCGTCCGCGCGCTGTTCGCCCTGCCTGAGCCCGGGGACGTCGACCCGGCGGACGCGTCGCAGCTTCCCTCCACCGTCGGCGAGGTGCTGGACCTGCACGCCCGCCGCCTGGGCGCCGAACCGCTGACGCTGCGGCAGATGCTGGCGCCGCTGGCGTTCGCCGAGGGCGACGGGCTGCCGGTCCAGCTGTGGCGCCCGCTGGCGAGCGCCGTCGCGGGCCGCGACATGGGCCAGGCCATCGCCGAGGGGATGCTGCTCGCGGCACCGTTCATCGAACCGGTGGAGTCCGGGGAACCGGACGGAGGGGCCGAGGACGGCGCCGGGGACGGCTCCGGCGGCCGTACGCTGCTGCGGCTGACGCATCCCGGACTCGCCGCGGAGATCCGGGCCGGCTTCACGGACCCCCGGGACACCCAGACCAGGATCGCCATGGCGCTCCTGGAGGCGGTACCGCAGCAGGACTGGTCCCGGGCCGATCCGTACGTCCGCGACTACCTGGCGGCGCACACCCTCGACGCCGGTCTGCTCCCCCAACTCCTCACCGATCCGGGCCTGTTCGCGCACGCCGAACCGGTCGCGCTGCGCGCCGCCGTCGAGGCCGTGCCGCTCGACCAGCTGGGCGCCCCGGCCCACACGTATCTGCGCACCGCTCCCCTGTTCACCCGCTCCGAGGCCCCGGCCGAGATGCGGGCGGCGCTCCTGGAGACCGCGTTCGTCGAGGACGGCCTCCAGCCGTACGCGGACGCCGTGCACGGCCTCGGCTTCGACCTGCCGTGGCGCACGCTGTGGAGCCTGCCGCTGACGGGTGTGGTCTCGGTGGCGCCCGCCTTCCTCCTGCCGCAGGGCGAGGGAGAAGGGGGCGAGGGAGGTGGCGAGGCCGCCGGCGACTCCCGTCCCGTCGCCGCCCTGGTGGTCCCTGTCGGGACTCCCCATGCCCGCCCGCTGCCCGACTCGGACACCGCCCTCCTCCTCCACGACCTCCTCCGCCCGGGGCACCTCGATGCCCACGCCGCGCGGATGCGGCGCCCTTCGGAGGACGAACAGGCGGCGTCCCCCTACGGATTGAGCCGAGGCGCCGACTACCTGCGCATCTGGGCCCGGGAGAGCGGCGAGGTGGTGACCGCGCTGCTCTCCGACACCCCGTTCCGCGACGCCGACCTCTCGCCGCAGGGCGTCCTGCTCACCGCCACCGAACGCGGCGTGACGGCCCGTCAGATCACCGCGCCGACTCGGATCACCGCGCCGGTCCCGGCGCCCGCCCCGGCGCGGGCCGGTGCCCCCCTCCCGGCTCCCGCCCCGGAGTCCGGCCCCGAGGTCACGCCCACCATCCCCGCCCAGGCCACCGGCACCGCCCCCGCCGCCGACGCCGCTTCCCAGGACCGCCCCCAGGGCGTCGAAGGAGACCACTCGTGAACACCCAGGCCCAGGCCGCCACCCCCGCGGGCGAGCCGCCGGTCACCGGCCCCGGCAACACCGCCGTGGCGACCTACCGCGACCCGTCCACGGGCGAGGACACCAGCCTCGCCCGCGTCTCGGCGCCCGGCCGGCCGCCCGCCGAGTACCAACTCCTCACCGAACTCCAGCGGTTGGGCGTGAACGGCGCCGACGTCCGCGCGGTGCACACCGACCTCCGACCGGCGCTGCTCCCCGGCGGCTACACGGGCGACTTCGTGCTCCGGGCCTTCCCCAACGCCGCCTTCTCCTGCACCGCGGGCTACGGCATGCGCCCCGAGGAGCGCGCCGAGGGCATCGCCGGGCTGCTCCGCCAGGTGGCGACGATGTACCAAATGGCGGGCAAGCAGGCACCGCCGCAGCCGCACCGCGTCCCCGTACCGCAGTCCGTCGCGCCCGCGCTGCCGATGAGCACCGAGGAGCTCGGCAGCCACCTCGCCGAGGTCTTCGGCACGGAGGGCATCCTGCGCGCCGACGCCGGCGCCCTCACCGGCACCGAGCTGCCCGAGGACGCCAGGGCGACCCTGGCAACGGCCGGCCTGCCCCGCCAGGTCCCGTACTTCTTCACCGCCGACGAGCCCGGAAACCCGCCGGCCGGCGGCCTGTTCGCCGACGTCGCCACCCACCTCCGGGCGACCGGCACCGACGCCGGTCCGCAGATCCTGGAGACCCTCGCCGGCTACGTCCGGATCGGCACCGACGGCCTGTACGCCATCGCCGTGCAGTGCACCGCCCCCGAGGACGACCCGAGCCAGCAGGGCACCCTCTGGGCCGTCCAGCCGTCCACCGGCGGCGCCCGCTTCGTCAACCGCTCCGCCGCCGCCTACGCGCGCTCCCTGGCCCTCCTGGCCACCACCCGGCGGCAGATGCAGGGCATGGACCCGTACGCGGCGGGCGCCACCGTCGCGGCCTTCCAGGAGCAGCTCACGGCGATCGACGCCTGGGCGCTGGACGACGCCGGCAACTGGTGGTCCCTGATCGTCGAGCAGATGTGGCACGGGTTGTTCTGAGGAGCGGCTGTTCCGAGGAGCGGCTGTTCCGACGCACCGGCCGTACTGAGGACACGGCGTCCGGCTGAGGCCGGCGACCGTGCCCTCAGGGCAACAACAGCCAGTCCGCGGCAATCGCTGCCGCCAGTCCCACGCCCAGCAGCCAACTTCCCAACCGGGTACGCCCGTTCCGGGCCAGTTCGATGACGATCCCGCAGAGGACGAGTGCGGCTCCGTACACCCCGACGACCAGTACCGACGTACGGGACGCCAGCCGCACCACGAGCAGCACCGCCATCAGGCCCATCATCACCGAGGCCAGCACGACCCGCACCCGCCGGGCCTGCCGAGGCGTCAGCCCGACTCGGTTCCCGCTGTCGCCCTCGGAGTCGGGAAGGGGCTGATCAGACCAATCGGACTGGTCGTTGCCATGATCGTTGTCGGCTGCGTCCATGAGCGGAAATGCTACGGGACGGCACACAGCCCGGACCTGCTGCCCCAGGCGGCTCAATTCCGCCTGGTTTTCGTTGAGTTTCCCCATCTCCACAAGCGGTCGGTGGCAGCGTCTTCCCACCTTGGCACGCATACCCGCAGATCGCCTGGCGTGCCTCGGCCACGACTGGCCCGGCGCCGACGAGGACAAGCTCCACGCGTGCGCCCAGGTATGGCGCACCTTCGCCGATTCGGTGAACCAGGCGCGGGACCAGGGCTCTTCGGCGGCCGACGCGGTCGCTTCCGCCAACTCCGGCGACGCCGTCGACGGCTTCGAGAAGGAACGGGGGCGCGTACGACGGCAGTGGCGGCAGCGGGGACCACTACTTCCGCGACGCCGCGGCGACGGACGAGGCCATCGCGGTGGCCTTCGACGCGGCGGCCATCGCTGCGCCCCAGGATCCCCCAGGGCCGCTGCGTTCCGACCATCGCGGCCGGTCCCGCAGCGGCCCTGCCGCACAGTACGCGCCGAGCCCGCCAACTCCCGCCCGGCCCTGCCGGTTTCCGCCGACTTGTCCCGTCAGCGGAAACCGCTGACGCGGATCAGTACCTCGGCGACCGGCCGGAGGCGCCGCCTCCGCGCGGTTCCTCGTCCGGGTCGTACTCCCGGACGGCCTGGCGCTGCTGCGGCGACATCGTCCGCCACTGCTCCCTGAGGGGGGCCAGCCCCTCGCTCAGCGCGCGGTGCCCCGAAGAGTCGTCCAGGACGTCCTTGAGCTGGACCCGGCCGCTGAGCATCTTCTTCGCCAACTCCCTGAGCGCTTCGGGGGCGTTGGGGTTGTCGCGCACCGCGCGCAGGGTCTTGGTGCGGTGCTCGTTCTGCTCCTCGGTGAGGTCCTTCTCCTCGATGGGATAGTCGCGGTCGCCGAGAGCATCGGTGTTGGGGTTGCTGTTGCGCATCGTGGGGCTCCTGTCAGCCGAAGGTGGAACGGGCCCGGTCGCTCTCGGCCTGGCCGGAGGCGGTGGTGGGGGCCGGGGGCGGGGTCGGACGGGGAGGCGTCGACCGGTCGTGACCCGAGCCACCCGACGTCGAATGGTGGCCACCCGAGTTCGAGTGCGATTCGCCCGACTCCGGTTCCCCCTCCCCCTCCTCCTTCTTCTCCTTCGTGCCGGTCTCGTAGACGGTCTTGGCCCCGCCGATCTGCTCGAGTCCCCCGTCCCAAATCTGGCGAGCGCCCCCGGAGAGATCACCTTCCGCGATTTTCCCGACGCCTTCGGCCTGGTGGTACATGCCCATCGCGACCTTGCCGGCGCCATCGGCCTTGAAGCCGTACTCGCCCTTGTCGTCCTTCGTGATGGTGCCCGCGATCGGCTTCAGCGCCGGGTTGACCGCTGCCACTCCCATGTCGGTCCAGTTGACGCCGTCCTGCTTGCCTTGGTAGATGGCCTTGCCCTGGTTGTAGGCTTCCTTACCGACCGACTTCGCCGTTTCCTTGCCGATCTTGACGAGGATTTCCCTGACGGAGGCGACTTCCCGCTTCGCCAGGGACTCGGTGACCTTCGCGGTGATCTTCTCCGCGGCCTCCTTCAGGGCCCGCTTGACGAGCATCCGGATCATCACGACGCGACCGGCCAGAGCCGCCTCGGAGGCACCGAAGGTGACCGGAGCGGATGCCTGGGCGATGGCGAACTCGATGGCCAGATCGATGAGCTGGGCGATGACGTAGATCTTCAGCGCCACCACGATGACCGCGCACACATCAAGCAGGGCCGCCAGGATCTCGGCCGCGCCCGCCAGCGCTTCCAGGTAGCCGAACTCGATGAGTCCGTTCTTGGTGAAGCGGTCCCAGGCTTTGCCGAAGCCGTCGATCGCGTCACCGGAGTTGGAGCCGCGTACCGTGCCGGCCGCGGAGTTCCCCTGGTTCATGGCCTGGTGGCAGTCTTGCGCGAACGAGCGCCACGCCTCCGCCGCCTCGATCATCTTGTCTTCGTCGAGATTGGGCCACTCGAAGCCCAGCAGATCGAGGACCCAGTCGACCTCGCTCGGCAGCATGATGGACACGTTGTACTCCCCCTGGAAACACAGGTGTTGATGGATGGCTGGAGCCGACCGAAAACGGTACGGAAGGGCTAGACCTTGCCCTGGCCCTCGGGCGCGATCTTGGAGAGGACGGAGACCTGTTCCAGCTCGGTCGCCTCGTAATCCTTGGCGATCGTGTCGAGCTTGGTGCCGAGGTCGCCGAGCGCATCCTCAAGGTGGGGCAGCGCCATCATGATGACCTTGCTCACCGGCTTGTACGCCTTGAGGAGCTGGTCGACGATTTTCGCGGAATCGTCCCCCCAGCCCTCTTCGCACTCCGTGACCTTGCTTTTGAACTTTTCGGCCGCGCTACCGAAATTGTGCGCGATGTCCGAGAAGTTCTTACCCTGCGTCTTGAGTACATTCGGGTCGATCTGGTACCCGGAACCTGCCACGGAGTGCCCCCTGTGCTTGCTTCACGTCACGTAGGTTGGCGATAAGCCTACCGGAGTGCGTAGTTGGCATCCTTGTCGGGGAAACGGAATGCAGATCGCGCCCAAAGACGGAACCGGGCCGTGCAGGGCTTTCATGCCGGTGCGTACACCAAGACCATGACCGACCTGGATACCGCATTCCGGGCCAGGCCCTCCCGAAGAGACCCACCGGCCGACGCCCGGGCCGACGCCGTGGAAGGATCCATACCCATGTCAGGCCAAGACTTCCCACCGCAGCAGCCGTACCCGCAATACAACCAACAGCCACCGCAACAGCCGTACCCGCAATACAACCAACAGCCTCCGCAACAGCCGTACCCGCAGTACAACCAGCAGCCTCCGGCGCCGTATCAACAGCAGCCGTATCAGCAGGCCCCACCGCCCAACGGACAGTACGGGTACCAGCCGACGCATCAGCAGCCGCCCGCGCCGTATCAACAGCAGCCGACTCCTCCCCAGGCACCGGCCCCAGGCCTCCCCGAACCCGTCAGCGAAGCCCGCCGCTTCCTGACAAGCGTGATCGACGGCTTGTTGTCCGCGGCCGTCGGCTACCTCGGCTTCGTCGTCGCCCACAACCCTCGGCAGGGCGTACTCACCGGACTCGGCGTGGCCTTCGGGTTCGCCTTCATCAACCACGTGCTCCTGACCCGCGTCTCCGGCGCGAGCCTCGGCAAGCTCATCACCCAGACCCGCGTGATCCTTTCAAGCGATGGCGGCCGGCCCCGCCTGCCCCGGCTGTTCCGCCGCTGGCTGGCCGGATATCTCTTCGTGGTCATCGCGTACATAGCGGACTGGTTCCGCAAGATCAACATCGGCCACAAGGACCCGTATTGGTGGCCGGATCTGCCCAAGGACTTCTGCGGCATCCGTCTGGTGCGCTCCGACGACGCATAGGCGGCGAATCGAGGCGGGCGAGGTCCTCGGCCGTTCCCACGGCGGACCGGCCACCGACCTCCACCTGAGCGCGGAGGGGAAGTACCGCCCGCCGTCGCCGGCCATCACGCCGGGACGGCGGGCGGACTTGCACCCGGACCGCCGAGATCGGCAAGAAGCTCGCCGACGCATCCGTCGACGGCATCACATGCGGCACCGGGGACCTCACCGAGCCCAAGACCTCCATCGACCACGCCCCGGACCACCTCACCGGTAGGAGCCTGGACGCAGCGCAGAACGGTCGCCCCCTCAGCCGTCCGCCGGCGTACGCGTCGCCGCGACGTACTCCGCCCACACGGTCTTCCCCGGACCACCCGCCCGCGGAACGACGCCCCATCCGGCCGCGAGGCGCGCAACGATCAGCAGCCCGCGGCCGTTCTCCGCGAGCGCGCCGGTGCCCCTGTCCGCCCCCTCCCCGGCTTCACCGCCCAACGTGACCGCGGGCAGCCGCTCGCTCCGCGTATCGGACACCTCGACACGGAAGCGGCGGTCACCGGGCTCACCTGTCGGCACGGAAACCGTCAGGCACAGCGCGAAATCCCTCCCCGGTACGTGACCGTGCCGCACGGCATTGGCGGCGAGTTCACCGGCGATAGCGGTTACGGACTCATTGATCTCGCCGTCGTAGGGATACCCCCACTCGTCGAGACGGTGCGACGTCAGCCGGCGGGCCAGCCGGGCACCGCGCGGTGTGGAGGTGTAACGCATCGCGAACTCGCCGATTCCGGCGGGGGTTTCGCCGATTTCGGAAAATGCCCCGGAAGAGCGGACTGTGCTGTTCATGGCCCCAACCCTCGTGCCCCGCCCGTACCTTTGACGAGGAGTGACGCGCTGACCACAGCGCGTTGTACGTACGGGGCAAACACGGGTACGCAGCGGGTGGCACGACCCCGAAAGGCGCGGAAGGCGGCGGACATGGCGACCATGGCCGACTTGGACGACGACGGTCAGCAGGCGGAGTACGAGCCCGGATCGGGGATCTTGGTGGTGTTCGGGCGCCAGCTCAAGCGCTTACGGGAATGGGCGGGGATGGAACGCCCCGAATTCGGCGCGAAGACGGGCTACTCCCCCGCGACCATCGCCTCGTTCGAACAGGGACGGCGTATCCCGCCGCCCGCGTTCATCGACAAGGCGGACGAGGTGCTGGGGGCACACGGCGTCCTCAAGGAGATGAAGGAGGAGGTGGCGCGGGCGCAGTATCCGGCGTTCTTCCGGGATGCGGCGCGGTTGGAGGCCAAGGCGGTCGAGTTGCATGTCTACGCGACGCAGGCGGTGCCGGGCCTGATGCAGACGGAGGAGTATGCGCGGGCGGTGTTCGGGATGATGAAGCCGCCGCTGGACGAGGAAGTCATCGAGCAACGCGTGGCCGCACGCCTGGCACGGCAGGAGATCTTCGTACGCCGACCGACGCCGTTATTGAGCTTTGTGATCGACGAGTCAGTGCTGCTGCGCCCCATCGGTGGACGCGACGTGCTGCAAGGCCAGTTGGAGCAGATTCTTCTCATCGGCCAGCAGAAAGCCGTCGAGCTCCAAGTCATGCCACTCGGGCAAGTGGAGAACGCGGGGCTGGCGGGCCCCTTCACCTTGCTTGAGACCAAGGAAGGGCGCAGGATCGCGTACGTGGAGGTTCAGAACATGAGCCGCCTTCACACAGGCCGGGATGGGGTCCGGGCACTTGAGCACAAGTACGGGACCCTTCGTGCTCAGGCCCTTGCCCCCAAGGAGTCACTCGCCTACGTCGAGAAGGTGTTGGGGAAGACATGACCGTTGAATCAGCGAAGCAGGACACGTACCAGCTGGTGTGGGTGAAGAGCAGCTACAGCAGCGAGGAAGGTGGTGAATGCGTCGAGGTCGCGCCCGGCTCCACCGATGTGCACATCCGCGACTCGAAGGACATCACTCGGTCCGCGCTGAGAGCGTCCCCCGCCGCCTGGGCCGCATTCGTCGACTTCGCCATAGCCCAGCCAGCCTGACGGGTACGGGGGTGGCGCTCAACCCCTCCGAGACATGAGGCACAACGCGCCCCGAACGCCCTCCCCTCCCAAACGTATTGGGGTCCGCAGCCCGAAGGCCGCGGACCCCAATATGTCTGTTTCCGCTCTTTTCTACTTCACTTCAGAGCCTTACCGGCCAGGCGGCTGCGTGGGCGGAGCCTGCGGGTACGAACCGGGCGCGCCGGGCTGCTGCTGGTACGGGCCCTGCGGGTTCGGCACAAAGCCGCCAGGACCACCAGGCCCACCCGGACCACCGAAGCCACCGGGCGGCGGGCCATTGCGGCGGTTCTTCTTGGCCACCAGCACCACGACCACGATGATGACGACAAGGACGAGCCCCACAACGCCAACGAGGATGAGGAAAGGCACGCTCAGGCCCTTGTGGCTGGTGATCTTAGGGCCGGCTTCATTGTTGCCGGCTGCGCTGGAGGGATCGGACGACGCTCCACCCGTCAGTGCGGGGAACGGACCATCCTTGGAACCGGCGGGGACGTCCTTGGTAAGGGCGCTGAAGGGCTTGATGAAGCCGTAGCCGTAGTGCGGGTCCGGGAGCTTCATGTTCGGCATGTCCACCGGGATGGCAGCCGTCTTGATCATGCGGTTGGCGACCTGACCAGCAGTCAGGTTGGGGAACTTGGAACGGAGCAGGGCGGCGGTCGCGGAGACGTAGGCGGTGGCGTCGGAAGTGCCATTAGCCAAGCGGTACTTGCCGTTAACATCCTCTACTGGACTAGCGGACCTGATGTGCACGCCCGGGGCAATCAGCTTGACGTGAGGACCGTAGTTCGACTTTTCCCAGACGTAACCGTGGTCGTCCACTGCTCCCACTGCGAGAACGCCTGGCGCCGCAGCTGGGAATTTGGGGGTACCGACCCCATCGTTACCCGTAGCGGCAATTAGCAGCACGTCATGCTTGCGGGCATAGTCAATAGCCTGTTGTTCCTCCGGAGAAAGCTCCGAGCTCCCGGTGCCGAACGACATGTTCACAACCTTCGCGCCCTGGTCCACCGCATACCGAAGAGGCCCAGCGAAGTCAGAACTCCCCGTGTCCGTTCCAACGGGGAGGATCTTGGCGTCAGGAGCCAACCCCTTTACGCCGTCGGCTCCCCCGGGCCCATGCCCGTGGCCAGCAATGAGCGAAGCCATGGCTGTCCCATGCTCTCGCTGCTGGTACGCATGATCTCCAGTTCCCCCAGAGATGAAGCTCTTTCCCGGGAGCACGTTTCCTTCGAGATCAGCATGGCTGCCGTCCACAGGGTCATCTATAACAGCGACCGTTACGCCCTTACCGGTTGAAATCTTCCAGATCGACTCAGCGTCGAACTTTTGCAACGGCCACTGGTCGTTTCTGATCTGGTCTGCCGCAGCAACCGGCGCGGTGCCGAAGAGCAGTGCCCCCGCCACTACCGCGCCGCTTACCGCACGCAGCGTCCGCGTGAAGCTCATGCCATTACACCTTCCTCACAGAGTTGGGGCCCGCAGCCCGAAGGTTGCGGGCCCCAAGCGTGTCTGCCGATTGCTTGTCCGGCCGTTCCTACTCGATGACCCGGGGAGCCACATTACGCTCCGGCGTCCAGGTCTCCTCGTCCTCCACCAGGTAATCGGGACGGCTGCCGTCCTGCCCCTTGCCCTCGCCCTTGCCGCCGTGGGCACCGTGGGCGCCGCCCATCATGCCTGCCGGGCGACGTCCGCCGGATGCCTTGGAGCCGGCTGCGGTGCCCCCGCGGCTGCGGTGCAGACCAGAGCCACCCTGGGCTCCGCCACTGGCTTTGCCACCGGACTTCCCGATGACTCCGCCCTTCTGCCGAGCTTGCGCACCACCGGCGCCGCCGCCCTTGACCCCCGCTCCCTTTCCTGCACCACCGCCATGGGCGCCGCCCATGCCCGGCATACCGGCGCGGCCCGTGCCAGGTTTAGCACCCGCGCCACCAGGTCCGGTCTTCACGCCCCCAGCGCCACCAGGTCCGGTCTTCACGCCCCCAGCACCGCGGCCGGTCATACCACCGCCGGGCATACCCGGTACGCCGCTGAGACCGCCGCCGCCTGCTCCACCGCCACTAGGCATGTGAACGCTGGCGCCACCGCCACCGCCACCGCCACCAAGACCGGGCATCTTGACCCCGGCGCCACCGCCGCCACCGCCCTGGAGGCCGTCCAGACCGGTGTGTACGTCGGGAATCTTCGGCTTCATAGAACCCATACCGCCGTTAATGCCATGCTCGTTGGGCATCTTGGGCATCTCGGGCGTCTTCGGCGTGGGGGTCGATTGCATGCCCCGCGTGGGGATCTTCAGGCCGCCCCCGCCGCCACCTCCAAGGCCGCCGCCGCCCGGACCACCCATGCCAGGCATGGGCATGGGCATGGTGCCCATGCCGTTGGTGGGGTCCTGGTGCTCGGGGACTTTTTCGTCGTACCTACCGGTGCCCGGCGTAGGCGGCTTGAGCGAAGACGCCCGCACCACATAAGCCGTCCCCAGGTTCTCCATAGCCACAGCGGCCTGAAGCCGGTGCTTCTGGTGGCCGGACAGATTGTCCTTGTTGGCGTCGAGGATCCCTTGGGTACTCACGCCATCCTGCTTCAACGCCTTGTCCAGATCTTTGTCGTCGATCTGGTCCGACCAGGGCATGTCGCCCCAGACGTCATCGCCCCAGTTCCAGCCGTCGTCGACCGGCTTGACCTTGTCGATGGCCGTCTGAAGGTCCTGAGCCGTCTGCCCCATGACCTGCGCCGTGTGGCTGGCGTAGGGGGCCCCAGAGGTGAAGTTCTGGCTGATCTCCTGAGCCCGCTTGGCGAACTTCTCTGCCGTATCGCCGTGCCAGGACTCCAGCACCTTCTTCACGGCATCGTCGAACCGCTTCTGGATCCCGGCGCCACCGTCACCAGGTCCGACCAGGTCGTCGTGAAGAGCCTGCCAGTGCCCGGCAACGTCCCGGACATGCTGGACGTCGGCACCATCCAGCATGCCCTTCAGACCCTTCAGGTCATGCTGATTGAACTTGGTTGTGAATGAATCCCACGAATTGCCACCCGTGGGAGCACTGCTCGTGTCTCCACCCATCTGTGGACCCCCTTCTCGTTCACCTACAGATCAACCGCCGTACTGCCAAGGTCACTTGAACTTGTTGTCGTGCTCGGCGTCCTCGTAGTGTTCTTTCGTCTTCTTGGACTTGTCGCCGAAGTCGTGGATCAGACCCTCGATCTTGTCGACGATCTGCTGCTGGATGAAGTCCTTCATGTCGTTGTGAGCCTTGTGCATCTTGTCCCGCTCATCAAAGCCCTTCCCCAGCGCCCCATCCGCCAGGTAAGTCTGGTTCTTGGCCTTGTCCTTAGGGCCACCCATGTCCTTCAGGACCTGGTTGAGCTCCTTGACGAGCTGATCAAGCGCATCGAGATCAACGCCGTATTCCTTGCTAGCCATTCTTGGCCTCCCCGTGTGATGTGAGTCCGGTCTTGCGGCGCCAGTCGCGCATGGCGACCGAGGAGCCCACGACCGCGGCGACGGCCAGGAGTCCGCCGCCGACGATGTAGATGGCGATGCGGGCCGTTCGTTCCTCGTCGGTCTCTCCGAGGGAAACGGCGGCCGGGATGATGTTGGAGACACCGGCGGCGTTGTTCGACTTGTCCGGCGTGGGCGGACCGGTCGGCCGCGTGTTGTCGTTGAGGGCGGCGACCGGGTTGATGACGCCCCAACCGATGTTGTTGTCACGGCTCTTGCGGACGCGGTCGGCGGTCTGCTCCAGGTGCGAGATGATCTGCGCCGGCCCCCACTTCTCCTTGTCGTCCTTGTGCTTGGCGATCAGGAGGGCCGCGGCGCCCGCCGCGTACGGCGAGGCGAAGCTGGTGCCCTGGTCGACGCAGTTGCCGCCGAGGGGGACCGTGGAGACCATGTCGACGCCGGGGGCGGCGATGCCGACGAAGGAGCCGGCCTGGGAGAAGGGGGCGCGCTCGTTGTTGCGGTCGGAGGCGGCGACGGCCAGGACGTTGTCGAACTCCGTGCTGAACGCGGCGGGGTAGATGTTCTGCTCCGCGCCGCTGGCGCCGCTGTTGCCGGCCGAGGCGATGATCAGGACGTTGTGGGCCGCGGCGTTCTTCACCGCGTCCTTGAGCGATTGGAGCAGCTTCTCACTCGCGGCCGTGCCCTGCGAGATGTTGATGACGTCGACCCCGTCGGACACCGCGTCGTTGATGGCCTTGGCGAGGCTGTCGGCGGTACCGGCCTGCTCGTCGCTGGTCTGCTGGTACGGGATGACCGTGGCCTCGGGTGCAAGGCCGTAGAAGCCCGACGTGGACTGCGGGCGGGCGGCGATGATGCCGGCGACCTTGGTGCCGTGGCCGACCTTGTCCTGGGTCGCCTTGCCGTCCTTGACGTAGGTCCTGCCGGCGCCCCCGATGGCGTCCTGGAGCTGCTTGTTGCCCGCGTCGATGCCGGTGTCGATGACACCGACCTTGATGCCCTTGCCCTTGCCGCTGGCCCACATCTGGTTGGTCAGCAGGCGCTGGAGGGACCAGGGGGTCTCTTTGATGTCGTCGGTGCCGAACTTGCACTCACCGCTCTGGAGCGGGGTGTTCTGGTCCGCGACCGCCGGCGCGGCGGCGGCACTCGACAGGCCGACGATGCACGCCGCCGTGACCAGTGCGCCCGTCGCTCGGCGACGGTGCCCGGCTCGTTGACCAATGGCGCGAGATCCCACGGGTTGTCTGCTCTCCATACGTGGCGAATGTGGCGGGTGGGGCGAGGCGAGGGGTTTGGACGGTGCGGGGTGAGGAAGTAGTGGAGAAGGGGGAGGTGTGGTGCGGATGCCCTTGGACCACGTGGCCGGACGGCAGAAGGGCGAGCGCACATGCCGCGCGCTCGCCCTCAATAACCACTGTGCGAGCCGTCGTTGGGCCGCTCAGCCGTCTACCATCCGTACTCGCGCGATGCGAGGTCAGCCGCCCCAGATACCGGCGTTCTTGTGCTCGGTGCTCTGGTAGTTCTGAGCCGCGGTGTCCAGCGCCTTGGCGATGGCCTCCAGCGTCTGCTGGAGGTGGGCGGCGCGCTGGTCCCACTCGCGCTGGCGGGCCTGGTAGCCCTCCTGCGCCGCACCTTCCCAGCTCGCGGCGACCTTCTTGACGCCGGACTCAAGGTCGTCGAGCTGCTGGCGGATGTTGCCCGCCGTCTGGCGCACGTCCTGACTTGCCTGCTGGATCGTCGCAAAATTGACGAGGATCTGGCCACCCATGATGTCTCCTCAGGGGGTGATGATGTCTGATCAGTTCGCATGCCGCCGCGGGCCGGGCCGAGTTGGCCGGCCCGCCCGTTCTGCGGCGGCTGGGCCGTTGCGCCGCGGTCAGCGACGCGGCCTCATCATCCGAACGGGGAGCCGCCACCGGCCTGCGCGGTAACGTGCGACATCGACTGCGCCTGGTCCTCTTCGGAGGCGACGTAGTTCTTGTTCGTCTCGTCGATGGCTTCCTTGATCTCCGCCAGCAGCTGGTTGATCCGGTTGCCGTCCTCGTTCACCTGCGACTGGAGCTGGTGGTACGAGGTGGCCGCCTGGCCCTTCCAGCCCGAGGTGATGGTGTCAACGACCTGGTTCAGGCGCTGGAGCTCACCCTGAATTGCGTGATTGACCGATTCGATCTTGCCGGAGAAGGCATGCATCTCCTCCCCGGTCATTGTGAACTGACCAGCCATACCCAACGTCCCCCATGAGACTCGTGCGTCGTCCGCGCGGTGCCGGCCAAGGCGCTGCGCGGTGGGCGTCTGTTGCTGACGCCTCCTGCCACATTACCCACTCCACACGGTTGTTCCCAACAGGGGGGAGGGACTTGTGACGGGATCACAACAATGCCAACTGCGCCCCTACGGAGCGCAGTTCACAAGAAACGGACAGATGTGGCGATTTCAGCCACTAATTGCTAGCGGGAATTCGCGGCGGGGCCGCGGCCGGATCCGGGCATCGCATCGGAGCGCCCGGCCGCGGACCCCGCACGGGCCGTCGGAAGACCTCAGGACGCCTGCGGCTGGCTGGCGCTCTTGACGTCCAGGGAGGGTCCCGCGGAGAGCAGCTTGGACCACGCCGACAGGAGCAGCGGCGGGTGCGCGTCCTTGTAGCCGAGGTGGATCTGCGCCTGGTCGGTGTCCTGCTTGTCGCTGCCGGCCTTGGTGGCGGAGTCGTTGTTCCGCGGGACCGAGTAGCGCAGGCCGGTGTCGGTGACCAGGAAGAGGGTGCCGGAGCCTTGGGAGGCGGTGTCCACCTGCTGGTAGAGCAGACCGCTGCCCGGGGTGACGTACGAGGTGGAGCCGGCGGCGATCTTGGCCGGGTAGTCCTTGCCGACCCAAGTGGTCATGTCCGGCACGCCGTTGGCGTAGCCCAGCTTGTCGGCGCCCGGGTACTTGGTGTTGGTGCCCTTGTAGACACTGCACGAGACGCCGTTCGGGGTGGGGCTGGACAGCCCGCCGGTCTGGGAGCCGTGCGCGAAGTCGTTGGCCGCGCTGACGGTCTCGGTGGGCCAGGGGTTGTCGATGCCCACGACGGGGACCTTGCCCAGGAAGGTGACCGCGTGGTTGGTCTCGTCGAGCTTCGGGTGGACGCTGCCGATCGCCACGTTCACCGGCTGGAGGCCCGTGCCGCTGCCGTTCACCTGCGCCGCGTTGGTGCCCTGCGCCAGGAGGTTGGCGACGAAGTTCGAGACCTGCTCGACACCGTCCTTGACGACCACGTACTTCTGTCCGTCGCCGGCCTGGAGGAGCGAGCCGACCTTCCTTGCCGCCGCCGGGACCTTGCTGTCGGTGGTCAGGGTGCCCGCTCCCTCGACGGTGGGCATGCTGATCGCGAACGGGCTCTTGACCAGGGTGTTCATGAACTCCGCGGTCACCTTCTGGGGCTCGGCCTGGGAGCCGAAGATGGTGCGGCGCAGCGATCGGTCGGCCTCGGTGTCGGTGTGCTTGACGCCGGCCTGCTGCTCCGTCATCGCCTGGTGGGAGTCGGCGATCATCTTGAACGCGAAGCCGTTGTGGTCGATCAGCCACTTCACGCCGTCGGGGTCCTCGACGTAGAGCGCCTGGTGGAGGTCGAGCTTCCCCTTGCGGGTGTCATCGATGTCCTGCTTGTCCTTGCCGTCGAGCACGAAGACGGCCTGCTGGCTCTTGCTGTTGACACCGCTGCCGGGGCGGTCGCACACCGCCCAGGTCTTCGGCTTGTCGACCTGGGCCGGGTCGGGCAGCCGGTCCGGGGCGTACGGGATGCCGATAGCCGCGCCGTGCGTCAGCTTTCCGTCGAGCTGGGATTCCTGGACCTTGACGACCTGGAACTTCTGCGGGTCGAGAAGGAGCCTTGCCGATGCCAGATTCAGGATGGGGTGGAGGAGTTTTTCCTTTTTGCCGTTGGCGTCCTTGCTCTCCAGAACGACGTAGCGGGTGGTGGATTTATCCCCGACGAGGACGTTTGTCCCCACGGAGTCCCACCCCTGCGGCGCAACCGGCTGGAAAATGCCCCAGGCCCCGAACCCCATGCACACCAGGGCCCCCATGATCACGCTGGGCACCACCGCTTTCAACGGCTTGGGCGCGCTTTCGATCGAGCCGTTCGGCAGCGGCTTCAGAAATGCCGCATTCGTGCGCTTCCGTGCGAACGAATACGCATTCAGCTCGTCCCGACGTGATGCCATTGTTGCTTTCTCTCCCCGCCTGTTGGATCCACAGCGACCGCCCCCGGCACTCACGCCGTAGCGCCCTCTACTATGCCGTGTACCGATCGAGCCGTACGGTACGGGTGCCACCTTCCAACGCACCAGTCCGACGCATCAGTCTCAGCGGGCAGCCGATACGCCCAGAGGCACCATCACCAGTAGAGGAGCAGGCCGGGGGATGTCCAGCGCCACCAGGGCTCGACGCCGCAATGGGCGGCAACAGCAGCAACAGCCTTCCGCTGCACCGCAGTACGCGGGAAACGCGGGCCAGAACGGCACAGCGCCGGGCAACAGAGGAAACGGCGGCCGGGGCGCGGTCGGTCCGGTGTCGCCGCGGCTCCGCCAGCAGGCCGGCACCATCGGCGGCATCCGCGTCCAGCAGCTGGCCATCATCGAACTCGCCGCGGCGCTGGTGCTGGTGGGCTGGACGATCCACCCGGCCGCGCTGACCGCGGCCATCGTGGTGGCGGCTCTTCTGGTCGTCTTCGCGATCGGCCGGCGGCGGAAGATCCCGCTGCCGGAGTGGATCACCACCGTGCGCGCCATGAAGCGCCGCGGCAAGAACAGCAGCGCCGCGCTCGCGGCGACCCAGGGCGTCGACCCGGCCATCGCCCCGGTCGTGGAGTGCGAACCCGCGCTGCGCACGTACGAGTACACGGCCGAGGCCGACCAGCGCGCCATCGGCTTCGTCGGTGACGGCACCTTCCTCACCGCCATCGTCCAGGTGGACTCCCGCGACGAGCCGCTCCGGCCGCACCGCGGCAGCCACATGCTGCCGCTGGAACTGCTGCACACCGCGCTCGACATCGAGGACATCCACCTGGAGTCGACGCAGTTCGTCCAGTACACCCAGCCCGCGCCGGCGCCGCACCTGCCCGAACAGGCCGTCGCGGCCCGCTCGTACGCGCCGCTCCAGGCGCAGTCCCAGACGCCCGCGGTGCAGCTGACGTGGATCGCGCTGAAGCTCGACCCGGAGCTGTGCGCCGAGGCGATCGAGGCGCGCGGCGGCGGGATGGAGGGCGCCCAGCGGTCGCTGCTGCGCGCCGCCGACCAGCTCGTCAGCCGGCTCACCGCGCACGGCGTGCGCGCCAAGGTGCTCGACGAGCGCGAGGTGGTGGCCGCGATCGGCACCGCGGTGTGCGTGAGCCCGCGGGCCGCGAACGGCGCGATGGGGCGGGACGGGCGGGCGGCCCGGCGTACCCAGGAGACCACCCGCGCGATGCGCTGCGACGACCGCTGGCACACCACCTACTGGATCGGCCGGTGGCCCCAACTGGGCCAGGGCGGCGCCCCGTTGGCGGCCGTCACGCAGCTGCTGACCAGCACCCGGGCGATGGCGAGCACCTTCTCGCTGACCGCCACGCACGGCGGCGGCCGGATGCCGGCGATCACCGGCTACATCCGCCTGTCGACCCGTAGCGACAACGAACTCTCCGCCGCGCAGACCGAGTTGGAGCGCCGTTCCGGTTCCGCGAAGGTCGGACTCGTACGGCTCGACCGCGAGCAGCTGCCCGGCCTGCTGGCCACGCTTCCCCTCGGAGGTACCCGCTGATGGGCACTCCCACGTATCAGCCCCGTGTCAACGTCAGCAGCGACGGCTGGCGCACTCCGACGGGAGGCGTCTCCGGCGGACGCCGGCTCTCGCACCAGATGCGCCCGGAGGAGCAGCAGTCGGAGCCGACCGGCCCCAAGCCGCGGCCCGGTTTCGGTCTGCGCGGCCCGCGCCGCAACCCGCACGTCCTGACGGCCGATGCGCTGGCCTCGCTGACCCTGCCGGTCGGCGACGACGGCGTCATCATCGGCATCGACCCGCAGAACCAGCCCGCCGTGCTGAGCATGCTGCGGCCCGCGCCGATGGAGATCGTGCTGGTCGGCAGCATGTGGATGGCCCAGGTGCTGGCGCTGCGCACGGTCGCGACGGGTGCCCGGGTCGCGGTGGAGACCGCCCGGCCGCCGGCCTGGGGCCAGATGGCGCAGGCCGCCGGCGGCGGCCAGCAGTGCGTGTCGGTCCATGAGGTGCGCCAGATCGGGCCGCAGGGACCGTCGGTTTCCAGCCCCGTTCTGGTCATCCGGGACATGGGCGCCCGGCCGCCGCGCAACCAGCTCGCGCCGAGCCCCTGGCAGAGCGTGCTCACCGTGCTGCCCTTCCTCGGGCCGCGGTCGCCGCAGATGCTCAGCCGGGTCGACCTGGTCGGCCTCCAGCGGCTCTCGCCCGAGGAGGCGGAGGTGGTGACGCGCATCATGCGGCTGCCCGAGCAGGTCGGCGCGGTGCTGCCGACGCTGAGCGACAACGCCATGCTGTGGTGCCGGCGCGACGGCGACCACCAGTTCGTCATGACCCAGCCCACGGAGGCGGAGACCAACCTGCTCGGCGGGCCGCGCCGTATGGACTGACCACCATGACGGGCCGGTTGACCACGCGGCGCCGAGTGCGGCGCGTACCCGGCCCCCGGGCACGATCTGCGGGCGCACCCGAGGGTGCGCCCGCAGGTGTGCCCACCGGGCTTGAAGACGACATGACATCGACTGCCGTTATGGGCCGACTCTTGATTAGGCTGTGGGGAGAGCCGCAGGAGCACATCACGTCGGCAGTGCACGACGGCAGTCGATACGGGGATGGAGACAAGCAGTGGTGGCGCAACCCCGGGTGGCGTGTTCCGACTTCCGTGACATCCGTTCGATCCGCCTGTATCCGGTCCTGCCGTTCAGGTGCGTTGCAGTAGACCAGGAGGCACAGTGAAAGACCAGGAGGCTTTCCGTCCGGACGGGAACGATCCTGACGACGACCAGGCCGAGTTCGACCTGACCGGCGAATTCAAGATCGATTTCGCGGCTCCGGCCTGGTACGGCAGCAACGACACCAGCGGCGGCGCGGGCATCGCGGCCACCCCCGCGGCTCCCGCGCAGAACGCGCCCGCCCCCGGGGTTCCGCAGCAGGGTGCGCCCGCCTCGACCGCGCCGCCCGGATTCCCGACGCTGACCCCGCCGGGTGCGGAGGGTGCGGGCAGTGCAGGCGGCAACGCACCGGCCGCCGCGCCCGACGCCCCGCCGGCCCCGGACGCCGGCGGCGAGCAGCCCGGCGGCAACGTCCGCTCGGGCCAGGGCGTCGACCCCTCGGCCTCCCTCTGGGACGACGACGATGACCCGGAGCCGGCGGCGGCACCCGCGCCGGAGGCGACCGCCCCCGCGGCGGCGCCGCAGCCGGACGCCACCGCGCCCAACTCCCCCGCGGAAGCCGCCCCGACGGCCCCCCAGGCGCCTGTGGCGACTCCCGGGCCCGAGGCCCCCGCCCCGGTCGCGGCGCAGCCCGCACCGGCCGCACAGCCCGTCGCGCCGCCCGCGCAGGGCCAGCCCCAGCCGCAGCAGGGAATGCCCGCGCAGGGTGTGCCTCAGCAGGGTGTGCCCCAGCAGGGAATGCCGCAGCAGGGCGCCCCCTGGGCCGGCGCGGACGGCCAGCAGCAGGGCATGCCCGCCCAGGGCGCCCCGGCGCAGGGCGCGTTGCCGCCGCTGCCGCCGGAGTTCCAGCCCGCCGACCCGCGGATGGCCCAGGCGCAGGCCCAGGCCGGCCAGCACCCGCAGCAGCCCCAGCAGGCCCCACCAGCACAGCACCCCCAGCAGCCGCAGCACCCGCAGGCGCCGCAGCAGGGCTACCCGCAGCAGGGCCAGCCCCAGCAGGGCGGCTACCCGCAACAGCAGCAGGGCGCCCCCGCGCAGCAGCAACAGCAGCCTGCCTACGGCTACCCGCAGCCCGCGTACGGCTACCCCCAGCAGGGCCAGCCGCAGCCGCAGCAGGGCCAGCAGCCCAACGCGCCCGCGCAGCAGCCCGCTTACGGGTATCCGCAGCCCGGCCCCCAGGGCTATCCGCAGCAGGGTCAGCAGCCCGGTTACCCGCAGCAGGCCCAGCAGCAGCCGCAGGCTCAGGCGGCCCAGCAGGCCCAACAGGCCCAGCAGGCCCAGCAGGCCCAGCACCAGCCGCTGCCCGGCCAGCAGGCCGCCGACCCCAACGCCGCCGCGAACTACGCCCAGTACTCCCAGCCGGGCCAGCAGCAGCCGCAGCGCGCCACCCCCGGTGCGCCGCTCGGCTACAGCGCGGCCGTCGAGCTGACCTCGGACCGGCTGCTGCGCAACCAGCCCAAGAAGCGCAAGCCGGGCGCCAACGCCCAGCCGTCCAAGTTCAAGCTGGGCGCGAAGAAGGAGCAGGAGGAGCGGCAGCGGAAGCTGGAGCTGATCCGTACGCCGGTGCTGTCCTGCTACCGGATCGCGGTCATCAGCCTCAAGGGCGGCGTCGGCAAGACGACGACCACCACCGCGCTGGGCTCCACCCTCGCGTCCGAGCGGCAGGACAAGATCCTCGCGATCGACGCCAACCCGGACGCCGGCACGCTCGGCCGCCGGGTGCGCCGCGAGACCGGTGCGACCATCCGCGACCTGGTGCAGGCGATCCCGCACCTGCACAGCTACATGGACATCCGCCGGTTCACCTCGCAGTCCCCCTCGGGCCTGGAGATCCTCGCCAACGACGTCGACCCGGCCGTCTCGACGACCTTCAACGACGAGGACTACCGGCGGGCGATCGACATCCTCGGCAAGCAGTACCCGATCATCCTCACCGACTCGGGCACCGGTCTCCTGTACAGCGCGATGCGCGGAGTCCTCGACCTCGCCGACCAGTTGATCATCATCTCCACCCCGTCCGTGGACGGCGCCAGCAGCGCCAGCACCACCCTGGACTGGCTGTCCGCGCACGGCTACGCCGACCTGGTGCAGCGCGGTATCACGGTCATCTCGGGGGTCCGCGAGACCGGCAAGATGATCAAGATCGAAGACATCGTGTCGCACTTCGAGACCCGCTGCCGCGGTGTGGTCGTCGTCCCCTTCGACGAGCACCTCGCCGCCGGCGCCGAGGTCGACCTCGACATGATGCGGCCCAAGACCCGCGAGGCGTACTTCCACCTCTCCGCCCTGGTGGCCGAGGACTTCGCCCGCCAGCAACAGGCGCAGGGCATGTACGCCCAGCAGCAGATGGGCCAGCAGCAGATGGGCGGCGACCCGTACGCCCAGCAGCACGCCCAGCAACAGCAGTACGCGCAGCAGCAGTACGCCCAGCAACAGGGCCAGCAGCAGCCGCAGCAGGGCCAGCCCCCGGCCGGCTACCCGCCGCAGCAGGGCGGCTGGACCCAGCAGCCCGCCGCCCAGCCGCCGGCCGGCTGGCAGCAGCAACAGCCCGCTCCGGACGCGCCGTTGCCGGAACAGGGCGGCTGGACGCAGCAGCAGCCCCCGCCGCAGTGAGCGGGGCGTAGCAGCACGAAGGGGCGGGGCCCGGCAGTCGACTGCCGGGCCCCGCCCCTTCGTTGTGTCCCGTGACGCCGGTCGCGGCGGGCGCCTCGCCGCCGGGTCAGCCCGCGTCGGCGATCAGCCCGCGGGCCTGCTTCACGTCGATCGCCATCCGCTCCAGCAGGGCGTCCAGCGTGGCGAACTTCTCCTGCCCCCGGATGTACGCCAGGAACTCCACCGCGACGTGCAGCCCGTACAGATCCAGCCCGACGCGGTCGATGGCGTACGCCTCCACCGTCCGCACCTTGCCGTCGAACTGCGGGTTGGTGCCGACCGAGACGGCCGCCGGCATCGCCTCGCCCTCGACGTGCAGCAGCCCCGCGTACACCCCGTCGGCCGGGATGGCGGTGTGCGGCAGGGTCTCCACATTGGCCGTGGGGAAGCCCATGTCACGTCCGCGCTGGGCGCCCCGTACGACCACGCCCTCGACGCGGTGCGGCCGGCCCAGCACCTCCCTCGCGCCCGCCACGTCGCCCGCCGCGACCAGCCGGCGGACGAGGGTGGACGAGAACGGCTCGCCGCCGCCCGCCGTGCCGCGCTCGAAGAGGTCGATGACCTCGACCGCGTAGTCGTAGGTCCGGCCGAGCTCGGCGAGCGTGTCGACGGTGCCCTGCGCCTTGTGCCCGAAGCGGAAGTTGGGGCCCTCCACGACGACCTGCGCGTGCAGCTTGTCGACCAGCGCCTTGACCACGAAGTCGGCCGGCGACAGCTTCGAGAACTCCTTGGTGAACGGCAGGATCAGCACCGCGTCCACGCCCAGCTCGGCCATCAGCTCCGCCCGCCGGTGGTGCGGGGCGAGCAGCGGCGGATGGGTGCCGGGGCGGACGACCTCGCTCGGGTGCGGGTCGAAGGTGACGACCACGGCGGGGATCCCCAGCTCGCGGGCGCGGGCCACCGCCTTGCCGATGATCAATTGGTGGCCGCGGTGCACTCCGTCGTAGGAGCCGATGGTGACGACGCTGCGTCCCCAGCCCTCGGGGATGTCCTCCAAGCCACGCCAGCGCTGCACTGTGCCCGCTCCTCGCCCGAACTCTTGTCCGTCCATTGCGCCAATTCGGCATGACGCAGGTCTAAGACTGCCATGCCGGGAGCCGGGCTACGCGCGAAGGGTGGCCCGGCCGCTGTTGTATCGGACACCCGGGCGCCGGGCCGCCGGGCTCCCGGGCCGCGAACGGGGTCAGCCCCGGCATCCCGCGAGGGTCGCGCAGGCGCCCGGCCCCACCACCGACGCCCACTCCCCCGGCTCGGCCGCCAGCCACTCCGCCACCCGCCGGGCGAAACCGGGCACCCGCCGCCCCAGCTCCACCAGCCGCCGGTCGAAGCAGGCCGCCCCCTCCGGCGTCCGGGCCAGCAGCATGCCCGCACGGTGCACCAGCTCCCGGGTGCGCTCCTCCGGCCGCCGCGCCGTCCCCTCCGCCGCCGCCCCCAGCAGGGCCTCCAGCACGCTGGTGTCGTACCCGCGGCCCCGGCCGCCCGCCGGGGGCGCGTCGGACGCCTCGCGCGCCAGCAGCACATCGAGCAGCGCCCACCGCAACGCATCCGCCGCGTACGGGCCCGCGCCGGCCAGGACGGGGGCGAGCGCGCGCCGGACCGGGGCCGGGGAGCCGTTCAGCAACTCCACCACCAGCGGCCCCAGCGCCTCATGGGCGGCCGGCCCCTGGTCGAGCCGGCGTGCGACGAACTCCGCCACCGGCCGCGCGGCGCGGTCCGGGCAGCGCCCGGCGTACTCCCGGACCAGCCCGGCGGCGCGGGCCGCGAGATCGGGTCGGGTGACGGCGGCCAGCGCCCGCAGCAGCGCCGCGGTGCCCGCGCTCCGGCCCCCGGGGCGCTCCTCGCGGGCGCGGATCCCCACGGCCCGGCAGAGCGCCGCCGGCTCGTCCTCGGCGAGCGCGTCCAGCAGCTCCGCGGCCCGCGGGTGCGCGGTGGCCGCCAGGACTTCCACGAGCGGGTCCAGCGCCCGCGCCCGGTAGGTGTGCAGCAGCGCCTGGGCGGCGCCCGCGACGGTGATCTCCCGGGGGACGGCGGGCGCGACCTGGAGGCGGCGGGTGTCGTCGAACCAGCCGCACAGCAGGGGCTGGATCCGCTCGGGGTCGGCCTTCAGCAGGTCCGCCACGGCGTCGAGGAACCGGGCAGAGCGGCCAGCTGGGCCAGTGCGGGCGGGGCGGGCCGTGCCGCCGGCCCGGCGGAACGCTTCTGCGGACGCGGCGTACGGCGTCCCGGGGCAGGCGTCGACCCATCCGCCGCTCTCCTGCCCGGCAGCGGCGTCGTCGGCCGGGTGGACCCGCACCCGCGGCGGCCGTGCGAAGGGCCGCACGGGGCCGCCGGGGGCCGGTGCGGCGCCCGGCCCGTCGGCCGGCAGCAGCCGGCGCAGCAGATCCAGCCGGGCCGCGTCGCCCAGCGCCAGGCACCGCCAGAACGGCGGCCCGAACTCGTCCAGCCCGGTGTACCCGAACCCGCCCGCCTGGAGGGACCGTTGGGTGACCCGGTCGGCGAGCAGCCGCAGCACCCCGCCGTACGGCGCCGCGTCGGCCACCCGCAGCAGCTCATGCGTCAGACGGCGCGCGGCCCGCCCCCCGCGGTCCACCCCGGGCTCGGTCGCCGCCCACGCCAACTGCCCCAGTTCCGCTTCGTGTTGACCGACCCACCGACCCCCGTACGCCTCCCCGTAGGCGCCCCCGCGGCAAGCTCCCGCCCCCTGAACCGGAGCCGCCTCGGCATCCGCATCCACATCCGTATCCCTGCCGGTATCCAGCAACGCCATCTCCGGACCTCCCCGCCCGTCCCGCCCGTCCACAACAGCGACGACGGTAGGCAGGTGGTGATCTTCGCGACAGGGCGCTCCTCGAACGCGCCCCCCTCCGCGCCGTGATTCACTCCGAGCGCCTGCCCACAGGAGTGAATCACCGCAGTGCGCTGGACAGAGTCAGGAGGAGGGGGATGGTGGAGCGCGGGCCGATCGCTCCGCGCCCGGCCGCGCGGCCCGCGTTCCACCACCTCGCCTCGCGGCGGCCCGGATTCCGTCAGGCGAAGACGGCCAGGCTCTTGGCCTTCCCGCCCTGGTTCTCCACCAGCGCCAGGAACGCCCCGTCCGGCCCGAAGGCCGCCACCGGACCGTCGCCCTCGAAGCGCGGCATCGGGATCCGCACGCCGTTGAGCAGCAGCCGCGACTGCTGCTCGGTGACGTCCCAGCGGGTGAACGCCGCGTCGGCGGCCTCCGCGATCGGCATGACCGGCAGCCCGCCGCCCTCGGTGTCGTCCACCGTGGCCTGGAGCTGCTCCAGCGTGCGCGCCTGGTCGAGCTTGTACGGGCCGACCCTGGTCCGCCGCAGCGCCGTCAGATGCCCGCCGACGCCGAGCCCGGCGCCGAGGTCGCGGGCCAGCGCGCGGATGTACGTACCGGACGAGCAGACGACGGAGACCAGCACATCGGTCACCGGCGTACCGTCCTCGGCCTCGGCCTCGTGCGCCGAGTGCACCACGAACGAGGAGACGGTGACCGGACGGGCCGGGATCTCCACGTCCTCGCCGTCGCGGACCCGCGAGTAGGACCGCTTGCCGTCGATCTTGATGGCGCTGACCTTCGACGGGACCTGCATGATCGCGCCGGACAGCCGGGCGACCCCGGCGTCGATGTCCTCGCGCGCGAGGCCGTGCGCGGCCTTCGACGCGGTGATCTCGCCCTCGGCGTCGTCGGTGATCGTCGACTGGCCGAGCCGGATCGTGCCGACGTACTCCTTCTCGGTCAGCGCGAGGTGGCCGAGGAGCTTGGTGGCCCGCTCCAGACCGAGGACCAGGACGCCGGTCGCCATCGGGTCGAGGGTGCCGGCATGCCCGACCCGGCGGGTCCGGGCCATACCGCGCATCTTCGCCACGACGTCGTGCGAAGTGAAGCCGGACGGCTTGTCGACGATGACAAGTCCTCCCGCCCGTCGCCCACCACCACCCTTGCCGGAGAGCGCTGCGCGCTCGCCCCCCTCGTTGTTGCTCTGCCGCTTCATTCTGCCGCTGCGCCCTCGTCGTCCTCGTCGCTGCCCGGCTTGCGGTACGGATCGGCCTCACCGGCGTACGCGGCGCCCGAGGACACCTCGCGCACCTTGGCGTCCGAGGCGCGCGCCTTGTCGAGCAGGTCCTCGATCGTCTTGGCGTTCTCCGGCAGGGCGTCCGCGACGAACGCCAGGGTCGGCGTGAACTTCGTCCCGGCCGCGGCGCCGACCGCGGAACGCAGGATGCCCTTGGCGCTCTCCAGGCCGGCGGCGGCGCTGGCACGGTCCTCGTCGTCTCCGTAGACCGTGTAGAAGACCGTCGCCTCCCGCAGGTCGCCGGTGACCCGGGTGTCCGTGATGGTCACGTGCGAACCGAGCCGCGGGTCCTTGATGCCGCGCTGGAGCTTCTGGGCGACCACCTCCCGGATGAGGTCCGCCAGCTTCTTCGCCCGCGCATTGTCGGCCACTGGTCCGTCTCCTTCTTGTCTTCCACAATTGTGCTTCCACCGGCGATGACGTGCCCGACCGTACGGGTCAGTCGTCGTCGCCGTGCAGCCGCCGGCGTACGGACAGCAGCTCCACTTCGGGCCGTGCGGCGACCAGTCGCTCGCAGCGGTCCATGACATCGGTCAGATGCCCGGTGTCCCCGGAAACCACCGCCAGCCCGATCCGGGCCCTGCGGTACAGATCCTGGTCCCCCACCTCCGCGACGCTCACCGCGAATTTGCGGTGCAGCTCGGCGACGAGCGGGCGGACGACCGAGCGCTTCTCCTTCAGCGACCGTACGTCGCCGAGAAGCAGGTCGAAGGACAGCGTCCCTACGTACATGCAAGACGGGTAAAGCCACCCGTGGGGCCTTCGGTGTACGAGTCACTCGAACCGTACACGCAACGGCCGGGGCCGATCGACGGAGTTTCCGCTCCGCCGACCGGCCCCGGACAGTAGCTACGCGATCAGCCGCGCGGCTTCTCCCGCATCTCGTAGGTCGCAATGACGTCGTCGACCTTGATGTCGTTGAAGTTTCCGAGGTTGATACCGCCCTCGAAGCCTTCGCGGATCTCGGTGACGTCGTCCTTGAAGCGACGCAGACCGTCGATGTTGAGGTTCTCCGCGACGACCTTGCCGTCGCGGATGAGGCGCGCCTTGGTGTTGCGCTTGACCTCGCCGGAGCGGATGAGCACACCCGCGATGTTGCCCAGCTTGGACGACTTGAAGACCTCGCGGATCTCCGCCGTACCGAGCTCGACCTCCTCGTACTCCGGCTTGAGCATGCCCTTGAGGGCCGCCTCGATCTCCTCGATCGCCTGGTAGATGACCGAGTAGTACCGGACGTCGACGCCCTCGCGCTCGGCCCGCTGCGTGGCGCGGCCCTCGGCGCGGACGTTGAAGCCGATGACGATCGCGTCGGAGCCGGTCGCCAGGTCGATGTCGGTCTCGGTGACCGCACCGACGCCGCGGTGCAGCACCCGGATGTCGACCTCTTCGCCGACGTCCAGCTGGAGCAGCGAGGACTCCAGGGCCTCGACCGAACCGGACGCATCGCCCTTGATGATGAGGTTGAGCTGCTGGACCTCGCCCGCCTTGAGCACCTTGTCGAGGTCCTCGAGGGACACCCGGCGGGTGCGCTTGGCGAACGCGGCGTTGCGCTCGCGGGCCGCGCGCTTCTCGGCGATCTGACGCGCCGTGCGGTCCTCGTCGACGACCAGGAAGTTGTCGCCGGCGCCCGGGACGTTGGTCAGACCCAGGACCAGGACGGGGGTCGACGGACCCGCTTCCTCGACGTTGTTGCCCTTGTCGTCGAACATCGCACGGACCCGGCCGTACGCGTCGCCGGCGACCATCGTGTCGCCGACGCGCAGCGTGCCGCGCTGGACGAGGACGGTGGCCACGGCACCACGGCCGCGGTCGAGGTGCGCCTCGATCGCAATACCCTGCGCGTCCTGCGCGTCGTTGGCCCGCAGGTCGAGCGCGGCGTCCGCGGTGAGGACCACGGCCTCCAGCAGGGAGTCGATGTGCAGACCCTGCTTGGCGGAGATGTCGACGAACATGGTGTCGCCGCCGTACTCCTCGGCCACCAGGCCGTACTCGGTCAGCTGACCGCGCACCTTGGTCGGGTCGGCGCCCTCGACGTCGATCTTGTTGACCGCGACCACGATCGGCACGTCGGCCGCCTTGGCGTGGTTCAGCGCCTCGATCGTCTGCGGCATGACACCGTCGTTGGCCGCCACCACGAGGATCGCGATGTCGGTCGACTTGGCACCACGGGCACGCATGGCGGTGAACGCCTCGTGACCCGGGGTGTCGATGAAGGTGATGCGGCGCTCTTCCTCGTTGACCTCGGTCGCGACCTGGTAGGCACCGATGTGCTGGGTGATGCCGCCGGCCTCGCCCGCGACCACGTTGGTCTTGCGGATCGCGTCCAGCAGGCGGGTCTTACCGTGGTCGACGTGACCCATGACGGTCACCACCGGCGGACGGGAGACCAGCATCTCCTCGCCGCCCTCGTTCTCGCCGAACTCGATGTCGAAGGACTCGAGCAGCTCGCGGTCCTCCTCCTCCGGGCTGACGATCTCGACGACGTAGTTCATCTCGTCGGCGAGCAGCTGGAGCGTCTCGTCGGAGACGGACTGGGTCGCGGTGACCATCTCGCCCAGGTTCAGCATGACCTGGACCAGCGACGCCGGGTTGGCGTTGATCTTCTCCGCGAAGTCCGTCAGCGAGGCACCGCGCGACAGGCGAACCGTCGCACCGTTGCCGCGCGGCAGCATGATGCCGCCGACCGACGGGGCCTGCATGGCCTCGTACTCCTGACGGCGCTGCCGCTTCGACTTGCGACCACGACGCGCCGGACCGCCGGGACGGCCGAAGGCACCCTGCGTGCCACCGCGGCCACCGGGACCACCCGGACGACCGCCGAAGCCGGGACGAC
>NZ_BMRP01000066.1 GCF_014648695.1 Streptomyces albospinus
CCCCGCGGCCAGTGGGCCGGCGGCGGCCGGACGACGATGCAGCGGGGCGGCAACGGGCATGCGCCGGGCGGCTTCCCCGCGCCGGGCGCCGCCGGCCGCGGCTTCCCAGGGCAACCGGGCGGCGCGCTCGCCGAACGCCTCGGCGGGATGCGCGGGATGGCCGGTATGGGCGGTCTGCTCAACGGCGCCACGGTGAGCGCTGCGGCCAAGCGCCTGGTGGAGCAGGACGCGGACCGGTACACCTGGGCCGCCGCGGCCGTCGGCTCCCAGAACGCCGCGAGCTACCAACTCGCCACCCAGAAGCCGGTGATGGCGATCGGCGGCTTCAACGGGAGCGACCCGTCGCCGACCCTCGCCCAGTTCCAGCAGTACGTCGCGGAAGGGAAGATCCACTACTTCATCGCGGGTGGACGGGACGGCTTCGGCGGCGGCGCACGGGCGGGCAAGGCCGGGCGGGGCGGCGGCTTCCCCGGCGGCCCCGGTGGTCCCGGCGGCAGCCAGGGCCCTTCGTCCAAGATCAGCTCCTGGATCGAGAAGACCTTCAAGAAGGTCACCGTCGGCGGCGCCACCTTCTACGACCTGACGCAGAAGAAGGCGTAGGGCCGGGAGGAGTCGTAGGGGCGGGAGGAGGTGCAGCGCCGGGAGGAGGTGCGGCGCCGGAGGGAGGCGTAGCGCCGGGAGGCCGCGCGGTGCCGGCGCAGGGCCGGTCCGCCGCGCGGCGCCGCCCGCCCGACCGAAAACAAATGTACGGCGTATAAGGCTCCCTGTACGGTGTAAGGCAACCGCTCGCACCGTACAGGGAGTTCGTATGCCCACCGTGGCTTCCGACGCCACCGCACTCCAGCCACCCGGCAGGGTCGCCACCCGCTGGCTGATCCTGGCCGTCATCTGCATCGCCCAGCTCACCGTCGTCCTGGACAACACCGTCCTGAACGTCGCCGTCCCGTCCCTGACCGAAGAGCTGGGCGCGACCACCGCCGACGTCCAGTGGATGATCAACGCCTATTCGCTGGTCCAGTCCGGCCTGCTGCTGACCGCGGGCAACTCCGCCGACCGCTACGGCCGCAAGAAGATGCTCGCCGTCGGCCTGGTGCTGTTCGGCGCCGCCTCGCTCGGCGCCGCCCTCGCCCACACGCCCGGCCAACTGATCGCCGCCCGCGCCGGTATGGGCATCGGCGGCGCACTGCTGGTGACCACCACCCTCGCCGTCGTCATGCAGATCTTCGACGACGCGGAGCGCCCCAACGCCATCGGCATCTGGAGCTCGGTCAACTCGCTCAGCTTCGCCGCCGGCCCGCTGATCGGCGGCACGCTGCTCGACCACTTCTGGTGGGGCTCGCTCTTCCTCGTCAACCTCCCCGTCGCGGCCATAGCCCTGGCCGCCGTCGTCACCCTCGTCCCCGAGTCCAAGAGCCCCGGCGGCGAACGCCCGGACCTGCTGGGCGCACTGCTGTCCATGATCGGCATGGTCGGGGTGGTCTACGCGATCATCTCGGGCCCGGTGACCGGCTGGCTGTCGTCCCGCGTGCTGGTCTCCGCCGCCGTCGGCGTGATCGGGCTGGCCGTCTTCGCCCTCTGGGAGCTGCGCGTCCCGCACCCGATGCTGGACATGCACTTCTTCCGCAACCGCCGCTTCATCGGCGCCGTCTCGGGCGGCATCCTGGTCGCCTTCGGGATGGGCGGCTCGATCTTCCTGCTCACCCAGCATCTTCAACTGGTGCTCGGGTACGGCCCGTTGGACGCCGGTCTGCGGATGGCGCCGCTCGCGCTCACCGTCGTACTGATCAACTTCACCGGTCTCGGTGCCCGCCTGGCCCCTCGCTTCGGCACCCCCGGAATGATCGTCTCCGGGATGACCCTGCTGGCCGCCGGCCTCGCCGCGATCTCCGTCCTCGGCGGTGACAGCTACGGCGGCATGCTCCTCGGCCTGATCGTCATGGGCATCGGCGTCGCGATCGCCATGCCGACGATGGCCAACGCCGTCCTGTCCGCGATACCGCCCGCCAAGGCCGGCGTCGGCGCCGGTGTGAACGGCACCCTGATGGAGTTCGGCCAGGGCCTCGGCGTCGCCGTCCTCGGCGCGGTCCTCAACTCCCGCTTCGTCGCGCTGCTCCCGGTGGTCGCCGCCGGCGCGGGCTCCCTCCCGGCCGCCCTCGCCCATACGCACACGGCCGCCGAACGGACCGCCGTCCACGACGCCTTCGCGACCGGCATCGGCACCAGCCAACTGGTCGGCGCGGCGGCCGTCTTCCTCGGCGGTCTGATCGCCGCGGTCCTGCTGCGGCGCGCGGAACGGGCGGGCTCCGACGAGCAGGGCGCGGACCAGCAGGGCGCGGCACAGTCCGCCCCGCCGGCGCCGGGCGGCCCGGATCCCGCCGCGGCGCCGGCGGAATAGCATCGACGACACCACCGCACGAACCGAGGAGGGGCGCCATGGCAGCAGCGACGGACGGCCGCGCCGGAAAACGGCCGCACAGCGTCTGGCTGACCGAGCGCCCCCCACTCAAGCGGAAGGCGGACCAGCCGGCCGGACTCGACCTCGACAAGATCGTCGCGGCGACGGTCCGGCTGCTGGACGCGGAGGGACTGGCGAAGTTCTCGATGCGCCGCCTCGCCGCCGAACTCGGCGTCACCGCCATGTCCGTCTACTGGTACGTGGACACCAAGGACGACCTCCTCGAACTCGCGCTCGACGCGGTCGCCGGCGAGATGACCCTGCCCGACGAGTCCGACGACACCGCCGACTGGCGCGACCAGCTCCGCGTCCTCGCCACCGCCTACCGCGACATACTGCTGCGCCATCCGTGGGCGGCCCGGCTGCTCGGCGAATTCATCAACATCGGCCCGCATTCCGTGGCCTTCTCCAACGCCACCCTCCGCGTGATGGCCCGCAGCGGCCTGGACCCCGACCGGACCTCCGGCGCCCTCGCGTCCGTCTTCCACTTCGTCTACGGCTTCTCGACCGTCCGGGCCCTGCACGAAGCCCGCTGCCGCGCCGCCGGCATCAGCCTCGACGACTACTTCGGCCAGGTCGTCGCCGCCGTCTCCGACCGCCCCGAATTCGCCGAGACCATGGAGCTCTCGGCCCGCGCCGGCTACGCCCGACGCGGCGACAGCGCAGTGGACATGCTCGACCGCGACTTCATCTTCGCCCTCGACCTCCAGATCGCGGGCATCGACGCCCTGCGCGCGGACCGGGAAGGCCCCCGGACGGAGGCCTGAACGGCCTGCCGGGCCACGGGCGGTAGCGGGCGACGCGGGCGAACCCGCACGAGCGGACGGCCGCGCCCCTACCGATGCGCGGACGGCCGCGCCCTCACCGATGCGCGGGGCCGCGGCACGCAGGGCGTGGGGCCGGCGCCGCATCGCGGGCAAACTCGAACAAGCCCAGGCAAGCCCGGCCAGGACCAGTCAATCCCAGGCAGGACCAGCCAAGCCCAGGCAAACCCGGGCAACCTCAGCCAAGCCCAGGCAGGACCAGGCAACCTCAGGCAATCCCGTATCGCGTCCGGCTGCCGTCCAACTCCTGGGTAGGCATGGCCGGTTCGGAACCAAGGAAGTCCGGGAATTCCCCTTCTCGACAGGGCAGGTATATGGGCATCATGCCTCCGATTGGCCCAATGGCATCGGCCGAGGTGTCCGGAGCGTCGCATGGTCCGGCTTTCCGGGAGCCGCCGCGGGTGAGGCGCGTGAAAGCCGCGTCCCGTCCGCATGCCGATGCCCTCACCCCCCACGGAAGGCCATGCAATGCCCCGGAAAACCCTTGTGACCACGGCTGCGGCAGCGATGGTCGCGGCGCTCACGGCCCTGTCGCCGCTGTCCCCGTTGGCCCACGCCGGTGCGGCGCAGAGAAGCGGCGCGTCCGGCGAGCGCACCGTGGTCGTCTACCGCGTCCCCACGCACGACCGGGGGGACGCGCAGAAGCTGATCTCCGCCGGATTCGACCTGATCGAGCGCCGCCAGGGCAACGACCTGTTCGTCATGGGCGACCCGTCGACGGCGGCCGGGCTGCGCCGGCTCGGCTTCGCCCCCACGGCCGTCGAGACGATGAACAAGCCGCTTCCCGACCAGTCGCGTACGGCCCGCGCGACCGGTGGCGCCGGCGGCACCTACGACGGCGGCTACCACACCGTCGACGCGCACTACGCCCACCTCGACCAAGTCGCCTCCCAGCACCCGGACATGGCCAAGGTCGTCACCTACGGGCAGTCCTGGCTCAAACAGAAGGGACGCGGCGGCCACGATCTCAAGGCCGTCTGCATCACCAAGATGAAGCAGGGCGACTGCCAGCTCGATCCCAAGTCCACCAAGCCGCGGTTCTTCCTGATGAGCCAGATCCACGCGCGGGAGCTGACCACGGGCGAGGTCTCCTGGCGCTGGATCGACACCCTGACCAACGACTACGGCAAAGACCCCGACATCACCAAGCTGATGGACTCCACCGAGATGTGGGTCGTCCCGATCGCCAACCCGGACGGCGTCGACATCGTCGCCCAGGGCGGCGACAACCCCATCCTCCAGCGCAAGAACGCCGATGACGCCCAGGGCAGCAGCTGCGACGCGAACGGCCAGTCCGGCGTGGACCTCAACCGCAACGCGGGCACCCATTGGGGCGGCGCGGGCACCTCCACCGAGCCGTGCAGCGAGGTCTACCGCGGCCCCGCCGCGGACTCCGAACCGGAGAACACCGCGCTGGAGGGCCTGTTCCGCAAGCTGTACCCGGCGGTGCGCACGGGTACCGGCGACAGCGACCCGGCGCCGGCCACCGCCAAGGGCCTGATGATCAGCCTGCACAGCGATGCGAGCATGGTCCTGCTCCCGTGGGAGGCCGACCACACCATCCACACCGGCAACGACGCAGCGCTGCGCGCCCTCGCCGGACGGCTCGGCAAGCTCACCGGCTACCAGTCCGGGCAGGCCGGTGAGATCCTCTACGACGCGTCCGGCGGCACCGACGACTGGACGTACGACAAGCTGGGACTGGCCAGTCTCACCATCGAGATAGGCGACAGCGACGGCCGCAACTGCTCCGGGTTCACCCCGGCGTTCTCGTGCCAGGACAGCTACTTCTGGCCGAAGATGAAGCCCGCGCTCATCGACGCGGCAAAGCAGGCCGCGGCGCCGTACAAGACGACGGCCCGAGGCCGGTAGGAAACCCCGTACGGGTCCGGTAGCCGGCGCCTCAGCGGCGCCGGCTACTGCGCCGCTTGATCGCCGCAGCCAGAGCCACGAGCCCCACCGGCAGGAACACGGCTCCCGCTACCAGCAACTTGGCCGACATCCGCCCCACCCCGTCCGCGGGCGTCCACCACCCGAGCCACCAGGCGATGGCCAGCAGCCCCATGGCTGCCACGACACACAACGCCGACGCCACGACAGATATGGGACGGCCGCTCTGCGGCTCACCGTTCTTCGCTTCGGTCATTCGACCGACTCTACGAGCATCGCCTTGACCACGCACGCCAGTTGCGTGTCCCGGCCTCGCCACGCGTTGCCGGTCGATGCGGGCTCCTGACGCCGTCGCCACGGGGGTGGTTCCCTGAGGGACCCGATGGTCCCGCACGGTCCGGTGCCGCGGCCGTCAACTGCCGCCCGGGCAGGCCTCGTCGGGCTGGTACGGCAGGAGGATCCTCCGCGGGCCGGGCGGGAATGCCGTGCGGCACGCCGGCGGGCAGGTCCCGTCAGCCCTCTTCGTGGGAGTGGGCGGCGATCTCCGCGTTGCGGCTGCGGACGGTGCGGGGGTGCCCGGCCCGCCGGGCCGACTCGCGCTGCCGGTGCAGGGCCTGGCACACATCGCAGCCTTCCCGCGGTACGGGTTCGCGCTCCGCCGTCCCCGTGGCACACGGGGCGCATTGCCCAGCCATCCGTATTCCTCCTCTCCGCACGGGCGCGCTCACGGGTGATACAGACAGTGGGCCCGGACCGTCGGGTGCGGTCCGGGCCCACTGGTGGGTGTCGCAGGCCGGCTCCGTGGGGTGGTTGCCGGGCTGCGACGGTCGGTGGGACGGCGGTGCGGGTTACTTCTTGAAGGCCGCGACGCCGTTCGGGGTGCCGAGGCCGGTCGGGCCGTCATAGCCCTTGCCCGCGGTGCAGAGGTACGACGGCGAGCAGGAGCCGTTGGCGCCGCTGGTGACGTCGTTCAACGCGTTGGCGTGGCTGTACGGGTACGAGGCCGGGGTGTCGCCCGAACCCGGGGTGCCCGCGAGGGCGTAGACGCCGGCGATGAACGGGGACGACGCGCTGGTGCCGCCGTACACGTTCCAGCCCTTGGACTGGTAGGTGTCGTACACCGCGAGGCCGGTGGCCGGGTCGGCGACCGCGGCGACGTCCGCGACGGTGCGCTTGCCGCAGCCGGTGTCCTTCTGCCAGGACGGCTTGGCGTCGTACTTGGAGCAGCCGGAGCCGGCGCCCTCGCCGCCCGCGCTGGTGCCCCAGACCGACTCGGTCCAGCCGCGCGCACCGGTGCCGCCCTTCTTGAGCGAGGTGCCGCCGACCGCGGTGACGTACTGCGACGCCGCCGGGTACTCGACGCCGTAGCCGCTGTCACCGGAGCTGACGGTGATGGCGACGCCCGGGTGCTTGAAGTACTTGTCGTCGGAGGCGGGGTCGGTCGAGTCCTCGGGGCCGCCGTAGCTGTTGGAGACGTACTTGGCGCCCATGGTGACCGCGCGGTTCACGGCCGCTCCCAGGTCGTCCATGTTCGCGCTCTTCGCCTCGACCAGCAGGATGTGGCAGGACGGGCAGGCCGCGCTCACCATGTCCACGTCGAGGGATATCTCGCCGGCCCAACCCGCGTCCGGCGCCGGGTAGTTGGTGCCGCCGTCCTGGTCGACCTTCTTGAAGCACCCGTTGGCGGTGGTGCACGCGGGCAGCCCGTACTGCTTGCGGTAGGCGGCCAGGTCCTTCTCGGCGTTGGGGTCGTCGTTCGCGTCGACGATGGCGACGGTCTGGCCGCTGCCGCCCGTCTTGGGGAGGTTGTACGCGCTCTGGAGGTCGGCGGGGCCGAGTCCGGACGGCGCGGCGTTCCGCTTGAGGGACAGCTGCTGCTTGACGTCCGTACGGGCCACCGCGTTGCAGGCCATGTAGCCGGGGTGCGCGGGCTGCGCACACAGCCGGTGGGTGGGGACGGTGGCCGACGCGGTGGGGGTCGCGGGTGCCGGGGCCGCCCCGGCCGGGCCTGCGGCGATGAAGCCGCCGACGGCGAGGGTCGCCGCCGACAGGAGGGCGGGGACTCCGCGGCGGGCCAGCTTCTTCGTGCGGTCGGCTCTGTTCGTTCGCTCGGAACGCAAGGGAATGACCTCCGTGGGGGGAAGGGGGCGACGGCAGCCCGGAGTTCGGGGAACGCCGGACGGGGGTGGCGGGCAGGGAACGCCGGAAGGCCGGGAGGCGGCTGATGTCAGGGACATGACATGCACTGATGCGTGTCGTGCCCCGTCGCTCCGTCCATCCGTCCGTCCGCCGAACCGGCTGCCCGTCCATCCCGTACTGCCGAGGACGAGTCGCACACGTGCTCTCGGTGATCCCGTGACCGCGTGATCGTGGGGGTCGCGTGATCTCGGTATGCCACCCCGGTCAGTGGTGGCTTGTTAGAAAAGTAGTGAACAGAATGTCAAAGGGCTACCGAAGTACGGCAAAGGCTTTCCATGGTCTGTGAGCGGAGACCGCTCCGGGGGTCCTTCGGGGCGGGCCGCAGGCATATACCTTGTCCTCTCATGGAGTTGGAAGAGGACGCCGTCGGCCACCTCGTGGCGCTCGGCCTGGCCCGGTACGAGGCGCGGGTCTATCTCGCGCTGATCAAGCGCGAGTCGTACACGGCCGCGGAGGTCGCCCGCGAGGCGGACGTACCGCGCCAGCGGGTCTACGACGTGCTGGACGCACTGGTCCGGCGCCGGCTGGCGAACGCGCACACCGGGCGGGTGGCGACGTACTCCGCCGTCGCCCCCGAACTGGCCATGACCCGGCTGATGGCCCTGCAACGCGAGTCCCTGGAGCGGCTGGAGCGCGCCTCCGGCACCTTGGCCGCCGCGCTCCAGCCGCTGTGGTCCGACGGCCGCGGGCACACCGACCCGCTCGACTACGTCGAGATCCTGCGCGATCCGACGGTCATCGCCGAGCGCTTCGCCGAGATCCAGCGGCAGGCCCGGCACGAGCTGCTGTCCTTCTGCAAGCCGCCGTTCGTCGCGCCCGCGGAGAACGCCGAGGGCATCAAGGCCGCGCGCCGGCTGCACCGCGGCGGCGGCACCGTCCGGGCCATCTACACCTCCGGCGCCCTGGAGGACGCCGGCATGCTCGCGAACGTCCGCAGCTTCGGGAAGGCCGGCGAGGAGGCCCGCTTCACGGCGGACCTCCCCCTCAAACTGGTCATCGCCGACGCGTCGGTGGTCCTGTGCGACATGCCCGACCCGGTGGCCGGCGCCGGCTCCACCACCGCCCTGGTCATCGAGCACTCGGCCCTCGCCGCGTGCCTGCGGCTGGCCTTCCTGACGGTCTGGGAGAGCGCGGCCACGGTTCCGGAATCGATCGAGATGCTGAATTCCTGAGGCCCGGGGCGGTCGCCCCGGGGCAACGGGCGGCGCCGGAACGGGGTGACCGGGGAGGCCGGCCGGCCTCCCCGTGCGACGAGGCGCGTGGCGGGCGGCGCGTGGCAGCGGTCGGTCAGGCGAGTGGGGCGGGCCGGTCCGCGGTCCGGTCGAGGAGGTGCCGGACCCCGGCCGCGACGGCCTCCGGCCGCTCGGCCTGGACGAGGTGACCGGAGTCGACCTCCTCGAACCGCCCGTCGGGCAGCGTCTCGGCCCAGCGCCGCTGGTGCTCGGCGATGACGGCGTGCTGCTGCCCCCGGCCCTTCGCGGGGCGGGACGCGGAGAGCAGGACCGTCGGGCAGGCCGGAAGGGCGGGCGGCTCGGCGCGGAGCCGGGGGATGGCCGCGGCCACGGCCCGGAACTCCCGCCGCGTCTGTGCGATGCCGGCCGGGACGAAGTCCTCGGCGAGCATGGTCTCGTAGGTGTCCGCCGGGAAGACGCGGCGGACGTTCCCGCTGGCCATACGGGCCAGCGGGCGGAACCGCACCAGCCGCTGCGTCACGCTCAGCGCGCGGTCGACCTGTACGGCGGTCCGGTCGAACGTGTCGTAGACGGGCGCGCCCTCCGGTGTCGGATCGAGCAGCAGCAGTCCGCGCAGCCGCGAGCCCAGGCTCTCCGCCGCGCGGCGCGCGACCAGCCCGCCCATGCTGTGCGCGACGAGCACGAACCGGCCGGGCACGACCGCCTCGACCATGGCGACCAGGTCCGCCGCCATGTCGTCGATGCCCAGGCGCGCCGTCGTCCGGCCGCTGCGGCCGAAGCCGGCCCGGTCGTAGGCCACCAGCCGGGCCCGGTCCGCCAGCAGGGGCAGCACCGCGTCCCAGCAGGTGCGGCCCAGGCCCTGGCCCGCTTCGAAGACCACCCGGTCCGGCCCGCTGCCGGACTCCTCGACATGGACGGACCGCCCGTTCACCGGTACCGCCCGCCCCGTTTGCTCACGCATTGTTCCCCTCCCGCGACCAACGTTTTCAATTTAGATAACGGTATCGCATGTGAAACAGTAGCTTCTATGGACACCATCGAGCTGCTTCTCCACCCGGTTCGCCTGCGTGTGGTGCACGCGCTGTCCGGCGGCCGGGTGCTGACCACCTCCGAGCTGTGCGCGCGGATGCCCGAGGTGTCGAAGGTGACCATGTACCGGCATGTCGCCCTGCTGGCCGAGGCGGGCTTCCTGGAAGTGGCCGAGGAGCAGCGGGTGCGCGGCGCCGTCGAGCGGCACTACCGGCTGCGCCAGGACCGGCCCGTCGTCGACGCCGATGCGGCAGCCGCGATGTCGCCGGACGACCACCGCCGGGGCTTCGCCTCCGCCATGGCGGTGCTGATCGCGGAGTTCAACGCCTACCTCGACCGCGACGGCGCGGACCCGACCGCCGACGGGGTCTCCTACCGCCAGGGCACGTTCTGGCTCACTCCGGACGAACTCACGGAGCTGAGCTGCGAGTTGCTCAACGTACTGGCGCCCCGGCTCGCCAACCGCCCGGAGGGAGGCCGCGCCCCGTACCTCCTCAGCCCGATCCTCTTCCCGGCCGGGCGGACGCCCTCCGGCGAGGAGCGGCCGTAGCGCCGGAGCCCGCGGTCCGCGCGCCGTACCGCAGGCCGGGCCCGGCTCCCGGCAGACGGACGCGGCCCCGCCGTTCCGCTGCTGCCGGTTGTGTCAGCAGTGGAACGGCGGGGCCGCGTCATGAGCGCGCGGGGCGGTCTGCGCCTCCGGCACGATCGAGTCGATCGGCGTCAGGCCCTTGTCGGTGTCGGTGTCGGTGTGGCTGTCGGCGGTCGCGCGCGGACGCGCGCCGTGCCGCCCTCACCCCATGGGCAGGGTCTCGCCCTGGACCGCCTGGATGTCGAGTTCGACCTTGAGGGTGGTGCCGATGGCGGCGATGCCGGCGGCGACGACCTGGTTGTAGTTCATCTTGAAGTCCTCGCGGCGCAGTTCGGCGGTGGCACGGAACGCCGCGCGGACGCCGCCCCACGGGTCGGGGCCGGTGCCGAGGTAGCTCAGGCCGAGGTCCACGGGGCGGACGACGCCGTGCAGGGCGAGGTCGCCGTGGACGGTCCAGCGGTCCGGTCCGGCGGGCTCCAGACCGGTGCTGCGATAGGTGATCTCCGGGTAGACGTCGACGTTGAGGAAGTCCTCGTTGCGCAGGTGGCCGTCGCGCATGCCGTTGCCGGTGTCGATGGACGCGGCCTTGATCACGGCCTCGACGCGCGACTTCTCGATGTCCTGCGCGATGTCGATCCGGCCGCTGAACTCGGTGAAGCGGCCGTGCACGCTGGAGATGCCCAGGTGCTGGGCGACCGCGGCCACCGTGGAGTGCATGGGGTCGATGGTCCAGGGGCCGGGCGGCGGCAGTTCGGCCCCGCCCTGGCGGGCCAGGACGACGGTGCCGACGTCCATCCGGCCGCTCGCCGTCACGATCGCGGTGGAGGCGACCGGTGCGTAGCCGACGGCCGTCACGATGACCGTGTACGGTCCGGCTGCCAACTGCTCCCCGCTGCGGACCCGGCCCTCCTCGTCGGCGCCCTCGCGCAGCACCTGCGCGCCCGTCATGTCGGTGACGGTCAGTACGGCGTGCTGTACCGCCCAGCCGTCCCGTGTGCGGACCTGCGCCCGTACACCCGCAGCTCCCGCGCCCGTCGAAGTCATTGCCTCTCCCGTTTGTTGCCTGATGGGGGTGCCCCCTGCCCGAGCGAAGTCGGGAGCGTGGGGGACGGTCGGGCTCCAAAGGGCCCTGGTACGTGGGGTGCCGGACCCTGGCCGGCCCCGTCCGTGTCGGGCTCCGGCGGCGGCGTGCAGGCCGTCCCCTGCCTGTGCGCAACGCCGCCGGCCGGAGCCCTGGGGTCCGGGCCGGGGCGCGCCTCCGCTCAACGCGCGCCCCGGTCCGGGGCTTTGGTGTCCCGGGCCCGCCGGTGTCCCGGCCGGGCCCGGTTCCCGGTCAGTCCCCGGGGTGCGCGAGCTGGACGTCGTAGCCGTCCACCCCGTGCGCGTCGACCGCGAGGCCGGTGGCGACCGGCGGGTAGCCGCTCGCGATGACCGTGTAGTCGCCGGCGTCCAGGTCGGTGAAGGCGTACGCGCCGTCCGCCCCGGTGGTGGAGGTGGCCACGACGCTGCCCGCCGCGTCCACCAGCGTGACCCGTGCGTCGGTCAGCGGGACGCGGTTCGCCCCGGCCCGTACGACGCCCTGCACCCGCGCGCCGGACAGCAGCGCGATCTCGATGCGGGTGGTGCCCTGGCCGCCGACCTCGACGGGCTGCGCGGTGGGCCGGAAGCCGGCCGCGTTCACCGCGACGGTGAAGGTGCCCGGCGCCAGCTCGGCGAAGGAGAAGTGGCCCTCGGCGTTGGTCGTTCCGGTCGCCAGCACCTCGCCGCGGACGTCGGTGACGACGACCATCGCACCGCCTACCGGCTGGCCGGTGACCGCGCTGCGGACCTGGCCGCCGAGGCCGCCGGTGCCGCTGAGCAGGATGTCGAAGCCGTGGGGCGTCTCGCCGACGACGACCGTGGACGCCAGCGGCTGGTGGCCGTCGGCCGCGGCTATCAGGACGTACGAGCCGGCGCCGGGGGCGTTGAGCACGTACGAGCCGTTGGTCTGGGCCACCGCGCGGCCCAACTGGCGCCCGCCGAGCGAGATCAGCGTGACGGCCGAGCGGGGCACCGGGTTGCCCTCGGCGTTGCGGACGAAGCCGTGGATCGCGGGGCCGGCCGGGACGGCGTCACCGCCGCCGGCGGACGCGTACGCCGCCAGGGGCCCCTCCGCCGTGGCCGGCTGCGCCCAAGAGGGCGTGTGCAGACCGTCGTCCTCGGACGGGGACGGGACGGCACCGACGAGGGCGGGCTCCCGCTCCTCGGCGGGGGCCGCGGCCGACGCCGCCGTGACGGGGGCCGGCGCCGCGGTGGCGGCGGGGGCCGGGGACTCGTCGCTGTCGCCGTCTCCGGCGAGGACGCGCTCCGAACCGGACTTGCTGCGCAAGGCGACCTCCTTGATGAACAGGGTGATGAGCAGGGCGAGAAGGGCGCACGGGGCCGCGTAGAGGAAGACATCGCCGACGCCGTGACCGTATGCGTCCTCCATGATCGACCGGATCGGGGCGGGCAGCGAGGACAGGTCCGGAATTCCTTCGCCGCCCGTGCTGCCGTGGCTCGCCGCCGCCGCGGCCTTGGGGCCGAGAGCGGTCAGGCCGTCGGTGACGTAGTGCGTGACCCGGTTGGCGAGCGCCGCGCCGAGCGCCGAAACGCCCACCGCACCACCGAGGGTACGGAAGAAGGTGACCAGCGAGCTGGCCGAGCCGATGTCCTGCGGCGCGACCTGGTTCTGCGTCGCCAGGACCAGGTTCTGCATCATCATGCCGACGCCGAGGCCCATCAGGGCCATGTAGACCGCCGAGTGCCAGTACGGGGTGTCCGCGCGCAGCGTGCCCAGCAGGGCGAGGCCCGCGGTGAGCAGCACACCGCCGCTGACGAGGAAGATCTTCCAGCGCCCGGTGCGGGTGATGATCTGGCCGGAGATCATCGAGGAGAGGAACAGGCCCATGACCATCGGGATGGTCATGACGCCGGACATCGTCGGGGTCTTGCCGTGTGCCAGCTGGAAGTACTGCGAGAAGAAGACCGTGCCGCTGTACATCGAGACGCCGACGAACATCGAGGCGACCGCGGCCAGCGTGATCGTCTTGTTGCGGAACAGCCGCAGCGGGATCAGCGGTTCGGCGGCCTTCGACTCGACGACCACGAAGATCACCGCGAGCACGATCGCCCCGCCGACCATGGCGTAGGTCTGCCAGGAGATCCAGTCGTAGTTCTTGCCGGCCAGGGTCACCCACACCAGCAGCAGCGTCACCGCGGCGGCCACGAAGAACGAGCCGGCCCAGTCGACCTTCACGCCCTCGCGCTTGACGACCGGCAGCTTCAGCGTCTTCTGGAGCACGATCAGCGCGATGACCGCGAACGGCACACCGACGTAGAAGCACCAGCGCCAGCCGAGCCAGCTGGTGTCGGTGATGACACCGCCGAGCAGCGGGCCGCCGACGGTCGCGACCGCGAAGGTCGCGCCCAGGTAGCCGCTGTAACGCCCGCGCTCGCGTGGGGAGATCATCGCGGCCATCACGATCTGGGCCAGGGCGGACAGACCGCCCACGCCTATGCCCTGCACCACACGGCAGGCGATCAGCATGCCGGTGTTCTGCGACAGACCGGCGACGACCGAGCCGCCGACGTAGATGACCAGCGCGATCTGGACGAGCGCCTTCTTGCTGAACAGGTCGGAGAGCTTGCCCCACAGCGGGGTGGTCGCGGTCATCGCCAGCAGCGCCGCCGTGACGACCCAGGTGTACGCGCTCTGCCCGCCGTGCAGGTCATGGATGATGTGCGGCAGCGCGTTGGAGACGATCGTCGACGACAGGATGGCGACGAACATGCCGAGCAGCAGCCCGGACAGCGCCTCCATGATCTGACGGTGCGTCATAGGGGCATTGCCGGGAGCGCTGTGGCCGCCCCCATGCTTGGCGCGCCCGCCCCGCACACCGGCTGGTGAGGTCGTGGCCATGTGGTTCCTTACTTCCTTTTCATCCTGCTGCGGGTGTACGGGTGGCGGCGGGGGAGTCGTGGTGCGCCCGGATACGGCAGTCGCCGAAGCTCGTACGGAGCCTGGCGAGCAGCTCGACGAGGTGCCCGACGTCGGTGTCGGTCCAGTCGTGCAGGTACCGGGCGAGGGTCTGGGTGTAGCGCTCGGCGAGCTCGTCCAGGAGCTGCCTGCCGCTCGGGGTCAGCCGGAGCAGCCGCGACCGCTTGTCCGCCGGATCGGGCTTCCGCTCGATCCAGCCGCGCTCGGCGACATGGGCGACGTGCCGGCTGGTCACCGACATGTCGATCGCGAGCAGCTCGGCCAGCTGGCTCATCCGCATCTCGCCGTGGCGGTCGAGAAGCGTGAGCACTCCGGCCGAAGCGGGCGGGCATTCCTGGGGCAGCATCCGCCCCATCTCCCGCTTGACGGCCCCGATGGCGCTGAGTTGCCGGGCCAGCTCTTCGTACTGACTGTGAGCGGCCATCGGCTCCTCCACGCCTCGTCACCTTCGCACATCTTTTGTTGCTTGGGGCAACCATAAACACTGTTGGTTGCTGAAGGCAAACGATTTGTCGGACGTCGGGGCATGGGAATGGCAAATTCCGACCCGTGATCTGGTCAAGAAAGACGACTTGGTGCGTAAAGATGCTGGTCGATGAGCTAGGCGCCCCAGGGGTGTCGGGTACGTGCCCTTTGCCGCGCCATGCCCCTTCGCGGCGGCCCGGATGCGCCAGCCGATGGAGTGCCATGCACGCGTCACGTGCCGCCCTGTGTGCGCTGCGTGCGCACCGGGCGCTCCCGCCGCGGTCCGCGGTCCGCCCCCGCGCGCGGAGGATACGCGCCCCAGGGGTGCCCTCGCGCGCCCGGTTCGCTAGGGTCCTTCCCCATGGCGACCAACCCGCAGAACCCGGCCGAGGGCAACTACGACCCGGCGGGCAGCACGCAGATGTTCCGCGCCTTCGTCGACGAGGGCGGCACCCCGCAGGCCGGCGGTCGGCGCACCGCGGCCCCGCAGCAGTCGAGCGGCCCCCGCGTGGGCCTCATCGTCGGCGTGATCGTCGCGATCGTGGTGGTGGCGGGGGCGGCCTGGCTGGCGCTGGGCTGACCGCCCGGCGGGCCGTGACCTGAGCCGGACCGGGGCCCCCGCGGCTCCGCTCCGCCGGCCCTGCGCCGGCTGCGCCGAGCGCGTCCGCGCGCACCAGTACCGCCCGAACTCGGCCCGACCGTCGCCGAGTACGGCATCGGGTACGGCACGAGTACGACATCGGGTACGTCATCCCGGTCGCGCTGCACCGGTCCCGCGCCCGGCCCGTACGGCGCCGGGGCGCACCGCCCGCGGGGCCGCCCGGCAGTGCCCCGGGCCGGCACCCGGACCGGGGCATGTCCCGCCGGAGCGGCCGGTGTTGGGGGTCAGTCCTGGTCCGCCGCCGCCTTGATGGCGGCGATGTCGAGCTTCTTCATGCCCATCAGGGCCTTCATGGCGCGGGTCGCCCGGGACTGGTCCGGGTCGTTGAGGATCTCGGCCATTCCCTCGGGTGCGACCTGCCAGGACAGGCCGTACTTGTCCTTCAGCCACCCGCAGGGTCCCTCCTCGCCGCCCTCGGAGAGCCTGGCCCAGTAGTAGTCGATCTCCTTCTGGTCGGCACAGGTGACCGAGAGGGAGATCGCCTCGCTGAAGGTGAACTCCGGGCCGCCGTTGAGCGCCGTGTAGTCCTGGCCGTCGAGCGTGAACTCGACGGTCAGCACGGTGCCGGCCGGGCGCGGACCGGCCTCGTTGTAGTGCGTGACGGCCCTGATCTGCGAGTTCGGGAACACCGAGCAGTAGAACTCGGCGGCCTCCAGGCCCTGGGTGTCGAACCAGAGGGTGGGGGTGATCTTCGGCATGGCGCGCTCCTGGTGTGTGGCGTGGCGACGGCTCCGGATGGGTCGGCCGCTCTGTGTATCGACCGCCGCGCCGTGCGGAACTCATCGCCATTCGGGTGGGGAGTTCCGGGGAGCGTCGCGGGAGGGGCGCCGGGCTCACTGCCAGGTGAACGTGACGTCCTCGGTGTCGAGGTGCATGCCCAGCGGGACCCGCCAGGCGTCCACGCACACCCGCCAGGTTCCGGTCGCCGGCCTGCCGGGGGCGAGCGGCAGCGGAAGCTTGTGGTCGGAGCTGATCGTGGCCCAGTCGATGCCGAGGGCACCGATGACGTGGGTGCCGAAGGTGACGATGCCCGAAGTGACCGGGCGGTCGCCGGTGTTGAGGAAGTCGAGGGTGACCTGCTGGCACCAGCGGACGTCCGTGGCGGTGAGTGCGGGCCTGCCCACGAGGAGGCCGGCGGGGGCGCCCGGGCCCGTGGGGAGGGTGGGCGAGGGCGGGGCCGGTGTGGCGGTGCCGCTCGGTCGCGGCCGGGGGGAATCCCCGGGCGGGGCAGGGGTGTTGGTGGCGCCGGGGCCGGCGGGGGAGGGGGACGGTGTGGCGGTGCCGGGGGATGCCGGGTGCGCGCCGTCGGGAGGTCTCGGGCTGCCGGGGGCACCGGGGTGCCCGGAGTCAGGGGAGCGGTTCGCGCCGGGGCTGCCGTTGCCGTCCAGCGGGGTCAGTTCGACGCCGCCCCGGGGCGGTACGGGCTTGTTCGGCGCGGGGCCGTCGGAGGGGCCCTGTGCGCCCACCGCGGCATAGCCGGATCCGGCCGCGCCACCGCAGCCGGTGAGCAGGACGCCCAGGCAGAGCACGGCCGCCGAGGCGGAGGCAACAGTCGTCGTCCGTCGCATCGGGACAGTGTTGCTGACGGTCTGTCAGATGTATAGGGGTGTGTGCGAGAACGCCCCAGGGGCTCCCTGCGGCGTCGTGAGGCGTGCTCGGCGGCTTCCCCGCGGCTCGTGCGCGATGCTCGCACACGGACCGCCTGAGGTCCGCGTACGGGGCCGATCCGGCCCGTTTCCCCTCTCGTTGCTGTCCGCCGAGCGACCCGGAGCTGCGGGTGGCAGCCGTCCCTCGGCGGACCGTTCCTCAATCGGCGATAAGCCCTTCGCGCAGCTGCGCCAGGGTGCGGGTGAGCAGCCGGGAGACATGCATCTGGGAGATGCCGACCTCCTCGCCGATCTGGGACTGCGTCATGTTGGCGAAGAAGCGCAGCATGATGATCTGGCGCTCCCTGGGCGGGAGTTTGGCCAGCAGGGGCTTGAGGGACTCGCGGTACTCGACGCCCTCCAGCGCGCTGTCCTCGTAGCCGAGGCGGTCCGCGAGGGAGCCCTCACCGCCGTCGTCCTCCGGGGAGGGGGAGTCGAGCGAGGAGGCGGTGTAGGCGTTGCCGACCGCAAGGCCGTCGACGACGTCCTCCTCCGACACCCCGAGGCACAGGGCGAGTTCGGGCACGGTCGGGGAGCGGTCGAGCTTCTGGGCGAGCTCGTCGCTGGCCTTGGTGAGGGCCAGTCGCAGCTCCTGGAGCCGGCGCGGGACGCGGACGGACCAGGACGTGTCGCGGAAGAAGCGCTTGATCTCGCCGACGACGGTCGGCATCGCGAACGTCGGGAATTCCACGCCGCGTTCGCAGTCGAAACGGTCGATGGCCTTGATCAGGCCGATGGTGCCGACCTGGACGATGTCCTCCATCGGCTCGTTGCGGCTGCGGAAGCGGGCGGCTGCGTACCGCACGAGCGGGAGGTTGAGTTCGATGAGTGTGTCGCGCACATAGGCGCGCTCCGCGCAGTCCTTGTCGAGCGTGGCCAGCCGCAGGAACAGGGAGCGGGAGAGCGAGCGGGTGTTGATGGCGTCGACGTCGTCATGCACGTGTGGTGCCGGCGCGGGAATCGCGGCAAGCACCTTTGAGCTGCCCAGTTCTACGGACATGCCACCCCCTTGAGGTCGCGGACGGGTCGCTGCGGCGTCCCCGGCCCAGGGCGGACCGAGGAGTTATACCTCCACCTGAATACCGGAGGCGGCACCACGGCAAACGCGGTTCCCGCAGAATGTCACATGTCGGCAACACGCTGTAGCGCCATGTCGACATATCTGTGCAGGAACGGGTCGCTCGTCCCGGTTAGGCGTCGATCCTGTTTGCGGATCGCAGACGGGCGAAGCTCCGCGACAGTAGCCGGGACACATGCATCTGCGACACCCCCAGCTCGGCACTGATCTGGGACTGCGTCAGATTGCTGTAGTAACGGAGGAGAAGGATGCGTTGCTCGCGCTCGGGCAGCTGCACGAGCAGATGCCGCACGAGGTCGCGGTGCTCGACTCCGGCCAGCTCGGGGTCCTCGTAACCGAGGCGGTCCAGCAGGCCGGGCAGCCCGTCGCCCTCCTGGGCGGCCTCCAGCGACGTGGCGTGGTACGAGCGCCCGGCCTCCAGGCAGGCCAGGACCTCGTCCTCGCCGATCTTCAGCCGCTCGGCGATCTCGGCGGTGGTGGGGGAGCGGCCGTGCAGCACGGTCAGGTCCTCGGTGGCGCCGTTGACCTGCACCCACAGCTCGTGGAGGCGGCGCGGGACATGGACGGTCCGGACATTGTCCCGAAAGTAGCGTTTGATCTCGCCGACGACGGTGGGCATCGCGAAGGTCGGGAACTGGACGCCGCGGTCCGGGTCGAACCGGTCGATGGCGTTGATCAGGCCGATGGTGCCGACCTGGATCACGTCCTCCATCGGCTCATTGCGGCTGCGAAAGCGGGCCGCGGCGTAGCGGACCAGCGGCAGGTTCGCCTCGATCAGGGCGGCGCGGACGCGGGTGTGCTCGGGAGTGCCGGGGTCGAGCCCCGCCAGCTCGGCGAAGAGCACCTGGGTGAGCGCCCGCGTGTCCGCGCTTCGGCTCTCGCGGGATGGAGCCTTGGGCGCAGTACGGGCCGTCACGGTCACGCCACCCTTCACAGTGCACGCATGCAGCATGTTTCGCGTATCGCATGTATCCGGCAAAAGCGGTCATAGCATCACAAGACATGTGCACTGTGTGCAAGCACCCCATAACGCCGTGTTGAACAGAGAGTTGGCGGGAGGAGCGGGCATATGACGAAGCCCCCCGCCCGTGGGGGCGAGGGGCTGGAGCGCGCGGCGGCCGAGGCGGCGCCGGGACTCAGAATTCGTAGTCGGCGATCACCCAGGTGGCGAATTCGCGCCACTGTGCGGCGGCGGCCTGGTGGGCCGGGTGCTCCAGGTAGCGCTTGAGGGCATCGGTGTCGGCGACGGCCGAGTTGATCGCGAAGTCGTGCGCGATCGGGCGGTCGGTGATGTTCCAGGCGCACTCCCAGAACGCCAGCTCCGGGATCTGCTTCTCCAACTCGGCGAAGGCCCGGACGCCGGACCGGACCCGCTCCTCGTCACGGGAGACGCCGTCGTTGAGTTTGAACAGGACCAGGTGGCGGATCACAGGGGCCTCCGTGCGGCAGGGCGGTGCGCAGCCGCTCCGGCCGGCCGGTAGACCCTAGCTGACCAGCTGGGTCATGAACTCGCCGACGCCCTGAGCGGCGGACGAGATGCCCTCGAAGCCGATCTGGACGAGCTGGGCGGCCCGCTTGGGAGTGGCGATGATCGTGTAGAGCACGAAAACGATGAGCAAGTACAACGCGACCTTTTTCGCCGTCGCCATCAGTCCCGTCTCCCCTACGGCAGTCCCTTGCGGCATTCCCCTGGGGCCCCGGTGGCCCCGCCGACCGCTCCGACTCCCGGATGCGGTCGGGCGAGTGTAACCACAGGTGTTCGATCACGGGAGGCGTCGCGGGCCGTCCGGCGGCGCCTTTCACGCCGGCTTTATGGACCAAAGGCCCCTCAAGAGGGGTCCTTCGCCCGCCTGTTGGGGCGAACCGGGCGCGGCAGGATGGGGAGCGTGGCCCGGCGGATCTGGCAGGAATCCGCGGGGCCCCGGGACCAGGGCCTCATTGCGGGGTCCGCGCCGCATGCTTTTCCCCCTGACCGCGGCGCGGGCGTCGAGGCTCGGTCCTCACCGGGGGAGGCGGCCTGTCCCCCCAGGCCGTTTCCCCCGACCGACCGGTAGCCCCGGCTCCGGGCCCTCCCCGGGGGAACGCCAGGGAGCGGCCCGGCGCCGGGGCCCAGTCGTGCGCCGGTGGTCCGTAGCCGCGCCGCAGATGGGCGTAATGCGAGAGATGCGCCGTACGTACCGCCCCTTTTCCGCAACCTCCGGAACGTTCTGCTCGTCCCTCCCCGTGTAAGACCCACCCCGTACGCCGTGGCTTGCATCATGTACGCGACAGTTACGCGGCACGGCGCGGAACCGGTCGGCGGCGGCACGAGGCCGCGTCGCGGTACCGCGCGGGACGACGAAAGGAAAACGGGGCTCCAACGATGAAGATCGACTGGGACCGGCGCACCTGCGCGCGGCGCGGGCACATCACCTACCTTCCGCACGAGGAGCACCACCAGGCGAAGCTCCGCGCGGCCACCGCCCACGGCGAGGCCTGGCGCTGTCTGCGCTGCGGCGACTTCGTGCTGGGCGACCCGCACGGCACCGGGCCGGTGGCCGACGCACCGCTGGTCCCGCGCGGCAAGGTCCTGCGGGATCTGTTCATCCTGCGGTTCCTGGCCGTCGAGCGGGCGGTGCGCGGGGTGTTCATCGTGCTGGCGGCGATCGCCGTCTGGAAGTTCAGCAACAGCCAGGACGCGGTCCGGCAGTTCTTCGACAAGAACCTCGAAGCGGTCCGCCCGGTGGCCGTCCACTTCCACTACGACCTCGACCACTCGCCGATCGTCGACACCATCCGGAAGACCTTCGGCTACAAGCACTCCACCCTGCTGCTGGTGGCCTCGCTGCTGCTGGCGTACGCGCTGGTGGAGATCGTCGAGGGCGTCGGCCTGTGGCGCGCCAAGCGCTGGGCGGAATATCTGACGGTGGTGGCGACGGCGGCGTTCCTGCCGCTGGAGATCTACGAGCTGACCGAGAAGGTCAGCTGGCTCAAGATCGCCACCCTGGCCATCAATATCCTGGCCGTGCTCTATATCGCCGTCGCCAAGCGGCTGTTCGGGCTGCGGGGCGGTCGTGCCGCCTTCGACGAGGAGCGGCAGAGCGCCTCGTTCCTGGAGGTCGCCGCGCCCGCCGGAATGCCCGCCGCGGCCCATCATGGCTGAACGCACAGAACGAGGGACGAACCAACCCATGCGACTCATACCCACGAACTCCGCGCACCGGCACTCCGGTTCGCCGCGCACCACCGCCCGCCGGTCCGCTGCACGCCGCCGCCCGGCCGTCGTCCTGGCGCTGCTCTTCGGCCTGCTGGCCGCTGCGGCCGGTCCGGCCGCAGCCGCCGGCCTGGCCGACACCGCCGCGTCCGGGACGGCCACCGCCGCCGTCCGCCAGGCACCGGCCCGTACGGCCGGTCAGGACGCCTCGGTGCGCATCGCCGCGGCCCCCGCGTCCGCCGTGAAGTGGCGCGGCGGGCACAGCACGCACCGCATCACCAGCTCCCACCACGTCACGCACCAGACGTCCTTCTCCTCCAGCAAGCCGAAGAAGAAGGTCGGCTTCTTCAAGAAGCTCGGCATCTTCCTCATCGTGATCGTGGTGATCTTCATCGTGATCGTGATCCTGGTGATCTGGCTGATCGTGCACTTCATCCGCAAGGCGTTCCGCCGGCGCGGCTAGTAACGCGCGTACGCCGTTTCGCGTTTTGCGCCCGAACCGGGGGCGGCCGGAGTCCGTTGGGGCTCCGGCCGCCCCCGTTTTTGCCGCTCTTCCGCACTGCCTCCGGCGGCCGGAAGGGGGCAGCGGGGCGGCGGTGGTCCCGTCGCCGGCCCGCCTCCGGGTACCGGCGCGCACGCCGGTGGCCCGGAATCGTCAGCGATGTTCCCGGCGGTCCTCGCAGGACGGGGGCGCACGCGGGAGAGGCCGCGCCGCCGCCGCGTTGTGATTCTCCTATGAAACGGCGCGGGTGCCGAAACCTCTGTGAAACCAAGGGAGTTTGAGGTGCGTGAGATGTGCCGCCACCGGCACCCGTAAGGCCCGTAAGGACACCACCATGAAGCGTATGTACCGCCTCGCCGTCGCAAGCCTTGTGAGCACCGCCGTCGTCACCGGAGGCGCCGCCGCGGCCGTCGCCGCTCCGGCGCCCGACGCTCACCCGGGAACCGCCCGCCACCTGCTCGACAAGGCCGACAAGGACGAGAAGGCCGACAAGGACGGCAAGGAGGCCAAGGGCGACCGGGCCGGGCGGGTCACCGTGAGCGCGGAGGCGAACAAGAGCGGCGTTCGGGCCCACCAGGAGGTCCGGATCGCCGGCAAGGTGATCGGCGCCCGGCCGGGCTCGAAGGTCCGGCTCCAGCAGCAGGACCACCACCGCTGGGTCGACCTGCCGGTCACCGCCACCACCCAGCGGCACGGCGAGTACGTGCTGCACGTCAAGCCGGCGCACCGGGGCCGCACCGTCTACCGCGTCTTCTGCGACGGCGTCTTCTCGCACAACGTGACCGTCACCGTGCGCTGACCCGGCCGCACCACGACGGCCCGGAGGAGAGTGCCTCCTCTGGGCCGTCGGCGAGCCGGGGCGGCCGGGGCCGGCGGCGCGGGACGAGCCGGGGTCACCGGCTCTCCTCGCCGACGGCCTTGTCGTACAGGGACTTGATGGCGTCGTTGAAGTAGGGGCTGTAGGAGGTGTCGTCGGTGTCACCGCCGGTCTGATAGCCGCCGATGACGCCGATGACCTCGCCGGTGCGGGTGGCGTGGTCGAAGTGGGTCAGCCAGGGGCTGCCGCTGGTCCCGCCGCTGTAGCCGGTGCAGTCCACCTTCATCTGGTCCGTTTGGAACTTCGTGGTCTTGTTGGTGCACGAGATGGGGTCCTGGCCGCCGGCCGGATAGCCGGTGATCCGCACGCTGTTGCCGTAACCGGCGTTGTAGCCGAAGCGGTTGGCGCCCAGCACATCGGCGATCCGCTTGCCGTCGAGCTTGCCGACGATGACGAACCCCACGTCGTAGCCGGGGTCGGAGGACTGCGCCCAGTGGTCGTCCACCACCATCTTCGTGATCGGCCAGGTGCCGTTGGGCGCCTGGCCGTCGCGGTAGCCGGGAACGAACGCCAGGTCCGTCTGGTAGCCGCCGCCCTTGCCCGTGTGGATGCAGTGCGCCGCGGTGATCACCACGGACTTGCCTGGGCTGTCCACGACGCTCCCGGTGCAGAAGTGGTCGCCGCTGCCGCCGTGGCCGAACACCGCGCCCACCCGCGCGTTGGACGTGGTCGGCGGTGGGGTGTGCGAGACCCCGGGCTGGTGGCGGAAGGGCCGGGCGCCCCGCATCCGCTGCGCGGACCAGCCGTACGCGGCTGCGGTGGCACCCGGGGACGGCGAGGACGAGGGCGGCGCGGAGACCAGGGTGTTCCGGGCCGGCACGTCGCCGGTGGTGCAGCCGGACAAGGCGGCCAGACCGGCGAGCATGGCGACTGCTACAGCAGACCTATGGCGCATGGCGGGATGCTAGGGCACATACCGTGCGGTTCAGGGGCGCTTGGCCACAGCTGCCGGTGTTCCCGGGAGGGGCGCGGGTGCGCCGCGGGCCGTGCGCGGCGCCCGGGACGGGGCGAGGGCGCTCCCGTGCGCTCACACACACCGGTCGGCCGGGGTTTCGCTCCGTCTCAGGGCGTGGTGAGTTCAACGGAACGGGCGGGCGTGGAGAGCCGGTCCTGCGGCCGTGACGGCGTCGCCGACGGCTCATCCTCGGAGTCTCCGAACGGGCCGTCAGGGGACTCGTGGGACGGTCCACGACGGCCGTGGCCGCGCGGTACCGGCACCTGGCCGACTCCCGTCCGCAGCGAGGTCGCGCGTCAGATGGACGGACTCATGGGAAGCCGGACGGAGACGGGCCGGCCGACGATGACGGGCCGGCCGACGATGACGACGGGCCCACCGGAGTGCTCGTACCGGCCAACCGAGGCGGAACTCGTTTACCGGCCAACTGAGACGGAAACCGAGGCGGAAGCGGGTGAGGCGCCCGGTCCGTCGGACCGGGCGCCTCATCTACCAGCGGTAGCGGAGGGATTTGAACCCTCGGTGACTTGCGCCACACTCGCTTTCGAGGCGAGCTCCTTCGGCCGCTCGGACACGCTACCGAGAGAGAGCTTAGCCCAAGGGGGCCGTGCGCCGAAATCGGATTGCGGGGCGCGGGCCGGATCCGGGTCAGCGGTCGCGGAAGAACGCGGTGAGGAGGGCGGCGCAGTCGCCTTCGAGGACGCCGGTGACGACCTCGGGGCGGTGGTTGAGGCGGCGGTCGCGGACGACGTCCCAGAGGGAGCCGACGGCGCCGGCCTTGGCGTCGCGGGCGCCGTAGACGACGCGGTCGACGCGGGAGAGGACGATCGCGCCGGCGCACATCGTGCACGGTTCGAGGGTGACGACGAGGGTGCAGCCCGTGAGCCGCCAATCGCCCGCCCGTCGCCCGCCACCACCTCGGACGGTCTCGGCGGCGGCGCGAAGGGCGAGGACTTCGGCGTGGGCGGTGGGGTCGCCGGTGGCCTCGCGTGCGTTGTGGCCGGTGCCCAGGACCGTGCCGTCGGCGGCCAGCACGACAGCGCCCACCGGGACGTCACCGGTCCCGGGGGCGCGGGCGGCCTCCGCGAGCGCCTGGCGCATCGGCGCGATCCAGGGGTCGCGCAGCGGGTCGGGCGTGGCGGAGGGCAGAGGGGCGGATGGGGGGACGGTCATGTCCCCAGTGTCGGGGACGTGGCCGGGGGCCGGGCCCAGGGGCGGAGCGTGGGCCCGGCTGGGGGCGACCCCCAGCGGTTGCTGGGAGAGGCTCAGCGCACGGCTTCCAGGAGGTCCGTGCAGCCCAGGGCCTCGGCGATCTCGCCGAGTGCGTCGCCGTCGAGGGTGAGCAGTTCCTTTTCGCCGACGCCGAGGTCGCTCAGCAGCCCGGCGTCGCCGAGCGGGCCGCGCACCGCGGCGACCTCGTCGTCGTCGTCAACGTCGTTGTCCGCTTCGGGTTCGCCGTCCTCCGTACCGTCCAGGTCGAGGCTGTCGAGTTCGTCGTCCGCGTCGTCCTCGCGGCCGAGGAGTTCGTCGGTCAGCATCGCGCCGTATGAGCTTCTGCTGGCGATGGCGGCGTTGGAGACGAAGACCCGCGGGTCGTCGTCGCCGTCCACCCGGACGACGCCGAACCAGGCGTCCTCCTGCTCGATGAGGGCCACCACCGTGTCGTCGTCGATCGCCGCCTCTCGGGCCAGGTCGGCCAGATCGGCCAGCGTTTCCACATTGTCGAGCTCCGTATCGCTCGCTTCCCACCCGTCTTCGGTGCGCGCGAGCAGTGCGGCGAAGTACACCGTGACTCTCCCACTGGTCATAGGCGTGCCGGGCTGGGCGGGGCGGCGCTGCACGCCGATGGTCCCGCCCCTTCGGAATCGTGGCAGAAACATCGCGTTCGCGCGCCGTCTTCAGCGCTGCGTCGTGCCGACGTTGTGAGAGATGTCGCTCACGTGCCGGATTGCCACAGGCGCACGGCGGGCGTCGGGGCCGTCCGGCTCGGTTACTGTCGATGTCATGCGGATCCACGTCGTCGACCACCCGCTGGTGGCGCACAAACTCACCACTCTGCGCGACAAGCGCACCGACTCCCCGACTTTCCGGCGGCTCGCCGACGAGCTGGTCACCCTGCTCGCCTACGAGGCCACCCGCGATGTCCGCACCGAGCAGGTCGACATCGAGACCCCGGTGACGGCGACCACCGGCGTGCGGCTGTCCCACCCGCGGCCCATGGTCGTGCCGATCCTGCGGGCCGGTCTGGGCATGCTGGACGGCATGGTGCGGCTGCTGCCCACCGCCGAGGTCGGCTTCATGGGCATGGTCCGCAACGAGGAGACGTACGAGGCCCACACGTACGCGACGCGGATGCCCGACGACCTGTCAGGGCGGCAGGTGTACGTCGTCGACCCGATGCTGGCCACCGGCGGCACGCTGGTCGCGGCGATCCGGGAGCTGATCAAGCGCGGTGCGGACGATGTCACCGCGATCTGCCTGCTGGCCGCGCCGGAGGGCGTCGAGGTCATGGAGCGGGAGCTGGCCGGTGCGCCGGTGACGGTGGTCACCGCCGCCGTCGACGAGCGGCTGAACGCCGACCGCTACATCGTCCCGGGCCTGGGCGACGCGGGCGACCGGATGTACGGCACGGCCGGCTGAACCCGCCGGGGCGCGTACGTAGGGCATGCCGCAAGGGCCCCGCACCAGGTGTGGTGCGGGGCCCTTGCGGTGCGCGGTCAGCACTTGGCGGCGGGCTGCTGCGCGGGGTGGGCCAGCAGGGCCAGGGCCTTCGCGGCGTCCTGCTGGGCGGTGAGCTCCTTGAAGGTGCCGCCGATGATCAGGTCGAGATCGGCGCTCGCGCGGTCGTCGGTCTTCTGCTGCGCTCCGGCGAGTTGGGTGGCCAGGACCTTCAGTGGTCCGTCGGCCGCGGCCTTGGGGCCGAGCAGTATCCCGGCGCCGCCCACCTTCTTGTCGTAGGCGACCGGGGCGTTGCCCACCTTCCCGATCTTGAAGCCGCGCTTCTTGAGCTCGTCGGCGGTGTGCTTGGCGAGTCCGGGCCGCGCGGTGGCGTTGTAGACGTTGACGGTCAGCGCGGCCGGCGCGGGGAGTTTTCCGGCGGCGGGCTGTGGGGCGTTGGCCCGGCTCGCCGCGCCGCCCTCCGGGCAGTGTCTGCTGTCCTGGGCGGCCTGGGCCGTACTGCCCTTCCCGCCGAAGACGTCGATGAGCTGCACGGTCCCCCAGCCGGCCAGTCCGAGGACGCAGGCCCCGGCCACGATGCCGAGGATGATGCGGCGACGGTGGCGGGGGCGGCGCATCCGCGGATACCTGTCGCCTGTGATGCGGTACCTCTTACCGCCCATTCCTGGAGGCGTCAGCATGCTCATGGCCGCAGCGTAGTGCGGGCCGTCCGCCGTGCCTACTAAACGATCAACGCGTTGCGTACGGGAAAACCCGAGTGGTCCAATCCGGCCATCGCGGAGCCGGGAGGGGACGGGGGGATATCGGCGGAATACCGGGATAAACCGCTGGAAACCGGGCGGTCAGCCGCCGAGTTCGAGCACCCGGGCGTGCAGGACCTGGCGCTGCTGGAGGGCCGCGCGGACGGCGCGGTGGAGCCCGTCCTCCAGGTAGAGGTCGCCCTCCCACTTGACGACGTGGGCGAAGAGATCGCCGTAGAACGTCGAGTCCTCGGCGAGCAGCGTTTCGAGGTCGAGCTGCTGCTTGGTGGTCACCAACTGGTCGAGGCGTACCGGGCGCGGGGCGACGTCCGCCCACTGGCGGGTGCTCTCCCGGCCGTGGTCGGGGTACGGCCGCCCATTTCCGATGCGCTTGAAGATCACACGGAAAGCCTACCGGGCATGCGGCACCGGGCGCAGCCAAGCGGCGCCAGTGCAAAGCCGATCAATAGCGGCAAATTCGGATCATTGGTAGGTGATGAGCTGGCCGATACGGCACGAACGGGCTACCGCTCGCTCGCCCGCCCGTGGCGTGGCGCGGTGTCCGTGCGGCGCCCGATCACCACTTCTCGGCGTCCGCCAGGCTCCGCTGCCAGTAGGTGACCCGGGCGGTGGCCGGGTCCACCGGGACCGGGGCGCGGCCGTCCACGCCGACCTGCGCCGGGTCGCTGCGGTCGGCCAGGGTCACGCCGAACTGGGAGATCTTTTCGGCCTTGCTGCCCGGGGCGCTCCGGCCGCCCGGCCGATCGGGGGCGGCGGTGGTGACCGTGGCGTACGCCGTCCCGTCGGGCCGCAGCTCGACCGGGGTGCGCGGTTTGCTGCGGGCGATGGGCCGGGCGGCGGCCGGGTGCCGGTCGCTGAGGCGCAGCAGGGGGTAGGGCTGGCCGGCGAAGGTGCAGGTCCGGTCGGAGACGTTGGTGACGGTCAGCAGCATGTGCCGGGCCGGGTGCTGCTCCGCGCCGGCGTGGAACCGCAGCATGTCGGGCGTACAGGCGACCCGGGTGCGGGTGCCGGGGGCGCCCGGTGCGGCCCAGGTGTCGGGCGCCGCGGACGGCGAGGTGGCGGGGGAGACGTCGGAGGAGACCGGTTCGGCCTGCTCGGCGCCGCCGGTCTGGCAGGCGGCCAGCGGCAGCACGGCCGCCGCGGCCAGCAGCACGGCCGCGAGCGTGCGGCGGCGACGGGGGGCGGCGGTGTTCGGTGACGGCATGTACACGATTCTCGACCAGGTGGTTGCCGTGCCGCTAATGGACGGTTAACGCGGTGCGGGCGTCACGTGCCGAATGGGACGCGGGCGGTGGGGCCCGCGGCCTGCTCGGCGGTGGCGGGTGTCAAGCGCCGGACGGACTGGGGGAGTTGGCCGAAATGCTCGGGGAGGGGGTGGCGGAGCGGGGCGCGGTGGT
>NZ_BMRP01000067.1 GCF_014648695.1 Streptomyces albospinus
GCCGAGGAGAGCGCCGCCCTCGCAGCCCTCGGCGAGGAACTCGTCGGCAGCGACCGCCCCTTCGTGACCGTCTCGGGTACGCCCCAGGCCCCGGGCCGTGTCTCCACCGAGGCCGACCCAGTGCCGACCGACGGACCGGTCGGCGGCCGCAGTCGCACGGTCACGACGGTCCTGGGCCTGGCCTCGCGCGGGGTCCGGAGCACGGCCGTACGCCTGCCGCGCACGGTCCACAACCAGGGCACGGGCGGGTTCGCCGGCCTGCTGACCGACATCGCACGCCGGACCGGGGTGTCCGGCTACCCGGGCGACGGCACACAGCGCTGGCCCGCCGTCCACGCGCTCGACGCGGCGGCCCTCCTCCGGCTCGCCCTGGAACAGGCGGAAGCCGGCAGCGTCTGGCACGCCGTGGCCGACGAGGGGGACAAGGTACGGGACATCGCGGCCGTCATCGGCCGACGGCTGGGCCTGCCGGTCGAGTCGGTGCCGGAGGAGACCTACGGCCCGCTCGGCCCGATCTTCAAGGCCGACCAGCCCTCGTCCAGCACCCGCACCCAGCAGGCGCTCGGCTGGGAGCCGAAGCACCGCAGCCTCCTGGAGGACCTGGAGAACATCCAGCCCTGATCGGCGACCGACGATCGGGGCGGACCCGCTGCCGGCGCTCACGTTGACAGCGGAAAACCCTCACCTACGTCACTCGCGACCGACCGTCTCGCCGCAGCGACATCTCGTACCCGCACATCCCGCGGTCAACGCGCTCCGGCTCCCGACTTTTTCCCCACACCGTCGCCAACAACCAGGCCCGCCGGCGCCGGTCCGCCACCCGCGTGGCAGCGACACATCTCGCACCACCCACGCCAATGCGGCAATTCATGTCCACAACAAGCAGGAGGTTCCATCATGGTGGCAGTTGTCTTCGGCGCTCGCGGTAACGTCGGTCGTCATGTGGCCGATGGCCTGCTGGTCGCCGGTGAGCAGGTCAGAGTAGTCAACAGGACCCCAGCCGCGGGCTTGACGCCTGGGTGCGAAGCAGTCGTCGCCGACCTGGCGCGTCCCGAGACGCTGCCCGCAGCGCTCGACGGCGCCGACAAGGTGTTCCTCTACGGAATGCTCGACCCCCAGAAGCCCTACGACATCGAGAAGGTCGCTGCGGCGGCCGCAGCTGCGGGGATCCGGCAGGTGGTTCTGCTCTCGTCGGTGTCGGTCGTCCTGGACCCCGACGCCGACCACCCGGTCGCCCGCCTGAACCGCACGATCGAGCAGGCCGTCCAACGGTCCGGCATGGACTGGACGTTCCTCAGGCCGGGGACATTCGCGACCAACACCCGCACCTGGTGGGCCGAATCGATCCGCACCGACAACGTCGTCCGCCTTCCCTATCCGCTCGCACAGTCGGCACCGGTGCACGAGAAGGACATCGCGGCACTGGCGGTGACCGCCCTGACCGAACCGGGCCACTCGCACCAGGCCTACACCATCTACGGGGCCGAGTCCCTGACCCTGCAACGCCAGGTCGAGCACATCGGCGAGGCCATCGGCCGTCATATCCGGGTTGAACACATCTCCGACGTGCAGGCTCGCACGGAAGTCGCCAGAACAATGCATCCGGTCGTGGCCGAGGCGATCGTGAGTCAGTGGGCCGCCGCCGACGGCGTCGTGGCCGTGACCTCCGTCATCGCCGAAAAGATCACCGGCGCTCCGGCACACACCTACGCCCAGTGGGCCGTCGACCACGCCGACGACTTCCGCTGAGCTTGTCGTGCTGACCAGCTATACGGGGCCCGGTCTGCTCGGCACTCTGGTTTCCCTCGCCCTGACCACAGTGGTGGAACGCGCAGCGGCGCACCCACCCGGCCATGTCTTCACGGTACGCGCAGAACGGGGTTGACTGTGTCGGTCTTCGTACTGAGATACACGCTGCCGCACGCTGCCTGTCGTCAAACGAATCGTTTGACGACAGGCAGCCGGCGCGGCCAATGAACCCGGACATTCCGGGGCACCGGGGCGGCGCTGCTCCCATCCGATCCGAGGGTGATTGATGACAGGGTTTGACGACAGACAGGGTCTGATCCTTAGTACGGAAGGGGCCCTGCTGGCGAGCCTGGTCTACAAGCGGGTCTCGACCGACCAGCCGCTTCATCCTCGGGCACCTCCACCGCCGGGACTCGAAGTTCTGCAGCCCCCGGTGCCGGCAGGCCGCCTACCGGGCCCGCCGCTCGCAGAAGCGGGTACGCGAAGCCGTCACCACCCCGGCCGGCGTGACGCCTCCCGGCCCCCTCTACGAGCCGGTGCCCGGCGCGAACGCCACCGAGGACGTGACGGCGGCCGGGAAGCTGCCTCACTCCTGATCTGCGGCGTCCGGATCGCGCAGGGGTCGCAGGCCGCCGGGCAGCTCGGGGAGCTGGAAGGAGTACCGGCCGAGCAGGTTGACGTGGTGGCGCACGAACGGGGCGAGGCGGGCGACGTCCTGGTCGCGGACGTCGAAGCCGTCGGCGCGCAGCTGGGTGACGGCGGCGTCCATGTAGCGGGGGTTGACGAGCACCAGGGCGTTGAGGACCAGGCCGAGCGCGCCGATCTGGTCCTCCATGCCGTCCTGGTAGTTCTGGTAGAGCTGCCCGGCTCGGCCGTGGAAGATCTTGCGGGCGAGCGCGTGGCGGCCCTCTTGCAGGTTGGCCTGCGTCTTGATCTGGCGCCGGTAGCCGGGCTCGTCGGCCAGGCGCAGGATGTGCAGCGACTTCGAGATCCGCCCGTAGTGCGCGATCGCGTCGCCCAGTGGGGTGGGCCGGCCGTCGCGCGACAGCATCCGGATCACGTCGTAGGCCCGCACTGCGCCGGTGTGGATCGAGCCGATGATCCGCAGGATGTCCTCCCAGTGCCGCTCGACCCTGGCCAGGTCGATCCGGCCGCGGGCCGCGTCCTGGAAGGCGCCGTAGTCGGCCGAGCGGTCGATCCGCCACATCTTCTGGTCCGGCAGGTCCGCCGGCTGCGGCGCGTACGTGAACCCGGCCAGGGTGAGCAGGCCGAACACGATGTCGCTGTAGGACGCGGTGTCGGTGACGATCATGTCGGGGCGCCGGCCGCCGTCGCGGTCGTAGAGCACGTCCAGGACGTACAGCGAGTCGCGCGGGGTGCCGGCCACCACCTTCCCGCCGAGCCCGGCCGCCTGGTCGTTGATCAGGTTCAACCATGTTGCGCCGCCCCGCCTGCCGAAGAACTTCGGATTGGGCCTGGCGTACACCGACGGCACGGGGACGACGAACCGCATCCCGTCCACCGCGGCGACCAGGCCGCCGCCCCACGCCTGCGCGAGCGGGATCGACGCCTGCGCGGCGACCAAGGTGGCGTTGGCGGCCCGGTAGGTCTCCAGCCGCAGGTACGTCTGGTCAACGTGGGAGAGCCGGCCGTACTTCAGCGCGTCCAGGCCGCCGATCACCGGGGTGTAGCAAACGTTGCAGCCGTGCGCGACCAGCAGCGCGGCGATCGTGACGTGCAGGTCCCTCAGGCGAGCCTTGCCGCCGGTGACTGAGGTGAACGCCTGGTCGGCGCCGGTCCAGGAGAACACCACCAGCAGCACCTCGGGCAGGTCCACCCGAGGCAGCATCGCGTTCACCGCCGCCCGCAGCTCCAGCAGCGAGGCCGGCTCGGGCTCCGGCTCCAGCGCGGCGAAGTGCAGCCGGCCGCCGTCGTCGAAGACGATCTGCGCGTTCGCCGGCAGCCGGGAGGCGACCTCCCGGTACGTGCCGTCCAGCAGCGCGGCCCGCGCCGCCAGGTGCTCGCCCGCCGCCTCCGGCAGGCCGAGCGAGGCCAGCACGGTCGGCTTGGCCTGCTCCCACGCCTCGCCGACCAGCAGCTTGGCCCGCGGGTCGCCCCACTTCGAGGAGTTCTTGGCGAACACCTCCTTGCGCCGCAGCATCCGGTGGAACTGCTCCAGCACGCAAAAGGTGTACGCCTTCCAGTCCACCGTGCCCGGCTCCAGCTGCGGGGAGGTCAGCACCAGGCGCCGCCAGGAGCCGGCCAGCAGTTCGGTGTCGATCTCGGCCGGGCCCACCTTCTTGCGGCCCATCAACTCCGGCAGCGACTTCAGCGCCTTCAGCACCGGCAGGCCCTCCGGGGTCGCGCCGAAGTCCACCACCTCCACCAGCGGCTTCAGGAACGGCCGCACGGTGCCGAACCGGCCCACCAGCATCGCCCGCCACGCCTCGTCCGCGTCCGAGTCCAGCGGCGGCGTCAACTCGAACAGCGCCGCTTCATCTGCGGGCCCGACACCCGCACCGGACCGCGCCGCAGCCGGTCCAGCTCCGAGACCCGCTGACCGGCCGGCACCACCAGCAGCGAGTCCAGCACGGCCCGCTGACCGATGTTCAGTAGCCCGTACAGCGTGTCCCACAACCGCTGGTTCGCCGCCTCCCGCACCGACGCCACCAGCCGCGCCAGCGTCGTCACCCCCGGCAGCAGCACCCGCCGCTCCCGCAGCCACCCAACCGCCGCGTCGAACAGCGCCTTCGGGCCCTCGCCCGTCGTCCAGGCCCGCGCATCCACCCACGCCCGCAGCTCGGCCTCCACCTCGGCGAACTCCCGGTACTCCAGCAGCCGGCGCAGCTCCCACATGTGCTCGAACCGGGTCTTCTCCCGCTCGCCGTACGCCTCCAGCACCGTGGAGTCGACGATGCCCAGCTGGCCCGCGAGGTAGTCCACGACCTCCACCGGCACGCCAGCCGCGTCCTCCGGGAACACGCCCAGGAACCGCACCGTGGTCAGCTGCACCGCGAAGCCCAGCCGGTTGTGGGCCCGCCTCTTCGACTCGACCAGCTCCCGGTCCGCGTCGTCCAGGAAGAAGAACCGCTCCAGCTCGGAGCGCGACGGCGCCCCCCGAAATGCCGCGTACCCAGCGGCCTGCTCATCCGTCAGAAACTCAACCGGCACCCCCGGACCTCCAGACAGTCGATCAACACGACTGCCGAAGGCTCCGGCACCCCAGAACCCCAGGTCAACGCCCTCCAGTGGACCGGCAGGGCTTAGCGCCAGTTTCCGTTCCGATGTTCCTACCGACGCCAATTGCAGCTGATGCGAACTGGCGACTCCGGACCTGGACAGATGCCCCGCGCTCCCGAAACCGGGTGCTGACCTTGGCCGGACGGGAGGCCGGGACCTCTGTCGGACAGTACCGGACCGGGCCGCTACTAGCCGTTGCCTTCACTCCTTCGAGGTACTGACCTGCGAAAACACCCTTGGGTCGCATCTGATGCGAGATTCTCGCGTCGAATGCGATGGACGGAGAGTGATCGGATGGGTGGGGACACCCTGGTGCCGGGCTCGGCACGGCTGCACCTGGTCGACGGCCTGCCGCTGTTGCACCCGGAGGAGCAGGTCTTCGAGGCGATGCTGGCCGGCTGGCGCAACCAGCAGCTGGCCAGGAACCTGTCGTTCGGCCACGTCAGCGACCAGGAGCGGACGGTGCGCGCGTTCGCCCGGCACGCGGACGGCCTCCCGTGGGAGTGGGCGCCCCAGCACGTCGAGGAGTGGTCGGTGGACCTCCGCTCGGTGCGGGGCTGCGCGCGCTCCACGGTGCGCAACTACCAAGGCGCGGTACGACAGTTCTGCGACTTCGTGACCAACCCGGCGTACGGCTGGGCGGAGGAGTGCCTGCTGCAGTTCGGGACGCACCCGGTCCAGGTGGTCCACGACTGGAACGCGGCGGTCCATACCGACGAAGGCGAGGGCGAACCCGAGCGCCGCGCCTTCACTCGACCCGAGCTGGAGGCGTTCTTCGACTACACCGACGAGCAGGTGGTGCGCGTCCGGGGCAAGGGACGCAAGGGCTGGCTGCCGGCGTTCCTGGACGCGGCGCTGTTCAAGACGGCCTACGGCTATGGCCTGCGCCGCAACGAGACCCGCATGCTCAACGAGGTCGACTTCGGCCCCAACCCGCACGGTCGGGAGTTCGGCGACTACGCCACCTTGATGGTGCGACACGGGAAGGCGAAGAAGGGCTCGCCGCCCAAGCGCCGCAGCGTGCTGACCGTCTGGCAGTGGACGCCGGTCGTCATCGAGGAGTGGGTCACCGAGGTGCGTCCCGGGATGCGGCACGCCCACGGGCCCGCGCTGTGGCCCTCCGAGCGAGGGCCCCGGATCGGGCTCCAGCGGCTGGACTCCCGGTTCGCCGCCTATCGTGACGCGCTCGGCCTGGACCCGGCGCTGGAGTTCCACTCGCTGCGCAGGTCGTACATCACCCACCTGATCGAAGACGGCTACGATCCGCTGTTCGTCCAGCTTCTCTTGAGTCCTCAGCACTGTGTCCATGACGTGCAGCACGAGCCCAGGGCGGGCGGAGATCTGTGTGGTGGAGGTGGTTATCTACCGCCGTCCACCAGGCAGTTCTGCGGGAGGTTTGATGCTGGTGCAACGGGTACTGATGCCCGACTCGTCGCTTGAGTCATGGACGGTCCTCGGCGATGAGGGCGGGATAGTCGAGCCGATCGAGCGTTACCTCGCCTACCTGACCGACATTGAGCGGTCGCCGAACACGATCAAGGCATACGCCCATGATCTGAAGGACTGGTTCGTCTTCCTTGACCGGCGCGGTCTGGACTGGCGTGAGGTCAGGCTGGAGGACTTGGGCGAGTTCGTTGCCTGGCTCCGGCTGCCGCCTGCGGGCCGGAATGGTGGTGTGACCTTGCTGCCCTCGGCGGAGCATCACTGTGGGGTCACCACGGTCAATCGGAAGCTGTCCGCCGTCAGCGGTCTGTACGTCTTCCATGCACGACACGGTGTGGACCTCGGCGATCTCGTCACTGAGCTGCAGCCGGTCCGCGCCCGCCGCACGGGCTGGAAGCCATTCCTGTATCACCTGGCCGGTGGCCAGCCAGAGCGGCGCCGCACCATCAAGCTGAAGACACCCCGCACACATCCGACGATCCTGACCGCCGCCCAGGTCCAGGCGATCCTGGATTGCCTGCACTCGTCTGCGGGACCGATTCTTGTTCGCGCTGTTGTGGGAGACCGGTGTCCGGATCGGCGAGGCCCTGGGCCTGCGGCACGAGGATCTAGCCGCCGCAGAAGGCGAGTTGACCATCATGCCACGCGTCAATGACAACCGGGCGAGGGCCAAGTCCGCCTCGCCCCGCACCGTTCCCGTCGGCCCCGAGATCGTGCGGCTCTACGCCGACTACCTCCACGATGAGTACGGCGACCTGGACAGCGACTACATGTTCGTCAACCTGTGGGGCGGGTCCTACGGGCGCCCCCTGACCTACGCGTCCGTCTACGATCTCGTCCTGCGGCTGCGTCGCGACACCGGGTTCGACTTCGATCCCCACTGGCTCCGTCACACCCGAGCGACCTTGCTCCTGCGGCAGGGGGTGCCGATCGAAGTGGTCAGCACTTTGCTCGGACATTCCTCGATCGCCACCACGCACGACATCTACGGTCACTTGTCCGTGGAGGATGCCCGCCGTGCTCTGGAGGCCGCGGGATTCCTGACTGGCCGGGAGGTGCGCTGGTGAGCGAGTCGATGTCGCCCGTTCCGGCCCCCGGCGCTGGGTTGCTGGGCAAGCTGATGGCTGCCGTCCGGCCGGAGTTCCGGGTGGACGTGTTCATCCCCGAACCCGGGGAGCTGATCTTCGATCTGGGCGCTTGCCGGGTTCCTGGCTGCCCGCGCCAGCCCCGCACCCGCCAACTCTGCCGCGGCCACTACTACCGCTGGCAGCGACGCGGGAAACCGGACGTTGAAGAGTTCATCGCCGATCCCGGCTCTGGCCCGGTTGGACGGGCCGAACTGACGGCCTGCGCCATCGTCGGATGCCGCTTCGGGGCGGCCCGCCAAGGCTTGTGCGTGAGCCACCAGGGCTTCTGGGAGCGGGCAGGAAAGCCCGACAAGGAGACCTGGACCGCGGGCCTGCCGGTGATCGAAGACGACGGCCGCCGGGTCTGCCGGCTGTCGTTCTGCAGCCTGTGGGCCCAGGGCAAGTCGCCGTTCTGCCACAACCACAGATCCCGCTGGCAGGCCGTCGGCCGTCCCGAGGTCAAGGAGTTCGTCCGCCGCTGCGAGGCAGCCGGCGACGACCGGTTCGACTTCCGGCCGCTGGACGGACAACGGCAGCTGCGGCTGGAGCTGCAGTACGCGCTCCAGTGCCGTCACGACGAACGGCAGGTCAACACCCACAGCTCGGCCGTCGCCCCGGTGATCCGACTGACTGCCGCCAGCGGCACCGCGTCGCTACTGGAGTGGCCGATGGAGCGGTGGAGCGAGTACTACGCGGCGATGCGAGGTGCCAGCCACAGCCAGAACGGGCAACTGGCCTTCCTGCGCTATGCGTACACGCATCTGGAAGACCTCGTCCACGGCAGCGGCTGGGAGAGCGAGTTCCCGCGCGATGTGTGGGAACTGCGCCGGCTCGGCATCGAGGGCACCCGGGCCCGGCTGCGGTTCGACCGCATCAGCCAGACGTGGCTGCGTGAGTCGGCCAAACAGTTCGTGCGCTGGCGGCTGAGCATCGGCCGCAGTGTCAACCAGGCCGTCGTCGACATCCTGGCCCTCAACCGGTTCTCCGGCTTCCTGGCCGATCCGCGCGTCGCCGTCGACAAGCTCGCCTGCGTGGACCGAACCGTGCTGGAACGCTACCTCGCCGACCTGGCCCTGGATCAGCGCTCAACGCAATCCCGCAGCCGGGACATCGGCTCGCTGAACGCGTTCTTCAACGCCGTGCGCCGCCACGGCTGGGATCCCAGCCTCCCGGCGAACGCGACTTTCTACCCCGACGACTTCCCTCGCCCCGACAAGCGGCTGCCCCGGGGGCTGGCCGAGCACGTGATGGCCCAGGTCGAGCAGCCCGCCAATCTTGACCGCTGGCACAACCCCGATAGCCGCGTGCTGACCTTGATCCTCATGCGTTGCGGACTGCGGGTCGGCGATGCCTGCAACCTGGCCTTCGACTGCATCATCCGGGACGCCGACGGCGCCGCCTACCTGCGCTACCTCAACCGGAAGATGAAACGCGAAGCCCTGGTCCCGATCGACGAGGAAGTCGAGAACGAAATCACCGCCCAGCAGCAGCGCGTCCTGCGCTGCTGGCCCGGTGGCAGCCGGTGGCTGTTCCCGGCGCCCCGGATGAACCCCGACGGCACGAGGCCGCTGACCACGCACTCCTACCGTGGGCAGCTCGATCGCTGGCTGGAGCGGTGTGACGTGCGTGACGAACACGGTCGGACAGTTCATCTGACGCCCCATCAATGGCGTCACACTTTTGGAACCAGGCTGATCAACCGGGACGTCCCGCAGGAAGTCGTACGCGTCCTTCTCGATCACTCTTCCGGCGAGATGACCGCCCACTATGCCCGGCTGCACGACACCACGGTCCGCCGGCACTGGGAGAAGGCCCGCAAGGTCAACATCAAGGGCGAGAGCGTCACCATCGATCCCGAAGGCCCGCTGGCCGAGGCCACCTGGGCCAAGCAGCGGCTCGGCCGCGTGACCCAGGCCCTGCCCAACGGCTACTGCGGCCTGCCGGTTCAGAAGGTCTGTCCGCATGCCAACGCTTGCCTGACATGCCCGATGTTCGTTACCACCCCCGAGTTCCTGCCGCAGCACCGCGAGCAACGGCAGCAGCTGCTGCAGATCGTCTCGGCCGCCGAGGCTCGCGGCCAAGCGCGTGTTGTCGAGATGAACCGCCAAGTCCTTGGCAATCTGGAGAAGATCATCACCGGCCTGGAGTCCGGCCCCGGGCAGTCGGAGGCGACCGCCGATGCGAGCTGACAACACCCAGCACATCGTCGACGCCGCCCGCCGCCGCAGCGAGTACACCCGTGCCAAGGCCATCCAGGCCCTCCGCACCCTCGATGCCGCGGGCGAGCCGGTCACTTTCGAGACCGTCGCCAAGCGGGCCGGGGTGTCCCGGTCGTGGCTTTATGCCCAGCCGGACCTGCGAACGGAGATCGAGCAACTGCGGGCAGCGCACCGCCGAGAGCCCAGATCACCGGTTCCCGCACGTCAACGCACTTCCGACGCGTCCTTGCTGCGGCGCCTCGAAGCCGCCAACGCCCGCATCCGGCGGCTCACCGAGGCGAACCAACAACTTCGCGAGCAACTCGCCCACGCACTCGGTGAACAACGCGCCGCGACAACTCGCACCAACCCACCACGAGCAGGAGCGGGTAATCCCAGGCGGGGCAACTCGCTCGCATCGTCTTCACTTCATTGACGTGGTGGGCCCGGGTAAATGTTTCATGTGCGCGGCCAGTCCCGAGACGAGAGACACCCGAGGGCTGGTACGGACGGGACATGGTAGATACAAGAAGACGTGAAGGGCGTTTGGGGGAGGACCAGTTGGAACGGTTCGGATCGTACGTCGTGGTGCGGGAACTCGGTGCGGGCGGGATGGGCACGGTCTACCTGGCCCGGTCGCGCGGCGGGCGTCTGCTGGCGGTAAAGGTGGCTAGGCCAGAGTTGGCCGCAGACACGGCCTTCCGGGCCCGGTTCCGGGCCGAGGTGGACGCGGCGCGCAAGGTCGGCGGCTTCCACACAGCGCAGGTGGTGGACGCCGATCCGGACGGAGAGCCGCCTTGGCTGGCCACGGCGTATGTGCCGGGCCCGACACTCGCCCACTTGATCGCCGCCGAAGAGCACATGGCCGAGGGAGAGCTGCGACAGCTCGGCGCGGCGCTGGCGGAGGCGCTCCAGGCGGTGCACGGATGCGGGCTCGTGCACCGCGATCTGAAGCCGGGCAACATCATCATGGCGCCGGACGGTCCACGAGTCTTGGACTTCGGCATCGCCCGGGCCATCGAGTCCACCCGGCTGACCATGACAGGCCACGCCTTCGGCACCCCAGGCTATCTCGCGCCCGAACAGGCGGAGGGCTGGGAAGTGACCGGCGCCGCCGATGTGTTCGCCCTCGGCGCCGTCCTCGTGGCGGCGGCGGGCGGCAGCGCCTTCGGCGAGGGCACACCGATGATGCTGATGTACCGCTCGGTGCACACGGAAGCGGACCTCTCACCAGTCCCGGAGAGCATATGCGGGATCGTCGGGGCCTGCCTGGAGAAGGACCCGGCTCGTCGCCCCACCACGGAGCAACTGCTCGACGCATTCACCGGGGTCGTGGACGCCTCGCACCTGCCCACCCTCGTGGTGCCACCGCCCACCCTCGTGGCACCGCCCACCGAGGACGGTCCTGGAAAGGCCCAGGAACTCCCTCCCGAGGACGCCGAGTTCTTCCAGGCCGAGGACGACGAACGTGCCATGGTCATCGATGGCCACGGGGTCGAGATCAGGCTGGTCGGACTTAATGGCATCAGCATCGACTTCCCCTGGAACGAAATCGCGAGCATCGGCCACACCCTCAAGGACGCCAGCCTGCAATGCACGCTGTTCATCGAGTGCACCGACGACGTTCCGTACGACTGCACGCTGACCGCACCCGACGACGTGACGTACGACAGATGGGCACGGCACCTGCTGGACGTCCTGAATCACTACTGCGAGTAGGAGCATGCCTCGGTATCCGGCGACCCGCGCGCGTTCCGTGATCATTCGCATTCCAGGTCAGTGGTCCCTCGAAAGGAACTGCTCCCATCCCAGATCGATATCGATCAGCCCGTACTGAAAGAACCCCCAGTGCCCTGACTCGCTACGTCACGGACAACCACCTTGACGCGAACACCCAGGTCAACGGCCTATCCGGCGAACAAGCTCAAGATAATCCAGGACCAGGTCGGCCACGAGTACGCATCCACCACCGCGATCTACACGTGCGTCTCCTCCGACTTCCGAACCCGCACCCTTCGCCGGGCCCTGGACGCCTCCGTTGAGGCCGCGATGCGGCCGGGAAGGACTTCGTAATGTCCCGCCAGATCACCTACCGGTGGCGCCTGCGCGAGCTGATGGCCGCCCGCGGCATGTTCACCGTCCCCGAGCTCATGCCGCACCTGGCCGAACGCGGGATCACCCTGTCCGCCTCCCAGGTCCACCGCCTCGTCTCCGGCACCCCCGAGCGGCTGTCCCTGCCGGTGCTCGCCGCGCTCTGCGACATCCTCGACTGCACCGCCAGCGACCTGATCCCTACCAGCGCCGAGAACGTCCGCCTGCGCCGCACCGCCGTACAGGACGCACCGATCAACCTCGCTGCCCGCCGGCCGACACGGGTCCGGCTCACCGACAAGGGGTGACTGACGTGACGCCCGAACAGTACGAACGCTGGCACCTGCGCGACTGCACCCGCTGCGGCCGGCGGGCGGCGAAGTCCGCCAACTGGTCGGACGGACCGATCTGCCGCACCTGCCTGGAGCGGGCCATGCGCGTCCGGGGCCGTTGCCCCGGGTGCTCCGCCGATCGGCTCCTGCCCGGCCGCAATGATCAGGGCCAGCCGCTCTGTCGGGACTGCGCCGGCATCACCCGCGACTTCTTCTGCAGCCGCTGCGGCTTCGAGGGCCTCCTCCTGGGCGGCCGGCTCTGCGAACGCTGCACCCTCTCCAACAGGCTCACCAACATCCTGGAGGACGGCACCGGCCGCCCCAACCCGCGCCTGCTTCCGCTGCACGACCTGCTGGTCGGAATGGACCGGCCCAAGGGCCGCCTCGTCTGGCTGAACAACCCGCAGGTCCCCGCGCTGACCTCGCCACCGGCAACATCGCCCTCACCCACGAGGCGATCCAGCAGGTGCCGAACTGGCGGACCGCCGCCTACCTGCGCGACCTGCTCATGGAATGCGGCGTCCTGCCCCGGCAGGACCGCCGGCTCCTGCTCTTCCAACGCTGGCTGGCCGAACGCCTCGCGGCGACCACCAATCCCGAACACGAGCAGTTCCTGCGGCACTTCGCCCACTGGCACCAGCTCCGCAAGCTGCGGGCCAAGGCCGACATCGGCCCGCTGAGCGTTAGCACCGTCAGCGAGCACCGGCAGCAGACCACCCAGGCTGGCGCCTTCCTCACCTGGCTCACCTGCCGAGGCAGCACTCTGGCGGCGACAACCCAAGCTGATCTCGACGCCTGGCACGCCGAGAACTACGCCACCCGCCGCGCGGCACAACCCTTCTTGCGCTGGTGCATGGACACACGCCGCATGCCCCGGCTGACGATCCCCTACCGTGCGACGACCAACCCACAACCCATGGGCCAGCACCAGCGGTTGACCGCCCTGCGGCGTGTCCTCGACAACGACGCCGCCCCGCTGGGAAGCCGGGCCGCCGCCGCTCTCGTCCTGCTGTTCGCCCAGCCCCTCACCCGCATCGTCCGCCTCACGACCGACGACATCCTGGACGACGGCCAGCAGGTCCACCTCCGGCTCGGAGACCCGCCCTCGCCTCTACCTGAGCCCGTCGCCGATCTCGTTCGGTACTACCTCCGCTCACTCCCGGCCCACACACCAGCGGTGAACCTCTCCACCCACTGGCTCTTCCCCGGCCGCCGCCCGGGCCAGCCGGTGAACACCTCCACCCTGCGCGACGCCCTCCGCGACCTCGGCATCCCCAATCAACGCGCCCGCACCTCCGCTATCCGACACCTCGTCCTCCAAGCCCCAGCCTCCGTCATCGCCAAGGCCCTCGGCTACCACGACAAAACGGCCACCCGCCTGGTCACCGAAGCCGGCGGCACCTGGAGCCGATACGCCCCTGGCGACCACACACGGTGACAAGACTTCCGCCATCCCAGAGGAGTATGCGACTCCTCAACATGCGGGCCTACCAGTCTCAACCCCTGGGATCAGGCCGTCGAGGACGTCGACGACGAACTGGGACGCGGGGCATGGCTTCGAACTCGTCTCGTGAGTCGTCGTTCAGCACCGTGTGCGTATCAGGTGACGGATGCTCAGCGATGGCTGGGCCCGCCAGTCAGTCGATGCCTTCGATGATGCGGAAGTCGCGCTCGACGCCGTCGGGGAGGGCCACCAGCGCCTTCTGGTATGCCTCGCTCTCGTATGCCGCGACGGCCTGTTCAAAGCCGTCGAACTCGATCAGAACGACGCGTTGCGTGATTCCGGCCTCGTGGGCGACGACTCGACCGCCACGGGACAGGAGGCGCCCGCCCCCAGCCCGGACAGCCGGACCGGCCAGCTTCTCGTAGGCAGTCAGCCTCTCAGGGTCGGAAATGGCGGGGTAGACACTGACCCAGTAGCCCTTAGCCATGGAAACCTCCTGTGTTCGGCCGGACATGTCCGACTTCGAATTGACACTCAGATCGATCGATCCCGGCGACGGGTACTGCGGTCAGTTGAATCGTCATATGCGCAGGTTAGGGCTTGATGTGCGGTCGAGGGAAAGACCGGTACGGGATAGACTCAGAACGGATCGTTATCAATCGGCAGGGAGGGCACGTGGCGCCGGATACGGTGAGCCTGCGGTACTTCCTGGTGCTGGCGCAGGAGTTGAACTTCACCCGCGCGGCCGCACGGATCGGTATCGCACAGCCCGCACTCAGCGCCCGGATGCGCCGATTGGAGGCGGAACTCGGTACGGCCCTGCTGGTCCGCAACACGCGTAGCGTCGTATTGACCACGGCCGGTGCGGCTTTGGCGGAGTCCGCGCCGCCCGCGCTGGCGGCGCTGGACCGGGCATGGGACACCGCCCGGAGCGCGGCGGCCGGTGAACTGGGCACGCTGCGCATCGGATACAGCCTCAGCACCGGGGCCGAGACGGCACCGGCCCTGGTGGACAGGCTGATTCGCGGCAACAGCGGACTCGAGGTCGGCGCGGTCCCGATGGCGACACCGGAGATCTCCCCCGCAGTCGCCGACGGCCGCATCGATGCCGGGATCACCCGCGGTGAACAACCGGGCCGTGGCGTGCGCCGGTTCCTGCTGCGGCGTGCGCGCATCGGGGTCCAGCTGGCGCAGCACCATCCGCTGGCCGAACACCCGGAGATCGAGATCGCCGACGCGGCCGCGTATCCGCTGCGACTCCCGGACCGTGCGGCCAACCCCGTGATCCACGATCAGCTGTCCGCACTGTTCCGAGACACCCGACCACACCCCCGATTCCACACGCCCGCAGTCTCTTTCGACATGTCTCAGCGCGACCTGCGCGACGGGGTCACCCTCGCCCCGGCCGGAGAAGCCGCGGCCACGGCACAACCGGCCGGTCTCACCTGGCGACCGCTGCGAGGCGCGCCCAGCCTGACGATCCACCTGCTCCTCCCACGCGAGCAGTCGCCACTACACCGCCGCATCCGTGCCGTCGCCAAAACCCTGGCGCACGAGCTGCACTGGCTGCCGGACTGACGCGCAAGAGGTCGAGCGAGACGGACGCCTGCGGTGGCGAGGCCGAAGACCCTGCGCCCGGCGGACTTCGCGGTGATGACGACGGCGGTCTTGCTGAATGTCCGACACGACCTCGCTACGCCGGCGGATCAGCATCCGATGATGGCCCCAGGTCCGGTCCGAGTCGTACACCGCGGCGACGTCCTCGCCCAGCCCGAGACCTCGGCGGATACCGCGCCTTCGCCGACGCCGAACCGGACAAGCACGGGTAACCGGCGGGAACGCCCGCCGTCAACGGCGTCCATGACGTCGGTCAATGCTTAACGCCAACCACTGTTCCATTGCTACCCGAGGCCGAACCACGACAAAACCGCTACCCGGCTCGTCACCGAGGCTGGCGGCACCTGGAGCCGATACGCCTCCGGCGACCACACACGGTGACACTGCCACCGCCACCCATCAGGAATACGCGACACCTCAACATGCGCGCCTACCAGTCTCAAGCCCCGAACTCCGCCGCTGCCGCCATCGCAGTCCCGCCAGATCCGCTGCGTGCCAAGGGCGGGATCGAGGGAGCCGTCCACGATCTGACCGGCGAGCCGGCGGGCCATCGCCCACCACACCGCCGGACCATCGGTGGGCACGTCAACGGCCGGCCCCAGCTCGTCAACGCGCGCTCGAAAAGGTCCGGCGTCTCCTCACGTGCGACTGCCGGTTGTCGGCATCAGTGGGCGGTGCGGCCGATGGAATCGAAGGGTCCGCGTTCTTCCTCTGCCAGTTGCAGGGTCCCTGCCGCCAGGTTGTCGACGAGGTGGTCCGGGTTGCCCGTTCCCGGAATGGCCAGGACATGATTTCCCTGGTGCAGGATCCATGCCAGGCGTACCTGTGCCGCTGATATCCCGTGCGCATGGGCGACATTGAGGACCTGCTCGTGTTCGCGGCGGACGGCTCCGGACTCCCGTCCGTCGCCGGCAATGGCGAAGTAGGGTACGAACGCGACGCCGTGTGTGCCGCATGCGTGGAGCATCTGCTCGCCTGCGCGCGCGTCGATTCCGTAGCGATTCTGGACGCACACCACGGGTGCGATCGCCTGGGCTTCGGCCAGGTGGTCCAGGTTGGCGTTGGAGATGCCGAGGTGGCGGACAAGCCCGGCGTCGCGTAGCTCGGCGAGGGCCCCGAAGTGCTCGCTGATCGCCGCCTGACCCATGATGCGCAGATTGACCAGGTCGAGGTGGTCGCGGCCGAGCTGGCGCAGGTTCTCCTCGACCTGGCCGCGCAGCTGCTCGGGGCGCGCCGGGGCGGCCCACTCGCCGGACGCGTCCCGTGCGGGGCCGACCTTGGTAGCGATGACGAGGTCGTCCGGGTACGGCGCCAGAGCCGTGTTGATCAGCTCGTTGGCGGAGCGCAGCGACGAGAAGTAGAACGCCGCGGTGTCGATGTGGTTGACGCCGAGTTCGACCGCGCGGCGCAGCACGCCGATCGCCTGGCTGCGATCGCGTGGAGCGCCCTCGTGGAAGGCGGCACCACCAGTCAGGCGCATGGCGCCCAGGCCGATCCGGTTGACCGTGAAGCACCCGAGAAGGCAGGTGCCCGCATCCCTCGCAGAGACCGTGTCCGATGTCATCGCCGCCACCAGCTCCTTTCGAACAGCCCTCGCCCTTTGGAGATTTGGGACGGGGCAGGCGTGGAGTATGCCCAGGTAAGAGCCGTGGCGAGAAGGCGTGAGATGGCGGGGGAATGTCACAGTGAATTCGGGAATCTGCGCACGGCACTCCTGGATTATCAGAAGTGGCGCTTCCCCTTCAGGGCCTTCCCTTCTGAGCCTTCCCTCTCAAGCCGAGCCGCATGAGGAGAGTGGCGGCGGTGACGAGGCCACGGCAGACGCATCGATCCCTCTCGCGGCGGATCACCGGACAAGCTGATCAATACCACCCAACTCCCCCCAGCGGACAGCGATCCGCGGCCTCCGATCGGTGCACTGCGGCGGATACCCCCGAAGCCACCGAGAGTGCGGGTTATCCGATAAGCGGGGCGCAGCCAGGGCGTGGCAGTCGTGAAAGTCAGCGTGTCACCGAGGAGTTGGGACATATTGCGCATTAGTTTTCATAGACGTACGAAGCCGATCAACCTCTGATCGCTTCCGATCGACCTACCGGAGATGAAATGCGCAAGCTTCGTAAGGCCGCTGTTGTGATCGCCGTACTGGGCAGCGTTGGCCTCCTCGGCGCCGGCACCGCTAACGCCCATGGCGGGCGGCAGGGCGGGACGAGTTCCTTCTCCAGCGACGGGGAGGACGGCGGAAAGGGGGGCGGGAAGGAAGGGCTCTTCAACGTCTCCCAGGGCACCCAGTGCCGGTCGCACGATATGAACATCGACGTCCTCGGCGCGGTCGGCGTCCTCGACGGTGTGCTGGGAAGCGCGCTCAACGGCGAAGGCGCCGCGGGTGCGCAGCAGACCCGGATGGGCTCCACCATGGGCTGCAACAACGGCGCCTTCGAGAAGTAAGGGCAACGGCCCCGGTGCCCGGCCACTGGCCGGGCACCGGGGCTCACTTTTGACCGAGGGCAGTTCCTCGACGGCTGCCCAGGCAAGACCAGACCGGTCGTCAGCCCTCACCAACCACCGCCCTGAAGGCCGGACTTCGCACTGGATCAGGCCCCCTGACCTGCCGCGCACCCGGGCCCGCCCTCGCGAGCATCGACGCCCACCGAGTGATGAGATGCCGGATCGGATCCATCGCTGCTGAAGGGTGCGGGTGGAGTTCAACCTCGTAACCGACGTGCGGCTGGGCGTTCTTGATGGACTCGTCCGCAGAGAACCGCTGTTTCGCCGACCCGAGTTCGGCACGACAAGGGCTGATTTCGAAGCCACGACAGCTTCGGACTTCTGGGAGACGGGGGCATCCGGGCAGCGCTACGACCGTGCGTATGTACTCGATGTCCTGGAAGAACGCCATAAGGATCCGCCGACCGCGACGTGAGACTTCCGAGTTCTCCTGCCGTGAACTGGCACCGGATGTCTATCTGTTGACCTATACCTTGGTCCTCAATGGACGGAGGTCGCGGCGGGCGTCCATCTGGCAGCAGGATGCGGACGGGTGGAAAGTCCTTTGCCACTAGGGCACGGTGGTTCAGGATTCGTGAGCAATCGCCGAGCGAAGCCGATCAGCCCCGCCGTCAGCGGCGTTGGGTGGATCAGCGGAGGGGCGTTGGGCGGATCAGCGGAGGTTCGGCCGGCTGGTCCACCGTCGGCGGTTCTGCCGTGACGGCAGTCCGCCCTCGCCGTCGACGGCCGACCCCGCGCCTCAATGTGCGCGGTCTTCCCCGCCATGTTCCGGAGCCGGGCCGCTCGCATGCCGCGTGCCGCGTGCCGCCGGGATCCGCCTGCGGTGTCCGCAGGTGCGGGACGAGCGGCAGCGCACGGGGCCGCGTCGAACAAATCCGGGCGGTAAGGAACCCTCTGCGGCCCCAGGCCCTCTTACTCGTCGTCGAAGGGTTCATCCAGCTTCTCGGCGAGCCGGAAGAGGGCAGGCAGGGCTCCCAAGATCGCGGCGCGCTCGGTGTCGCCGAGGGCGGAGAGTGCGGCATCCATGCGGCGTTCGTGGGCTGCGATCCAGGCGGCGAGCTGTTCGCGCCCCGCGTCGGTGAGGGTGACGGCAGAAGCGCGGCGATCAGCGACGTCTACGTCGCGGGCGACCAGGCCCGCGGTGATCATCTGGCCGATCAGCCCGCTCACCGTGCTGGGGGCCAGGCGCTGGCGGGCGGCAAGGTCGCTGATACGGGCGGGCGAGTGCTCGCCCAGCACCTGAAGCAGCTCCACTTGGGCCATGGGCAGCGCTTCCCATGGGTAGTCCGTGCGGATCGAGGCGCGCAGCGCACGGCGGAGGCGGGTGACAGCCTCGGTCAGCTGGCGGGCGTCCGGCGCCTCACCGGTGGGCCGGGGCGGCGGGACCTCGGAGCGGGGCTGCGCAGACATGCGGCAAGCGTATCCGGACCAGGGTCCGGGCCCGTCTGCCACGTCCTACGGGTACCAGCGATCACGCGGGACGCCCGCACCGCAAAAGCGTCGGTGTCCGATGTATCGTCGTACGGGTCCTCCCCGGCCCCGCGCCGGGTCCCGTGCGCGCAAGAACGGTTGTGACCATGAACCTGGCGTACCTGCCCAGCCCGTCCCAGGGGGTGTGGCATCTCGGGCCGGTGCCGATCCGCGCGTACGCGCTGTGCATCCTGGCCGGAATCTTCGTTGCCGTATGGCTCACCGGACGCCGTTGGGAGGCCCGGGGCGGTCACCGCGACGACATCGCCGACATCGCGGTCTGGGCGGTGCCCTTCGGGGTCCTCGGTGGCCGCCTCTACCACGTGATCACCGACCCGGAGCTGTACTTCGCCGCCGGCCGGCAGCCGATCCACGCCCTGTACATCTGGGACGGCGGTCTGGGCATTCCGGGTGCAGTGGCGCTCGGTGCGGTGGGTGCCTGGCTGGGCTGCCGCCGTCGGGGCATCCGGCTTGCGGACTTCGCGGATGCCGCAGCCCCCGGTTTGGTGCTGGCCCAGGCGATCGGGCGCTGGGGCAACTACTTCAACCAGGAGCTGTACGGCCGCCCCACCCACCTGCCGTGGGCGCTGTACATCGACCCCGCACACCGCCCGGCCGACAGCCCCGCGGTCGCCCTGTACCACCCGACCTTCCTGTACGAGTCCCTGTGGGACCTGGGAGTGATGGCGCTGCTGCTCTGGCTCTCCGCCCGCTACTACCGGCAACTCCGGCGCGGCCGGCTCTTCGCCTGCTACGTGCTCGCCTACACCACGGGGCGCGCCTGGATCGAGGCCCTGCGCATCGATCACGCCAACCACTTCCTGGGCCTGCGTCTGAACGACTACGTCTCCCTTGTGCTGTTCATCGGCGCGCTGGTGTACCTGATCGCCACCCGCCGTCCGCAGCCGGACGACGACGCCTCGCAGCCATCCGCCGGCGACGAAGAAGCGGTGCCGGTGGCCGCCCCGGCGCCCGTCGGGGAAGGCTCATAACGGAATCGGCGGGGCGCCGACCGCCCCTGGCCCCGGCAGCATGGGACCGGCCGCATCGGGCCAACCGCATGGTGGTTGGCGCCCGTTGCTGCCGGTCCGACTGCTTCTCTGCAAGCCCGCGCATGGGGAATCGTTCTGTCCCAAGCCCGCCCCCGGCACGTACGCGCACGTCGCACCGCAGCGCACCGCTCCACTGCGCACCGGCCGTCCCTGCACGCAGAACAGATCCTGCGGAGGGACACTGGGGCGTGCTCCATCGCGCGGCCCGAGGGCGTGAGCATCGGGGGACGGGACGCAGCGTCACCGTCGCATCGCCACACCGCCGTGCGAGCCGCTGAGCCCGTTGGGGACCGTGGCTTCGCCCCCGTGTCTTCCGGTCACCGCGCGCGGTGTGCTGCGGGAGGCTCCGAATCCGGTCCCAGCCATGCCGAGGCGACCGCGACGGCCGAGACCCCCACCAGGATCAAGGCGGACCACCGGGCTCCGGCTTCGGTCCCGCCGCCGGCCGCCAGGTGCAGGGCGAGGGTGACCAGCGCGACACCCAGTGCGGTGCCCAGGCCCCGGGTCATGTTGACCAGGCCGCCTCCCGTACCGGAGCAGTGCGCAGGGATCGCCTCCATGATCATGGTGTTGTTGGCCGGGGTGAAGGTGCCCAGCCCCAGTCCGGCCAGCGCCAGGATCGGAACCAGCGCGGCGGTGGTCAGTGGGAGCACCAGGAGCGCGGCCATCGCCACGCTGAACACGACGGCTCCCGCCAGGCACCGTTTCGCATCCGTGAGGGAGTGCGGCAGCAGCCGGTCGCCGCCGGTCGCCGCCAGCGCGAACCCGGCGGGCAACGCCGTGAGAACCGCTCCCGCGGCCAGGTCCGACGAACCCTGTGCCGTCATGACGACCGGCACCAGTACCAGCGGGCCGAACAGCACCAAATAGCCGCTCAGCGCGCCGGCCAGCCCGAACGCCACGGCCGGTACCCGTAGCAGATCAAGATCCAGCAGCGGCGTGGCAGCCAGCCGCTGACGGCGGACGAAGCCCCAGCCCGCCACGGCAGCCACGGCGAACAGCAGCGCCACGGCCCATGCCGGTACGGGCAGTCCGGAGGCTGCGGACACCCCCAGCAGTGCGCTGGTGGTCGCCAACCCCAGCAGCCCCAGCCCGGCCCAGTCGAAGCGTGCGACGCGGGTACGGGCCCGGGTCCGCGGCAGCAGGTAGTGCCCACCCACCAAGGCGAGCAGCCCGATCGGCACGTTCACCCCGAACACCCAGCGCCAGCCCAGCGTGGACACCAGCGCACCGCCCACGGTCGGCCCCAGGGCCAGCCCCAGCGCCTGTGCGGCGGCCTGCACGCCGAGCGCCCGGCGCATCCGCGCACGCGGCGCACTGGTGGCCACCAACGCCACACTGTTGGCCTGCATCATGGCCGCCCCGGCCGCCTGCACGACGCGGAAGGCGACCAGCGTGACCAGGGACGGGGCCAGCCCGCACGCCGCGGATGCCAGCGTGAACACGGCGAACCCGTAGAGATACAGCAGCTTGCGGCCATGCGCGTCGGCCAGCCGCCCGGCCGGTACCAGCAACGCCACCAGGGTCAGCAGATACGCCAGCGAGACCCACTCCACCGCCGCCAGCGGCGCATGGAATTCGGTGCGCAGGCTTCCGTAGGTCAGCGTGACGATGCTGGCGTCCAGCTGTCCCATGAACGCCCCGAAGCACACCGCGGCCACCGCGAGCCACCACGCGTTCGGTCGCGAACGTATCCCGTCCGGGCGGGCCCGCTCCGTCGTGAGCACGGCCGACCACCGCTTCCTGGACGGGCGCGGCGTCATACGAGTGACCATGCCTCCAGATTACAACGGTCACCGAAATATTTTGCTACCGTCCCATATCGAGGGGCCGGCAGATCGAGTGGACGGCCGGCCGCCGCGAGCACAAGAAGCACTACCCGGCCTCCACTCCCCCGTCCCCGTCCCCGTCCCCGTTCGGCACGGTCGGTGAGGGCCGTCGTCCGCAAGGGCAGCCGCGTGGCATCGCCGCATGCCACGCTTCCCGGCACGCGCCGGGCGGCCGGGCGGCCGGGCGGCCGGGCCGAGCATCCCGGGTGAGCGGTCAACGTCCAGAAGCGTGCCGATGCCTCGCGGCAGCAGCTGCTCCAGGGCGTCCGCCGCCGCCTGCGCTCGCGGTTCGCCGCCCCGAGAAGCGTCGTAGCCCTCGGCGACCGCCTGTGTGTGTGAACCGGCGTGGGCGGAGGGCGATTTCCGACATGTGCGGTGCGTTGGCACACTGCGCGGTCAGGCGAGGGCGGCGGCCATGCGCCGGACCGCCTCGGTGATCAGCTCCGGCGAGGTGGCCAGGTTCATGCGGACGAAGCCCGCGCCGCCGGTTCCGAAGGCGACCCCGGAGTTCAGGGCGACACGGCCGCGCTGGAGGAAGACCTCGGCCGGATCGTCCCCGAGGCCCAGGTTCCGGCAGTCCAGCCATGCCAGATAGGTGGCCTGCGCAGGTGCGTACCCGATGGCGGGCAGGTGCTCGGCCAGCAGACCGGCCAGCAGGCGGCGGTTGTCGTCGAGGCCGGAGAGCACGGCGTCCAGCCAGTCGCCGCCGTCCCGCAGGGCTGCGGTGTGGGCGATGATGCCGACATGGCTGGGGCCGTGGCTGACCTCTTCGGGGAGACCGGCGAGGTCGTCGGCCGCGGCGGGCCCGGCGATGGCGAGGGCGGCCTTGAGTCCGGCCAGGTTCCATGCCTTGGACGCGGATATCAGGGACAGGCCGTTCTCCGCACCGGGAACGCTCAGGTACGGCACGAACGACGCGCCCGCCGCCACGATCGGGGCGTGGATCTCGTCCGCGACGACGCGCACGCCGTGCGTGCGCGCCAGGTGCGCGACATGCGTCAGCTCGGCGGCGGTGTGCACCGTGCCGGTCGGGTTGTGCGGGCTGCACAGCAGATACACCGGCCGGTCCGCGCGCTGGTCGGCCTGCCGGAACGCCTCCCTCAGCACGGCGGCGTCGATGCGTCCGTCCCGGTCCAGTGGCGCCTCGACGATCGGCCGCCCCATGCTCTCGATGAACTGGTAAAAGGGCGGATATACAGGGCAGTTCAGGATGACGGGATCGCTCGGTCCGGAGACGAGCTTGAGCATTTCGACGATGCCCAGCATCACGTCCGGCACAATCGCCGTGCGTTCCACGGCAAGACCGTCCCAGCCCCACCGCGCACGGGCGAAGCCGGCGAGCGCCTCGGCATACGCCGTCCCGGCCGGGTAGCCCGTGTCACCGAGCGCCACCGCGTCGGTGATCGCCCGCCTGACCGGCTCGGCCAGCAGCACATCCATCTCGGCCACCCACAGCGGCAGCACATCCGCCGGATAGGTCCGCCACTTCATGCTGGTACGCCGCCGCAACTGCTCCAGCGAGAGCCGGCACAGCGGATTGGCGCCGTCAGGCGCAAAGGTGTCACGCGACATGCGGTCCATGCGCCGAAGATAGACGGAATTGCACAGAAAATTTTTGCCTCTTTTGCCGCTCTCGCCGGAGTCCCAGGAATAATTCAGCTATGGATGCAGTGGACCGCAAAATCCTTGCCGAGCTGCAAGGGGACGGGCGGATGACCGTCACCGACCTCGCCGACCGGGTGCAGCTGAGCATCTCGCGCTGCCAGCGCCGCCTGCGCGAGCTGGAACGGACCGGCGTGATCCGCGGCTACCGCGCCGTCGTGGACGCCGCCGCGGTCGGTTTCGGCTTCGAGGCCCTCGTCTTCGTCACCCTGAGACTGGAAGATCAGGACACCCTCGCCGCCTTCGACACGGCGGTGGCAGGAATCCCGAACGTCGTGGAAGCCCAGCGCCTGTTCGGCTCGCCGGACTACCTCCTGCGAGTGGCCACCGCGGATCTCGCCGCGTACCAGCGCCTGTACGAGGACAAGCTGGCGAAGCTGCCGAGCGTGCAGCGATTGAACTCCACCATGGTCATGAAGCAAGTCGTCAGCGCCCGACCGCTGCCCGCGGTGCCGTGATCTCCGGATCTCCGGATCTGCGATCTCCGGATCTGCGATCGGCGATCGGCGATCGGCGGCTCGGCGGCTCGGCGGCTCGGCGGCTCGGCGGCTCGGCGGCTCGGCGGCTCGGCGCAACAGCATGCCGTGCGCGGCGGAGGACGGACTCGGTCGGCGTCAGGCGCCGATGAGTTGGGCGAACCGTCGGGTGTCGATGTTGCCTCCGGAGGCGATGAGGCCGATCCTTCGGGGAGGGTGGGGGATGCGTCCGGCGATGAGGGCGGCCAGGGCGGTGGCGCCGCTGGGTTCGAGGACGATCTTCAGGCGTTCGAAGGCGCACCGCATGGCGTTGCGGATCTCGTCATCGCTGACGAGGGCGATGTCGTCGACCAGGCGCTGGTTGATGACGAAGGTGATCTCGCCGGGTGTGGACACCGCCTGCCCGTCGGCGATGGTGCGGGGAAGGGGGATCTCGACGCGTTCGCCCGCTTCGAGGGAGCGTTTGGTGTCGTCGCCGTCGACCGGTTCCACTCCGATGACCCGGATGCCGGGGTGCCGTGTCTTGGCGGTGATGGCACTGCCGGCGATGAGTCCGCCGCCGCCGACGGGGACGATCAGGGCATCGAGTTCGCCGGTCTCCTCGAAGAGTTCGAGGGCCGCAGTGCCCTGGCCGGCGATGATGTGCGGGTGGTCGTAGGGAGGGAGCAGGGCCAGGCCGCGATCCGCGGCCAGGGCCTGCCCGAGCGCCGTACGGTCTTGGCGGTAGCGGTCGTAGGTGACGATTTCCGCGCCGTATCCGGCCGTTGCCTCCCGCTTGGACTGCGGGGCGTCCTCGGGCATCAGCACGACGGCGCCGGTGCCCAGTTCACGGGCGGCCAGGGCGGTGGCCTGGGCGTGGTTGCCCGAGGAGTAGGCGGCGATGCCCCTGGCCAACTGCTCAGGGGGCAGCTGGGCCGCAGCGTTGTAGGCGCCGCGGAACTTGAAGGCCCCCGCGCGCTGGAAGTTCTCGCACTTGATGAACACCTCGGCGCCCACCAGGGAGTTGAGGGTGCGGGAGGTGAGCACGGGGGTGTGGTGGGCGACGCCTTTCAGTCGCGCGGCGGCTGCTCGGACGTCGTCGAAGGAAACGGGCAGATCGGCAGGCATGCGGCATCCTTGTGGGGATCAGGGGTGTAGGAGTCGGGAGGCGGCCGGCGTCCGGACGGCGGCCGGGGCACTGGCCTTCACAGGGACGCGTCCGGTTTGTTCAGCGGAGCCAGGCCCCGGTACAGGTAAAGGTGCAGGTCGTGCAATCCGATCCCCGAGCTGTCGAAGGTCGTGATGTCGCTGCCGCTGCCGCGCCCAGCGCCTCCGACGGGGACTTCACCGAGCGGGGTGAGCACGGAGTCCCGCGGTGCGTGCTGGCACTCCCCCGGCCGCAGCTCTCGGACGTCGGCCATCTGGATGGTCCTTCACTTGGCGTAGTTGTAGACGGTCGCCCGGGACACGCCGAGCAGGTCCGCGATCGTCTGCGCGGCGTCGCGCGAGTCGAAATAGCCGTCCCTGTACAGCTGTTGCACGAGCGCCTTCTTGTCCGCCCGGCTCAGCGACCTCGGGGTTCCGGCGCGCTCCGCGGAGAGTGCCTCGACCGCCTGGCGCAACTCGCGTGCGTTGCGGTCCCGCAGCGTCTCCAGAGACTGCTCGCGGTGTTCGGTGTCGGTGGCCACGAGGTTGGACAGCGCGAGCGTCACCGGTGACAGCACGGACACATCGAGGTTCAGGCAGAGTGCCGCGATGTACTCGCCCGCGGCGTTCTTGATTCCGATCGAGGTGCTCTTGGCGGGACGTCCGTCCGGGAACTGGTTGGGGTAGTTCTGGATGACGCTCGGGTACTGCGGATCGTGGATGCGACGCAGACCCAACTCCGTTACGGAGTCGCCTACCTGACGCCCTGACAGATTGTTCTCGATCGCCCGGATCGCATGTTCTGGATCGCGCAGGTCATGCAGGACCACCTCGCAGAGCCCCGGAAACATCCGCCCCAGAGCGACGGCGATCCTCTCGGCTTCGTGGATGAGATGCTCGTCCGCCTCGACGGCGGCATCGGACACCGCATCGGACACAGGGTTCCTCCTGTCAGCTCCGATACTGCGCAACCCGCGGCCCCGACGTAGCGCGCTCCTCGGCGCTCGAACAACCGGAGGGGTCACACCCGCATCCGCATTTGGATTCATTGTCCATCTCTGGACAACAAGGCTAATCATGTCCACGTTCGCTGTCCAGGGCAGTGGCGACGATCTCGCGATCGCCGCCCGGCTGCGCGGAACCGGCCCCCTGTCGATGAGTTCAGCCCCTCCCGACCTGCGGGCCGGCGGAGGCGGAGTGAGGGTCAGGGGCAGGCCGGGGTCGGGGCCGGGGTCGGAAACCATGCGAACGGCATTCAGCGGCAGGCCGGCAATCTCGGTTTCGGCGCGGAGACGACGACAAGTGCCGAGCAACTGCCGTATCGACCAGGCCGGTCAGCCGGTCAGCCGGTCAGCCGTGGTCCGCTTGCGCACGGGGCGATGCTGGGCCGTTGGGGTGGTACAGCGGTGCGATCAATGTGATCCGGGTTTCCGCGATCACCTCGGCGATAACGCTCCCCATTACACACTCCTTACTGGAAGGAACCTCATGCGTATCCGTACCGCTGTGGCCGCCGCCGCTGTGGCCGCCATCGCAGTCCTCGGCGCCGCGAGTGCTGCCTCCGCCGACGGCCCGGACGACGTGTCCGGCTCCGCGGGCATGGGCTCCGACATGCCTGTGGGGACGGGCGACGCGGCCGGCAATTCCCTGTCGGGGCTCAACCAAGGCCCCAGGTCCGGGAACGGCTGATGCGACGCTGACCTGGTCGACAGCGACTGGGGCAGCCCGGCGCCGCAGCTGACTCGTGGGATTCGCCCCAGTTGGTTCGCGCTGCCCAGGGCCCGGCGATGCCGATGCGCGCCGGGCCCTGGCTATGGGGCGACGGGAAGCCGCGTTCGACGGCGTTGGCGAAATCATCCGGCGCGTTGCGGACGGTGATTCGTTCGCGGAACCAGCCGTTCAGCCATCGGTCGGGCGACAACGGCTCGATCCACGCCCCCTGCACGCCAGTCAACGACGCACCGACCGGACATTCGCATGAAGCGAAGGGAAGCCGTCGAAGGGGAAGTCCTAGGTACTGCAACCGCATGTGGCGTGACTGATGGCGGTGTTGTTCGTTGGTGTGACTGTGTGA
>NZ_BMRP01000068.1 GCF_014648695.1 Streptomyces albospinus
AGAGACCAACAGTCCCAAGCCGCTTAACGAAACCGTCCACGCTGCGAGGGGATGGACAGGCCGCTTTGTACACGAGTTGTTGCGGCGGCCGTCATTTCTCGATGAGTGCGGGAGTCATCTCTACGACGGCCAGGTCGATGTTCACGACTACGGGAGGCACCCGCCGCCTCTCCGATCCGACCGCCCTGTCGGCGCTCGCCGATGACGGCTGGTCCGGCACACGTAACTGCAACCACAGCGTGGCGTTGGACAGATCACAAAGAAGATGAACGTCTCATCGAGCAGGAGCATCGCAGTGATCATGAAGGTTCTGGCCGGCGCGGCTTTCGCGGTTGCCGCAACGATGGCCTTCGCTGTACCCGCATCGGCGACGGACTTCGGAGCCCGCAACGGCGACACCACCATCGCGGGCGAGGCAGGCGGCATCCTCAACACCTATGGCGCTTCGCTCATCAACGTCGACCTCCGCTGCGCGGTGCCGCTACCGGAGGGTGAGGGCATCGGGGGGCACGGGCTCGGTGGGCCCAAGGCCGCTTGCAACCTCGCGCCCGTCGACCAGTACGAGGCACCGAAGAAGCTGCTCTGACGGCAGCACCGAGGGGTAACGCTCCCGCGCCTGCCCCGCGCATCCGCCAAGGCCGCAAGCAGTTTGAGCAGGCCGCGATGGAGCGGTCCCGGTGAGTGGGCGACCGTCCGGTACCGCCGTTGGCCGGTACCGCCGCGATCGGGGCGGTTGTGCATCTGCCGGGCGCCGTCATCGAGGAGGTCCGGGGCCTGTCCTCGATGACGGCATCATGGCCGACGTCGCTTACCGTCTGCTGCCGGCCTCAGGGCCCGGCCTCACTTCAGGTGCCGGGTGAAGAACTGGGCCGCGGCGTCCCCCGCGAACTGCGGGACGCCGGTGTGCCCGCCCATGTTGGCGTGCAGCGTCTTCTCCTTGGAGCCGAAGGCGTCGAACAGGTCCAGGGCCGCCTGCCTGTCGTTCCCTTCGTCGTCCCACTGCAGCAGGACGTGCAGCGGAATGGTGACCTGCCGGGCCTCCTCGAACATGGCGCGAGGCACAAAACTCCCGGCGAAGAAGCCGGCGGCCACGATGCGCGGCTCGACCACTGCCAACCGGATGCCGATGGAGATCACTCCCCCCGAGTACCCGACCGGGCCGCCGATCTCGGGCAGCGAGAGAAGGGCGTCCAGGGCGGCCTGCCATTCCGGGACCGACTTTTCGACGAGCGGGAGGACGAGGGCGTCGATGATCTCGTCGCTGACCGGCTCGCCGGCTTCCATAGCCCGGCGCAGGTCGGCGCGGGCCTGCTCGGCGGTGGCCCAACGGGGCCGGTCACCGCTCCCGGGGAGTTCGATGGTGGCCGTGGCAAAGCCCTCCGCCGCGGAGTGCTTGGCCCGGGCCACCAGTCGGGGGTACATCTTGCGCAGCCCGAGGGGAGGGTGGCCGAGCAGGATCAGCGGGACCGGTGCGGACGCGGACGCGGGTGACCACAGGATGCCGGGGATCTCGCCGAGGGTGAATTCGCGTTCGAGGACGCCGCCGTCGAGGAGCTGTTCAGAAGTGAAGTGCATGGTCGTGCCTTTCGGGAGGGCTCAGAAACGGCGCTCCCGGACGACCTATCGCCCGACCGTGACCCCAGAGGAGAGCACCCATGTCGATACTGTGTTCACGGGTACCACCTCCTCGTTCTCTCGCACGGCCTTCGGAAAAGTAGCAGTGGTCGCCGTGGTCCGCCAACGGGTTTTTGCGGAGGCTCCGTGGCCGGATGCCACGGAGCCACTCACCCAAAGGCCAAGGCCGTGCAGTCAAGGGCTTCGGGCCAGTGTGGTCACGGTGTGGTGCAGGCCGTGATGTAGGAAGCAGAGCCCTGTCAGGGACGGTTTGGCCCGGGCCCGGTACAGCGGCGACGATGCCGCCGCCATGAGCCTCCGTGGTGGGCCGGGCGCGCCCCGGGCTCTCGTTCACCACGTACCTCCGCCACCATCCTTTGACGTCGAAGTAAGTCCACCCAGGTCAGCTGATTGCGGTGGACTAAGTGGTCGGCTCCGGAAATCCTTCGGGGGTTGATCAGGCTGTCAGGGCAACAGAGGATTCTTCTTGTCGGTCGGCGGGTGTGTGCCGGTCGAGTCGCGCCAGCAGATCGTCCAGGTCGGTGGTGGTGAACTTCCACTGGAACGACTGTGCCGTGGCGTTGTAGCGGCCTTCGAAGGCGCGAAGCCGGTTCCGGACCTGGACAAGTCCGTGAAGTCGTTGGGTTGGACGACCTTTCGCTGGAGGATGGAGAAGAAGATCTCTATCTGGTTCGTCCAGGAGGCGTGGACAGGGGTGTGGACCATGACCGCGTTCGGAAAGGCCGTGGTGAGACGGTCGATGGCCTTCTTCCCTCGGTGGGAGGAACCGTTGTCGACGATCCAGAAGACACGTCTGGCACTCGCGTAAGGCTCCTGGGCCATGAGCTGGGTGACCAGTGCCATGAAGGGCACGACTCCGGTCTTCGGCTCGCAGCGGCCGAAGACCTTCGCGCGGTGGACGTCGTAGGCGGCCAGGTAGGCCAGCGCACTGCCGCGGCCGTATTCGTGATTGACCCGCATCGCCCGAGCCTGGCCCGGGGCCAGGGTCGGATGGCAGCGGCAGCGGGCTTGGACGGAGGTCTTCTCGTCGCTGGAGACGACGTACTCGTCCGGCCCGAGCGGGACACCCTCCAACGTACGGGCGTATGGGGCAAGGACACGCCGGGCTTTGGCGCGGAAGTCCGGGTCGCGGATGAAGATCCAGGACCGGTACTGCCAGGGCTTGAGCACGTCCTCGCGCAGCCAGCGGCGCACCGTGGACGCGGAGACGGTGTCGGTAATCCCGCGTGCGGTCAGCTCGGCGGCCAGCTCCGGGCAGGACCAGCGCGACAGCGGCACACCCGTCTCGGCTGGTAACTGGCAGGCCAGCGCCTTGGTCTCGGCGATCTGCACGGGGGTGAAGCGGGCCGGGCGCCCTGAACGTTTACGGTCGGCCAGGGCCGACAGGCCGCCGCGAGCGAACCGGCTGCGCCAGGCACGAACCGTGTCCAGATGCAGGCCGGTCTCGTGTGCGATGCGCGCGTTGGAGCGCCCCGTGCCGCGTGCAGGACGATCTGCGCACGGCACCGTAGCCGGTGCTCGGTCTTGTGGCCATAGGCCATCTTCTTCAGTCGCTCGCGCTCGGCGGCGGTCAGGACGATCGGGCAGGCCAGCGCAACGGGCATGACAGGAAGGCCGATCGGGAGAAGCGGAACACGACGGGTCGCAGCCCTCCGGGCCTGCGCCAATTTCCAACAGAACTCAGCCTTCCGCGACCGCCGACTCGATCAGGGACAGCGTCTGGTTGTCCGCGTCCACGTGTGCGCGGACGCCGATGGGCAGCGGCAGGTTCGGCGAGGTGTGACCGAAGTCGACCTGTGCGAGGACCGGGATGTCACGCTGCGCCAGGACATCGAGTACCACGTCGCGTAGACCTGCGCGCTCTCCGCCGCCATCGTGGGGCGTGACCTCGGTCGGGATGCCGACCACCATGCCCGCGATCCGGTCCAGCACTCCGGACAGCCGCAAGGTATGCAGGTCGTTCCAGATCCGCGAGACCGGCCGCTGCACCTCCTCCCAGAACAACACGGCGCCCTCGAACCGTTCGGCGGCCAGCGCGAACGGTGTCGCCTGCAGTAGGACCAGGCGGTTCAGCAAACCGCCGAACAGTGGCCCCTGCGCGCGGCCCGGCCGCCAGGTTTCCCAAGCCCCCATCGCCGGCAGTACGCCCGGCGCCTCGGCCTTGGTGAGCACACGGGTGTAGAGGTCGACGAGCTCGGAGCGACGGGCCTCGTCGCCCAGCGTGTACCAATCGCTGCCGAAACCGTGGGTGGCGATGTCGGCGTGGAAGCCGACGAGGCCGGTCTTGGCGTGCAACGCCATGTGCAGCAGCGAGATATCGCTGTAGCCGAGGATCGGTTTCGGGTCGGCCCGGATCGCGTCCAGATCGATCAAATCGAGATAGCCGATGGTTGCCTGTCCACCGGTATGCGCGACGATGGCCCGCACCTCCGGGTCCCGGAGCAAAACATTGAGTTCATCGGCCTGCTCCGCCGGAGTGCCCGACGCCCACCAGCGATTCTGCGCCGGGTTGACCATCGGGCTGACCCGCACGCGGAAACCCATCCGCTCAAGTATCGCCACACCACGGGCGAGCAGTGGTTCCTCACCCGGCTCAAGCTGGCCCGAGGGCGCGGTAACGACCACGAGGTCGCCGGAACGTAGCGCGCGGGGCCGAAGGATCGCAGGCATGGGGTCTCCTCCTTGTTGATCAATAATGGCGAGCAACAAGGCCCGTGCCGCCGGTATTCCGCCTCACCGACGTGATCAAGTCAAGCCCCGAAACCCCGGCTGGGCCCACCGACCGCCTCCACGCGGACAACCCAGGAAGGGCGGGGTGCCGATGACGGGTTCGTCGGCACCCCGAGGACTCCTTCGGCTGTGCCTGCCAGCCCCACTTCGCCACCCCAGACCACTAACGGACTGACGTGGAATCGGGCCCCGATGTCAACCCTCGAAGGATTTCCGAAGCCGACCACTAAGTTGATTGTCAAAGGACACCCGAAGCCGTCGACAGACGACTCCCGTCCTTCTCGCGTACAAAGCCAAGCGGGTGACCCGGGCACGTCGCGCTCGTTGAGCACAGCATCGCAGGCATGAACATCCGACCCCCGCGGATACGCGAGCGGGCCCGGACCAACTGGTCCGGGCCCGCGGGCTGTTCGGGGCGGGGCTGCTAGAGCTCGAACTCGAGATTCACGATGTCCGTGAAGCGGACCTCCTCCAGCTGACCGGCGCGGCGGCCGTTGTCCTGGAAGTAAACCTCCTTGAGCGCTTCGGCCGCGATCTCCTTGAGTTCGCGCTCGCTGGCGCCGGCCTCCTGGGCGTCGAAGAGGCGGGCGGCGTAGCGGGGCGGCAGAGCGACGGTCAGGTGCCGGACGCGGTCCTGGTCCGTCGACCCGATCGGCGCGGTGTAACCGAGGCGGGCGTAGACGTCGATGACGATGCCGCCGGTCGTCGCCGCCCTCTGCCGGGCCTTGGCCCGGATCTGCGGCTGCCACCGCTTCTTCACCTCGTGCTCTATGCGCGCGGCGAGGTCGGGGCGCGGCTTCTTGAACTGGTCCTTCACGTACCGCTCGACGGTGCGCTGGGAGACATGCAGCAGCTCGGCGACCGCCTTCGTGCCCTTGAGCTGCTTGACCAGGTACCGCATCTGCGCGCCCGCGCTCTTGGGCGCAGGACGGGTGAATGCCTTCTGCACCGCGGCATCCAGGCCGTCCCCGAACAAGCTCATCGCCCTCTCCCACTCTCCGTTGTCGACGTCGGTGACAGTGCCGTCCTTGATGTACCGGGCGAGGTTGAGCTCGGGGGCGTCGAACTGGTCCCGGACGCCTTCGCCCCACACCACGCTCTGGGTGCCTTCCCACTTCACCAGGCCCGGGTTCACGCCGAGTTTGAAGCCGCCAGGCAGTGGCTTGCCCTCCCGGTACGGCAGGAAGTCCAGCGGCGATTCGCCGTCGACCGCGTACACGACGCAGTCGGAGAGGATCGCGACCGGGTACTGCCCGGTGAACGCCGCGTGCTTGACGATCTTCCGGTGGAGGTTGATGCGCGTGCGGGAGATGACCGCCGCGCGGATGTCCGGCCGCCACGTCGGCCGGGACAGGGCACGCCACGGCTCGCCCGGCCGCCAGCCCTCGCCCCGGGGCCGCTCGCGCAGCTTGCCCAGGCCGCCCTTGACCGTCGCCTTGATTGCCGAGACGACGATCGCCAGCTGAGGGTCGCGCTCCTTGTAGCCGTCCATCGCCGCCAGGAAGTCAGCGGGCGAGAGGTCCGCGTCCACGCCGAGGTCGGCCATCGTGACGAGGTAGGCGTCGCGCAGCCGGTTGTACCAGCCGTCCAGGTAGCGGCCGTTGTCGTAACGGACCCACGCCTCGATCGGGCGTACCTCGTAGCCCAGTTCCACCGCGTAGGCGACGGTGGGCGTGGCATACCAGGCCGGGCCCACGGGGCGCTCGCCCTTGGGCGTGAACGGGCTGGGCAGCAAACTGGCGTCCAGCTCCGCCCACTTGTCCTTGCCGGCTTTCACCCGGGACAGGTCCACATGGCTGAGATCCACCAGCCACGAGCCGGGCAGCTTCGCATCGAACACCGGCGCCTTTACCTGAGTCGGCGCCCCGAGGCCGACAACCAGGCCGTTCGCGCCCGCCGCGAAGGCCATGTTCACGTCGATGCCCACCAGGTTGCGGCGTCGGGTGGCTTCCTCGTCGGTCAGCGGCCTCGCCCAGTCGTACGTCTCCTCGAACAGCTTCTCCGCCGGGCCGCGCACATGGAAGCGCGGCAGATCCTTGAGCAGCGGGTGCCCGTCCGGGGCCTCGCACGGCGCACAGTCCACCGGGTTCTCGCCCAGCGACCCCGGGTTCTTGCCGTCCGCCCTCCGGAAGCCGCCGGTGGCCTCATCACGCACGGCGTAGGTCGGCGGGTGCAGCGCGGTCATCAACTCCAGTCCGGTGACGGCGGTGGAGCCGCGCGGTGTCATCACCCGCGCCGCGTACACGCCCAGAAGCCGGGCCAGGTCCGCTGGCGGGAGCTGCGCGGCGTCGCCCCAGTGGCGGGAGTCGAGCGCGCTGCTCGGCCGGATGCGGCGGAGACGTCCTCGTGACTCTGCGTCCAAAGTCGCCACCCGGTTTCCGGGCTGGGAATTCGCTGGAACCAGGCGCTGTTGGGGCGGAAGCGGGTCTTGATCGCGTTCGTGGAGGGGGATCCATGCCTATTTTGGTCACTACGCCGAACGGAAGTGGGGCGCTACCTGACCGAAGCGCTGCGCGACCGGAGTGATGTGCGCTTCTTCGTTCGCTCCGAGGCCGGCGCCAAGGCGCTTGGCAAGGTCCGCGGTGAGATCTTCCGTGGGGATATCACCGATGCAGCGGACATCCGAGGTGCGGTCGCCGGCGTGGACCGGCTCTACCTTGCGCATCCCTTCGTCGAAGACCAAGTTGCCGCCGAAACGAACCTCGGTCTTGCCGCCATCGAGGCCGGCGCGCGGCGGATTGTCAAACTCGGCGCCCGAGCTTTCACTGGCAACGGGATCGTCCCGGACGCCGTTACCGGCGCCCATGACACGATCACCGAGCGACTGCGAAGGGTAGGTGTCCCAGAACTGACTATTCTACAACCCGACCGTTTCCTGCAGAACTTCCTCCCGGCAGCGGCCTCGATCGCCAAGGGCACCCTGGCCGATCCTGCCGGACCTGGTGCCCGGGGTTATGTGGACGTGCGGGATATCGCGGCGGTCGCGGTCGCCGAACTCCTGGCGGCGCGTCCGATCGGTGGTGAGATCGAGATCAGCGGCCCGGAGGCACTGACGCTGCCAATGCTCTGCAACCGCTTCGGCGCCGTTCTCGGCAGGCCGGTGCGGTACGTCGACGTTCCACTGGACGGTGCCTGGCGGGCCGCGCTCGCGGACCGCGGAATCACGCCGCAGGTCATTGACGGTTTGCACGGGCTGTACTCGAACTATCGCCACGAGGGCGTGGCTGGTCTCGGTGACGGCGTTCAGCGCGTGCTCGGCCGCCCGCCGCGCTCGGTCGAGGACTTTGCGGCCGATCCGCTCATGACCGCCGTGTCCGGTGCCTGACCCGCCCCGTGCCGCAGCGGTGGTCGACTGCGGACCCTGGCGGATCCCGACGCGGGCCGATAGCCGGCGCTATGGCCCCTCCCCCACTACCTGCCTTTTCGAAGGGGCGGATCCATCCGTCGCGGTGCCCTGCCCTGTCTGCCAGCCCGAGACGGTCCTGCGCACCTCGTGACGGATCACGTGGCGTTTTGTGTCTGCCGTGCGCGCTGGACAGAGGCTTCCAGAGCTGCCATCAAGTCTTCGAGGGGAGCGAGTTCCGGTGGCGGCAGCGCGTGGCCGCCGGCGGCGAGGGTGCCCACGAACACTTCGAGGGCTGCGGCGTATTCGTCGTGCAGGTCCTCGACCTCCACGCCGATCATCTCAGAGATCAGCATCTCGGCGAGCTCCAGCTCGCGGTCCGTAGTGGGGACCGGGCTGGTGAGGTCTCCCGGATCTCGAAGCTCCCGGGGCCAGCGGAGGGTGTGGCACACCAAGATGCCGCGCGCCGGCCTGAGCACGGCCAGTCGCTCGCGCTGGCTCAGCCCGGTTCCGGCATCCGGGGATGACCACGGCTTCCAAGGAAGACATCAAGCACATGCGGCCGAAGCAGCGGAACAAGTACCGTCGCCTCGGCTTCACTTGGTCGGAGATCAAGGAGATCGACAGGGCTATCGGCCGCGGGGACAGCTGACCCTCAAGACCTCCGCTGGTGAAGTCACCCTCACCCTCCCGCCAAGGAGTCCTGGATTGGCACCGGAGGCGTAGGCCCGGCCCCCCGCCTGGCACCCGGTCTGCTTCCGGCCGACCCGCCGGAAGCAGCAAGTCCCATGGCCTGGTGTTCGTCACCGGCCCAGTTCCAGTGGGGGTGTTCGCGTCAGACTGTGGGGCAGCCGGCGGCTTTGAGGCCGGTGTTGAGCTGCTTCTTCAGGGCGGTTTCCTTCTGCGGTGTGATGTCCTGGTTGGGGATGGTGAGCTTGATGTCCTTCTTGCTCGTCCCCTTCTTCACCGTCATGCCGACGGTCATGTCACGCGGGACGACCGACTTGGGGTCGCCGTAGCCGACGGTGACGTTGTAGGAAAGCTCGTCCTTCTTGCCCAGGGTGGAGAGGCACTTTTTCGCCGCGTTCTCTGTCTTCTTGTAGATCCCGCGGTTGATCGAAGCTTTCATCGGGACGAGGTTGATGCGCTTGCTGACGCCTTTGAGGGTGCTGGCGATCAGGTGCCCGCCGTCGTAGCCGCCACCTCCCCAGCCACCCACGGTCGTCTCGCACTGGCTGCGCGGCGATGTCCCGCCGACAGCGAGTCAGCGACCGCGCGGTCAGGCCGCCCCGCACCGTCGATGTGGAACTTCCACCGCGACACGACGGTCTTCCCTGCCCATGCCTTCAGGTACGGCTCACACGGGTAATCCGCCCCGGCCGACGGAGCCGCGGCCGCCGCGGGAACGGAGAGCAGGGTGGTCATGACGCCTGCTGTGCCGAGCACGGCGGAGATGCGGCGCAGATGCCGACGCGGACAGTGGGACGAAGACGCTGACGACCCGGTCATGGGCTACCTCCAGAGGTCAACGGTGGGGAGCAGCAACCGCGCACAGCCATCCTCCGGACCGCCCACCGCGACCGGTGCGTCCCGGGCACGGTCAACCTCAGGCAACCAGCCAGGAGGATGACGCGGTAGGCCGCCGCGGGGCAATGGCCGAAGCTCCGCCCGGGAGCGGGGTGATCACGCCACGACGGTCGGCACGCGGAGTTGGAACGGCAAACCGTCTCAGCCGAGGACGCGGTGCACTCGCTGCACGTCTTCCTCCACCAGAGAACGGACTGATCATCAGTAGGCAGTCGCCAAGTTCCGGAGAACACAGGACCCTGGTGGTGCCTTCTTTGGCTCGGATGGCAGGCTTGGGGCCTCCAGTGGGCCGCGTACCGGGGAGGCGTTCGGTGGACAACTTCTTCGAGCGGGTGGGCCGGTTCTGGCCGCCGGGCCGTCGTGATCTGCACTGGCATGTCCTGCCGACTCGCCAGGAGGCCGCCGCGCTCGTCGCGCCGTACCAAGTGTAGGCTCGCATTTCGCCTGTCCCTTTCTCATTGGCCATGGCCTTTGTCCGGCCCAAGGGACAGCGTGGTGAGACGAACTCCCGTCTGATCGTGCACTCGTCGTAGTGCTGATCGTGGTCTCGATCTATGCAGCGCCTCTCTTCAACCTGATCGTGGAGACGTCGCAGCTGATTAAGACCGGGATTTTCGCTCCCCGTTCTGCTGCTCGGGCGCGGGACATGTCGCGTTTCAGGCTGTCGAGAACTGGGCTCACACCCTGGCGGACCAGCCCTGGGAGACCTGGGACCGCGCGACCGTACGCCGCCCGCACAAGAAGAAGCGCAAGGCCCGGCCCCGCCCCGCTGACGCACCCGGCACCGGCCTCATCCCCGCCTTCCTGCAGCCTGCCGTGCGCACCTTCGACGGACGCCGCCGACTCCTGCGGTTCCTGCAGGCTGCCGAGCACCCCACGCTCGCGGCGTACTGCCGTGCCGTGGGCACCTCCCCACCCACGGTGACCGTGCAACTGCGGCACATGGAACGCGACCTGCGCGGGCAGCTCCTGATCCGCGGCCAGTGCGGGCGCCGCATGCGCCTCACCGACTTCGGGGAGAAGGTCCTGGCCGCGGCCCGCCCACTCGCTGATCTGCTCGGCGACCGCTATCCCCGCGCCTGTCGTCATTCGACCGAATGACGACAGGCGCGGGGATAGCGGTCGCCCACCAGACCCCTGACGGGCGCGGTAGCGAGGGGTCAGGGTGTGGTGGTGAGGGCGGGCCAGAGGGTGGTGGCGGTGAGGGGCTGGGCGAGGCGGGGTGCCCAATAGGCTTCGTCGCCGTCTTCGTCGCGCCAGGACCACAGGCGGGTGGTGGCGAGGTGGAGCGGGTTGAGCCGGGTGATGCCGATGGCGCCGTGCAGTTGGTGGGCGATACGGGCGATCTCGGCGGCCGAGGCGGATGCCTGGGTCTTGGCGGCGGCTATGGCGAAGTGCGCAGCGGGGCCGCCGATGTCCAGCGGGACGGCGGCGGCCTGGACCACGGCGCGGACCAAGGCGGCTTCCTCGATCAGCCGCGCTTCTTCCTGCTTGACGGCCTGGAAGCGGCTGAGCGGACGGCCGAACTGGGTGCGGGCGGTGGTGTGGGCGACCGTCAGGTCGACGCAGCGTTCGGCGGCTCCGGCGATCAGGGCGGAGCGGGCCAGGGCAGCGCGGAGCCGGGCCTCGTCGAGCAGTTCGGGGGCGATCCGGCGGACGTGGAAGGCGGGGATCTCCAGGGTGGCGAGGTGCAGGTCGTCGCGGGGTTCCTCGGCGAGGTTGGCACCGGGGGTGAGGACGGCCTGGTCGGGGGTGAGGGTGAACAGGACGGGGCCAAAGGGGGCGGTGGCCAGGACGACCACGGCGGTGGCGGCGCGGGCCCAGGGGACGCGGCGCAGAGTGCCGGTGACCAGCAGGGTGTTGTCGTCACCCAGGCAGCCGGCCGAGCCGACGGGCGAGGCGGCCGGGTGTGCGTAGCGGATCGTCAGCTCGGGGGCGATGGCGTAGCTGAGCGGGCCGTCGGGGACGGGGAGGCCGGCGCGGCGCAGCAGGGGGCGGGCGACCAGGGCGGTCTCGGCGAGAGGGGCAGGGACGGCGCGGCGTCCTGCTTCCTGGGCGGCGGCGAGGAGTTGGGCGGTGGAGGCGCCGGGAGAGGGGAGGGCCACGGCCTCGGGGGCGGTGGTGTTGGTGACGGTGGGGACGGCGTCCGCATCGGCGTAGAAGGCGGTGGTGTCGTAGGCGTCGGCGGAGATGACGGGGGCGTTGGTGTCGATCGTGTGGGTGTTCATCAGTGCTGCTCCAGACCACGCGTGATGATGCCGCGAAGAATTTCGTTGGTGCCGCCGCGCAGCGTGTAGCCGGGGCTGTGCAGCAGGGCGAAGGCGAGCAGTTCGGGGTGGCTGCCGGGGGTGGCGTACTGATCGGCCGGGGTCGGAAGGATGCTGCGTACGGTGTCGACCAGCGCGACCTCGAGCCGGGTGCCGAGGTCCTTGACCAGGGCGGCGTGAGTGTCGGGGGAGGCTCCGGCGTCCAGGGCCGCGGCCACGCCGAGGGACAGTCGGCGGATGCTGTGCAGACGGGCTGTGAGAATGCCTACCTGGGTGAGCTGTTCGGCCGTGGCCGAGCGCCGCTCCAGTTCGCGGAGCAGGGAGACCAGCAGGGGAAAGGCGGACAAGTAGCGTTCCGGGCCGCTGCGTTCGAAGGCCAGCTCACCGGTGACCTGCTTCCAGCCGCCGCCCCGCTCCCCGAGCAACATGCCGTCGGGGACGTCGACACCGTCGAGGTGGACGGCGTTGAAGCGGTGCTCGCCGCTCATCAGCCGGATCGGCTCGACCCGTACGCCCGGGGCGCGCAGGTCGACGACGAACTGGCTGAGACCGGCGTGCTTGTCCTCGGCGTCGTCGGTGCGGGCAAGGACGATGGCGTAGTCGTTGACGTGGGCGCCGCCGGTCCACATCTTGGTGCCGGTCAGCCACCAGCCGTCGGCGGTGCGTTCGGCGCGGGTGGCGACCGAGGCCAGGTCGGAGCCGCTGTTCTTCTCGCTCATGCCGATGGAGAAGAAGCACTGCCCGGCGGCGATCCTCGGCAGGAAGAAGCGGCGCTGCTCTTCGGTGCCGTGCTGGAGGATGGACGGGCCGGCCTGCCGGTCGGAGACCCAGTGGGCGCTGACCGGGGCGCCGGCGGCGAGCAGTTCCTCGATCACCACGCAGCGCTCCAGGAAGCCGCGGCCCGCGCCGCCGTACTCGGTGGGCAGGGCCATGCCGACCCAGCCGCGCTCGGCGAGGCGGCGGCTGAAGCCCGGATCCCAGCCGGCCAGCCAGGAGTCAGGGCGGCCGAGCACGGTGCCGCGGGCGCGCTCCTCGTCGAGAAACGCGCGGACCTCGGTGCGGAGCCGGCGGGCCGATTCGGGCAGGGCGACATCGGGGAATGCGATCGGTGAAAGCGTCGAAGGAGACATGGCTTATTCGCTTCCGGTTTGGTGAATCGGCGGTGGGCATGTGTTCCCGGTACGGGAATTAGGTCAGTTCGCGGGGTGCAGCAGGGAGGGGTCGAAGCCGGCTTCGCCAAGGACCTCGTCGGTGTGCTGGCCTATGGCCGGGCAGGGCCGCAGGCGCGGCTTGGGGTCGGCCGAGTAGCGCACCGGGCTGCCGATGACCCGGTAGCGGCCCTCGGTGGGGTGCTCGGCCTCGTACAGCAGGCCGCCCTCCTGGGCGTAGGCGGTGGTGGCGGCGGAGGCCAGGTCGAGTACCGGGGCGGCGGCGATGCCCGCCCGGTCGCAGAATTCCTGCCACTCGGCGCTGGTGTGGAGTGGCGTCAGCTCAGCGAGCAGCGGATAGAACTGGTCGGCGTTGCGGGCCCGGTCGGGGCCGGTGGCGAAGCACGGGTCGGCTGCCAGTTCGGGGCGGCCGACGAAGGCGGTGAAGTCCCGCCAGTTGCGGTCGCTGTGCGGCAGGATGCACATCCAGCCGTCGGCGGTGCGCAGGGCGCGGCGCTGCGGGCTGAGCGAGCGCGCCGAGCCGAACTCGCCGTCCGCCTCCAGAGTTGCCGCTCCCAGGTGCTCGACCAGGTTGAAGGCGAGCATGGTGTCGGCCATCGGGACCTCGATGTGCTGTCCGGTGCCGCCGTGTTCCCGGTAGTGCAGCGCGGCCAGGACCGACTGGGCGATCTGCATGCCGCAGATCTTGTCGGCAAGCACCGTGGGAACGTAGTGCGGCTGACCGGAGACTTGGTGGTTGAGCCAGACCAGGCCGCTGGCCGCCTGGATGATGTCGTCGTAGGCGGCGTGGGTGCCGTAGCGGCTGTCGCTGCGGAAACCCTGGGCGTTGGCATAGATCAGGCCGGGGTTGCAGGCTGCGACGTCGTCGTAGCCGAGTCGGAGCTTCCCCAGAGCCTGCGGGCGCAAATTGGTGATGAGGACGTCGGCGGTGCGCAGCAGGGCGAGCAGGGCGTCGCGGCCGTGCGGGGCCTTGAGGTCGATGGCGGCGCTGCGCTTGTTGCGGTTCAGGTTGAGTGCCGGGCCGCCCATGCCGGGGTGGCGTCGTGGCGGGTAATGGCGTGTCATGTCGCCCGTGGGCGGCTCGATTTTGATCACGTCCGCGCCCAGGTCGCCGAGTTGCTGGGCGGCGTACGGAGCCATGATCACGCTGGCGAGTTCGATGACGCGGACTCCGGCGAGGAGTCCGCGTCCGGACGGGCTGTTCGGCTTCTCGGACATCTTCCGGTGCCTCCCGGGGAATGGGGCGGGACGGGCGAACGGCGTCGCGGTGCGGGATCGCGCTGCGAAAGCGCGCGGTGAACTGTGCGACCAGCCCTCACCGGCCCGCGGGTGATGCACTCCAGTTGCCGCAGAGCGCTCAGCGCCACCGGAGGGCGGCGGACCCGAGCGGGGAGCGCCGACCGGGCTGGGGGACCGGGCGCCCGCTGTACGCGAACGGTGTCGCCGGTTCGGTGAGCGGGCCGAAGTCCGTGTCGGTGGTCGACAGCGCGGCGAGCGGCGCGCGTCCGGGCCGGGGCAGGTCGGTGACGTTCTCCCGTGCCAGCAGCCCGAGTTCCTGCACCCAGTGGCACACTCCGGCCAAGGTCACGCGGATCCGCCAGGAGCCGCCCTCGGTCGCACGTCGGCGCAGGACCGTTGCGACGGCGGCGGCCCCGAGGTAGGCGGCGAGGTAGTCATTGAGCAGGTACGTCGGCGGCAGCGACGGCCGGTCGGTCCACTCCTCGACGGCGAATCCAGTTGCTGAGCAGGCGAGTTGGTCGAACCCGCCGCGTTCGCCCCAGGGGCCTTCGGCGCCCCAGGCATGGTATTCGAGGGTGATGAGTCCGGGGCGGCGCCGGACGAGTTCCTCGGTCGACGCCCCGTGCCGGGCAAGTCCCCGGTAGCCGTGCACGAAGACGTCTGCGTCCTGGAGCGTGTCGTGGAAGGCCGCGCGGTCATGATCGTCGCGCAGGTCGCAGTAGGCGTTGCGCTTGCCGCCGCCGGTCATCGCGATCATCGGGATCGGGTCGGGGCGGTCGGGACGCGACAGGTGCAGCACATCGGCGCCGAACTGGGCGAGGAGCCGCGTCGCGACGGGACCCGCGATGACATGGGTGAGATCGAGCACCCGTACGCCCGCGAGCGCCTCATCGGCCGCACCGATCGGCTCCAGCGGCCGGACCGGTCCGTCACCGACGCGTTCGATCTCGACGACCGGACGCTGGGCCACGTACCGCCCGGCGGGGTGCGCGAGCCACTCGTCGCGGGTGCGCACGACGCAGGCGACGCCGCCCCGCGCGCAGATGGCCTCCTCCAGCGTGAAGGCGTCCCAGTCGGCCGCGGCCTGCGCGATCCCCACCTTGTCGAGCCCGCACCTCAGCACGGAGCAGACCGCGTCCCGCAGATGCGGATAGGTGGTGATGATGAAGATCCACCGGCCGTCGCGGGCCCGGTAGAAGTCGTTGTTGCCGAGCAGCGTCGGATCGTCGAGGAGAGCACCGAGCGGGCGCCCCGAGAGCGTGGTGTGATACGTCGCCATGAGCTGGTCGATCGCGGCCCCGGCCTGCACCTGAACCCTCTGGTGCGGGTGGCCGCGCTGTTCGCCGACCGCCGCCGTCTGCCGCCCGAAGACCCCGATTGCGGCAGACATGGTATCGGCGAGGCGGTGCACCGAGGGCACTAGGGGATCGGCCCCGACGACAGTGATGTCCTCGGCTCCCCGGGCCGGATCAGGATCGCCGAGGGTGTGCAGCAGCCGGGACGTGATCTCGCCGGTGGACGACGGCGTTGGCGTCGGTGTCGGCCCGGTAGTGGTCAGCGCGTTCGAAGTCATGCCGGGATGCTCGTTCCCGGCACCGCACGAGCGCCCGCATTCACGGATATCCGTGAACTGATGCGAACGTCACGTCCGCCCCTCCTGGATGTGCGCGAGGAGCCGGGCCGCCGCCCGGTCCAGACTCAGCCGCTCCGAGCGGCCGCGACGCCGGTGCGTCAGAACGAGGGCGCCCGTGACGATGGGGCCTTCGGTGACGGGGATCGCGAGCGCGCTGACCTCGGGGTCGGCCAGACCCTCGCTGCGGCTGATCCGCGACGCACGGATCGCCGGAAGAGCGCAGCGGAACTCGGCGACGCCCTCGGGGTCGTGGCGGGCGAGCTCGTCGAGCAGCCCACGGCGCTCCACCTCGTCGGTGAAGGCCAGCAGCAACCGGCCGGCGGCGGTACGCAGCAGTGGCCGAGCCATGTGCTCGTCGGCGAGTGGTACGAGCCGGGGAATCTCGTCCTCGCCGCCGCGCGCGAGGTGCACGGCGTCGAGCCCGACCCGCACCGTGAGCAGCACCGGGGTACCCGCGACGCGGCTCAGTTCGTCGAGTTCGGCCTGACTGATCCGCGGGACGACCCGGCCTGCGATGAGATTGAGGACGTGCGGGGCAGGACCAAGCCGGAAGCGCCGGTGCTGTTCCAGCAGAAAACCGGTCGCGACAAGGCCGTTGACCAGATCCTGCACCGAACTCGCCGGCGCCTCGACCGCCCGAGCCAACTCGGCCACGGTCACCCCGCCCGGCGCCCGCGCGGCAGCCTCCAGGATCCACACGACCCGGTCCACCGTACGGTGACGCCGCCGCTGGCCGTGCTTGCTCATCCCTGCCCCACCTTGTCCTTCTTGTGCGTCGTCGGCCGCTCGGGCCGACACGGCTTGTCGATCCTTTCCCCCACCACCCCGACGATCAAGTCGGCCCGGCCCCCGCTGACGCCACAAGGACGGCAGCAGAAGGTGGTTCACGCGACGGCGGACGGGACCGTCTCCGGGGCGCTCCGCCTGCCCTGGAGTCATACCTGAACCGCGTCGAGGCGGACGCCGGCAAGGGGACAAGATCGTGAGACAAGTCGCCGTGGCCCCTGGATGAGACACATCGAGAACACGCAGACCGCGATCACGGAACGGGACATTCCAATTGAGGGCCTACACCAAGAGATGTCCCTCTCCAGCCCGGGGCTGAAGGAGGTGCGGGTCCAGGGCCTCCACTGCACGCTGCTGCATGCCGTCGGCCTCGGCCTCGACAACGTCGACAGGAACACGGTGGATGCCGTCATCGAGGACGTGACGCGCTACGCGCAGACACTGGTCGCCTTCACGCTCACATTCGACCGGCCGGCAGTTGGCAACGTGGCCTTCGAGATCAGCGGATGGCCGGGCCGCCCATTCGCCCAGGTCGTGGAGACTCTCACACAGGTGATGGAGAAGAGGTGCGAGCTCTTCACGGCCGCACCGAGCCGCTACCCCCATATCTCCCTCGCCTACACCTCAAGCGACGCCCAGGACATCAACGCCACCGACCTCAAAGTCGAACTGGCGGCTCTCGAAAAGCCACTTTCCGGGACCGTGCTCGCGGATCGGGTGCATCTCGTCGAGCAGTGGCACGACGGCGACGGACGCATCACATGGAACCCCATCGCCGAGGTTGCCTTCACCGGGGAGGTGCCGGTATGAATTGGCCCGGCCCCCGCCCGATCCACGGTGACCAGGTCCGCGTCATCACCGGCTCCGACGTGATGACCTTCGTAGGGGACATCAAGTCGGTAGGAGTCATGCGCGATGGCTGCGGGTCCGTCGAGTTGACACTCCCGGACGCCGATCCCCAGCAACGACGTGCTCTGGAGGGCGCAACGGGGTTGTTCGAGTACTGGATGTACCGCGGTGACAGTGGTGTACCAATCCCCCGCCCTGAAGATCAGCAATATGCATCGGATCGAAGACGGCCCCCTGGTGGTCACCGCTACGCCCTGAAAGGGCCCCCATGCGAGGAGAGCGCACGACGGTAGCCCTCTGACGCCGACTCTTGGGTTCATACCGGCGTCTCGACAGTGGTCGGGGCAGGGGCCATTGTTCAGGGCCGGAGGGGCTGTCGGCGTTGCCCGGCGATGCGGTCGCCGGTGTCCCGTGGCCAAGGAGATGGCCGCGGGACACCGGGGCGCCCGTGGGTCAGGCTGTGCGCCAGCCGGGGCCCCTCCGTCTGACGGCCGACGGCGGGAGCGCGCGGACGACAGCGAACGACGACAAGGAGAACCACGTGACCATGACGGTGCCGGACGTCGAAAGCCTGCGGATCGGTGTGCTGTACGACCAGGCGTCCCCGGAGCGCCGGGGGTCGGTCGTGACACGGCATGAAGCCAAAGGTCAGGTAGCCCCCAGCCCCATGCAGCCACCAGCCACAGGCCCAGCGCGGAGTCTGCCCTCAGAAGTCGTAGCAGACGTAGGCGCCCTCGGGCCCGCGGGCGATCCGGTCCGAGCCCCAGCAGTGGAGCATCGGCCCAACGCGGAATAGGACGGCGCCACCGGCCAGCAGGACAAGGACGGCGAGCACGGCGGTCACGATCCGCATGGCCGTCATCCGCCGTACGAGCCACCAAGCCCCGGCGACCGCAAGCGCCCCCAGCCCCAGCATGACGGTCGATATCGGGGCGGTGTTGTTCTGGATCCCCGGAAAGCGGTCCGGGTGCGTGGCGTGTTGGACGGCGGCGAAGGCGAAGAAGAACAGCAGCAGCCCCAGCAGCAACAGTCCGACGGAGCCGACCCCGCGGCCGACGGCCCGGCCCCGGCTCCGCGGGCTTCCGGGCGCCTCGGCGTCGTCCGCGCGCACGAGCCGCCGGTCGAGGACCGCCCGCAGCCGGTCCACCTCCTCCGGGTCCGCCACGGCCCGTTTGGGCAGGACGGCGAAGCCGATGGCGGACTTGTCGGCGCTAAGAAGCACGAACAGCTCAGGCGTTTCGACATAGCGTGAGTAGAGGTGCCAGTCGTGGCTGGCCGAGCTGTGCGCGGTGGTGAGCCGGACCCCGGTGTCGTCGACCGTCCCGCGGATGTCCCCCTGCCGTTCGGCGAGCCGGTGGAAGCGGCGCGCCTGCAACCACGGCACCGCAGTCATGAAGGCGACGAAGACCACCACCCCCGCATACAGCGGCCACGGTGTGTCCCGGTGGCCGGAGCCAGCCGCCGACAGCAGGGCGCCGACACTCGTGACCGCCACCGTCCAGACCAGCGCCCCGCGCTGAAAGCGTCCCGCGCCGGTGCTCCTCGCGCGTGCCCGCAGCGCGGACGCCAATTCGCCGACGGTCGGCCGGTAGGCCAGCTCCACCGGTCTCTCGGCGACCGCGTCCGTTTCCCGACCCTCGGCCATGTCCCCTCCCCAGTTCGGTGATCAACCGGATCGTAGAGGCCTTTCTCAGCCACTCCGGCGACCTGGCGGCGGTCGGCACCGTACGTAACCAGGCCGGGAGACCCGCACTACCGGCACGAGGTGACCGGCGAGGGCGCGCACCGCGAGCTCGCCGAGGCTCACCAGGGAGTTGGCCGGGGAGGCGGGTACCGCAACTCAGCGGTCCGCGGCGTTGGCGAGGGCGTCAGTGAGTCGGCGGCGGAACGGAGTCAGGTGTTCGTCCGCGCCGGGGCACACCTCCACCAGCGTGTCCATGACGGTGCGGAGTTCGGCGAGCTGACCGGAGGATGGCTGGGCAGCGAGGAAGGCGGTCAGGCGGCGGTCCGCCTCGTCCCAGTGAGGCATCAGGCAGTGGATGAGGAAGAGGTTACCCAGCGTCGGCACGACGGCCGAAGGATTCTCCGTTGACGCGGCCTCGGGCTCCAGGATCTCCACAGCGCGCGCGAGTGCCTGGTCGCGAGCGGGGTCCCGCAGGGCGTGCAATGCCACCGCGCGTTCATAGTGCGCCCACCCGTCGCCGGGGGCGAGTTCGACGGCGCGTGTGAGATCTGTCAGGGCTGCCTCGTACCGGCCGATGAGACGGTGGACGAGCCCTCGGCAAGCGAGGGCGAAATCGTCGTCCGGATTGATCTCCAAGGCGCGGCCGAGATCGGCCAGCGCAGCCGTGTACCGGTTCTCCAAGCGGTGGGCGCTGGCTCGCTGGACGTAGGCCGACGCTTCACCGGGATCGATCTCAAGGAGCCGGGTGTAGTCGACGACGGACGCATCCCAGTGGCCAAGGTGGCGGTGGAGTCGGGCGCGACTGCTGAGCGCCCATGTGTAGGTGGGATCCCGGTCGAGCGCCGCGTCGTAGTCGGCTCGGGCCTGCGCATAGTGACCGCGGGTCTCGTAGACCCGCCCGCGGGAGACGCGGGTCCAGCCGTCGTCTGGAGCGAGGGCGAGGGCCCGGTTGAAGTCGGCAAGAGCCGCCTCGTGCCGGCCCATGACGTCGTGGGTGTGGCCGCGGTTGGCGAGGGCCCAGGTGTCATCCGGAGCGAGGGCGAGGGCCCGGTTGAAGTCGGCAAGAGCTGCCTCGTGGTGGCCCAGGGCACGGTAGGTGAGACCACGGCTGGTGAAGCCCCAGGTGTAGTCCGGGTCGATGGCGAGGGCTCGATCGTGGTCAGCGAGGGCTGCCTCGTGCCGGCCCATGGCGCTGTGGGTGCGGCCGCGGTTGTGGAGTGCCCAGATGTCATCCGGAGCGAGGGCGAGGGCCCGGTTGAAGTCGGCAAGGGCCGCCTCGTGGTGACCCAGATCATGACGTGTCGCAGCGCGGCTGGTGAGGGCCCAGATGTAGTCCGGGTCGATGGCGAGGACCCGGTCGTAGTCGTCGATTGCCGCCTCGTACTGTTGGAGGAACTGGTGTGCCAGGCCGCGCTGGGCCAGATTGAGCTTGTCCGTGGGGTCGGCCTCGATGGCCCTGGTGAAGTCGGCAAGAGCCTCGTGGTATTGGCGGAGCTGGAAGTGGGTCAGCCCGCGCCCGAAGTAGGCGAGGCTCCCGTCCAGCCCCAGTTCGATGGCGCGGTCGTAGTCGATCATCGCCTGCTCGTAGCGCTCGGCGTTGCGGTGCTGCCGGCCGCGCAGTGCATGGGCGAGCGCCTGACTCTGGGGTCTGAGGGCGGTGTGGGAGAGGAGAAAGGTCAAGGCGCCGATCGCCGGGTCGGGTTCGTCGAGGGCGGCGCGCAGCCGCTGTCCGGCTTCGATGACGGCGGTGGCCTCGGAATCCTCACCCGCGTGTGCGACGGTGTCCGCTAGGCGTCGGAGGGTGGCGAGGTCGTGGTGGTATGCGCTGACGAGTTCGCCCAGCGCGTCGGGTAGGGCGGCGCGGGGGTCGGCGCACAGGCGGTGGTAGGTCTCGTGGAGGCGGGAGGCGCGCCAGCGTTCGTCGTCCCAGTGCGCCTCGTCGGAGCCGGTGCGCCCCTCGTTTTCCCGACGCTGCTGCTGGAAGGCGTCGGCGAGGCGGGTGTGCTGCTCTCGCCAGCGTTCGGGTGACTGGTGGCGTTGCAGGCGCAGCATGGCGTTGCGGACCACGTCGTGGTAGCGGTAGCGGCCGGCGTGGTCGCGTACGAAGGGCAGGGAGCGCAGCCAGGTGAACAGCTCCCCGGCCGCTTCGTCGTCGTTGATGGCGGCTTGGCAGATGTCTTGGTCGAGTTCCAGGGGGAGGGCGCAGGCGAGGGCTGCGGCGCGGCGTGCGGGGTCGGTCTCCCACTTCAGGAAGCGTTCGACGGCGGTGCCGCTGGGGTCGCCGACCTCGGCTGGGTCTGTGGGGCGTGCCTCGGCGAGCATGGAGACCAGGACAGGTAGTCCTTCGGACAGTTGCAGGATCAGGTCGATTACGCGTTCGTCGGTGACGCCCTTGGTGGCCAGCAAGTGGCGGGCCTCGTCGTCGGTGAAGACCTCCAAGGGGAGGTCGGTGACGAGGTCGAGCCAGTCGCCCCAGCACCGCACGTCCAGCCGGGACTGGCCGGCCAGCAGCACCATCACGTTCGCGGGCAGCTCGCCGTACCGGTCGCTGACCAGTATGTCCCGTAGCCAGATATCCAGCAGAGGGCCGCTGCGCTCGTAGGTGTCGAAGAGCAGCACCACCCATGGCCGGCTCTGTGCCGCATCGGCCAGGGCTCGGAGGAAGACGGGGGTGAGGACCTGGAGCGGGGAGAGGACGAGCCGGACGTCCTCGGGGCTGCGCAGGCGGGCGCTGAGCATCGCCTTGAGGCGGTCCGCGCCGGCTGCCACATGGCTGGCGCTGACCGCGCCGGTGAACGCGCCCACGCCCGGTATCAGCCCAAGGCCCGCCAGGCCGAGCTGTGAGACGACCATGCTCGACGGTGACGGTGAGGGCGGCGCAGCCGAGTCAGGGGAGCCGGCCGCCATCTCGGCCTCGGCCAGGCTGGAGTCGGCTTCGTGACGCCGCTGTCGGTAGGTCGCCAGCGCCTTGTCGAAGTCCTTCGACGGCGCGCCCTGCGCAGCGAGCTGGGCGCTGACGGACTCCATCACCTCGATGGGGTCTGCGGCCGACTCGTCGGCGTAGGTGGTGATCGCACCTGCCTCACGGGCGACGCTCTCCAACTGCCGTGCCAGCGTGGATTTCCCCACGCCGCCGGGGCCGTGGATGTGGAAGAGGAACTGCGTCGCCTCCTCGGGCATCTGCCGCAGCGCCTGCTCGAACGCGGCTTGTTCACTGCGTCGTCCGACGAACCCGCTGCGGCGCCGACGCCTGATCAGTTCCTGCCGTGAAGGACCCCGCCCCGCCACCTACGACCTCCCTGGTCTCCGACCGGCACCCGCCACCACCATGTTGTCACCGCGGTCGCAACGGCGTGACGAAAGCCGGGACATCGGGCCACAGGTCCGCTGGCCAGAGGCGACGTCGGGTAGTTCTGCGTGGGTTCGATGTCGCGGGCCGCGTTGAAGTCCCGGTCCATCGTCAGACCACAGATGGTGCAGTGGAACGTCCTGTGGGACAGCGCCAGGCGTGGGTTTTTCTGAACAGGTCTTGTTGGAGAGCCACCAGCGTCCAAGATCGCCAGTTGGGAGCCGTACCAGGAAGTCTTATAGGTCAGTTGCCGGAGCAGTTCGCCAGGGTCGGCGTCGAGGATCGCCCGGTTCAGCCCGGCCTTCTCTCGGAGATGGCGGACAATCGGGTGTCCTGCAGCTGGCCGAACGAGAAGCGCCAGGCGAAGGTCAGGGCTGTGAGGCCGAAGGCGAAGAGGGTCGGCCACAGGAGCCAGGGCGAGGGCCAGTCCGCAGGCCAGCGCCGATCGAACAGGAAGGCGGACGAGGTCGTCATCCCGATCGCGATGAGCGGCACGGTCCAGGCGAAGGGAAGAGTTCCGAGTTGGCGGCCCCCGAAGGCGATCGCGATGCTCAGGTGCATGGAGACGTTGGCGGGGACGAAGAGCCATAGGACCCATCCGTCGCCCCCGATGCTGGTGCTGAGAGCGGCAGCGGAGGGGACGGCCGCGACCAGGACCAGGTGGCAGAGGCCGAGGAAGGTGACGACGGTCCGGGTGAGCCAGCCCACCTGTGGTTTCACCAGGACAAGGTGGGAGTCGGCGGAGGGGACGGCTGAGCCTGGCTCCGGGTTCGGCTGTTCCGGGGCGTCGGCCTCCTGGGTGAGGGGCGTGCCGATCAGCTCCTCTAGGTCGTCTCTGTCGGTGGTTGTCCGCTCCTGGACTTCGCTGATGAGGCTGCTGGCCCACTGGTAGGTGTCGGGGTCGGCGTCCGGGGTCGTAGCGCGGTCGGCGACGGCGTGTTCGAGGTCGGTGAGCCACTGGCGGGCGTGGTCGGTGCCGAGTTCGGCGGTGACGGTCTGGGCCGCGAGCGGCAGTAGGCGTTGCGGGTCGGCGGCAACGGCCCGATGGGCACCGGCGGCGAGGCCGGGCTGGTCCTGGGCGGTGCGGGCGACGGTGCTGAGGGTCTGGTGGCGCTGCTCGGTGGCGAGGGAGTCGTGCTGCAGGAAGGCTTCGATGAACTCCTCGCCGCTGTCGGTCTCGACTTCGGCAAGCCAGGCGGCGGCCAGCGGTTCGCCGACAGCGCCCCAGTGGGCTCCGTCGGTGGCCGGGTAGGCGGCGGTCAGGACGTCGTCGAGCGCGGCCAGCTGGCGGGCGTCGGGAGGGGCGGTGATCCCGTAGCCGCGGTGATGGACGTCGAAGCCGGCCCGGACGGCGGCCCGGCCGTCCTGCGCGGTGCGCGCGCCGGCGAGGAACTGGGCGGTGACCAGGGTGCGGATCAGCTTGTCGTTGACGGTGCCTTCGGGCAGGCGGGCTTCGGCTATGCGCCGTACGTACTCCACTTCGTTCGCGAGCAGGACCTCCATGGGGTGGTCGTTCAGGGCGAACTCGGGGTTGGCGTGGGCCAGCACATCGGCGAGCGCGGCGATGTGGTGGTAGATCACCGGTTGCCGCGTGGCGTGCTCGATGCCGGCGCCGTAGAGGCGCGGTGCGTCGGCGACGATGCTGTCCGGCCAGGTGTCATCGCCGTGTCCGGCCTGCTGGAGCAGCCGGATGCGTCGGGCGAAGGCCGCCTTCGCCTCTACGTAGATGTCTTCGGGGCTGTGGCCGTCCAGGGCGTCATCGGGCGTGAGGGTGAAGGCTTGCCCGGCCGGGCCGACGTTCCGGGTGCGCAGGTACCGGCGCAGCGCCGGCCACCAGGTGTCGTGTCCGCGGGCCAGGAGCAGGACCCGGAGGGTGGCGCCGTCGTGGGAGCCGGCCAGGGCCGTCATGAGGTCGCGGATCTGTGGGAGGCGGGTTTCTGCGAGGTCGACGGCCAGGAGCAGCGGGTAGCTGGCGGCGGCGAGGACTTGGTAGTCGGTGTGGCTGGGGTTGTCGGCGAGGAAGCCCCCGCTCCAGGGCCGTTGGTTGCCGGGGGGCGTGGTGAGGCGGTGCAGAACCTCGGTGACCAGGCGGGATTTGCCCGTGCCGCCCAGGCCGGTCACGGCGGCGACGTCGATGCGGTCCGTGCCTTTGCACCACTGCTCTATCTGTTGGACGAGTTCGCTCACGCCGGTGAGATTGGTGACTTGGGAGCGGGGGTCGAGCAGGTAGGTAGAGGACAGCTTCGGGTCGGGTGCGTTGTCCATCAGCGGCCGTAGGTCGGCGGGCTGGAGGCGTGGGGTCATGCCGGTGTGGGCGGCGACCGCGTGGGTGAAGCCGTCGGCGGCCAGCAGATGCGAGAGCGGCAGCACCATGAGGCACCGGTCCCACTGGCGGTCGACCAGGCGGGCAAGTCCGATCAGTACGCCGTTGCAGAAGACCCCGGCCCCGGACAGCCCCTGCCAGTTCTTCACCTCGGTCGGCACGGCGCCGTCGACTCCGAGCGCGTACAGCTTCGAGCGGGATCCGGTGTGCGGGGCGATGGTTCCTTCCACCGTCTTCAGGTCGTCGACGTACTGCTCGGAGCGGGCAGAGGCCCGGCGGCGCATCGCCTTGGGGAACCCCGTCATCGAGCACACGGGGCGGCGGCCCGGGTAGTCACAGACCAGTTCGCCCCAGCGCACGATGCCCATACCGGCTCCGACCAGAGCGCGGTCGGCCTTCAGCAGCACCGCGTCCAGCTCCGTGCTCTCCCACACCACCACCGCCTCGGTGAAGGCGGCACTCACCGTGTCCCGGACGGCGACGGCACTGCCTCCTCCCGGCAGGGCCACGTGATGGGCGGTGAGCACCAGGCCGGGCGCGATCAGACAGCCGGTCCCGTACGACTGCTTGTGCTGGTTGCTGACTTCGACGGTCCGTAGAACCGCTCCCCCTGCCATCGCTCAGCCCGCCTTTACCGCAAGCCGTCCACCGGCCCGCCGCGGCCTCCACCGGTGTCACCGATCAGCAGATCGCTGCCCTCGCCGTCCGGGGCTACCGTCAAGGTGACCGTCATCCGGTGCGTTGCCGTCTTCGCCCGCTCCCCCTTGGCGTCCGCGGAGACCACGAACGCCTTCACCCCGCCGCCGGCCGACGCGGTGTTCCGCAGCTCGATTCCCAGATCCAGCACGATCTCCTTGACCGTGAACCGAACCGGTGACCCGTCCCCGTCCTGCTGCGCGGCCGCCAGTCCCTCGCGCACCGCCTTGATCGCCTCGGACAGTTCGGTGGGCTCTAACTCCATGGTTTCCCCCTTGATCGCTTCTGTGCGGAGAGCCAGTCTGCCGGGCAGCGGCCAGCGGCGGAAGGACACGATCGGCCCGCCCGGCACGGGCCTACGAGGCGGTCGGCGCGGTGCGCCGGAACGGTGCCAGCGGCGGAAGCGGAAGACGGAGCCCCGACACGCCACGGATACTCAGTTCACCGTTGTCAGCCCTGCGCAGCAGCTCGCCCGTGTTCTCCAGCGCCATGACGACCCCGGTGCGCAGGCGCCGGTGGAACGGAATGGCGAGCGGGACGAGAGCGGCGATGGCGGCCGGATTGGGAATCGAGCTGTTGCGCAGCTCGCCCGCGACCTGGCTGAAGGCGTAGCCGAGCTTTGTGCCGCAGCTGGATGTGGGATCGCTGCAGAGAGGTCAGCAGCAGCGCCAGCCTGTCCTCGCACGCGGTGCGCAGGGCGCTGACGCTGTCGTCTGCGAAGAGCCCGCGGCCGCGCTCGAGGCGTTCGAGTACGGCCTTGAGTATCTTCATGTCGATGTCGCCGGCGTACCGAAAGGGCTGCTCCACCCGGGCCAGCAGCTTGCCGCAAATCCGTCGCCTGTCCAACCGCAAAAGCCCCCACCCTCCGTACCGCCACCGTCGGTAGTCCGCCGCCTGTGTTTCGGGCTTCCCATGCGGTGTTAGTTGCGCGTGTTGTGCAAAGCGCTGGCGAGGCGCTCGTGCATCGCAAGAGCCTTCGGATCGTTGTACTGCTCGACGAGTGAGGCGGCCTCTTCACGGTGCCGGCGGCTTTGCTCCTCATCCGTTGCGGCAAGTGCGTCTGCAAGATGTTCCAGGGCCAGTGCCAGGTACCAGGAGTTGTTGAGAGTCCGGAGCATGGCGACCGCTGTCCGGTGGAAGTCGGCGGCCTCTTCGAAATGGTCGAGTTCCTGGTACGTCTCGCCGATCGCATCCAGCGCCTGAGCTTCACGGGCACGGTCACGAAGCTGACGGTGCAGCGCTGCGCTGTGCTGGTAGGACTCAAGTGCTTCAGCGTGCTGCCCATTGGCGCACTGGGCGTGCCCGACATCGAGCAAAATGTAGCCCTGGAAGATGGAGTCCTCTCGTTCATGTGCGAGAGCGAGGGCTTCCTGAGCAAGGGCGAGAGCGCGCTCGGGCTGGCCAAGGCCGAGATGCCCTCTGCTGAGGTCGAGCAATGGTTGGATGTGGTTGCTGAGGTCTTGTTCGAGAGCTTGATGAGCGTCTAGTAGATCGTCGCGGCTAATGCTTGGGGTAGAGGTGGCGCAGTTTGATGCGTGCATCGTGGGTGGTGAACTGCCAATTCACCTGGCGTTGGTCGGTGTTGGTGGCGTTCTGCCAGGCCGTGAGTTCGGTGTTGAGTGTGTTGAGGTCGTCGATGCGGCGGTCGAGGCATTGCCGGGTGAGTGCGGAGAGTTCGATCTCGGCGATGTTGAGCCATGAGCCGTGTTTGGGTGTGTGGTGGATCTCGAGGCGTTGGGCCAGGGTGAAGGCTTCTTGCGGTTCGAATGCCTCATACAGTAAGGCGATGTTGTGGGTGTTGAGGTTGTCCATCACCAGAACCACGGTCTCGGCGTTGGGG
>NZ_BMRP01000069.1 GCF_014648695.1 Streptomyces albospinus
GCTTACCGGTAATCCGGTTCACACTCGCGTTGAGCGGAACAACCAGGAGGAATAGTCCCGGTCGTTCACAGCGTCCTCGCTGTGTGTGCCTCCCAAACTCGGGAGGGCTTTCAAAGGAACCTCATCTCCATGATGGAGACGGGGTATCAACATATCTGGCGTTGACTTTTGGCACGCTGTTGAGTTCTCAAGGAACGGACGCTTCCTTGGGATTCCCTTTCGGGTTTCCGCCGGGCGCTTCCCTTCGGTGTTTCACACTCTATCAGTGCTTTTCCGGCTTTCGAACCACCGCTTTTCTGCAGGCATGCAGAAGCGCACGATTCGAGAATCTGGATCAAGACTCTGAGGAGTGCCGCCCACCCAGTCAGTCGCCGTTGCGTGCGTCCTGGCTGTCCGGGGCAGATCTCAGACAGTACAGGGGCGGTGTGGGCGAGGCAAATCGATTCGGCGAGGACGCGGGGCGCCAACTGGTGTCTCTCGTGCGGAACCGTCAGTTCCTATGACTTACGCTTCTGAACGGTGCGCCGTCCAGGACAGGTAGTGACGGCGGCCTGATGAATCTTCACCCCTGGGAGGCTTCCCATGACCACCGTGACGTCCCCTCTTGAAGGACGCGCTATCGGACTCGCGGCAGTGCCGGATCCGGTGTTCTCCGGAGCGATGGTGGGTCCCGGTACCGCCATCGACCCGGTTCGCGAGCCGTCGGAGGCGGTTTCGCCTGTAGACGGCGTCGTTGTCTCGCTTCACCCCCATGCGTTCGTCGTCGTCGACGGCGAGGGCCACGGCGTCCTGACGCACCTTGGTATCGACACCGTTCAGCTCAACGGCGAGGGCTTCGAGCTGCTGGTGAACAAAGGCGACACCGTTACGCGCGGCCAGGCTGTCGTGCGCTGGGACCCGGCCGCGGTCGAGGCGGCCGGCAAGTCGCCGGTGTGCCCGGTCGTCGCGCTGGAGGCCACTGCTGACTCGCTCGGTGATGTGCGCGAGGACGGCGACGTCAAGGCGGGCGACTCGCTCTTCTCCTGGCAGTAGCAGCAGCCGGGCGCCGTTCCGCACGGCAGGTACGACATCCACCGCGGCGGCTGGGCCCGCCGCAAGCAACCGGAGACGGGTGACATGGAGACAACGCTGCGAGGCGTCGGCGTGAGCCACGGTGTGGCGATAGGCGAGGTGCGGCACATGGGTACGGCGGTTCTGGAGCCGCCGGCCAAGCAGATTCCGGCCGAGGAGGCGGAGCGCGAGCAGGGTCGTGCGCGCCAGGCGGTGGAAGCCGTGGCCGCCGATCTGATCGCGCGGGGCAATCTGGCCGGCGGCGAGGCGCAGCACGTGCTGGAGGCCCAGGCCATGATGGCCCAGGACCCTGAGCTGATGGCCGATGTCGAGCGGCGGATCGCTGTCGGCAGCACCGCGGAGCGCGCGGTGTACGACGCGTTCGCCGCCTACCGGGCGCTGCTCGCCGGTGCGGGCGAGTACCTCGCCGGGCGGGTGGCCGACCTCGATGACGTGCGGAACCGGATCGTGGCGCGGCTGCTCGGTGTGCCGATGCCGGGCGTGCCGGACAGCGACGAGCCGTATGTGCTGATCGCGCGGGATCTGGCACCGGCCGATACCGCGCTGCTGGACCCGGCGCTGGTGCTCGGGTTCGTGACCGAGGAGGGCGGGCCGACCAGCCACAGCGCGATTCTGGCGCGGGCACTGGGGGTACCGGCCGTGGTGGCGCTGCCGGGTGCGGGTGAGCTCGTCGAGGGCACCGTGATCGCCGTGGACGGCAGCACGGGCGAGGTCTTCGTCAACCCCAGTTCCGCGAAGCGTGCGCAGCTGGCGAAGGCGGCGGAGCAGCGGAAGGCGGCGCTGGCGGCGTCGTCCGGCCCCGGTGCCACGTCCGACGGGCACAAGGTGCCGCTGCTGGCGAACGTGGGCGGTCCGGCGGATGTGCCGGCGGCGGTCGAGGCCGGTGCGGAGGGGGTCGGTCTCTTCCGTACGGAGTTCCTCTTCCTGGACGACAGCAAGAACGCCCCGTCCGAGGAGAAGCAGGTCGACGCCTACCGGAAGGTCCTGGAGGCCTTCCCGGAAGGGCGTGTGGTCGTGCGCGTGCTGGATGCCGGGGCCGACAAGCCGCTGGACTTCCTGACGCCGGCCGACGAGCCGAACCCCGCACTGGGTGTGCGGGGGCTGCGGACGCTGCTCGACCACCCGGACGTGCTGCGGACCCAGCTCTCGGCGCTGGCCAAGGCGGCCGAGGGGCTGCCGGTCTACCTCGAGGTCATGGCGCCGATGGTGGCGGACCGGATCGATGCCAAGGCGTTCGCGGATGCCTGCCGGGAGGCGGGACTGCGGGCGAAGTTCGGCGCGATGGTGGAGATTCCGTCGGCGGCCCTTCGGGCGCGGTCGATTCTGCAAGAGGTGGAGTTCCTTTCGCTGGGCACCAACGACCTGGCGCAGTACACCTTTGCGGCGGACCGTCAGGTGGGCGCCGTGTCGCGGCTGCAGGACCCCTGGCAGCCGGCGCTGCTGGATCTCGTGGCGGCTTCGGCCGAGGCGGCGAAGGCCGAGGGCAAGAGCTGCGGTGTGTGTGGTGAGGCGGCCTCCGATCCGCTGTTGGCGTGTGTGCTGACGGGTCTCGGGGTCACCAGCCTGTCGATGGGTGCGGCGTCGATTCCGTATGTGCGGGCGACGCTGGCCAAGCACACGCTGGCGCAGTGTGAGCGGGCGGCTGCCGCGGCGCGTGCCGCGGACACCGCCGACGACGCCCGTGCCGCCGCGCAGGCGGTGCTCTCCGGGGAGTGATCCCGCGCGGCGCGGTGCGTCGCCGGAGTGGAGTGTGAGGGCCGTCCCGCCGCTATGGCGGGGCGGTCCTCTGCTTGGGGTGGCCGGGTGGCGGGTGGTCAGGGGTGGCAGTGGGGGTCGGGTGGGGGTGTGAGGGGCAGGCCCGGGGCGTAGTCGACGCGGTGCTCGGGCGGGATGGGGCGGCCGGCGTCGTCGGTGCAGTAGGCGTCGAAGATCTCGGCGGCGCTGAGGGCGTGCGGCCAGGCGTCCTTGAGGCGCCAGCCGCGGACGGTGATGCGGGCGGTGCCGGTGGTGCCGGCGGCTTCGGTCGTGGTGCGGCAGACGATGGCGCCGGGGGTGCGCAGGGCGCAGCCGACGGCGAGGACCGTGCAGAAGAGGACGGTCCGGGATTCGGCGAGCTCGGGTGGGCTGCCGTCCGGAGCCGCGGTGGCGTACAGCTCGGCGGAGAGGGACGGGGTGCCGGCCGGGACGGAGCAGACGAGGTGGTGGGTGCCTGCGCCGAGGGCTTCGAGGAGGTGCCGCAGCGCCCGGGTGGCCCGGGCGAGGGCGGCCGGGGTGCGGTCCTCGCCGCACTCCTCGCATCGGCCGGCGCGGGCCAGGAGGGCGGTGGCGCGCTCCCAGGATGCCTGGCGGGCGGCTTCTTCGCGGAGTAACGGGAGGAGCTGGGCGAGCGGTTGGCCTTCGTAGGGCACGGTGGCGCCGGTGCAGGCGACCGCGGCCGTATATCGGGTGCGGCTGTCGGGGTGGTCCGGGTCGAGGGTGTGCTCCGCGCAGTATTTCTCGTAGGCGGCGGGGTCGAAGAGGCTGAGGGTGGTGTGCACGCCCTGGGAGGCGAGGGTGTGCAGCAGCGCTTCCATCTGCTGGAGGTAGCTGTGGTGGTCGTCGAACGGGAAGGTGCGGTAGCGGCGCATGGCCGCGAAGTCCCGTTCGTCGGCCAGGACGGCGGCGGTGCTGGGGACTTCGCGGCGGAGTGCGCGGCCGGCGGCGGTCCGCTGCGCGGGACGGATGGTGGATGTCATGGCTCCCCCTCGGTGAGGTGCGTCGGTCGAACGTCACTTGTCACCGAGGGTAATCGGAGGGTCTGACAATGGCGGTCCGGCGCCGGTTTCCGCTGGTCGGAGCGGTGGACCGGCGCCGGAGCCGTTACTGTGCGTTGGCGCGCTCGGCGGCGATCCGCTCGTAGAAGCGGAGGAGTTCGAGGTTGTCGACGGAGCCGGGGTTGACGGCCTTTTCCAGGGGGGTGCCCTGGAGGAGCCGTTTGACGGGGACCTCGATGCGCTTTCCGGTGAGGGTGTGGGGGACGCCGGGGGCCTCGATGATGTCGTCGGGGACGTGGCGGGGGGAGAGCTGTTCGCGGATGGTGCGCTTGATGCGGTCGCGCAGGGCGTCGTCCAGGGTGGCGCCGGGGGCGAGGTGGACGAAAAGGGGCATCCAGTAGCCGCCGTCCGGGAGTTCGAGACCGATGACGAGGGATTCGCGGATCTCGGGGAGGCGTTCGACGGCCTCGTAGATGTCGGCGGAGCCCATCCGGACGCCCTGGCGGTTGAGGGTGGAGTCGGAGCGGCCGTGGATGACGACGCTGCCGCGGTGCGTGAGGGTGATCCAGTCGCCGTGCCGCCAGACGCCGGGGTACATGTCGAAGTAGCTGTCGTGGTAGCGGGTGCCGTCGGGGTCGTTCCAGAAGCGGGTGGGCATGGACGGCATGGGGTGGGTGACGACCAGTTCGCCGACCTCGTCGACGACGGGCCTGCCGTGGGGGTCCCAGGCTTGCAGGTCGGTGCCGAGGCAGGCGGCCTGGAGTTCGCCGATGTGGACGGGGAGGGTGGGGACGGCGCCGGCGAAGCAGCTGCACACGTCGGTGCCGCCGCTGACGGAGGCGACCCAGAGGTCGGCGCCGCTCTCCGCGAAGCTGTCGTGCAGCCAGCGGAACCCGTCGGGCGGGAGCGGGGAGCCGGTGGTGGCGACGCAGCTGACGGCGGAGAGGTCGAGGTCGCGGGCGGGGTGGATGCCGGCCTTGCGGCAGGCCATGACGTAGGCGGCGGAGGTGCCGAAGACGGTGGCGCGGGTGGTGGCGGCGACCCGCCACTGGGCGGCGATGTCGGGGTGTCCGGGGCTGCCGTCGTAGAGGACGATCGTGGCGCCTACGAGGAGGCCGCCGACGAGGAAGTTCCACATCATCCAGCCGGTGGAGGTGTACCAGAAGAAGCGGTCGCCGGGTCCGAGGTCGCAGTGCAGGCCGGTCTGCTTGAGGTGTTCGAGGAGGATGCCGCCCTGGGACTGGACGATCGCTTTGGGGAGCCCGGTGGTACCGGAGGAGTACAGGACCCACAGCGGGTGGTCGAAAGGGACCGGTGCGAAGACCGGCGCGGTGTCGTTCGTGGTCAGGTCGGACCAGTTCAGGGCGCCTTCGGGGGCGGGGGTGCCGAGCAGGGGGATGTGGACGACGGCGCGGAGGGTGGGGAGCTCGGCGCGGAGTTCGGTGACGGTGTCGCGGCGGTCGTGTTCCTTGCCGCCGTAGCGGTAGCCGTCGACGGTGAACAGGACGACCGGTTCGACCTGCTGGAAGCGGTCCAGGACGCTGCGGGCGCCGAAGTCGGGGGCGCAGGACGTCCAGACGCCGCCGACCGCGGCGGTGGCCAGGAGGGCGACGACGGCCTGCGGGATGTTGGGGACGTAGCCGCTGACGCGGTCGCCGGGGCGGACGCCGAGGCGGCGGAGTTCGGCGGCCAGCGAACCGACCTGGGCGCGCAGTTCGGCCCAGGTGACGGTGGTGGATTCGTGGGTCTCGTCCACGTAGAGCAGTGCGGGGGTGCCGGCGCGGGCCGGGTCCTCGGCGGCGCGCAGGGCGTGTTCGGCGTAGTTGAGGGTGGCGCCGGGGAACCAGCGGGCGCCGGGCATCGTCCGGTCGGCGAGGACGGTGTCGTACGGGGTGGTGAAGCGGACGTCGAACCATTCGGCGGCGGCCTGCCAGAAGGCGGGGAGCCGGTCGACGGACCAGCGGTGCAGGGCCGCGTAACTGGCGGCGGGGTCGCCGGGTACGGGGGCGGGTGCGCCGTGGTGTTCGGCGGCCCAGGTGTGGAAGCGGGTGACCTGTGCGCCGGCGATCCGGTCCGGGCCTGGCTGCCAGAGGGGCTCCGGCTGGGAGGCGGAGTGCGGTGCGGTGGTCATGTTGCGGCTCCTGGCAGGTACGCGTCGTGGGCGTCTTTCGTGCGCGCGCCCCGCGGTTCGCGCGGGGCACGTGCACGTGCCTGGACCATGCCATTTGACTCCTCCCCCTGTAAATGAGGGGGATTCCTGGCTCACGCTGCCCGGGCGCTCAACGAACGACTGGGTCTTACGCGATCAGCACCAACCGGGTTGAGACCAGCCCGGATACGGCTACATGCTGGGCACTTCTTCACGCGTGCTTGGTTCTCGCTACGCAACGTCGACCCTACCACCGCTTGCGTGAGCGGCGGACTACGGACCGAATATGGCCGGGCCGGACCCCTCGCAGGTGAACGGCAGTTGAACGGTGCCCGCACACGGGGCCGTCGATGGCAGGCTGACCGGCATGGACGGGCGTGATCTGGTGCGGTCGGTACGGATGGTCAGGGCGGTCGGGCCGGCGCAGGGGCTCCGGTCCGTGCGGTCGGCGTGGCGCCGGCGCAGAGCGGACGCGCTGGCGCTGCCGCGGCGGGGCGCGGAGCGGGCGCGGGTGCCCGGCGAGGCGAGCGGGGCCGAGCCGCAGCCGGGTGGCGGGGTGATCCGTTTCGCGCGGTCGTCGCTGCGGGTGCGGGTCGCGGCGGGCGGTGCGGTGTTCTGCGGCTGGGACGGGGCCGGGCCGGAGCCGTCGTACGCGCTGGCCGGGGCGTGCCCGGAGGTGGACGCGCGGGCGGTGCTGGAGCCGGATACCGAGGGCGGCTGGCGGGTCGTCTCGGAGCGGGTGCTGGTGGTGGTGTCCCGGTTCGGCGCGGTCGAGGTGCGGACGCCCGGTGGTGCGGTGCTGCGGCGGGAGCTGCCGCCGCGGTGGTGGGACCGTACGGAGCCAGCAGGGATGGCAGAGCAGGAAGGCGCGGCGCGGGAGGAGGGCGGCCGGCCCGAGGGGGCGGTGGCGTCGCGGTGGGTGCAGCGGTCGGAGGTGGCGGCCGATGCGCGGTTCTTCGGGCTGGGTGGCCGGGCGGGCGGGCCGCGGCTGCGGGACGGGGTGTACCGGCTGTGGAACACCGATCCGGGCGGGGCCTTCGGGCCGGGGGACGATCCGCTGTATCTGACGATGCCGGTGCAGCTGGTGGTGGCGGACGCGGGGACGCATCTGGTGTTCCACGACAATTCGTGGGACGGCCGGGTGACGCTCCGAGAAGGTGTGGAGGGCGCGGGTTCGGGTCACGACCGGCCGGGCACCTGCGAGCTGCGGATGGACGGCGGGCCGCTGCGCTACTGGGTGCTGGCGGGGACGCCGGCCCGGGTGCTGCTGGGGTGGACGGCGCTGACGGGTGCGCCGGCGTTGCCGCCCCGCTGGGCGCTGGGCCATCAGCACGCGCGGTGGGGCTTCGGGAGCGCGGACGAAGTGCGCCGGGTGGTGGCGGGGTACCGGGAGCGGGAGCTGCCGCTGTCGGCCGTGCATCTGGACATCGACCACTACGACGGGCACCGGGTCTTCACCGTAGACCGGGAGCGGTTTCCCGATCTGCCGGGCCTGGCACGGGAGTTGCGTGACGAGGGTGTGCGGTTGGTGTCGATCGTGGATCCGGCGGTGAAGGCGGAGCCGGGGAACGCGGTGTACGAGAGCGGCGCCGCGGCGGATGCGTTCGTACGGGATGCGCGGGGGCGGGAGGTGCGCGGTGTGGTGTGGCCGGGTGAGTCGGTGTTCCCGGATTTCACCGATGCGCGGGTGCGCAAGTGGTGGGGCGCGCTCTACGCGGAGCGGCTGGCGCAGGGGTTCGCCGGGGTGTGGCACGACATGAACGAGCCGGTGTCGTTCGCGGCCTTCGGGGAGCCGACGCTGCCCCGTTCGGCCCGGCACGACCTGGAGGGGCGCGGCGGTGACCACCGGGAGGCGCACAACGTCTACGGGCTGGCGATGGCGCAGGCGGCTTTCGAGGGGCTCTGCGAACTGCGGCCCGGGGAGCGGCCGTTCCTGTTCTCGCGGTCGGGCTGGGCGGGGTTGCAGCGCTACGGGGGCACCTGGTCGGGGGATGTGGCGACGGGCTGGCCGGGGCTGCGGGCGTCGCTGTCGCTGGTGCTGGGGCTGGGGTTGTGCGGGGTGCCGTACAGCGGGCCGGATGTGGGCGGGTTCTCGGCGGTGCCCTCGGCGGAGTTGTATCTGCGGTGGTTCCAACTGGGGGCGTATCTGCCACTGTTCCGTACCCACTCGGCGCTCCGGGCGGGGCGGCGGGAGCCGTGGGAGTACGGGAGCGAGGTCCTGGAGCATGCCCGTGCGGCGCTGCGGGAGCGGGAGCGGCTGCTGCCGTACTTCGTGACGCTGGGTCAGTTGGCGCGGCTGTCCGGGGCCCCGTACGTGCGTCCCCTGTGGTGGAGCGCGCCGCGGGACCGGGCGCTGCGGGACTGCGAGGACGCGTTTCTGCTGGGGGACGCGCTGCTGGTGGCGCCGATCCTGGAGGCGGGGGCGACCGGGCGGGTGGTGCGGCTGCCGCGCGGCCGGTGGTACGACACCGCGACCGGGCGGGCCCACGAGGGACCGGGGCGGGTGTGGGTGGATGCGCCGCTGTCCCGTATTCCGGTGCTGGCGCGGGCCGGTGCGGTGGTGCCGGTGGCGGGCGCGGACGGCGGGACGGAGCTGGAGGTGTGGGCGCCGGCGGCCGGACGGACCGGTGGGGGGCTGGTGGTGCCGGATGCCGGGGACGGCTGGCGGCGGCCGGCGGTGGAGCGCTTCAGTACGCGCGTGGAGGCGGGGCGGGTGGTCGTCGAGCGGCGGGGTGGCGCGCCGGTGGGGTATCCGGTGCGGGTGCGGGGGCTTCCCTAGGGCCTGTGGTGCCTGGTAGACGGGGGCCATGCCGAGATTAGCTGCCGCGCTGCGCGGCCTGGCCGCCGTTGCCGCCGCCCTGATGACCTCCCCCATGCCCCTGATGGGCATGGGAGGTGCCCCCATCGCCGTACCGTCGAGCGCCGCGGCGGGCACCGCCGCCCGCCCGGCGCCGTCGTCGCCCGCGGCCCACCGGGCACCCAACGCCCCCAAGGCACCGAGGGAGTTCGTGGCGCTGCGCGATATCGATCCCACGATCATTCAGGAGATCCGCTACTTCACCCCGCACAATTTCATGGGGGTGCCGGTGACCGGTTATCGCGAGCCGATGTGCATTCTGACGCGGGACGCGGCGCGTGCGCTGCACCGGGCCCAACTCTCGTTCCTGCGGCGCGGCTATTCCCTCAAGGTCTACGACTGCTACCGGCCGCAGCGTGCCGTGAACCACTTCGTGGCCTGGGCGAAGGATCTGGCCGATCAGCGGATGAAGGCGGAGTTCTATCCGCGGGTGGACAAGTCGACGCTGTTCCGGGACGGCTATATCGCGGAGAAGTCCGGGCACAGCAGGGGCAGTACGCTCGATCTGACGCTGGTGCGGCTGCCGGCGGCGCCGACCCGGCCGTATGTGCCGGGCGAGCCGCTGACGTCGTGTTTCGGCCCCAAGGCGCGCCGGTTCCCGGACAGTTCGCTGGACATGGGGACCGGCTTCGACTGCTTCGACACACTGGCGCACACCCTCGATCCGCGGATCAAGGGGCGGCAGCGGGCGAACCGGCTGCTGCTGAAGAAGGGGATGGAGCGGGCCGGGTTCGTGAATTACGCGGACGAATGGTGGCACTACACCTTTACGCCGGAGACGTTTCCGGACACCTTTTTCGACTTTCCGGTGTCGCGGGGCTCGCTGGTAGCGGACTGAGGGGCCGCCGGACGGAGCAGCGCCGGGTGCAGCAGCCGGGCGGCACCCGCGCGGTAGAGGCGGGCGCGGGGGCCGCCGCGGGCTCCGCCGCGGGCCGCGGTGGTGCCGGTGGGTTCGACGAATCCGGGGACGGAGAGCACCTTGCGGTGGAAATTCCCGGCGTGCAGTGGGCTGCCCCAGATGGATTCATAGACGCCGCGGAGTTCCACGATGGTGAATTCCTCGGCGAGGAACGCGGTGGCCAGCGGGGTGTACTCGATTTTCGCGCGGGCGCGGTCGAGTGCGTCGGCGACGATCCGGGGGTGGTCGAAGGCGAGCGGAAGCGAGGCGGGCCGGGGCACGGAATCACCCCCGTCGATCCCGTACCCCGGGCCCTGTTCTTGGGGACGCGGCCGGGCCGCGTCCGGTTCGGCGCCGCGCTCCGCCTCGGCGCCGGACTCCAGGTCGGCAACCGGGACCCAGGCCGCGGCCGAGGCGTCGCCGCCGCCCCGTGCCTCGGGGAGGTCGGGCGCGAAGGCGAGGTAGGCGACGGTGACCACGGGCATCCGCGGGTCGCGGCCGGGGTCGCCGTAGGAGCCGAGCTGTTCGAGGTGGACACGCTCCAGCAGGGCGGCGTCCAGTCCGGTCTCCTCGGCGAGTTCGCGGGCGGCGGCCTCGTCGAGCGACTCCTGGCCGGCGCGTACGAAGCCGCCGGGCAGCGCCCAGGCGCCCTGGAACGGCGGGCCGCCGCGCTCGACGAGCAGGATGTGCAGCGCGCCGCCGCGCAGCGTCAGCGCGACGATGTCGACGGTCACCGCCATGGCGGGGAAGGCGTGCGGGTCGTAGGCGGCGAGGAAGGCCGCCTCGTCGCGTGCCGCGGAGTCGCCCGCCGTGGCGCTGTCCGCACTGCGCCGATGGTGCGCGGTCACGTCCCACCCCTCCTTCCGGCCGTTGCCATTCGTCACCGAGATGTTGTTCTCATCCTGAGTCTTTCTCGGAGCGAGAACAACATAGCAAGAGGGATCGGCGGCGTGCAACGGCTTCCGCACGCGGTCCGGGGGCGGACGGCCGGGGTTTCGCGCCGGGCGGCGCCATGCCACACTTCTGACGTTCCGTCAGTTATCTGGCCGGGGAGGGATCGTGCCACGTACGCGCAGGCCGGTGGTGCCGGGCTGGTTCGATCAGGACGCCGCGGACTTCCGGCTGCTGGGGACGCAGTGCCGGGACTGCGGCGCGGTGTTCTTTCCACGTGAGGACGCCTTCTGCCGGAACCCCGCGTGCGGCGGCAGCGCGCTGGACGAGGTGCCGCTGTCGCGGCGCGGGACCGTGTGGTCGTACACCGACGGGCGCTACCGGCCGCCCGCGCCGTACGTCTCCGACCCGGACACCGCATGGCAGCCGTACACCCTGGTCGCGGTGGAGCTGGCGGCGGAGCGGATGGTGGTGCTGGGGCAGGCGGCGCCCGGGGTGACGGTGGCGGATCTGGCGGTGGGCGCGGAGGTGGAGCTGGTGCCGGGGGTGCTCAACGAGGACGCGGAGCACGTCTGGACGACCTGGCGGTGGCGGCCGGTGGAGGCGTCATGACCCGCGACGACGTGGCCGTACTGGGCGCCGGGATGCACCCCTGGGGCAAGTGGGGGCACAGCTTCGTCCGGTACGGGGTGCACGCGGCGCGGGACGCGCTGGCGGATGCCGGGGTGGCGTGGGGCGCCGTCCAGAGCGTGGTCGGGGCGGACACGGTGCGCGGCGGCTATCCCGGCCATGTCGCGGGGGCCACGTTCGCCAGGGCGCTGGGCTGGCAGGGCGCGCGGGTGACCAGTGTGTACGCGGCGTGCGCGTCGGGGGCCCAGGCGATCAGCACCGCACGGGCGCAGATCCTGGCGGGGCTGGCGGAGGTGGTGCTGGTGGTGGGCGCCGATGCGGCGCCCAAGGGGTTCTTCGCGCCGGCCGGCGGCGACCGGCCCGACGACCCGGACTGGCTGCGGTTCCGGGTGCTGGGAGCCACCAATCCGGCGTACTTCGGGCTGTACGCCCGCCGCCGGATGGCGCTGTACGGCGATACGCCGGACGACTTCGCCCGGGTGAAGGTGAAGAACTCGGCGGCGGGCGCGGCCAATCCGTACGCCCGCTACCGCACGCCGGTCGGCGCGCCGGAGGTCGCGGCATCGCCGGTGGTCGCCGATCCGCTGCGGCTGCTGGACATCTGTGCCACCTCGGACGGCGCCGCGGCGCTGGTGCTGAGCAGCATGGACTTCGCCCGCCGGCACGGCTCCCCCGACCCGGTGCGGATCCGCGCGGTGTCCACCGCCACCCCGCACTATCCGCGGACCGTCCTGGACCTGCCCGACATCGCGACCGATTCGGCCGCCGCGGTGCCCGCTGCGGCGACCGGCTTCCGGGCGGCGATCGCCCGCGACGCGTACGAGGAGGCCGGTGTCGGACCGGAGGATCTGTCGCTGGCCGAGGTCTACGACCTGTCCACCGCACTGGAGTTGGAGTGGTACGAGGACCTGGGGCTGTGCGGCGCCGGGGAGGGCGCGAAGCTGCTGCGGGACGGGGTGACAGCGCTCGGCGGGCGGCTGCCGGTGAACACCAGCGGCGGGCTCGCCTCCTTCGGCGAGGCGGTGCCGGCCCAGGCCATCGCGCAGGTCTGCGAGCTGACATGGCAGCTGCGGGGGTGCGCGGGTGAGCGCCAAGTACCGGACGCCCGCGTGGGGGTGACGGCCAATCAGGGGCTTTTCGGGCACGGTTCGGCGGTGGTCGCCGTACGGTGAGCGGCTGCTCCCACGGAACCGGAGGGCGATTCCGGCCCGGTTCGTGTGGTCTTTGCACCGAGCAGCCATACGCTCCGGAAGTATGCATGAACAGTGCGTGAACGAGGGTTAGTTGGCTCCGGCGGAGCGGCATGCTGCCTCCGTGCCTGCCTGGACGGACCAGCTTCGTTTCGCCTTCCAGCCCGTGGTCAATCTCGCCACCGGCTCGGTCGCCGCGCTGGAAACACTCGCCCGCCCCGAGGACAGCGACGTCGACGTGCTGGCCTGCGCACGCCGCTGCCCTGATCTGGACGCCGAACTGACGGCGCTCGCCGTACGGTCGGCCGCGCATCAGGAGACCCTGCTGCCGCTGCACATCAATGTGTTCGCGGGGACGGTCGCGGAGCGGCCGGGGCTGACGTCGCTGGGCAAGGCGGTGCGCGACGCGGAACGGCGGCCGTGGGAGATCACCCTCGACCTCGTCGGGCCGTTCACCCAGGTCCCGCACCGGCCGCTGCTGGAGGCGGTGGCGGAGCTGCGCGACGAGGGCTACCGGATCTGCGCGGACGGCGTGGGGGACGGTGATCTGCCGCTGCGGCTGCTGGGCGATCTCGCGCCGGACATCGTCAAGCTCGACGCGTCGCTGTGCGCGCGGCTGGACAGCGACCCGGGGCGGCAGGCGGCGGTGGCCGCGATGCGGCAGCTGTGCGAGCGGGTGGGCGGGCTGCTGGCCATCGAGGGGGTGGAGACCGAGCGGCAGTACGCGGCGGTGCGGGAGGCCGGGGTGCAGCTGGCGCAGGGGCATCTGTTCGCGCCGCCGTCGCGCCGGGCCGCCGCCGATGTGTACCTGCCGGCCGCGCATCCGCCGCGGGCGAGCGGCCGGGGCACGCCCTACCGACCGCCGTCGGGGCCGCCGGTCGCCCAGTTTCTGCAACCCGCCGCGCTGCTGCCGATGTCGGTGTCGGCGGGCGCGGTGCGCAGCCATCTGACCGGCTTCCCGGAGGTGTCCGGGGTGCTGCTGGTGGACAGCGACGGGGTGCCGGTGCGGGCGATCGACCGGGACCGGTTTCTGCTTTCACTGTCCGGGCGGTACGGGCACGCGCTGTACGCGGACCGGCCGGCGCTGCGGCTGGCGGACCGGCCGCGGACGGTGGGCGCGGACGCCACCGCCTGGCAGGTGCTGGACGTGGTCGCCGACGGGGACCGGGACCGCACCGGGGACGATGTGGCGGTGGTGGACGAGCGCGGCCGGTGCATGGGCGTGGTGCATCTCGCGGACATCCTGCGGGGGCTGGCCGAGAGCCGGGTGGAGGAGGCGGCGCGGCTCAACCCGCTGACCAGGCTGCCCGGTTCGGACGCGGTCAACGCGGAGGTCGACCGGCGGATCGCCGAGGGCCGGGAGTTCGCCCTGAGTTGGCTGGACGTGGACGGGTTCAAGCAGGTCAACGACGGCGCCGGGTTCGCGGCGGGCGATGAGCTGATCCGCTCCGTGGGCCGTACCCTCGCGGAGGTCGCGGAGGGCGAACCGGCGGCCCGGGTGGGGCACATCGGCGGCGACGACTTCCTGGTGCTGGCCGGCCCGGACGGCTTGGAGCCGTTCGCCGAGGCGCTGCTGGACGTGAGCTGGTCGGCGGGCGAGATGGCGGTGACGCTGTCGCTGGCGACGGTGGTGTGCCCGCCCGGCAGTGTCATCGGCCACGGTGCGGCGGCAGCCGCACTGGCACCGCTGAAGAAGGCCGCGAAGGCGCTGCCGGGCGCGAGTTGGGTGCTGGGGCGGCCGGGCGCGGAGCGTACGGAGGTGCGGCGCGGGGCGGCGGAGCGGGTGTCGGAGCCGGCGGCGACACCGGCGGAGCGCCGCGAGCCGGACCGGCCGGACACCCCGGAAGGGGCCGACGAGACCGCCGGACAGGAGAGCGCGCGGACCCGCGGATGACCCGAGCGGGATTCGGCGATGCCCCCAACTCCCCCCAACTGCCTTGCTGCACGCGACCTTGACGCCCCATCACCCGCGGTGAACACTTCCGGGTGCCGGTCGGCGGATACCAGTCGGCACCGTCGCACTCAGGCGTGGCACGCACCCTGCACGGAGGACCGGGGACCTCCCCGGGCGAGGGCCAAGGAGCCGCCATGTATGCCAATGGGGACATCGTCGTCGGTGAAGTGATCGGTACCGCGCTGCTGATCCTGTTCGGGGCCGGGGTGTGCGCCGCCGTCACCCTCAACCACTCGAAGGCGCGGGGCGCGGGCTGGGTGGTGATCGCGTTCGGTTGGGGCATGGGCGTACTGGCCGGGGCGTACGCATCGGCGCCGCTGTCCGGCGGGCATCTGAACCCGGCGGTGACGCTCGGCTCGGCGGTGGCCGGCGGCACGCCCTGGTCGAAGGTGCCGCTGTACATCCTCGCGCAGCTGGTCGGGGCGCTGATCGGTGCCGTACTGGCCTGGGCGCTGTACTACGCGCAGTTCGCCGCCAACGACGGGCGGTCCGGTGCGGCTCCGCAGCCGACGCTGGGGGTCTTCTCCACCGCCCCGGAGATCCGCAGGCCGGTCGCCAATCTGGTGACCGAGATCATCGCCACCGCCGGGCTGGTGCTGCCGCTGCTGTTCTTCGGCCAGAACAAGGGGATCGGTATCGGCCAGGTGCCGGGGGCGCGGGTGGGTGTCTACGGTTCCGGCATCAATGTGCTGCTGGTCGCGCTGCTGGTGGTCGGCATCGGGCTGTCGCTCGGCGGGCCCACCGGCTACGCCATCAACCCCGCCCGCGACCTCGGCCCGCGGATCGCACACGCCCTGCTGCCGATCCCCAACAAGGGCTCCTCCGACTGGAGTTACGCATGGATCCCGGTCGCCGGGCCGCTGATCGGCGCGGTGCTGTCGGGGCTGGTCTACAAGGCTGTGTTCTGAGTGTGCCCACCACGGAACATCCCGTACGCAGTTCGGTCCAGGACGCAAGGAGACGTGACGGTATGACGGAGCACACCCAGAAGACCGACAAGTACGTCGCCGCGATCGACCAGGGCACCACGTCGAGCCGCTGCATCATCTTCGATCACGCCGGGGCGATCGTCGCCGTCGACCAGCGTGAGCACCGCCAGATCTTCCCCCGGCCGGGCTGGGTGGAGCACGACGCCACCGAGATCTGGTCGAAGGTGCAGGCGGTGGTGGCGGGCGCGCTGACCAAGGCCGGGCTGCGGGCGCACGAGCTCAGCGCGCTGGGCATCACCAACCAGCGGGAGACCACGGTGCTGTGGGACCGGGCGACCGGCAGACCGGTGCACCACGCGATCGTCTGGCAGGACACCCGTACCGACCGGCTCTGTACGGAACTGGGCGGCGCGGACGGCCAGGACCGCTTCCGGGAGGCCACCGGGCTGCCACTGGCCAGCTACTTCTCGGGGCCGAAGGCGGCCTGGCTGCTGGACGAGGTGCCGGGGCTGCGGGCCCGCGCCGAGCGGGGCGAGATCGCGTTCGGGACCATCGACTCCTGGCTGATCTGGAATCTGACCGGCGGCACCGACGGCGGGGTGCACGTCACGGACGTGACCAACGCGGGCCGCACGATGCTGATGAACCTCGCCACCCTCCAGTGGGACCCGGCGATCCTGTCGGCGATGCGGGTGCCGGAGGCGATGCTCCCGGAGATCAGGTCGTCGGCCGAGGTCTACGGGACGGCCGTGGGGCAGTTGCAGGGGGTGCCGGTGGCGTCGGCGCTGGGCGACCAGCAGGCGGCGGTGTTCGGGCAGACCTGCTACGGCGTCGGCGAGGCCAAGAACACCTACGGCACCGGCTCGTTCCTGCTGCTGAACACCGGCAACCGCCCGGTGCCGTCCAAGCACGGGCTGCTGACGACCATGGGCTACCAGCTCGGAGGAGAGGCGCCGGTCTACTGCCTGGAGGGCTCGATCGCCATCACGGGCGCGCTGGTGCAGTGGTTCCGCGACCAGCTCGGCATCATCGCGTCCGCGGACGAGATCGAGCCCCTGGCGGCGAGCGTCCCCGACAACGGCGGGGCATACGTCGTGCCGGCGTTCTCCGGTCTGTTCGCCCCGTACTGGCGGTCCGACGCGCGCGGTGTGATCACCGGGCTGACCGGCTTCGTCACCAAGGCCCATCTGGCGCGAGCCGTGCTGGAGGCGACGAGCTGGCAGACCCGCGAGGTGGTGGACGCGATGTTCCAGGACTCGGGGGTGCCGATCACCCGGCTGAAGGTCGACGGCGGGATGACCGCCAACAATCTGCTGATGCAGCATCAGGCGGATGTGCTGGGGGTGCCGGTGATCCGGCCGGTGATCTCGGAGACGACCTGCCTGGGCGCCGCCTACGCGGCCGGGCTCGCCACCGGTGTCTGGCAGGACCTGGACGAGCTGCGGTCGCACTGGCAGCGCGACCGGGAGTGGACGCCGCGGCTCGCCGCCGAGGCCCGGGAGCGCGAGTACGGCAACTGGCGCCGGGCGGTGGAGCGGAGCTTCGGCTGGGTGGCGGAGGACGGTGCGCCGACGTCCTAGGGGTGCTGTCCGGCCAGGCGGCGTCCCGCCCGGCGCGCGACGCTCCCCCGGCCGGCCGGATCGCAGACGTACGGCCCGCACCCCGGGCGGCGGGGTACGGGCCGTACTTCCGCGCCCTGTCAGGGAAGCGCGGGTCGAGGCGGCGCCGGCGGGCGGAGCGCCGGTCAGGGGAGGGCGGGCTCCCGCCGCTCGGCGCCGTGCCGCATCGCGTGCTCGACGACGGCGATCAGCACATCCCGTGCGGACTCCCGCTCCCGGGCGTCGCACAGCATCACCGGCACCCCGGGATCGAGGTTCAGGGCGTCCCGGACGGTCTCGGCGGGGTAGCGGGCGGCGCCGTCGAAGCAGTTGACCGCGACGGTGAAGGGCAGTCCGCGGCGCTCGAAGTAGTCGATGGCGGCGAAGCTGTCCGCCAGCCGGCGGGTGTCGGCGAGGACGACCGCGCCGAGCGCACCGCGGGCCAGTTCGTCCCACAGGAACCAGAAGCGGTCCTGTCCCGGGGTGCCGAAGAGGTAGAGGACCAGTTCCTCGTGGACGGTGATCCGCCCGAAGTCCATGGCGACGGTGGTGGTGGACTTGCCCTCCACCCCGTCCAGGTCGTCGACCGGGCGGCCGGCTTCGGTCAGCCGCTCTTCCGTACGCAGCGGTCTGATCTCGCTGACGGAGCCCACCAGGGTGGTCTTGCCGACGCCGAAGCCGCCCGCCACGAGGATCTTCAGCGTCACCGGCTCGGCCGGGGCGGACCGGCGACGGCGCTCAGAACGCCCGAAGACCATGCGATTCTTCTCCTGGATTGCCGTGTATGCGGGTGGAAGGCGGGGGAGCTCACGCTTGTCCCGTGTGCGGAGCGACCGCCTCGGCGCCGCGGTCCGGCGGCTGCCAGTGAACCGTACAACGTGCTGCGCACGGCGCCCACTTGAGGGCGTGCCTCATCGCGGGGACGCGGCGGGCCAAGGCCGCCAACCGGTTCAAAAGGACCGGCCGGACGGCGGATCGGCCCGCCGGTCAGCTCTCCGGGCCCAGCAGCGCGGGCCGTTCGAGCAGCCCCAGCAGGCTCACGAAGCTGGCCTCGATGAACCGGCACAGCTCGTCGCGGGCGCCCTCCTCCCCCACCGGCCAGGTGACCACCGCCTCTTCGGCGAACGCCATCCAGGCGCGGGTCGCCGGCTCGGCCCGCGGGGTGTCCGGCCCCCCGAGCCGGCGCCGGGCGTCGGTCACCCGGCGGGCCAGCGCCTCGTGGGTCTCGCCGAGGATGTCGGTCACCGCGGGGTGGCTGCCGGCCGCGCCCCGGACGAGGGCGAGATAGACCCGGCGGTGCGCCAGTACGTGGTCCACGAATCCGGCGATGAAGGCCCGCATCCAGGCGACGGGCTCCAGTGCCTCGTCCGGGGCGGTCGCGGCGGCGAAGCGGTCGCAGGCGGCCCGGACCACCGCGCGGTAGAACTCGCGCTTGGAGTCGAAGTAGTGGAAGAGCAACCCGCGGGAGATGCCGGCCCGGCGGGCGACCTCGTCGGTGGACAGCTCGTCCAGGGAGCGTTCGGCGAGCAACTCCAGCCCGATGGCCACCAGTTGCGCCCGGCGCTCGTCGGGGGTGAGCCGGGTGACCCGACGCTCGGCCATCTCAGCCCTGCCGGTGGGCACCGAGGTGGTCCAGGATCCTGGGCGTGACCAGGTCGGGCACCTCTTCCGGCAGCCAGTGGCTGGCGCCGTCCAGCGCCTCGAAGCGGTACGGGCCGTCGACCCACTCCCCCGTCGCCTCGGCGGCGGTGCGGCCCAGGGCGACGTCCTCGCTGCCCCAGAGGAAGAGGGTGGGCACGGCGATCCGCCCGGCGGGCACCGAGATGACCGACTCGGGGGCGCGGTACCAGTTCAACGTCGCGGTCAGCGCGCCCGGTTCGGCGAGCCGGCGGACATTGCCGTCGACCAGCTCGGCGGGGACCTTGCCGCCGTACACGGCACGCAGCCGGGCGGCGTCGTCGGCGAGCAGCGCGGCCTCGGCGATACCGGTCTCGCGGCGGAAGAAGCGGACGTAGTCCAGCCGGTGGTGCTGTTCGGGGTCGCCGGCGGCGGCGCGGTTGAGCGCTTCGGGGTGCGGAGTGGCCAGGACCGTCAGGGACTTCAGCCGCTCGGGGTGGGCGCCGGCCAGCGCCCAGGCGACGATGCCGCCCCAGTCGTGCGAGACCAGGTGGAAGCGGTCCGCGCCCTGCGCGTCGGCGAACGCGAGGGCGTCGGCGACGAGTTCGGGGACGGCGTAGTCGGCGATCCGCGGCGGGCGGGCACCCGGGGCGTAGCCGCGCTGGTCGACCGCGACCGCGCGGTAGCCGGCCGCGCCCAGGGCGGGCAGCACGGCGCTCCAGGAGTCGGCGAACTCGGGCCAGCCGTGCAGCAGCAGGACCAGCTCGCCGTCGGCCGGTCCGCAGGCCAGGGCGTCATGGGTGTGCGGGCCGACGGTGATCTTCAGCCGCTCGAAGGGGTGCAGCTCCCCGGCGGGGGTGGATGTCGCGTCCGTGATCATGGCGGCGGGCTCCTTTGGCGTGCTGTTGACAGCTGCTCAACAACAACCGTACTGCGGTGTTGAGCAATGCTCAACAAGCTGTCCGCATGCCCGGAAAGCGCCGTGCCGCCCGCCCGGAGGGCCCGGGAGGGCGGCACGGTCATACGGATACGCAGCGTGTCACAGCGTGCGCAGGCCGTCGATCACCTCGCGCAGCACCTGCTCGGCCGGCAGTTCGGCCGGCGGTACCGGGCGGCTGACGCGGACCAGCTCGGCGTCCAGCAGATCGCCGATCAGGACCCGGAGCACGCCCACCGGCAGATCCAGCTCGGCCGCCAGCTCGGCGACCGAGAGCGGCGAGTGCCGGCACAGCCCGACGATGTCGACATGCTCCGGGGACAGCGTCTGGTCCGCGATGGGCTCCTCGGTGCGGCTCTCGGCGATCACCTGCGCGATCAGGTCCAGCCGCCCCTCGGCGGCCGTACGGGTACGCCCGCGCGTCATCGCGTACGGCCGGACGACGCGGCCCGCGTCGTCGTCGAACCAACGGGCCGCTCCCCGTCCCGGTCCGGCTGGGCCGTCCTGGTCGGTCATGGCATCACCGTAGTCGTACTCAGCCCGCCAGTCCGGACCGGGGCGCGGTGCCCAGGTGCTGACCCACGCGCTTGACCAGCAGCGTCATCTCGTACGCGATCAGCCCGACGTCCGAGTCGGCGTCGGCCAGCACCGCCAGGCAGCTGCCGTCGCCGGCCGCGCTGACGAACAGGAACGCGCCGTCCAGCTCGACCAGGGTCTGCCGGACCCGGCCGGCGTCGAAGTGCCGGCCGACGCCCTTGGCCAGACTGTGGAAGCCGGAGGCGACCGCGGCGAGGTGCTCGCCGTCCTCGCGGGTCAGGTCCTTGGAGGCGCCGGTGGGCAGTCCGTCGCTGGAGAGGACCAGTGCCTTGCGGATGCTGCCGACCCGCTCGACCAGTTCGTCCAGGAGCCAGTTCAGCTCTCCGGATCCCTGCGCCGAGAACGCTGCGTTGGCTGCTGCCTTCGGTGCGGTCATGGACCGTCCTCTCCCGATGTGGTTCGTGGTGGTGCTGTGCTGCCCCCGGTGGCGGCGTCAGCGTCGCCGGCGTCCGGGGGTGTGGGGGTGTGCGGGGCCTCGCCGTTGTCCCGGCGACCGCGCTGCCAGCCGCGCTGGAGCGAGGCCATCCGGGCCCGGACCGCCTCGGCGTCCCGGTCGTCCTCCGGTGGCGGGGACGGCCGGTCCGGGCCGGAGTCCCGGGCGAGTTCGGCCTTGAGCTGCGGGGCCAGGCTGGCCTGGCGTACCCGGCGGGGCAGGCCCTTGGGGGTGGTGGCGGGCGGGGCGCCGGGGGCCTCGGCTCCGGGCCCGGGGGGCGGCGTACCGCCGGCGGGGCGCTCCGGACGGCCGGCGGGCTCCGTACGGTCCGCGGGCTCCGGCCGCTCGGCCGCCGCCTTCGCCGCGTCCCGCGCCGGGTCGCCCGCCTGCCGTGCCGCGCCCTCGGACATCCGCCTCTCCGGCTCGCCTTCGGCCGTGCCGCGGGCGTCAGGGTCGTCGACCGTACGGCCGTGATCGGAGACCAGGACCGGCGGGCGCGGGCGGCGCGGCAGCGGGGCGAGCCCGCCGCGGGGTGCCTGGTCGCGGGCCTGCTGGTGCTGCTCGCCGGGGGCGGCGCGGGAGACGGAGGGGGTGGACTCGGGGGGCGCGGCCGGTCGTCGGCCGCCGCCGCGGTCCCGGTCCCGGCCGCGGTCCCGGTCCCGGCCGCGGTCCCGGTCCCGGCCGCGGAAGACGGTGCCCTCCTCGTCGGCGGGGTCCGCCTCGTCGGTACCGAGCGGCGCCTCCAGTTCGACCGGCCCGTCGACGGCCCCGCGCTTGGGGCGCCGCGGGAGCGGCACCGGAACCTGGGCGAGGGCGGCCAATGCGCCCTCCGCGTGGCCCCGTTCGCCGGCTCCGGCCGGTTCGCCCGGCAAGGCCGGCGCCTCGTCGCGGGCGCCCTCCGCCGTCTCGGTGAGGATCGCGCCCGGGATGAGGACCACGGCGGTGGTGCCGCCGTACGGCGAGGTCTGGAGGGAGACCCGTACGCCCTGCCGCTGGGCGAGCCGGCTGACCACGAACAGGCCGAGCCGGTCGGTGTCGGACAGTTCGAACTCGGGGGTTTCGGCGAGCCGGAGGTTGGCGTCCAGCAGCAGACCGGCGGCCATGCCCAGGCCGCGGTCGTTGATCTCCAGGGTGAACCCGTTGGAGACCCGCTCGCCCAGCACCTGCACGGCGGTGTGCGGCGGCGAGAAGACGGTGGCGTTCTCCAGGAGTTCGGCGATCAGGTGCGTCAGGTCGGAGACCGCGGCGCCGTCCACCGCGAGCCGCGGCAGTCGGCGCACCTCGATGCGCTCGTAGTCCTCGACCTCGGCGACCGCCGCGCGCACCACGTCCATCAGCTGGATCGGCTTGCGCCACTGCCGGGAGGGGGCGGCGCCGGAGAGGATCACCAGGCCCTCCGCATGCCGTCGCATACGGGTGGTCATGTGGTCGAGCCGGAACAGGTCGGCGAGTTCGTCGGTGTCCTCGGTGCGCCGCTCCATGGCGTCCAGGAGGGTCAGCTGACGGTGCAGCAGGACCTGGCTGCGGCGGGCGAGGTTGACGAACACCTCGGAGACGCCGCGGCGCATGTCGGCCTGCTTGACGGCGGCCTCGATGGCGGCCCGCTGAAGGGTGTTGAGCGCCTGGCCGACCTGCCCGGTCTCGTCGGGGCCGAACTCCAGCCGGGGCGCCTCGGTCTCCACATCGACCTGCTCGCCGGCCGCCAGCCGGCGCATCACGCTCGGCAGCCGTACGCCGGAGACCTCGTGCGCGGTCTTGCGGAGCCGGGTCAGGTCCCGGACGTGCCGGCGGCCGATCCGGAAGGAGACGACGATCGAGATCAGCAGCGCGAGGAAGCCGAGGACGCCGGTGGCGACGGCCTTGAGGACGATCCGGGTGGCGACCGGCGCGACCCGCCGCTGGTAGCGGTCGCCGGCCTCCTTGCCCATCCGCTGGAGGTCGCCGAGGACCTTCTCCGCGGCGGTGTTCCAGCGATCGGCGTTGATCACGTGCGGTGCGGCGGCCGGATCGGCGGCGATCACCCGGTCCTCGTACGAGATCAGTTCGCGGGCGCCGGCGGAGTGCCAGTAATCCTCGTACGCGGCGCGGTCGGTGGCGGGCAGCAGGGGCAGGGTGGTGCCGTAGAGGATGCGGCGTTCGGCGACCCGGTCGGAGAGCGCGCGCTGGTCGTGCTTGGTCAGGCTGCCGGAGGTGAGCGCCGCGGACATCAGCGCGTCCTCGCGGGAGAACGCCTCGCGGGCGCGGGTGATGCTGACCAGCGCGCGGCCCTGCTTGTCCATCTCGACGTTCTCCAGGGCGTGGAGCGCGGCGAGCAGGTCGTAGCTGGGGTCGACGAGAGCGTCGTAGGCTTCCATCGCCTCGTCGCGGGAGACCTTGTTGTCCTCGACCTGGGCGCGCAGCGCGTCCAGGCCGTCCAGGCTCTTGAGGAGGCCGGCGACCCGGTCGGCGTTGTCGCCGGTCAGATCTGTGCGGACGTCCTGGATGTCCGCGTCGGCGCGGAGTCGGTCGACGGCGTCATCGGTGGAACGGGTCTGCCCGCGGAGTTCGCTGAGCGCGTTGGCGCCGCGGCGGTCGGCGAGATAGAGCAGGCTCTGGCGGCGTTCGCGCTGGAGGGCCTGGACGACGCCCTCGACGGGATAGCCGAGGTTCTTGACGACGTTGCCGACATCGAGCAGCTGGTTGGCCTCACGCCCCGTGAAATAGGTCGTGATGCCCCACATGACCGTCAGGGACACCAGCGGCACGAGCAGCAACGCCACGATCTTCCGGCGGATCGACTTCCCGCGAAAGCGCATGGCCTCCCCTACGTCAACCCCGGCGCACGGGGGTGGTGTTCCGTCAACAGCGGCGCGAGCCTACTACTGACGGGGGATCGATCCGAAGGCCCGTCGAGACTGCGCCGGGCGCGCACGGGGCGGGATCGTCACGAGTTGTCCGGCGATGCCCGGTCAACCCGCCCCGCGAGTGTGGCTATGGACACCCGGCGCACGGCTGAAATGCACCTACCCCGGGTAACCCCGCACCACCCCCTGTGCGTGACGACGGAGGGGGACGCGGACTGGACAGCGGGGCGGTTCGTGTGGCATGTATCCGGTGAAATCCGGGCAGTCACCGAGGAGTCGGGCTGCCGGGGAGAGTGCGGGGAGTGTGACGCGATGGACAGCGGCGGGCGCCCGTTGTGGCAGGAGGAGCCGGCGGCCCGGCGCCGGATGGCCGACCCGGTCCGTACGGCCGCGGTGCGCGCCGTCATCATCGTCGCCGTCACGCTTGTTCAGGCCATGGTGGCCTTCCTGAGCACCCTCGCGGGTTCCTGGCTCGCCTTCCCCGCGGTGCTCGGTACGGTCGCCGGCACGGTGGTCGCGACCTGGGCCGTGCTGGACGTCTGGGTGACCCGCCAGGTCTGGGTGCAGCGCCACGGCGTGGAGTCCCGGCCGAGCAGCACGGCCAGGGAGCTGCGCCGCGAACGCCGCCGGTCCCGCCGCGGCGAGCGCCGCGAGCCGCCGGAGGGGCCGTCGCACACGGACCGCGCGGCGGCCTGACCGCGCCGTGCACGGGCGGGGCACCCAGGGCCCGTCGGCGCCCCGTCGGCGCCCCGCCCCGATCGTTATGCCACCGCCTCTTCCCTTACGGCGGGCCGGACATGGACCATCCCCTCCAGGACGCTGACCTCATGGGTGCGTACGGGGCGGCGGGCGGGCAGGCAACTCGGCGCTCCGGTGCGCAGGTCGAAGAGCGCGGCGTGCAGCGGGCATTCGACGAAGCAGCCCTCCACCCAGCCCTCGGAGAGCGAGGCGTCCTGGTGGCTGCACAGGTCGTCGACGGCGTAGAGGCCTTCGTCGGTGTGGAAGACGGCGATCGCGGGCGTGACCTCGTCGATCTCGATCCGTACGGACTCGCCGATGGGCAGGTCCTCGATGCGGCAGACGGGAATCATCTGGCCCCCCTCACGCTGATCGGTATCATGGTGTTGTGAATCGCGCATCGCATCGCGCGATGCGCAACAGAATCCAAGCCGGGGGGGCGGGCCGTCAAGGGCCTCCCGGAGAGAGTCCCCGAGACGTGCCCGTCGGGGGCAACGGGTAGTGAGGCAAAGAGCCATGGCGAACACGACCGACACGGCGGACGAGCGGTCCGAGGACCGGCGCGGCGGAGCGGGATCCGTCCAGTCCGTGGACCGCGCGGTGAGCGTACTGGAGAGCCTGGCCCGGCTGGGCGAGGCCGGGGTGACCGAGATTTCCGAGGAGCTGGGGGTCCACAAGTCGACCGCCTTCCGGATCCTGGGCGTCCTGGAGAACCGCGGACTGGTGGCGCAGGAGAAGGAGCGGGGGAAGTACTTCCTGGGCGCCGGGGTGCTGCGGCTGGCCGGCGCGGCGGCGATCCGGCTGGACATCTCGCAGGAGGGCCAGCCGATCTGCCGGGCGCTGGCCGACGAGACCGGCGAGACCGCCAACATCGCGGTGCTGGACGGCGATGCCGCGGTCAACATCATGCAGGCCAGGGGCTCCGCCGCGGTGACCGCCTTCAACTGGCTCGGCCGCCGTACCCCGTTGCACGCCACCGCCAGCGGCAAGGTCCTGCTGGCGCATCTGCCGCGGGAGCGCCGGGAGGCGCTGCTCGGCCGCAAGCTGCCGCGGTTCACCGAGAACACCCTGACCGCGGCGACCGGCGTGCGCGAGCAGCTGACAGCCGCCTGCGAGGACGGATTCGCCTGCACCAACGAGGAGTTCGAGAAGGGGCTGAACGCCGTCGCGGCGCCGGTGCGCGCGTACGACGGCGCCGTGATCGGGGCGCTCGGCGTCTCCGGGCCCGCCTACCGGATGGCCCGCGAGCGGCTTCCGGAGCTCGCCGAGCTGTCCGCGAAGGCGGCTGCCGAGCTCTCCCGCCGCATGGGGTACGGGGGTTGAGCGGGGGCGCGGAAACCCCCTCTTGACGGATCCCTGACGGCCTTCCAGCATGTCTCCTATGGCGCAACTTCGCGCGCCATGGGCAACACCCGGTGGAGGGCGGCGGTTTGCCGCCCTGCACCTTGTTCCCCCGCACAGTGCACCGACTCCACCCCTCACAGGCATCCGTGCCAACTCCATGCGCACCCCGCCCCTGCCGCCACCGCAGGCGCTGTATGAGGAGTAGACATGCCGCACGAAGCCCGCGCCGTCGTCGCCGTCAAACGAGGCGCGCCCGTCGAGGTCCTGCCGATTCTCGTACCCGATCCCGGTCCGGGAGAAGTACTCGTATCCGTCCAGGCGTGCGGGGTGTGCCACACCGATCTGCACTACCGCGACGGTGCGATCGGCGACGCGTTCCCCTACCTGCTGGGGCACGAGGCGGCGGGGTTGATCGAGGCGGTGGGTGACGGGGTCACCGAACTGGCACCCGGGGACTATGTGGTGCTGGCGTGGCGGGCGCCGTGCGGGGAGTGCCGGTCGTGCCGGCGTGG
>NZ_BMRP01000070.1 GCF_014648695.1 Streptomyces albospinus
ACCCGTTCAAGCACCCGGACGGTGCATGTCGCCTGTCACCAACGTGCCGGGACAACACAGCTAGGGCGTTTCTGACGGCTTTTGAAACCGGTTCCCGGCTGGGGCGGGTGCTTCCGGTGGGGCCGTCCGCGCCTCACGTGGCGACTTGTGCCGGGTTGGCTGGTCGGCCCGGAGGCCGACCAAGAGCCATCAGAAGCGCCCTAGGCGACGCCCAGCCCCTCCAGCACGGTGGCGCCCGGGAGTTCGGCCAGCGCCTTGCCCGGCACGATGAGCTTGCCGCGGCGGCTGCCGCTGCCGATCAGGGCGTACGGGGCATCGGCCACCGCGGCGTCCACGAGCACCGGCCAGGACGCGGGCAGCCCGATCGGGGTGATACCGCCGTACTCCATCCCGCTGTCACCGACCGCGGTGTCCATGGGCGCGAACGACGCCTTGCGGGCGCCCAGATGACGGCGCACCACACCGTTGACGTCGACGCGGGTGGTGGAGAGCACGAGGCAGGCGGCCAGGGTGACCTCGCCGCCGCGCTTGCCGGCCACCACCACGCAGTTCGCCGACTGCTCCAGGAGCCAGCGGCCGTAGTGCTCGACGAGGAGTTCGGTGTCCGCGATGGCCGGGTCCGTGTCGACGTAGCGGAGTTCCCGGACGGGCACCGGGCCGCGCCAGTCGCGGATCGCGGCGGCCACCGGACCGGGCAGCAGGTCCAGGCACTCGGCGGCGGGCCGGACATCGTCGAAGGCATCCATCGGCACGGGCATGCACGTCAAGCTAACAGGCGCCGCGGCTCCGCCGGCGGCCCGTCTCACGGAGTGATCACGGACCGGTCAGAGCGGGATGATCACCGACATCGTCATCTCCACCGGTTCCTCGCCGTCGTTGCGGTAGCCGTGCGGGACCTTGGCCTCGAAGGTCGCCGAGGCGCCGGCGGCCACCGCGTGCTCGGCGCCGTCCACGACCAGCGTGAGGGTGCCGGCCCGGACGTGCAGCAGCTCGACGGTGCCCGGCGGATGCGGATCGGAGGCGCTCTCGTCCCCGGGCATCAGCCGCCAGTCCCACATTTCGAACGGGCCCGGCGCCTCCCCGCCGACCAGGAGCGAGGTGTGGCTCCCGGCCTTGGTGGACCACATCCGGACCGCCTCGCCCGGCGCCACGATCCGTACCTGCGGGCCCTGTTCGTAGTCGAGGAGCGTGGTGATGCTGACGCCGAGCGCGTCGGCGATCTTGACGGTGGTCCCCACGCTCGGGTTCGTCCGGGCCTGCTCGATCTGGATGATCATGCCGCGGCTGACTCCGGCGCGGGCCGCCAGCGCGTCGAGGGTGTAGCCGCGTTCGGTGCGCCAGCGCTTGAGATTGCGGGCGAGCGACTGCGTGAGCTGGTCGAGATCCGTCACGGTCCGTCCAAGTCGAAGGTCAATATATTCGATTCCGCAGTTCACTTCATTGCACTACGGTGTGGTGTACTTCAGCGTCCAGCTCACTGTACTGCGAGGTTTTCACCATGACAGCGGCCTTCGCCCTGGCCACCAGTCTCCTCTGGGGGCTCGCCGACTTCGGCGGCGGACTGCTCACCCGACGTTTCCACGCGCTGACCGTCGTGGTGGTCTCGCAGACGCTCGCCGCGCTGGTACTGGGCGGCATCGTACTGACGACCGGCGGCTGGCGAGAGGCCGGACCGCAGCTGTGGTTCGCGGTCGCGGCCGGTGTCGTCGGCCCGGTGTCGATGCTCTGCTTCTACCGCGCACTGGCCCTCGGCCCGATGGGCGTGGTCTCCCCGCTCGGCTCGCTCGGCACCGTCCTCATACCGCTCGGCGTCGGCATCCTCGCGGGCGAACGGCCGGGACTCCTCCAGGCCGCCGGTATGGCCGTCGCGGTGGTCGGCGTCCTGCTGGCGGGCGGGCCCCGGCTCGGCGGCGCGTCCGTGGCCCGCCAGACGATCGTGCTCACCCTGATCTCGGCGCTCGGCTTCGGCGCGGTGATGGCGCTGATCGCGGAGGCGTCCACGACCGTCACCGGGCTCTTCCTCGCGCTGTTCGTCCAGCGGGTGTGCAATGTGATGGTCGGCGGCACGGCGCTCTACGCCACGGTCCGGCGCGGCACTCCGGCACTGCCCGCCGAGGGTTTCGCCGCCGTCCGCCGCACGCTCCCCGCGCTCGCCTTCGTCGGGATCGCCGACGTCGCCGCCAACGGCACCTACGCCGTCGCCGCCCAGCACGGCCCGGTCACGATGGCGGCGGTGCTCGCCTCCCTCTACCTGGTGGTCACCGCACTCGCCGCGCTCGCCGTCCTCAAGGAGCGGATGCGCGCCGTGCAGACCGCCGGCGCCTCACTCGCCCTGGTCGGCTCGATCCTGCTCGCCGCGCACAGTTGATGCCGGCGGACCGTCAGCCGCCGGGCACCCGCTGGGGCGCCGGTGCCGCCTCGCCCTGCTCCCACTCCCCCAGCGCGCGTAGCTGCTCCGGTGTGACGCCCTCCGGGATCGGCACCGGAGCCGGCGTCCGCAGCGGCGGCTGCCAACCCTCCCGCGGATCCCAGCTGCGCACGACCTTGGCGGGCGCCCCGGCCACCACCGCGTGGTCGGGGACCTCGCCGCGTACGACGGAGCCCGCCGCGACCACCACGTTCCGGCCCAGCCGGGCGCCGGGCAGGATGACCGCCCCGGTGCCGATCCAGCTGCCGGGGCCGATGGCGACCGGGTCGGTGCGCGGCCACTGCTTGCCCACCGGCATCTCGGGATCGTCGTAACTGTGGTTGGTCGTGGTGACGTACACCCCCGGACCGAAGAAGCAGTCATCGCCGATCGTCAGCCGAACATCCGCGATCACATGGCTGCCGCGCCCCAGCACCACGCCGTTGCCCAGCGTCAGGATCGGCTCCGACCCGAGGTCCAGGTCCGGCATCATGCCCGCGGTCAGCGTCACGTCCTGGGCGATGATGCAGTAGTCGCCGATCTCGATCCAGGGGTCGCCGAAGACCGTGCCCTGCGGATAGGCCAGCCGGGTTCCGGTGCCGATCCGGCGGAAGCGGTACGGGCCCGGGCACTCCGCGGTGACGGCCGCGGCCTCGCGCACCCAGCGCGCGCTCCGGTGGAGGGCGCGCGACACGGCCCGGCGCCGCCAGGCCGCAAGGGACGAGAACACGTTCTGGTTTATCGGCACCCGCACACCGTACTCAGCGCGCCCCGCGACCGGCCGCGCGACGGGCTGTGATCTTCGCCCCACCGGCCGCCGCCCCCGTCGGCGGCAGCGGCCGTCGTCTACGGTGCTGTTGGCGCGGCACAGAACTGGCGAGGAGATCCGCAGATGGCAGGACGGGCACTGATTTCACCGGTGGGCGACGGCCGGCCGGACATCGACCCCGAGGCGTACACCGCCCCCACCTCCGTCGTCGTCGGTGACGTCACCCTCGCCGCCGGCGCCAGCGTCTGGTACCACGCCGTCCTGCGCGGCGACTGCGGCCCCATCGTCCTCGGCGCCGACAGCAACATCCAGGACAACTGCACGGTGCACGTGGACCCGGGCTTCCCGGTGACCGTCGGCGAGCGGGTCTCCGTCGGCCACAACGCCGTGCTGCACGGCTGCACCGTCGAGGACGACGTCCTGGTCGGCATGGGCGCCACGGTGCTCAACGGCGCGCACATCGGCGCGGGCTCCCTGATCGCCGCCCAGGCCCTGGTCCCCCAGGGCATGCGGGTCCCGCCCGGCTCCCTGGTCGCCGGCGTCCCCGCCAAGGTCAAGCGCGAACTGACCGCGGAGGAGCGGGAGACCATCAAGCTGAACGCCGCCATGTACCTCGAACTCGCCGCCCGCCACCGCGCATCGGTGCCGGAGACCGCGGACTCCGAGGGCTGACGGCGACGCCCGCACACCGCACGGTGCGGCCTGGTCAGGGCCGCACCCGGCGCATTACGCGGCTGCCCCGCAACGGCGGCTCAGCCGCGCCGGGCGTACTGCGCGGCGCTCAGCGCGGAGGACAGCAGCTCGGCGTCGAAGAGGGAGGCGTCCGCGAGCCGGTGGGCGTTCGCGTACGCGTTCATCATGAGCTTGGCCGTCCGCAGCGCCGAGGGGGACCGGCGGACGAGGGGCTTGGTCCAGCGCTGGACGGCCTTGTCCAGCTCCCTTTCCGGGACGACCTTGTGGAGCACGGACAGGTCCCTGGCGGTCTCCGCGTCGAAGTTGTCCGCGGTCAGGATCAGTTCGCGGACCTTGGCGGCGCCCACCTCGTGCAGCAGCCGGGGCATGATGCCTCCCCAGGCGGGCGGCACCCCGAGGCCGAGTTCCGGCAGCCGGAAGCGGCAGTTGTCCGCCCCGACCCGCAGATCGCAGAAGAGCGCGAGCCCCACGCCTGCCCCGACCACCCCGCCGTGCAGCCGGGCGATGGACACCACGTCGGTGGTCGCGAGAGCGTCGCACACCCGGCGGGCCTTGTTGCCGAGGGCGCGCAGCGCCAGCCCGCCCGGGTCCTGGGTGAGCAGTTCGGGGAACTCGGCGCGGTCGCCGCCCAGGCAGAAGTCGTCCCCCGCCCCGGAAAGGATCAGCACCCGTATACCGGTCTCGTCGTCCAGGGAGCCGAGCACGGCGAGGAGTTCGTCGAGGATCACCCCGGATATGGCGTTGCCCGCCTCGGGGCAGTTCAACTGGACGTCGAGGACGGGACCTTCCTGCATCACACGGAGGGTCTTGAAGTCTTGCATCATGGTGTTCCTTGTTCGTTGAGCCACGCTTCGTATGCGGGGTCGCTTCAGGCCTGGACGACGGGAAGTTCCATGAGGCGGCGGAAGGCCACGCGGGGCGCCCACACGGGATCGCCGGCGATCCGCAGGCACGGCAGGCGCCGGAGCAACGAGCTGAGAACGCACGTCGCTTCCATACGGGCCAGTGCATTGCCGAGGCAGTAGTGGATGCCGCCGCCGAAGCTCAGGTGGGGAGCCTTGCGGCGGATGTCGAACACATCGGGGTCGGCGTACTGCGCCGGGTCGTGGTGCGCGGCGCCGACCATGAGCTGCACCATCTCGCCTTTCCGGACGTCCACTCCGGCGAGTTCGGTGTCCTCCGCGGCCACCCGGCTGATCATGTGTATCGGGGCGTCGTAGCGCAGCGTCTCGTCGATCGCGCCCGGTATGCGCTCGGGGTGGACCCGCAGCCAGTCCAACTGGCGCGGGTGCTCCAGGAGTAGCCACACCATGCTCGTCAGCAGGTGCGAGGTGGTCTCCAGCGCGGCGAGGACCATGAAGAGGGCGAGGGAGAAGACGGCCTCGTCGGCGGCGTCCCGGTCGGCTTCCAGGACGTCCCAGGTGCGGATCCACGACGAGACCGGATCATCTCCCGGCGATTTTCGACGCTCCCGTATCAGACCGGTGAAATACTCCCGCAAACGGTGGGTCGCGGCATCGGACACCGCGAGCTGACTCGGCGACGGGAACAATTCCTGGGTGTGGACCTGGTCATGGGTGAGCGACCGCAGCAGCGGATAGTCGGCGGACGGCAATCCCAGCCATTCACCTATGGTGATCACCGGCAATTCGTCACCGACCAGCGCGCAGAAATCGGCGGAGCCGTCGCGGAGTTGCTCGGTGAGATCGCCCAGCAGCCGCTCGGTGTTCTTCTCGACCGCATGCCGCATGTCCTCCAGCGAAGCACGGTCGAATACATTCCCCAACGGCCGCCGCATCTGCGTGTGATGCGGCGGGTTGAGCATCGGCATCGTGCCGCCCATTTGACGTGAAGCGGGGGTGCTCCAGCGTGCGGCATCCGACTGGCCGGTACGCCAACTGGTGTCGGGCACCAGCCAGTCCCGGCTTCGCAGGACGCGGTGGCACAATCGGTAAGAGGTCGCCAGGTGCCCGCCCCACGGCGCCGGAACAACTTCGCCCATTGCCCGGAGTTTCCGGTAGAAAGGCAATGGATTCGACTGTCCTCGAGCCGTACGCAGACGGGAGAAAAGCGCAACCATGCTACGCCGATCAACAGATGCGGCAGCAAGAGCGGGCTCCACGAGCGACTTCCTTTCCAGAAGATCACACAATAATCGCCAGCGCTGCATACCCCTCCGCTTGAACGTTCATGCGAGCAAAGAACATCTGCACTGTCGCAAAGCTCACACCTTCCACCAGCTGAGGAAGCCGCTCCACCAGCCACCCCGCCGCTTGCCCTGCTGCTCCTGAGCCGCCGCACTGCCGGCGGCAGCCGCCTGCCCCCCGCCCGCCACGGACGCCCGCTGCTCCCGGCGTACCGGGGTGAAACGGGCAGGCAACGCATTGAGGGCACGGTGGAAGGGGCCGGGCCGCCAGGTCAGGGTTTCCGCAGGCACGCCCAGTTCGATGTCGGGCAGGGTGTTGAGCAGCTTCTCGATCGCCCGGATCGAGATCAGCATGGCCGGGTCCTTGGCGGGGCAGGCGTGCGGCCCGGCGCCCCAGGCGAGATGGGCCCGCTTGCTGAAGGTCTGCCGGCTGGCGGACAGGCTCGGATCCGTGTTGGCCGCCGCGAAACTGATCAGGACCGGGCTGCCGGCCGCCAGTTTGGTTCCGTTGACCTCCACGTCCTGGAGGGGGTAGTGGGTGGCGTAGTTGGCGATCGGCGGGCTGTTCCAGAGCACCTCGTTGATGGCGTCCTCGACCAGCACCCCGCCGCCGTGCTGGCCCGCACCGAACTGCTCGTCCGACAGCAGCAGCCGCAGCGCACTGGCGATGATGTTCTGTACGGGCTCGGTGCCCGCCCCTATGAGCAGCGCCAGCTGATGGACCATCTCCTCGTCGGTCAGCCGGGAAGGGTGCTCCATCATCCAGGACGTGATGTCCTCGCCCGGCTGCGTCCGCTTCAGCGCGACCAGCTCGAACAGGGCGCCCGCCATCGCCTCGTTGGCCCGCTCGACGTCGATGCCGTCGAACAGGCTGGAGATCGCGACGATCAGCCGGTCGCCGACGTCCGCGGGGCAGCCGAACAGGTCGTTGAAGACCAGCAGCGGCAGCACCTGCGCGAAGTCACCGATCAGATCGGCCTTGCCGCGGACACTGAACTGGTCGATGAGGTACGCGGCGACCCGGTCCACGTGCCGACTCACCCGGTGCATATCGACCTTGGCCAGACTGTCCGTGACGACCTGACGGAGCCTCAGATGCGTCGCGCCGTCCGAAAACATGCTGTTCGGCCGGTACATCATCATGGGCACCACGGGGCTGTCGAGCGGAACGCGGCCGTCGTGCAGGGCCCGCCAGCGGCGCGGGTCGCGCGCGAACGCGTCCGGGTTCTGCAACACCTGAAGCGCCATCGCGTAGTCCGTGACGAGGTCGGCCTCGACGCCGGGGGCGAGTTCGACCGGCGCGACCGGGCCGTGCTGCCGCAGGCTCTCGTAGACCGCCTGCGGAGCGGCGGCGAATTCCGGGCCGTGCAGGGACGTTCTCATGCCATCGGCATGTGCCAGGCAGCCCGGCGGCGGAGTCTGGAATTCCGAATGAGATTGCATGCCTGAACTCCTAGTTGAGGCGGGACTGTAGGTAACGGACAAGCGTGATCAGGGAATCCGCCGATGAACGCTCGTCACGTGCATCACAATTGACAACAGGCGTCTCCGGGAGCAGGTCCAGCGCCTCCCGGATCTCATCGAAGGAATGCTCCGGAGTCCCGTCGAAGCGGTTCACGGCGATGGCGTACGGGATTCCATAGTGTTCCACCAGGTCCATGACAGGAAACGATTCTTCCAGTCGCTGCGGGTCGACCAGGACCAGCGCCCCGAGCGCACCGCGCGTCATGTCCTCCCACACCTGAACGAACCGCTGCTGACCAGGCGTTCCGAACAGGTACAGGACCAGCTTCTCGCTGAGCGTGAGCCGGCCGAAATCCATGGCGACCGTTGTCGTGGTCTTGCCGGGCGCCCCCCGCAGATCGTCAATTCCTGCGCTTGCCTGCGTCATTACCTCTTCGGTGCGCAGCGGCGGAATCTCCGACATCGTGCCGATGAACGTCGTCTTCCCCACGGCGAAGTGCCCGACCACCAGGATCTTCGCCGCGGTCTGTACCGAATTTCGCAGGTACACGCCGTCATCCAAAGCGAGCCTGGAGCCCATTCAGCACCTCCTCAAGGATTTGCCGGTCGACAAGCTGAGCGCTGGGGATGGGCGCGCGTGCATAGAGATGGCCCTCCTCCGTGAGATCGGACACCAGAATCCTGACGACCCCCACCGGCAGACCGGTGTGCCCGGCTATCTCGGCGATCGACAGAAAACCCCCGGCGCACAGCTCCAGCACGCGCTGTTTCTCCGGGTCGAGCGGTTGGGTCCGGGGCGGTTCCTGAGCGACGGTGACCAGGGTCAGCAGCGAGAATCGGCTGTCGTCCACGAGGTCGCGACCGTTGGTGATGACGTACGGCCGTACTAATTCCGCTGCTTCGTGTACCAGCTCCGGCTCGTCATCAATGGTCATGGCTGGATATTGGCCCTCTCACGAGGTGGGCTGGTCAGCGCCTTGCCGAGCTGCCCGACCAGCTGCTGCATACGGAACGAGATCTCCGCCATGTCGACGTCCGGTGAGGCCGAGACCGCGAGATAGGCACCTTCACCGGCCGAAATCAGGAAAACCCAGCCGTGGTCGAATTCCACCAGCGTCTGCCGCCACTGCGGCCTCGTGTTCGGACCTGTACTGCTGCAGAAATCGGCAACCGTACGGCTCAGTGACTGCATTCCGCTCATCGCGGCGGCAACGGTATCGGCGTGGTCCCGGCCGACGTCCTTGGAACGGGCCATCAGCAGACCGTCAGCCGATACGAGAATGGCATGCTGCGCTTCGGGCAATTCCAGAGCACTGTCAAGCATCCACGACAGATCGTAGTTCACTGAACCTCATGCCCTTCACTGCTTGCGTTGGTGGAACGACGGCCCGATTGCGTACCGCGCTGGAATGCGCCCATGGCGGACGCGGTCCGCGCGCTGTCGCGAGCCGGTGTGGGGGTGCTCTCGTTTTCCGTCGGCACGATGGATATCGCACCGCGGCGGCGGCGCTTCGGCAGACCGCCCGCGGTGGTCTCCGGGACGGCCGGAGGGCCCGCTTCCGGCCCGCCGAAGTCGGGGGGACCGGGTGCCCGGTGGCGCGGCCCCGGAGCGGCGGCAGCCTGCGGACCAGGAGGGTTCTCGGGCGGCAGCGGGGTGGATGCGGCCACGGCAGGCCCCTCCTCGGATTCGTGCAGGGACGTGAGGAGCTCGTCGGGGAGCAGGACGACCGCGCGCACACCGCCGTAGGGCGAGGTGGAGTCCACCGATACCGTGAAGCCGTAGCGGGCGGCGAGCACACCGATGACGGTGAATCCGAACTGCGGCGGATTGCCGAGGCTGGAGACGCTGGCGGAGTTCCCGCCGGACAGCAGCTGGCCGGCCCGCGCCTTCTCTTCCTCGTTCATGCCGACACCGGCGTCATCGACGATGATGCAGACACCCTTGGGCACCGGACGGATATTGATCTCGATGATCGTTTCCGGTGCGGAATAACTGGTGGCGTTGTCCAGCAGTTCGGCGAGTACCAGCGCCACCGGTTCGACGGCGCGGTTCACGATGGCGAAATTACTCTGCGATCGGATCTCGACGCGAGTGAAGTGGCGGATACGGCCCTTCGCGCTGCGCACCACGTCGTAGAGCGACGCGTCGTTACGGCGCCGGCCAAGCCAGCCGTCACAGAGCACGGCGATGGACTGGGCCCGCCGCGCGAACTGCGAATTCATGTGGTCGATGTCCAGCAGGTCTTGCAGGATCTTCTGCTCGCCATACGTCTCCTGGAGTTTGGAGATCGCCAGCTGCTGCTCGCTCGCCAGTCCCTGGAGGGTCCGCATGGCGGCCTTCAGGGTGTTCTTGGTGGATTCCTCGGCGCGGTCCTTGGCCTCTTCTACGGCCTCCGCATAGTGGTCTTCGAGATTGGCGTAGTGCTGCTTCAGCTCAACCTTTTCCCTACCGAGCTCCTTGATCTTCTTTCGGCCGCGAATAATCGCGGTAGCGGCGACAGGGGTACCAGCGATCAATCCCCAGAGCGCTGGATCCTGGAAGTATTGCGTCATAGGACTCTCTTTGGACGACGAAGCCACCAGGTTTCATATGTCTGACTGCGATCGCATCTGCACGCGCGGTCTCAGACATAACTGAACGGCCGCGCACAGTCGCCGGCCAGAAAGCCTTTGCAGGCCCGGCTAATGGCATAGTTCTCCCCGAGGGTGGCGATTTTCTGAGGCCAATGCGCGGAATTCCTTTTGCCATAGCAGGTGACTACCCGGTTGGCAAGTGCGATGATCTTAGCATCACGCCGCAGCCCGAAGTCCAACAGCGATCTGTCGCCTTCCGGCACCTGACGGAGATTCAACAAAGGCCGTCTTTGGGGCCATTGGCTCCCGGCGCAGCCGTCGGGGGCAAGAGGTTGCGCGCGTTCCTGACGATCCGCTAGCACATCGGACCAGGTGGTAGCGAACGCAATGTGGCGCGAATCCGCAGGCCGGGTCAGCGATGCGGAGCGTCGTGGACGTAAGTGATCTCGCCGCCGCCGACCCTGACGACCCGTACGGTCATCTCGCGATCGGTGCCCCGGAGGTAGCGGGCCGTGCACCGCGTCCACGCGCCCTTGACCGCGCGGAGGTCCCGCGCACACTCAACCGACCGCGGTCCGCGGGGAATCAGCGGAAGGGACAGATGGTCCGAGATCGACCGGGCGACCTCCCCGCGCGGCACGGCGTCGGTCCTGCCGTCCACCTTGCTGGTCGCGTCCCGGTCCCGCAACCAGAGGTTGCCGGCCACGAGACTTCCGGCCAGCACGGTCACCGCGGTCAACACCAGCCCGACCACGCGCAGATACCTCACCGCACTCCTCCACCGGCATCGCAGGAGGTCCGGCCGGGGCGTCGGCCGAACACGGAACAATTGTGTCTGATGCCCCGACTCCGGCAACAGGAGGCGAAGTCGGGAGCAACCGACCCGCAGCGGCCCACTCCGGGTGGAACGTCACACGGACGGCACCGGCCCCAGCATCTGTTCGCTGATCCAGTGCAGCGACTCGGGCATCCGCTGGATATAGGTATGGCCGCTGTGCACGCCGTCCGGTATTTCGTAGAGCGTGGAGTGGATCGGCCCCCGGGCCCCGTCGGTGTAGCCGCTGAAGAAGCGCTTCACGTCCGGCACCGCGTCCTCCTTGCTGCCGAGCTCGAACGCCAGATAGACCTGCGGCCCGCCCCGTGCGGCCAGCTGCCGCGCCAGATGCCGCGGGTCGTTGGCCAGCATCTCCGCCGGATGGCCCTTCCACAGCGGTGAATCCGGCGCCGTGTCGGGGCCGTTGACGATCGCCGCCTTGAACTTCTGCGGCTCCTTGAGCACTGCCTTCAGCGCGGCGAACCCGCCGGACGACGACCCCATGAAGGCCCAGCCGTCCCGGCTCGCGTACGTACGGAAGTTGGCCCGCGCGAAATCCGACACGTCCTCGGTCAGCCACGTCCCCATCTTCGGCTGCCCCGGGATGTCGCTGCCGTCGTAGTACGTCTTGCGCGGGTTGAGCACCGGCATCACCAGGATGAACGGCAGCGTCTTGCCCTCCTGCGACCATTCCGCTACCCGCTCCTCCAGCTCGAACGTGCCCTCCGCCCAGTAGTTGGACGGATAGCCCCAGGCACCGGGCAGCGCGATCAGCACCGGGAAGCCGCTCTTGGCGTACTTCGGCTGGCTGTACTGGGGCGGCAGCCAGGCCCAGATGTCCCCGGTGTAACCGGACTTGCGGCCGTGCCACCTGGTCCGGATGACCCGGTTGCCGTCGTCCCCCGTCGTACGGAACGTGGTGAACGCCGAGTGGGGGCCGTGGGGCGGCACCATGTGGGGCCGGCCGTTCAGGGCATCCGCCGCGTGTGCCCGCAGGCGCGGCACGTTCGACGCGTCGACGACATCCCTGCTCGGTCCGCCACAACCGGCCAGCAGGCCCAGGGCCGCCACACTCACCGCAGCTCGGACGCGCAGGGACTTCATCGGGACCTTCTCCTCAGGCGCTCGGGGCCGGCCGGGGCACTCCACGCTGCCACCGCGAAACCGGTCGAAAGACACCACCTTAAGATCGGCCCGAACACTGCCGAGCAGCACCCCTGTCCATCGTGACCTGGGGTTTACCGTTCCGTGTCGCCAGGAAGACGTCCGCGCACGTCAAACGCGCCGAACACGTTTCCCCCTATCGGTGAACCCCATCCGCTGTTTACCGGGCGGTCGGTTCTGGCATCGTGGGCAGTTCCAGGGAAGTGCGCGGCGCTGTGCCGTGGTTGGGGATGACCGATGACCGCGTGGGCCGATCACGGGCCGCTGCCCGACGTAGTGGGACGGGCAGTTGAGCACGAGCAGGTAGCCGGACTGCTGGACGGCGCCCAGCTGATCACGCTCACCGGACCCGCGGGGGTCGGCAAGAGCGTCCTGGCCAGGGCCGTCCTGGAGGAGCACACCGGCCCGCACCACGACACGGTGCTCCGGGTCGGCTGCTGGGAGGGACTCACCGCGGAGGATCTGACCGCCACGCTGCTGGGGGCGGCCGGCCTGTCCGGTCACACCGCCGAGACCCTCGCCGCGTACTGCCGCGCACAGCACACCCGCGTTCTGCTGGACGACTGCGATCCGCTGCTCGACGCCTGCGCGCTGCTGGTACGGCGGCTGCTGCAGGCCGAGCCCGCGTTGCGGATCATGGCCACCGCCCGCCGCCCGCTGGGACTGCCCGGGGAACGGGTCGTTCCGCTCGGGCCGCTCCCGGTGACCCTGGGCGAGGGGATCGCCGGACCGGCCGTCGAGCTGCTGGCGGCGCACACCGGCCCCGCCGCACCGGAACTCCTGGTCTCCGTCTGCCGAACGCTGGAGGGCTCGCCCCTCGCGATCGGCCTGGCCGCGCGGCAGCTGGACCGGATGTCCCTGTCCCAGCTCGCCAGGAAACTGGACGCTCACGGTCCGCTGCACTGCTCCGGCCCCGCGCCCACCCGCCGCCACACCTCGCTGCACGCCGCCCACGCCGCCGGGTACGCCCTCTGTTCCCCCCTCGACCAGCAGGTATGGGCGCGCCTCTCCGTACTTCCGGGGGATTTCGACCCGTGGCTCGCCGGCTGCGTCTGCACCAGCAGTGACGTTCCTGCTGCCGCCGTCGACGGTGCGCTGGAGCGCCTTCGCGTCGCCTCGGTCCTCGAATGCGTACGGGACGCCCAGAGCGCCCGCGACACCGGGGTCACGCTGCCACCGCGCTACCGACTGCCGCGCGGCGCCCGGGACTTCGGACGGGCGCAGCTGCGTGCGGCGGGCGAGGAGAACGGGGCGCTGGGCCGCTTCCGGCAGGCGTGCGCGGCGCTCGCGGCCGAGGCCCAGATCACCTGGCAGGGAACCGGCCAGCAGCTCGCGGTCCGCCTCGTCGAGGACGAACAGCACCATCTCGACGCGGCGTTGACCCGTCCGCCGCTCGACGCCGAGGACGCGCTCGGCGCGCTGGAGATCGCGGTCTCGCTCTGGTTCCGGTGGGCGGCCTGCGGATTCCGTCGCGAAGGGCGCGCGCACCTGGACCGGCTGCTGCTGCTCGCGCCGGAGGACACCGCGCTGCGGGCCCGCGCGCTGTGGCTGGCCGGCCACCTCGCGGCGCAGGAGAACGCGCCGGCCGCCGCGGAACCGCTGCTGGACCAAGCCTGGGCGGCGGCCGTGATGCACGCCGACTCCGACGGCCTGGCCCGTATCGCGCACACCCACGGGGTGCTGGCGCTGTACCGCGGGGACACCGCGACGGCCGTGGCCTGCCTGGAAGAGGCGGCCCGGCACACCTCCCGGGACCCCTGGTTCGGACCGGGCCCGGCACACAGCCGGGCGCTCCTCGCCATCGCCCTCGCCCCGCACGACGCGGACCGTGCCACGGCGGCGGCCCGCCGTGCCTGGCAGTCCCGCCACTCCGACGGCGACTTCTGGCTGTACTCGACCGTCCTCTACGCCCGCGCCCTCATCGAGCGCGCCCACGGAGAGCCGGCGGCGGCGCTGAGGGCCTGCCGCAAGGCTCTGGTGGCCAAGAAGCTGATCGGCGACCCGCTGTTCATCGCGGGGGCCCGCACCATGCTGGCCGGCCTGCGCCGCCAGGTACGCACCGGGACACCGGTATGCGATCCCGCCGCCGAACTCCGCTGGTGGCGGCGGACCGGCCCCGGCACCCGCCCCCAGCCGTACTTCTCCCGGCTGCGGGCGGGTCCGTGAGGAGGACGGTGCCCGGCGACCGGCCGCCGGGCACCGTCCGTGACGCGGCGACTGCGGTCGGGATGCGGCAGGGCCGGGTCCGTCGCATGCTGGAGGAATGAAGCGTGCCCCCGTGATCGTGCATCCGCCGTCCACCGGCGGTCGCCGCGTCACGCTCTACGGACAGGACCTGGGACGGGCGTTGCGCCCCGGCGACGTGGCCGCGATCCTGCGCCGGGCCGGCTTCTCCACCGCGCGATTCGTCTGGGACGACTCGGGTGTCATCGAATGGCGCGACGGCGGACCGGACACCTGGCAGATGCCCTGACGTCCGATGGTGCGACGCCTCAGTCGGCCGTCGCCGCGACCGGGGACTCCGCTTCCGCCTCCGCCGCCTCGCGGGCCGCGGCGGCCTTCTTCGCCCGGTGCTTCATCAGCAGGAACGAGCCGATGCCGAACAGCACCGCGGCCCCCAGCCCCCAGTACTGGAAGCGCTTGAGCCAGGGCTCGGCGACCAGGCCGACGGTGTAGATCAGCGCGGTGGTACCGCCCGCCCAGATCACCCCGCCGAGGACATTGGCGATCAGGAACTTCCAGTACGGCATCTTCAGCACACCGGCGAGCGGACCCGCGAAGATGCGCAGCAGCGCGATGAACCGGCCGAAGAAGACCGCCCACATACCCCACTTGTCGAACTTCGCCTCGGCCATGGCGACATGGTCGGGACCGAAGTGCTTGGGGAACTTCCGGCCGGCCCATGCCAGCAGCGGCCTGCCGCCCTTGCGCCCGATCAGATAGCCGATGGAGTCGCCGACGATGGCGCCGATGGACGCGCAGGCACCGAGCACGAACGGGTCGATGTGGTCCTGGGTCGCGGCCAGGATCGCCGCGCTGACGAGGACGATCTCACCGGGGAGCGGAATGCCCAGGCTCTCCAGGCCGATGACCAGCGCCACCAGGAGGTAGACACTCAGAGCCGGTACTGTCGCCAGCCATTCCTGGATGTGCAAGGCCGCTTCCTCCGCTGGTGTAGGGCCCCCGTGGGCCGTTGCCCGGTGCCGGTGCCACCGGTCGGTCGTTCCCCTGGCGCGCCGTACCGGCGCGCCCGGGAAGCGTACTCGATCGGTCCGGTCGGACGACGAACCCGAGGGGGACGGGGATATCCCGTATGGCGCGTGCATCTCTCTGCCGATGCATCTCTTTACGGAGACGCCGCCACTCCCCGCGGGGGTTCATCGCGCGGGCCGCTTATCCCGCGCCGACCTGCCGCGCTCTCATTTGTTGGGACGCAGCGTCCACACAATGGTCATCTCGCCGGTGACCGCGTCATCGCTGTCGCGGGTGATCAGCACCTTCACCGGGAACTCCGGGCGCTCCCCGGCAACCGCGTCGGCCACCGGGCGGCCCAGCTCGGCGGTGGCCGTCACCGGCCCCATGGCGAGCTTCTTGTAGCCGATCTCGGCTCCCACGGCGAGCGGCACCGCGCGGCCGAGCTGGTTGCCGAAGGCCGTCATGACGATCGCGCCGCTCGCCGACTCGGCGAGGGTGAACATCGCGCCTGCACCGCGCCCGGTGGGCGATGACCCTGCTCTTCGCCGCTACGACCACGGCCTGCCTGGTGGTGCTCGCCACCGTCGCCGTTCACACCGGCGGCCAGTCCCGTGCCCACGGCCTGGACGACGCCGTGAGCCATCGCGCCGACGGACTGGCGCGTCCTCTTCTACGACGACGGCGGCCAGCTGCGCCTCGACGGGATCTACGACGACAGCCTCGCCGACAATGCCGAGGTACTCGGTGTGGTCCAGGTCACCGCGGGCGCGGGTAGCGCGCCGTCGGCCCGAGGAACACCCCGCTGTCATCTCCGTAATCAGCGACCGCACAAGGCTCGCACATCTCAATCAGCAGCCAGGGCGCCCCGGAGAACCGGGCGGCCACTCCTGCGAAGCCAGTGAAGGCAAGAACCCATCAGCCGCACCCGGCCCTCCCGGACCGCACAACAACTTACGGAGCAACCCATGCGCAACCTACTGTCCCGCCGTCGCCTCCTCGTCGGCACAGCCGCCTCCGTCGCCGTGATCGCGGTCGCCTGCGCCGCACCCACCCAGGCCACCCAGCGGCTGCCCGTGCTCGGCTACCAGGTCCAGGGCGACGCGACCGCCCTGATCGATGCCAGCGCCCGCGCGCTGGGCTCCGTCGGCGTCGACGGAGTCAACATCAGCCCCGACGGGAGCGGCGTCGACGCTCCCGGTGCCGCCGCGCGCGGCCAACTCGCCGCCGCGCACGCCCACGGCCTGCCCGCCGAATACCTCGTCGGCAACTTCAACGCGACGACCAACGACTTCGACGAGTCCGCTGCCAACAGGCTCCTGTCCAGCGCCGCCAACATCGACAACGTGGTCAGCACCCTCAGCAACGCCGTCTCCTCCCAGGGATGGGACGGCGTCTCCATCGACGTGGAATCCCTCGCCGCACGCGACACCGACGGCCTGGCCCGCTTCGTCACCTCCCTGCGCCGGGCCCTGCCCGCGGGCAAGACCATCAGCATCGCCGTGACCACCTACACCAACACCGCCGACTACGCCGCCAACGGCTGGGACCTGCCGACGCTCGGCCCACTCGTCGACCGCGTCGTGCTCATGGCCTATGACGAGCACAGCAACAGCAGCGGACCTGGCCCTGTCGGCGAACTGTCCTGGCAGTCTGCGGGCCTGGACGCTCTCACGAGTCAGGTCGCCCCTGGCAAAGTCGACCTCGGCGTGGCCGGCTACGGCTACTCATGGAAACCCACTGGCGCGGTAACCCAACTCAGCGACCAAGGCGCCCGAGACCTCGCCAGTGCCGACGGCGCCACCACCACATTCGACAGCACGACCGGCGAATGGAACGCCACCCTCTCGGACGGAACTGTTCTGTGGTGGTCCGACGCCCAATCCCTCGCCGCACGTCGCACCCTCGCCGCCGTCAAGGGCATCCACGGACTCGCCGTTTGGGACCTGGGCCTGTCGGACACGATCCAGCCCTGACCAGCATCGCTACCGGCTCCGGCGGCGAGAGCGTGCTTCATCTTGAAGTTGCAGGTCACGGGACTGGTGTGAGCTGACGCCAGGGTGCTCCTGCCGGTCAGGAGCGAGATCGCCAGGAGCGCGTCTCAGTAACCAGCCATCAGTACGCCTTTGGGCGTGAGTCTCGTGGAACGGGTGGGGCGCCGGAGGATCCGGCGCCCCACCGATTCCCCTTCCTCGGACGCCTGTTAGCCTCTTCCATACCAAACCTTTTGGTATGGAAGAGAGGTCAAGGTGGGTGCGGAGAGGTCGGCGTGGCTGGACCAGGGCTTGACGCTGCTGGCGGAGCAGGGTGCGCCGGCGGTGACGCTGGATCGGCTGTGTGAGCGCATGGGCATGTCGAAGGGTGCCTTCTACCACCACTTCGGATCGATGCCGAAGTATCGGACCCGATTGCTCGACCACTTCGAGGCCAAGTGCACCACGGCGATCATCGATGGAGTTGAAGCGTCCGACACGCTTCCAGCGCGGGAGCGGCTGGCCAGGCTCCTGGCTGAAGTGACCAAGGACGCCGGCCCGCCGCTGGAGATCGCGATGCGGGCCTGGGCGAAGCAGGATCCCGAGGCGGCGCAGGTGCAGGAGCGTGTCGACGCAACCCGCATCGGATATCTGCGGGATCTGTGCGAACAGGCCGGCCATGGCAGACCGGATCAAGTGGCCAAGATGCTCTATCTGATGTTGGTCGGGGCGGAGCACCTCACGCCCCCGCTCCCGAAGTCAGAGCTGCGCGGCATGTACGAGCTGCTGATGCCGCTCCTGGACCGGTCGGCCTCCTGACTTCGCCGGCGATCGAAATGGATCCCTCGCCCGCCGCTCCCGGAAGGAACACAGCGTCATGAATGCCTCCGCACGCCCGGAATCCCGTACGTCCAACGCCAGAGGTCTCCGCCTCTGGGTCCCCCGTCTGATGCTCGCTGCCGCCGCGGTGCACATGATGGTGGGCGTCATCGCGTCGCACTCGTACTGGAGCGGCATCGTCTCCGACGGACTGTGGAATACCGTCCGCAACGACAACTACACCCGCATGATGGCCCTTTGGTTCATGATCAGCGGAGTTGCCTTCTTCGGCCTCGGGCTCCTTTCCAGGAGGGTCGTGATCGCCATGGGCGCGATGCCCGTGGAGACCGGATGGATCCTGCTGGCACTCGGAATCCCGGTGGCAGTGCTGGAACCGGTCTCAGGCGGCTGGTCTCTGATCGCCATCGGCGTGCTGGCGGTGGCGGCGTCGCGGCGCGACACCGGCATGACGGACTTCGACCGATCGGGCGGTCGACGAGAGGGAGGGCCGACTGCTCCAGGCGCGGCCGCACTGAATACCGCACCCTCTGAATAGGTGCTCTGCACCAGTATGGGGTTCGTGATCATTCATGCGGGATGATTCCGGTATGAGTGGTGGCGATGGGCTGTTCGAGGTCGAACCGGTCGAGAAGAAGCGACCGCAGGCCGTCTGGCGTCCGTGGACAGGACATTCCGGGACTTCGACCCGCGCCAGGTCCTGCTGCTGCCCCTCGTCGCTGGACGAGTGGCTGCCTGAAGGGCATCTCGCCCGGTTCGTTGCCGACCAGGTCGACGAGGTGCCTGACCTTCCCTGATCCTGGCGGACTACACCGAAAAGCGCGGCTACCCGCCCTACGATCCACGGCTGACGGTGCGGCTGCTGATCTACGGCTACAGCACCGGTATGCGTTCTTCGCGGGCGATCGAGCGTCGTTGCGTCGATGATGTCGCGTTCCGGTCCCTGACTGCCCACCAGGCCCCCGACTTCCGCTCGATCGCCCGGTTCCGCCGCCGCCACTTGGATGCGCTGGCCGACCTGTTCACCCAGTCGCTGCACCTCGCGCAGAAGCTGGGCATGGTCAAGATGGGCCGCGTCGCGCTGGACGGCACGAAGCTGGATGCGAACGCCTCCGAACACAAGGCGATGAGCTACGGCCGCCAGGTCGACAAAGAAGAGCAGATCGAGGCTGAGATCGCCGAGTTGGAGGCGAAGGCCCGAGGTTTGCCGGCCGACGCCGAGGCCACCGACGACGCCGAGGGACAGGTCTTCGGCGTCGACGGCAAGGAGGTGGACCTGCCAGCCGAGCTGGACCGGCGGGAGAAGCGCCTCGCGCGGCTGCGGGCCGCCCGCGCGCAGATCGAGGCCGAGGCCGCCGACATCACCACCAACGCCTCGGACGCGCTGGACTGCACCGCCATGCCGGACCAGTCTGCCGCCAACACCGGCATCCACCCCAAGCAAGCCTTGGTCGACGCCGGATACTGCTCCGAGACCAACCTCGAAGCCGCACGGGACCGCCAACTCGACTTCGACACCAGCACGTTCATGGCCACCGGCCGCCTCGGCCACGACGAGCGACCGTGGACGACGTCGGCCGGGTGATAGCCGCGACCGGCGTCGAGCGCCCGATCCTGGTCGGCTGGTCGCACGGCGCGACCGCCGCGGTCCGCTACGCGGCACAGCACCCGGGCGAGATCAGCGGTCTGGTGCTCGTTGACGGCGGCTTCCCGATCTCGATGTTCGACGACGCCGGCAAACAGCGAGTGCGCACGCAGTTCCGCCGACTCGGCCCGCTGATGCGGCTCGCTGCACTCCTGGGCCATTCCGCCCGCATGACGCCGGCTCAGGCCGCCGACGTCGTCATCGAGCTGGATGAGGTCAACGGCACCCTCGAAGCGGACTTCACGACGCTGAACTGCCCCGCAGCTTTCGTTCTCGGCACCGGCGGCCACTCCGGCGCTTCGGCCCAGGAGATGGCCACGCTGCGCGCCTCCGCGGCCAGGGCCGAGCAGGCCGGACGCCACGTGTCGACCTTCACGACGGCGCCCGCCAACCACGTCCGGATCCTCGCCCGGTCGCCGGACCGCATCGCCTCGGCCATCGCAAGCGTCGCCGAGCAGACGGCGAGCACAGGACGTCTTTGCGCATGATGCCAGGAGCTCTTCAACGCAGCGCGGTTCGCAGGCGTCGCCGGCAGATCAGCGAGCAGGCGAGCTTGAGGAACGCCTCGTGGATGTCGTCGCGGACCTCCCAACGGATGCGCAGGCGGCCGAACCAGTGCAGGAGCGCAGTGGGGTCGGCCGCGCACCCGACCGGATCGCCTGAGCGCCGACCGCGCCTACAGCTCACGCCGAAACCGCCGTTACCTGCGCCCTCGGCAGATCAAGCACACCATCCCCGAACCCATCAACCAGCGGCACAACCGGGCACGGCGCGGGAGTCGTGGAGGTCGCCCCACCGGATGCGATCAGGGAAGCTGTGCCCGCAGGAACGAAGTCGAGCGCCTGGTCAACAAACTCAAGGCCCAACGGGCAGTCGCCACGCGCTTCGACAAGCGGGCCTTCATCTTCCATGGCACGGTCACCCTCGCATCGATTCGGAGATGGCTCCGCTGACGAATGCAGGGCAGTCCTCAAGGCCGATGGCAGACGGCCTCGACGTTGTTCCCATCGGGATCGCGGACGAAGGCTCCGTAGTAGGACTCGTGGTACTCCGGCCACAGCCGGGGCGCGTGCAGGCCCTCGGCGCCTACCGCGAGGGCTGCTGCGTAGAAGGCGTCCACGGCGGCGCGGTCGGCCGCACCGAATGCGATGTGCAGTTCACGTGCAGACTCGGGGCCAGTCGCGGGGACCAGCCACAACGGGTGGCCCGTCACTCCGAAGCTGATGTTCTCTCCGAACTGCTTCTTGCGCTCGCCACCCAGCGGAGCGAGTACGGCGTCGTAAAAGGAGGCGCTGGCTGCGATGTCGTGTACCTGGATGGCAATGTGATCCAACATGCGCCAACTCTGTACTACCGCAGGGGTGTTGTCGCGCAGTTTTCATTCAGCCACTCCTCGGCCGAGCACAGCAGCACACAGCCTGTATTCCGAACCTATCGGACAGGCTCTAGCGAGCCAGGGGCAACGGGAGCAGACCGCACTGATCATCTGCGGGAGATCGCCGAGTATCTGGGGTGGTGGCCGGTGAAGTCGCTGGAGCTGAAGGAACCGGACGGGTTCCTGCCGGCGCGGGCGCTGGAGCACGACTCCCCGTCGCTGTTGTTCCGGCTGGGGTGCGACTATCTGCGCTCGGCCAAGGTGATCCGGCCCGGTGCGGTGACGCTGCTGGAGAAGGTCGGCACCGCGCGCCAGGCCGCCCAGCCGGCCCAGGGGGCGCGGCGGTGCTCTGCGTGTGCTCGTCCGTCATCAGCGGACCAGAGCGGGGAAGGGGAGTATCCGCCCTTTCCATGATCAAGATATAGCGCACAGGGGGGCTTGCGGCAAGACCCCGGGGGTGCCGCAGAATCGCCCATCTAACCCAGGAACACGGAGGCAGGCCGCTCCTACCGGCGCGACCTGATCCCTACTCACATCCCTCTCGAAGGAATGAGCAGCCCTTGCGCAAGCTGACCTACTACGTCGCCGCCACCCTCGACGGCTACATAGCCGGTCCCGACGGGCAGTACGACTTCTTTCCCTTCGGCGGCGAGGAAGCCGCCGCGATCCTGGCGGACTTCCCCGAGACCATGCCCACGCCCGCGCGGGAGCCGTGGGGGATCGCCAACCGGGCCGCCCGGCGGTTCGACACGGTCATCATGGGCCGTGCGACCTACGACCCGGGCCTAAAGGCTGGGCTCACCAGCCCGTACGCCCACCTCCGGCAATACGTCGTCTCCCGCACGCTCATCAGCCCCGATCCGGCGGTGACCGTCGTCGACGACCCCGTCGCGCTCGTCCGCGAGCTCAAGGCGCAGGACGGCATGGACATCTGGCTGTGCGGCGGCGGCAAACTGGCGGCCGCCCTGCGCAACGAGATCGACGAACTGATCATCAAGCGCAACCCGATCGTGATCGGTTCCGGCATCCCGCTGTTCGACGGTCCCTTCGCCCCGACGGACTTCGCTGCGGCCGGCACGCGGACCTTCGACTCCGGCCTCACCATCACTACCTTCTCGAAGGTGGTGTCCTCGGCGGACGCGCGGAGCTGAGGGTCGTCGACTCCTGCACCTCACCGCCTGCCCCTCGCACGCCTTCCGAGGATTCGCTGAGAGGTTTCGCCTTCCACCCCGCCCTTGACCGCCACCACCGAGGAGACCTGTATGTGCGTGATCACTCCCTCCCTGTCTCCCCCGAACGCCACCATGACCGGCCTGGAGCACTCCGTCAGCCGGGAGCAGGTCTGGACGGTCACCGCGGGCACCCTGGCTGTGGCCTGCGGTGACCGCACCGGAAGGTCCTGGCCGGGAAGATCCTGCTCCTGCCGCCGGACCTCATCCGCCGGAACCACGCCCCGGAGCCGGCCGAAGCCCATGTGTCGATGCGCTGACGGAGTCGCCTCCGTTCCCGGCACCGAGGGCACCCGCGAACCGCCCTGGGCTCGTTGACCACTTCCACTGACAGCAAGACCGGGCCCCTGCCAGGAATCCCACGAAATGAGACTCACTACATGCGCGTGTTGTTGATGGCCTACGGGTCGCGCGGAGACGTCGAACCGCTGGTGGCGGTTGCGGTGCGGCTGCGGGACCTCGGAGTGGACGTGCGGATGTGCACGCCTCCGGACTTCACGGAGCTGTTCGACTCCGTCGGCCTCCCGCTGGTGCCGATCGGCCAGCCGGTGCGCCCGTTCGTGAAGGGGGTGCTGACCGGGAAGACGAAGGCGCCCGCGGAGGGGCTGCCCGCACGCGCGGCCGCGATGACCGCCACGACGTACGAGGCGGTCGTCACGGCTGCCGAGGGGTGCGACGTGATCCTGGCAACCGGTCTGCTCCCGGCCGCGGCCGGCGCGAGGACGGCAGCCGAGCACCTGGGCATCCCTTACGTGTTCGTGGCCTACTTCCCCGCCTACCTGCCTTCGCCACACCACCCGCCATTCGAGCGGCCGGGCCGGCCGTTCCCGCCCGGCGTGACCGACAACCGGATGCTGTGGAACCTGGACGCCGAGACCATGAACGTGCTGTTCGGGACCGGTCTCAACACCCACCGGGCGTCCATCGGCCTACCGCCGGTAAGCCATTTCCGCGACCACGTCCTCACCGACCGCCCCTGGCTGGCCACCGACCCGGTCCTGAGCCCGTGGCAGGAGCCGGCGGACCTCGACGTGGTGCAGACCGGCGCGTGGTTGCGGACCGACGACCGCCCGCTGCCATCCGACGTGGAGGCGTTTCTCCACGCCGGTGAACCGCCTGTGTACGTGGGGTTCGGCAGCATTCCGATGCGCGACGCGGACGACGTCGCCCGGGCGGCCGTCGAGGCGGTCCGCGCGCAGGGCCGCCGCGTGCTCCTCTCCCGCGGCTGGGCCGACCTGGCAGTGGCCGACGACCAAGACGACTGCTTCGCCGTCGGCGAGGTCAACCACCACGCCCTATTCCCGCGTGTCGCCGCCGTCGTCCACCACGGCGGCGCGGGCACCACGACCACGGCCGCCCGAGCCGGTGCGCCCCAGGTGGTCATACCCCAGCTGGCGGACCAGCCGTACTGGGCCAGCCGCGTGGCCGACCTCGGCATCGGCGCGGCACACGACGGCCCGATCCCGACCTTCGAGTCCCTGTCGGCCGTGCTCGATGTCGCCCTGGCTCCCGAGACCCGAGCGCGGGCAGCCGCTGTCGCCAGCATGATCCGCACCGACGGCGCGACGGTGGCTGCGAAGCTGCTGCTCGACATGGTCGGCTGAGAAAGGTGCCCGACAAGAGGCCCGCCACCCGACGGTGGCGGGCCTCGGTCTACCCCTCGCTCGGTGCACGGAGGTAGGCGCCAGTGGCCGCACGCCTCCAGGCGCAGGTCCTCCAGAGCCAAAGGACGAGTAGCCAGCAAGATCAATCTCAGTGTCGACCACGGTTCCATTGCCCCAACCGAAGCCGTACGTGAGCACGCTGTGGCGGAGCCGCGTCCGTCGGCGAGCCTGACGAGCGACGGGCCGATGCGCAACCAGCCGATGAGCGGGTGGATCTGTCCGATCAGCCCAGCGATGCGCTCACTGCGCGCAGCTCGTCCAGGGCCGCCAGGACGTATCCGGCGAGTTCGTCCTTGCCGTCACGGTCGCCCTCGGACCATTGGCCGAACCCGCGCTTGAAGGCCAGGACGCCCAGCTCGCCCGCGAGAGCCGCAGTCGGATCGGGTACGCCGCGGGCGACCAGAGCGGTTGTCATCGCGGCCGCGAGACTGACGGTCTTGAGGGCGTCACGCTCTTGCAGCTCGGCGCTGGCGGCGACGGCCGCCTTCAGGCGCGGGGCGAGCTCGCGGTTCATGGGGCCCATCGCGCTTGACGCGCGCTCAAGACCGGCGGCGACCGCCTCTAGCGGGGTTGCGCAGCCGGGAGCCTCGGCGATCCCCTCGGCCAGCAGCCGACTCAGCGTCTCCTGTCCGGCCACCAGCAGCTCACGCTTGTCGGGGAAGT
>NZ_BMRP01000071.1 GCF_014648695.1 Streptomyces albospinus
CCATCGCCACCCACCTCACCGAACAACTCACCCCCCGACACCAACCCGCCGACGCACAGACAGATGGCGTTCCGGCCTCGACGCCCGGCAGCCGATCCATCGTCGAGGAGGTCGATCGGCTCGAAGGGCTTCTGTCCGGGCACTATCCCGGGGCGGACGAGCACACGGCGGTCGAGCTGCGGCTGCGCTCGATGCTGTCGCTGTGGCTCATGGCCCGAACCTCAGAGGGCGGCGGCGGATTCGGGGCGGTCCCGGCTGTTCCCGCCACCCCGGGCGAGATCCTCACTCTCATCGATGCCCACGCAGGCATGTCCCACCAGACGCCTACGTATCACGAACGGTAGAGCGACATTTCACGAACGAAGGAGCCCCGAATGGCAACTTGGACCAACGGTGACATCGACCTGCCGCCCCTCAACCCCAGCTGGTGGTCCTGGCACTCTGCACACGGCGGCCTGCTCGCCGCGATCGCCCTCCGGCACGCCGCTCGGCGGACCCGATCCATGCTCCCCCGGTCCCTGCACGCGTCGTTCCTCACGCCGGTCACCACCGGCGCGTTGCGCCTGTCGGCGGAGACCGAACAACGGAACCTGTCGAGCGTCGTCATCCGTTCGACGATGCGTCAGGACGGTGTTCCCGCAGTCTCGGTGACCAGCCTGTTCGGAGACTCTGACGACGCACGCATCGAGCGCTACCGAGAGCACCGGTATCCGCGCATTCCGCCCGTCGAGGACTGCACGCCGTTGAAGCTGCCGGAGGATCTAGTCCGGTTCGGCCAGCATCTGGAGATCCGGATGGCGCCCGGCGTCCGGGCACTCGAAGGCGGTGACGACGCTCGGCTCAGCGCGTGGATCCGATTGAAAGACCTCGAACTGGAACCGGCCGAAGCCGCAGTCGTGCTCCTCGACTCGATGCCGCCCGCGCTGTACGGAGTTCTCGAACAGCCGCTGCCGATTCCCTCAGCGGAGATCTCCGTTCGGTTCACCGATCGGATCGCCGAGCGTGGCCTTGACGGATGGGCGTTGATCGAGGTGCGAACGGAACAGGCGGACGCGGGTTGGACGTTGGAGTCCGGCCGGCTGTGGACTCCGGACGGCGCCCTGATGGGCGTGAGCCTCCAGACCCGGCGCATCGTGGATCCGACCGAAGAGCGGCGGGAGCCCGTACTCCACGGCGCATTGGAGGCAGCCGTCGGTGCGTGAGGTGACGTCGGGGGGACCGATCGCCGGGGCGCAGCCCCGGCCGATTCGGACCACGTGACGAGGGAGAAGGCTCCCAAGGCCCCGGAACCGGGCATCGTGGCCGCTGGACGGCGGTCCGGCGCCCGTGCTCCCGGCCTCTCAGCATCGACTCATATCCAGCCCTCACGGGCAGCCAGCACACCGGCTTCGAAGCGGCTGCGTGCCTGGAGGCGGGTCATCAGGTCGGCGGCCAGTCGGCGCACCGTACGTAGGGAGACGCCCAGTTGACGGGCGGCCATCTCATCCGTGTTGCCCTCGCCGAGGAGGCGGAGCAGCTCGCGTTCCTGGGTGCTGAGACCGCGTTGGTCCTTGCGCACGGGAGTGCCCCAGGGCGTCGCATGCCGCCAGACCTCCTCGAACAGGGCGACCATCGCCATGACGGCTCCCTCGCTGTGCAGGACGAGGGCGCCTTGAGTGGCGTCGCGAGGCACCAGCGGGATGAGGGCGACCTTGCGGTCCACGATCACCAGCCGCATCGGCAGGCTGGGCACGGTGCGGTTCACTCCGCCCAGGGCGGACAGCCACTGCACGTAGCGCGTGGTGGCGGCATCGTTGCGCAGGCTGTCCTGGTAGACACTGCGGAGGGACACTCCCCGCTCCAGGGCGACCTGGTCAAGCGGCTCGCTCGCGTCCATGTCGTCGGGTTTCTGCGGGCCGCCCAGCATGAACGACAGGCACTCGTCCTTGGCGTTCTCGGCCAGTTCGGCCAAGCGCTCGCGGACCATGTCGAGGCCGTCGAGGCGTTCGGCGAGTTCGGGCAGGAAGTCCCGGCGGGAGGTGCCGTACTCCGATGCCAGCAGGGCGATCGACTCCCGGGCGTCGTCGAGTTCCTTCTGCCGGCGGGCCAGGGCCGCCGCTCGGCGCGAGTGCAGGGCGCTGAGACCGGTGGCGGGGTCGACCAGGCGCAATTTGTCGGACCCCGGTTCGGCAGGGCGGAGTAGGTACATTCTGGCAAGTCCGTCGAGGGCCTCCCGTACGGCGTTCTCGGTGAGATCCGAACGGTGACACAGTTCCTCGATGCTCATTTGTGGTGAATCGAGGAGTGAACAGTAGACAACCTCAGCTGCGGGGTCTAAGCCGAGGGCTTCGAGCATGGTTCCTCATTCGTCAGAGATGGGGCAACTGCCTTCGATGGGCGATGACTCCGTGACGGGAGACGACTGCCTGCGAATCGCGCCGCAATCACTTGATCATCGATGTCTCTGGTGAGTCTGACTGGCCGCGGACAACCACTCAAGCACCACGAGGCCAAGCTACGAGGGGAAGGTCAGAGCGGATGGCTGGCCATGATGCACAGGACTGCGGCTGCGCGGTCGGTGTATGAAAGTGGCATGCTGCACCCAGAGTTCAGCCTGACGGCGAGGACGGAAGCGCCCTCTGCGCTGCCCTCGACGAACCGGGTCTCGATGTACCCGTCGTCCCCGCGCAGTGCGGCCGCGCAGCCGGTGTACACCGTCGACGACCCGCATCGTGGGGCGGTGCACCACGATCGGAGGCAGCGCCGTCTGCACCTCGGCCAGGGCGCAGATGTGTCGTGGGTTCTCCCCCTCCAGAACCGAAAGGTGGGGTGAGAGAAAGGAGTTGACAGGCACAAGCTTCGTGTGACAGGGCTCCCCTTCGCCGCCACCCGCACGATGCTCTTCTGCTGCACCGGCCAACACGTCGGGCACGAGCAGTACCCCTCTCCGTACCCCGAGCGCTGGCTGACACCCAGTGCGGATCTGGTCCCGAGCAAGGAAGACCCCGGAACGAATAGCGCCTCCAGGCGCACCAAGTGTCGCCGCTGTGGGCCGACGAAGGTACCGGGATCGACAGACCGCTGGGCGAGGCCGCCGGGCGCCACCTGGGCGAAGAAGTCCGCATTGCACGAACTGCGAGGCAACGTGCCACCCGTGGACGGTCTGCACGCGGACGACACCCTTGGCTCCCATGACCTCAAGACAGGAGCAAAAAACTGCAGTTATCTGCTTCTTCACTGAGGAAGGGAAATCATGCATCACGTGCCAGTTCACCTGCCAGAGACATGAGCGCAGGGGTTGGGGCGAGACGGACGTCCTGTCCACGCAGGACCATGTTCATGCGAGCAAACAGAGAAGGACCTCCTGTCCACCTTCGCTGACAGCGTCTGTACCGTAGAGACACAGATGAACTCTGTCAACTAGTATGGATTTTGGCCTAGTACGGCGGTCATCCTGGCGCACGTAAGGAGCCTGCATGTCATCCCTGGCCGACAAAATCGACAGACTGTTCACCACGATCCGGACGAATGGACGTGAGTACACCTACGAAGAAGTCGCCCGTGGCTGCAGCAAGTTGAGCGGCGGAACATTCTCGAAGACCTACGTCTGGCAGCTGCGGACCGGGCAGCGCGACAACCCCACCAAGCGGCACCTTGAGGCTCTCGCAGCGTTCTTCCGTGTGCCGGTCGCCTACTTCTTCGACGATGATCTAGCCGCCCGCATTGAGTCCCAGTTCGCATTGGCTACCGCGATGCGCGACGCGGATGTACGGGATGTCGCCTTGAGAATCATGAATCTGGACGATCAAACCCGCAAATCCATGGTCCGCATCATCCAGGAGATCACACAGATGCGTCAGCCCAAGGCCGACTCGGAACAGACCAGCGGATCCTGATCGCTCCTCACTCCGAGACCGGCGCGGCAGCCACAGATGGATTCAAGACGGAATGAGTGACGCCAGGCCATGGCCAAATCACCTCGATGTGTTAACCGAACGCAACGTAAACGGTCGGCGCAGCTGTTGGAAAACTGCCAGCGGAGGCTGGCGAGCCTAGGGCTTCCAGGGGCATTTGACACCAGGACGTTGTGCGAACACCTCGGCCGGCAACGGGGGCACCCGATCCACCTGATCCCCATGGTGATGCAAGCGTCCGACCCCTGCGGACTCTGGATAGCTACCAACGATGCCGACTACATCATTTACGAGGCCAACACCAGCAAACTGCACCAGGAGCACATCATCGCCCACGAACTCGCCCATATGATCTGCTGTCATCGCGGCACTGGTGAACTCGACAAGGCCACCATGAACCAGCTGTTCCCGGACCTCAATCCTGAGCTGCTGCGCGATATATTCGGCCGCACCACCTACTCCGACATACAGGAGGAAGAGGCGGAGATCATGGCCTCGTTAATTCTCGAACGAGCCAATCGCCGGTCACCCGGAACCACCTGGACGGTGCCCCCCGAGGCCGCCGAGACCGTTGCACGGATTGAAAGCTCGCTAAAGAATTCTCCAACCAGCACGTCATAGAGGTAGGTCCGGCCTCTGACCCACCTGTCCTTTGGAGTTGCTGTGACTGGAGCCAAGAGCATTGTATTCCCCTTGCTTGCCGCGTTATGTTGGGCGGCGTTTTTCTACAAGATCCGCGGCCTGAGGTTCGAACGGCGCACCCCGGCGCTGCTCGCGTTATTGACCGCTTTCGCTTTGAAGGGCATCGCGTTCGTGCTCGCAACGCCTATGGTATCTCTGGCCGTTGACCGGCAGCTTGGCATACCTGACATAGCGGCACTGTGCATACACCTTCTTGGTGGCGTGGCCTTCAGCGCTGCAGTGCTCGTAGTGCTGGTGTTCTGGGCGCACGCGCCCGAGCAGGCGTGGCCGAGAGCTCGGTGGCGACTTATTATAGCCGTTATCATAATGCTGACGATGCTGTCATTGTGGATAGCGGCCGCAGCCGGGTCATCAGGACGCTCAACACACTATCTCGTGCAGAACGCTCATCGGCCCGTGGTAGCCGTGTATTTGCTCCTATATGTGAGCACGTTGCTGGTGGCACTGGTCGAGATCGCTCGCCTGTGTCGCAAATACGCCGAAGTCGCAGGGCACCCATGGCTGCGCCGTGGGTTGCGCATCACCGCCATAGGTGCGCTGATCTATTCGATCAACTTTGTGAACCGAGCTTCGGCTGTCGTCATCGAACAACTCGATCTCAACCCACTGAAATGGGAGATGTTGACATTACTGGGCGCGGGGATTGGCATACCACTCATCGTCGGCGGTCTCACCATACCGTCCTGGGGACCTCACCTGTCGGCCCTGCATGCTTGGTGGATCAATTACCGAACCTACCGCAGCCTTCACCCCTTGTGGCTCGCGATGTATCAAGAGCTTCCCGAGATCGTGCTACATCCCCCGGCTTCGAGCTTGTCAAATCTGAACTATCGCTTGTATCGCCGGATCATCGAGATCCGTGACGGGCAGATTGCGTTGCGCCCCTACATGAATTCTGAGGTAGCAGTGAGGACGGCCAAGCTGGGCAGGGAAGCTGGCCTAGCCCGCAATGAACTTCGGGCAGTGGTTGAAGCGGCCCAGCTCAAGGCAGCGTTGGGGGCCAAAGTGAAGGAAGGCTCCACTCCAGTTGAGTCAAGAGCCAGTCATAACGTTCCCATGCTCTCCGATCTATCCGGTGGTGACGATCTAGCCAGTGAAGCTCATTGGCTGTCGCAGCTCGCGCGAGCCTTCGCACACTCACCGGTTGTCGCGGCATCGGTGAATGATCGCCGCAGTCAGCGGACTGAACGGTGAGGAGGAGCATCGGGGTGGTTGCCAGCAGTGAAGGACACGTTCAGCATCGACGGACCTGGGCTGTCCGCGCGGCGCGGCTCTTTGACGGGCACGCATTGCGATCCGGGCGCCCACTTGTGCTCATCGATGGCTCGCGCATTGTAGGTGTCGACATGACCGGGGCGCATCCTTCTGCAGACCTGCACGTTCTGGATCTCGGTGACGCCACGCTGTTGCCCGGGCTGATCGACTCTCACGTACACCTCGCCTTCGACCCCAACAGCAAGTCGAAGCAGGCGATGGCAGACGAAGATGCCCACACGACCCTGGCACGCATGCGCGTCCACGCCGAGCAACAGCTGCGGGCGGGTATCACCACCGTACGAGACCTTGGCGATCGTCATCATCTCGCAGTATCACTGCGTGACCACTACACGGCCGGGACGGAGGTAGGACCGGAGATTCTCGCCGCAGGACCGCCCATTACGCGGTCTCGCGGGCACTGCTGGTTCTTGGGTGGCGAAGCCGACGGCATCACGGCCGTGCAGGCCGCAGTCAAGGAGCGCATCGCACGCGGCGCCGACGTAATCAAGATTATGGCAACCGGCGGCGTGATCACTCCCGGATGGGGGCCGCATCAGTCGCAGTACACACTCGACGAACTTGCAGCGGCAACGCGAACAGCCCATGCGCACGGCAGGCCAGTCACCGCGCATGCCCACGGTCCCCAAGGAATCGCTGACGCCGTCGCAGCCGGCGTCGACGGCATCGAACACGTCTCCTTCTTCACCGAGGACGGCATCGAACCCGACTGGAAGACCATTACGGCCATAGTGCAGGCGGGCATCTTCGTCGGCGCCACCGAAGCATGGCTCCCGACAGGCTCGATGGTCGCACCACACATGGCCAGGCGAGTAGAGCAACGGAGCGAGAACTTCGCACAGATGCACCGCGAGGGAGCAAAGCTCGTCTGCTGCTCCGATGCCGGCGCCGGACCACGCAAACCCCACGGCGTGCTCCCCCACGGGATCATCCACTTCGCCTCCCTCGGCCTCACCAACACCGAAGCCCTGGCCTCGGCCACCACACTCGCCTCACAAGCATGCGGACTAGCCGATCGCAAAGGAAGAATCGCCGCCGGCTACGACGCCGACCTCATCGCAGTAACCGACAATCCCCTACACCACCTGGAAACACTGCTCGACATCCAAGCCGTGATCCGAGCCGGCCGCCTCATCCACCCCGACTAGAAGGCTGATGGAGACGTTGGGTTCTGGCCCCAGCGCTTGTGCGTTGGGGCCAGAATCGTTGTTGTGGTTCAAGGAGAGTGGGCCGGGGAGGCGGTCGGGCCGGATGTGTGGGAGATCTGCCGGGAGTTGACCCCGGCGGGGAGTGTGTTCGCGTTCCTGGTCGAGCATCGCGGGGCGCTGTTCCCGGCTTGGATGTTCGCGGAGACGTACTCCTCGCGCAACGGTCGGCTCAGTATGCCACCGCAGATTCTGGCCGCGGTGATCACGCTGCAGACCCTGCACGGGCTGTCGGACTTCGAGACGGTCCAGGAGCTGCGGTGTGACCTGCGGTGGAACGCCGCGTGTGGTCTGGGCCTTAACGACACCGCGTTCGACCCTTCGCTGCTGGCCTACTTCCGCCGTCGGCTGTGCCGCTCGGCCCGGCCGAACCGAGTGTTCGAGGCGGTGCGCGAGGTCGTGAAGGGTTCGGCCGTCGTCGAGAGACGGTGAGAACAGCGGCAACGGGGCTGCCACGGAACCTCACTCCTCCTGGCTGTGCCCTTATCCTCCCCTCCCTGAGAGATACCGTCGCGGCGAGAGGTGGCTGCGCTGCCAGCTCTTACAATCGCGCCATAGCCCAGAAAGTTGTAGCCATCTACACGGATGACCTCACGGGTGAAGAATCCTCGGAGGCCACCCACACCTTCAGCCTTGACGGTGTGCAGTACGAGATCGACCTGGCCCCTGACAGCTACGACCAGCTGCTTGAGGCAATGGCCCCATTCACCAAGGCGGGGCGAAAGACCGGTAGGACCCGCAAGTCCCACAAGGTCACTGCCGTCAGCTGTGACGACAGCGCCGCCATCCGCGTATGGGCCAAGGAAGCGGGCTATGACGTCAGCAACCGCGGCAGGGTGCCGGCCGAAGTGCGCGAAGCGTACGCCAAGGCCCACTGACCTCCTCATACAGGGATGCCCCTCACAGTTCGGTGAGGGGCATCCCTGTATGAACGGACGACATGCACACGCCCGGTCGTGGGCGGATCCTGCACTTATGGCAGCACCGATCGTCGTACACACCCCCATTCCCGACTGAGGGACGTCGCATCACCGGAGGTGTTAGACGATCTTGTTCCTGATGATCTGTGGGAGCGGATAGCCCCGCTGCTCCCGGCCCGTCCGCCGCGGCGGCGCCGCTTCCCCGGCAGGTTGCCGGTGGGCGACCGCGTCGCCTTGGCCGGCATCGTCTACGTGCTGCGCAAGGGAATGAGCTGGCAGGGTGTCCCGGCCGAGCGGATCGGTTGCAGTGGGGTGACCTGCTGGCGTCGCCTGCGGGACTGGACCGAGGCTGGCGTATGGCCCCGCCTGCACGAGACACTGTTGGTCGAACTTCGCAGGTCCGGTCTGTTGGATATGGGCGACGCGGCAGTGGACGGCTCGCATGTCAGAGCCCTCAAGGGGGGCTCACACCGGACCTTCGCCGGTCGACCGGAGCAGACCGGGCAGCAAGCACCATCTAATGGTGAGTCACGGGACCGGTGAAGCCTGAAGCACCACCGGGTCCGGAGCCCTTTGATCAGACGGGCTCACTGGTCCCGTGATTCTGGCAGCGACGTTACCGGTCGGTTGATCGATTCGTTGGTGTCCGGGCCCGGGCTGGTCACCGATGGCATCTGAGGCTCCGGCCACAGTCTGTTGGCGTCCGCCTACGGTTCAAGACTTGGGGAGTGTTATGCCCATTTCGCGCATGGCGTCGGAGGCGGGCCCGCCTTCGGAGCGTTCGGTCTTGTATCCCTTGGTGCGGGGGCGGAGGGTGCAGGGGTCGACGGCTTCGGAGGGGGCGCCGGTGGCGTAGAGGCCGTCGGGCTGCTGGTCGCGGTCGTGGGGTGCGAGCTAGAAGACGCGGCGGAGGAAGGTTCCAGAGGCGCGGGAGGCTTTGGCGGTGGCGCCGAGGATGGCGTAGCCCACCAGGCGGCCGTCGCGGTGGTAGGGGGGTGGCGGCGGCTGGAGACTCGGTCGAGGCTTTGGCGGACGTAGTCGAGGTGGGTGATGTCCTCGAGCCACACGAGGCGGTTTCGTGCGTGAGGTCCGCGGGGTCGATCAGGGCGCTACACAAAGTCCCGGACACGCCCTATTAGCCAGCGAGGTCACGAACACTGTTCGTCAGCGGCATCTGGAGGATCTGCGTTGGTCGTCCGGATTCCATCGGGGTGGTGGTCGATCCAGGCGAGGCCGCCGACGTCGAGCCGGGCGCGGGTTCGGGTGACGGCAACGTAGGCGAGGCGGGCTTCGGCGTCGTCGATCGGGCGAGGAATGGGGCGTCCGGAGTCGTCCTGCTGGTTGCTGTCTCGGGGTGGTAGGAAGTCTCCTGCGATCCGCACACTGGGCCATTCGCGGCCTTTGGCCTTGTGCGCGGTCGAGACAGTGATCTGTGCCTGGCCTTCGTGGGTGAGTTGGTTGACTGCGGCGAGGATGGCGTCCGTGCCGTGTTGGTCGACGAGGTCGACCAGTGGCTGCAGGTCACGGCCTGCCGGGTCATGGCCAGCGTAGTCCTGCAGGTCGCCCCAAGAGGTGAACAGCACGAGTTCGTGATGGTTGGTGCGGCGGCCCTCCTTGAGGTCGCGGGCGGCCAGGGCCAGAGCGCGCAGGCTCTCCCCTCCCCCGACCAAGGCGACTCTGTAGTCGGCGGCCAGGAGTTGGACGACTTCGGTGATGGCGCCGACGTTGGTGCGGCACAGCACGGCATCGGGCTGTGCGACGATGCCGAGTTCGGTGGGGACTTGAGGGCTGCCTTGCAGGCGGATCGGCGCGTCGGCGATCGCCAGCCAGCGGTTGGCTTCGTCGGCGAGGCGGGGGCCGAAGCGGAAGGACTTTGATAGGGCCAGGGCGGTGCCGTCGAATCCGGTCATGACGTCTTTGGCGCCGCGCCATTGGTAGATGGCCTGGGCGGAGTCGCCGACCATAACGAGCTGGGCGTGGCTGCGCTGGTTGTTGAAGATCTGCTCGACGACGGGGTTGGTGTCCTGGGCCTCGTCTAGGAGCAGGAAGTCGGCGTCGATCTTCGGGTCTGTGAGGGACCAGATCTTGAGGTAGTGGTCGTGTTCGAAGCGAACCTTTCCGTCGTCCGGGTGCTGGAGATCGGCCCAGGCTTTGCGGGCGAACGGCGTGATGAGCTGGGCCAGTTGCTTGTGCAGGGGTTGGTCTTCGAGGCCGCGGAGGCGGGGGACGTGATGGTGGGTGATCGTGGAGTCGGCGGAGTGGCAGAAGTGGGTGACAGTGCGTAGGGCGGCGTTGGACAGGGTGCGTTGTGACACCTCGCGTTCGCCGATACGGGCGGGTTTGGTGATGCCGAGGTCTTGTCCGGTCTGCCAGGCGGGGCGGCGTGGTGCGTTGAGGCGTCGGGTGTAGCGGTGGCCGATGGCGGCGAAGGCCAGAGCGTGGGCGGTTTTGCAGGTGACGGTGGTGGGGAAACGGGTGGCGGCGTCGCGGGCGATGGCCCGGTTGTAGGCGAGGTAGTGACCGCGGCGCTTGGTGCCGTGGGCGAGCAGGGCCAGGGTCGTGGTCTTACCGGTGCCCGCACCGGCTTGCAGGGCCAGGTGGTCGCCGGCGTGGAAAGCGTCGGCTGCTGCCGTCTGTTCGTCGGTCGGCTTCATGGGGTGGGTCCTTCGGGGAGACGGGTGAGCGCGTGCCCGACCGCGGACAGCAGGGCGCAGGGGTGGTGCGGGCGAGCAGGTGGCGCACGGCGCGGTCGAGGCGGTCGGCCTCCTGGTCGGCATGTTCGGCCAGGGCGCGGTGGAGGGCCAGGTGCAGGAAGCGTTCGGGGGCTGGCCCGCGCGGCGTGCACCGGCTTTGAGGGCGCTGTGGGTGGCGGGTGTCAAGACCAGGTTAAGCAGGACCTGGCCGCTCGCGTCCGGGTAGTGGGTGGTGATGACGTCGATGGGCAGCCGGGCGGGGAGGCGGTGGAGGCGGCGGCGCACGGCTCGGTCGGGGGTTTCGGCGGCCACGAGGGTCATCAGGCGGGTGGCGTCGCTGTTGGCCGCAAGTGGCCAGGCCCGGGCGGTACGGCGGAGTTCGGGGGCCGCCAGGGGCCGGATCAGCGTGATCTCCAGGGCGTGGTGGTACCGCATCGTCACCGGTGCCTGGGCGTGCGGGTCGGGGTGTGGGGCAGGCGGGTGCAGATGTGCGCCGCGTGCAGGAGAGGGTCGAAGGGCTCCCACTCGGCCACCGCCAGGTCGGCTGCCTGTGAGGCCGCTGCGTGGAGAGGGCATCGCTGAGCTCGCCAACGCTGCTGCTCCGAGTAGGGCAGGTGATTGAGGCTGTAGACGGCCATCTCCGATGCCGGAAGGGCGAGTTGCCCGTACTGCGGTGTGGTGGACACGAGTGTCCAGATGCCCGTCGGTACGTCTGGGGCGAGGACGGGATGGGTGCAGCGGTTACGTAGGCGGGTCTGTACGACACATCGGATGTCGTCGACGGGGCGCTGGGCGAGGTATCGGCAACAAAGAAGTTGGACCACGGGGCGTGCCGGTCGGCATGAGCCGTGGGGTGACGGTGTGGGTTGGATGGGTGGCGGGGTGAAGGCGCCGGTATCGAGCAGGCGCCGGGTGCGGAGTGCCAGGCGGCGGCGGATTTCGGCGAGTTGGGGGGTGAGAGGGGCGCTGGCGGGCCGGGTGGGGCAGAGGGCGATGTGGGGGACGCGGCACCAGGGTGTGCCGTCGTGTGCAGGGTGGGCGATGCCGGAGCTGACGTGCCAGCAGTGCGTGGCAGGGATGCCGGCTGCGGGCATCTCGTGGGGGTGGAGGCTGATGGGGTTGTGGTTGGTGCGTGTGTGCCAGTCGATGCGGTTGCCGCAGTCCCGGCAACGGCTGGACTGGGCGGAGCGCAGGAGCCGGCTGGGGCTGTCCGCGGCGACGCGCAGGGCGCGCTGACGATGATGTGGGCGAAGTGGGCTGCCGTCCCATCGGCGGGCGGACGAGGTAGTGGTGGAGCGCATGTCCGTGAAGGTGGCAGGAGGCGCGCCGGGAACACGGTGTCAGTGCCGCTGTGGTCCTGCGTACGGGCCAATCGCCACGTGAGCGCATTCGAATCTACGTATGCGCGTTCGCAGGAGGTTACTGGATCGGGTGATCTGTAGGAGCTGGACCGTGGGGGCTATTCGACGGTGTCAGCCGGGGGCGCATGCCCATCGCAGAGGGTGCTGAGGAGGTGGTCGACGGGGACGCCGAGGGCGTGGGCGAGGGCGTGCCAGGTTTTGAGGGTGCCGATGGTGCGGCCTTGCTCGATTTCGATGAGGGTGCGTCTGGCCAGGCCACTGCGGCGGGCGAGTTCGTCGTAGGACCATCCGCGCTCGCCCCGTAGCCGTCCCAGCTCGAGGCGCAGGGCGGTGAGGTTCGGGTCGGGCGGGAAGATCGTCACTCCACCATCCGACGGTGCAGACCCTTGCCCTGTCAGTGCAGACCTCTGCGCTATTTCCGCAGGTGGCGGCCACGCAAGCCAGGGCAGAGGTCTGCACTACCGTTCCGCCCACCCCTCCCCCAGCAGGCGTCGCGACAGGGCGGCCGACGCGGATGAGACAGAAAGGCGTGCGTCCATGCGGCTGTGCGCGACCGGACGACCCGTGCGGCGCATCTGGACCGTCGAGCTGCGACCGCAGCCCGGCGGCCCTGTCATGCTCTGCCCGCACTGCCCGCCGGCCAGCGGGGCACTGCACTCGGAGGCGGCGGCGCGGCCCGCCGTGGTGGCGCATCTGGCCGGCCATGCCCGCCGTGACGCCCTCCCGGTGCATCTGCGGACCTGCCAGTGCCAGGAGCGCGGCTGTCCATGGCATCCGCGGCATCGTGGCTGCTCGGGCCGGATCGCACTGGTACTGACCCGGGAGAGCGGAGGGCGCCTGTGGCGGCTGGCCGATGCCTGCACCGCATGCGCCCAGGCCACCGCACACAGCGCCGTCGTTCCCGAAGCCGCCTCCGGCCCTGCCTTGGAGCTGCCCCGCAGGTGTGAGTCGAGACAGAAGAAGCGACGCAACCGAGGGACCGCTCCCTCGCCAGTGGTACGCATCCGCGAGATGCTCAGCTACCTGGCCGCCGCGCTACCCCCCGAAGTGGTCGCCGATGCCCGGCTGCTTGCCGTCCAGTGCGCTTTGCGCGCCACCGGCTCAGGGCAGCTCATGCTTCCGGTGGGCCTCCTGCGCGGCATGCGCATGGCGCAGCAGCAAGGCCCATGGCAGGCGCTGGAGAAGGCCGGATGGCTCGTCCGTCTTCCCCGCCCTCACCCGCCGACCGACATCTGCCGGATCGCGGCGCAGCTACTCGACGCCACCGTCCTGACGCAGGCGCCAGGGCGGGCAGGCCGTACCCAGGCCGCGCACGCGGCGCTGCGCCTGACCTCACATCCGGCACTTCGCGAACTATCAGCCTCGGAACAGCTGGTAGGGCTGACGCTTGCCACGCACTCTTGCCCCAACACCATCAAAGGCGTCATCGAGGCTGAACGGATCGGACGCGTATGCGCCGTCCCCCCGGACGGCCTGGCTGCCACTCTCGACCGCCTGGTTACCGCCCAAGCAGCACGGTCATGGTCCTATGACCTTGGATCAGAGGACATTACCTGGAGCCTTGGGCACGTGTTGGCCGACTGGAGCAACCACCCTCTCCCCCACCACGATGTCCCATCAGGCTGACTTCCGCCTCGGCCTGTAAGCACGGGCGACATTGCGCACGCCGACCCGGAGGGCGCCCCACTCCGGGGGCTATTCAGCACCCTCAACCTGGGCCACCTCACGACGTTGGCCAGTGCACGACGATCGGCGCGTTCGGAGGCGAGGCCCGGTTTTTTGCATCTGTGCGTGAACCTAGAGGCGATCTGTTCACTCGATCGAGCGGCACGCGACAGCCACCTATCCCCCGAGGAGCACCAACCACACTGACGACGAATCGGCAACTGAATTCGCTAATTCTAGAAGAAAGCGATCACTTGTGATTGAAGTTGTCGCAGCTGCGACCTCGTCGCGATCGCGTCCCTTTGAAATTTCTCCATTTGCAGATGTGGGCACGGTGAGTGGCGGCCAATTAGCTAAGTATTCAAGTAGTTTGGTGATTTGCATGGCGCTGTCGCGCGATGGCGTAAGAGATTGTCGGCGTTGTAGCTTCAATCTCATCCCAATGGAGGGATACCCCCCGGGAAGTGGCGGCATCCACTCCCGGGGGTACGTTGCGATCGAGACAAGGTGGTTTGATGTTCGACCGACTTCGCCGAGGCTCTGTGTTCCTGCCTGCGGCGACGCGTGAATTTAGCATTCCTCGGCCGGTCTACGCCGAAACCGGGGTGCTGCATGTCTGGGATGTCACGGTGCGCATGAGCGCCTTCATCGCGGCGCTGGCTGTCTTGTTCCCCGTCACCGGCGGGACCGTGACGGCGGTTCTGACGGGTGCGTCCTCCCTGGCCCTGGCTGCCCTTGCCCGCGGCTCTTACGTCCGCTACCTGCGGATTCGCCTCAAGTGAGGTATGGAGCCCCTGTCTTTGACCACGCAGTACCTCGAAGGCAGGGGCTCCTGCGATGGGCGGCTGGCACGTGAGAGTTAAGGCGTCTTTGCGTTCTGCGCTCTCATAAAAATCACCAAACCGGGGAGAGAAACACACCGTGAGTCCCCAAGCGGGCTACCGGAGCTGCGCATACTGCGGGAGACGTTTCCTGCAACGGACAGGCCCGGGACGCAAGAAGGATTACTGCAACCCCACATGTCGACGACGTGCACAGCGTCAACGTGACGGCGCAACCCCTGCTCCTCAAACCATGGAGTCCTGCTCGTGGGGCCGCGTGGTTTCTGAAAGTGTCCACGTCTTGGCGGCTCGTCTGGTGGCAGCGGAGCACCAGCACTTACCGATAGACGTACTGCTGGAACACGCCACCGATCTGGGACGTGAGGTTGGGTATTACACTGCCGCAGCCGTGCACGACGCTCGGGCTGATGGCGCCAGTTGGGAGGCTGTGGCTGCTGCCGCAGGTGTCAGCGTCGAGACAGCACGGGATCGATGGGGCGAGCGGAAGGTCAAGCGCCTTCTGACGCGTCGCGCCCAGGAGCAATGTCCCTGCCGCTCTCACCAGAACAGTGCCCGGCGCCATGGCTTCGCCGAGGCGGTGCCCCCCGAACCGGAGGCTACGGCGGGGGCGGGCAGTGCAGTGGGGGGCTCACACAAGCTGGCTTCCGCGCTCTCGTACCTGCAGCGCAAAAGCGGCATGACCATCACTGATGCGGCGCAGCAGGCCGATCTCTCCCCTTCTTACGTCTCACGTGTGCTGGCCGGCGACCGGGTGCCGAGCTGGGCGGTGGTGCACATGCTGGCGACGATTTTCGGGGGGCAGGCGTCCGAGCTGCGGATGTTGTGGGAGAGCACTCAAGGTGGGGCGCACCCGCCCCGGCAGACGGTGAAGGGGGCGGCGCAACGTCTGCAGGACGCGTTCCGCGGCCTGTATTTGGCGGCTTTCTGCCCTGACCTTGAGGATGTCACCATCGAGGGGCAGGTGTCAGCTGCCACCGTGACGGAGGTCTTGCGGGGCAATGTCGTCCCTGACTGGGAAACAACGGGTGCTCTCGTAGCGAAACTGGGTGGTCATCCGGGAGACTTCCGTCGGTTGTGGGAAGAGTTCCACTACGCCTTTCTCGCTTCTCAGGTGCACTTCCCGCCTGATGGTCTGTCCCGGTGGGTGCTGCCCGGATCCGACCCCGATGCCGGCGGAAGTTCTGCTTGACTCGCTGTGGTTTCTCGGGCAGCGCACCTCGAGCTGAGTGGGCTTCGCAGGGTTGCATCGACTCGGTTGCACCCCGGCTACCGCTGCAAGGTTCCCAGCACCTGATGCGCATCGACCTCAAGCGGCCACGAGAAAGCTCGCTCCAGACAGCACAGCGCGTCTCGTTCACCCGCCCAACCGTTTGCGGCCTTGGGTAGCAGACGATGATTTGGCCTGGCGATGACAGGCCTGAACTGCCTTGCCATGCAGGGCTCGCCCGTCTGTTGACGGGGTATCAACGGAGATCTCACCTTATGACCCGTCCACCGTATCCCTTCGCCCGGCTGTGTTCGGCAGCAGATGACCGTAGTCGTTCCCTGCGACCATCAGCATCACAAGGCTTCGCTGCCTTTCAGTTGCTGTACGAGCACAAATACCTGCGATATGCCCAGGAACGCCTGGGATCCTTGGCCCTGGGCCACGGGGCAGTTGTGGCAGCCTTCAGTGCCCTGTCGGCCATCTGGGCAGAGGTGCTTGGTCGTTCGTGTCCTGGCACGGTGTCCTGGCAGGTCTTGGGTCACACCGTCTCCGCGGTCCGCTCTGCCTCGCTCTGTCCGAGCATCGACGTCGACGCCCTGTACGAGGTGCTGCCGGTGCTTCAAGCAGACGCCGTCCTCCTGCGGGATCGATTGGGGATGTCGCTGTCGGGCGCAGCCGATCTCATGGGGGTGGACGAGTCGGCCCTGGTTGTTCTTCAGCGGCTGGCGGACCGCTCGCTCGACGAGGCCTGACTCTGCTCGAGCCCTTCTGTCACCGGCCCAACGAAGCCGGCGTCCTGCTCTCGTCTTGCTCTGCGAAAAGAGCTCTTTCTTCGTAAGCTTCCGGCTGGCCGAGGCAGGCCCGGCGAGGAAGCTGCCCGGGTGGCACGCAGGTGTCTGCTCCCCACGTGCTCCGGTCCTCCAGGAACGGCTTCCGAGGGTGCGCCCGGTGCCGATTTCACTCCGCGGCGCGGGCAATTGCTCCCCAGCGCTCTTCATCCCTCCTTCGTGTACTGGCTGTTCCCTGACATGCCTTCTAGCATCGGGTGTTGCAGTAGTGACACGTCTCCGGCGGATGCGCAAGGGGGCGGGAGAATCAGGGAGATGGCCGCATTTCTCATGCCATTGACGTCACCCGGCCGAGTGTGGCGCGCATGTACAACTGGCTCCTGGGGGGCAAGGACAACTACGCGGCCGATCGGCACGCGTCGAGGTTGCTTCTCCAACTCGCTCCGAGCTTCGGCGAGCTGGTGCGCAGCAACAAGCTGTTCGTGAGGCGGGCTGTCCGGCTCTTGGCTGAGCAACATGGTGTGAGACAGTTCCTTGACCATGGGGCCGGGCTGCCGGCGCAGGACAATGTGCACCAGGTTGTTCAGCGGGTGGATCGGGATGCGCGTGTCATCTATATCGACAAGGACCCTATGGTCCTGGCGCATGGACGTGCTGTGCTGGAGGAGAACGATGAGACAGCGGTCGTCCAGGCAGATGTGACGGACACGGACCGCATCTTCGGTCATGCCGAGGTGCAGAGGCTGATCGACTTCAGGCGTCCGGTGGCTGCGCTGTTCGTTTCCGTCTTGCACTGCTTACCTGACCAGGTAGATCCGATCGGGATGGTGCGGCGCGTTGCGCAGCGACTTGCGCCGGGGAGCTTCGTCGTCGTGTGCCAACTCAGCAGTGAGGATGCTCAAGTACGTTCGATCATCACGGATTTCATGCGGGGAAGCGTCGGTGAATGGGGCCGGGTGCGGACGCGTCGCGAGGTCGCTGCGTGCTTCGACGGCATGGATGTCCTGGATCCTGGGCTGGTGGATGTTTCCTCCTGGCGGCCCGAGGAGGGCGAGGCTCCGCCGGCGCCGCACGTATGCCACGAGTACGGCGGAGTCGGCATGATCCGCTGAACGCGGCCTGCGTCATCGCTGTTCTTGGGACCGGAACTTGTCGATCGCTTTCTCCAGCAGCACCCTGGTGCTCCGTCGTGTCTCGGCGACGACGGCGAGCTCGTCGAGTACGTGACGATAGGACTCGACGTCGGATCGCTTGCTCAGGTAGAGGGCGCTGTTGATGTGTTCCAGGTAGATCAGTTCTGACGGGCCGTTAGCAGGGAAGGCCATGTGCGCTACAGGAGCACCGGGGCCGATGCTGGCTCCTTTTTCGAAGGTGACGATCTGGATGCCGACCCCGTCGCGTTCGGACAGGCGGTGTAGGTGTTCCAGCTGTTGTCGGATGACCTGTGGGCCGCCAACGGGGCGCATGAGGATGCCTTCGTCCAGCAAGAATGTCAGTCGAGGCGGAGTGGCTCTGTCGAGGAGTCGCTGCCTCAGGTGCCGCAGTTCGAGTCGGCGCTGTATCTCTTCCTTGGTGGCGTGCGGCATGGCTGCCTTGATGATGGCGCTTGTGTAGTCCGAGGTCTGTAGGAGCCCGGGTACGAGGTGTACCTCGTAGGAGCGGATTTCGGTTGCTGAGTCCTCCAGGCCGATCAGCCGCTTGAGCCATCCCGGGGTGATGTCGCTGTACTGGTGCAGCCAGGTTTGGCTCTGGGACTGTCGGAGGAGTTCGCGGATCTCGTCCAGGTGGTCGGGGTCTGTGACTCCGTAGAAGCGGACAAGATCGAGCACGTCCTGCTCCCTGGGCGGGCTTTCGCCTCGCTCCATCCTGCTGATTTTGGAGATGGAGGCGCGGATCTGGGGCGCCACGTCCTTGAGCGCGAGGCCGTTGCTGCGCCTGAGGTGGCGGAGGTGCGCTCCGAGTACTTTGCCGGCAACGAAGGGGTTGTCGTCTTCTTCGTCCTGCGAGGAGAGCGCTCCCTGAGCCAGGGGTGACACTGGGACCGTGAGGTCGGCGGGCATGCGAACTCCTGTGTCGGGACTGGCTACGCAGGCGTCAGTATCCCAGGGTGATGTCCGCATGCCCGCCGCGGCGGGGTTTGACCTACGTTTGTCTTACGCGGTCACGTGGTCGAACTCGCCGCTCTTGGCGCCGGCTACGAACGCCTTGAGTTCGTCGCGGGTGTAGATGAGTGCCGGGCCGTCGGGGTACCGCGAGTTGCGTACCGCAACGTCGCCCTGGGGTAGTGCCGCCACTTCCACACAGTTGCCGACTGCGCTGCTGATACTGCTCTTGAGCCACTGTGCGTCGCTGATCGAGTTCGCCGGGACACCGTTGTCGAAGCGCTCCATCATGACCTCTTTCCACCGCGCTATTCGAATGTCCGCTCTGACGCGGACAGTGATCCGGCTGCCTTCCGTGCCGGGCAGCCGGTAGCACCGCCATCCCATGCAATCTCATATGCAATTGCATGGGCGGTGGGATGCTGGAGATATTAGCCTTGTACCAAGGTGGCCGAACTCCCCCGAACGGGTGCACTGTTGAGGATCTGTCTCCTCAATCACCCCAGCTCACGAGATAGTTCACAACGAGTCGACGAGAGGGTAGAAGTTGACAACGAGCGAGCCTGCTTTGCGCTCTGTGGCCGCCCCCAGGCTGACCGACTGGGGCTTGGCGATGGGGCTTGAGGTGCCTCGCTTCACCGCACACCGCTTCACCACATGCCCAGCCGGCCTACGCAAGGTCCGCCGCCACACACGTTCGACAATGCAAGCATGGGGTCTGTCGGCCTGCGCTGACGAAGCCGTCATGGTGGCCAATGAGCTGGTAACCAACGCCCTGCGGCACGGGCTGACTCAGCAATCGCCCAACGACGTGGGATGGCTGGGGCTCATGCACACAGCCAACACAGTGACGTGCGCTGTCAAGGATTCCAGCAGCATCATGCCGACCTACGCTCCAGCACACCTTCTTGCCCGCTACGGGCGCGGATTGTGCGTCGTGGACGCACTCAGCTGCAGCTGGGGCTGCTCGACACTCGAGGGCACGGGAAAGACGGTCTGGGCATGCCTCCCGACGGAGCACGAGGGCACAAAGCCTCATGAGGTGACTTCTTACCTCTGAGACCTTCAACAGCCCGCTCGGTTGCGGCTCGACGGAGTTCGACGCTACCGGACTGCACCGACGTAATCGCGCTCGCTGGTCGCTCCGTCGGGGACTGTACGGTCGTGTCGTTACGGGCGCATCCGGTCGATGATGGGCCGGAAGTCTTGGTGGAGCCTGGTCACCACGAACGCAAGTGACAGGTAGTACGAGGCTGGTCGGGTACGCCGTTCACGGGGAGACGTGGAGTGTGAATGGCGAGAATGCCTTCCTCGGCGGCAAGGACCATGACGGTCTCGACGATCGCGATGTCGCGAACGTTGAATCCGAGCGGGATCGTCAGGACGCACGCGGCGGTGGCAGGGTCCCAGATCCGCGCGGCGCCATCGGTATGGCCGGTCGCGAGCAGGGTGCGGCCGTCCGGGCCGGGGAACGCCTCGATCACGTTCACCAAGCCGCTGTAACCGGTGAGTGGTTCCGCGGCAGGAAGGCCGGTCGCCAGATCCCAGATCCGGACCGCCTCGTCGTCGCCTGTGGCGAGCAGGGTGCGGCCGTCCGAGCCGGGGAACGCCGCCAGAGCCTTCTGGTTGCGGAGCCGGTTGGCCAACGGTGCGCAGACTTCCGTATCGGCAACCGGATCCAGGATCCGCACCAGGCCGAGGTCGTCCGAGGCGGCGAGCAGAGTGCGGCCGTCGGGCCCGGCGAAAGCCGCCCATCGCCACCCGCCGTCAGCCGCCCACAGCCGTCTGCTGTGGACGGCCAGTGGCTCGCGGGCCGGCATGCCGGTGGCGAGGTCCCAGATCCGCACCGTCTCGCCGTAGGCACCGGTGACGAGCCGGGCATGGCCGTCGGGGCCGGGTAGCACCGCCACTCCGCCGAAGAAACCGTTGTCACTGGTGAGGGGTTTGCCGACCGGGGCGCCGGTGGCGGGGTCCCAGATCCGCACCGTCCCGTCGTTGCCGCACGTGGCGAGCCGGGTGCGGCCGTCGGGGCCCGGGAACGCCGCCACGTCGGTCACTGTGCCCTGATGGCCCCACCCCGAGTCCTGGTGGCCGGTCAGGGGTACACCGACCTGGGCACCGGTGGCGGAGTCCCAGATGCGCACGGCACCGTCCCGGCCCGCGCTGGCGAGCAGCGTGCGGCCGTCAGGGCCGGGAAAGGCCGTCACCGCTTCCACTCCGGCCCGGTAGCCGGTGAGGTCGTGGCCGGCCCTCGACCACCGACCCGCGCGGACGGCGCGACGGGTGCCAGCCCGAGCGCTTACCGCGATGATGTGGAAGGGCTTCGAAGCAGCCGTTCGGGGGCGCCGAGACCGTACTGCGCGGTGAACGCGGTGAACTGCTCACGCACGGTTGCGAGAGCGGTGCTGGGTCCCGGATGAGACAGGTCGATTTCATCGGAAAGGTACTGGGCCGCACGGGCCCACGCGTACACACCAGTCGGAGAGACCGGCAGTAGTTGAGGGATTCCGCTGGGGTCATACCCCTTGCTCTCCTGGATCAGTCCGCCGACGACGTCGCCGAACAGACCGGACGGAATTCGGTAGACCAAGATGAGCTTGCGAGCCCTGTCGAGGAAGCCGGGCTCCTCCAGGTACCCCTTCTGCATGCTGGACAACACGGCGATGATCGTGCTCAGCCCCCGCATGACTTGCACGGTCCCCAGATGACTGCCCATCTGGGCGGCGAGATGCCCGGAGAGGTCGCGCACCACCCCCTCGAAGGATTCGATCGTGACCTGATGGTCGGTGTTCTGCAGAAGCGACAGCAGTTCGAAGGCACAGTCCACGTCCCCGAATCGGCTGTGGGCCTGTGCCTCATGCGGAGAGGAATGCTGCAATCGGGCATTTGCCAGCGCAAGTTCCTGAGCCCGGGCAGTCACCTCGGAGGCTGTGGCGGGTAGCGCTGCTGCTGCCCGGTCCGCCAACTGCTGCACATCCTCCAGCCATGGCCTGATGAGGTCCAGGGTGCGGTCGAGGCGGTAGCCCGTCCGCGGATCGCTTGCCAGGACGATTGCGCTGGCCATGGATCGCCACCGAATGGAGGGGAGCACGGCCTCCCCGGCGGGGAGGGAATCGTGAACGTTCATGATGGTCATGCGCTTGGAAGCCAAGGTTTCCTGAAGGCTGGGAATGAAGGAATCTCCAGGAATCACTTGCTCCGCGTGCCGAGCGATCTCCTTAACCGCGCTGACTAGCAGGAGTGCGTCACGCAGGCGGCGGAGCGTGCCGATTCCGCAGCGGTCCACCCGCCCTCGCTCAGCCGCTTGCCGCTCCGTCTCGGTGGTGTGGGAAGCCGGCAGCTCATACCGCTGGCCCCGGATGCTTTCGGTCCGTAGCCACTCGCCCATCTGCTTCACGGAACCGAACCCGCCGATAACCGTCTGCTCACCGAGTTCGACGTTCCAACAGTATGTTGCGTCCTCCATCCAGGCGTCCTGGCCTACAGCTTCTGCTCCGAGCACATCAACGACCGCGCACGTCACCAATGCGTCGGCGTACCTCCTGAGATCTGTCCCTGGCCGTGCCCTACGAACCCGACGGCGAATCTCAGGATCCCGCCGTGCAGCCGAGATGGCTGCTTCAAAAGCTGACTCTGGGGACGCAGCACAAGCGACCACCTTCGCAATCCGCGCATGGAGTCCACCGTTACGTTCTTGCACGATGTGCCAGTGCAGGGCCTTCTTCACGCCCGCCTCCGGCACCGGAACCTCCGGTTGGGTCGCGAAGACCTCCAACACGCACTCGGCACGCGGTCTTCCGGGACGCGTCACAGCGACCAGCGCCCTCGCAATCAACAGTGCGTCTTCATGCACACGTGATGTGGAGCCCGGGCCACGGCCGAGCCCTCGCCTTGTATTTCGAGGAATCGCCCCGTCAGCCCGGTAACGCCGAAGTTGATCGAAGGTCATGGCCTCAGCCAGCTCCTGAAGAAACCAGCTGTCCTCCCTGCTCGGACCAGCGCGCGTCATGGGCCCACTTTAGAACTGCGCAACCAGAAACGGGGGCGGCAGGGCGGGGGTCCGGCTTACTGGACACGCACCACAGCGGCTCCCGCCAACGAGGAGCCGCTGCGCTCAGTCGCCGACTGGATCCAAGTAGAAGGGGTCCCTTTATGCACTCCACAAGCCGACCACTGATTCCGTCCGTCGTTGGCGGCGTCGGCGGTGTGACTACGACACTCGTCAGTGCGCCGTGGTGGCTCACCGCTGCAAGCTTTGGCTGCCTCGCCTTCGGCCTCGCCGTCGTCGCCGTCCAGTCGGTCTTCCCGCAGGAGTCCGCTGACCGGCTGGCCTGGTGGCGTGACCGCCGACGCGAC
>NZ_BMRP01000072.1 GCF_014648695.1 Streptomyces albospinus
CGTCGTCGACAACACCGACCTACGCGACTGGCTCGCCACCGGCCCCGGCGCCGGCGCCGACGGCCTACGCCTGGCCGGCCGCCAAGTCGCCGTCCTCAGAGCCATCCACGACCACAAACTGCGCCGCGTACTCACCTTCCACCACCGCGTCACCGACGCCCGCGCCTTCGCCACCACCCTCCCCGACACCGCAGCAGCCCTCCCGACCGACCTGCAACCCGACGGCCTGTGGGCGAACTGGATCAGCGGCACCCACCCACCCCGCATCCGCCGCCGCCTCCTACTCGAATTCGCCGCCCACACCAACCCCCACACCCCCGCCGTCCTCGCCAACGCCCGCGTCCTGGGCGAAGGCATCGACGTCCCCTCCATCGACGCCGTCGTCTTCGCCGACCCCAAAAACAGCCCCATCGACACCGTCCAAGCCGTCGGCCGCGCCCTACGCCAACCACCCGGCACAGGCAAGAAAGCCACCCTCATCGTCCCCGTCTACCTCACCCCCGACGAAGACCCCGACGACCTCCTCGGCGCCGACGCCTACACCCCCCTGTGGCGCACCGTCCAAGCCCTGCGCGCCCACGACGCCCGCCTCGAGGCACGGCTCGCCGACCCCCGCACCCACCGCCCCACCATCCCCAGCCACGACCCCGGCGCCTGGCTCCGCTTCGACCGCCCCACCCAGGAAGAAGAAATCGCCCTCGCCCTCACCCTGCGCGTCCTCGCCCCCAAAAGCGCCGAATGGCGCCGCGGGCTAGCCGCCGCCCGCCGCTACCACCGCACCCACCACCACCTCGACGTCCCCCAAACCTTCCGCGACGACACCGACCACCCCCTGGGCACCTGGCTCACCTGGCAACGCCACCTGCACACCACCGACGCCCTCGACGCGGCACGCACCCAGGCCCTCGAACGCCTCGGCATCATCTGGCGCCCCCGCCAGCAGGCCTTCGACCGAGGCCTTGCCCATGCCGCCGCCTACGCCGCTCAGCACGGCCACCTGGCCGCACCAGTCGAGACCATCCATGACGACTTCGCGCTAGGCCGCTGGCTGGCCACCCAACGCACCCGCGCCGACCAGCTGACCGCCGAACGGGCCGCGGCCCTCACAGCCCTGGACCGATGGTGGAACCCGCCCTGGCCGATCACCTGGCAACGCGACTACCACGATGCCCGCCGCGGCGTGGCTCCGAAGGCAGGGGAGTGGCTCAAGGCCCAGCGTGCCCACGCCCACGTCCTTCACCCCGAACAGTGCCGCCTGCTCACCGTGCTGGGAATCGACCTGCACCCAAAATCCGCTTCCACACCGCCAGACTGCCAACTGCCCGCGCGTGAACGTGATTTTCAGCGAGGCCTGGCAGCTGCACGGTCGTTCCTCGATAGAGAGGGCCACCTCAACGTCCCCCAACGGCACATCGAAGACGTTGAAGGTGACCTTGTGCGGCTGGGCCAGTGGTTGACCAACCTGCGCCGCCGCAGTGCATCGCTGAGCCCCCAGCGCCTACAGGCCCTCGCACAACTCGGCCTGTAGGCACAGCAGGCAGCAGGGTCCTCACCGCCGGGCTGTAAGACTGGTGACAGGCGCCCAGCGCCCAGCGCGCAACTGCGGGACACGGCGCTGGGCCGCCGCGGGAGCCGTCGCTCTGGAGGCCTGGCTCAGTCTGGGAGCCACAGGCCGCTGTCGGCCGCGTCAAGCCAGCGTGTTGAGATCGAATCCATGTGTGGGGCCGCCGCGAGCACCGTGAGCACCGCCGCGCAGGGCACCCAGGCGGCTGCGGTTCAGGCGGCCCCAGTGGGGGCCACCTGAACCGCACCCAGCTGGAGGCGAAGGGCAAGAGGAAGAGGGGCTTCTTCGGGCGTCATCATCGCTGTCGTGCTGATCGCTCTGGTCATCGCGGTGGTGCTGGTGATCCGCCGCCGCAACCGCGACTGAGACACCCTTCGGTCGGTCACAGACGGGGTGTACGGGCCCGTGCCGCCATCTCGTGCCAGAAGTGCCGCAGTTCCGGGCAGGTCATGCTCTGCCAGGGGGCGCGCCTGCGGGAGAGGGTGAACCAGCCGCGACGCCAGCTCAGCAGCGCCTGCTGCTGGAGGCAGAACACCTCGCGCAGCTCGGCCTGTGGCTGCTCGCCCTTGGGCGGGTAGGGGCAGAGCGCGAAGGGGCAGTCGTTGCGGCAGGTGGTGCCGGGCTCGGCAATGTTAGCCATGCCGACGGTCCGCTCCGGCTGGAGTGGTGACCTGTCCCTGGTTAGGCAGGGTGGTAGCGAGCTCCGGTTGGACCGCTCCAAGCGGCGCTCCATCGCATCAGGGTCACCGCTGCGCTCCGTGAGGTTGAGTAGTAGGAGAACGTCGGCGAGCAGCTGCTGGGCCCTGGGGTCCAGCGTGGTCCAGCCGACCGACGGGGGGATCCAGAGATTGTGCCTGCGGTAGGAGCGCGGGTCGCCCGGAGCGGAGCCCACGTTCTCCATGGCCGTCTTCTCGTCGATCCAGATGTAGCGCTCCGGGCGGCCGGTCTCCAGCGCCAGCACGGCCAGTTGGGCGGCGCGGGCCACGAATGGGTGCAGGCGCTCCCTTATGCCGACCTGGTTCTCCCTGCCGCGGTCGACGGGGGAGCGCTCGGCGCCGGCCATCGCGAGCCAGCGACTCACCGCGTATTCCGGATCGGCGGTCGGGCCGTGCCGTCCACCAGTGCCATCGTCCTGCCTGTCGACGGCCATGCCGGTGCCGTCAGTTAGCGCCCACAAGCAGAGCGCGTGGATGAGCGTGAGCTGGGAGAGCCAGAACCGCGACCGAGCCAGCATCGTCTCCGCCTGCTCGATCAACAACACGCGGGTGTCGTTAGTGGTGTCGGGGTGAAGCATGCGCCGGTTGGCCGTGCTCTTGAATCCCTGCGCCAGGGCGACCTCGAAGGAGAGTGGCAGGTCGGCCCGGCCGCCGAGGCAGCTGCTCGGGTCGAGGTGCTTGAGCCAGATGCTGAGCCCGGCTGCTGCTTCCGGCTTGCGCTCGACTCCGACCGACCCCACCAGCATGGGGAGGACGCAGGCGAGGGTGGCGAACTGGCGCCAGACCAACTGCCTGCGGATTCGCGTGGCTTCTTGTGCGTCCTGTGGGTAGCCGGCCTGAGTGGCAGGGGCGCCATCCCGCTGCCCCGCCAGCTGCACGAAGTACTCCTCGACCGGGTCCACTTCGCCGACCTGGTGGTCGGAGCGGAAGAGCGCGCGCAGCGCGTCGAAGGCCGCATCGCCGCCGGCACCGATCTCCCGGGTAATGGCCAGACGCAGTGCGTAGTCCTGTTCCTGGAACGCGATCCGCAGGAAACGCTGGTACGCGGGCGGGTCCGCGTCGGCGGGCCACCGCTTCTCCCTGCCCAGACGGGCGATCTCGCGCACGACCTCGCCGAAACGGTGGACCAGGCGCACCTTGGCCTCGACCAGGGTGCGGAGGTTGCCCGAGGTGATGTTCGGCCACACCTCACACAGGCTGTCTGCGATCCTCTGGTGGATGGAAACTGGCTCATTCGGCGGCACGGCACGCTGCGCGTGGAGGTCGACCTCCAGGGCCGCCGCAAACAGGTCGAGGGCCTTGGCGTCCGTCAGGCTGCGGGCGGCCAGCCAGAGCCGCTCAGCGAGTTCCGCCGTGGTCTCCGGCGTGTCCTCGCAGGACCGCAATACCAGCCCGACCAGCAGGTCACGCCCGAACGCCTCACTCCGCAGGGCCGCGTCGATCTCGTCCTCGATCAGACCGAGGACCTGGGAGCCGAGATATGCCTGCACGATGCTCTGCGGGAAACGCACCCGGTCGCCCAGAGTCTTCACCAGGCCGAGCTGCTCTCCTCGAGAGGCGTACAGGACGATCAGACTCTCACGCCTTCGGATGTCTACCGCTGGCAGCAGGGGAGCTAGTTCCTCCCGGAGCTTCTGGGCCGCAGCCATCAGTTCGGGGCGCCCAGTGAGCCGACGCTCGGGGTTGAGCAGATCGTCGTAGCGCACCGCCAAGCGATCCCCGAGGAGACCAAGCGCGGCCAGCGCGGAGATAGTCCGGATGGTCTTCTCACGCTCGGCCTTGGCCAGGGGAACCTGCTGGCGCAGCCGGCCGTCGATCAGCGCGTCCACCCATGCCTTCAGCAGGTGCCGCCGGAGCGTCGAGCGGTCACGGCTGGCGGTGTTGAGCTGCCCACCCCAGCCTTCGTAAACGAATTCGAGCAGGTCGTGCTGGCACAGCTCACGGGAGATCTCCATGTACAGCGGGGACTCGCTGAGCACCGCTGTCTCCACGATCCAGCCCAGCCGGCCGATGTCCGACCACCAGGCGTTCCAAGCCAGATAGTCGAGTGCGGCGTCCTCGGAAAGCGGCTCCAGGTCGATGATCGAGGCGTAGGTCTCGTCCAGCGGGGTGTGCGGCCGGGAAGCGATGACCAGGGGGAGGTCCTGCTCCTCGGCGCGGAGGATGGCGGCCCGAATGACCTCATCCCGGTCCCGCATCTGACTGCGGGAATTGAGCGCCTCCTCCAGCCCGTCCGCCAGCACAACGACCCGACCGTCCTTGCAGAGCTGCCGCCAGACCTTGGCCCTCTGCTCCGAGGACAGCAGCGCTGCGGGGTCGATCTCCTCGGTGAACCGCCGCCGCGCCAGGTCGCGGAAGTCCAACTGGGCGCCGTCCGTACCGACATCCCGGAGACTGATCGGGACCGGTACGAGCCGGTGCTGCGCCAGCATCTGGGTGAGCCGGATGAGGACAGCGGTCTTCCCGGCCCCCACGCTGCCGACGAGCAGGTACGGGCGCCGGTTGGTGCGGTCGCACAGCGAGCGGCAAATCACCTGGCACAGTTGCTCCCGGCCGACGACGGTCTGCTCGAGGGGCGTCCCGGCGGTCGGCAGCAGCTGGTCCGGCTCGTGCTTGGCCTTGCGGACGATGGGCCGGAGCATCTTCCAGTACCGGTAGACCACGAACACCGCGGCCGCCAGCGCCAGGGACAGGAACGGCGAGGCGAAGCCCAGGACGACGCCGCAGGCATTTCCGGTGTCCGAGCAGCGCTTCTCGATCCACCCCTTCTCACCTCGGATGATGGTGATCAGGGAGAACAGGACAAGCGCGACGAAGAGCGTGGCAGGAATTATCGCGAGATACTTCCTCGCGGACGACCAGGTAGTCGGAAACCGGATCCAGACCACCTTGCGGCCGGTCAGCCAGCGCAGCCAAGGGACGCGCAACGACCGCCAGGTCCGCCGGGCGATCCTGAGTGCCGTCCGGCGCAGGTGGGGCGCGGTGCGTGGCCTGACCTTGTCCCCCGGCTGTTGCATGGCGTTGTTCATGGCCATAACCACGACATTCGAAGAAACGATTCATTGCATTGAAAGTTGACACACGAAAGCTCTCGGGTGCGGCTGCTTCGGAAGCGCGTTTCTCAGACCATCGAATCACCGAAATGCTTGATCCGGTACCGGATCGCCCCGCGCCTGGGTCGAGCCACAGGGACAGGACTGTCGCGGCGCGGGCGGTGTGCGCCCGGGCGGCCTGCTCGGCGTGAGCGGCGCGGTCCCCGGCAGCCTCGCTGCTGGGGACCGGCCAGGTCAGCGCGGCGATGCGGGCCGCAGGGGGGATGACGTTGGTCGCTGGACGTCCGCCTTGAGCTGGGGCATCAACTCGTTCAAAATCCGCAGCCAGAACAGCCGTACGGCCCCGAGCCCTGGATCTACTCCACTTCGATACCGAAGTCCTGAACCAGTTCCTCCAGGCCGCCCGCATAGCCCCTGCCGCCCAGGACGAAGTTCCAATCCCCGTTCGACCTGCGATGGAAGGATCCGAGCACCACTGCCGTTTCGTGCTGTCGGCCGTCTGAGACTTCGAGTCGTCCCAACTCGGTCAGCGCTGGGTCAAGCAGGCGGATGCGAGCGTCCGTGAAGCCGGAGAAGTCGGCGTCCGGGTTGACCTCTGGGTCGATGGCTGCCACCAGGACGAACCGGTCAGCATCGTCAGGCAGCCCGTCGAAGGAGACGCAGATTGCAGCCTTGTCGGGTGCAGTCGCCCGCAAGGCACGCACCGAGCCGTCCGGCGTCTGCGGGTTCTTGAAGTAGACGAAGTGATCGTCGCTGAGGACGCGGTTACCGCGGCAGACGAGTGCGCACACATCCAAGGCGACACTTCCAGTCCACGACATGCCCAGCACCTTGTAGCGGCTGAACAAGCGGGGGTCCGGAACCGACGGCATCGAATGCACTGCGGTTCGGCGGGTGCCGTCACCCAGGCGCCCACGCAGCCCGTGACGATGCAGAAGGTCGACGAGTTCAGTTCCCGAGATCAGTTCCAGCGGCTTGCCGTTAGCGAAAGCGTGCGAGCCAGGGCCGAACCTCGACGTTGTCACGAGGACACCCTTGTTGGCGCCAGCGTCCTGCACGGTTCCGTACAAGTCACGCACAGCGGCCGGCGGCACCGTGTTGCGGTAGCGCTTGGCCTGCACGACGATCTTGCCGCCTCGGATCGGTGTGGGGTCCAGTGCGTCGACGTCCACCCCGCCGTCGTTGGAGCGTTGGGTGGTGACCGCCTGCATCCCCATAGCCCGGAAAAGATCAGCAACGAGATCTTCGAAGGCAATCGGATCCATCTCGTACAAGTCGGGGTCCTCATCGCTGCCGCGCATGACAACACGGTTGCCGACCTCCTGCGGTCGGCGACTCGGCCGCACCGGCGTCAGTTGGTCGGGGCGAGCCGAGAGTTGTCCGCGCAGTGCGTCGGCCAGGCAGCTGCCGGCGTCCACCTGTGCCAGGTGCAGGTCGAGGAACGTCGAGCGTCGAGCCATGATGGTCGCCAGGTAGATGTGACCCGGTCGGCCCGTCGTAAGATCATGCCCGTCCACGAACCCGTTCAAGGTCACCGACTCAAGCGCGCCCGGCTCATCCGCCGCGAAGAGTTCGTGCAAGACAAGCAGCACGCACTGGGCCAGGACCTTCCGGTACAGGGCCCGACGCTGGCTGACTGGTCGGAGCGTCTCCTTGTCCTGGTCCGTCCCAGGCATGTAACGAACAGACTTGACCTCGGGGACAACGCTGTAGGCAGGCAGCTCCCAATCCAGTACCAGCTGTCCGGCAACCGAGTCATAGGCCGCTGTCACCTGACGTGGGAAGCTCTCAGGCCAGGCAGTCGAGGCGTAGAGAGCGACGGAAAAGTACTCGACCACGGAATCAGGATCGCGGAGTCTGACTCCTTCGGTCAGCTCGACGATGTCAGCGTTGTATCGCCGCGCATAGGCCAACTGGGCATCGGCCCACTGCTGGTACTCCCGCTCATACGACGCCAATTGTTGCTGCCGCTGTGCCTCAGCTGCCTGGGCCGCATACCAGTCCCGCTCGAATCGCGCCCGAGCTTCAGAGTGCGCCTGAGCGCGGTGACCAGCCGTCCAGCCGCTCTGCATCAGGTAGTGATCAAAGTTCGGCATGGGTACGGGCTGTGCCAATGGTCCTGGAGCGAAGGGCTGGATCTCCTCAGGCCGCATGAGAGAGGAAGCCCTGAAAGCGGGAGCCTGACACCCTGAGGTGAGAAGACCTTGCAGCGACTCAACCTGTGCGTCCAGTTCCTCAGTGCGGCTTCGCGCTTCTGCCTGCCTGTACTCACGGTGACTCTGGAAAGCTTGACGTTGGCGGGCACGTGCTTGCTGCGCTTCTTGTCTCCGTCGTCTGGCTTCGGCCTCCATCTGGCGCTGCTGCTGCCTCTGCATCTCAGCCCATGCGCCGATCAAGCCATTAGAGCGACGACTCATATGCTGCGGGCCCTCCCCAAGGCAGTTGGTTACCCCGATAACCAGTTGTAATGGGACGACTCTATCCAGCGACGGTTGCCTCGCACATCCACCAGACGAAAGCAACCCGTTCCTCGTCTCCACAGGTCAACGCGACTGGAGAGTAACCACGGTTGTACCGCCTGGAGCGCCCGAGCTGTCGCATACTCCTGCCGCCGACGCCATCCCTGCAAAAGGTCTATGAACACTGCTTGACATGGGCGATCTCCTCGTTCTTGTTCGCGATGGTCGTCTTGAGATCGACGATCTTCTTGCGGAGGTGGGTCTCGACGTCGGGGCTCACGCCGGGTTCTCCTGGAGGGTGAAGCGGGTGCGGTCGTGTTCGTCGGCCAGCTCGCGGAGTCTCGCAGCGCTGGCGCTCCGGCGTTCGGCCAGGGGGCCGGGGACGCGGGCGGCTTTGCGGTCGAGGTCGTCTGCGCGCTGGCGGAGCCGGGCGGCGTGCTGGTCGGTGCGGACGGTGTTGCCGCAGCCGGGGACGCACTGATCGAGGCTGGGCGCGTCGTGCTGTCCGTCCTTCGCGCAGAGCGCGCGGTCCCGTTTGTAGAGGCAGAGCAGCAGGGCCACGCCGACGCCGCCGGAGCCGACGGCGACGCTGATCACGTCAAGCCCGCTGCCGAACTCCGTCTCTGCGATGCCCCCCGCAGAACCTGGACCGCGCCCTCCAGCTCTCCGCCGGGCGTGTTGGGCTTCCAGCCGCGCGGGAGCCCCGGCGGGGGCTCCTGCGGACCCCGCCCCGCCGGATCGAGCCGTGACCGTCTACGCGTGGGTGATCACGTCCCGGTCGCCGGTGTAGATGATGGTGCTCTCGTCCGCGGTTCCTCGAAGCGGTCGAAGAAGTCGTCTATGCGGGGGCGTCTGCCGGAGGAGTGTTTGCGGCGGTGCGGGCGAGGCTGTCCTCGACGCGGCGCAGGATGTTCAGAGCCTCGGCTTGCTGGTCGGGGGCGAGGTCGCCGGTTGTGGCGTCTTCGAGTTCGGCCCAGATGCGTTCGACCTCTCGCCGCAGTGCTTGGCTTGCGGTGGTTGGTTCGATGATGACGGCGCGTTTGTCGTCGGGGCAGGGGCGGCGGCGGACGAAGCCGGCGTTCTCCAGGCGTTTGATGCTGCGGGTCATGGTGGCGGCGTCGGAGTCGAGCAGGCGTACGAGGTCGGTCTGCCGCTGGGGGCCGAGTTCCCACAGGTGCATCATCACGAGTTCCTGGCCGAGGTGGAGGCCGACGCGGCGCAGGAGCTGTCCGGCGATCATGCGGTGCAGGCGGGCCACGCGGAAGATCGCGTGGCTGACGGGCCCCGCCTGGGCGGAGGCCGGCACCGTCACGGTGGAGGTGGGTGGCGCCGCTTCGAGAGGCTGGTTCTGCGAGTCCCGGTGTGTCGCCCGGCTCATCAGTACCGTCCCTTTCTCGGCCGAACACTGGCCGGACAGTAATCAGGATAACCGTCCCTGCCGCCATGTGGCACTCAATGCGGACAGTCCATGGTTCTGCATGAGAGCCCGGCGTGTGACGTGGCTCACATGGAGATGCGGGAAGGGTTCGCGGTGTTTTACTTGTTCGGACAGGTAATTTCGGTGCAGTCGGGTACCGCACACCGATGGAGAACCGCCGGACCGGGCGGCCTTCCCTCTCCTGAACCTAGGGAATGATCATGACGACCGCGTTCGACCCGATCGAGCTGGGCGGCAGGCGCCTGGCCAACCGCATCGCGATGGCACCGATGACCCGCAGCCGCGCCTACGGGCCGGGGGCCACCGTGACGGAGCTGATGGCGACCTACTACGCACAGCGGGCCGGCGCCGGCCTGATCGTCACCGAGGGCGTACAGCCGTCGGTGATCGGCCAGGGCTACCCCGATACCCCGGGCCTGCACTCCGCCGAGCAGGTCGCCGCCTGGCGGCAGGTGACCGACGCGGTCCACCGCGAGGGCGGGGTGATCTTCGCGCAGCTGATGCACACGGGCCGTGTCGGCCACCCCAGCCTGCTGCCCGACGGCCTGGTCCCGGTGGGCCCCTCTGCCGTCGCGGCGAAGGGCCAGGTGTTCACCCACCAGGGCCCTAAGGACTTCGTCACTCCGAAGGAGCTGGACCAGGACGAGATCGTCCGCACGATCGCGGACTTCGCGGACGCGGCGCGCAACGCGATCGCCGCCGGCTTCGACGGGGTGGAGCTCCACGGTGCGAACGGCTACCTGATCCACCAGTTCCTCGCCCCCAACGCCAATCAGCGCACCGACGGCTGGGGCGGCGACGCCGCGGGCCGGGCGCGCTTCGGCATCGAGGTCGCTGCGGCCGTCGCGGAGGCGATCGGCGCCCACCGCACCGGTTTCCGCATCTCTCCCGGCACCCCCTTCAACGACATCGCCGAGACCGACCCGGCGGACCTGGAGGAGACCTACACCGCTCTGCTGGCCGGTCTCGCCCCGTTGAGCCTGGCCTACCTGCACGTACTCGAAGGCCCCGACCGGGATCTGACCGGGCGCCTGCGCAAGGACTGGCCCGGCACGTTTGTCCTCAACCCGTTCACCCACCCCCAGCCCACCGGCCACGACGCCCTCGGCCTGATCGAGGACGGCGACATGCTCGCCTTCGGCGCGCTGTTCCTGGCCAACCCCGACCTGCCCCGCCGCCTCGCGTCCGGCGGCCCCTACAACGAGCCCGACCGGGCCACCTTCTACGGCGGCGACGAGCGCGGCTACACCGACTACCCGGCCCTGCCCGCCTGACCGGCGGCACTCTTCGCCCTCTTCAGGACTCACCCGAAGGACTCCCATGACTGTCACGATCGCCCGCAGGCTCCAGTACGCCGCCTTTGGCGGCCCCGAGGTGCTCGACGTGGTCGAGGTGCCGCTGCCCGAGCCCGGCCCCGGCCAGGTCCGCGTCCGCATCCACGCCGCCGGCGCCAACGGCCTGGACTCCAAGATGCGCCGGGGCCTGTTCGCCCCCGGTCAGGAGGCCCCCGTCGAGCCCCAGCCCCTGGGCCTGGAGGTGGCCGGTGTCATCGACGCCGTCGGCCCGGGTGTCACGCAGTGGAAGCTCGGCCAGCCGGTGCTGGGACGCACCGCCCAGCCCGACGCCGTCGCCACCCACACTCTGGCCTCGGCCGACGACATCGTCGCCAAGCCCGCCTTCCTCACCTTCGAGCAGGCCGCCGCGCTGCCGGTCGCCGCAGAGACCGCCTACCGCACCCTGCGCGAGCTCGGCCTGCGCTCCGGCCAGACCTTGCTGGTCCACGCCGCCGCCGGCGGCGTCGGCCTCATGGCCGTCCAGCTCGCCCACGCCTGGGGCGCCACCGTCATCGGCACCGCCGGCGAAGCCAACCACGCCTACCTCCGCGAGCTCGGCGCCACCCCGGTCACCTACGGCGACGGCCTGGCCGACCGGGTACGCGCCGCGGCCCCTCAGGGCGTCGACGCCGTCCTCGACGCCTCCGGCCGCGGCGTCCTGCCCCTGTCCGTCGAACTCGCCGGGAGCCCGGATAACGTCATCACCATCGCCGACCTCGACGCCGCCCGGCACGGCGTGCGCTTCTCCCAGGGGAGCCTGCCCCTCCCGCAGGTCTGGGCGGACGTCCTGCCCCTGATCGAGGACGGCCGCCTGCGCATGCCCATCGAAGCGGTCTTCCCGCTGGAGGAGGCGGCCGACGCCTACCGCCGCCTTGATGGCGGCCACCTGCGAGGCAAGATCGTCATCACCGCTGCGCCGACTCTCGATCCGGCGCTCCGGGCGGTGCTCGACGCGGCCAACCAGCCTGGCGTTCCCCCGCTCAACGAGCTTCCCGTGCCCGTCGCGCGCGAGGCGTCCGAGCAGATGGTGGCCGCTCTCGCGGGCGAGCCGGCCGCGGTCGCCCGGATGGAGGAGGCGGTGGCCGACGGGGTTCCTGTCCGGCTGTACTGGCCCGAGGGTGAGGGCCCGCACCCCGTCCTTATCTGGATCCACGGCGGCGGCTGGGTGCTGGGCAACGTCGCCGGAACCGATGTGACGGCCCGGGATCTGAGCCGCCTGGCCGGTTGCCTGGTGGTCAGCGTCGACTAACGGCTCGCGCCGGAGCACCCCTTCCCGGCCGCCGTCGAGGACGTCCTAGCGGCCGCCAAGTGGGTGTCCCGGGAGATCGGGGCACTCGGCGGCGACACCACCCGGATGGCCGTCGGCGGGGACTCGGCGGGAGGCAACCTGAGCGCCGTCCTAGCCAACGAACTGCCCGGCACCTTCGCCCTGCAGGCCCTGATGTACCCGGCGACCGACTTGACCCACCCCTTCCCGCCGTACGAGGAGAACGGTGAGGGCCTGCTGCTGACCAAGGACGCGCTCACGTGGTTCCAGGGCCACTACCTCGACGGCACCGGCGCCGACCTGAAGGACCCGCGCGTCTCGCCCCTGTACGCCGAGACCGCCACCCTGGCCGCCGCCCCCGCGGCGCTGGTGATCACGGCCGGGTACGACCCGCTGCGCGACGAGGGCGAGGCGTACGCCCAGCGGCTGCGCGACGCCGGCGTCGCCGTCGAGCACGTGAACTACGACGGCCAGGTCTACCTGTTCTTCAGCATGCCCGCGGCCATCCCCGACGCCAGGGACGCCACGGAACGCGTCGCCGCCGCGCTGCGAGGGGCCTGGGCCTGACACAGCCGTGACCCCCAAGCCGCCATCCCACCCGAGCTCGACCGGGTGAGACGGCCCCGGGGCCGCTGCCGGCACCCCCCCAGCCGGCGGCGGCCCCACCACCAAGCACCGCAACTAAGGCATGACCCGCACGGGCACGCCGCGTCACGAAAGCCGAGAACGATGGGCTTCGCCACCGTCCCGCCACTGGCGGCCGACGCGGACCTCTTCGCCGCGTTCGACGTCCTCGGCCAGAAGTGGAACGGCATCATCCTGCACACCCTGGCCACCCGGCCCGCCCGCTTCGGTGAACTGCACGCCGCGATCCACCCCATCAGCACCAAGATGCTCGCCGACCGGCTCCGCGAACTCCTCGACGCCGGCCTGGTAACCCACGCACAGCTGCCTCCGGGCCCCGCCGCCTACACCCTCACCCCCGACGGCCGGGCCCTGCTGCCCGCACTGGAACAGATCCGGACCTGGTGGAAACACCGCACCCCCGCTCCACCGACCACCGCTCACCGCTGATCACTCCGGAACAGATGCCGCAGGTCAGGTACGGGATGAGCTCTTCTCACGAGCGGGGCAAGCGGGTGCAACTCTCATCGGCCCTCGGCCGATCCGGCGGTGCCGCGCCCGCTTCCGAGGCACGTGTTGGGCTTCCAGCCGCGCGGGAGCCCCGGCGGGGGCTCCTCCGGACGCCCGCCCCCACCGGCCCCGAGTAAATGGCACCGGGCGTGCCAGCCGTCCGCCCAGGAGTCCACGAAGCGGTCCGACCGAACCACTTCGTGGACTGATGTGCGAAACGCTTCCGTCGAATCGCTTCTTGCGCATCGGTTGCCCAACTTGCCTTACAGCCCCCAGATATCCGTGAGGCACGTACCGCAGAGGGCTATGTTCCTCATGTCCCTTCTCCGAACTAGCTCCTATCCCAAGCAGGTCAATACACCGGTGAGGAGGGAATACCGGCGGTCAGCTGGGCACGACTTGACGACCAGGGTCGTCGCGGCCGGGGCACGTTGTTGTTGAATCCGGCGGGGTCGGAGGAGCCCCCCGCTGGCACTCCGCGCGGCTGGAAGCCACGCAAGTCGGCGGAAAGGCAGTCAACCCGCCGTCCGGCTTCACGGTGCGAAGCGGGCGCGGCACCGCCGGATCGGCCGAAGGCCGAGGCAACCACGCACAGTCAGCAACCAGGTGGGCACCAGCTGGCCACCGGGCAGGTGACCGCAGTTCCGCCTCGGTTTGCCTCGCCCTGCCCTAAGCGGCTTCGATCTACCCTGACCACCATGGCGACGCTAATGAGCGCGGTGGGTGCTGCCCGGCTGGCGCTCGGGGCGAATCCGACCCCTCAGCTACCCGGAAAAGGGACTGCCTCAACCGCCCCGGGATGGGTGATCTGGGCAATCCCGATTGGCACCATTATCGGCGCTGTGATCGCAGGACTGATCACAACGTGGACGACTAGACAGCTGCGAAAGCATGAGCGGCTACGCCTGCTCAACGAGCGGTTCGCAACTGCCGCTGAACTGCTCGGGCACGAGGAGCCCGCCTGCCGACTGGCTGCTGTCCACGCGCTGACAGGGCTGGCCGACGACTGGACGGAACGTCGGCAGACCTGCATCGACGTACTTTGCGCCTACCTGCGCATGCCCTACGAGGACGAACCAGCCGCGATCGAGCGACGGCTGGCATGGCAGGCCAACCGCGAGGTCCGTCACACGGTGATTCGCGTCATCCGCGATCACCTTCAAGAGACGGGAGGGGCGTCCTGGCAGGGATACAACCTCGACTTCACTGGCACAGTCTTCGATGGCGGTGATTTCTCGGACGCGCACTTCAGCGGCGGCGCGGTGAACTTTTCCAGCGCCAAATTTGCCGGAGGCCTGGTGACCTTTGACGGGGCCAAGTTCTCTGGCAGCGTGGTGGAATTCATCGGCGCAGAGTTCGCCGACGGCTTTACGAGCTTCAGTAATGCCGCATTCGCCGGGGGCACTGTGAGATTCGACAAAGCCAAGTTCACGGGTGGCACGGTGGACTTCGTCGATGCCGAGTTCAGCGGCGGCGTGGTGAGCTTCACTCTCGCTGAGCTGACCGACGGCTTGGTGGACTTCATCTACACCAAATTCAAGAGAGGCACGGTGAGCTTCAGTCGCACGACATTCGCCAACGGTAGCCAAGTGCGCTTCCCCCACGCCTGGTTCACCGGATGTAGGGTTCGCTTCACCCGTGCGCGGTTCACCGGCGGCACTGTTGATCTGCGAGGACCCAGATTTTGGAAAGTGCCTCCGACGTTTGATGACGGTGTGTGGGAAAACCCACCGGAAGGCCTGCTACTGCCCGATGCCGGTAACTGAGGCAAGCATCGGTTTGAGTGGGCCCGCTCGGCCAGGTGATCTACTTTGGAATGCACATGGTCAGGACGGTAGCAGAAACCAATCTCGACCTGCGAAAACGCTGATTTTAGTTCGGTCAACAAGCCTGAAGCCCTCTGGCGACCCCAGATAAGCAGATGGGCGGCCGGACCGGAGGGGTTGGGCTGGGTGCCGTCCAGGACGCGGCAGAAACGGTCGATCTGCACCGCGGGAGAGCACGGCCAGGCCGGCTCCCGCAGTAGCGACTCGACCACCTGCCCCGCCGGATCCAGCAGACGCACCGCGCCGCGCTCGATGGCCAGGGTGCCGTGCGGGCCGGTGATGGCCAGGTGCTCGGTCTTCGGGCCGGCCGAGCGGGAGACCAGCAGCGAGCCATACAGGCCGGAGTCGTAGGCGAGGTGGACCAGGGCTGTGTCCTCCGCGTCGTACTCAGCGCCCCGCACCGCGGCGGCCGAGGTGTCGGCCAGGACGCGGTCGGGCAGACCGAGGTACCACAGGACCAGGTCGATCAGGTGGTAGCCCATGTCGGCCAGGCACCCGCCGCCCGCGAGCTTCGCACGGCCGCGCCACCCGGCGGCCGGGTCCGGGCTGTGGAAGGTGTACCGGCCTTGGACCAGGTACGGGGTGCCGACCTGATCCAGCAGTTGGAGCGCGGCGGCGTAGATGGGGTGGAAGCGACGCTGGACGGTGACCATCAACTCGATCCCCGTCTTCTCGCACAGCGCGGCCAACTCGGCGGCCTCGTGCGGGTCGGTGGCGAACGGCTTCTCCTTGAGCACGTGCACCCCCGCCTCAGCACACGCCGTGATGACCTCCCGGCCGGCGTGATGCGGCACCGCGACGATCGCGAAGTCCGGCCGCACCTCGCGCAGCAGACACCCGACGTCGGTGAAACCGGGCACCCGCCGCTGCTCTGCCTGCACGGCCACGCGCTGCGGATCCACGTCGCACACAGCGACGAGTTCGACGAGCCGACGGTCGGCCAGCGCGGGAAGGTGATCTTTCTGAGCTTGGCCGCCGAGTCCCACCACGGCGACCCTCTTGGACATACTCATCGCTCACACCTCATTTCGAATGCGAGCGGCGGCCCGCCGGCTGCGGGCCACCCGCCCTTCGAGGACACCGCGCCCACGGCGGACGCGGCAGGGGCGCTGGCGGGGCATGCAACCCCGTTTGCATCCGATGCAAAAGCCCTGTCCCGGCCTGGCGGGCACCGCTACGGTGAGAGGCGGCGCGCCTCTCGGCTACGGGCGGGGACGGTATGGATGCGGTCAGAGCGCGCGCAGTGCCCGCGGCGGACGTGAACTCCGGCGAGCTGGTCCGCCTCGCGCGCAAGGAAGAAGGACTGACGCTGGCTCAGCTCGGGGAGCTGACCGGCTACTCCGCGGCTCAGGTCTCCCGGTACGAACGCGGCATCTCGCCCCTGACGGACGTCACCGTGCTGCGTCGCTTCGCTGACGCACTCGGCATCCCGCCCCAGGTGCTCGGCCTCACCCCGCAGCGAGACATCCGACATGGGCAGGTGATCGGGCCAACCACCGCCTACCCCCGCCTCCCGGCCCCTAGGGTTGCGAGTACAGCTCGGGAGGACGGTGAGGATCCGGTGCGGCGCAGGCAGTTACTGGCAAACCTCGCGGTCACGGCCGCCGCCGCGGCCGGCGCCCCCATCCTGCCCAGCGCCAGTCCGCCGGTGAACGAAGCCGCCCTCGGGGAACTGCTCGTCGGGCGTGTCCGGGACGCGATGCTCGGCCTGCACCACGACATCACCGTCCCCTCGGCGACGGCCTTGCACACTGAAATGTCCCGCGCTCTCACGGACTTCCACGCCTGCCGCTACACCAGCCTCGCCGTGCGCCTGCCCCGACTCATCGCCGCTGGCCACGCCCACGCGGCCGGCAGCGACAGCACAGACCACGGGGCGCTGCTGGCTCAGAGCTATCTGCTGGCCACGCGCATACTGATCAAGCTCGACGAGCAGCAGCTCGGCTGGTTGGCCGCCGACCGCGCACGCCAGACCGCCGAGGCCGCCGACGATCCGCTCCTGGTCGCCGAAGCCGCCCGCCAACTCGCTGTCCTCGCACGCAAGGCGAACTGGCACGACCAGGCGCTGTCCATCGCCCTGGCCGCCGCCGACCACCCCGGCCTGCGTGGAGGTGGTCCGGACCACGCCGCCGAGCGGGGCCTGCTGATCCAGTCCGCGGCCTACACCGCCGCCCGGGCTGGCGACGCCGCCGGGATGCGGGAACTGACCGATGAGGCCGCCGCCATCGCCAAGGACCTCGGCGGCACCACCTTGCGGCGCGACCATGGCGGGGGCTTCAGTCCCACCACCGTCCAGCTCCACCGCATTTCCGCCGAGGACTCCGCCGGCGACCCTTCCACCGCTCTCGCCGCCGCCCGGGCCGTAGCCCCACACAACCTGCCGAGCGTCGAACGCCGAGCCCGCTACTACACCGACATCGCCGCCGCGTTCGGACGATGGGGCCGCCGCGACGAGTGCATCCGCGCCCTCCTGGCCGCCGAGCACCACGCCCCCGAGGAGTCCCACACACGGCCCGCAGTCAAGACGCTGGTGTCCGGGCTGCTGGTCTCCGGGAAGACGACCACCGAACTCCGCGGACTCGCCGCCCGCGTCGGCGTCCTCATCTAACCCGCCGCCCTACGGGCGGCGGCGTTCGTCGTCGCGGAGAAGGTCGTTCACTTCGTCCTCGGAGAGCTCGCGCTGGTCGTCCATGACCCGTCATGCAGGCCCAGCCGTTCCCCTGGGGCCGGCGGCTCGTTGGGCCGAACGAGTGACGGCGAGCGGTCCGACGGGCCGGCAGCGAAGGGGCGGGGCAACCGGAATGGCGCGGGATCTGGGCCTGATGAAGTCGTCGACCACTTCACGCTGAATGGCGAGGAGACCGGCTGGCTGCGCAACAAGACCGGCGCCACCCGGCTTGGCTTCGCGGTGCAGATGAAGTTCCTCCTCTGGTGCGGCCGGTTCCCGAAGATGCGGCTGGAGTTGCCGCGCGACGCGGTCGAGTACGTCGCCCGCCAGGTCGGCGTCGCCGCCGGCGAGCTGGCCGCGTACGACTTCGCCTCCCGGACCGCCCAGCGCCACCGCACCGAGCTGCGAGACCTAACCGGTTGGCACGAGTGCACCCGCACCGACATGGTCAAGCTCACCTCGTGTCCGGCGCGGCGGGCCGCAGTGGTGAAGCCGCGGCGCAGGGAGTGACCAGACCAGTTGCCCGTCAGGTCGGCCTCATTGGATAGCCGGGCCACGGCATCGCCGGCGGCGGGCGAGTCGCGGCGAGATGAGACTGTCGGGCTGACAGTCTCATCCCAACGAGCGTGCGCACGGAGGTTTTTCTGCGATCCCAGGAAAACCTCTTTGACACTCCCAGCGCGCGTACGCGCGGCCTGTGAGGCGGACAACCTGTCCTCCTCACAGGTGACACCCCCAGCGCGCGCGTGCGTGCGAGGCTGGCACCCGTGCAGGTAGGCGGGCGCCAGCCACGTGCCCAGTCCTCGATTGCGCGCAATCACCTCAACCACCGTCGTTGAGGGCGGCGAGTCGCGGCTACGGCCTGCGGCCGGCGCGGACCGCATCGGTGTACTGCTCAGTGGTCAAGTCGCCCTCGGTGATGCCCAGATCGAACAGGACCGCACGGACGTCGTCCAGGGCGGTCGGCAGGTCGTATTCGTTCGTCAGCGTTTCGACTTCGAGGAACGTGCCGTCGAGTTCCGGTACGCGTACCAGGGTGGCGAGCATGCGCCGGCCCCGAGCCTCGAAGTAGTAGTTCCGGCACCGTTTCTCAAACGCGATGGCCGTCACGTAGCCGAGACCACGCAACGTGGCGTGGACGGCGTCCGGGTCGTCGATGCGGGTCTCGTACTCGGGCTTCGAGCCGGACGCTTCATCAACCCGCGCTTCCTTATACGTGAGGACAGTGCGCGTCTCCTCCAGCCCGTGGACAGTCCGGACACGCAACTCCCGATCACTCTGCTCCAGGGCGCCGACGTCGGTGTCGTAGTACGTGTCCTGGTACACCTCGGCCAATCCGGCAGCGAGCCCTTCCAGACGCCGCATGACGTCTTCGGGGTCCCGTACCCGGGCCTTCAGCTCTGCCTCGATCACTACCTCTACCCCCTCGATCAGACGGTGCGCACACCGTCGTCAACGATTGCCTCGAACATCCGCCGGAACCCCCGGTACAGCGAGCCGTGCGGCGTCTCCATGAGTTTGTATGTTGCCGACTCGTGCCCTTCCCAGCCGGCGTCGAAGGCAGACACGAATAGGGTCGAGTCCAAGCGGATGATGCGCCACGTCGGCAGCATCCTGTACCGGTACACCCGAACATCCCCGCTGTCGGACAGTTCCCGCAGCCGGGCTTCGGCCAGCCGCACTCCGCTCGCGAGGGATTCGACAGATTCGCCGATCTCGGCGGCGCGCACGGCGAGGGCAGGCGCCTCGGGGTCGAGCAGCAGCACCCGGACCTGCGGAGGATCGGGGCGGGTCACAGACCCTCTCAACAGGGAGTCGTTCAACCCGATGAGGCCGAGACCCCGCACGGCCAACACATCAAGCTCAGACGCGGTGCGGGCCCGCCGGCGGATCTCCTCAGCGGCCGACGCCTGCTCGGAGTAGACACGCACGACTTCCGGGAACGCCGCGAGGTCGAACGCTCGCCCGCCGCCCCGCTTCTCCCGCCGCGCAGCCAGACCGAGCAAGTGCCGAGCATCGTCAGGCATGTTGAGGCCATCCGCAATGCGCTCGTACACGTCGAGGCGGGATACCTCACGCCGCCCGTTGATGATCTCGTTGACACGAGCCTGAGTCATGCCGGTCGCGGTGGCGATCCGGGCCTGGCTGGCACCGGCGTACTGCTGCACGTGCCGGAATACCGCACCCACATCCCGTGCCCTCAGCGCCTTCCGAACCTCGGCCCGCTGCCACGCCCACTCCGGAAGCTCAAGGGACATCAGCCCAGTCGACACCGACACCTCCCGGCGAAAGCCATCTCACCGTGAGATTACCGGCCGGGTATTGAGCGGAGCCGCAGGTATCAGGATTCTGGGCGGGTGAAATCCCGAGCCGCCGACGGCATCCCTGTTGACGTCGAGACGATGCGCCGCAGCATCGACCGCGCACTCGTCCTCCGCTCCCAGCCGCTTGAGCATGCGGAACTGGAGCACCTGGAGGCGCTGCTGCGCGGCCACATCGAAGTGATACTGCCCGACGCCCTCGAACGAACAGACCGACTCTGGCGCGGAAGCCAGCAGTGGTACCTCAACCGGTCCACACTCGGCAAAATCGCCAACAACGCCCGCTTCGGACTCGGGGACGAGCCAATGCGGAACTGGGTCCAGGTATCCCAACTCGCCCGCGACTGCGGCTGGTTGCTGGAACGCCACGTCGAGGCCGCAGGGGAGCGCTCATAGGATGCGCGATGAAGGGGTGCGCGGTCGGTGCGCACCCCTTGCGGTGTTTCTGGATGCCTCAGAGGCCGGTGACGGGGTTGTCCTCCCAGGGGTCGCCCTCGTCGAGGTAGCGGTGCAGGGAGGTGGAGTTGTCGGCCCAGCCCCCTTGCCGTGCGATGCGGACCAGGCTGAGCCCGGCCTTGAATGAGGCGGTGGCGAAGCCGCGGCGGAGCGAATGGCCGCGCCAGTGCCCTTCGAGGCCGGCGGATGCCAGATTGTGGCGCACACCGCCCAACTCACCGTTCCTTCAGGACACCCGCCGATCGATGACGGGTGGAGCCTTGGTTCGACCGGACACTTTCGTAGCAGCGGCCGTACTGGACAGGTGAACTGACGATGATGCAGCTAACCGAGAAAGGTAGCACAACGGTGCGTCAGGTCGAGCTGAGGCCGCGGTCTGCGGAAGGTCTCCCACTGCCCGACTGGGATTGGCCCGCTTCGAGGCCTGTACCGTAAAGGGCTGCTCAGCCCAGCCGCCGATCTTCAATGGGGAGGGGGAGCGGTTCCCTTTCGTAGTGGGCGATCTGCCGGGCCGACACCCCCACCATGGCTGCCAACTGAGCCTGCGTCAGGCATGTCTGCCACTCAGTAAGCGCTCTGCCATGCAGTCGCCCTACGTCCTGCAGCACAGCTTTGCTCTGGCCCCATCTCGTCCTTCGAGGCAGAGAGTTGACGGGTAGTAGTGGCCTACCGAGCGAGGCTGGCCAGCGTTGGTCGACAGGGGCCCTGACAGCTTCGAATTAGCTCAGAAACGTGCCGAACCGGGCAGAGCGTCGCCCCCAAGCCCGCGCCAGCTGGGCCCCGGGCTCATACCCCAGCTGCCAGAGGGCAGCCCCACTCAAGCCGCTTGACGCCATCAGGCGTCACCCACCTGCAGAGACAAGTAGACAGCACACACTGCTCCCACACGCCGCCAGGCATAGGCACGGCGATACAACACGCGCTGTACCGGGAAACTGACACCTAACCAGTCCGGTGACAACCGGACAACACCCACTCAAGCTCCCCGGCAGGGGAGTGCAGACAACTCAAATATCTGTGCAACCACCTCATTATGACATCACCGGCGCCGACAGGCGCCGGCACCCACCCATAAAAAAT
>NZ_BMRP01000073.1 GCF_014648695.1 Streptomyces albospinus
TATCTCTGCCATCGAACTTCCTCATAGCGGACATCTCCACACTACGAGGGGAGGCACAGGGGTGCCTGTAACGGGCACCCCCTCATGGTCCGGATCAGGCATGCGAATCGGTGATCTGCTGCAGGAAGCGGTGTTGCGCTCAGCAGGCCGGCCTTGTGTTCACCAGGACAGCAGGGCGCAGCCGTTGCCGCCGGATCCGCCCGCGCCGCCGAAGCTGCCTCCTGAGCCACTCCTTTGGCCGTCGGTGCCGCCGGAGGCGCCCTTGCCGCCGGCGCCGCTGGCGCCTCCGCCACCCCCACCGCCTCCAAAGCCAGTGCACTGCGCGGGGACGGGCGGAGCGTAGGGGTTGCCAGGGCTGACACCGGCGCCGCCTTGGTTGACGCCGCTGTGACCAGCACCGTCACCACCCCGATCGCCCGGGGCCCCGCTACCGCTCTTGCCCCTGCAATTAGCCCCGTGTACGTCGACGCCCAGACCACTTCCGCCGGCGCCGCCGTGGGTAACACCGTCGCTGGAGCTCTGTCCGGCGCCGCCGCCGCCTCCGCCGCTGTAACCTTCGCCGCCCTTGCCCGCCACACCCCTCGTACCAGGGCTGCCGGGGCTGCTGCCGCCGCCCGCGCCCCCTCCCGTACCGGTCTGATCGCCGACGCCGGGGGCGCCGCCTCCGCCGCCGCCCGAGCCACCGGCACCTACCATGACGGTCAGCGACTTGATGCTGGACACATCGATCACGCAGCTGTACACGTAGCCTCCGCTGCCGCCCCCGCCGCCGGCCCCGCCGGTGCCTCCCCCGATGGCGGTGGAACCATTGGCGCCGGTCTGCCCCCAGCCTCCGGCCCCGCCGCCGCCACCACCGGCGCCGACGAGGTTGACGGTGACCTCGGTGACGCCCTGCGGGATGGTGCAGGTGTAGGTGCCAGGGGTGGTGTAGGTCTTGGCGCAGTCAGCGGCGTACGCCGGGGTCTGCCCCAGGGGCACCAGCAGTGCACCGGCCATCGCGATGGTTGCCACGGCTGAGACGACCGGACGGGCAAATCTCGTGCCGCCGGGGATGTCAGGGATTGGTGTCGCATGCTGAGGCGCCATGATCTCTCTCCTGGGGTCGGTGATGTTGTCGTGCGGTGCCGGAAACCGCTGGTCCGGCCCGGACGGCCGGTGCTCGCGGCGCCGAGCCCGCCACCAGGGCGGGGTCCTGCAGGCGGGGGACAGCAAGTTGGTGCAGAGAAAGCGAGGCCCACCTCACCTGGACCATGAGGCCGTGGTCGGCCGCAGACGCCGGATGGGATGGGACAAGGGAAGCCTCCTGGATGCAAGAGGGAGGACTGGCTCATGGGAGACGGTCAGGACCGGTGCAGGCTCCCCTGCCTCAAATGCGAAAAACGGCTCACCGGCTCAACCACTCTCGCGAGTGGTCGGTTTCCGGCCACAGCTCCCGTTGGATCCATGCGGTGCCGCTGCCGGGCTCGTGGATACAGGCCATGCCCAGGGCGGGTTCCAGGCCATCGACGTGGGCGCGGGTGGTGCGGCCAGTTGAGGTGCCCAGGGGAACCGCAGGTCGAAGTAGGCGTCGCCCTCCAGCACGGGGCCGATGTTCTTGCGGGTGGCGACACGCCGCCACCTATCGCGCTCGGCTCGCCAACTATCGCGCTAATCCGCCAACTGAAGCGCTCAGTAACACGTATTCACGGGCCGCCGCAGAAGCGCTCTGGCGGCGGCCCGCCCTGATTCCGCACCCGATTGCGAGGCCGACGATGACCACGCCCTGGCCGCCCCGGCGCGGTGCCCGCCGCCCGCTCGCCCCGCGAGCCGGTCGACCCCGCCCGCATAGGCCGCCGTGTCGTACGGCGCCGGGCGAAGGGCATGGACGCCGGCGCCGTTGCAGCGGCCCTCGAGGACGCCCGGTTCGACGCCCGGCAGGACTCCCGGCACGAGCACCTGGCCGACGACGTCCGCGGCCGGGCGGAGCTCGCGGAGTGGGAGCGCATCGCCCAGCTGCTCGCCGCCGCCGCGCCGGGCACCGTCTACGACCCGGACACCGACGACGTCGCCTGTCGCTTACCTATGGAGTTGCCACATCAGTAGATCTCTGACCTGGGGTGCGGTAGTTGTATTGGCAGAAATGAGGTGCCCATCTGAACTGTGGCTATGTGCCTGCTTCTGACTTGATCATGCCGCTGATCAGGGATGCGGTAGTTCAATCGGGAGATGTTGCAACTCCATCGGTAAGTTCTTTGAGTTTAGGGATTGATCGAGTTCGGCCGTCTGGCATGTACATGGCGTGCACCTAGAGGTGGGGCGAGGTGCGAGCCTGCAACTCGAGGCGGCTGCCGGGTTCATCGCCAGGCCTCAGCGCCCTGAGGCACTTTCCCCACTGTCGGTGGCGGGTGTCATGCTGGCCGGGTGCTCACTCGAAAGACAGCGGTGTCGTACTTGGCCGACGTGACACGTACCTGCCCGATCCCCCTGGCTCCCGAGCGGTTCCGGCGCAAAGACCGGGCTCCGCATGATTTCGTGTTCTTCGGGCACGTACCGGTGCGCTCCTACAAGCACGCTGGCCAGTGGCAGTTCATGCCGAAGGATGTGCTGCGCGCGGGGCGCACCGTGGCGGAACTGCCTTGGGACCCCGAAGACCTCGTGTGTCTGGAGCCTGCCGAGCAAGAGGCATGGAGTCCGGACGGCTTCACGCGCACCGGCTGGCGCACCGAGATCCGGCGCGTCATCGACGGCGCGGGAGCGGGCAGCGGCTGCTGCTGTCACCCGCCGCAGGCAGCAGCCGCACAACAGCCCTGTCATACCGCTCCCGACTGCCTGCTCCGGCAGTACCAGGACTACACCATCGCGTGCACGCTGCCCGTACGCGCCCTCATGCGGGCGGGCGAGAGCTGGATGATCCCCCGCACCCTCGCCTTCATCCTTGACCAGCGAGACGAGGTCGAGACCAGGTTCCACGCCGCTCGCCAGCCGTGCGACGGCTGCGGAGCCCTCAGCCCCGACGGCAGCTGGCGCACCCCGACCGCCACCGGCTGGAAGATCATCTGCCCAGCTTGCGCGGCCGCGAGCCTGCGCCGCTACCGCCGCGAACTGCAGGGCGCTGCCTACGCCTGTGTGCGTGAACACGGCCCCAGCCCAGCCAACTTCCTGTGCGCGGTGTGCGAGACGGCCCGCCCCGCCACCGACTGGGACCACTGCCACGCCCACGGCCTGATCCGCGGCCCTCTGTGCGTCAGCTGCAACACGATGGAAGGGCAGGGCAAGGAGTTCCTGGCCCGGCCGGGCAGCGTGCAGTACCTGCTGCACTGTGACGGCTGCCGCGCCCAGCGCAGTCTTCCGCCCCACCACAGGCTTGCCGCCCTACGCCGCCACCTGCACCTGACCCGGGGCGCCCAGGGCTGCGACTGGCCCATGCACATGCACGTGACCCTTGAGGAAGCCGACGGTGGTTACGACTTCACCGTCCACTGCTCCGGTTCGGAGCACAGGGCCCGCGCCGTGCGCAGCGTGCGGCTCACGCACGAAGAAGCCGAACATGTCCTGTCCCACACCGTCGAAGAAGGACTCACGCAGGAGGCCTAGCAAGAAGCCGGGCAGCAGGTGACCGCCTGCCTCCGGTGGCGGCCACCGCCTCACGCCGCACCCCGACACATCAGGAGCCGACAACTCATGCACACCGGCATGAGCAGGACACTTTGACACCCTCTCAGGATCGTCGGCCTGCCGGGAAAGAGGCAGCCCCATGTCATCCGGGGCAGCACCTGTCGCCTACGGTGGTTGCGCTGGGGCTGCGCCGGCCGGAGGACTGCTGCAACAAGGGCGCAGCCGAGTCCTGCCGAAGCGGAGAAGTACCGTGCCCAACGATGTGGCCGTTATGCCGATATCCCCCGAGGAGCGCTTCAGCCGCCTCGACCCATCGCAGGACCGAACCGGCGGCGAGCTGCTGGCTCTGGAGTTCGACTGCTGGGCTGAAGGAACCATTCCCCCCTTCACGACGGCCATCGGCATGAAGGTCCGTTTGCGCTATGCCACCTGGGGCGCATGCGAGTTCGCCTGGTTGAAGGCGGCAGGACTCGACGTATCCAGCGCCACGGTCGACGGCTGGAAGAGGGGCACCCGTCTTCCTGACAGCACCGAGCTCAAGAAGATCAACGATGCGTTCTGGCTGCGCCGGCGTGCCGATCTGGCTCCCGTTTTCAAGGACTGGCTATGCGGCCGCGGTCGTGGCCGGCACATAGAGATCTGGCCGTGCGAGGGCCGTGATCTGCCGATGGAGGAGATCTGGGTCCAGCGCCGGTGGCGAAGCATCGTGGATGCCTGGAGCGAAAATGATCTTCAGAGGCTGGAGGGGGTATGGCGGAAGATGACGCGCGGTCTGGGAGTGTCCGCTGACGACTACGTCCACGTTTATCACGTGGCGTTCGGGGCTGGACTACGTTGACTCCCGCGCCGGTTGGTGCCCGGATCAGTGCGCGCGGGGGCGGCAGTCGGAGCCACTCTGCATGGGAGCCTGCCGCGCACTGATCTCCTCAGACGCTGGCGTGCTGGTCCGGGGCCGTGCTGGTACCGCACCGGGGCAACCCCGGTAGAGGTAAGGAGCTGCCCTGTCGTCGAGCGAGTGCTGATCCCGCCCGGTTTGCGGCAAGCCCTTGGCTGACCCGCTTCCAGCAGCGCCCGCGAGGGTGTGCTGGCCGCTGCGGCTGCTGCTCGATCGACGCTGTCCGCTCGCGCGAGCCCCGGTGGCAGGGTCAGCAGTCGGCGTACTGCCGGAGTATGGCGATGACACCGCGGATCTTGGCCTCGGCATTGTGTGGGAGTGGGTCGGGGTTGAAGTGCATTAGATCGTTGCGGATTTTGCGGATCTCTTCGAGGCGCTTGGCGAAGGCCCCGCGATCCAGTGGCCAGCCCAGCTCCTCCCACCGCTCCCGGTTGCCCAGTACGCTCAGGTAGTCGCCGAAGGTGAGCTGGTCGAACGAGGTAAGGCGGCGGGAGCCGTCGCGGTCGCACACGGCCGTGACGTCGGGCAGGTCGAAACGGTCGGCGATGACGGCACGCAGGCGTCGGTCAAGTTCTCCGATGAGCAGGAACGGGGTGGCTTGCGTGCCATAGGCGAGAGCGACATCGGCCACGGTCAGAATGCCGATCTCCCCTCGGGCACCGCGCACGAGGAGGAAGTCGGTGTCGGCCAGGACGGGCAGGACATCGACGAGATCGTGGTCGAAGCGGACCTCTCGGGCGTCGACCACCGCGTCGGTTAGCGTGCAGTCGGCATTACGGTGACGGGCTTGGGCGATCGACTTCCATGTCACCGCCCCCTTCAACTGCCGGCCCGCCATGACGGGTAGTTGGGAGAAGTCGTTCAGCAGTAGCAGGGTCACCGCGTTCTCGAGCGTCGAGTGAGGGCTGATGCTCACCACTTCACCCATGGCAGAGGCGATCGTGCCCACGGTCGGCCCCGGCTCCCTCACTGGCCGCTCCTCCCCACCGTCCAGATCGTCCCGGGCCGAGGCAGCATCGCCGGGTTCTTCCTCGGCCGGCTCGCGCTGCAGCTGCACGGCGGTATCAAGGCTGACCTGTGTGAAGGGCGGTACGGTGACCAGGCCGTGGTTGGCCAGGGCGGTCTCGATCTTCTCTGTCACCACGCCGCGGCCGTACTCGCCCCACCATCCCAGCAGCTCGCGCACGGGTAGTGTCTGCGGACTGCCTTCGGCCGCTGCCTGCCGAGCGGCACGTAGGCGCAGGTGCCGCTCCTTCTCGTTCAGGACTGCTGCGGTTGGCCCGTCGTCGGCGGTCTCGTCCTCGGGCGGGTTTGGTGCAGTCTCCTCCATGGCCTGGTCGAGGAGTTGCTGACGCACGGCGTCGAGGTCTTGTCCGTCGTCGAGCTGCCAGGCGGTCCAGCCATCGAAGCTGCCGTACCCGACAGCAGCACGCGCGGCGCTGGAGGGGGAGCGGTAGATTTGCCCGCTCGGCAGGAGCCGGATCGCGCCACCCTGCTCGTGTGTCACCTCTGCCTGGTGCAGCTTGCCCTTCTTCTTCCGCGCGAACTTCAGGGGCTGCCGATTGGTGAGCAGCCCGGCGGCCAGCAGGTCCGCGATCCGCACCCGCCGACCGTCCAGCAGGTACGGGTGTGCGGAGGGCCGGGGACTTTCTGCAGCCTCGTTCATCGCCCGCCTGTCTCGTCCCTCGCGTGTATATCTGATTGTCGATCCTGCTTCGACAGAGGGATCTTAATCGAGGGCGCAGGCGCGGTAGGGCTGGGGACGTGCCGACGAGCGGTGAAGGGGCCCATGCACTCGGTGCACACAGTGGCGACGGCTGCTCCGGTCTGCCGGCCGTGGACCACGGGGCGTTGCGGGCTGCGGTCTCCTCGGAGCCGACGGGAACCGCCATGCGCGGCTACTGGCGAGGAGCGGAGACAGGTGAAGCCGATGCCTGCCCGGGAAGGCACAGCGATCGGCTTCACGTGGGGCAAGCGCGCCAACACCTGCCCCGTTCCCTGTGCGTGCCGGTTGGAGCCAGTAGCAATCAGGGCTGGTCGCGACCTGCTTCAACAGACCGCGCCTCGTGATGACGAGTCTGCCTCGTACGAGGGATGCGTACGCACATTGGGCGGCGCGAAATTGAATCAAAGCAGGCCAGCGCCGTGTCCGCTGTTCCGTGCACCATGCCTGAAAAGTACTGAACAATATGGAATGTGATGATTTGCCTGTCGGTAACGCATGCTAGGACGCGGTGCAGCGATGTGACCTGCCATGAGAGGCGTCGTCTTGGCTTCGACGGGCACTCGGCGCGGAGTGCAACCTGCATGTCCAGGACGCTCGACGGCAAGAAGGCTACTTTGGTGCGTTGGTGAGCCAACCGCTTGACCGACTGTCATATCTTCCCTAGCGGCTGGGAAGCTTGCTGCAGCAGTCCATTCGTGTGTTGGGAGCGCCAACTCCCGCTGAACGCACGGCTGGACCACCGGTTGGAGCTGAGTAGCACCGTTCAGCGATCCTGCGATCGCTGAACGGTGATTAGGGAGACCTTCATGGGCGTCAAGCCCCCCGCCGCGGCGAGCGCCGTGGTCACCGAGCCGGCATCGTCCGGCAGCGATACCACCTCCGTGAGCGGCCGCTTCGGCACGCCGCATGCGTCTGTGATCATCGTTTGCATCGCTACCGCGGCGATTCTCACCCAGCGCGGCATGGACGTCCGCGACGTCCTGGTCCTCCTCGCGGGCGCCGGCAGCATCGGTGCTGCAGTCGTCGCGCTGGTGGTGACCGACGGCCCCCGCGGCGGCCGGATCGGCCGTTTCCTGCGTGCCTACTTCAACTCGGGGAACTGAGGTGACAGGCATGGGACGCCCTGAGAACCCCGTGGACCGCACCGTGCCTGCCCGCGCGGAACTCGCGGACTTCCTGCGGGCCCGCAAGACCGCAGTCGGACTGACCCATGAGCAGATGGCCGACCACGTGCTCGGTGCGCCGTCGAAGGCAACGTTCGAGCGCGCTGCCTCCGGTACTTCTGTCCCCTCCTGGACCACCGTCGAGGCGTTCGTCACGGTGACCATCACCAAGGAAGAGGAGTTCATCGGCAGCATCGACAGCGCCCTGACCTGTGCCCTGGAACTGTGGATCCGCGCGCGTCGGGCGACCCGGGCGCCGTATTACGTCCACAAAGCGCCCGACCCGGACCTCATCCAGAGCGTGGCGGACTTCAGCCGGGCACTGCGCGATCAGCACGTGTGGGCCGGCTACCCCAGCCCTGGTGAGATGGAACGGATGTCTGACCCCGGCGAATTGCCGAGCACCACCACCCGCCGCATCATCCAGGGACGCACCCTGCCAGCCAGTCCCCATCAGGCCATCGCCTTCCTGAAGGCCTGCCACGTAAACCTCTACGACCTTGAGCCGTGGATCAGTGCAGGGCGCCGGGCCTTTGAACACGACAAGCCCCACAATGTAGAGGCCTACGCCTGGTACAAGGCCCACGCCAGGTGGCGCCACCAGATCAGCATGGATACCCCCTTGCGGTCGCTAGCTGCTTAGTCAAGCTCCACCGCGACAAGGGCAACGCATACGATCACTTGCGGCGGTGATCGTGGCATCACGCCCTGGATCGTCCGCAAGCGCACCGACTTTACCCAACGGCTCGGCGGGCACCTCCACCGCTGGTTGCAGGCCGATTTGGCCCCGGTCAGCGGCGGGAGGCTGCGGGATTTACCAAGCCGCGCAACCTCCTCCATGCAGCCCTTGTCTCCTAGGCGGGAGGTGGCAACGGGTCGGTGTATAGGAGGCTGCCGTCTGCGTCACCTGGCTGTTGTCTATGGCATCAGGCGCGGCCAGCCACTGACCAAGTCTCCGTGTCGTCCGGATCGCGAGGTTCGTCGCCGAACCTCCAGGTCAGGCAGGTCAGTTGCTCCAGATGTGTATCGGCTGGAGCGTCCCGGTGTGGAAGTGGTACAGGCAGGCGCCGGGAGCGGCCCTGGCGGGGCAACTGCATGCCTTCGGCGAGCGGTGGTGCGCTGTGATGCCCCATCCACACTTCCACCGCCCAGAGCCCCAGTGCGACAGGGATCTTCCACTCCTGCAATTGGCGACCCACTTCGCTCAGCCATGCCGCATCGTGCCGGGGGCTCCACGTTCCGCGCATGCGACGGCGTTCACGGACCGCCATGGTGTTCGCGAGGTGCACTGCTTCCGGATAGCAGACCAGCGGCGCCACCCGCAGATCACTGCCCACCGGTCCGGTAAGCCGCGCACGACGCGCGCTCCAGACGGGGGGTGAGAGGGCCGGGATGTTCCACCACCCGGCAGCCAGGTGCAGCGCGTCCGCGAACAGCGCCCGGCCTCCACCTCCCAGGCGCCGCTCCAGCAGGACACGCTGCCGGTGAGCCTCGACCACCTCGGGCACGGCCCGCAGCGACAGCCAAGTGGCGCCTGCCTCACGCAGGTTGTCGAGCCAGCGTCCATGACGTGCACACACCCGCCATCGTGTCACCGACACCACATACACATCCGACGGCATCCGCTTGGACACGGCACACAACTCGCAGGCTCGCACCAGGAAGACCCCCTTCGCTTCCCACTGCGGCCACCTCCACACCGGCCCGGGACCGTCATCGAGCAGATGGTGCCCTTGCAGGCTCGGCAGAGCCCGCTGCAAGACCTCCGCAGTACGTCCGGTCATCACCGAAAGCCGTTCAAGCGCCTGCGCATTGAGGTAGACCTCGGTGAACTGGGGCTCCATCGCTTTCGCGCCGTCTCCGACCATGCCCAAGACCTCGTCCACCGGCATGCCATTGAGCCCGGCCAGGCGACCGACGAAGGAACCTGTTGACTCACCGGAGATGAGCCGAGCCTGCCGTGGCAAGGGCGCCGGAGACCTCCAGACTCGCCTGATACGTTGCTTCCCCGCTCCAGCCATCCCAACGCGCCCCTTCAGCATGTCTCCCGCAACGGCGGACCTGGCCACCTACTGGGCATTCCCGCAGCCACCAGCCATGGCAAGGACCTGAGCGGCCCGTAGCACCCGCCTAGAATTCAGGACTACGTCATGGTCAATCTCCGTGCGGCTGTTCTCAGATCTTAAGGACCCCCCCGTGACATACACACCGCCCACCCTGCGTCCGCACCAGGAAGAGGCAATCGACGCGACGGTAGGCGCCTTCGAAGCAGGGGAACGTCGCGCCACGGTGGTCTCTGCATGCGGAACAGGCAAGACGCACATAGCAACGGAAACAGCCCGCCGCTTGGCGGCTGTAGGCACTGTCCTGGTCGCTGTTCCCACCCTTGCCTTGTTGACCCAGACCATCCAGCGCTGGCGCCAAGCCGGCCGCCCAGGAGTGGCGTTGGGCGTCTCCTCACTGAGCCAACGTCGCAGCGGCCTCACCTCCAGCCAGGCAATCATGACCAACGACCCGGCCTGCATAGCCCAGACCGTGAACAACTCCTCAGGCCCGGTCACCGTCTTCGTCACCTACGGCTCACTGCACGTCGTCAACCAAGCTCACCACGCACACGCCATGGCGCCCTGGGACCTGATGGTCATCGACGAGGCACACCGCACCTGCATGCGTGTGGGCCGAGGCTGGGGCGCTGTCCACCAAGACGACGCACTGCCCGCCAAACTGCGCCTCTACATGACGGCGACCCCGCGCATCTGGAGAACCCCCTCGCCCCCGAACGGGCTGGCCTCGCTGTTCGAAGCGACGCCCGACGCCACCATGGACCGCGTCGACATCTTCGGCCCCGTCGTCTACCGCCTGGGTCTATCCGACGCCATCGAACGGGGCATCCTGGCCGACTACCGAGTGGTCATGCCCGTCATCGAAGACCAGGACCTGCGCGGCATCCTCACCTCCAGCCCGGCCGACAGCGCCCACCACAACGGTCTGCGCGCCGCCGCCCTCCACATCGCTGTCCTGCGTGCCATCAGCGACCACGAACTGCGGCGGGTGCTGGTCTTCCACAACCGGATCGACGCCGCTCACGCCTTCGCCGCCGCCCTTCCCCGCACCGCAAGCGAAGCCGAAGGCCCCCTGCACATGCCCGGCCTGTGGTCGAAAGCCATCGACAGTCGGCAGAAGACGGCCTACCGCCGCGATCTGCTGCAGGCCTTTGCCGAGACCGACCGCCGTGCCGTCCTGAGCAACGTCCGCGTCCTCAACGAAGGCGTTGACATCCCCGCCATCGACGCCGTCGTCTTCGCCGCCGCCCGCAAAAGCGTCATCGACGCCATCCAGGCCATCGGCCGCGCCCTGCGGCAGGAACCCGGAGCCGGCAAGAAAGCCACCCTCGTCATCCCCGTCTACCTCCCCGACGGAGCCAGCGCCCACGACGTATTACGCACCTCCAGCTTCGGCGGCCTGTGGCAGATCCTGCAGGCCCTGCGCGCCCACGACGACACGTTCCTCGACCGGGTCGCCATGCCCCACTCCAGCGGCCCCTCCGGCCTGCCCGCCCGGGCCGTGCACTACAACCTGCCCGAACGCGCCCTGGAGATAGCCCTCGCGCTCGGCCTGGAAGTCACCCTGCCCCCCACCGGTGACTGGGACGAAGCCCTGGCCAGCGCCACCGGCTACCAGCAGCAGTACGGGCACCTCGACGTCCCCGCCGACTACCACGCCCCGGACGGCTTCGCGCTGGGGGAGTGGATCAGCAACCAGCGCCTGAGGCACATCGCAGACCGCCTCGACGACGTACACCGCACCGCTCTCGACGCCCTCGGAATGCTCTGGAGCGCCCCGGACAACGACTTCAACCGCATGGCAGGCCACGCCCGGGCCTGGGCCGAGCAACACGGCCACCTGGCCGCCTCCCAGCACGCCACGCAGGCCGGTCACCCCATCGGCCGCTGGATCAGTGAGTGCCGCAGGAAAGCCAATGCCGGACGGCTCCCAGCCGCCCACAATGAAGCCCTGCATGACATCGACCCGTGGTGGAATCCCCCCTTCCCCGTCACCTGGCGGCGAACGTACGCCGCTGCCAAGGCGCACATCGAAGCCCACGGAACCGGCCACATCCCCAACTCCTACAAAGCCGCCGACGGCACTCCGCTCGGACAATGGCTCAGCCGGCAACGCAACCACTTCACCACGCTGCACCCGGCCCAGGCACAGCTACTGCTGGACCTCCACCTCGCGCCCTACGTCGACAGCCTCTACCACGGCGAGATCGGTACCGCACGGCGCGACGAGATCCGCACCTACCTCCAAGCTGCGGCCAACTACCTCGCCCGCGAAGGCAACCTCCGCGTCCCCCGCACACACCACGAAGCAAGCTGGGGGAACAACAGCGTCGACCTCGGCGCATGGATCCATCGAGTCCGTAAAACACCCGAGAAACTGACCGAGGAAGAACGCACCGCCCTAGAGGGCCTCCACATGGTGTGGGACCCCCTGCTGGGACGGAACGGAAAACCTTCCCCGATCGCCCCCGAGCATGACGAGGAAGCACCAGCCGGGTAGTTCAGCCCCTCCCACCCACGATGATGCCCATCCGCCCACAGCAACGCCCGCCTGCGAAAACTTCAGATGGCGATCACCCGGCCAACCGTGAGGGTCTCAAGCAGCTCTTCGGTGATGCGTTCCTGCTTGGTCAGCATCGCCTGCTGCGCGGCCTGACAGATCAACTGCGACACTGCACGCAGATAGCCTTTGCTGCGCACATGCAGGATCGGCGACAACTTGGTCAAGTCTCCCTGTTTGTGGTGGAAGAGCCGCAAGTCCTTGTCGAACTCGTTCACGATCCTCCGAAAGCGGTCCTTGCCGCTCTGGTCATACCCCAGGCGGCTGGTCACCAGCACCGGATGGTCGCCCCACGGATCCTCGTCCCTCTCCAGCGCCGTCTCCCGGTCGCGGGTCATCGGGTCCACGATGGAGCGGCTGCCCCGGCCGCAGTACACGAACGTGGCGCCGGTCTCGTCACTGATGTGCTCAAGAAAGGCGAACGACTGCTGCACATCGGAGCCGGGCTGCAACCGCTCGATGCCATCGATGAGAACCAGCTTGGTTCCCGAATGCCGCATCACATGACAGATGGACCGCGTCGGATCACTGCCACCATCCCGCTCCAGCCCCAGGAAGTAGGCGAACGCAGAAGCCCAGTTGCGATTACCGCCGCGCCCCTGAGCGGGCACACTCAACGCGATCACCGGGATACGGTTCTCGTCCACCTCGTACAGCTCGTTCATGCGCTGTTCGTAGTGGCGGCCGAGGTACTGCATGAGCGTGGTCTTACCGGTGTTGCGGGGACCTTCGATGATGACCCCGATCCGGCCCGTCGAGCGTTTGGCGTTGGCCTGCAACTGCGTCCTGACCACCTTCAGCGCCGTGTTGATGGCCGGGGTACGCACCGGGCGCATGCTGCCGTGGAACAGGAACCGCGGGTCATCCGCAGCCAGTTCGATGTCAAGCGGGGCACAGTCGGCCAGCTCGGGCGGATCGATGACCCTGTTGACCGCAGCACGCCAGTTGGTCAGCGTGTCACGCCATTCCGGCTGTGGAGGCCTGCGACGTACCGGCCCGTCGACGATGCCGCGGACCGTGACGTCGTCGATGCGATGGCTCTTCATCTCATTCCTCCAGGCGCTGTTCGATCGAGCGAAGCACGTCGTCGGGCTGCAGACCGGCCGCCGCATCGGGCGGTTCGTCGTCGGCTTCGGTCTCCCCGAGCGGAGGCAGGTCATCGAAGTACGAGTCCTTGAACGAGTCCATCGCCTCCTGACTCCACATCGGGCCGCCACCGATAGAGGCGGGGGAGAGGAACAGGGGATCGTCGCCCGCATTGCGCCGTGACAGGTCGGCCGGCCCGGGCAGCGCATACATGCCTGTGTCACCCAGATCGAGCACTCCGCCGCCGGAGTTCCCGTACGGGTCGAACGCACGGGGATCGGCCGCAGACGGCAGTGTGGGCCCCCAACCGTCCGGAAGCAGGGCTGCTTCGGAGGCATCGGGTCCGCTGCCGGCACGCTCGAGCAAGTCGGCCAACGCCTGCGCGACCGCCATGTCGTCGTCCTTGCGGCCGCCGCGCTGGACGTGCTCCGCTGTCGCGATGTCCCACAAGTACTGGGTCCAGGGCGCCCCGATCAGATGCTGGTGACGGAAGGTAGCTTCCACCCAGCGTCCCTTCTCATGGTCGTAGAGCCACACATGTTCCGGCGCGTAGGGGTTGTAACGCAGCTCCCAGCCGCCCCGCCGCTTGCCTCCCAGTCCCGACCTGCGGCGCCGGTACTCGTTGAGCTCGCCCTTGGCGTTCTCATACACCCGGTTTTTGAACCGTATGCCCTCGTCGGTGACACCGACCCATGCCGTCGGCAGCAGCCGCAGGTAGTCCTCCCTGCTCAGCGGAACGGGCAGATAGCCGGTGACCTGCACACAGGCGGCATACATCTGATTGGGACTCAACGGCGGCAGGTTCGCGTCATAGGGGTTGCGCAGTTCGTCATGCGAACGGTTCTGCCACCCCAGCGCGATCCACTGCTGGAGGAGGTCGTCGAGCTGGGCGAGGTTGAACAACACCTCGCCGTCCATGGTGCGGGCGCGGTGGCTGATGTCGTTGCCGGTGTAGGTGTTGACGTACTGGCTGAACAGCGACTTGATCGCCCCGAAAGTGCGCTCCACGATGGCCTTGTCGGTCGGGGTACGGCGCCGGGCCGGACGCACCGAGATCCCCAGGTAGTTGCAGGCGTCGAAGAACGCCTGCCCGGCGAACACCGCCCCGTGATCGATGACAATCAGGTCCGGCACGATGACCGGCCGAGCGGCCGCCTGAGCCATCCGCGGATCCGCCTCCAGCAACTGCTCATAGGGCAGATCTGAAGCACTGGCATGGACCTGCGAGGAGAAGCCCGCACGCATCGGGGCCGGCACCAGCCCCTGAGCCAGCAACAACGACGCATCGACCGCTTTGGTGGCCCGGGCTCCGCTACGACTCGAAGAGATCAGGGCCAGCCGCTGCTGCTTCTTGTTGCGCCGTCCACGGCTGGTCTTGGGCCGGATAACGGCAGCGATGATGCTCCGGGTCGCCACGTCCACCATCGCCGTCAGCTCCACCGATGTCGGCTGACCGTCATCCCCCAAGACCTTGACATCCAGGTCGGTGGAATCAATCTGCACCAACTCACCTGGCGCCACAGCGGTCGTCACACCGAACGGCGGGGCAGGCCTGTTGGCACGGTCCATGCGACGACGGGTAGCAGCGCTCAAGTCCCTTACCTTGATGCCCAGCCGGTCCAGCAGCTTGTACAGCGTAGTGTTCGGCGGAACCGCGACCGCTTCCCCGTAGAGGACCCGGACCTCGCGCCGCAACAGCACAAACACACCCGCCGCAGTGATCGCGGACTTACCCGACCGGCCCTCGACGACCGCCAGCAACGCATCCACCACACGCGGATCCGTACGCCCGTGCAGCGACGGCGTACGGGTGCGCCGCTTGTCCACCAGGCCCCACACACCGTCCCTCCGGTACAGCAGGCGCTTGCGCTGAACGGTGTGCCATGACACATCGAAGTCGAGCACCGCGTTCAGCTCAGCGGCCTTCGTCTTGTACCGCTCGATCAACGTGAACTGCTCCGTGTCATAACCCGGCCGCGATCGCGCATCCTCAGGCTGCCCTGGGAGCAGACCGGTCTCCACCTCGATGACGTGCCGCTCCCAGATCCGTGCCTCGCGCTCGGCATCAGGGCTGATGCCCTCCAACCGCGACCAATCCGGCAGATCCGCATGCGCCACGGGCTGACCAGCCGCATCCACAACCGCGAAATCATCGGCAGCAGCCAGGACAGGCAACGGAAGATGCACCAGCGGCAGACCGCTACCCGGCCGCGGAGAAAGCTCCACCGCAACACCATCGAGGCCGACCACGGTGTACGGCTCGCCACGCCAGCGCACCACGTCACCCCCGGCCAGCACCCCGCGGTGGGCGCGGACTTCCGCCGGCTGCCTGGCGTTCCGCCCTCTCACGACTGCCCCTCAATGACGAACGGACGCTGCAACTGCCCAGACACGTCGTTGCCACACCGCACCACTGAGGCAGGACCCAGCGCAACACTCCAGTCCACCGTCAACCCGCGCCGCCACAACAGGTGATAGAGACGCGGCAGCGCCAGAAGCCGCGGCACGCCAGCCACTTGTATGCCCTCCATCAGATACCGCGGCTCCGCGAAAGCCTCCACCAGAGCCTGCTCGATGGCACGATCCCCATTGCGCGGATGCCGATACCGCGAAACCCACCGCAGGTTGGCCAACGCAGTGGCGTGAGGTAGCCGGGGTGACCCCAGATCCCAGTCGGCTTCCTTGCACGCCTGCTGCAACACCTGGATCTGCCGCTGCCACCGGCTGCTGGGGCCAGACGCCGGGGGACAGGCCACCACCACCGTCCGGCCTGTAGTGGTGCGCACGAAGAAGTCCGGCACCATACGCCGAGTTCTGCCCCGCTCCGTCCACTCCAGCACTGCTGACCACGCGGTGAAGTCGACGACCTGGGGATTGAAATCCAACAGCATGGCCACCGACAACCGATCCAGCGACCGGCAGCCCACGAAGTCCCGCGTGGTCGACGACCACCACCAAGTGACGATGCTCCGCTGGGAAGGATGGCGCTGGGGAACCCACACAGCTTCCCGTGCCGTTAGCGGGAGGCCGGTCGCATCCGCGACCGGAACCTCAACCTTCCTGCCGCACGCGTCCCGATGGACGATCCGCAAATCCTTGTCCATCCGCTCCCCAGCGATCCCGTCCTCGTCGTTACCTGCTACTTCAGTCTTTCGTATACACAAGCAACCACTGGCGAAGCCAATGATAGTTGCGAGAGAAGGCACCCACCCCTCCCTCAACTTACTTCAGAAATAAACCACTTGAGGTGAGGTGCTGCACTGGCACCGCAGCCCTCGTTCTGGCAGATTCGCAAGCGTGCATGATGATCGTACCGATGAAGTGTTCGCCAACGTCGATGCTCTTCTCGCGCAAGCCGCCGCGCGTCTACCCGACGCTCACGAACGCCGCCGACTGCGCTTCACCACCGACCTGTCCCTGGAACAGATCGCCGCCGCCCTCTCCACCAGCGCAGACCTTGTCGAGGCGTGGGAAAACGGATTCATCGAACCGACAGGACGCGACCGCGCCGGCTACGCCCGACTGCTCGACGGACTACGCAGCCGCGAGCAGGCTCAAAACCAGGACGCCACGCCTCCCGGCGCTTCTTCCCCTCCAGCGGCACCTGTCGGTCCAACCAGAACCCGCACCGCCTCAACGATGCCGGACGTCACGCATGCCGTGGCCTCGCCGGCACGACAGACCCACGTCGGACAGCCACGCGATGGCTTCCCCGCCGGCCCCTTGGCCGTCCTCGCGGACACCGGAACCCTCACAGCCCACTTCGCCGACGGCGCCACGCGCACATGCCCCGCTGAAACCCTCACTGACGTCCTGCACTGGGCCCTTGCCGTAGGCCTTGGCCAGCCCGAACTCAACACCTACGGCCAACCCGCCGACCCACTCCTCGTACTGACCGAGTCCGCAGCCAACCGCCTCGGCCTCCCCGCAGATTTGAACGACCGAGCCCGTCTGCAACTGCCCGACCACCACCCCGTCCACGCCGACCTCAAACGCGACGGCTGGAAACTCCCCAGAAGCGGTTTCGGCCCTTGGGCCCGCATCTACCAAGATCCTGAGCCCAGGCGCCGCCGCTGCGTGCAACTGGCAGTCGTCCCCTGGGGAGCCCTAGCCGAAGGCGGATGGAACGCACCCGCCGATCTCACCCCCAGCTCCCTCGCCCGCTGGCTAGGCACCTATGCCAACCGCGTCCTGACCCCCTGCGGCTCCACCGCAGTCTGTGGCCAGCAGCTCATGACCGCCCTGCGGCCCCCCACTCGCCCCGTCCGCGGCAACGACGGCACATGGCAGCGTGGGAACAACCCCTCAGGACTGTGGAAGGCCCTCGACCCAGCCCCGCCCGAAGCCCACGACGCACATCCCCTCGCCCGAGGCCGCAACCCACGCGATGCGCTGGATGAAGAAGCCTGGGACTGGACCCGACCCCTCACCACCGAGGAGGAGGTCACCTACCCCTATGTCGTCGGCCTCGACATCAACTTCGCCTTCGCCGCTGCCGCCTCCAGCGCCGTCGTCGGCATGAACACCCCGCCCGAGCACGTCGCCCGGCCCGCCTTCGACGAAAAGATCCCCGGCTCCTGGTACTGCGACCTCAGCCACATCGAACTCGACCCCAAACTGCCCTCACCCTTCACCTCCAGCGGTCAGTCGCCCACCGGGCCCGCCTGGTACGCCACCCCCACCCTCGCCTACGCCGTAAAAGACCTCGGCGCAACGATCCAGCCCCTGGAGGCGTACCTGCGACGTAGTTCCGGCCGCTACTTCGACCCCTGGTACAAACGACTGCGCGACGCCTACCTCGCCACCATGAAGGATCTCGGGATCGTCCCCGAGATGGAGCCCGCCGACTTCCTGGCCGCCATGCGCGCCCTGCCCACCGCGGACCCGGCTGCTCTGGCCCTCCTGGCCGCGATCAAGGCGACCAGCAAGGGCGGGATCGGCAAGCTCCGCGAAGGACCACGAAGCCCCCAGCACACGCCCTTCGCATCCTGGCCCGCCCTGAAGACCCCCACCTGGCGCCCCGATCTGCGCGCCGCTGTCATCTCTCGTGCCCGAGTCAACATGCACCGCAAGATGACGAAAACCGCCGAGCACACCGGCCGATACCCCCTAGCAGTCCTCTCCGACTGCGCGCTTTACCCGGCTCACCAGCCCAGCGCTCTGGACGTCACCCCTCACGGCGCAGACGGCAAAGCAGTGCCGGGAACCTTCCGTCTGGGCGTCAACCCCGGCTACGCCAAAGAAGAAGGCACCCGCACCATCGACTGGTACCAGCAGCTGCTGGAAGACGGCGCCAACCCTGCCCGCTACGTGAAAGACGCCCGCACCTGACCGCAGGCCGGCGGGCCGCCACCGTCCGCCGGCTCACCGGAGACCTGAGTGAACGGATAAACCTTCACCAAGCAGCCGCGGCCTGCTCAGACACGCTCGTCATCGGCCCTCCCAGCCGCCACGGCAGACACGTCACCTGCTCCAACGGGCCGAAACGAGGCACGGTCGCATGAGGTTCCAACAGCCGCAGCGGAACGCTGCGATACCCGGCCGAAGGCGCCGGACCCGCCAACCGCTCCACCACAGGCACCGTATTGCGGTGTGCCATCAGCCATGCCTCCAAGGCCCGGTGCCCGCCCTCAGCCATCTCCTCCGGCATCCCCAGACGCTCACCGACCCACTCCACCCACCGGCCCGTCGTCCACCCTGCCGGACCACCCGCAAAGCTCCTGCCCAGCGCCCGCTGCCGCTCACGAACCGCCATCGCCTCAGCAACGACAACCGCCTCCGGATACACCACCATCGGCACCGCCCACAGCGCAGCACGAGTGACCCCCAGAGCATCCTGCCGACCCGCCCACACCGACCGAGACCCCATCTGCCGACACTGCCACCAGTAAATCGCCACCTGCAACGCATCCGCCATCAACACCCGCGCATACAGCCCCGTCTTACGTTCCAGACGCTGCCGGCGCACCTGCGCCTCCACCACCTCAGGCAGCTGCCCTACACCCACCTGGAATCTGCCTTCAGCCTCGCCTGTCCACCGACCATGACGCGTACACACCGTCCACGCATCCGAACACACCCGCCACACGGGCCGCTCCGCCCGCCCCGCCACACACAGCGCACACGCCTGCACCGGCAACTGCTCCTGTGGCCACGCCTCCACCCGCACCTGACGGCGCGCCTTCGCAGTGATGGCAGCCAGAGCCAGCGTCGGCAGCGCCTTCTCCAACTGCTCCAGCCGCCTGCCACTCACCTGGGCAAGACACTCCCGCGCCACCGGCCCCAGCCACACCTCCTGCAGCCTGGGATCGGCATCCTCCAGCTGCCGGGGCGCACCGACATGACGTGCTAGCACCCCGAACGTCCAGCCGTTCATCTCAGCCAATCGCCACAAGAACGAAGCGGTCGTCTCCTGGGCAATTAGCGCGGGCCGCCTCGGCAACGGTGGCAGGACGTGACTTCTCACCATGCTCCCATCCTCGCCGCACAATCAGCCTCTCGCGACAACTACCCACACCCACAGACCGCCAAGGAATCACGTCATGGCAATCACCCTCTACGCCAACACGGTTGAAGAGGCCCTCGACCGCGCCGACTCTCGCCACTGGACACGTCCCGCACCACGCTCCACCAGAGCCCGCCTCCATTTCCTCGCCCGGCAAAGGGACGGTGGCCTCCCCGCGCTCGCTGCCTACCTCGGCACCGGCGAAAACACTCTCAATCAGCTCCTGACCGGCCACCGCTTGCCCCCTGAAGACTCTCTGCACCAGGTGCTCGAACGGGAAGTCATCCGTCTGTGGCAGCCCCGCATCCGGCGCCGAGCACACCACACCATCCTTGACAACGGCGGCATGATGACCGTCTCCTTCCGCGCATGGTTCGGCTTCACCTCTGCCGCCGGTTCCACTGACGATCCCCGCCTGCGATTCCTCACCCTCAGCCTGCGCGACCCCTATCCCAAGCACCTCTTCGCCGCCCGCCACAGGCAAGCACCCGAAGACGAGCTCAACCGCATTCTCAGCGAAGCCTTGGCAGCCTGCTACTTCCAACGCAATGGTGTCCCGGCCGCACTTGAAGAAGTGACACTCAAGGAGATCGACTACCTGGAGTTCTACTACTGACACGATCAGCTGCATCACAGTGTTTCGGAGGCATGTGACTGAGTGCCCGAGTTGGCCAGTCAGCGTGAGAACTGGCCATTTGAGTTCTGGGAAAGTTCCAGCGTGTTGCCTCAGCCTGATGTCTGGATCCTAGCAACGATCGCCTGCTTCAGCACCGAAGAGTCCAAGGCTCCCCATTTTCCACCTCGACTCAGGGGAGCATCGACTCGCTCTGTTCAGTGGACGCTCGACGATCCCGCCGGGCAGGGCCTGGAAGCCGTCCTGGCTGGGTGTTGAGGGCGAGTGGTTGCGTCGGACGGGGACTGCCGTGGAGCTCAGGCTGCTCGGTGGCGGCCCTGGCGTGGCGGTCGCTGCTGCCCCGGCACCGAACGGCAGCGGCCGACCCAGGGGTCTGCTGCACGATCGGGTGACATCTGAACTGGCTTGCCCTGTGGGGCGGGTGGGAA
>NZ_BMRP01000074.1 GCF_014648695.1 Streptomyces albospinus
CCCGCGCTTCCACCTGCACTTCACGCCCACGAGCTCGTCCTGGCTGAACCTGGTGGAGCGGTGGTTCGCAGAGCTCACGCAGAAGAAGCTCAAGCGTGGCGTCCACCGCTCCGTCCAGGCTCTCGAACGCGACATCCGGGCATGGCTGGCCGACTGGAACGAACACCCGCGACCGTTTGTCTGGACGAAAACCGCCGACGAGATCCTGGACAAAGTCGCAGCCTACTGCCACCGAATCTCTGACTCAGGTCACTAGACTGCGCACTGTCGCATCCGATGAGCGCAAGGCGCGTAGTACCCGTGGTGCTACCACAGCGACGTCATCAGAGTTCAGCACCAGCCCGACAACGGCTGTACCCACACACCTCTCGCCCCGGTCGAAGGCCGCGTCGACCTCAGCCGGATCACGGATACCGATCAAGCCGTCACCGGTCTCCCGGTCCAGCTCCTGCGGCACATCGGTTCCTTTCTCCATGCTGGTCATTCACAAGGTGGCGGCAGCACTCGCTGCTTCTTGAGGTCGTTGATCATTCCAGCCCTCTTCAGCTGGTTGAGGTCACCCTCTGTCACGCTTGAGGATGGATAGTTCGACTGGACATGACCGTGGTCTTCCTCCGTGATGCTGCCGTCTTTGTTCTCGATCTGACCATGCTGATCCAGGACCACGATCTCATTGTTCTTGTGATCGACTCCGAGAGTCGGCATGTGACGTCGGGGGGTGTTCGGATCAAGGTCGAGGGACCGGTCGAGTGCTGCCTGACCGTCCGAGGGCGCCCATGAGATCTCGCGCCCTCCCGAAGCGCCGGCCGGGGCGCCGTGCGCTCCGTCGACTCGATGACGACCGCACCACTGCCCTCTGCAAAACTGTCACCTCTGCAGCGCAAGTGGAAGAGGCCGGCATGCGGATCCGAGGGGCCTGGGACAGCTCTCCGCGCGGGCTCTCGAACATGGAGTGCGACTTGAAGGCGATCCACCAGTCGATCTCCACCTGTACCGAGCTCAGCCCCTGTGCGTTGAGGCCATCTCATCGCGCGGCCAGGGAGCGGCCAGAGGGCCGCTTGCCCGGGTACCGGGTGCTCTCCAGGCACCCTATTTCTTCGCCTCCGGCAGCCTTGCCGGGAGGGCGGTGGCGATCGGGGTAGACGCGGTCGAGCGCACGCAAGGATGATCCGGGCCCGCTCCGCCATGCGCCGGTCCGGCAGCCCCACCCGGTGCACAAGTTCGACACACTCGTCCTCGGAGACGATCTCCACAGCAGCAGGGCCTTGGCCAGCAGGCCAGCTCCCCATCACCACCCCACGCTTCGCGCAGGCGGTGACCGCTCACCCACCTCGTCAGCCTGCCACCGCACCCCCTGGCCCTCAGGCTGCACGGACCTCCGGCCATGCGACTGGGCAGCCGGCGGTACGCAGCGAACCACCAGGTGCTACCGGTGGCGGAGGAGCTGGGCGGTGCCGGTGAACCTGACTGCTGGATGACGACGTTGTGCGGGTATCGGTTGGCCAGTGCCTGGGCTGCGGTCTGCTCAGCTTCTGGCCTGCCACCGGCGGCCAAGGCCCACCCCCTGGAGCGCTGCGCACACCGGACGGTGCTTCTTGAGCCCACCAGATCCTGCGATTCCTTCCACGCTTTCCGCTCGAATGCCGGGCGAGCGACAGGCAGTTCGCTGCCTCCGGTGCGGTATTCCGGCAATCAGCGAAATCTACTCGTCAGTTCAGGGCAACCGTGCGGGGAGAGCTTCCGTCTCTGTGATTGACAGAGGACCTACAGGCCCCTGCAGTCACCGCAGGCACCCGCATTTCACATACCCGAAGTTCGGACACCTTGCGAAGAACGCCAGGCGCAGATGCAGCGTCAGGTTTTGCGTGTCTCTCCGCTGCACTTCCGCCACTCATCTCGGCGTGACCAAGGATGGTCCGTTCCTCGATGGAAAGGAAAGTCGCATGTCCATACCCCCCACAGCTGCCGACCAAGGCCGGCGCAGAAACAGATGGGCAGCAACCGCCGTCGCCACCACTTTTCTCACCGGAGCGTCGCTACTGAGCACGCAGGGGCCGGCCTTCGCGGACGACAAGCCCACAGCCCCCGGCAGCATCTACGAATCGGATGACCAGGTCCTCGCGGACATGGCCAAGTGGTCGCCGGTTCGGGACTCTGAAAGCGTGATGGGCCTCCCCACCGGGCTCGACGACAAGCAGGTCAACCTCTCGGACGTGTCGGGAGGGCAGGTCAATTACAACCCTGATCAGGCCATCAAGGACGCGCAGGACGCAGCGAAGACGTTCGCTGAAGACCCCAACACCAAGGAGCCTGCCCGCGAAAGCGCCAAAAGGCTGTACCAGCCCATCAACGGACTTGCACAGGGGCCCAACTCCACAGCCCCCCGCTTCACCGGCAAGGACGCGTACAAGGACGAGTGGACCGGTCAGAACCTCGAACAGTTCTGCAACCAAGCGAACCACGACAAGGATCGCGCGGGTCAGAAGCCGCCATGCGCCTTCGTCGGCAAGCTCACCGAGAAATACCCGGTCAAGGGACAGGCCGGGGACGGCCTGGCCGGCGGCGGGAAGCTGACCTACAAGATCTCCAGTTCCGTCACCGACGAAAAGAGCGAGACGGAGGGCTGGTCGGTGGGCGGCAAGATCACACCCAAGATCGGCGACGGGAAGAGTGACATTCCGGCGGAGGCGAGTTTCACCTACAGCTACGCAGCCACGTCTACCAAAAGGCTGCAGAACACAATGGAAACCGACGTCGAGATGACTGTGCCCGAGGGCAAGCAGAAGGGCTGGCTGGAGCCCCGGGGAAACGGCGCGTACTACACCGGCTACATCGTCTACCGGGCGAACAACGACACCCAGCAGCGGATGGTGGCCGTCCCCGCCCGTGTCTACGTCCAGTCGCGCGACACCACCAGCCCGATCACCTGGTTCAAGCGCGTGAAGTAGGACCGTACTTCACGGGCCGCTGAAACGGGCCGAGGGCCTGGATCCGTTACGACCGTCATGGGTCCAGGCCCTCGGCGCGCAGCTGGTCGGCGGCGCGTCGGGCGGCGTCGGCAGGGCCTGGACCCGCAGGCGGCGACTCTTCCTCCTCGCCGAATGTCTGTGTAGCGCGCCCGCCCCGTTGTTCACTCCGCGTGGCCGTGCCCACCATCATCTGAGGAACGCCTGCGCGCTCACCGGGCCCCAGCCGGGCCCCGGGGCGCCGCGCTTCCGGCGCCCGCCTCCGCCGCCTCTGCGACGCCCGCGCCCCGCCCCGCGCTGCCATCCCGACCCAGTCCACGAAGCGTACGGTCCCCCCTCCCCGAGCCGGTCGACCTCGACCTGGTCGGTCCGCGGCCGATGTTGACCGAACCGCTCACCCACCGCCGGCACCCTTGCCCGACATCCCGGCCTTGGGCACGCTTGCCGTGGACGCCGCGCACCGCGCCGGATTGCTCCTGGACGGGGCCGAACTGCCGGTTGCCCCGATGCCGGCGGCGACCTCGCACGGCTCGTCGCCCTCCCGCGCGGCGCACCGCTGCGGCAGGCCACCATGGACTACCTCGGCCTCGACCTCGTCGGCATGGGACACCTGTCCCTGGCCCACGCCTGCGGCGGCCCCGGCGGTGCCACCACCCACCTTGAGCCGCTCACCGTTGACCACGACATCCTTGCTCGCGCCCAGGCTGCCATCCAGCCCCCGCGGCCCGCGCCCATGGGCACCGATGCCGCGCCGACCCCAGGTGCGTCCTTTGGGCAGCCGGCGAGTGAAGCCTGCTTCGTCCTCGAAGCAGATCCAGCCGTCGCAGGCCGTCCTGGCTTCCTTTACCTCGGCCCAGGTCGCCTCCTTACCACTGCGCGACGGCTTGCTCGTCGCGCTCCGCGACACGCCGCGCGAGGATCTGCGGGGTGAAGCCGAGCCGGAGCATCAGTCGGGTCGCGCCCGAGCCGCTGTAGAAGACGTGGAACGTCCTCCAGATCAGCGTGGCCACCCAGGCCGCGGTCCACACCTGAACTCCACCCACCCGTGCACGGCCGGACCCTGTTCGAGGTACACGGCCAGCTTCCGCAGGCAGTACGGAGACAGACGACACCGAGATCCACTCGGCCCACGCGAGGCCAGAGCCTTGCCGCCTCCCTCGCGCCACGCCTTGTGCCACTGGTAGGCCGACTTCCAGCTCACCCGCAGCCGCCGCGCGACCTCCGGCGGGTTGATGCCCCGGGCGAATGGTTCCGCGGCCTCCATCCGAACCGCCTGCCGGCGTCGGCGTGCCACCGAGGTCAACCCGCCCCCATCCGCCTACCTCACACACCATGGACTACCGCCAACACCCCGTCAGCATCAACAAGTTCAGTGACGAACGCCCTGGCGAGCCGAAGTCAGTAGAGATCCGGGGGGTATCCGTGGGGCGAGCCAGTGATTCGCGCATCGCGGTTCCGGCTGTGCAATGGCTGTCGCAGACGCCACGACTGAACCGTATCGGGCCGAATGTGACGGGAACCGGGGAGCGCCGCAGCCAAACGGCAGGTTCTCAGCCAGGATGGATCCCATGGACCCATCGCCCACGCTGTCCGCCATGGAGATCACCTCGGGTCGACTCCGGTTGCGCAAAGCACACGACGCCGACCGCGACGGACTCATCGAACTTCAGACCGATCCACAGGTCCGGTTATACCTCGGCGGCCCAAGGCCCCGAAGTGTCGTCGAACAGTATCTCGAGGCGATCGGTACCACGAGCATCACCCACAATCCCGGCACGTTTGTCATCGCCGACAAGACGACCGACCGGCTCTTCGGGACGCTCGTGCTCGACCGACGCTCCGCCGACCTCCCTGGGCACGTCACCGAGGAGGGCGGGGAACTGGAACTGACCTACCTGCTACGACGCGAGGCTTGGGGCGCAGGGCTGGCGTTCGAGGCTGCCACGGCCGCGTTGCGCGCCGCCGCCGACGAGCTGCCTGACCAGCCGGTCCTGGTAGTGACCCAGACAGCCAACGAGCGTTCACTCAAGCTCGCCGCCCGCCTCGGCTTCCAGTGCATGAGCACCTTCGAGGCACACGGCGCGGAGCAAACCCTCGCCGCGTCCAACCTGCACTCATTCAAAGCCTGACCAGCAGGCGAGACGAGCACCACGCCACTCCGGGATCGGCGCCGCACGTGCACGCTTTCCCAGCCGGAACCGGCCTTGCCCTCGATACCCCCATGTCACCCTGACAAGCCGAAGTCAGTAGCTGATGGGTAATCAGGGGGCGAGCCTCGCGATGGATACCGTCTAGGGCGGGGCTTCTGGTGGACGTCACAGTTCGACATCGTGGTAGCGATAGGATACCTGGTGCCACTTCAGACTGGCCGCCATGCTGCCTTCGAGCTGTCGAATCCATCGCCTGATTTCATGCTGGAGGGGCTTTTCATCCGGTGTCAGCTGGTCGAGCAGGGCGGGGAGTTCGTGCTCCACCACGTGTTCGTGGAGGCTGATCTGCGAGGTGGCCAACAGGTTGACGAAGTCGACAGGTTCCTGCCGTCCCAGACCCAGCGTCGTGTGGATGATGTGGACATTGTTGTGCAGGTCCAGGTGGGCGATCTCCTTGTTCGACGAGAAGATGTCGTTGACGTACATGATGTGGTCCGCTGCCGACTCCACCAGAACACGGATGGGGCGCATGGCGTAGAGACTTGGGGGATGGCCATGCCGAGTGATAGCTCCACGAGGTCCAGCGTGAGCACGACATCACTGAGCTGTCTGCGTGTCTGGATGTGGTCCACGAGATCGGGAGTACGTTCAAGGGAAGGTTTTTGTGCTTCCCATGCGTACCCTTCAACAAAAGCGGTCACGTCGGCGAGGAATCTCCTGCGCCAGGCGGGGTCCAGCATGGTCGAGGTCCGTCGCGTGAGGTGAGCAGGCGCCCGCTCGATGGGCCGGGCCGCCGGGGCAGAGCCCTGGCCCGGAATGTCCGTCAGTCGTGCAGTCGTGTGACGAGGTCCACCGCTCCCTCCAAGCCAGGCGAGCCACTCTGGTGGAAATCACTGAACATGTCATCGAGGGCGAAAGTCCAAGTCAGCCGGTCCGTGCCCAGCGCGAGCACGGGAAGCGGAGCCTCGCTGAAGAACATCGAACAAAGGAGCCCGTAGTCGGCTCGCTGCAGTCGCCGGACCTCAGTGTCTGAGGAGGCGATTCCCTGTTCGTACGCCCAGAGCTGTGAGCTTCGGCGGACTTCGTCAACATAGGGACTGCACCGGGCCTCGTAAGGCATGGCAGCGACAGGAATCCGAAATCCTCGACACTCCGAATCGCCCAGCACTGCATCCTCCGGACCCCAATACCGGCGAACAAGTTTGCAGTTCAGGAGACCGGATGACCACTGCGGTGAAAACCGCGCATGCGGGCATCCAGTGCACGTGCACGTGCACCGGCGCGGGTGGGGCGCACTGGCTTCCGCACATTGACACCGGCACTCCCGCGCGCAAGGGGGCTTCCTCCTTGATCGTGGACCCCGTTTGTCATGCGGCGGTGGCCAACGTCGTTGATCGCTGCTCATAGGCGATCGGGCTGATATGGCCAAGGCGGGAGTGCCGCCGCCGGGTTGTTGTAGCGGGTCGCCCAGCGGAAGACCGTGAGGCGAGCCTCACGGGCCCCGTTCCACCGCTTCCGTCCCTGGAGCGTCTCGCGTTTCATGGTCGCGTTCAGGCTCTCCGCGGCGGCGTTGTCCGCGCTCGTGCCCACCGCGCCGCGTGACCTGGTCACGCCGAGCTCCGAGCAGACCAGGGCGAACTCCTTCGACACATATTGCGCCCCGTTGTCGCTGTGGAAAATCGCCCCGCGCAGACCGCCGACGCCACGGGCCGCCGCGGCGGCCCTGAGCGCGTCGGTGACCAGGAAGGTGCGCATGTGGTCGGCGATCGACCAGCCTGCCAGCCGCTTCGAATGCAAGTCCAACACCGTTGCCAGACAATGGAATTGGCCATCTCCAACATGGAGGTAGGTGATGTCTCCCACGTACTTGGTGTTCGGCGCCTGGGCGGTGAAGTCGCGCCGCAGCAGGTCCGGCACCGGCGTCGCCGACGGCTCGGGAATGGTGGTGCGCACCTTCTTGCGCAGGTGCAGCCCGACGATGCGGAACTTGCGCATGACGCGCTCGACACTCTTGTGATTGACCGGCCTCCTGGCATCCTTCAGCTCGGCGGTGACGCGCGGGACCCTGTAGGTGCCGACCGATGCTCGGTGGATCCGGATGATGCGCTCGGCGCGCTCGGTGTCCGCCTTTGTCCGGCTGGCCCGCGCTTCCGCGCCGGCCCGCCACCGGTAGAAGTCGGACCGAGAGACCTGCAGCATCCGGCACAGACGCTTGACGCCGAAGGCGTCACGGTGATCGTCGACGAACTGGAAGCGGCTGCTCACCAGCTGGTCTCCGCCGCAAAATACTTCGCGGCCCTCCGCAGGATCTCCCGCTCGACTTCGAGTTCCTTGACCCGCGCCCGCAGCTGCCGGTTCTCCTTCTCCATCGCGGTGGCCTCCACGGCCCCGGGCCGGGCGTCCTGCTCGGCATCCCGCACCCAGGTGCGGAGCGTCTCATGGTTGACGCCCATGTCCTTGGCCACCGACGCATACGTCCCACCCGGCCGCGAGTGGTACAGCGCGACGGCATCGGCCCGGAACTCAGGCGAGTACTTCGACGCACCCAACGGGAACTCCTGTCCTGTGAATCATCACGATCCACTGATCAGGGTGTCCACGATCAAGGGGTAACGCCCGAAGGAACCAGGGTGCGGCTCTGGGACCGGGCTGGTGGGGAGCGAACCGCGTCTCTCATCGGGTACGCCTATTCGGTGCCGCCGACGGTAATCGCTCCGGACGGCAGCGCGCTGGCCGTGGCCGACGCAAGCGGCGTGCGGCTTTGGGACCGGGCTACGACGTCATACACCGCTGCCTTCGCTGGGCATGCGGGTCCGGTGAACTCCGTGGCCATCGCACCAGGAGGCACCTGGCTCGCGTCCACAGGCGACGACCACACGGTGCGGGTCTGGGAAGCGGTGGGGACGTGCACGGTGGCCGTTGTGCGAGTCGCAGGTGGACTGCTCTCGTGTGCCTGGACTCAGAGTCAGGATGAGCTGTGGCTGGCGGTGGGAGGAACGCAGGGCGTCTACCTCTTCGAGCTCCTCACTCGAAGCCCACTCGGGGCCGCGTGCGTCGGCAGGTGCGCACGGCTGCGCTCACAGGCGCCGTGCTACCTGGTGTCTCGGCTGCCTGTCACTGCTGGAGTGACGGGGCCGGGCGCATCGCGCAAGGCGTGTGGGGCGTGCCCGGCCTGGTCGCGGAGGGTGGTTACGGTGTGATGGTTGTCCGCACGGGCTGGGCGAGCCGCTGGGTGCGTGGCTGATCGGTGACCTGCTCGGGCACCCCGGTGGCGTCCGACTTGACGAGGACGTTGGCGATGGCGCCATCATCCGTCGACCAAGAACTCGCCGCGACGTACACCGGCGCCATCACGCACCGCACCTGATGCGTCGCGGTACGGAGCGGAACAACCGTCAAGGACAGGGTTGGCGGCATCCTGGGGGAAGAGAAGGGGGTGACGGCGGGAGAGGGGGCGTGATGCGAACCAGCGACGAGATCTATCACCGGGTCCGCTGGGACCCGCGGTTCGACCCGGCCCGGTTCGTGCTGGGGATCAGTCAGCGCAGGGATGCCGTCAAACGCATCCCGCTGCCTTCCTTTGTTCCCGGGGGCGACATCCCGTGGCACCGGGTGATGTTCATCGAGGCGGACGGCGAGGTGGTCTGGGACCGGACCACAGGTGTGGACCGCATCGACGCGTCGGGAGCCGGCCGGGTGCGAGCCCCGCAAGCGCAGCTGAGTTTCGCCAGGGGCGAGACTGCTGGCGCCCTCGATGTGTTGCCGACGGCCCGCACGGCGGTGGCCTGGATCCCGCCTGCGGAGCTGTGGTCGCCGATCCAGGACATCCGCTGGGATTACGATCCCCAGATCCACCGCTGGCCGCCGCATGTCAATGTGCTCTTCGGCTTCGTGCCGGAGTCCGATTTCGAGCGGGCGGCCCCGTTGCTCGCCGCAGCGACGGCGGAGACGCCGGTCTTCACCGCCCGGCTGGACGGGGTGCGCACCTTCCAACAGAGGGCGTACGTCACCGTGTGGCTCGACCCTGCGGCCACCGGCAAGGCACCGTGGGCAGATCTGCACCGCGTACTGCGGCAGCGGTTCCCGCGCTGTCGTGCGCCCGCCAAGAACTTCACCCCGCATCTGTCCCTGGGGCAGACCCGGGATCCGCGGCGAGTCACCGCCGACTGCGCCACCCGGCTCGACGCCATGACGGCGACGGTCTGGGAACTCGTCCTGCTCTCACGCAGGGGCGACGGGCCGATGAGACCACGGGCCACGGTCGCCCTGCGCTCGGGCGAGGTCCGCTGGCTGCCCGCGCTCGGCCCCGAAGCGCCGGGCCCGGAGGACACCGCATGGCTCTCCGCGATCACTGACAGGTGAGGCGATAGCCAGGTGGGGCAAAGCGCCGCCCGCGTTCCCGTACCGCTTCAATATTGCTTCACCGGCGCTGACCAGGGACGATACTCGAGACCGGCCCCTACGGCATGATCACTTCCCATGCCCGTCCGCAGGATCTACCGCTTCGCCACTAAGGTCCTGGCCTGGCTCGCGCTACTGGGCCGAAGCGCCGCATCGAAGGACGCGGAGATACTTATCTTCTGGCACGAACTCGCGATCCTCCGCCGCCAAATCCCCGCAGCCCGGCCCAGTTGGCCCGCCCGGGCCCTGCTCGCCGCCCTCACCCGACTACTACCCCGGCCACTGCGCGCCCGACGGATCGTCACCCCGCGTACCCTGCTGGCCTGGCACCAACGCCTGATCAAGAAGAAGCGGACGCAGCCCCTGTCCCTGGGACGCCCACGGCCCCCGGACGAGATCCGCCGACCTGGTCCTTCGCCTCGGCTCGCAGAACTCTGGCTGGGGCTTCCGTCGAGTGCACGGGGAACTGCGCCGCCTCGGCCACCGCCTCAGCCCCACCACCGTCCGCCGCATCCTGCGCACAGCTGGCCTCGGCCCCGCACTCCGACGCGAACAAGCCCGCGGCGAATGGACCCCGTTCCTCAAAACGCAGGCCGATGGCCTGCTCGCGACGGACTCCTTCCACCTCGACACGATCGCGCTTCGGCTCCTGTACGCGCTGTTCGTGAGGGAGGTACGAACCCGAACCGTGCACCTCCTCGGCGTCACCGCCCGCCCGACCGCTGAGTGGGACACCCAGCAAGCCCGCCAGCTCCTGCGGCAACTCGGTGACCGCGCCGAGCAGTTCACCCACTTCATCCGTGACTGGGATGCGCAGTTCACCGCTGCCTTCGACGCCGTGTTCGCCTCCGAGGACATTGCCGTGGCCGAGATCCCGCCCCGTTCGCCGAACTGGTCGGGTTGTTCGGCGAAGATGATGGTCGGGGCTGGGTCGGTCAGGTGGGGGCAGGAAAGTAGGCGGCCTGCAAGCTCGGCCTGTTGTTGTGCCACGACGACCTTGTCCAGCGATGGGAGCAAGGACGCGTCGGCCCGCCAGTCGTGGATCGTGGGGTCGAACAGCCCGTGCAGGACGACGATGCGGACCGTCAGCGGCCGGTGGAGGCGCTACCCGGGAGGCGGGGTGTCCGCGCAGGGCGCTGACCGAGTCCGTGGCGCCGTCCGGTTCGTGATCGATGAGCCGGTGGGGCGTCTGGGTGGTGTCGAGCAGGGTGATCAGGCGCTGGTAGGTGTCATTGTCGGGCACGCTTCATCCTCTTTCTCGGTTCTTGGTGTGGTGGTGCGGTGGGTGCGTTCGATGGCCTGGCCCCAGTAGGTTCCGGCGATCATGAGCACGGCGCCGAGAGTGGCCCAGAGGGTGAGCCGTTCGCCGCCGACGCTGATTCCGATGGCGACAGCCCAGATCGGTTCGGTGCCCAGCAGCAGGCTGGCCCGGCTGGCGGAAGTGCCTTGCACGGCCCAGGTCTGGGCGAGGAAGGCGAACACGCTGCAGAACAGGGCGAGATAGATCAGTTGGGTCCAGGTGGTGGCACTGCTGTGGACCAGGTCAGGCAGGTGGGTGAAGGCGAGTGGCAGGAACAGTGTCGAGCCCACGACGGTCTGGGCGGTCGTCAGGTGCAGCGGGTCCATGGGACGGCCCACGGTGAGCCGTCCGACGAGAGCGACGTGCCCGGCCCGGACGACTGCGGCGGCGAGCATGAGCACGTCTCCGGGCCGTGGTGCGTGCAGCCCGGTACTGGAAGTGAGCAGCCCGACGGCCACAACGCAGAGTCCGGCGGCGAGGAAGAACGTCCGCGGCAGCCGCCGGCCGCCGGTGCGGTCCAGCAGCGGTGTCAGCACGATGGTCAGGCTGATGATCAGCCCGGCGTTCGCGGCGCTGGTGTGCGCCACCCCGTAGGTCTCCAGCACGAGCACGGCCGCCTGGGTGCCTCCCAACAGCGACCCGACGCGGACCTCCGCACGGGTCCAGCGGCGCCTTCGGCGGCGGGAGGCGACCAGGGCTCCGCACGTGAGCGCGGAGATCGCATACCGGGCGAACAGGACCGCCAGGACCGGGAGCGTGACGGTGGCCGTCTTGGCCGCGAGATAGCTGGAACCCCAGACCAGGGCGACCAGGAGAAGTACCGCATCGGTGCGGCGGGCAACATGCATACCCCCACGCTGCCCCAGCAGTACGTTGAAGGCTACAACCAACTTCTAAAGCTGATGTGTAGCAGCACTACACTTTCAGGATGGATGAACGGCAGCTGCGCATCCTGCGCGAACTGGGAGACCTGGGCAGCGTCAGCGCCGTCGCCGAGGCGCTGCACGTGACGCCTTCCGCGATCTCGCAGCAGCTGCGGCTGCTGCAGCGCTCGATCCCCGTACCGCTCACCGAACGCGCCGGACGCCGGGTGGTACTGACCGACGCCGGGCAGGCCCTGGCCGCGGCGGCCATCAAGGTCGAGACCGCCCTGGCCCAGGCCCGGCACACGATCGCCGACTTCGCAGAGCAACCCGACGGCGACGTGTCGGTGGCCGCGTTCCACAGCGCAGCGTCCGCGTTCTTTCCGCTCCTGCTGCGCAGCCTCGCCGGCCCCGGCCGCCCCCGCCCGGCGCTCGCCGACGAGGACGTCGCCCAGGACCGCTTCCCCGCCCTCACCCGTCACTACGATCTCGTGCTCGCCCACCGCCTCGACCACGGCCCGCCGTGGCCACGCACCGTGACCTCCACAACGCTGCTGCGCGAGCCCCTCGACGTCGCCCTGCCGGCCGGTCATGCGCTGGCGTCCAAGCCGCTGCTTACGCCGCGGGACGTGGCGGACCAGCCGTGGATCACGGTGCACGACGGCTTCCCGCTGATGTCCACCATCGAGGCCATCGCCAGCGTCGCCAATCGCCGACTCGACATCGTCCACCGCATCAACGAATTCGCGGTAGTCGCCGTGGCCGTCGCCGCCGGCGGTGGCCTCGCGCTGATGCCCCGCTGGACCGCTCGGCCGCACCGCGACGTCGTCCTCAGGCCGCTGAGCGGAGTGCACGCTCGACGCGACATCGACGTCCTCCACCGGCCCGAGCGCACCGCCCGCAGGGCCGTCCGAACAGTCCTTGCCGAGTTGCACCGCGCCGCCGCAGAGATCCAGGGCCGAAACCGCTGAGCCACCCGCTACCGCTGCCGGTATCGGTGTGCACATGCCGAGGAACAGCTGGTAGCGATCAAACGGTCTCTGCCGATCCGGTCCGGTCAGATCGGCGGCGCCCGCCAGGGAGCGCGGCGCGGGAACGGAATTCGGCAGAAACACGGCGGTCAGTCCGCGCCGGTCTTCGTGGCTCAGCTTCTTCGCCCAGGCCGGTTCGGCGAGGAGCTGCTGTTGTCGGACGCGAGAACGTCAGCGGGTTGGACATGGGGAACGTCGGTGGGCGGGCCGATTGAGGGCGGGCCGCCGCCGCGAAAACCATCGGCGGGCCAGACCACCCCTCGGACCGGCCCTACGGTGACGCGACCGAGCGCCACTACCGATGAGTTCAACGATCTACTGGTGAGAGCCGACGCCGTGCCGCGCGATGACTCGTTGGCCTTGATCCGGCGTGATGTGGAGGCGCAGGCTCACCGTCCTGCCGGGGGATGCTCCGACGTTCATGTGGGGGAGGAACCCGGATTCCCGCGGAGCGGGGCAGGAATTGTCGAATCGCCGCTGGGGCGATTCGACATCCACCCGCGATGGGCGGCAGGCGACGCAGGTGTGTGACACCAACTGTCGTGGCTTCCCTGTACGTTGAGGTCATGACGATGCGAGCTCAGTCGAGCGGAGATGCCGGTTGTGTCCGGTACACGTTTCGGCTTCGTGTCTCTGTCGGGTCGGAGAGGCTGCTGGCGGCGGAGTGGGCTCGATGTCGCTGGATCTGGAACGAAGCCGTCGCCAAGTCCAAGGCCGTGCACGCGTACAACCAGGCCCATCCCGGCGACAAGCCGACGTGCGGTCCGGCGCAGTAGGACAGGATGCTGACCGAGGCCAGACGGATCACCCCGTGGCTGCGGGAAGGCTCCTCGTTTCCCCAACAGCAGGTCATACGCAACTTCCCAGACGAAGCCGCCCAGTGCCTGGGCCACCAGGTAGAACGCGTAGTTGGGGATTGCCGAGTTGATGTGTACTCCGCCGTTGTCCGGTTCGGTGTCCACAGAGTCGGCCATCACCGCCGGCTGCGGATCCTTTCCGCCGAGGAGCGGGTCGTCGTAGGCGGTGCCGGGGGCTTTCATGGAGCGCAGAGCCACGCCCTTGATGCCGGGGCAGAGGACGCCTACTCCGATGACCAGTTGGCATCGACGGCGCTCTGACGCAGGCCAAGATGGCGGAGGACGTCGTATCGCCACGGCTTCGAGGGGTCGCGCGACGCCGCCGAGCGGTGTACGGGGCTCGGTCCTACGGTGGTAAGGGGGGCGTCACCATGACTGGTGGGGCCCAGCTCCTCCGGTCCGCGATCTGCAGGAGGTGCCGGATGACATCGGACGGTGCGCTGCTGAACCAGATCGACCACCTAGTGGTCCTCATGCTGGAAAACCGCTCCTTCGACAACATGCTCGGGTTCCTCTATGCCGACCAGGGAAACCGCCCGTCTGGCCAGCCCTTCGAAGGTTTGACCGGCACGGAGTCCAACCCGGACGGGAACGGCGACAAGGTCACCGTCTTCCGGATCGACCACACCAAACCCGGCGCGTATTTCATGCCCGGCTCCGTCCCCGGTGAGGAATACCATCGAGTCAACAACCAGCTGTTCGGTACGCAAACGGTGGCCACACCCGCCCCCGTCGCGACCAATGAAGGCTTTGTCACCGACTTCGCGGAGATGTTTCCGACCAGGGAAGGCAACTCCCCGGACGTCACCGCCGCCGACATCATGGGCTGCTTCCCCCCGGAAGCGCTGCCGGTGCTCTCCGGACTGGCCCGGGGCTACGCGGTCTGTGACCATTGGTATTGCTCGGTGCCGACCCAGACCATGCCGAACCGGGCTTTCGCCCTTGCCGGGACCAGCCAGGGCCTGGTGAGCGACAAAGCATGCATAGCCCAGGCGAAGGCCGAGAAGGTCATGTTCGACACGTCCAGCATCTTCGGCCGGCTCAGCGACAAGAGCATCGACTGGAGGATCTACGGCTACCACCTCCAGCCGTTGACCCGCGCCGACTTCCTCGACACCCAGCAGGCCGATGAGCAGCACTTCGGGCGCTTTATGGACTTCAAGAACGCCGCCGCCGACGGCTCACTCCCCGCGTTCACCTTCCTGGAGCCCGCCTGGAGGCACGACGGAAACAGCCAACACCCCAACGATGACGTCGCGCAGGGCGAGCAGCTCATCCTCGATGTGTACAACGCGCTGCGCACCGGGCCGGACTGGGCCAAGACCCTGTTGGTCGTCACTTATGACGAGCACGGCGGTTGTTACGACCATGTGCCACCGCCCGCCGGCGCGACACCGCCCGACCAATCGGCCGGAGAAGCCGGTTTCGACTTCACTCGGTTCGGGGTGCGCGTGCCCACAGTGCTGGTTTCCCCGCTCATCGCTCGCGGGACCGTCTTCCGTGTCCCCGATGACAGCGTGCCGCTGGACCACACCTCGGTGCTCCAAACCATCCAGCAGAGGTGGGGTGTGGATCCGCTCACCGCCCGGGACGCCGCCGCCCCCGGCATCGGAGAGGTTCTGACCCTGGACAAGCCACGCGATGACAATCCGCTGGAAGGCGTCATCGCCCCTGTCGCCCAGGGCGAGAACCCCGCCCGGGCCGTGACCTCCCACCTCGAAGAGGTCTACAACAGCCTCGTCGCCGAGAACCTCCTTCCGGGTGATTGAGAGCCCTGTGCCCCCGGCGTCGCAACCCCGCCTGGCTCCACCGCTCCCACTGTCGCCACCGCGACGAAACCGCCCACGACGCCGCGACCGCCGGTTGGATGCATCACCGCGGCCTCGACCTGACCGCCCTCAACGACGACGTGCGCAGCCGCCTGTGACCCGACATCGACGACAGCAGTCCACATGGCCGCGCCAGGCTCCCCGACGTGAAAGCCCACGCCGCCGCAGGGACACAGGCCAGACCTCCCACGTCATCACCCGGCGCCTACTCGCCGCCGGCATGACCGGCTGGCAGCTTGCCGTGCCTGCTGTGTGGCCGCTCCATAGGGTGATCGTGCAATTCGACGAGGGGAGTTCGGGGTTGAAGCAGCCGTTGAGCATCGCGGTGGCGCAGCCGAGGAGCACGGCTTTCGACGTGACATCCAACGTGGAGGCCGTTCGGGCGGTGGGCACGCGGGTGGTGGTCTTCCCCGAGGGGTCGCTGACGGGATACGAGCTGGACGCGGAGCTGGTCGTTCCGGAGGATGAACGGTTGGCTCCGATCGTCGCCGCATGCGCCGAGACCGGGACACTATGTAGCCCGTATCCGAGGGAGGGCCCAATGCTGATCGACTTCGTTCCCGACGGGAATCTATACCCTTTTGAGTCGTGTTGGTTCGACTCGTCCGTCGGCAGGGTTCACTACATCGACGAGGGGACCGGACCAACGATCCTGTTCTGTCACGGCGCTCCGGCGTGGAGTTTCCTCTACCGCCACATCGTGAAGGACCTGCGCGACCGGTACCGGTGTGTCGCCGTCGACTACCTGGGTTTCGGATTGTCCGAACGTCCTGCGGGTTTCGGCTACACCATCGCCGAGCACACCGCGGTCCTCGGCGAGCTGATCGATCACCTGCAACTCGACGACTTCGTTCTGATGGGACACGATTGGGGCGGACCCATCGGACTGGGCGCGGTCACCGCGCGCGCGGACCGGGTGAGGGGGCTCGTGCTGGGCAACACCGTGTTCTGGCCGATAGAAGCGATGGCGAATCGGGCTTTCAGCGTGATCATGGGTAGCCGTCCGATGCAGCGGCGGATACTCCAACAGAACTTCCTCGTTGAGCGCGTCCTGCTCGCAGAACTGGGGCGCAAGCTCACCGCGGCCGAGGCCGAGCACTACCGTGCGGTGCAGCCCACCGCGGAAGCCCGGCGCGGACTCGCCATGATGCCGAAGGAAATTCGTGCCGCGCGCCCGCTGCTGGACCAGCTTGCACGAGACGTGCCCGCCCAGCTCGGCGACAGGCCGACCCTGTTGGTGTGGGGAATGCAGGACATGGTGTTCCGTCCGAACACCTCTATCCCGCGGATGCGTGCCGCCTTCACCGATCTGGACATAGTCGAGCTGCCAGACGCGCGGCACTTCATTCAGGAACACACACCGGATGCGATCACGGCGGCGATCGCGAAGCGATTCCCGTGAGTACGATCGACGAACGGCCGTCACCCGGGCCCGGACGGTGGGCGCCATCCCGTCCAGCATCGAGAACCGGGGGATCGCCGGCCTTGTAGTACTCGCCGAAAAAACAACGGAGTAGCCCGTCATCTGCACCTCCGCAGAGCGGTGCCTGTTCGGCTTCATGCCCTGGCAGAACGCTCAGAGCGAGCGGTATTTCACTGACACTCCGTAGCCCGACTTCGCTCGGGACGTCCTCCACCTCGGCTGGCGGACTACTCCAGCGCGAGTAGCGATGTGCTGCGTGAAGACGAGGACGGGGACCTTTATTCATCAATCGACCGATTCTTGAGCAAGGTCGGAAAGGGAAGGTCCACGGCCGGATCGGTGCTGGATCGTGTGCGAGGAACGGTGTCAAAAAGCCGGCGTGCTCAAGAACTTGGACTCAACCGTTTTCTGTACGATCGCGCGGGTCCAGTCACCCCAGGACGACACCACCGACCTCCTCGTCCCCGTCCTCGCCGTGCGGGCACCTTTGTCGGGTATGGCCGCGTATCAACGAAGGGGCAGCTGCTCGACCGGCCGATCCACGATCTCACCGAAGCAGGCTGCATCCGGATCTTCGCCGGCAACAAATCCGGCAAGAAAGCCGAACGCGAGGAATTGCGGAAGGCTCTCGACCACCTCCGCGAAGGAGACACCCTGGCCGGCCCCCTCGCTCGACCGGCTCGACCGCTCCATCCATTGATCTGAAACGGTTGGGGTTCTGACCCGTTGATCGCCGTGTGAGTGGTCTGGTGGGGGACGCGCGGCACCTGTCGCCTTGTGCGCAGGGGGTGTTGCGGATGCGGGCGGTGGCCGCGCTGGTGGAGGGACACCGTCGGGAGGACGTCGCGGCGATGTTCAAGGTGTGTCGCTCAAGGCGGTGGATGGCTGGTTGGTGAAGTGGCTTTCGGGCGGCTATGAGGAGCTCGCTGCGCGCCCGAGAGGGAAGCGGGCGGGCGAGCACCAGATGCTGTCCGAGACGGAGCAGGTAAGGCAGGCCGTCCTCGATCATCGTCCATGCGACCTGGGACTTCACGGTCGGCTGTGGACACGCGGCCAGGTGGGTGCACTGATCGCGAAGCTCTACCGGCTGCGGCTGACCGAGCAGGGGGTGGGCAAGTACCTGCGCCGCTGGGGCCTGTCGGTCCAGCGTCCGGACAAGCGGGCCGTGGAACGGAACGAAGGCCGAGAGTGCCGAGGTGCTCGTCGCCCGACCAGGTCGGCGTCCGTTCCGACCAGGTCACCGGCCGGACCTGGGGCGAGAAGGGCAGCACCCCGATCGTGCGTCGCAGCGGCAACCGGTTCTCGGTGAACGCCATGTCGGCGATCAGCAGGAAGGGCCGGATGCACTTCATGGTCTTCACCGAGAGCTTCGACGCCGGCGTCATGCGCCGCTTCCTGGATCGGCTCGCCGGTCACTTCCACCGCACAGTGCATCTCGTCGTGGACGGCGACTCCGCCCACCGCTCCCGCAGGGTCCGAGGCTGGCTGGCCGAGCATGCCGAACGCGTCGAGCTACACTTCCTGCCCGCGTATTCGCCCGAGCTCAACCCCGACGAGCTGGTCAACGTCGATCTCAAGCGCAGCCTGCCGATGCATAGCCGGGCTCGCGACCAGGCCCAACTCGCCACCGAAACACGCAGGTTCTTCCACCGCCGCCAACGCCAACCACATGTCGTCCGCAGCTACTTCGGTCGCCCCCACGTCCGCTACATCCTCGAAGAGAACCATTTGATTCCCGGATCAGTAGCGACGGTCACAGAGGGTGTCCACTTGACGCCATGTGCTGGACGAACACCACGTCCGAATCCCGCCAGTTCTGCTCTGCCGACTCCGGTTGGCTTATGTCCGCGACATGAGTCACGCCGACGCGTTCGAATGGGCAAAGAGGGAGCCGATGACTGAGGAAACACAAAGGCCGCAACACTCAGGGTGGCTGCTCACTGCGTTACTGGGCGGAATGTTCCTGGGCAATGTGGACATCGCCATCGTCAACATCGCTACCCCCTCGATCCAGCATCATCTGCACGCCTCTGGCGCCGAACTGGAGCTGATCGTCTCCGGCTACACCCTCACTTACGCCGTGCTGCTCATCACCAGTGCGCGGCTGGGCGGTGTGCGAGGCTACCGGCGGATGTTCCAGCTCGGTCTCGCGATCTTCACCCTCGCGTCGCTGGCCTGCGGCCTGGCGTCAACGCCCGTCCTCCTGGTGGTCGCCCGGGTCGTACAGGGCGCCGGTGCCGCGCTGCTCACCTCGCAGGTGCTGACCGGCATCCAGCTCAACTTCCAAGGCTCTGCCCGCAGCCGGGCCCTGGGGCTGTATACGGCGGTGCTGTCGGGAAGCGCGGTGTTCGGCCAGGTCATCGGCGGTGTTCTGGTATCGGCGGATCTGTTCGGGACCGCCTGGCGTCCGATCTTCCTGATCAACGTCCCCATCGGACTCTGTCTGATCGTTGTGGGCTGGCGTTTCCTTCCGGCAGACGGACAGCGCGGCGCGCAGCGCATGGACCTGGCGGGTGTGGCCGTCCTGTCCGTGGCGCTACTGCTGCTGGTACTGCCCATGGTGTTGGGCCGTGATGCGGGCTGGCCCGTGTGGACGTGGCTGTGCCTCGCCGCATGCCTGCCCGCCTTCGCGTGGTTCGTCGGGGTTGAGCGCCGTGTGGGCCGACGCGGCGGGCAACCACTGATCACTCTGTCACTCCTCACACGCAAGCCGGTGGTGTACGCCCTGATCTCTCAGGCCGCCACCCGGGCCACGTACTTCGCTCTGCTCTTCGTGCTGGCGCAGTACCTGCAAGCAGGACTCCACAAGAGCGCCACCTACTCGGGCCTTGTCCTGGTGTCCTGGGTGGCTGCCTTCGGCGTCTCCGGCCCGCTGCTCGACCGCATGCCCGCCGCCGTCAAGCGCAGGGTGGCCCCCCTCGGCACCCTGCTGCTCGCGCTCGCGCTCGCCTTCGCCGGCATCGGCACGGGGGTGTGGGCCGGCACGACCAGCAGCCTGCTCCTGACGACCCTGCTCGGCCTCGGCGGGCTGGGGTACGGAGCCGCGTTCAGCGGCACCCTCACCCATCTGACCAGCACGGTGGAGGACCAGTACGCGCCGGATATGAGCGGGCTGTTCAACACGACCCTTCAAGTGGGCGGCGTACTGGGCGTCGCCCTCTTCGGCACCGTGTATCTGGCCCTCGCTCCGAGCGGCGGACGCGCGGCAGCGATGCACGGCTTCATGGTGATCACCCTCGTGCTGAGCGCTGTCGGAATCGCGGCAGCGGTCCTGTCACAACTGGCGGCCCTGAACAAGCCCACCACACCCTCCGCCGCAAGCGGCGCCCCCGCCCGGACCGAGACCGCAGCGTGAAGGGCGGCGGCCACCGGGGCAGGGCAGTTGCCCTGAGGGCAAGTCAGAACCCCAACTGTTTCGGATCAAACGGGACCTCATCGCGATCGTCTCCGGCCTGTGCAAGCGCGGCATCGGCTTCACCTCGCTGCATGACGCGCTGGACGCCACCAGGCCGGGCGGTCGACTTGTGTTCCACGTCTGCGCCGCGCTCGCGGAGTTCATCCGCGTACTCATCGTGCAGGGCACCAACGAAGGCTTGGACGCTGCCCGCGCCCGCCGGCCATGGCAGAGGAGCAGGTGCGTCAAGCGCGGGACCTGCTCTCCCGCCTGGGGAACATCGCCACGTCCATCGCGAACCTCTTCGGCGTCAGCAGGAACACGATGTAGGGTCTGCTGCAGGTTTGGGTGACAGGTTCGGTCACGCGGCCTGGAGGGCCGGTGTGGT
>NZ_BMRP01000075.1 GCF_014648695.1 Streptomyces albospinus
CCTCGCTAAGCTCCTGGCAACAGCCAGTTGATCAAATTGTGTTGCGACGACTCCTGGAATCCGCCAGAAAGGGCGGGGCCTTTCCATGTGCGCAGGAAGTGCTAGCCGTACACGCACGTGGTACGGGTCGGGCGCATCCGGGGGCCAGGTCACGCGCAAGGCACAGCCGATGACATTGATGCCCTGTATTTGGGTGAGGACGGTACGCCGGATTTCTCGGGGGCGACGTGCGGCGACCCGCCGGCCCGCGTCGGCGGGTTCGGTGTGCACGATCGCGTGGTGGCGGACGACGAGGAAACGGCGTTGCGGACCCGGAGGAGTTCGAGCAGGACTGCCCCCGGCCGGCCGTTGCCCGCTGGGACTGTCCCAAGTACGTCGTGGAGGTGGCGGCTTCAGCTGCGGGGTGGTGGGACGAGTATCCGGCACGCGAGTTCGTCACGGACGCGTGATGGCCGTCTGCGGGGGCTCGGCGAAGTCGGAGCGGAGCGAGATCGCCGAGCCACGGTTCGATTCGCTTCCGTCCCACGGGATGAGGCCGCGCTCCGCAAGCGGGCAAGTGCGCAGCCTTCCTCTGAGCCGATCGTGTGAAACTCCGTGCATCAGCACCCTCGCGCAGCTGCGCAAGACGGCGCTCGCCCTCCCGGAGGTTGAGGCCACGCACTTCGGCATGACTGCCTTCTCAATACGGGGCAAGCGCTTCGCCTCGGTGACGAAGGACGGCGCTGGAGCCGGTGTCGCAGCGTAGGGAGGCGGAGCTGCCGGCCTTGCACGGGGTCGGCCCGAAGGCCGTCAGTATCTTGATCTTGTCGAAGGCGCTGGACCGGGGGGACCGAGTCGGAGGGGCGGAAGCAGGGCGGTCCCGACCTGTGGGGGGTGAGCAACTGTTGCGGATCGCAGGGCGGAAGAATTGCGTTGCCGGGCCTTGGTGTTGCTCGGCATGCTCGTGTCGTGATCAGCGACCACGACTCCAACGGCACTGCCGTCGTCCTGCCGGTGAGGGTGCGCGACTTGCTTCAGCGGGATCTGCCTGCGTGTAACTGGTCCGGGTCGGCGACCCATCTGCGCCAAGTGGAGCGGGAGTTGGCGCGTGCCGCGGCCGGTGAGGTGGACTACCTGGCCGTCTGCACCCCCAGGGACGTGCCGGTGGCGATCGGCGGGATCGACTACCAGGTCTCCGAGGGGGCCGGGGCCGTGTGGCAGCTCGCCGTGTTGCCTGCGCTCCAGTCCTGCGGTCTGGGGACGCTGCTCATCCGGGCCGCTGAACAGCGGATCGGCAGTCGCGGACTGCACAGGGCCGAACTGGCCGTGGAGGAGGACAATCCTCGGGCTCGCGCGCTGTACGAGCGGCTGGGCTATGTCGCGTACGGCCGTGAGCCGGATGCCTGGGACGAGGAGGCGCCCGACGGGTCCATCCGCCGTCACGAGACGATGTGCGTGCTCATGCGCAGGGAGCTGTAGCCCCGCCGTGGGCGGATCGGCAAGCGCTCGCTTCCTGCCCGGCAAGGCGGCGCTCGGCCTCTCGCGTTGCTCCTCGTCCGGTGAGAGCACGAAGTCCTGGCTGGGCGCCGGACCGAAGTCCGTGAAGTACACCTTCGGTTCCGGAAGGTGCCGGCGGAACCTGCCGTGCAGGTGCGATATGATCACGGCGTCACTTCGCTTCTGCGGACGAACTACGGTTCCGCGGACGGGAGTCGCGCGTCTGTGGTCCAAGGAAAGACGTCCACCAACCGGTGGGAGATGCAGGTGCAAGGCCTGCCGGGCGCTCCGGACAAGGTCCCTGTTCATTGCGAGCAGGGACCTTTCGGGTTTCACGTCACCGCCCTTCCCGCGAGGCAACATCAGGCGAAGGGCCGCCGACAGCCCGTCTCTGGTCGCCGCTTCGCACGCCTCCCGTAGAAGCAGGCAAGGAATCCGCGATCGGCGCGTGGGCGCCCGCGTGATGCCCTGCCGGGCGTCGGAGGGGCGACGAACTCACCCGAGGCCGACCTGTGTGTCGGGGGCGAGGCGGTGCCTGCGGGGCGGATCCGAATGTTGGCATGTGCACGCCTTGGTGGTGGGTCGTGTTCGGGCTCCCGTGGCGGGCGGGGCGCGGTGCGGTGCTGTGGCGGGGGACGCGCAGCGCGCAGGGCGGGCCTGCGGTGCGTAGCGTGGATGCTGAGGGGGCTTCCCGGCCGAGGAGGCTGGTACGTGAGGCCGGAGCTCGACTACCAGGCGCTGTTCGCCGCGACGCCGAGTCCGTACCTGGTGATGGGTACGGATCTGGTGGTCGTCGATGTCAATGACGCGTACTGCCGGGTGACCGGCCGCTCCCGTGAGGAACTGGTCGGGCTGCCCCTGTTCACCGCATTTCCGGACAACCCGGCGGACCCCATGGCGGACGGGGTGCGCAACCTCCGAGCCTCTCTGGGGCGAGTGCTGGCCACCGGGGAGCCGGACACCATGGCGATGCAGCGCTACGACATCCCGGTGTCCCGCCGGCCCGGGGACTTCGAGGAACGCTGGTGGTCCCCGGTCAACACGCCGGTCCGCGGACCGGACGGGCGGGTGGCCTACATCATCCACCGGGTCGAGGACGTCACCGCGTTCGTGCACGCGCACCGGTTCCACCGGGGTGACCGGTTGGCCGAGCGTGCGCAGAGCATGGAGGTCGAGCTGTATCTCCGGGCCCGCGAGCTGCAACGCCTGAATGACGAGCTGCGGGCCGCGCATGCCCGGGAGCGGCAGGTCGCCGTCACGTTGCAGGAGGCGATGCTGCACTCCCCGGACCTCGCCCGGCACGAGGATGTCGCGGTGCGCTATCTGCCGGCGGTCGGTTCGCTGAATGTGTGCGGTGACTGGTACGACACCGTCGACCTGGCCGACGGTCGGTTCACGGTCGCCGTGGGCGACGTGGTCGGCCACGGTCTGGAGGCCGCCACCGTCATGGGCATGCTGCGCAGTGCGCTGTCGGCGGCCAGCCGGGCGGTGACCGGGCCCGCGCAGGCGCTGGAGGTGCTGGGGCTGTACGCCCGCTCGGTGGACGGGGCCCTGGCGGCCACCGCGGTCACCGCTCTGATCGATACCCGTCTGAAGCTGATCGTCTATTCCAGCGCCGGCCACCCGCCTCCCGTATTGCTGCGCGCGCAGGGAGGCTGCCGGTTGCTGGACCAGGCCACCGACCCGCCTTTGGGGGCGCGGCCCGAGCATGTGCCCCGCCCGCAGGCCGGCACCGCCTTTCGCACCGGCGACACCCTCGTCCTGTATACCGACGGCCTGATCGAGCGCCGGGAAGAGGACATCGACAGCGGCCTGGCCCGGCTCACCGAAGCACTGGCCCCCATGAGCAACCTCGGCCCCCAGCGTCTGGCCGACGCCCTGCTCGCGAGGCTCGGTGTTGCCGGGGGCGGCCGTGACGACATCGCCCTCGTCGTCGTCCGCCTGTGAGCCCGGCCATCCGTGCGTCCTGGACAGCGCCCGTGGCGCCGTCGGCTGCGCGGGTCAGCCGGCCGTATCGCTGGAGGTCGTGGCCGGCGAGGTCACATTTCGTCGACCAGCTCGGTGAGCCGGTGGGTGAGGTCGGTGATCGCCGCGCGCTGGTCCGGGGTGAGTTCGCGGAAGGCGCGGAGCTGGCGTTCACGGAGGCGGGTGCGGTGTTCGGCGAGGAGGGCGGCGCCGGTATCGGTGAGCGAGACCCGGACGCGGCGTTCGTCGCCGGTGGTGCGGGTGCGGGTGACGATGCCGTCGCGGTCGAGCTGCTTGAGCATGCGGGTTGCGGTGGGGGCGGTGACGCCCGCGCGCTCGGCCAATTCGCCGACACCGAGGGCGCCGTGGTCGGCGAGCGCTTCCAGCAGCTGGATCTGGGAGAGCGACAGGGCGGGCCGCCCTTGACCGGCCAGTCGGCCGCGGGTGCGTCGTACGGCGCCGAGCAGGTCGTGCACGGCCCGGGTGAATTCCTGGAACTGCGGGTCATCGGCCTGCGGCAGCCGGTCGGCGGTCCCCTCTGCCGGGGTGGGTCCGCTTTGCGGTCGTGAGGTCATGGAGCCACTGTAGTTAACAAGCTAAGAATTAGCTTGTTAACTATTGGCGAGTTTCGCCGAGCTGCGCCGCTTCTCCTTCGACACCGCCCTGACCGCCAACCCCGACACCCTCCCCACCTTCGCCGACCCCACCCACATCACCTTCGGCGGCGACTTCCCCTACGCCACCCCCGAAACCTGCGCCTACTTCACCCAGCGGCTCGACGCGTACCCCCTCGACGACCGCCGGCGCGCCGCGATCAACCACGGCAACGCCGAAGCGCTCTTCCCCCGACTCGCCTCGTGAGGTACGGCGTCGACTCCGCCCGGCTCCTACTTCTTGATGAGCTTGCCGACGGCGTTGGCCTCCCGCACCTGCTGGGCCAGGAAGTCCCAGGACAGGTTGATGAATCCGTGGTCGCCCCAGTGGGTGCCCCAGGAGTTCTCCACCCGGACGCCCTTGCCGTTGTAGCCGATGATGGTGACCTCGTGACCGCCGGCAAGCTGCTCACCGGGAGTCGGGGAGTATGCGTAGGAGGCGGCTTGCCGCGCGTCGAGGGAGAAGAAGCTGTCGTACACCGGAATCGAGATCACCACCGGCTCCCCCTGGGCGAGGGCAGCCTGCACCTCGGCCTTGATCCGGCTGCCGGTGTGGAGCGGGGTGTAGCCGGACAGTTTCCACTTCGATGCGTTGCGCGTCTCGTCGGCGGTGGGCTGGGTGGTGTAGTCGAAGTCGCCTTGCCGGTAATGGGACTTGGAGTCGACGCCCTGTGAGGTGGCGATGCGGAAGTGCTGTTGCGGGGAGGTGCCGACGTTCTGCCCCTTGACTATCTGGGCGTAGGTGAACATGGGCGCCTGGGGGCCGCCGGTGATGCCCTGTTCGTGTTCGAGGATGCTGTAGGCCGAGTAGTCGATGGACCATGCGACGCACGACCCGACCTGGCCCTGATTGCCGGGCTTGGCCGCGTACTTGGCGAGGTCGACACGGGCGGGGAGGGTCTGCCGCTTCTTGCCGGACGTGGTGCCGTCGGTCGTCGGGCGCGGAGCCATGGCCGACAGGTTCGGGTCCACGGACCGGTTCAGCGCGGACGTGCGCCACGTGGACTCGGACGGCAGGGCGCCGAGGCCGAACGGATGGGTCTTCGCTCTGGTGGCCTGTGGCGCCGGGGCGGCGGGCCGGTCGTGGTCCGGTCCGAGCGTGCTCGCCGAGGAGACCCCGACGGTCACGGCCGCGAGCGTGCCGGCCGTGGCCAGGGCGATGGTGGTACGCGAGGTACCGCTGAGGGACTTCCATTTGTGGGAAGCGCGACGCATTGATGTCCTCCTGTGGTGTCAGGTTTCCGGCATGTCGACGTCGGCCGGCGAGGCCGGCCGCGCCCTCGAAGGCGTCGGGGCCGATGGGGCCGTGGCGGCCCGGGACGGCGGCGGAGCGGTGGCCGGGTGAACAGCGAGTCGGCGATCGCGGCACTCTGCGATCGGGACGAAGCGAACAACGGGCCTATCTGCGTGGGGAGATGGGAATCATCGTGGCTTTCCTGTCGGCACGGCGAATGGTTCGCCGGTAATCCCGAAATGCATGTGGGGGCAGGGAAATTCAGGGTGCCGCAGGAAGAATTCAGGGCTGCCGCAGCCGTCGTGAACTGGACGCTTTCGAAGGCATGTCCAATGGGCAGTGGAAGTTAGCGGAGCTGCGAGCCCCGAGCAAGTCCAAGTGGCCTTCATCACAAATGGGTTGGTCCGATTCGTGCCCAAAGGCGCTGTGCGGGCCAAAGGGCTGCAACGGTGCGCGGGGTTGCCCCACCGGGGAACTGATCTCGTAAGCCCGGTCCCGGCCGGCCACTTCATTGCCGATGGCGTGCAGCAATCCTGAGGGATGTCCTGAATGTTCTTACATCGGTGACTATGTCGCGCTGATGTGCCGGAATGATGGGAATCGTCGTGCGCTCCGATCGAGGCCCGGAAGAAAATTTCTGGGTTTCTGTTATCCGAGCCGTCCTGACAGGGTCTCCCAGGTATCGAAGGCATGCAGACCCGTCGCCACAGAGAAAGAGGACGGACATGACACCGGAACGGGAAGCCGCGGTCATCACGGCCGCGCAGGCGGGGGATCAACGGGCTCAGGACGAGCTCATCGCCGCGTACCTGCCGCTGGTGTACAACATCGTCGGACGTGCGCTGCACGGTCACGCCGACGTCGACGACGTGGTGCAGGAGACCCTGCTGCGTGTCCTGCGCAGCCTGGCCGATCTACGGGACCCGCACCGGTTCCGGTCATGGCTGGTCGCCGTCACGATGAACCAGATACGCCGCCACTGGCGCGGCAAACAGGCGCTGGCCTGCGATACCGGGGTCGACGAAGTGGCCGACGTGGTCGATCCCGGTGCGGACTTCGTCGACCTGACCATCATCCGGCTGGGGCTTTCCGGTCAGCGCCGGGAGGCCGCCGAGGCGACCCGGTGGCTGGACGAGGACGACCGCGCCCTGCTGTCGCTGTGGTGGCTGGAGGCGGCCGGTGAGCTGACCCGGGCGGAGGTCGCCGCGGCCCTGGAACTGTCCGCGCCGTTCGTCGCGGTGCGGGTGCAGCGGATGAAGGCGCAGTTGGAAACCGCCCGGGTGGTGGTCCGCGCACTGCTGGCGGAGCCCCGCTGCCCGCAGCTCGCGCCCGTCCTCGCTGGTTGGGACGGAGTCCCCACCGCGCTGTGGCGCAAGCGCATCACACGACACACCCGCGACTGCACCGCCTGCTCGGGCCACCGCAGCGAACTGATACCCGCGCAGAGCCTCCTCGTGGGCTGCGGGCTGGTACCGCCGACCGCCACGCTCATCTGGTGGGCGGCCCAAGCGGGCCACGGAACGGCGGCGTTCGCCCCGGCAGCTCAGACGGTCGTTCCCGGCGGCGACGGCGTCATGACGCCGACCGCGGCGCACCGTTCCACCGGCCTCGGTGGCAGGCGGCACGGCAGCCACCGCCGCCCGTCGATGCGCCCACGAGGGGCGCATCTCCTCGCCGGGGGCGCCGCGGCGACGGCTGCGGCCACCGTGATATCCGTAGCGATCGGCTCCCCGGGCAGCGCCCCGAAAACGACCGCCGGCGTCGCCCAGCCGGTGCGGGTGCAGTCGGCACCCGTGGCCGGAGCGCCACCGCTCAGCCCCTCGCCCTCGGCCACCCCCCGCCCCACACCACATCCGAGCCGGACACCGGCCGCCACACCCCGGCCGACCGCCCCCTCCCCGTCCCACCGGGCGCCGACCCACAGCAGCACCCCGACCGCACGTCCGTCCACCGCCTCCGATGCGGTCGGACAGGTTCTCGCCGTGATCAACCAAGCGCGCGCCGCCCACGGCCTGCCGCCCTACACCATCACCACCGGCCTCACCCGCAGTGCCACCGGGCACAACGCGGCGATGGACAACGGGTGCGGTATGTCCCACCAGTGCCCGGGCGAACCCGCGCTGGGAGACCGGGAGACCGCGGCGGGTGTGCACTGGGGCGCTGCGGGCGAGAACATCGGCCAGGCGACGGCCGGAGCGGACGCCCAGCAGATCGCCACCGCCGCCGTCAACCTCACCAAGTCCATGCTCGCCGAGCAGCCGCCCAACGACGGTCACCGCCAGAACATCCTGAGCAGCACCTTCACCCACGTCGGCATCGCCGTCTACCGGAATCCCGACGGCACCGTCTGGCTCACCCAGGACTTCTCCAACTGAGCTGCCGTTGGTGGGGATCAGGGGTTCGCTGGGCGGGCCGGAGAACCGGGCCGGGACCCACCCGAGGGCATCCTCGGCCAGGGGACGACGACGTCTGGTGACCGTGGTGGGAGAGGGCGCTCGCCGCCAGGCTCCCGGTGGGCCAGGTAGGCGCGGACGGCCGCCACGATCACCTCGCGTCCAGGCGCCGGCGCCGTATTGAAGGCCGCTGAAGGGGAATGCGCCCCCGGGACGGGCCGTCTCGGCTGGTTGCCGTACCAGCGGGGGGAGTCGGCGAAGGTGGCGCACTGGTACCGGCGGGCCGAGGCGTCCGGGTCCTGCCCACCGCCCGCGGTACCGGGGTCGCCCCGCGGGCCCTCGCAACGCTGACGGCCTGGGCGCTGGACGAGGCGGGCTTTCACCGCCTGGAACTCGCGCACTCGGTCCGCAACGTAGCCTCCTGCCGGGTGGCCACCAAATCCGGCTTCGCCTTGGAGGGCACCCGACGCAGCGCGCATCTGCAAATGGACGGCCGGCACGACATGCACCTGCACGCTCGCGTCCAGGGCGATGCGTGAGCCGCGACCGGGCGAGATCAACGCTGGGTACGTATCGGCGGGCGATACCGAGTGCCGCGGGGCCTGGTCTCCCTCCGGATACCAGGTGGGGGTATGCTCCAGCCGAGGGCCGTCGGCTGCCGTAAGGGCTGTGTTCGGCTGCCCGCCGGGCGATCGACGAGGGAATGGGGCGGCGGTGGACAGTGCGCGGTCGCGTGGGCGGGCTCCGGCCCGGCTGCTGGCGGTGTGCGCGGTGCTGTTCGGGCTGTTCCTCATGCACGGTTCCCCGGCCGCCGCTGTCGGCTGCCACACATCCCTGTCGGCGCCCGCGCCCGTCATGCATCACGACCACGCCGCTCAGGCCGGGGACATGGCCGGAGTCGAGAGCGCTCTCGCGACGCCCGCCGCCTCGTCCCTGCCCATGGTGCATCCCGGTCTGCCGTCCATGGCCGGTGACCACGACACCCAGTGCGTCGCCACCCCCGTCCGTGACCGCAGCGTGCTGCCGACCGTAGGGATCCTGGCAGTTGGGGTGCTGACGGTCCTTTTCGGATGGGCGCTGATGCGGCGGTATCCGGTGGCCGGGGCTGTGGGCCGGCGCGGTCCGCCGACCGGTGGCCGGGCCTTGCTCCTACGGGTGTGCACAGCGCGCATGTGACAGGACCTTGCCCCGCCCGTCGTACGGGCTGCGGGCCATGCGTCCTGATCCTCCGCGCGCCGGTGCGGCGCGCATCTCCCGAAGGCTTTCTGTGATGTCGTTCACCTCTCGTTTCACCCTGCGCCGTCGTGGTCTCGCGGCGGCCGGTACCGCAGCCGTGCTCGCGCTGACGATGGCCGCCTGCGGCTCGTCGAAGGACTCGTCCGACTCGTCCAAGCCGGGCATGCACCACGGCGCGGCGTCGCCGTCGTCCTCGGCGAGCGGCACACCGTCCATGCCCGGCATGGACGACGGCTCGATGCCCGGCATGGGCCACGGCAGCACGGGCGACGGCCTGGCCGGCGCCAAGGACGGCTACAAGCTGTCGTCCGGCGCCGGCGAACTCACCGCGGGCAAGGACACCGCGTACCCGTTCACGATCAACGGGCCGGACGGCAAGCCCGTCACCGGCTTCGCCGTGGACCAGACCAAGCGGATGCACTTCTACGCGATCCGCTCGGACCTCACCGGTTTCCAGCACGTCCACCCGGCCATGGCGGCCGACGGCACCTGGACCGCCGACCTCGCGGCCCTCCAGCCCGGCTCCTGGCGGATGTTCACCTCCTTCACCCCCGACAGCGGACCGGGCAAGGGCAAGGACATCGTCCTCAGCCGCGCCGTCACCGTCCCCGGCGACGCCAAGCGGACGCCGCTCCCCGCGGCGGCCACCAGTGCCGAGGTCGACGGCTACACCGTCACGGTCAAGGGCGACCTGATGGCCGGTATGGCCCACCCGATGACGGTGGACATCAGCAAGGACGGCAAGCCGGTCACCGACCTCCAGCCCTACCTGGAGACGTACGCGCACCTGACCGCCTTCCACGAGGGCGACCAGGCCTTCGCACACCTGCACCCGCAGACCAAGGTCAACGGAGACAAGGGCGGGCCGGAGCTGTCCTTCCACACCATGCTGCCCAAGTCCGGCAACTGGCGGCTGTTCCTGCAATTCCAGACCGGCGGCAAGCTCCACACCGCCGCGCTGACCCTGCGCGTCAGCTGACACCCGGCCGGGGGCGGCATCGTGCTGTCGCCCCCGGCCGTGCGCCGACGGGTCCTCGCGCACGGCGAGCCGTGGATCACGAGACCGTCACCGTCACCGTGCTGCCGACCGCCAACTCCCACCCCGCCGCTTCCGGACCGCGACCCGGGGCCGCTCGAACCATCAGGTTGTCGTCGAGTGCAACTGGGCGAACTCGTCGGTGAGCATGCCCATCATGACGACATCGCGGTGGCGGCCGGCCAGGAACGCAAGCTCACGCAGGCGGCCCTCCTCGACGAATCCGAGTCGGCGATGGAGAGCCAGCGATGCCTCGTTGTGCGCGAAGATCCGCACCTGGCACTTGTGGTAGCGCTGCTCGGCGAACATGAAACGGAGCAGCAGCACAGCGGCTTCTGCCGCGTAGCCCTTGCGGCGATGCTCGGCGCCGATCGTGACGCCGTATTCGAACCAGCCCGCGCGCGGGTCGGCGTGGTGCGATCCGACGGCGCCGACTATGTCCCCCGTGTCGACGGCTTCGACCGCCAGCTGGAAGCGGTCGCCGTCAGGCCTGGCGGACGCCTGCTTCGCCGCCCAGACCCGGTAACTCTCCGCGGAGCGAGGCGGGTTCAACAGATCTCCCAGACGCTCTTCGTCTTCGGCGAACCGCTGGAACGCGACCGCGTCGTCAGGCTCGATCCCACGCAGACGGACACGCTTTCCGACCCAGAACGATGTCATCCCTTATTCGATCATTCCCGGCGTCTCACGTCCAGACGATGCCCGGCCGGTCCGCAGACAAGGTGGGGAGCGCGTCGTTGGGAAATGGGGAGGGTCAAGACCGGGAACCGCAGGGAACGTTACGCGGGCCGACGCGAGGAGTCTCCGACGTACCGTCGGTGCGGCCTGTGTGGGGTCGCACCTCCATGGATGCGCGACCCCACCGGCCGGATCACCCGTACCGGGTGTCCTCGCCGGGCCGTTACCGAGTGGCGTCGGGTCCCACCGACGGCAGGTAGCGCGGCCGTCGCCAGGCGCGTAGTTGGTGCTCCACCGCGGCCCCCAGTGACAGGAGTGTGGCGTCCTGGTGGTAGCCGGCCATCAGGAGCAGTCCCACGGGCAGTTCGTTCACGGATCCGGCGGGTACCGACAGGGACGGGTATCCGGCCACGGCGGCGGGGGTCGAGGAGGGGATGACGTCGTTGTCGCCCCGGGCGCAGTCAGTCGTCCAGGCGGGCGGGTTGGTCGGGGCGGCGATGGCGTCCAGCCGGTGGGCGGCCATGGTCTCGTCGATGGAGCGCCGGGAGAGGTCCTTCAACTGGGCTCGTGTGGCCCGGTATTGAGGGTCACTGGTGGAAGGCGAGGCAAGCGCCCTCTCGAACAGTTCCTGGCCGGCGAAGCAGGTCTGCTCCGCCGGATGGCTGCGGTTGAAGGCGATCAGCCCGGCGAGGTTCCGCGGCCCCTGGCGCGTGGCGAGATAGGTGTCGATGTCCCGGTGGAACTCGCTCAGCAGCGCCGGGAATTCGAGCTCGGCCAGTCGCTTCTGGTACGGGGGCGCGACCTCGACGACCACGGCTCCCGCGTGACGCAGCTTCTCCGCGGTACGGGTCATCACGGCGTCCACCTCGGGTCCCAACGAGGGCAGCCGCCACAGGCCGATCCGTTTGCCGCGCAGACTGCCGGCATGCGTCAACCCGTCCGGGAGGCTCGGGTGATGGCCGGGGCGCGAGGAGTCGCCGCCGCTGAGCACCGCAAGGGTGAGCGCGGTGTCGATCACGTTGCGGGCCATGGGGCCCGCGGTGTCCTGCTCGGCGGAGATCGGGACCACTCCGGCCCGGCTGACCAGGCCCAGGCTGGGCTTGTGCCCGACCACCCCGTTCATCCCTGCCGGGCACACGATGGAGCCGTCCGTCTCGGTACCGATCGCCACCTGCGTCAACGAAGCAGCCAGTGCGGCGGCCGAACCTGCCGAGGACCCGCAGGGGTTCCGGTCCAGCACGTAGGGGTTGCGGGTCTGCCCGCCCACCGCCGACCATCCTGATGTCGGCTTCGCCGCACGGAAGTTCGCCCACTCGGACAGATTGGTCTTGCCGAGGATCACCGCCCCCGCTTCCCGGAGTCGGCTCACCAGGGTGGCGTCGTGTGCCGGGGGGCTGCAGGCCAGCGCCAGAGACCCGGCCGTCGTGGGCATGTCGCGGGTATCCACGTTGTCCTTGAGCAGAACGGGGATGCCGTCGAGCGGGCCGCGGATCTCACCACGCCGATGCCTGGCGTCGCTGGAGGCCGCCTGGTCCAGCGCCGTCGGGTCGGTGCGCAACACCGCGTTGATCTTCGGGTTGACGGCCTTGATCCGCCGTAGATAGGCGGCGGTCAGTGCCGACGAGGTCAGTGAACCGTCCGCCATGCGTGCCTGTAATTCCGGGATCGTCACCGTGTCGAGATCGAATCCCGGACTCGGGGGCAGACCGGTCTGCGGTGGACCGCCGACGCCGGGTTCGGCGGCTGCCGCACGCGGATTCGGTGTGCCGGCACAGAGGGAGCCCGCGACCAGGGCGCCGATCAGCGTGGCAATGCTCCGCTTCCTCATGCTCCTCATGCAAACCAGCGGACTATAGGTGGACGACCCGGCGCAAGAGCCTTTCGCGTCGCCGTCCGAGGTCGGAGGAGAGCCGGTCATCGCGCCTTCGGGCCGCATACGAAACACCGACACCGGTGCTCACTGACGTGGCGTGGCGTGGCGTCCAGGCCTGGGCAGTCGAACTCCCTTGCAGCGCAGGCAAGTCCGCTTCCGCGTCTGCCTCAGCCTCTGCCTCCGTGTCCAACTCCGCCTGCGCGTCGCGCACATCCCCCGGCCGTCCCCGGCACCAACTCCGGGATCGGTCACGGCACAACCTTTAGGCTGCTCCGGGGGAGTGCCTGAGGATGTTCCAAGGCCCGTTGGCGGGTTCGCTCCTCCGGAGGCGTTGTGACAGTCCGGCGAACGACCTATCAGACTCAAGAGGTGGCAGGAGCGGTGACGGTGGCGATGCGAGAGGTTCCGCTGGTGGGCGGGCCGGTGGAGTTACGGGGAGCGCTGGACCTGGAGACCACGCAGGCGGGGGTGATGCCGCGCCGGCTGCCCGCGTGGACCAAGGAGCAGTACCAGGACCCGTCGGTGTACGGCGTGACCGTGATGCCTTCGGGGGTGCGGCTGGTTTTCCGTACCGATGCGCGTGAGCTGGAGTTTGATGTACTCATCTCCACAGGGCAGCTCGACAGCGACCCGCACCCCCGTCCGACGGGGATGCTGGAACTGCTGGTGGACGGTGTCCCGGCCGGGCGGCAGCAGGCGCCGGTGGGCAATGTGCTGCGGATGGCGGGGCCCGGGGCCGAGCATCGGCTGATTCCGGGCGAGCCGGGGACCGTACGGTTCGCCGGGCTGCCGGCCGGGATGAAGCACGTCGAGCTGTGGTTGCCGCAGCAGACCCCCACGGAATGGGTGGCGTTGCGGGCGGACGGCGAGGTGTTGGCGCCGTTGCCGGACGGGCGGCGCCGTTGGGTGCACCACGGCAGTTCCATCAGCCACTGCATCGACGCCGACGGCCCGACCGGCACCTGGCCGGTGGTGGCGGGGGCGCTCGGGGGAGTGGAGGTGATCAACCTCAGCGAGGCGGGCGGCGCGGTCCTGGACCCCTACGTCGCCCGGACGATCCGCGATCTGCCCGCCGACCTGATCAGCCTCAAGCCAGGCATCAACATCGTGAGCCTGGCCGCTTTCCGGCTGCGGACGTTCGGCCCGGCGGTGCATGGATTCCTGGACACGATCCGGGACGGACATCCGGACACCCCGCTGCTGGTGCTGTCCCCGGTGAGCTGCCCGGCGTTCGAGGAGACTCCCGGGCCGGCCGCGATGGGCCCGGACGGGAAGTTCACGGCTCTGGGCGACCCGGCCGATGTGGCCGCCGGGGCGCTGTCGCTGACGGTGGTCCGTGCGGAGCTGGCCCGGATCGTGGCGGTCCGGCAGGCACACGATCCCCATCTGCACTACCTCGACGGACGCGAGCTGCTCGGCCCGGACGAGGTGGACGACCTGGCCGACGGCCTCCACCCCAACGCCGCCGCCTACCGCCGGATGGGTAAGCGGTTCGCCGCCCATGCCTTCGCGGACGACGGTCCCTTCCGCTGAGCGTCTCCGGGCTCTGCGCCCGCACCGGGTACGGAGCCCGGGCATCCCGGCGACCAGCGCCTCGCCGCACCGGAGATCCATCTGCTCACCGAACGGAACGTACTGCCGCAGTCGCCAGACCCTCCGCCGCCAACACCCGTGACAGCAGCGGGCTGCAACCGCTCGTACGTCGGCCGTTTCCCAGGCATCGTCGGGATTCCGGCGTTGAGCTCATGGCACCTCAAGGGGCCGGACGGACCGGGTAGCAGGACGACGACCGAGCTCACGGGCGATGCGACGTGGCCGACGGATCACGGCCCCGCCGCCATCAGGATCGATGCCCATCCGGATCGATGCCCATCCGGGGCGGAGCTCGCCCGTGTGGATTGTCCTGCAAGGTCTCGCCGAGGTCACCGGCCGACCCGTGATCCACCGCCGTCTCTCGTACGAGGAGATGCGCGATCACCTCACCGCGCAGATGCCCCGGGAGTTCGCGGAGATGCCGGCCGGCATGGACCGTGCCATCGCCGAGGGGGCGGAGGACCGCACCACCGACGCCGTCCAACGCCTCACCGGCCGGCCACCGAACGACTTCCGCACCGTCGCCGAACGGGAGTTGGGGGAGTAGAGGCGCGACAGATGACGTGACCAGGTGACGTGACCAGGTGACGTGAACGAATGACGGGAAGCAGATGGCGTGCGGTGACACCGCAACCGGTGGGCGGGCCTACGCGATCCGCTACTCCCGCCCGCGGCCACACAAGCGCGCAGCTGTGGCGTCTTGAGCCTGCTGCGTGCCGGCGTCAGAAGAACAGCCCGGCGACCAGTAGCACGAAGAACATGGCGAACGAGGCGACGGCCGCGAGTGCTGCACCGGCGGACAGCCAGCTGAGGATCAGCAGCAGGACACCCCACGGTTGGGGATTGGCCCGTAGCGGTACGCCCTTGTCGACGGAGACCCGCTGGGGCATGGCGCACAGGAAGAGCAACAGAAGGGCCGCGCCGCTCACGATGCCGAGGAGGACCGCGAGGACAATTGCGGCCCTCGGCGGATTGGGTTGGGTGTACCCGCCGTCGGACCGGAGCTGTAGGCGTATGGGACTGCTGCCGGTGTCCCGGACTTCGTAGGCGTGCGCCGAGGCATCGGTGTATCTGCCGTTCTGCGCGACGAACGTGCCCGTGCACTCGCGATGGGTGCTCTTGCCGCTGCCGACGGTGAAGCAGTGTGCGGCGGTGAGGGTGCCGGGAGTGCCGGCCAGGGCCGCGTGATAGGTGAACGAGCTCCAGGCGAGAGACATCAGCCACGCCGCCAGCGTGAGTATGCCTGCCGCGAGGAGTAGGCCGACGGCGGTCAGCGACAGACTGGGCTTTGATTGCATGCTTGCGTTATACCTGTTGCGTTGTGGCCGCCGTCGGCCGAGCGTCCTGCGGGTCATGTGGCGGATCCGGCGGCATCTGCTGCCGTCCCATCCACCTCGGGGTGGGGTTGAGGCCTCTCACGCAGTTGCGCCGTGGCGAGATGGATCGTGAAGGCGCAGGGAACCTGCCCGCCTGGCTCCGTCGTCTTCCCCGCCTCGGCACAGAACGCCGCACGAACAGGTCGTACGCCTCGCCGCCGACGGCCCCACCTCCCACCACGCATGCCAACACCCCACCGGGAGACAGCACTCGGGCAGCCTCCGCTCCGACGTGTTCGACCTCGTCCATCAGCATCAGCACCATATGAGAGACACAGGCATCGAAGCTGTCGTCGGCGAAGGGAGGATCCTGGGCCCGGCCCACTTCCCACCGCACCGCGGACAACGCCGGTCGGCGTCGTGCCAGTGCCGGTGATTCCGGAGACGGGTCCAACCCCGCGAGCTGTCGCTCGTCGCTGCGTGCCAACAACTCCAGCAGCAGGCCGTCACCGCAGCCGAGGCCCAGCACGCGCCGGCTTCCGGCCACCCGATCGCACAAGATCTCATAGTTGGACCGGCCGTCCGGAGCGCGGTCAGCACCGAACGATCCGTCGTTCCCGGTCTTCATCGGCCGGCGGCCGGCAGCGGCTTGACCATTCCGTGCAGGTGCCGAGACGCCGATCCTCCTTGCAGGGCGGCCAGTTGAAGTTCGTGATCAGCGACCGCCGCCGGGGCGAACCGTTCCGCGACCCAGGGAAATCCTTTGCCGTAGCCCGGTGTCTCCTTGACGCAGGGTTCACTACTTTTCAATAAAGCCACCACTGACCGGGGTGGCATCACTGAGTGCACGTGCGCAACTCATCACCGGCAGCTTCACGCAACCCCCCTGACGGGACGTCACATCTGCATGGCGCTCGAAATGTCATGTTCTTGACACTCTCTCGACGGCATGATCTTGAAGACGTCCTCGGAGTGCCGACTGCCGGCCCTTCCCCCTACGGAGGTCGTTCCCTTGAGTTCTCCACGAAAGGGCAGATCCGATCGCACGAGAGGACTGGCGCGCCGCGCCGTCCCGGCCCTGCTGTCGGCGACAACCCTCGTCATCGGCGGCGTGATTGCCGCCAGCCCGTCCAGCGCCGCACCGGCACCCGCGACCCACGCGTCACCCGCCGCGTCCGCGGCCCGCGCCAAGGTCCCCACCCACCGGCTGTGCGCGCGGCCCGCGCACCCCGGCTACATGTCCTGCAACGCGGTGGCCCGTACGGACATCAAGCAGCAGCTGTCCCTGGGGCCGGACGCCGCCCCCTCCGGCTACGGTCCCAGCGACCTCCAGAGCGCGTACAACCTGCCCCAGTCGGGCGGCAGCGGCCAGACCGTGGCGATCGTCGACGCCAACGACGACCCCAACGCCGAACAGGACCTGGCAACTTACCGCTCCCAGTACGGGCTGCCGGAGTGCAGCACCGCCAACGGGTGCTTCCAGAAGGTCGACCAGAACGGCGGCACCAACTATCCGGCAGCGGACGCCGGTTGGGCCGGCGAGATATCCCTCGACGTGGACATGGTGAGCGCGGCCTGCCCGTCCTGCCACATCCTGCTCGTCGAGGCGAACAGCGCCAGCATGGACGACCTGGGGACTGCGGTGAACCGCGCGGTCACCATGGGCGCCAAGTTCGTCTCCAACAGCTACGGCGGCTCCGAGGACTCCACCGACCCCGCCTCCGACGAGAAGTACTTCAACCACCCGGGCGTCGCCATCACCGTCAGCTCCGGCGACAGCGGCTACGGCGTCGAGTACCCGGCGGCGTCGCAGTACGTCACCGCCGTCGGCGGCACCTCACTCCAGCAGGACAGCAGCGCCCGCGGCTGGACCGAGACTGTCTGGGGCTCCAGCGCCGGCGGTAACGGCGCCGGCTCCGGCTGCTCCCAGTACGACAGCAAGCCGTCCTGGCAGCAGGACACCGGTTGCAGCAATCGCACCGTCGCCGACGTCGCCTCGGTCGCCGACCCGGCCACCGGCCTCGCGGTGTACGACACCTACCAGGCCAGCGGCTGGAACGTGTACGGCGGCACCAGCGCGTCGTCCCCGTTCATCGCCGGCGTCTACGCCCTCGCGGGCACCCCTGGTTCGACCGACTCCCCGGCCTCGTACCCGTACTCGCACGCCTCGTCCCTGAACGACGTCACGTCCGGCGCCAACGGCTCCTGCTCGCCGTCGTACCTCTGCACCGCGGGTACCGGCTACGACGGGCCGACCGGCCTCGGCACCCCGAACGGCACCGCGGCCTTCACCCAGTGAGATGGCCTGGACGGCGCAGGACGCCGCCCACGCCGTGAGCAGGCGGTGACGCAGCAAGCCGACGCGTAGCCGACTGCCGCAACCGACCGTCACAGTCCGGCGGCCTTCGAGGCGCCGGACTGTGACACGGAGCAGTAGGCGCCGGTCGACCGGGGGATCACCCCCGGCTTACCAGCCGACCTCGCCGGTCGAGTCGAAGAGCCGTCCGCTGGGCCCGTCGGTCGCCAGAGCGAGTCGCACGATCGTCGCGGCGCTCTGTGCGGGCGTGCTGGTGCCGGTGTGGTTGTTGAGCGCGGTCGCCGTGAAGCCGGGATCGACAGCATTGATCAGAAAGCCCGGCAGGGCACGGGCGTATGGGTAGGTGAGCATGTTGAGGACCGTCTTCGAGACCGGGTAGACCAGCCCTCGCAGTTGGGACTCCATGCGCTCGGGGTCGTCGTTGACGGCGAACGATCCCCGGCCGCTCGTCACATTGACGATGCGCGGGCGGTGCGACTTGTGCAGGAGAGGCAGCAGGGCGTGGGTGGTTCGGACCGCGCCGAGGAGATTGACGTCCATGACGTCGCAGAAGTCGTCGGCGGTGGTCTCCTCCACCGCGGGGCGGGTGCCGCCGATACCCGCGTTGTTGACCAGCACGTCGAGCCTGCCGTGCTCGGCTCCGATCCGCTGTGCCAGGGCGTCGACCTGGGACCGGTCCGTCACGTCGAGGTGCGCGAACCGCACATCGCCCGTACCGGCCGACAGCTCGTGCGCGACCGCACGGCCCCGTTCCGGATTCCGTGCACCGAGATACACCACCGCTCCCGCAGCTGCGAGTTGGCGGACGACTTCCCGCCCGATTCCTTGGTTGGCACCCGTCACCAGGGCTATGTCTGCGCTCGTCATGGCACCATCGTCGCCCTCGACCCGCAACAATTGCGGCGTTGGCGTCGCCCGGCCCGTCCCCGTCGCCCCGATGGCTTGCCCCCGCGCAACTCCCAGACTCTGCACCACCGGTACCTCCCCCATCCGCCGACAGCTCGACGGGCTCGGCTGCTCGGCCGGGCGTCGGCGGATGTCCTGCGGGACCGCGTCATGCCCCCATCGGCGTGCCCCCATGCCCCCATGCCCCCATGTCTCCGTGCCTACGCCGGCATCCGCAGATGGCGATAGTGGTGGCCGCGCCGTAGGGGACGGCCCGGACCAACCCTGTTGCGCCGCGCCTCTGCCCGTTGTGGGATGGATCACGGCCGTCGTCCGCAGGCCGTTCAGCGCCCTACGATCCTGATCACGGGCATGGGTACGGCCGTCCCACCCATCGCACTCAACTGCCTGTTCCGCCTGAGGAGATCCGTCCCGTGACTACCGGCACCGCCGCGCGCGAGAGCTACTACGAGCGCATGGACGAGCACCGCTACAAGCCCACGGCCCACGCGGGCGGCGCATGGAACGCCGACGAGCAGCACTTCAGCCCGCTCGCCGGCCTCATCGTCCACGCAATCGACCGGCACCTCGCGCAACGCCCCGGCAACAGCCTGACGCCGGCCCGGATCAGCTATGACATCCTCGGCCGTATCGCCCTGGACGAGTGCGAAATCAAGGTCACGACGATCCGCCCCGGCCGGACCATCGAACTCCTCGAAGCCGTCCTGCTCATCGACGGCCGCCCGGTCGTGCGCGCCCGCGCCTGGCTCCTTGCCTCCCTTGACACCTCGGCCGTGGCCGACAGCCCCCACGAACGCCTCCCCGCCCCCGAAACCCTCGCGCCATGGGCGATGGGCGAGGTGTGGAACGGCGGCTACGTCTCGTCCATCGACGTCCGACGGACCACGCTGCTCCGCAAGGGCCGTGCGGCTGCCTGGATTTCTAGCCGTGTCGACCTGGTCGCCGGCGAGCCCAGCAGCGCACTCGCCTCGTACATCGCCCTCGTGGACACCGCCAACGGCATCGCCGTTCAGCAGGACCCCACCGCGTGGATGTTCCCCAACCTCGACCTGACGATCCACCTGCACCGCCAGCCGCAAGGCCCCTGGACCGGACTGGACACCACCGTCACCTTCGGCCCTTCCGGGCAGGGGCTCACCAGCAGCGTCCTGCACGACATCAACGGCCCCGTCGGCCACGCCGAGCAGATCCTCACCGTCCGCCCCCTGACTCTCGACTAGTACTGCAACCGCATGTGGGGGTCGTGGCCTCGGCGTTGGTAGTGGCAGCGGCGGGC
>NZ_BMRP01000076.1 GCF_014648695.1 Streptomyces albospinus
TGGCGTTGATCAGCTTGTGCGGGACTGAGTAGCGGACCGCGTCGACGGAGATCGTCGACTCCCAGGTGACCCGGCGGGTGGTGCCGAACGCGGCGGTGAACGGCCGCCGCGGCAACGGGTGCAGCCGCTCGCGTTCCTCCACGAGCCGTTCAACCGGCTTGTGCCGAGTCGCCTTGTGAGTACGGGAGTTGACCTCCTCGCAGAACTGTCGACAGGCGGCCCCGCCGGGCCTCGCGCGCCCGGGTGGTGGTACGGACCTGGCAGGCGGAGCCCTGGGGTGGGGGTGACGGCGGGCCGCACCTATCGCCCCATCGTCCGCCCCGGGCCGGGCCGCCGCTGCGGCCCGGGGTGCCGGCGGCCTGCCCCGGCGCCCCCTCCGCTTCGTGGACCCCGACACCCCGATCAGCGCCTCGTGGCATATCCCCGGTCTCGTCGACGATCAGCACACCGTCGTCGGTGCCGGGGGGCTCGAGGACGTAGGCGCGGACGTCGTCGGTGTCCCGGCGGGTGGTTCGCTGCACTCGCTGAATCGGCCCGGGGCCACCACATGATCGGCGTGAGCGCAGACAACCCTTGACGATCACGCGGTGGCCGTTCCCTTCCCCGGCAACCACGCGCTGGATCGCGACGTCACACTGGAGTACTAAGCGGCCGCGTTGAGGCCGATGATGCGGTCGAGGTAGCGGCTCGACGTGTTGAGTCGCCACAGGGCGCCCCGGGCTATGGCCCGGCGGTTACGGGGGTCGGCGGTCATCGGCTTGACGACGTTCGTGAACCACGCGCTGGCGTGGTGCGCGTCGATGCCGATGTGCAGGCGGTGGTAGGTGATGCCGTCGTCGGGCAGGCCCAATCGCTCCCAGCCGTGGAGCACCTGGGAGAAGCGGTCGGGCGCCAGCCACTCGGTCACCGCCAAGAGGCCGACCGCCTCGGCGAACGTGTTCCGGTAGCGGCACAGCATCACGGCGAGGTTGCCGCTGAGCAGGGCCTCGGTGGACAGGCTCTCCGCGAGTTCGGTGCTGGTGATGCCGAAGTGGTCGATGAGCCGGCCGAACAGCGTGGTGTGCACCATCGCCGGGTCGCCGTTGCCCATCTCGTCCCAGAAGTTCTGCGCGATCTCCAACTTGACGCCGCCGTCAGTGCCCACCTGCATCAGGGCCAGGAGGTCGTCGAAGCGGCCGTCCACGGACGACTCGTGGAGCACGAACCGACGGAAGTCCTCCTCGGTGGCGTGGTCCCGGATGAAGGAGCGGTAGTAAGGGTGCTTGAACGCCTGGTGCTCCCGGGTGAGGGCCTTGAGCCAGGGCACGAACGCGTCGGGGTCGTCCGGTATCGAGGCATAGACGGCCTCGTCGATCCAGGCGTCCTCGTTGCGGATGGTGTCCTGTTCGAGCCTCCGGGTCACGGCGTGCAGCGCAACGGAGCCCTCGGCCGTCGGCCCCGACGGCAGCTGGGTGTGCACGGCGTAGATCCTGGACAGCAGGTACTGCTGCGCGAACTGGGCGTCCGCGTCGCCGGCCGCCGCGGCGGTCCCGAGTTCGCCGACCCAGTTCACCAGTTCAGCGAGCAGGGATGGGTCGGCGTAGTGGGCTTCGAATTCGTCCTCGGACCAGGCGAGCTGCTGGGCGATGCGGTCGGCGAGCCGCATCGGCGCGGAGGCCGTGTCAAGAGACGGCGGAAAGAGCGTGCTGGTCATGCTGATATCTCCTCAACTGACGTATGAGACGGTCGGAAGTAGGTATGTGCCGAGGCCGGAGCGGACCGCAGGCGCGACTTGACGAGCTTGCCGGTGGGCGTGCGCGGCAGCCGGGCGGTGAACTCGACCACGCGCGGCGCCTTGTAGCGCGCGATGCGGCCCCGGACGAAGCCCATGAGTTCCTCGGCCAGGCCTGGACCGGGCTCGGCGCCGTCCTCCAGCTCGACCACGGCCTTGACTGCCTCGCCCATCTCGGGATCCGGTACCCCGACCACGGCGGCGTCGGCGACCGCGGGATGCAGCACGAGGACGTTCTCGATCTCCTGGGGGTAGATGTTGACCCCGCCGGAAATGATCGTGAACGCCTTGCGGTCGGTGAGGAAGAGGTAACCGTCCTCGTCGACGTGTCCGATGTCGCCGGTGGTCGTCCAGTAGGGGTGGTCGGGGTGCCGGGTCCGCCGGGTCTGCTCGGGATCGTTGTGGTAACGGAACGGAGGCTCTTCGCGCTCGAAGTAGACCAGTCCGGTCCGCCCGGCCGGGAGTTCCCGTCCGGCGTCGTCACAGATCCGCAGTGTGCCGAGCGCCCCGACCCCCACCGAGCCCGGCTTGCGCAGCCACTCCTGCGGGCCGATGAGGGTGACGCCGTTGCCCTCGGTCGACGAGTAGTACTCGTACAGGACCGGCCCCCACCACCGCATCATCCGGTGCTTCACCTCGATCGGGCACGGCGCGGCCGCGTGGATGGCGACCCGCAGCGAGGAGACGTCGTAGCGCTCGCGCACCGCGTCCGGCAGGCGCAGCATGCGGACGAACATGGTGGGCACCCACTGGCTGTGGGTAACCCGGTGCCACTGGATGGCGGCCAGTGCACCCTCGGCATCGAAGGACGTCATGAGGACGACGGTGCCGCCGGTCGCCGTCACGATGCCGCTGAACCGAAGCGGCGCCGCGTGATAGAGCGGGGCCGGGCACAGATAGACGGTGTCCTCGCCGAACCCGTACGCCGGCTGGAACAGCCGGGTGAACGCCGAGGGTTCGGTCCGGACGTCGCCGTCGGGCAGCACGGGTCTGATGCCCTTGGGCCGGCCGGTGGTGCCCGAGGAGTACAGCATGTCGACGCCGCGCGGCTGGAAGTGCGGCGGGTCGGCGGACGCCGCGGCGAGCGCCGCGTCGTACGTCCCGTCGTCCAGGCCGAGCACCGGCAGGCGGCGCGGCACCGCCGAGACGACCTCGGAGCCCAGTGCGGCGAGGCTTCCGGCGACGACCAAGACACGGGCACCGCAGTCCTCGACGATGTACGCGGCCTCCTCGGAGCTGAGATGGTGGTTGACGGCGGTGAGGTAGAGCCCGGACCGCAGAGCGGCCCAGTAGACCTCCAGCATCCGCGGGTCGTTGTCGCAGAGCACGGCGACGGTGTCGCCGCGGCGCAGGCCCGTCCGGCGCAGGTGGTCCGCGAGCCGCAGCGAGCGGTCCTCCAGCTGGCCGTAGGTCAGGGTCCGCGTGCCGTCGGCGGTCACGACCGCCGGTCTGTCAGGGGCGTACGCTCCCGGGAACATCGGCGAAGGCTCCTCTCTGTGATCACGAACGAGCGCCGGTCCCGTCAGGACCACAGGACGAGCTCCCCGGACCCGGAAATGCCGATGAAGAAGGCCAGGGCGACGCGGCGGCCCGGCCCGGCAGGCAGGATGCGGTGGTAGTTGCGGGGGTCGAACAGGACCGCGTCCCCGAGCGAGGCGCACACGCTGGCGTATGGCTCGCCGGCGACCATGTCGTCGGGGTAGAAGTAGTCCCCGCCGCGCCGGATCTCGTCACGGGGCTCCCAGCGGCGGCGGAACACGTTCAGCTCGCCCCCCGAACTCGGCACCGAGATATGGCAGTTGAACGCGAGCTGGCAGACCGGGGTCTCGTCGACCACGCCCGGGAACTCGCGCACCAGCTCGTCGAAGTGGACGCCGCCACCCCCGTTGACCTCGCGGATCATCCCGGAGAACATGGCCCGGCCGCCGAGGGTCAGGTCGCGGACCCCGCCGGGCCACGAGTCGGCGAGCTTGGCCTTGGCCAGGTCCAGCGGGTCCGCGCCGTCGAGCAGGCCGGCCCGCACAGCCGTGGACCGCTCGACGTCGGCCCAGTACACCGCGGGGAAGTCCTCGTGCTGGTAGTAGTCGAACACCGCCGGGCCGAGCTTGGGGATCCGCTTCTTCATCAGGGACTCGTCGTAACTGCCCATCGTGCAGTTCTCGAGCCCCGCCATAATCTGGGCGCACTGGTCGGCGTCGAAGAAGCCGCGGATGCGGATCGCGCCCAGCACGCCGGCGCCGAGGCGCAGCAGGTGGTCAGGTTCGAGCCGGTCGGTGGTGACGGTGTCGAACAGGAGGGCCGCCTGGTCGGGACCGGACTCGGGAAGGGTCTGCGGCGGTGTCTGGATGGTCGCCATGGTCGTTCGCTTCCTTTCGGTTCTCGGGGTGGTGCGCGCGGTCCGGCCCGGTGCCTTCGGATCGGGCCCCTCGGTCATCCGCGCCGCGCCGCGTTCTCCTGGTGGCGGCGTTCGGCGAGGTCCACGACCTCGTGGCAGCGCTGCTCCTGGAGCGAGTGCTCCAGGAAGGCCCACGCGGGGCACCCGTTGACCTCCATGACGACCCATTCGCCGTCGTGCCGGACGATGTCGACACCCGCCATACTCAGACCGGTCGCCGCCGTGGCGCGCAGGCCGACGTCGGCCAGGTCGTCCTCGGCCGTCACGAGCTCGATGTCGGCGCGCCGGATGTCCTCGGGCTTCTTCGTCTCGGCGCCGGAGATCGGCTTCCACTGGCCATCACTGTCGGTCATGACATGCACGCACATGGTGACCTGGTCGTCGACAACGTGGACCCGCCAGTCGCCGTCGTGCTTCAGGTACTCCTGGCACAGGAGTTCGCCGTACGTGGCGAGGAGCTGCTCCAGGCGGGCCCGGGACCGGTCGGTGAGCCCATCGGAGAAGCGGTCGACGTCGATGCCGCGGTGCCCGACCGAGGGTTTGACGACGACAGCGCCCCAATCTGCCACGGCCGCCTCGAAGTCCTCGACATTGCGGCAGATCCGGGTCTTGGGGACGCGCACACCGACCTGGGCCACGCGGTGCAGCATCACCGCCTTGCTCACCGCCGCGGTGTGGGCGTCCGCGGGGTCCAGCATGACCAGGCCGGACACGCTGGAGAGCAGGAAGAGCCGCTCGACCGCGTAGCGCCAGTTCTTCAGCCCGACGTGCGCGCGCGAGACCACCACATCCAGGTCGGCGGCGTCCCGGCCGGCGATGGTCGGGACCGTGCCGGTCGGGGTTTCCCGGAGTCCGATGTCCGAGATCTCGAAAACCGTTGTCTCGTGTGCCCTGGCCCGGGCTGCGGCCGCGATGCCCTCGGATTCCGACTCCCCGGCATGCCATGCCAGAATTCCCAGTTTCATACGCTGCCCTTTCTCGGAAATTTCCTTCTCGGATAGTGCGAATGAGGAAGCGAATGTCACACGGGCTCTGTGCGCCCGTCAATCGACGAAACCGCCGTCTCGCCGTCTCACTGTCCCGCCGGCGGGACAGCCCGCGGCGGCGCGATGTCATTGCCCGCTCGGAATGTTCCCCTGCGGATTTCCGGTCAGCCGCCTGCGCCCTTGACCCGCAGATAAGCCCCCGTGGTATAGGTGGAGGCTATTCACGCGGTGGAAATGGAGAGTCGTGGGAAACGGAGAGTCTCAGTGACCGGTGAACGCGTTATATCGGCCAAGGGTCTTGCCAAGCGTTACGACGCGTTCGAGGCAGTCAAGGGAATCGATTTCGAGGTCCGGTCCGGTGAGGTTTTCGGACTTCTCGGATCGAACGGCGCGGGCAAGTCGTCGACGATGAGGATGATCGGATGCGTGTCCCGGCCGACCTCCGGGGAACTGCGTGTCCTTGGAATGGATCCGGTCAAGGACGGCTCGCGCATCCGCGGGCGCATCGGCGTGTGTCCGCAGTTCGACAACCTCGATCCGGACCTGACGGTCCGAGAGAACCTGTACGCCTACAGCCGCTTCTTCGGCATTCCGCGCGCCAAGGGCAGGCGGCGGGCGGACGAGCTCCTGGAGTTCTTCGAGATCGCGGACAAAGCGCACGGGAAGGTCGCCGCGATGTCCGGCGGCATGAAGCGCCGGCTCACGATCGCGCGGGCCCTGATCAACAACCCCGAGATCGTCCTGCTCGACGAGCCGACCACGGGCCTGGACCCGCAGGCACGGCACCTGGTGTGGGAGCGACTGCACCAGCTGAAACGTCAGGGCATCACCCTCATCCTCACCACGCACTACATGGACGAGGCGGAGCAGCTGTGCGACCGGCTGGTCATCATGCGCTCCGGCCGGTTCGTCGCCGAGGGATCGCCGGCTTCCCTCATCCGGACGTACACCCAACCCGAGGTCGTAGAGCTGAGGTTCGCCTCGGACGACCTGCGCGCCCTGGCAGAGAAGGTCGACGACCTGGGAAGGGTCGAGGTGCTCCCGGACCGCCTGCTCATCTACACCGACCGGGGGAACGACGTGGCGGCCCGGGTACGGGACAGGGCGCTGGGCCCGTCGAGCGTGCTGGTCCGCCGGTCCGGCCTTGAGGACGCCTTCCTGGCGCTGACCGGGAGGGACGCCCGGTGACTACCTCCAGCTTGGCCGTCATGGAACGCCACCTGATCGCCTACCGTCGCTTGTGGAAGTCCTCGGCGCTCAGTGCCGTCCTGACGCCCGTGCTCTTCATGGTCAGCATCGGGGTCGGGGTGGGCGGCTTCGTCGACGAGGTCGACGGAGTGCCCTATCTGGCGTGGATCGCCGCTCCGTTGCTGCTCTCCGCGGTCTTCCAGCAGACCGCCCAGGAGTCCACGTCCCGCGTCTTCCACGAGCTGAACACCACCCGCACGGTCCACGCGATCGTCGCGACGTCGGCGGGTGTGCGGGACGTCCTGGTCGGCCGGCTGCTGTATCTGATGATCAGGGTCCAGTTCTCGACAGTGTGCTTCCTCGCGATCGCCGCGTGCTTCGGGGCGGTCCGCTCGTGGTGGATTCTCGCGGAACCGCTGGTGGCCGCCGCGGTCGCGATCGCCACGGCCTTGCCGCTGACCGCCCTGGCCAGCACCATCACCGACGACACGTACCTACCGGCAGTCTCGCGCCTCATCACGGTCCCGGTCGTCCTGTTCTCCGGCATCCTCTTCCCCCCGACGAAGCTGCCGGAGTGGGCGGCGGCCGCGGTCTACGCGTCCCCGCTCTGGCACGGGGTCGACCTCGCCCGGGCGGCCGCCCTGGGACAGCGGCCCGACTGGCCGCTGTGGGCGCACATCGCAGTCCTGGGCGTGTGGAGCGCCGCGGGTTACGCGCTTTCGTCCAGGATCCTCCATCGCCGCGTCTACGACGGGAACAGCTGACATGACCACTCTCGCTCCGTCTCCGAGCCGGGTGCGGGCCATCACCTCCCGGAACATCAGTGCCCTGCGCTCCGGGCCGGAGTACTGGGTCACGGTCCTCTCCGGTGTCTTCGAGCCGCTCATGTACATGCTCGCGATGGGCGTCGGCCTGGGCTCCCTGATGACCAGCGGTCACTGGACCGTGGACGGGAAGGAGGTCTCCTACCTGCAGTACATCGCCCCGGCCATGCTGGCGAGTGCCGCGATGTCCGGAGCGGTGTCGGAGACCCTGATCCACTTCTTTTTCAAGCTCCGGTACCAGCACACCTTCGAGGGGATGCTGGCCACACCGATCCGCCCGGTGGACATCGTCGCGGGGGAACTGCTCTGGGCCCTGATCCGGAGCGCCGCCTACATCGCCGTCTTCCTCGCCGTCATCGCGACGCTCGGGGTCACCACGCCGGCGCGTGCGCTCGTCGTCTTCCCCGCGGGATTCCTCGTCTCCTTCGCCTTCGGCGCGCTGGGGATGGTCGTGGCGACGCGGCTTCGCGGTCCGCAGGACTTCGACGCGGTGGTGGTCGGCCAGTTGGCCCTCTTCCTGTTCTCCGGGGCCTTCGCTCCCCTCAGCCGGTATCCGGAGCCGCTCCACACCCTCGCGGCGCTGCTGCCGCTGTATCACGGGGTGGAGCTGGTCCGGGGTACGGCGTTCGGTCACCTCTCGCTCGCGCTGGCGGGGCATGCGGCATACCTGCTTGCCCTCGGTGTGGGCTGCCTGACCTGGACCGCGCGCCGGATCGAGCTGGGTGACGACTGAGTACGGCCGGTCGGCGGGAGAGCCCGGCGGAAAACGGCAGAGACCCTGGCAACGCGGCGGAGGGCCGCGTCGCCAGGGTCCTTTCGTGGGTCAGGGGTTCGTGGGGCGGCCCAGGTCCGCGGGGTCGGTGTTGGCGCCGCAGAGGACCACGCAGATCTTCTCCCCGTCGGCCGGCCGGTAGCCGTGGGTCGGCGGCCCCTGCCGGCCGGTGAGAGCGGCCAGCGCGGTCGCGGCACCGTGTTCGACGATGACGCGGTGGTGGTCCCACAGCGCCCGGCGGGTCCGGATGATGTCCGCGTCGGCCACCAGCACCGATCGCACGCTGTCGTCGGTGGCGGCGTGCAGGGCCGTGGCGGAGGTGCGGCGGGCGCCGAGCGAGTCCGACGCCACGGAGTCCACGGGCACGTCAACCGGACGGCCGGTCTCGATCGCGGCGTTGAGCGCGCGGCAGTGTTCCGGTTCGACCGCCACCGTACGGATCCCGTGGTGCCGAGCCGCGGTGGCGACCCCGGCGAACAGGCCACCACCGCCGACCGCGACCACCACGGTGTCCATGTCGGGGAGGCGGTGCCGGATCTCCTCCAGGAGGGTTCCGGCACCGGCCGCGATGAGCGGGTGGTCATAGGCGTGGGCCAGAAGCGCGCCGGTCCGCTCCGCGTGGTCCTGCGAGGCTCCCAGGGCCTCGGTGTACTCGCCGTCGATCAGCCGCACGTCGGCGCCGTACTGCTGGAGCTTGGCGACTTTGACCTGCGGCGCGGTGCCGGGCAGGAAAACCGTGGCGGGCACGCCCTGCTGCCGGGCGGCCCACGCGCACGCGAGGCCCGCGTTGCCGCCGGAGGCGATAGCGACCCCGGCGTCCGGCAGGGTCCCGGCATCGCGATGCGCCTGGATGAAGTTCTGGGCCCCGCGGGCCTTGAAGCTCCCAGTGTGCTGGAGGAACTCCAGCGCCAGCCACACCTCGCGCCCCGGGAGCCCGTCGTCGTCGAAGGGCGCGAGGCTGATGGGCCGGACGCGTCCGGCGATACGGTCGGCGGCGGCTTTCACGTCGCCGTGAGTGATGGTGTCCACGTCCTTCGTCCTCCTGGAGTGGTGGGGTGGTCGCGACTCGGCCGCGACGGCGAGAACCGGCCATAGTCAAGACCGGCAGGACAGGGTCTAGGAGAGGCCGGCGCGTTCCAGTGCCTCGACACCGGCTCGCAGCGCGGCGATCCGGTCCCCCAGGGTGAAGCTCCCGGGTGCCAACGCGAACCCCGCGGGCGCCAGTGTGAGAGTGGTGACGCCGGCTTCGGCATAGGCCGTCATACGCTCGGCGATGCGCTCCACCGGGCCCAAGAGCGTGGTGGAGTCGATCAATTGGCGTGGGATGGCGGCGGCTGCGCCGGTCTTGTCGCCGGCCAGGTACCGGTCCTGGATCTCCGCTGCCTCCTTCTCGTAACCCATCCGCTGCGCGAGCCGGTTGTAGAAGTTCTGGCTGCGGCTGCCCATGCCTCCCACGTACAGGGCGGTGTAGGGCCGGAATCCGTCCGCCAGACGGTCGACGTCGTCGCCGACGGCGATCGGGAGGGTCGGAGCGACGTCGAAGCCGTCCATCGTGCGGCCCGCCCGCGCGCGGCCGGCGCGCAGGTGCCGCAGGGTGGTCTCCTCCAACTGCTCGGCCGCGGTGAAGAGCAGCAGCGCACCGTCAGCGATCTCGCCGGTCTGTTCGAGATTCTTCGGGCCGATCGCCGCGACGTACAGCGGTATGTGTTCCCGGACCGGGTGGACGGTCAGCCTCAGCGGCTTTCCGAGGCCGCCCGGCAGCGGCAGTGTCCAGTGCTCGCCCCGGTGGCTCAGCCGTTCACGTGCGAGCGTCCTGCGGACGATCTCGACGTACTCCCGGGTGCGGGCGAGCGGCCGGTCGAATCTGACGCCGTACCAGCCCTCGGAGACCTGCGGTCCCGAGACGCCGATGCCGAGGCGGAAGCGACCGCCCGAGAGCGCGTCGAGCGTGGCGGCCGTCATGGCCGTCATGGTGGGCTGGCGGGCCGGGATCTGGAGGACGGCCGTGCCGAGGTCGATGCGGTCGGTCTGGGCAGCGGCCCAGGCGAGCACCGTGGGCGCGTCCGAGCCATACCCCTCGGCGGCCCAGCAGACCGCGTAGCCGAGGCGGTCGGCCTCCTGGGCGACCGCGAGGTTGTCCGCATCCGCGCCGGCACCCCAGTAGCCGAGGTTGATACCGAGTCGCATGTCAGCACCTCCGGGCGGGGAGCGGTCGGCGAACGGCTAGAACGCGCACGGCAGGCTCTGGTGGCCGTTGACGAAGCTCGACAGGTGGCGCGTGCCGGGCGACGTGGTGTGGATGTCGGGGAGCCTGGTGAAGAGCTCCCGGAGCAGCACAGAGATCTGGTGGCGGGCTAGGTGAGCGCCGAGGCAGAAGTGCGGGCCGGGTGCGCCGAAGCTCACGTGGGGATTCGGGTGGCGGGTGATGTCGAAGGTGTCCGGGTCCTTGAAGGCGGTCTCGTCGCGGTTCGCGGAGTTGTAGAACATCACCACGCGGTCGCCGGCCCGGTAGGTGTTGCCGGACAGCTCGATATCGCTCTTGACGTCGCGGCGCATCCAGGTCGTGGGAGTGGCGTACCGCAGCACCTCCTCGATCGTGCGGGGAAGACGGCCTGGCAGGTCGTCCAGCAGCAGGTCGCGCTGGCCAGGGTGGTCGGTGAGCAGGGCGAGGGTGTGCGACAGGGTGTTGCGCGCGGTCTCGCTGCCGGCGACGAGGAGCAGGGTGAAGAACTTCCCCAGCTCCTTCTGGGTCAGGCACTCGCCGTCGATGTCCGCGGTGATCAGCTTCGTGACGAGGTCGTCGCCGGGCTGCCGTCGTCGGGCACTGGCCAGCTCGGCCGCGAACGCGTGCAGCTTGGTGTACTTCGCCACCAGCGTGGCATCGCGGTCGTTCCCACCCGCCGTCGCGTAGTCCGGATCGCCGGCCGCAAGGATCATGTCGGTGAGGCCGATCACCTCAGCCTCCATGGATGCCGGAATGCCGAGCATGCGGCAGATCACCCGCATGGGCATCAGCATCGACACCTCGGCAACGAAGTCGCACGGTCCCTTGTCGACTAGGTCGTCGACGATCCCGCGGGCGATGCCCGCGATGTCCTCGGCGAGGTTCCCGATCATCTTCGGGGTGAACGCACGGCTGACGATCCGGCGCAGCCGGGTGTGCTGGGGAGCGTCCAGGCTGATGATCGACCCCGCGAATTCCAGGACCTCTGGAGACGGATTGTCCGGGCTGGTCGAGATCGGCTCCGAACTGAACACCTGGGTGTTGCGGCTCGCTGTCAAGACATCGCCGTACCGGGTCAGTGCGAAGAAGCCGTGGCCGTCGTCGGTGGGGCAGAACACCGGCCGCGGATCCGCGCGCAGTTGCCTGAACACTCGGTTTCGATCTTCCAGCGGCTTGTGCCAAAAATCCAGGTGGATGAGATCGAGTTCCATGGTCTTCACAAGTAGGAATCCTTCTTCTCATGGGCGTCTTCAGGAACGTAGGAGCCGATCCCGGGAAGGAGCAAGGACAAGTCCGCGGAGGTTTCCTCAGGCATGTCCCGCCGGCGGGACGGGGGTTGTGGCGATGCCTATTCCGGGGGTTTAGTTCGTTGCCAACCGGACACGGCCTTTCTAGTGTTCCGTCCGTCAGTCACCCCCTGAATACAGATCGAGAGGCAGCAATGGACAACCGGTGGAATGAAACCCAGCGCGCGCTCCGGGCGAATTTCATGGATTTCGGAAAAACCATTGCCGCGCCGGGAAGCATCCGGCGCGACCGCACGGCAGAATTCGACTTCGACCTGTGGCGGAAAATCGCCGACAGTGGGTTCTGGAAGATATCGGTGCCCAAGGAGCTCGGTGGTGACGGCGGCGAGCTGAGCGATTTCATCGCAGCCCTCGAAGGGCTCAGCCGTGGCGCCAACGATCCCGGTTACATGGTGTCGGTGGGCGCGCACGGCTCGCTGATCCAGCTGCTGCTGCGGTACGGCACGCAGGAGCAGCAGGAGCAGTACATCCCGCGCCTGATGTCGGGCGAGGTCGGGGCCACCGCGTGCACCGAGCCGACCGGCGGCTCGCACGTGACCGGCATCCGGACCACGGCACGCGCCCGCTCCGCGGGCGAGTTCGAGTTGACCGGCCAGAAGTGCCACATCACCAACGCCCCAGTGGCGGACATCTCGCTGATCGTCGGGCGGGTCGCCGACGTCGGCAAGCGGGACATCACGCTCTTCCTGATCGAGCGCGGTCAGCAGGGCATCTCCCAGGGCGCTCCCGAGGACCTGATCGGACTGCGGTCGAGCCCCCTCGGGCCGATCACGATGGACGCCTCGCGCATCACCCCCGACCGCATCATCGGCGAGATCGGCAACGGCATCGAGATGCTCTACTGGTGCCTCGCGTTCGATCGGCTGAACTTCGGCATCATCGCGTCGGCGCACATGGACTCCTTCATCCCGCAGGCGCTGGAGCGGGCTACCACCCGCGAGGCGTTCGGCGTCCCGATCGCCGAGCACCAGTACATCCAGGACAAGATCGTGCTGATGAAGGTCGCGGCGGAGACCGCCCGCCAGCTGTCCTACGCCACGCTGTCCGCCCTGGAGAACGGAGACGACGCCCAGGCGAACAGCCTGGCGTCCTGCACCAAGCTCGCAGCCGCACAGGGCATCGTCGCGGCCAGCCAGGAGCTCCTGCAGATCTTCGGACACCTCGGATTCGACCGGGACTTCGGCATCGAGCGCCAGCTGCGCGATGCCGCGGCGTTCCGGATCGCCGGCGGCACCGACGAGATGCAGAAGAAGAACATCTTCGGCCAGCTGCTCGCGGAGCACCGCACCGCGCGGGCCTGATCCGAGCACACGAACGAGAGAGGCGGAAACACCCATGGGTTCAGCGGAGGTCCTCAGGGAGACCCGGCAGGTGACGGACGCGGATTCGGCCGAGCGCTGGGGCAACGTCGGCCTGCCCGTGCTGTCGACACCGGCGATCCTCGGAACCGTCGAGGTGCTGTGCGACGCGCTGATGAAGAAGCATCTGGACGCTGGCCAGATGACCGTCGGAGTGTCCGCGACCATGCAGCACCGCGCCCCGGTGAAGGTCGGCCGGACCATCGAGTACGAGATCAGCGCGCCCGCCTTCGCCCGGCGGATGGAGTTCTCCTTCCGGGTCCTCGACGAGGCCGGCGAGGCCGTCAGCGTCGGTACGCACGAGCGAGCGGTGATCGACGTCCAGAAGTTCACGAGCCGACTGGCCGACTGAGGAAGCAAGGACATGTCAAACGACATTCTCGACACACCGGAACTCAACCTCAGGGCCGGCAAGCCCGTCGCGGTGAAGGCCAGCGGGTGCTGGGTCTACGACACGGAGGGGCGCGACTACCTCGACGGCAGCTCCGGGACGATCTGCGTCAACATCGGCCACGGTGTTCCGGAGATCATCTCCGCCATGACCGAGCAGGCACAGCAGCTGGGTTTCGCTCACCGCAACCAGTTCGCCAGCCAGGCCGTACGCGAACTCACCGCGGAGATCCACCGGGTGACCGGCCACAGGTTCAAGGAGGTCGTCTACACCAACTCCGGTTCGGAGGCCACCGAGACCGCACTGCGTCTAGTGCTGAACCACCACGCCGCTCGCGGCGACGTCGACCGCACCGTCGTGCTGGCCCAGTTCCCCAGCTACCACGGAATGACCGCCGGTGCCCTGAGCATCTCCGGGCACCCGCAGCGCCGACGCAACCTCGACCCGCTGCACGACAACCGGCTGAGCCTCGGCACGGTCGCCGCCCGCGACGCCGCCTCCTCGCTTCCCACGCTGGCGGAGTGGGAGGAGCGATTCGCCGCCATCGGCCCGGAGCGGATCGCCGCCGTGGTGGTCGAGCCGGTCAGCGGCGCCGCCGGCGGCGCCGCCGAGCTGCCGGACGAGACCCTTCGAGGCCTGCGCGAGCTGTGCGACCGGTCCGGCACCCTGCTGGTGATCGACGAGGTCATGACGGGCTTCGGCCGGACCGGCGAGTGGTTCGGCCACGACCGCTCCGGGGTGCGCCCCGACCTCGTGATCACCGCGAAGGGGCTGAGTGCCGGGTACACGCCCATCGGCGCCTGCCTGGTCAGCCGGGAGGTGCTGCCGGGGCAGTCGGCCACCGACGCCGCGGTCGGGCACACCATGAGCGGCAACCCGGTGTCCGCCGCGACCGCGCTGGCCGTGCTCCGCTACATGCAGGAGCATGACCTGGTCGCCCACGCCGCCAAGCTCGGCCCCCTGCTGACCGAGCGGCTCGCCGAGGTCACCGCCGGACTGGAGTTCACCCGGCCGCCGCGCGGCCGAGGACTGCTCCAGGGCGTACCCCTCGTACAGGACGCTGAGGAGTTCGCCACGAACCCGCTCGCACCGCGGATCTGTGCCGCTGCGATGGAATACGGCCTGCAGCTGTACCCGGCCGGAGTGGACGCACGGTCCCAGACCATCCTCGTGGCCCCGCCACTGACCATCACCGAAGCCGAACTGGACATCCTCATCGCCCGGTTGGAGCAAGCCCTACGTCTCGTCGCCGCCACGACACACGCCCGCTAGGGAGCACTCCATGAGCAAACTGATCATCGGCAACTCGTTCAACGACTACCTGGTAGGCGATCTCAACTCCTTCGACCCGCTGGAGCGGACGATAGGAGGCAACATCTCGCTCCGGCTCGTCTGGCTCGCCGAGCCGGGTGACCTCGTGGTGCTGCCCCAGCCCGTGAATCCCGAATTCGTTGCGTACGTCATGGACTTCAAGGGCATCCCGGCGGACTCGGTCACCATCCTCGTGCCGCCGCCGGGCGAGTTCGGCACCGACGTCCTCACCACGGACCGGCTGACCGAGCCCGCCTTCGAGCGACGGCTGCTCAAGGAAGCCCGCGCATGCGGCGTCGATCAGGTGCTTCCCTACGTCTTCGACACCGTCGTCGTGCGGATCTGCGAGGAGCTCGGCCTCGACACCTCGGCACCGAACCTCGCCTTCCTGAAGGAAGGTGGCTGTGAACTCCTCAACAGCAAAAGCCTGTTCCGACTGATCGCGGCGGGAGCCGGGGTCGCGACCGCCGACGGCGTGGCGACCCACTCTCGAAGGCGCGCCGAGAGGTTCGTCTTGGATCAGTTTGCCCTCGGCCGTCCAGTGATCGTCAAGCAAGACTTCCACCAGGGCGGACACGGAAACGAGATCCTCGCCCCCAGCGCCGGCGTCACCCAGATCGGGGCGGGCGCGCTCACCGTGCTCGACCGGCCCGGCGCGCTCGCCAGCCACCTCGCCCAGCGGTGGCCCGTCTACTCCAACGACGAGCGGAACAAGGTCGTCATCGAGCACTACGTTCCGGACAGCATCCCGGTCGGTGCCGAAGTCGAGATCAATGACACCGGCGCGACGGTGTACCACGTCGGAGAGATGCGCATGACGCCGGTCTTCGATGGAGTCGTCCTGCCGGGCGAGACCACCACCAAGGCACAGCGCGAGGAGTTCCGTGCCGCCACCGAGCGGCTCGGCAAGGCCATCCAGGCCCTCGGCTACCGAGGACTGATCAACATCGACGGAATCGTCTCGCCGGACGGCGAGGTGCGGTTCACCGAGTACAACGGCCGACTGGGCGGCACCACCCACCTCCACTGGCTCGGTCTTACCGTCGCCGGTGAGGACTACCCGGACCGCGCGGTCTTCGTCAGCAACAACGACTGGCAGGTAGCCTCGTTCACCGCGGCGATCGCCGAGCTGCGGGCCCAGGGACTCGCCTACGACGCCGAGCGCTCATCCGGCGTGGTCATCACCTGCGACCACACTCAGCAGTCCGGTGCCATCGAGTACTGCGTGGTCGGCCCCGACAGCGAGTCCGTCGCGCACACCGAAGCGGCCCTGAAGAACCTCTTCTGAGCCACCGACCGCGCCGACAAGGCTGATGCCCATGGGGCGGGCCGACTGAGTCCCCCGCCGTCCCAAGCCGCTCCGACGGCCGGACCGCTCCGCCTGGGCCACCATCGGCCCAGGCGGAAACCGTGGTGCCCCCTTACCCCAACCATGCGATAGGCAGAGTTCACAACCATGCGCGATGCCGAGATCACCAACGAGTCCACCACGCCGGCCACGGACCGCTCGGCGGACCAGGACCAAGCGACGGCGCCTACGCCCCTCACCGGCGGGGCCCACGAACCCATCGCCGTCATCGGCATCGCGTGCCGGCTGCCAGGCGCCTCCGACCCCGAGGCGTTCTGGCATCTGCTGGACGCGGGCGAGGACGCGATCACCGAAGCGCCCGTCGACCGCTGGGCTCACCACCCCGACATCCAGGCGCCATTCGGCGGCTTCCTGGAGCAGGTGGACCGGTTCGACGCGGGCTTCTTCGGCATCTCGCCGCGCGAGGCCACCATGCTGGACCCTCAGCAGCGCCTCATGCTCGAACTCAGCTGGGAGGCGCTGGAGAACGCCCGGGTCGTGCCGGGCGAGTTGGGCGGCAGCCGCACCGGAGTCTTCGTGGGGGCCATCGCCGACGACTACGCGCGCCTACTGGACCGCGCGGGCGACGCTGGCATCACCCAGCACACGGTGACCGGCACCTACCGCGGCATCATCGCCAACCGTGTCTCCTACTTCCTCGACCTGCGCGGTCCCAGCCTGGTCGTCGACACCGGGCAGTCCGCGGCCCTCGTCGCCGTCCGGATGGCCTGCGAAAGCCTGGCCCGCGGCGAGTCCACGCTCGCGCTGGCCGGCGGTGTGAGCCTCAACATCCTGCCCGAGACCACCGTCAGCACCCAGAAGTTCGGAGCCCTCTCGCCCGACGGCCGGTGCTACACCTTCGACGAACGTGCCAACGGCTATGTGCGCGGCGAAGGCGGCGCCGTCCTGCTCCTGAAGCCGTACTCCCGAGCCCTCGCCGACGGCGACCAGGTGCACTGGCTGATCCTCGGCGGTGCCGTCAACAGCGACGGCGCCACCGACGGGCTGACCAGGCCGTCCGTGCGCGCCCAGCAGGAAGTCATCCAACTCGCGCACCGCAACGCCGGCATCGCCCCCGCGCACGTGCAGTACGTCGAGATGCACGGCACCGGCACGCCCACCGGCGACCCGATCGAGGCCAGGGCCCTGGGCGCGGCGATCGGCATCGCCCGCACCGCCGACGCCCCGCTGCTCGTCGGCTCCGCCAAGACCAACGTCGGCCACCTGGAAGGCGCCGCCGGCATCGTGGGCCTGCTGAAGGCAGGCCTCGGCATCATGCACCGGAGGATCCCGGCGAGCCTCAACTACCAGCGGCCCAACCCCGAGATCCCGCTCGACGAACTGCGCCTGTGGGTGGCCACGGAGTCCGGGCCCTGGCCGCAGCGCGAGAGCCGACTCATCGCCGGCGTCAGCTCGTTCGGCATGGGCGGCACCAACTGTCACCTGGTGGTCGCGGAGCAGCCGCCGACCGACCGGCCGTCCGGCGGCCCCGCGGCGCTGCCTGGTTCCGCGGCGGCGCTGGACGGTTCCGCGCAGCAGGCCCCCGCGCCCGCTCGGACCGGGACCGTGCCCTGGCTGCTGTCCGGTACGACCGAGGCGGCCCTGCGCGCGCAGGGGGAGAGGCTGCTGACCGCGCTGGCGGACAACCCCACGGCCGACCCCGTCGATGTCGCCGCTGCTCTCGCCACGACCCGCACCCACTTCGCCCACCGCGCCGCCGTCGTCGCCGACAACCGTGACCAGCTCCTCGCCGGCATCGAGGCACTGGCCCGCGGCAAGCGGTCGGCCGCCGTGTTCACCGGGCGGGCCGGAACCGGCCGACTGGCCTTCCTCTTCACCGGCCAGGGAAGTCAACGCCTCGGCATGGGTCGCGAGCTGTACCAGATCTTTCCGGTGTTCGCGGCAGCCTTCGACTCCGTGTGCGACGAACTCGACCCCCGGCTCGGACAGCCGCTGCGCGAGGTCATGTGGCACGCCGCGGATCGCGCCGCGCTCGACGAGACTCGCTTCACCCAGCCCGCCCTGTTCGCCGTCGAGGTCGCGCTGTACCGACTGCTCGAGTCCTGGGGCGTACGACCCGACTACCTGGCCGGCCACTCGATCGGTGAGATCGCCGTCGCCCATGTCGCCGGAATCCTGTCGTTGCCCGACGCCGCAGCCCTCGTCGTTGCCCGGGGCCGGCTCATGCAGCAGCTCCCTGCCGACGGGGCGATGATCGCCCTGGAGGCCTCCGAGGCCGAGGTGCTCCCGCTCCTCTCGGGCCTGGAGACATCCGTCGGCCTCGCCGCGGTGAACTCGCCCGGCTCGACCGTCGTCTCCGGGACCAAGGCCGACGTCCTGGCGATCGAGGCGCACTTCCGCGCAGGCGGCCGCAGGACACGCCGGCTGACCGTGAGCCACGCCTTCCACTCGCCGCTGATGGCGCCCATGATGGCCGAGTTCGCCGCCGTCGCGGACGGCCTGACGTACCATGCTCCGCAGATCCCGGTGGTGTCGACCGTCACCGGCCGGCCCCCCCGGGCCGACGAGCTCTGCAGTGCGGAGTACTGGGTCCGGCACGTCGCCGCGACCGTGCGCTTCGCCGACGCCCTCCAGGCCCTGCACGCCGCAGGAGTCGAGACCTTCGTCGAGATCGGACCCGGCGGCGTGCTGACCGCCGTGGGACAGGAGTCGCTCGACGGCACGGACGCCGTGCTGGTGCCCGCGATGCGCGATGACGCCGAGGGGTTCGCCGCCGTCGCCGCAGCCTCCACCGTGCACACCCGCGGGTTCGCCGTCGACTGGCCGAGGTTGATCGGCGCACCGGCCCGGCCGGTGAACCTGCCCACCTACGCCTTCCAGCGCAAGAGCTACTGGAATGCCCCGGCCGCCGGCAGCAGAGGCAACGTTCCGCATCCGGCCGAGCGACGCGGGCCTACCGTGGAGGCGGAGTCCGTCGCCAAGGCGCCGACGACGGGCGGCTCGACGCCGCTGAGCACGCTCGCGGCCGACCAGCTGGCCCGCGAACTCACGGAGCTGGTCCGCACTCACGCGGCTACCGTGCTGGGGCGTGATGCCACCGACGAGGCCATCGAACTCGACGTCACATTCAAGCAGTTGGGACTCGATTCCCTGCTCGCGGTGGAGCTGCGCAACATCCTCAACCAGGAACTGGGCCTGCGCCTGCCCAGCACGCTGCTCTTCCGCTGCCCGACTCCAGCGGCACTGGTCGACCACCTCGTCGCGCAGGTGTCCGGCGCGGCCGACCTCGCGGAGGCGGAGAACGACGGCGCTACCCCCGGCGTGAGCGGCGCCGAGGACGACGACCCGATCGCCGTGGTATCCATGGCGTGCCGCTATCCAGGTTCGGTCGCCTCCGCCGACGACCTGTGGCGGATCGTTGCCGGCGGCGTGGACACGATCGGCGACTTCCCGTCGGATCGCGGCTGGGACCTCGACGAGTTGATCGGCCGGGACGCGTCCGTGACTCGGCACGGCGGCTTCCTGGACGACGTGGCCGCCTTCGACGCAGACTTCTTCGGGATCAACCCGCGCGAGGCCGCCGCGATGGACCCGCAGCAGCGGGTGCTGCTGGAGACCGCGTGGGAGGCGTTCGAGGACGCCGGGATCGCCGTGTCGTCCCTGCAGGGCAAGCGCGTCGGCACCTTCATCGGTGCCACCGCGATGGAGTACGGACCGCGGCTGCACGAGTCGGTCGACGGCTCCGAGGGGTACCTGCTCACCGGCAACTCCGCCAGTGTGATTTCCGGCCGGGTCGCGTATTCGTTCGGTTTTGAGGGTCCGGCGTTGACGGTGGATAC
>NZ_BMRP01000077.1 GCF_014648695.1 Streptomyces albospinus
CCCCACCCCCCACCCCACACCGGCACCCACTGCCCCGGCGAAATCGAAGTCGCCTCCACCGCCGGGGACTTCTGCGTCACCCCACTCCCCGCCCCGGCACCACCGCCAGTGCTTCAGGAACCACCACGAGCCGTGACGAGCTGATCGAGCACTCTCCTGACCAGCCGCCCCGGCCGCCCTGTTTCACTGACGCCGGACCACAAGCGGAAATCCCAGGTCAGGACTCATCTGACCTGACCTGGGGTTTTGTGTTCATTCGATCTGGCGGCTGCGGGGCCGACCGGTTGTTGTCGCGATCCTCTCCCCCCTCCTCTCGTGTCTAGCGGCATCTGGGGACGGCCGTCATCAGTAGCCGTCGTGGTTGGTGGGTGCCCAGGTATTTGCTGGCTCTCGGGGAGCGGCTGACGGTCGTCAGGTCCCATGAGGAGACGATGACGGAGCACGCCACGGCCGTCTCGGTCCACGCGAGGTGCTCACCGATGCACTTGTGGACGCCCGCCCCGAACGGGGTAAACGCGCCTGGGGGTGGAGCGGCCGTCCTGGTCCATCGATCGGGGTCGAAGCGTTGCGGATCGGGGTAGAGACGTGGGTCGGTGTGCATGGCCAGCGGGCTGAAGAGGATCTCCGCACCGGCCGGCACGTGTACGTGGCCGTAGTGGAACGGGTGCCTGGCTCGGCGGGTGAGGATCCATGTCGGGGTGTGCAGGCGGAGGTTTTCCTTGAGTACGTTGTGAAAGTAGGGCGCCTGCTGACGTGTCGCGGCAGCGGTGTTGCCGGCGGCATCGGTTTCTTGCCGCAGGCGGGAGCGGACGTCGGGGTGTTGGCTTATGTCGTGGAGGAGCCATGCCAGGGAAGCCGCGGTGGTCTCCACTCCGGCGAGGAGCATGGTGACCGCCTCGTCCTGGATCTGTTTGTCCGGGAGTTCGTGATGGGTGCCGGGGCCGAGTCCGCACATCAGCGGCAGGATTCCCGTGCCGCCGGTTTCGGTCTCCCCCGCACGGCTGCTGCCTGGGGGTTCGGTGCCTGGGGCTGCCGTCCGATGGGAAGCGATGATCTCGCCCAATGTTCCGCGCAGGTCCCGCGCTGCCCGGTCAAAGCGCACGCTGCCGGGCGTCGGCACTCGCCCGACGAAGCCGTCGGGGCGCAAGAGCCTGGGGATGAACCCGCGCAGCAGCACGGGCAGGGCGCGATCGACTCGTGCGACTACTCGGTCGGACGGCTCTGCCCTGAACAGCGTGCGCAGGACGATGCGGGTGGCCAGGGTCCGCGTCCACGTCACCACGTCGACCGCGTCACCCGGTCGCCACTGTGCGCACATGGCGACGCTCTCCGCCTCGGTCGCTTTTGCCCACGACGGGATGTGCCTGCGGTGGAAGGCGGGTTGGAGAAGCCGGCGCTGCCGCAGGTGATGGTCTCCGTCAGAGGCGAGCAGCCCGTCCCCCAGTACCGGCCCGGCCCGTTCGAAGAGTCTGCCCTTGTCGAAGTCGGTCCCATCGGTGACCAGGACACGGTGCACCAACTCCGGCGCGTTGAGTACGTAGACGGGCAGGGGGCCGACACGGATGACGACGAGATCGCCGTAGCCACGCACGTGACGCAGGAACTTGAGGGGGTCGGCCACCAGGGCGGGGAGGTGCCCCAAGCCCGGCACTCCGCCCGGTATCACGGCGGTGGGGTGGACGACGGCGGGTCGGGAGGTCATGGCACGTCCCTGCTCCAGCGCAGCGGACGCTGGGGAGGCTGGGGGCCGTCAGGTGAGGAGGTCATCGTCGTAGCCGGGCTCGTTCGCGGGGCGGGTGGCCTGCGCTGCGTAGCGCGCCGTCGTCGTCATCCAGGTGTTGTGCCCCCGCAACCAGTCCGCCAGGCCCTCACCGTAGGTCAGGACCACCTCGGTCTGTGCTCGAGAAATTGACAGGTCGGCGCATACGGAGGCGAGGTTGGCGTGCAGGTTGAAAAAGCGGCGCATGCTGGTGCGGACCGTCTGTTCCACCTGGGACGTGGCCTTGGGCAGTGAGGAGCCGTCGGTCCGCCGCAGCACCGCGACGAGGTTGTAGGCGTCGCCGCGCGCGGCTTCCTTGGGGTAGGAGTAGACGTCGTTGGTCATGAACGGCACCTGGGCGGCGGTCTTCCGCATCAGCCGCAGAGGGGGGCTGTGCCACAGCAGGCCTGTGGGTTCGGCGTGGACGAGGCGTTCGATCATGTCGAGTACGGACTCCGTCGCAGCGGTGCCGCCGCGTACCGCGTAGTACGTCTCCAGGTCAGGCTCGGGGCTTGTGTCGTGCGTCAGTGCTTCGTAGGACTGGGCGCAGAAGTAGCGCTCGAAGTGGTGTGCTGTGCGGGAGCGCCAGGCGGGCGTCATGCCGACTTGCGCCCGGCGCCAGGCATCCGTGAACGCCGTGACCAGCGGTGTCTGGTGTTCCCCGGCGGCTCGCCCGTGCACCACGTCGCACAACTCCTGACACACCGTACGGATGCGGTGGTCGACTCCGGCCAGGCCGGGGCGGTCGAATTGGTCGTCGAAGAGGAAGTAGAACGACTTGAAGTCCACGGCCAGGGTCAGGTCGGCCAATTCGACGGAAGGCCAGCACCTGGCGGCCAGTTCGGCAAGTCGCCACGATCGATAACGTTGCACCGCGGCGTGGGACTTCAGCATCCCGTGGTCACCGAGCCAGGCGAGGTTGGCCTGCTCGGCGTCGCGCTCGTGCGGGTTGGTCCTCGTGCTGTCGGGTATGTCGAAGCAAGGACGCATGACGTCCTCCTCATCGCAGATCCCAGAGGCAGGTCAGGTGCCTTGAGGTGGTCGAGCGAGCCTGGCCATCGAGCCATCCGTCTCGCCGGGAGATGCACGCTTCTGAGCGTCCGGCCCACCCCAGTAGGGCAGATTTCAGCCACCAGGTGAAGGGGTGTCACCTCCACTGGGCGTGAACGCGTTGCACGCTTGTGCAATCGTGAAGTGAGGGGTCGTGATCCATCCCTCCGAGGCAGGAACTCGTGACGCGGAACAGCGCGTCATGGTCCGGGATGCCGGGCGGTGCCTGGTAGACGACGAGGCGCCGGCCGTCCGCGCGGAAGATCTCCATCACCTCGAAGGCGAGGCACATCGAGCCGACCTCTGGGGGCTGGAAGTGCAGACACGGTTCGCGCACTATGAGCAGACACGGGGTATCCGGGGCGACGAAGGCGAAGGTTCGCCCGGCACGCATCCGTGGCGGCCTTCGGCTACGCAAACGAGCCGGCCCGATCCATCGGCGGCCGGGCCCGCACCGTAAGCCGGTACCGCGCGGCCGGCTGCCTCAGTGCGCCGCTGAGCGCCGGGCACGCGGGGCGAAGGCCAGACCGGGTTCCAGCGCCAGGCCGCCCACCGGTCGGCGTCCGCCAACGGCCCTGCCCGGTCGGCCAGCAGGGCGAGGACCTGGGCTCGGACGAGCTCCACCGCCTGGTGCTCCGCGTCGGCGATGATGCCGAGCCGCCGGCCGCGCACATCCTCGTTCTCTTCCTCGTTCTCGCCCTTCCACTGGAACCGGTCCAAGCAGGGGCCGATGACGAGATTGACGGTCAGCTCGGAGGCGTCGAACTCCCTCCGCCTTCGGGTCTTGGGGCACTCGAAGTCGACATACCAATTGCGCAGCCCGGTCCCCTGTGCCACCGTCCCGGCGCGAACTCCCACTCCCCCATCGCCATCGCGTCGAACGCCCCAGTGCGCACCGACCGGTCCCCGGCGGCACGGGCCTTGGCGTACAGCCGGCCACAGCGCCTCGGCACCCGGCGTACAGGCGGTCACCAGAGCCCCACTCACATCGGCGAGAACACGCAGTACCTGCTCACCCCATACCCGGCCACCGCGGTGCACATCGCGCCTTACCACCGCCTCCCCCACCTCGAAACTCCGCACCGCGCCCACACAAACACCCGAAGTAACGGAGCAGGGCAACCTCTGGAACCAGACCCACCCGACCCCCTACAACCCCACACACAGGGCGCAAAGCACGCGCATCAAGGCAGCGGAAGACGCGGCCCGGAACACAGCCGTGGAATCCAGCCGATGCCCGAGCCGCTGCGCCGTGCCGTCCACCAGCTCTTCTCCGAGGCACGGCTGTGACCTCGCTCACGCACTGCCCGCAGGCTTTCCCGCTCAGCACGGGGCCCGATCAGTCCAGACGGTAGGGCCGACGAAGGCCAATTGCAGGCCAGTTGCCGACGGACCCGCGAATCAGACGACCGTTGCCCGGCACAGACCAGGGCCGCTCCCGCCGCCGTCCGCCCATTCATCGGCCTGGCACAATGCCGCGTCATGACGACACAGCCGATATCTGCAGTCACCGAGTCGACGAGCAAGCCCACGCACCGGTGGCACCGTCACCCCGGTGTGCGCAGCAGCGGGGAGCTCACCTTGGGTGAGCGCGCCGCCGACCGGATGCGCAACTCCATGGGCTCCTGGGGCTTCGTCTTCGGCTCGCTGACCTTCCTTGCCCTGTGGATGGCGTTGAACGGCAACCACGGCTTCGACAAGTATCCGTTCATCCTGCTCAATCTCGTACTCTCCTGCCTGGCGGCCCTGCAGGGTGCGATCCTGCTGATCGCCGCGAAGCGCAGCGACCAGATCTCCAGCGAGCTGGCCGAGCACGACTACGCGACGGACGTGCGCTCGCAGGAACTGCTGGAGCAGTTGGTGACGAACTTCGAGGCGCTCACCGCCCAGCACGAGGAACTGCACCGGGAACTCGCGCGGGTGAACGCTCAGCTCGAAGCGCGGAAGTAGCCAAAGTAGTCGCAGGGCAGCCCGGGCGCACGGAGGCAGAGAGAGGTCACCACAGCCCTCCTCCTGCAGGCTGCCCTGCGGACCCGAACCAGCGCTCCACAACGCCTCTGCTCCCACCTGTGCTCACAAGGTGTTTTCCACCTCCGACGTGACGATCACGCGTGTACCGGCGCACGCCGTACACGTCACCGTTCGGTGCGGCCTCGACGTCAGCGGCTTGGGCACCCCAGCCCGTGGAGTACAGCGCGGTCAGGTCGATGCGGTGAAGGTCCACCAGCGCGCCCGGCAAGACCAGCGGAAGCGCCTGGATCATGCTCGTCATTCTGCGGGCCGGCACTGACAGTCAGTGCGCCGCAGAGTTGCGCGCAGCGCGTCGTTGTTCTTCCGACGCCCGGACTCAGGGCGCTGTCGGCACCGACAACGGTCTCGACTCCGCCGGACAGCAGATCACGGGGCCGGTACCAGTCGCGCATCTCCCTCTTGCCGCACTCCCCCGCCTGCGGCTTGGCGGCATGCCGGGCCAGGGTTTCCTCGAACGGCACGTCCAGGCAGTAGCCGTGGGTGGGGCCGCGGTGGTCGGCACGCAGCTGGGCGAGCATCTCGCCGTAGCGGTCGGCGTAGAGGGTGCCTTCAACAACGACGTGATACCCGGCGTCTAGGGCGTAGCGGGCGGTCAGGTCGATCAGGCCGATGTTCGCGGCTCCTGGCCGGTCGCGCTCGCGGAGGACGACGCGGCGGAGGTTGTCCTGGCCGACCAGGGCCAGGCCGCGACCGAACCTCCCCCGGAGGCCGGCCGCAACGGATGACTTCCCCGACGCGCTGTTGCCGCGCAGCACGACCAGCCGGGCTTCTTCGGTGCCCACCATCACGGCTGTCACGCTACCGACGGCCAGTGACATCACCCGCAGCAGCGTCCACGGATCCCACAAGGGTGCGACACGCTCGCCTCTGGAGCCCTGGGAAGCGTTTGTCAGCAGGTCAGCGCCGCAACGCGAAGGCTGTTGGGGTGGCGTGTTGCAGCTGCGGAGGTGCCCTCGTTGCCGGAGCCGCCCCGGGCCGGGGCAGTGCCCGGACAAGTGAATTTCCCTCGCGTACGCGGGCGCAGCCCTAGTGGCATGGGTCCAACTTGCCTGATTTCAAGGGGTGTTGATAGTGGCATTTCAGGCATTCCGTCACGTCATGTTCGTCAGTTCGAAGCGAACGAGCAAGAGCGAGAAATCTCATGGCACGACGAACCGAGTACGACGAGGGCCAGGCCGCAAAGCGCCTGAAGGTGCCCGCAGCCGCGTTCCGGTGGGCGCGGAACACCGGGCTCGTCCCGGCTCCGGACGCCCCCTCCTGGCAGTGGTCCCGAGCCGCTGTGGAGGCGATGGACGCCGACGCCGTCCGGGCTGCGATGCCCCGCCCGCCGATCTCCGGCGGCGTGGCGGCCGACCGGGTCGCCGCAGCCCTGGGCACGCCGAACGCAAGCAGCAAGAAGGCGAAGGTGGCGTCGTTCGTGGTCCGCCGGTTCATCGACCGCGGGCCGCTCACCGAGCTGAGCGCGAACCCGGACGGATCGCTGCTCCACCCCGGGCAAGTCTCGGAGGTCTGCCAGCGCGAGGACCTGGCGGCGCCGGCCGGCGCGGCGGCCCGCCGTCCTGGAAGTGAACTTCCCGTCATCGGCTGGTCGTTGAGCCGACCGCCGGGACACACGCGCCCCGGGCTGTCACGGCAGCGCCGGGGTGGGCCCGTGCGCTGTGGATGCGCTCCGCACGCTGCGGCACCGCGCCTTACGCGACCGTCTGCGGGTCGTCACTATCACCATCGGCTCACCAGCACCGGGCGCGGCGCGCTGTAAGGACCGCGGTGGGCCATGGAATGTGGCCCACTTCGCGGGCCCGAAGGGAGACCTTGACGAATCGCCGACTCGTCCCCCGCCAGCACATAGCTGCTGTCCTGACCGCCCGCGCCCTCGGCACCACCGGGCTGATCACCGCAGCCCCCGCTCACGCCGGCCCCCTCTGCCCCGGCCAAGTCGAAGTCGCCTCCACCGCAGGGACCGTCTGCATCACCCCACTCCCCGCCCCCGGCACCACCGTCAATGCTTCAGGAACCACCACCGTCACCAACAACACGCTGGTCCCGGCGAAAGTGATCAGCGACACCGGAGCAACCGCCAAGGTCGGTCCCGGCGATTTCATCCAGGAAGATGTCGAGCTTCAGTTCGAACTAATCCAGAGTGTGCAGTAGTCGAGGTAGACGGGTGAGATAGGGAGTGGCACGACGGACGCAACTGGGGAACAACAGCCCCCACCGCGCTGGGCCCACATCCAGACCGACGCCGCCGGACCGCTGCGCGGCAGCACGCCCGGCGTGTGAGGCCGCGGACGAGGTAAGGGTGCTCGCCGCCCTCGGCCTCGACCGGGCGGCGTGCCTCATCCAGAAGCGTGTCGATGATCGAAGGCGCCCCTACCGCAGAGCCCCGGGATGTCGTGACGGCGTTGACAAAAGGTGCCAGGTGCCGGGCGGAACCTCCGGACGTTCGCAGGTCAGGTGCCCGGGGGTAGGGGAGATCCACTGAGCATGTGCGGGGTCACCTCCCAGGAGGGAGTGGCCGCCGGCTACGGTGATCGCCAGTGCCGACTTCAGCTCCTCCGCCCCGCCGCCAGACATGCCGCCGCGCCGGGTGGGCCCGGCCCGGCCATCGCGCAGGCGGCGGTCCGCCGCGAAGCCGGAGTCCGCAGTTGCGCCGCCGGCGTTCCCCGAGCCGGGGAACCACCCAGGTCCGCCGCCAAGACCATGGAGTGAATGTCCGTGTCCGTCTGGCGATGTGAGGTATTCGTCGCGACGGAGTCGCGGGAGGGATTTCCCCGAGCGGCTCTCGCCAGTCACAATCACCCCGCGACTCCCCCGTTTCGCATGAACCGGGTCCGGTCCGCGCGGTGGCGACGCCCTCCGCCATGGACGGGTGCCGGCCGGTGCGGGGTGGGCGCATGCGGATGCGTGAAGGAGATGATCTCCCCTTCGAGGAGGCATGTCGGTGGAAGGAAGGCTGGCCATGACGTCGAACGTGCGCACGCAGGTCGAGGAGTTCATCCAGGGCGACCGGTTCGCCTGCCTGGCGGGACGCTCCGCCTGGCGCCGAGGCGGTATCACACACCGGCACTATGACCTGTTGGGGGGCGTCGAATCGGCTCGGCTGATGGCGTTCGACCTTGCGGAGTTCGTGAACGGGGCGGACTGGAGCGCTCGTTCGTTCACCAGCTTCATCGCGACCTTCGAGCGACCGAGGGGAGTGGATGAGCTGCGGTTCGAGGAACTCCTCTGGCAGCATCTGCAACTTCTGCACGAGGTGGACGCCGATACCCATCCCTGGGCCGACGGTTATGCGTCGGATCCGCAGGCAAAGGAGTTCGCCTACAGCGTCGCCGGCCATCCGTTCTTCGTGATAGGCCTGCACGAGACCCACCGCCGGTGGGGCCGCCGTCCCCCCTTCCCGATGCTGGCCTTCAACTCCCACAAACAGTTCGACCAGATCAAGGGTGCCGGTATGTGGGACCGACTGGCGGAAAAGATACGCAAGCAGGACATCAAGCTGCAGGGCGACATCAACCCCAATCTGACGGAGTACGAGGAACTCTCCGAGGCCCGTCGCTACTCCGGCCGCCCCAAGCCCGCCGAGTGGCAGTGCCCCTTCGCCGCCCGCGAGCCCGAACGGGAACTGACCCCGTCGGGCGCCTAGCCGCCCCGTGTCCGGGCGGCCCACGCGCCCGCCGGGCCGCCCGGACACACCCCCAGGCGTCGTGATCTTCGCCCTGGTCTTGGACCTGGTCCCGGTCCTCGGGCTGTTCCTCGGCGTGCACTGCGGACCACCGCCACGGGGGCCTGGGGAGGACTGCTTGCCGGCAGTGTCTTCCAGGGGGCGGTCACTGTCGCAGCTATCCGGCTCTGGCTCCGCTCATGAGTCGCCGGACACGCTGGAGACGTCGGACCCGCCGGGCAGATCCTGCGCCCTGTCGGTCCGCTCCGCGATCCGGCCTGCCCTTGCCCGTACGCCGATGCTGATGGCGCGCTCGTCCGGTGCGAAGTCGGGGTCGTGCGGATAGCTGGTGGTGAGGGGGCAGCCCGAAGGGATCGGCCGGCTTCCCCGGCCTCGTTGGATCAAGGCCGCCGCCGCAGCAGGTGCCTGTGGGCTGTGTGGCGACGGGTACGACATCGGCGACATGATCGGCCGGGCAGACCAGGACCCGAAACTCGCGCACCACTATGTGCCGATGGGCTGGCTGTGCTGGCACTGCCTGGTTCAGCGACAGCAGGGGCCGACCCGACGCGACCTGCTGCTGGGCTTGTTCCACGCCCTGTTCGCCGACGACGGGGTCGGATTGAACGGGCACGAGTGTGGCGAACTGCTGAATTGGCTGACCACGGATCCAGCGCTGCCCAAGAGCAAGCCGTGGATGGCTGACGCGCTGGAGACAACCCTGGAGCGGCTCCGCGCGAGCGCCGCTGAAGGAAAGCCGGTGACCTGGCTCAGCCTGCAGACCACGCACACCATCGTCGCCGTGATGCAGGAACCCGTCCCTTGGGGCGCTGGTCCCCTGGGGCCCGTGGTGTGTCTGCGGATCAGACGGTGGTTCCGGTGGAGCTGCGGGGTCGGTTGCGTGCCCACTTCTTGAGGTCGCCGACTCGGTGGAGTTGGTGCCGGCGGACTTCCTTGTCGCTCTCCCTCGTCGTCCTGGTGCACTCCCATGTCTCCGATCGCTGCGACACATCCGGTATTCGAGGTGGTAACCGACGATGCAGAACCGCTGTGCGGTCACCCGTGGTGCAGCCACAGGAGGAGGGCGATCGCGAAGAGTAGCCAGTCGGTGAGCCAGTGGGCCAGCAGGCCGGGCAGGATGGAGCCGGTCCGCCCGCGCAGCCAGGCCAGCGCGACGCCGAACACGAAGCCCACCGGGACCAGCACGAGGAAGTAGTGGATCCCGGCGAATAGCGCCGCGGTGATCAGCGCGACGGTCCACCACGGCAGCCGGCTGCGTAGCCAGCCAAACAGGATGCCCCGAAACGGCAGCTCTTCGGCGACGCCTGCCAGGAGGAAGGCACGTATCACGATGAGGGCCCAGTCCAGCGCGCCTGCCTGCGCGAAGCGGCTGTAGTCGGTCGCGTGGTGCACCACGCGAGAAGCGGGGCCGCCGCGTCGCCGATGATGAGGCCGTACACCCCGTACGCGGCGGCCAGCGCCGCCAGCGCGATCAGCCACGTGAGCGCGGCGAGCCGGTAGGCGCGCGGTGAGGCGGCGCGCAGGGCCAGCCGACCGCGGACCCCGGCCGGCCGCTGCACGGCCAGTGCCGCGAGCGGCAGCAGCAGGTGGACCAGCAGCACGACCCCGAGCGTCTGCGCCTGGTGGTCCGCGAGCCCCCGGCGGCGAACCATGCGCCCGTGGCCGAGGACCACGGACGCGGCGAGCCACAGGCCCAGCACTGCCGGCACGCTGCGGCCGGTCACCCGCATGAGGGGGGTCATGGGCGTCGCGTCCGCGGGGGCACCGGAGACCACCTTGCCGTTCAGGCCTGGATAGGTGCTGGACATCTGGAGTTGCTCCTCGGATGGGGGCCGCCGTCACGGTGCGGCGGGGTGGGGTTCGTTGCTGTGTGCCGTGCGCGGGCGGGTGCGGGGCAGCAGAGCCGCGACGAACAGCAGCCACACGATGCCGCCGAAGCGCACGACCGGCAGGAGGTACTCGAAACCGGAGGCCAGGAGGGTCGGGGTGGAGACCATTCCGACGGCCGCGAGGAGCAGCCCGGTCCAGGTCACGGCGCGCGGCAGCAGGCCGGCCAGCAGCCCCGTCACGGAGATTCCTGCGATGAGCAGGGCGTACGTCACCGCGTAGGCGGGACCGCCGGACAGGAAGGACAGGTCGCGGAGCGCGCGAGCGAGAGCTGGTGGGGCGTCTGCCGGCAGGTGGCCACCGCTCCAGGCGAACATCGCGCTGAGACTCAGCGCGCCGGAGGCCAGGACTCCCCCGACCAGCATGATCGCCGAGCCGGGCGCGGTGATGCCCAGTGCCCGCAGTCGTCGGTAGAGCACCGCAGCGCACAGCGCCAGCGGCACCGCGGACGCGAACAGCAGGAAGGCACCCAGTTTGATCACCGTGCCGAGGACATGCTCGTCGAGGGCGACAAGGCCGCCGTCCGCACCAGCGTTCACGGCGTGCCCGGACAGCAGCCACCGACCATGCTGGAGATCTTCCGAGTGCGCGACGGGCGCATCCCGGAACTGTGGGGCCTGTCGTGCCTGCGACGCTCCTGAAAGCAACGCACGGGATCCCGCGTGACCACGCCCAGCCCGGAGGCCAGTCCCTGATCACGCAACGGAAGACCGTGCCCGCCTCCGCGTCCTCGCCCCTCACCACCGCGCTGGGCCAACTCGCCGCCGCCGATCCTCCCGGCCTCGTTGCCCGCCTGAAAGTCGGCACTTCCCAACCCCCGCACATGGGCTTCCGCCCGCAAGCCTGGGCACCCCGGCCCGGAGTCGTTACCCCACATCTCAGCAAATGGCCACGGCAGCTTGCGATTGCCGCAGGGAGCCCAGGCCTATGTGCGCTTGGGGAACTTCCTTATACGTAAGGGAAGTTCTCCGCCCCGGCCATCGGCCAACTGCTGTGCACCTCCTGCCACACCCAGCACTCCCCCGCCCCCTGGCGCTAACTCGCCGCGCCGGTGCCACGCTCGCAGTGACCCACCGCCGCGTTCACCGGCCGCCACTCCCCCGCAAGCACTCGCGGCCCAACTGCCCGTTCTGCGTGATCGTCCACGACGGATCTCCGGCGGCAACCATTCACGAATGGCGCCGACGCCCTCGTGTTCCTGCCCGCCTACGCTCTTTGGTCCTCCGCATGCGGGAACGCACGGGCGGCATCGGCGGTGGTCCCGTCGGGCTTTCGCCCGACGCCTGCCGCGAGGACAGCGGGAAGGTCGGCCTCCAGGACGGCGGTGCGTACCGCCCGCTTCGATCCCCCGGCAGACGACGGAGAAGTGATCGTCTACACCGGAGACCTCGACGCGCTCGTGGCAGCCCTCGCGCAGACCGCTGAAGCAGGACCGCAGTCCCTTGCCGCTGCCGGTGGCGTACCGGCCGCGGTCTTCCCTCGGGGGTTGTCCGACGGACACCGCACACCCACACGGGCACCGTATGGGCCATGGCCGACAGGACGCATCAGCTTCTCGGCTACCGGTCATCGGTCATCGGTCATCGGTCATCGGTCATCGGTCATCGGTCACAACGCCCCGGTGGCCGATCGGTCGGCGGCCACCGTGTCCGGAAGTACGTTTCTCCATCACTCGGTGGCGCTGGATCACGTCATGTGCCAAGGCAACGGGTCATCGCACCGCGGGCCATGTTGCGCGACTTTGGCGCGATATCTACTGAATGCCCTGGTCCGGGCTGGTCTGGTCGTACCCCGGCATCGCGAACCTCCTCGGCCGGCCGGCCCGCGGCCCAGTGACTGCTGCTGTCGCATCCCTATCCGCAGGAGACCGGGGCTGCCCGGACAACGGCGGCCGATCCCACGGCCCGGTCGTCCTGTGCGGGCCAGCTACCCGGCCTATCGGATGTGCCGGGCGATGCCGGTTGCCTTGGCCATCAGGCCTTCGAGCGGCCCGCGGCGGAAGAACCGCGACCAGACGGTGGCGAACACCACGCTGGCGGCGATGAAGCCGAGCAAGACGGGCAGGGGCGATCCAGGCAGTTCCTCTATGCCAAGGAGCCTTATGCCGACGATGTGGAAGACGTACGCGGTCAGTGACATGGACCCGACCGCGATGGCCGGCCGGGCCAGGGCGTGCAGGCGTGGGACGACATCCATCGCGATCAGGCAGGTGGCTACGCCGGCTACGGCCACGCCGGTGTTGCCCACTATGGACAGGGTGGTCTCGCTGTGCGGGGAAGCCACCAACAGCCAGGCCAGGGTGTCGTACGTCGGGTAACCGGCGATGTCCGACCACCACGCGCTCGCCGCGCCCGGTCCGGCCACGTCGGTGAGGGCGTCGAGCGCGCCGGGGACGAGGTGCAGTGCCAGCCAGGAGCCCCCGTAACCGGCCACGGCAAGGAAGAAACCAGTGACGGCGAGGCGTGTGCGGACCACGGCGGAGGCCAGGTCGAGGCGGGCGACGGCCATGCCGACGATGACGAACGGGACCCATGTAAGGGCTGGGTAGCTGCCGGAGACGAGGAGGGAGACGATGCCATCGACCGCACCATGGCTCCGGGGCCCACCGTCGCCGATCGCCTGCATCGCGAGGTACAGCACCTGGGGGAAGATGACGGCCGCCCCCACCGCGATCACCGCCAGCGAACCGGCGCTCAGCCGGTAGAGCGGCAGCACGAGCAGGAAGTACACGCCGTAGAAGGCCAGGATGACCTCAACCGGGGTACCGGTCGAGGTGAGCGCGGTGCCCGCCACGAGCAGGACCACGGCCCGGATCACCACCTTGGCGATGGCCTGGCGGCCGGCAAGTCCGGTCTTCGGCGTGCTGCGCCCGGTGATGAGGACGACCGCGAAGCCCGCCAGGAAGGCGAAGAGCGCCGAAGCCCTGCCGTGAGCCAGCTCCATCAGGAAGCCGGTCACCCCGCGCTGGTCCGGGGAGGGGCCGACATGGGCCGCGTACATGCCGAAGACCGCCAGGCCGCGGGCCAGGTCGATGCCGACCAGCCGACCCGCCGCAGTCCTGCCGTCCTCGTGTGTCGGGGCCGGAACGCCCAGTGCGGGCGCTGCAACCTCTGTGCACCGTGTTGTCATGGTCTCCAAGCTGGGAAACGGAACGCATGTGATCCGGGTAGTGGCGGTGGACGTCGAGGCACTGCTCCGGTCCGGCTTCGGGCTGATCCTCAACGCAGCCGACAACGACATCGACGTCGCGCGCCCGCGACTGGGGCAGACACCGTCGACGCGGTCCGGAAGCACCGTCCCGACGCGTTCCTGCTCGACATCCAGATCCCGGACGTCGGCGGTCTCAGCATCTTGGGCGAGCTACCTACGGTACCCGACGCGCCCGTGGTGGCAATGCTCTCACGATCTTCGACACCGCCTGGCAAGCTCCCCCTGCCCTCGCCAGCCGCCGTCGTCCCGTACGTCTGGCGTCTGCTGTCGACTCCCGCCAGCCCCGCCCGGCCGAGTGGCCAGCGCAGGGAGTCATGCGCCAAGCCGTGCCGCACCTGGAGCTGGCGCGATGCCTGTCTGCCCATCGGCCGTCGCGGCGTGATGCGCCACCGAGTGGAGTTCCGCGCTGTGCTCGGATCGGCGATATCCACAGGCTCCGGCGCCTTCGCCCGCGCCCCTCTACGGTGCTATCCAGTCGATCACGTTGGTGCGGGATGCGGTACGGCGTGGTCGTGGAGGAGCTGGCGGTTGAGGTCGTGGCCGAGATGCCAAGCGACCAGGCCCGCAAAGAGGTACCCGGAGCTGATCGAAACGGTACGGAGAGATCCGCGCGCCTGGCCCGATGTCCGTGATCCTGGCGCACGGGAGGAAAACCAAGAGGCGTTCGGGCGCAGGTGCTGTATCCAGTACATGCCGCACGCCAGGGCGATCAAGGTCTGCTAGGACGGCTGGGCCGGTTGACCATGTGCTCCGCACGGCCAGGCGATCATGTCGTTGAGGTGCCGGCCATGATGTGCAGCGCGATCCGCAGCAGCGCTGGGGCTCGCCCGCAGGTTCGCCGTCGCGGGGAATGTCCCGTGACGCCGAACGTTGAGCGAAGGCCATCGGACTTTGAGTGCCTCGGAAGCAGGCTTCCTCTGAACGCACTGCGCCTGCAAGGAGCTTGCCAACTCAGAGAGAAGCACGGTTCTGACCAGTCGGCTGGGAGCGAACTTCTTCGTGAACACCCCCGACATCCTGCACACCTGCCTCCAGCGCGAGGGTGGGCCCGCCTGCGAAGTCCGCGCCGTGCCCCCCCTCTCGTCGACCTGGGGCATCCAATCCGGCTACGAACCGCGCAAGAACGCCCCTCCGGCCAGGCAGCGAGGAGTACCTCAACTCGGAGAAGTACCAACTCAGGCCGCACGACTGGGACACCGCCAGACGCGAAGGACGCACCATCCCCCTCATCACCCGCTTCAACACCATCCGACGGGCAGAGCCCTGCCCTACGGCACCTGCGCGACTGGCGTTGATGGCCACCCTGCTCGGGATCATCGCCGCCCGTTGACCTGCAGTTTTTGCTGCTGGGAGATCTGAGGGTGCCCACTCACGATCTCCCAGCGGCACCGGTACACAAGGCAGCTGGCCGGGCGACGCCCTCTGGAAGATCCGCAGCGCTTGCAACAGTTCCTGCCGCCGGGGCTCGGTCGAGTCCTTCCGGTGAGCTGGACGCCTTGGGACATGAGGGATGTCGGACCTGCGGCGCCCCCTTGACCACCGGGCCTGACCTGCGGAAACACCCGGCCCTTGGAGACGGGGCGGGGAGGGGGTGATGGGGGGCTGCGGAGAGGGTCTTTCGGTCCCGGACAAGGGTCGGCTCGGGCTCGCCGGCGGTGCTCGCCACGGGTTGCTCCTGGTTGGTGGGGCGGGCCTATCCCGCCATTCACCTTCTAGAGGTGCCGTTTCGCGCGGGGGTGTGACGTCGATCTTCGGGTATTACCGAGCCATGAGCACATCGTGAGGCGCGCACAGGGACAAGGCTTCTCCCCCGCCCAGCCCCAGGCGTTTCAGAATGAGGTGCTGTGGCTCGGCGAGAGGCTGTCAGTGTCGAGGCGGTGAAGGACCTGCGTGAACTCGCCGTTCTCGATCAGGCCGGTGAGTACCTCGGCCATGCTGCCCATGCCGGCGTCGCGGACGGTCAGCCCGTCCGAAACACCAGAAGTAGCGGCCTCCCAAAGCCTCGCCGCCTGCGGCCCAACGCTCCATCAAAACCTCGACCTGGGCAACGGTGAACATGGTCACGCTCCACCGCGAGCCGTCCCATAGCCGCACTTCGACATCGGCGTTGTCCACGGTCTCCGTGGTTCTCACCGGCACCCGGCAGGAACGCGGCCTCATGGGGCCGGTATCGGTTGGCTGCCGGCGGTGGGCGGTGACCTATCGGTGATCTGTCGGCGGTAGACGGTCGTCTATCGGTGACCTGTCGACGGCTGCCGGGATCTTGGAGCTGGTTGGCGCCGACCACCAACGGCACCGGCCACCATCAGCGCATCGTCCCGACCTACTGGAACGGTGCTCCGGGCGTGATCTGCCGGGTGTCCGCCCAGCGGTCCGCGATCTGGAAGGAAGCACCATGACCACTCCGATCACGATCATCGGCGCCGGGCTCGGCGGCCTCACGCTGGCCCGCGTCCTGCACGTCCACGGAATCCCGGTCACGGTCTACGAGGCGGAGCCCTCCCCGACGGCGCGTTCGCAGGGCGGGATGCTCGACATCCACGACTACAACGGGCAGCTCGCCCTCAAGGCGGCCGGCCTGATGGACGAGTTCCGTGGCCTCATCCTGGAGGGCCGCCAGGCGATGCGTGTCCTCGACCGGGACGGGACCGTCCTGTTCGACAAAGCCGACGACGGCACGGGTGGACGCCCCGAGGTGCACCGCGGCGAGCTGCGACAGATCCTGCTCGACTCACTACCCGTCGGCACCGTCCGATGGGGGCACAAGGTCAGCAGTACCCGTGCCCTCGGCGAAGGCCGCCAGAAGGTGACCTTCGCCGACGGCAGCACCGTCGTCACGAGCCTGCTGGTCGGCGCCGACGGCGCGTGGTCACGGGTCCGGCCGCTGCTCTCCGATGCCACACCCGAGTACGTCGGCAGGTCGTTCGTCGAGACCTGGCTGTTCGACAGCGACACCCGGCACCCTGCCGCCGCGAAAGCGGTCGGCGGCGGGTCGCTGCTCGCGCTCGCACCCGGCAAGGGCATCCAGGCTCACCGGGAAAGCGGCGGCACCCTGCACACCTACGTGGCGCTGTCCAAGCCGCAGGACTGGTTCGCCGCCATCGATTTCACCGATCCCGCCGCGGCAACCGCCCGGATCGCGCAGGAGTTTGACGGCTGGGCACCGGAGCTCACCGAGCTGATCACCGACAGTGACACCGCACCGGTCCTGCGCCTCCTCAACAGCCTGCCGATCGGGCACCGCTGGGATCGGGTGCCGGGGGTGGCCCTGGTCGGCGACGCCGCCCACCTCTCGGCCCCGAACGGCGAAGGCGCCAACCTGGCCATGTACGACGGCGCCGAACTCGGCAAGGCCCTAGCCGCACACCCCGACGATATCGAGGCCGCCCTCACCGAGTATGAGCAGGCCATGTTCCCCCGCAGCACCGAAGCCGCCACCGAAGGCGCCGAACTCCACGGGCTCATGTTCGGCGGCAACGCACCCCACAGCCTGATCGCCGCGTTCACCGGACACGAGCAGGCCCAATAGAGCATTCGCCGTCGTGTGAGCCTCGGGGCATCGATGAACCAGCCGAGACAAGGCGCAGTCTCGGCTCGCCTCGCAGCGCCGTGGCCGTGGCCGTGGCCGTGAGATTGGCGTCCAAGGCTGAAGCACATGATCGCCCGGACAATTCATAGTGAAGGCGCTCGCGCTGGGTCACCGCCGTCCGCCGGACCGCATGGACGGCAGCGGCCAGCACCAGCAACAGCCCGACTCCGCCGGGCAGTACGCCCTTCGCCGTCCCCGACTACCCCTTCGTCCCGGCGATCGGCAGGACCACATGCGCCGGGTCGTAGACCACCGACGCCTGGTCGGCGAGGAGCGGCTCCAAGCGCTCGCACGTACGGCTCGACGCCTGCAACTGCCGCGAGTCGCCGTGGGGCAGACCGACCGGACAGATGTAGTCCTTGCCGCCGTACGTCCGCGTGGCGAGATGGTCGACGACGGTCGCCATGCCCTCCTTACCCAATGCGTCGAGGTAGAGACGCGGGGAGCCAATGCCCACGCCGGTGATCAGCGCCGCGAAGCCGAGCCCCGCGACCTGACCAGCCACCTCGTGCCCCGCCGAGCGCGGCATCCTTCGCGTGAGCCAGAAGATGTAGCGGAGCGTGAACGCGGCGCTGGTGCCGAGCGCGGGCCAGCGCCCGGCCTCCACGGCAACGAGCCCGCAGGCCGCCACCGCGGCGAGGGCGCAGGCACGAAGTGGAGCAGGCAATCAACGTCCTCAAAAACTTCCGGGCTGCGGCCACGGGGTTCGACAAACGCCCCTAAATCTTCCACGGCACCGTCATCGTCGCCTCGATCCGACTCTGGCTCCGCTCGTGATCCGCAACTGGCTGGTCGTCCGAGTCCGCAGCCGACGGCGGTACCTCGACGACGAAGAACAGGAAGCAGGTTTTGGTCGAAAGGTCATCGAAGCCGTCGGGGAACAGCTCACGGGCGGCAGGGTCGGGCTGCGGCTCGCTGATGACGGAAAGACGGAAGCCGGCGGTGGTGAAGGCTTCGATCATCGCGTGCATCGGCCTGCGCCAGAACCTCATCGGGACGGACTGCCCGTTGAACGTCCAGTCGAATGTATAGCTAGTGGTCGCAAAGTAGTCAGGCCGAGGATCCTGGAACGTGTAGGCCACGAAAGGATGGTCCACCGACGCGATCAGCCGGCCGCCGGGCCTGATCACTCGCCGCAACTCGGCCAGTGTCGGCCCCCAGTCCTCCAGGTAGTGCAGCACCAGCGACGCGACCACGTCGTCGAACGCACCGTCGGCGAACGGCAGGCGGTCGCGCAGGTCGACCATGTGCAGGGCCGCATCGTCACCGAGCCGCCGCCTGGCCAACGCCAACATCCCGGCGCTGGCGTCGATGCCGGTGACGTCGGCACCGCGGTCGCGTAGCGCAGCGGACAGGGGGCCCGAGCCACAGCCGGCGTCCAGGATCCGGCGACCGGATACGTCTCCGGCCAGGGCCAACATCGCAGGCCGCGCGTAGTACGCGTTCACGAGGTTGTTCTCGGTTTCCGCCGAGTACGCCTCGGCGAAGCTGTCGTAGTCATTCACCCGCGCCGGATCTGCAGACTGGGCGAGACTCTCGGGCACATCGGTCACTCGGTCCATCGTCGCAGACTAGTAGTCACATGATCCGCCGGACAGGGCCTAATACTGCAACCGCATGTGGGGGTCGTGGCCTCGGCGTTGGTAGTGGCAGCGGCGGG
>NZ_BMRP01000078.1 GCF_014648695.1 Streptomyces albospinus
GACACCTCTTTCGCTACCTGCCCCAACAGTCCGCCTACAACAAGCGCCTCAACGCAGCCAGCCCGCTGATCAGCCGTGCGATCGAGGCCCTGGCCAGGCAGGTTCCCACGTGGAACGACGACCTGCGGCTGATCGATTCCACTCCTCTGCCCTGCGCGGCCTCCCGCGAGACAGTCAAACGCTCCAACCTGGCCGGGCACGCCGGATACGGCTACTGCCCAAGCCATTCCCGCTTCTTCTGGGGATTCCGGCTCTACCTGCTGACCACCGCCGAGGGCATGCCGGTGTCCTGGTGCCTGGCCAACCCCAAACTCGGCGAACGCCAGGTGATGACCGCGCTGCTGGAACGCGACCACCACCTCGTGCATTCCGGTCAAGTGATCCTGGCGGACAAGGGCTTCGCCGGGCGGGAGTTCGAGGCGTTCCTCGAGGAGTGCCTGGGCGTCCATCTGGTGCGGCCGGACCTGAAGAACGAGCCTGTCCGGCACGGACGCCTGGCCCACGTCCGCCAGTGGATCGAGGCGGTATTCGACACCCTCAAAGGCCAGCTCAGCCTGGAACAACACGGAGGCCGGACACCCGCTGGCGTCTTCGCCCGCACCGGCCAACGACTCCTCGCCCTGGCCACGGCTATCTGGCACAACTGGACCACCAACGCCCCAGCCAAACGATCACTGATCGCGTACGACCACTGAAGACATCGGACTCATTCATCTAGCCGCCGATCACCCCTTCGTAACCCGCCGCGTCCAAGAGCTCCTCTAGGATCGCATCCAGCTTGGCGGCGTCATCCACCTGCAGCTCAAAGAGCCAGCCGTCGCCGTAGGGGTCAGTATTGACCGGCCACTGGAAGCCGCACATCGACCGGCACGGTATCGAGGCCACCACCAGGCCCCGGCCGAACTGCCCGCACTGCCACGGCGCCGGCGGATGGTGGGTAGACGGGCCGAACCCGGAGATGGAGGCGTGCAGTTCCTGGTCCGACCGACCCGAGCTGCGCATCCGGGTTTTGCCCGTCCCGCCCTGGGACGAGCCGCCGTGCCGACCGGGACGAGGACGGCGGACAGGCCCGAGATCGCGTGCAGGGCCAGGTTCGCGACCGTGGCGACGATGTCGAGCGTGCCGGCCGCTCCCCCGCCATCCCGGCCCAAATTGGCCAGGGCGGACACGATGGGCTGGACTCCGCTGGCCGCGTTGCGCAGGACCTCGCCCAGAGCGCGACCCGCATTGATCAGCAGGTTCAGGCCGGTCGCGAGGGTGTGCTCGTCCAGGGCCTTGAGCGGGCCGAGCAGCAGTGCGCCGCCCGCGAGCATGTTGGTGGTCGACAGTCCGCGCCGGCCTGCCCCGGCCACGGCGCCTTGGACACGGGACATGGAGCGGGCGCCATCGTCTCCTGCCGCGCGCAAACTGGCTCGTGCCGCTGTGGCACGGGGCGAGGATTCGGTCCAGCTCGGCGACGGCGGAGCGTGCCGATCGGTTCAGCGCGGCGAATTGGGAAGCGAGCCCGGCGCCGCCTGCGTCGAGACGGGCCAGGGAGCGGGTGGCGGCGTCTGTGCGGTCGGCCAGGGTGCGCATCTTGTCGGAGGCAGCGCGCGTTCCCGCGATCATGTCGCGAACCTCGGCGCGCATCGCCACGGTCAGGGTGAACCTGGACACCGCAGCTGGTCTCCTTCCTTCGTCGTGCGGGGTTGATCAGGGGTGCTCGTGGTGCTCGGCGCGTGGCAGGAGCTGGATCTTCACGCCGTACCCGGAGCTGTCTGTGGGGACCTGGTCGCGTTCCTGCTCGATCAGCTCGCAGCCGGGGCACCGCAGGGTGTCGGTGACGTAGGCGTGCCGGTCGCCGCCGCGCTGGGGGTCCCACTCGGCCAGCCGGGTCTGGCACTCGGGGCACACCGACCGCTGCCATTCCGCCCACGCCAGCGCCTTGGCCCGGTCCAGCTCCGTCCACCGGTCATCGACGCCCAGAAACTGCGAGTGCGGAATCCGGTACTTCTGGCACAGCTCCAGCTCGGCCCGTAGCTGCGCATCGCGGCTCAGCCTTTTCCCAGGTCCACCCTGCGTTCCTGCTGCACCGACCAGGCCGCCTCCCAGAGCATGTTGGCGTCCGGAGCCGACCAGGTGGACGGCAGCTCAGCCGCCTCCTTCTGGCTCATCCCGTCGAAGGATGCCGCCGAGATCAGCGCGGCCGGGAAGGTCTCGGGGTTGAACACCGCGCCGTCACTGGCCTGTTGCTCGGTTGGCGGATGCTGCGCGGTCAGCTCTTCCAGGACCGGGCGCGGAAGGTGAGGCAGTCCGAGGCACCGTCCAGCTCAACGCGCGCTGCCACGTGGGCAGCTTCGGCCTCAGCGGCGCGCTGGACTGCCCCTTCGTCCTGGTCCTCCCGCTCCCCGACAGAGGTCACCTGGTAGGACCAGGCCGCATCCGCCTGCCAATCCCACAGCGGCGGACCGCTGAACATCCCCGGCAGCGAGTCGAGAATGGCGTACGGCGGAGGGGCTGGCTCCCATTCCCCGGACTCCTGCTGGATGCGGGGAAGTTCAGCGATCCCGCACGGCCGACCGGTGGCCTTCGCGATCAGTGCGGCCAGCGCCCGAGTGACGGGAAGTCGTGCGGCGGTCACGGCAGCACTCCGTCCCGGAGGGCCTGGAGGAATCCGGGCTGCGTTTGCCAGAAGGCGGGTTCGACGTGAGGGAAAGGGGATTGCCGGTAGTGGCGTCCCAAGGAGTCGACCCCGATGAACCCGTATTCCAGCCTCCGGGCCTGCGGCGCGTCGGAGAAGACCTCCGCCGTCACCTCGCCGTCCTCGGTGCTCACCCGCACATCCCACGATGCGCGGTACTGGCCGGTGATCACCCGCGGTCCCGGCCTGCCCGAGGCATTGCGCTGAATACGCACGCGCAGCAGCATCGCGTGATGCTGGGTGATCGTCCGCGTACGCGCGCGTACCGCTGGCCCCGGCCCAGCTATCGCGGCAGCCAACGCGATCGGATCGCGGAACGCCGCCGCGTCAGGATGAGCGTTCGGATGCGGGTTGTCGGGCGTCATCAGTCGATGACCTGCACGCGCACGATCCGCACCACACTGAAGGTCCCCACGCCCTCGTCCGACACCCGGAAACGGCGCCCGACCAACTGCGGGTCCCGCGGGCCATCCGGTCGCACGGAACCGGCGACCCGGATCACGTCGTCCTGGTGCAGCCCAGGGGCCTCGATGGGCAGAACAGTCTGGTAGTCGGAGGTCGGCGGCTCGACGGAGACCGCCCCGTCTACCGGCTTGGTGATCGCGGGGCGTCCCATCGGCATGATCGCACCGAGCCCGTCCCAGACCAGCACCTCGTCCGGCGCCGGCCGCAACAACCTGCCCGTGCCCTCGTCCAGAAAGTCGTCGGCGCGGCCCGCGCTGTCGCGCCACACCTCCAGCCTGTCGTCCAGGATGCGGCCGACCACACGCCGCGCCCCCTCCACCTCAAGCGCCATGCGCCCACTCCCCGAGCTGGGTGAGCATCGCCTTCGTCAGCGAGTACGGGCCCTTGCCCAGGTCGGGTCTGGCCAGTACCGCAGGCTCCAGTTCCTCGGGGTCGATGGCCGCGAGGAACTCGGCAGCCGTTGGTTCTACGGCGACCGGGCCGGCGACAGCCACTCGGGCGAGCCCTTCGAACTCAGCGGCGTCGTCGTTCTCGACGTGCAGAACGACGTGCGGGGGCTCGCCCTCGTGGTGGCTGATGGTGTAACCGCTCAGGCTCCCGGGATCCCATCGACTTCCGTCGATCTCGATGGCTGCCCGCGGGTTCCGAGCGGTGATGCGCACACCGTGTGACTTCTCCTCGTGGTGATCCATTCAGCCAACGGTAAAAAGGCTGTCGGACAGCACGGGGCACTCCGCGCTACAGCAGGTTCGGGCATAAATGACCCGTGGGACACCGCCTACGACCTCGCTGCGGCGCAAGGTCACTTGCGGAACTGGCCCTTCATCACCTCAAGGACCTCGCCCGGCCCCAGCCGGTCCCGGTACAGCAGCACCCACGCGACCGCTCCGACGCTCGACCTGCCGCTCAGGCGTCAACTCCACCGCCAGGATCCTCGGCATCACCGCCGCTCCCGCCAAAGCTCGTGCCCCAACGGAGAGTTGACCTCATCGAGATCGTTAGTGCGACACAAGGAAGTGGACCTCACGGGGCCTGACCTCCAGGTCGCTCAAGCCGTCGGGCGTCGCGCCCATCTCGCGGGCGACGTCGGCGGTCGCCCGGAACGTCTCCTCGGACTCGAAAGCGCCGGTGGTGACGACGGCTTCGCCGTCCGGCGTGACCCAGACCCCGACGGACAGAAAGCCCGGCTGCTGCCGCAACGCCTCGGCGACCTGGTGGCATGTGCCGACGAACTCCTCGAAGTGCTCGGCGGCCGGGTAGTGGAAGGCAACGAAACCGAATGACATGACGTGTCCCCTCACGAGTTATACGATGCCGTACAAGGTGATGCTAGACCTGTTGTACGAGGCCGTACAACAGGCCTGACCGGGTGAGGTGGGACACAGATGGGCGCATTGCGCACGCCGCGCGAGAAGTGGGTCGAGGAGGGGCTTCGGGCGCTGGCCGCAGGCGGAGTGGACGCGGTGCGGGTCGAGGCACTCGCCAAGGCGCTGGGGGTGACCAAAGGGGGCTTCTACGGCTACTTCGCCGACCGTGACGCACTGCTGACCGCGATGCTGGACGCCTGGGAGCGCGAGAGCGTGGACGACGTAGTGGACCGGGTCGAGCGGGAGGGCGGCGACGCACGGAACAAGGTCCGCCTGGCCGGACAGCTCACCTTCTCCAGCGACCGCCTGCTCCCCATCGACCTGGCCATCCGCGAATGGGCCCGCCGTGACCACACCGTCGCCGACCGCCTGCGCCGCGTGGACAACAAGCGCATGCAGCTGGCCCGCGACGCGATCGGCACCTTCTGCACCGACCCCGACGAGGTCGAGGCTCGCGCCCTGCTCGCCTTCTGCACGGCCATCGGCAGTCACTTCCTCGCCGCCGACCACCCCGGCCGCACCCGCGCCCCCGTCATCGCCCGCGCCGCCGACATCATCCTCGACGTCCCGCATGGCAACCCTGGCGCATGATCCCTTCCCAGGCCCCTGGCAGCGGGAGCGTCTGATCAACGAACAGTTCGCGGCCCAGCTTGGCATCGACCCGTGACCAGAGCCGGCCGGGAAGTGCGGATGAGACACTCCCCGGCCGTGCTGGTGTTCAGCTCGCCGTCGCTGGTATTCAGCTCGCCGTCACAGGTTTCTGGTGTGCGCTACTGCCAGGCGTGCTCAACGAGAGGGTTGGTGGCGTTCAGACAGCCCTTCAGTCCGGCTGCGGGGTACTCGATGATGTCGTCGGGCAGGTCGTGCACGGTGAACCATTCGAGGGCGAGGCACTTCTCGGGCTCCTTGTTGACCGGCTCCCCATCCCACTCGGTGGCCTCGAAGAAGAAGCAGCTTGTACAACCCCCCGAGCCGCAGCAACGATTCCGCGGGCTCGCGCACCGGCATCCGGCTCTCGCCGTCGAGCTCACCCTCCTCGGCGCCTGCGGCAGCCGGCTGCCCGAGGTACTGCTCGGCCGCTGTACCCCGGAAGAGGTCCTGCACACCGAGGTCAACCGGCCCTTGGTCGAGGAGCCGTACGCGGAAGGCGGCATGGCCTGGTTCGGTGCCCGGGCCGCCCGCACGGTCCTAGCGGCCCTCGTGCGCACCTGGCCCGCGAACCGGCCACTGCGAGTGCTGGAGGTCGGCGCGGGAAGCGGCGGCACCACCGCACAACTGCTGCCCGTACTGCCACCCGAGCGGACCGCATACGTCTACAGCGACATCTCCGACGGTTTCTTCCCCAGGGCCAGGAACCGCTTCCGTACCCATGACTTCGTCACCTACCGGACCCTGGACCTCGACCGGGAGCCCGGGGAACAGGGGCTTCCCGAGGCCGGGTTCGACATCGTGGTGGCCGGCCAGGCACTGCACACCGCGTGCGATCTGCGCCGCTCACTCGACCACATCGGAGGGCTGCTCGCGGACGGCGGACATCTCATCGCCACCGAGACCCACGACCCCGCTGCCTCCGCCCTGCTCGACGGCCTGTCCCCCGGCTTCTGGCAGCAGCAGGACACCGACCTGCGGCCCGACGGACCGCTGCTGTCCGCCCAGGCGTGGACCAGCACCCTGACACGGGCAGGGTACGGCGATGTGGTTGCGCTGGGAGCGGAGTTGGAGGAGGAGTCCGGAGGAGAGTCATCCGTACTCCTGGCCCGGCGACCGCACCGTACCGGACTCCCCCGGGCGGGCGCCGCGACCGCATCCGAGGCCACGCCGGGCGAGCGGAACAAAGCCTGGATCATCGCCGCCGAACCGGTCCACGACCGGCTCGCGGACGAGCTCGTCCCCCAACTCGGCGCCCAGGCACGCCGCGTCCCACTCAGCACCGACCCCGCCGACTGGGCGGCCCTGCTGGACGCACGGCCCTGGGACGCGGGCGTGGTGCTGTTCTTCGGTACGGAGACCGGTGCCTCCGGGCCCCGCTTTGACACGGAACGCGCGGTACACCGCATCGCGGTGCTGCGTGCCCTGGCCACCGCCGCCGGGCGACGAGAGGGGCTCACCCTGTGGCTGGTCACACCCCCGACCGGCGCGCTGCCGGCCCCCGAACGCCCCCTGGCCCCTGAGGCCGCGACCGTATGGGGCGTGGCACGCTGCCTCAGCACGGAACATCCTCACCTCACTGTCCGACGTATCTCACTCGAACGCAGTGGCCGGCCCACGGCGGACGCCGCCCGTCTGGCTGTCGAACTCACCGACCCCACCGAGGAGGACGAGATCCTCCTCACCCGCTCCGGCCGCTTCGTCCCCCGAATCCGTGCACGGACAGCGCCCACGGCATCCCACCCGGCGCCGGAAGAAGTCCCCTTCGCCCTACGAATGCGCGATCCGGGGCGCGCCCGCCGGCTTGCATGGGCGCCCGCCGATGCGCCCCGCCCAGAGCCGGACGAGATCCTCATCTCCGTACACGCGGCTGCGCTGAACTTCCGCGACGTCCTCCAGGCCCGCGGCATGATCCCGCTCCGTACCGAGATGGCCAACGAGACGGGCAAAGTGAACCCGCACGGCAAGGACGGTGCACTCGGTCTGGAATGCGCCGGTGTGGTCGCCGGCGTCGGCTCCCGCGTCACCGGGTTCGCCGTGGGAGACCGCGTCTTCGGCTTCGGCTCCGGCACGCTGCGCTCCCACGCCACCGTCAAGGCCGTCCTGGCAGGGCACATCCCCGACGGCATGAACTTCTGCAGAGCCACGACCCTGCCCGCCGTCTATCTCACCGTCCACCACAGCCTGCACCGCCTCGCCCGGCTCGCACCCGGCGAAACGGTCCTGGTCCACGGAGCAGCGGGCGGGGTGGGCCTGGCCGCTCTCCAGTACGCGGCGCACGCCGGCGCACACGTCATCGCAACAGCGGGCACCCCCGCCAAACGCGGCCTGCTGCGACTGCTCGGAGTCCGCCACGTACTGGACTCGCGCACCCTGGAGTTCGCCCACCAAGTCAAGGAACTCACCGGCGGCCACGGCGTCGACGTCGTCCTCAACTCGCTCGCGGGCGAGGCCATCAACCGAGGGCTTGAGGCGCTGCGGAGCGGAGGCCGCTTCATCGAACTGGGCAAACGCGACCTGTACGGCGGCAGTCGGCTCTCGCTCCGCCCTTTCCTCAACAACCTCACCATGTCGGCGGTGGGCGACATCGAGGAACTGCTCACCCACCACCCGGAGATCGCGAGCGAAGAGGGACCCAAGTTCGCCAGGCGGGTGCGCGACGGCATCTACGGGCCCATCCTCCACCACGTCTATCCCGCCGACCGGATCAGCGACGCGTTCGAGACACTCCAGCACTCACGCCACATCGGCAAGATCGTCATCGCCCTGGCCCCTCCGCCACACCTGGAGGCCCGCCCCACCCCCATCGCTCTGGATCCGCACGCAACGTACCTGGTCAGCGGGGGCCTGGAAGGTTTCGGCGCCGCCACCGCGCGCTGGCTCACCCGGCAGGGGGCACGGCGCCTGGCACTGGTCAGCCGACGCGGCCCGGACACCCCCGAAGCACCCTCACTCCTGGACGAACTGCGAGCAGAAGGCGTGAAGGTCACCGCCCATGCCGCGAACGCCTCAGACAACACAGCCATGCGCGCGGTCCTGGACGCCGTCGACACACCCGACCACCCGCTGCGAGGCATCGTCCACGCCACCGCGATCTACGACGACGGCCCCCTGGTGGACCTCACCGACAAACGCCTCCGAGACACGCTCACCCCCAAAGCGGTAGGGGCCGCCGTCCTGGACGAATTGACCCGAAACCGCGACCTGGCACTGTTTCTCCTGTATTCCTCCGTCACCACACTGGTCGGCAACCTCCACCAGAGCCACTACGTGGCAGCCAACCTCTTCCTGGAAGCCCTGGCACGGGCACGCCGCCACACGGAGCTGCCCGCGCTGGCCATCAGCTGGGGACCCGTGGCGGACGTAGGCCACGTCGCACGGACCGACTTGAGCACATACCTCCAGACCATCGGCCTCCCCCCTTCCCCCGCGGAAGACCTCCTGAGGCCCCTGGGTCCCCTCCTGTCAAGCGGCGAAAGCGTCGCCGCCCTGGCAGAGGTCGACTGGAACCGAGCCCGCCACCTGAGCCCAGCCGTCGCCGCCACCCGCTTTTCCACAGTCCTGCCCCCGGACCACGGCCTTCACCGCAACGACGACCAGCTGGCCCGACAACTGGCCACCGCCACACCCGAGGCCGCCCTCGCACTGCTCACCGACACGCTCACCGACGTCCTCGCACACATCCTGCAAACCACACCCGATCGCCTGCCCCCCGACCGCTCCCTGGCCCACCTCGGCCTCGACTCCCTCATGGGCGCAGAACTCATGAATGCCGTCCACCACCGGCTCAACTGCGACCTCCCCATGCTGGAGATCGTCAACAGCACCTCGATCAGCGACCTGGCTCGCCGCTGCCTGCACCGCCTGACCCGCCACCCAGCACCCAGCACCCAGCACCCAGCACCCGGATGAGCTCTACCGTTAGTGGCGGGTGGGCGTCATCCACGTCGTGGCCAGGACTTGTCGCCCCCGTCCTCCCCGTCGGGCTCGTCGGGCTCGTCGGGGACGGGGGCTGGGCTGACCTGGTCGATCTGCCGCTCGATGCCGTGCAGGTTCTCCTGCACGTCCATGGTTACCACGCCATCGACGGTGACCCTCAACGGGTCCGCGAGGAGCTTCGCGCGCCGCTCGCCCAAAACCTCCAGCGCGACCGCACGCACCGACCCCAGCCGAAAGAACCGGCGCTCCAGGTCGGCCGGGTCGGTGCCGGGGCCGAGCTGCGCGAGCAGCCACGAGCGTTGGAACTCGTCCACCAGGTTCACATCCTCAACGCGAGGCACGGCCCGGAGCCATGCGGGTTCGCTGACTCCGAGCCGTGCAGGCGGGCGTATTACGCGGAGGCCGGGCGCATCCTGCGCGGCGGCGCCTTCTTCGTCGTCCCCTCGTCGGCTTCCCCGTTGCCATGGTCCGGTGCGGCCGGGTCCTTGGTCGGGTGGGGCTCGGACGGGTCGGTCCTTGGTCGGGTGGGGTTCGCCGGCGGGGACCGGGTGCTCGATCCACCGCAGTTCATCGGCGATCGGATCGGAGGACGGGTCTGACCACGGGCGGGCGGCGACCGGCATGTTCGCCGCCGGGACGTTCCAGTCCACCTCCAGCGTCAGCCCGTTCTCCTGCACCAGCGAGAACTTCCCGTCCACCAGGACGTCGCCGGCCGCCAGCTCCAGGCGGGAACGTATGGCCTCCACGTACCGCTCGACGTCGTCGTACAGCAGGTTGATGAGCCTGTCCTCGTCGGCGCCGCGGGACGCCTCCGGCAGGATCTGCTCCTGCTCGCCCACCACGAGCTTCTGCCCGAGCGCGGGCAGCGCGCCCTCGCGGGAGGTCTGCCACGCCTCGCGGGTGGCGAACGGCACGCTGGCGTCGAACGCCCGGTACTTCGCGCCCGACAGCACCCGGCCGTAGGGCTGGTCGCACTCACCGCACTGGTAGTGCACGCCCTCGGAGAACAGGTTCAGGTCGAGGGTGATCGTGTCCGTCGAATCCGTGCCGTGCAGGGACACCAGCCACTCGCGGTTGGCGGTCAGGTGCTCGGACTTCGAAACAGGCTGAATGGACATGCTGTTGTCTCCCCATGGACGAATGCGGTTGTCTTCCGCGCACCGCCCACCCGAGGCGATGCTGTCCACGAAGTCGAAGGGGCGTGGTCCCCACCCTCTACGGGCTACAGCTCAGCGGGAGTCGCCGGACTCCGGCAGCAGACCGCGGCGACGGGCCATCTCCAGCCCGGCCGCCCCCGGGTTCCGCGCCGGAAGCGTACGCGACGGGCCCCGCCCCGCCGGAGCCCCGCCAGGAGCCGCCGGCACCGGGCCCCGGACGTCACCGAACAACTCCGGCCGCCGAGCCCTCAACGCCTCAGCCGCGGACTGGATCTGCGCCTCGTCCGCGTCGTCATCATCGGTGGTCAGCAGCCGCTCCGCGTCCACCAGATCCTCGCCCGACACGCCCAACGCCACCAGGGCCGCGCGCCGCAGCGCCGCCCGCTCCCGCTCGGCAGCCAGCTCCTCGCGGCGAGCCGCCTGCAACTCCCGCTCCGCAGCCGCCTGTTCCCTACGCTCGACCTCCGACAACGCAGCCTGCTCAGCCTCACGCTGCGCGGTGACGAACTCCGTCAAAGCCTTCGGGGAGTCGAATCCCAAGGTCGCCAACAGACGCTTGATGGCTGCGCGTTCGCCCTGGGACTTCTCCCGCGTCAGCAGCTTCCCCAGGCGGTCCTGAGTAACGGTGACCTGCTGCTCCTGCTCAGGGGATTCCGCAGCATCCAGCTGCTCATGCGACTCATCCTCCGACGAGTCAGAAATGGGTAGGGGCCGGGCCATGCGTCTCCTTCCGGTGCGCGCCCCACGCCAAGGCCAGTCTATCCACCAGTGAGCAACAGCACGACGAGCCATAGACTCAAATGTCAAAGTGCCCTTGTCTCCGACGTGGCTGGACCCTCGACAGCAGGTAGCCGGCCATCGGCAGCCCAACCGGTGCCCAAGCGGCCTGGAAGTTGCGCGGACGCCCCCTGATCAGGATGATCTCCAGCTGATCAACTCGGGTGCCTCCGGCGTCCGACGCACAACCTGGAAACGGGGGCCCCTATGTCGACAGCGCCGACGAAGACTCGAACGATCGCTTGGATCGGGATGACGGTCATCGGCTTGTTCCTCGTGCTTGCACCGATCATGGACCTGGTCTACGACCATGCCCATGGCCTGCCTGCTGACCACGCGCCGGTGTTCGCAAAGCTCGCCGGTGCCTCGTTCGACGCCGTGAAGAACTCGGCACCGGGAACGGCGAAGTACGCCACCACCCTGGAGTACGGATACGCGCTGCACGAGCTCACGTTCGCCTTGCTCTTCCTGACCGTCGTCCTTGTCCCCTTCCGGCGAGGCGAGCGGTGGGCATGGTTCGCGTGCTGGATCGTCCTGATCGCCGCCGTCGGCTACACCGTCACGTTCGCTCACCTCGACAGCACTCTGCTGTGGCGGAGCTTGATCGCCGACATCGCCGTGCCAGTCCTCCTGCTGCTCTCCGCCCGTAGCTTCTTCACCGCCCCCACCGAACAGAAGCAGCAGGGATAGCGCCACCGAAGAGTTCACGTTGATCGACTCGCGCCCCACACACCTGGGCCCCCGCCGCGCCATTCCGCACCGGGGGCGATGCGCGGATTGAGGTAGCGGGAGCGCAGGGCGTTGAATTGGCCCGGCTTGAGCATCGACAGCCTCAGCGGGCCGACCAGCTCGTCACCGGCACGCAGACGCGGGGCCTTGACCGGCTCGATCGGCTGCCGGGGAGCGACGATCCGCGTCGGCGCCTCACTCGCGTAGACGTAGAAGGGAGCAGCCGCGGCGTGGCCTTGATGACGCCCCGCAGATACCGGTGCAACTCCGGTACGTCGTGGTTGGAGGCGGTCAGCCAGTACCGCCGGTCGGTGATCGCGCCGAGGACATCGACCACATCGGCATCGGACAGCGGCTCATACTCGGGCGCGTCCCAGGTGAAGTGCTCGTTCAGCGGCTCGTACAGCTTCTTGTATCCGCCGGTGTTGTGCATGGCGTAGCCCTCGCCGATGTACGTTCGGGATGACGTGGAGATCGATTGGATCTCCTGCCTCCCGATCGGTTCCACCGCCACGACACGGACCCGGCTCGGCCCTCCGTTGACTCGTACCGACAGGCGGGTGATGTCCAAGCCCCGCAGGTTGGCAATCAGCCTGCCAGGCCGAAATGTCCCCAGCGCCCTCGATGCTTCGCCGAAACCTCCCGCGACCTGGACGCCCAGCACGCCATTCGGGCGTCCGCTGACGGAGGAGGCGAACCCGCGTGCCCCCGCTGCTCAAGCGCGCGGTCAGTGATCGGCCCTGGTTTCTGGGCGATTGTGAGCTTCGGTGCGCTGCCCAGAGAGATCGACCCCTCACCGTCGAACATGCCGGCCATCCAACCGGCGTCGTAAGTCCGCGCCGGTTCCCAGGTGTTCAGCAGGCGCAGCACGTCTGCCGCCTCGTTCTGGAGCCGCTCTGCCCGCACCCAGCCGCGACGCCCCCCACCTGCATGGCGGCACCTGTCGGCCAGCCACGGGTGGTCAGCCGTACACACCACGGAGTCGCCGTTCTCAAGGTGGACCCTGACGCACTCCTTCGCCGCCGGTTCGGAGCGGGTGATCGTGGCGAATCTCCAGCGACGGCACCGTATCCCTTCCGTCGGGTACTCGTCGAAGGTCAAGATCTCGTCCCCCACGGCCAGCTCGCCGCAGGGCACCCAGCGCAGATCGGAGGTCAGGATCCGCTCGTGTGGGGCCAGGCAGAAGAACGGAGGGAAGCTGCACGCCGGATCCTCACCCGGCACCTTCTTCAACCAGCTACGCACGTCCTCAGCCTCATACGACGCCAGGTGCAAGTCTGCCCTGGACAGCCGCTCGACGGTCTCGGTGTGCTTGGCCTGCCACTGGTCTCGGTAGGAACGCGCAACCCGTTCGTGCCAGAGCCCTTCGCGGCCGACGCTCGCCAGGAACCGCGTGCTGAGCATCATCGTGGCGACCGTGCCGACAACATCGCCCAAGGAGCCTGCCGACCAGTCGAGTTGGTCCATGCTCTCCTCGCGGAGCTGGATGCCGACCGGCTGCCCCGTGAGCCACCGGCCGATGGCGGTGGTGTAGATGGACACGTCAGAGGAGTGGAGGGCGAAGCCCATGTCGGCCAGGGAACGTTCGATGGTGAAGTTGCCGCAGCAGGGGACGAAGACCTCGCCGCGCGGCCAACTGGCCGCGGTCTCAGGCACGATGGCGCGTATGGGGCCGGGAATGGTGCTCTGGAACATCTCTCGCCTCCTGCCCGTACGACAGCGCCCGGCCTGGCGGGTGCCGGGCCGGGCGCTGTGCTGGAACCACGCACAAGGAGATCAGATCTCCTTGAAATCATGTCGCCTATCTTTGAGGAACAGTTCCGGAGCTGCGTCAGGGCCCCACGATCGACGACATCACGCCGCAGTACCTGCTGCCCTCGCGGAAGTTGACGTCCCATCGTGGATGGTCTCGGTAGTCCGTCTGGTGCGGAGGACTGGCTCACGGCCTCGCATTCGACGGCGGGGGGCGAACTCGGCGGTATCGGCCGGCGCGGTGTCTGCCTGCGGGGAGGCCCTGTGCGGAACGTGTTGTTCCTGGCAAGGGGTGCTTTAGTGGAGGCTTCGGAAGAATCTGCTGAAGCGTTCGAGGCTGAGGGTGCCGACCTTCTTCGTGAAGGCGCCGACTGTGTCCCATTCGCCGATGGTCTGGCCCACATTGGCGGTCAGCGCGGTGCCGGCGGCCGTGTCCTTCGCTACTTGGTCCACGGGGCTGGCCCAGTCGACGGCTGTGGGTACCTGGGTGGCCAGGGCGACCGCCCCTTGCAGCACCTTGCCGGGGATCTTGCTCTCGACGAGGGTGCCTGTGACCACCTGGGCACCCTTCTTGCCGAGGTAGTCGAAGACCCGGGCGGCATCGGAGGCGCTCTTGCTGGCGATCGCACCGACGAAGGCCCGCCCACTGTTGCTGACGATCACATTGGCGACCTTGTTCAAGCGGGCCGCGGCCCAAGCGCCCTTCGCGCCCTTGGCCACGGCGCCGACGACCGGAAGAGCAGACAGCACATCCGTTGCAAGGGTGACGCCATCGGCGACGTCCACCTTCCCCTTGAGGGAGATGGCCTTCGCATGCAAGCCGAGCGACGCGGCAGCGGTGATGACGGCGATGGGTCCTGCGATCAGGGACACCCCCGGGATGAACGTCAGGACGCCCGCGACGGCGCTGACCATGCCCAGGACGTCACCCCAAAAGCTCCAGCGGTCGATCTCCTTCTGCTTCGCCTTGGCCAGCTCGGCGGCCCAATCCGCGGTCTTCTGGTAGAGCCACTGCTCTTCCTTGCCCCGGGTCTCGATGACCTTGGCCAGCTCCCGGTCCACGAAGAAGCACTGCAGCTGGTACTCCGCCTGCACGGCCAGGGCAATGTCCACCAGGTCATACAGCAGCCCGTCGGGGATCCGCTCGGTGGGGTAGCCGCGGTCCTTCAGCCGCCACAGGTCCATGTCGAAGCCGGACGCCTTGAAGGAGGTGTCCTCGGGCCGCTCGTTCCCTTCGGAGTCCCAGGGGCTGGAGGACTCCGAGAAGGAACCGCGCCAGCCGAGTTCACGGGCGATTTCGGGGTCGTGGAAGTCCACGATGCTGCGCAGGGCGTGAAGGCGCCGGAAGGCAGGCGGCAGATAGCTGTCCCCGTCCCACTCTTCCGGGTCGTACGGCACCTCATTGCCGTACTGATCGGTCACTTTGGGACGCGAGGCGATGTCCTTGGCCAGCTGCGACAGGCCGGGCACGGCTTTGATGGAGTCCGCGATCACATCAGCCACGAGCCATTCGCCCTGATTCAGCACGTCCATCTTGGATGTGCTGATGGGCGGGGCCTCCTGATCCTCATAGTCCTCATCCCGTTGCGTGCTGGAGGCGTGAGCGTCGACCTCAGGGGCCTTCTGCTTCCACTTGGCCACCACGTCCTTGGCTAAGCGGTCACGCATGCTCTCTGTGAGCCAGGCGCCTGCCAGACGGCCGACCGTGCAGTCGACCGCTCGGCGGGCGGCGGCCTTGTTGAGGGAGTCGATGAACGCCTCGGCGTGCGCACGCGCCTGGGGAGAGGAAGCAATGTAGTAGCGGTATTGCTCATCCAGCCGCTTCAGCGCGGCGACTATGCGCTGCTCCTGGTAGGTGAAGGAGCGCAGGAGCTGGGTGATGCGGTAGCGGTCCGCATCGTGCAGGGAGCCCGGGTCCCAGCCCCACATCTTCACCGCCTCGCCCTCGTTCTGGACGAACCGGTTGAGCTCCTTGTGCGCGGCCTGCACGACCAGGTCGTGCACGCAGGCGTTGTAGCCGAGGTTCTCCAGCTCGGTGACGTCTTCGCTTTCCAGTGTGTACAACGGCTTGTTCATGGCGAGTCCTTTCTGTTCCGTGGCGACGGGCGGCTTTAGGTGAAGGCGATGGTGTTGCAGACGCCGGCCAGGATGTCGACGTAGTGATCCCATTCGGCGATGTTCTCGGTGGAGAGGGAGAAGTCCGCCATCGCCAGCCGACCCGGGATCGGCACGAAGACATGCAACTGGCGCACCACGGTGGGCTGGCCGCCGTTGGCCAGGAGGTTGACCGGGTCTTCGACCTTGCTGTCCTGGGTCAGCAGCACCACGCGCCCCGTGGGCAGTTGGGTGACACCGACCTCGGCCTCGGGATGGATCGCGCCCAGCGTGCGTGCCAGGCGATCGACCGTGTCCTCGTTGTTCAGCTCACTGGGCCGGGCAACGACCGTCAGCATCGCCGAGCTCAGACGCTGCTGCTCGGGCGGGGCGTCCTCCGGCGTCTTGGCCAGCAGGACGCCGGCGTAGACGGCCCCGGACGCGGTCAGCATCTCGAACATCGTCTGCTGCGCCAGGACAGCGTGGGCGAGTTCCTCCTGCGACGGCGGGGGATCGAGTTGCCCGAGCTGGTCGAGTAGCTGGTTGGTGTTCTCCTCCGCGGAGGCCAGGAGGTCCAGGGCCTGGAACTCCTGGGGGACGGAGAACGTCAGCGGCAGCTCGACCCCGGACGCCGTCGAGGGAACTCGCTCCAGCGTCCACTGCCGGTAGGCGTGGGTGTCCTGCGGGTCGTCGTAGATCTCCGCCAGCGCACCCGTTGCGTCGCTGTGGCCCACGATGTTGAGCCAGCGCCCACCGGCCACGCACTTCAGCGCCCAGACGTCACCATCCGGGGCCGTCTCCTTGACCAGCTTCCACATGTAGCTGTCGGCGTGGTCCTGCTCGTAGATGAATTCTTCCAGCCTGGTGCTGGCCTCACCGCTGTGCCCGGCGGGGTGCAGGTACGACTGCCGCCGCTGCATGTTGCGCAACATGAAGCGCCCTTGGGCGTTGCCCTGCCGCAACTCCCACAACTGTGTCTGGCGCTCCTCCCCCTCGCGCAGGGGCTGCATTTCGACGGTTCCGTGCTCCGGACGGTTCGGATTGGGTTTCCCGGTCAGGTACAACCCGGTCTTCTTGCTCTTGATCAGGTACTGACTGCCTTCCAGCAGCTCGCTCACGAACCCTCCCCTGTCACTCTTTCGGAGCGGTAACTCCACAGAGCTGTGGGAGGCGTGTAAAGCCCCGTTGCCATGCAGTGGGGCAAGATCGGCCAGCGCGATTGGCGCGTGAATCCAGCCTCGTGCACCAGAAGCAACCGGTTCCTCATTGCGGGTCCCGGTGCCCGTGTGCTGCAACTCGGCATGCATTGCAGCGGCAGCCGCAGGATCTGCCCGAGACCGCATCCGAGCCTTCCAAGCCAACTGCCCATGCGGGGAGGCCATCGAGGGGGCCTCGGCGCTGACTCGATCGCATTCACCCGATCGAGTGGACTCGGCGGGAGGGCTCCCGCCGGCTCGCTCGCCGAAGGGCGAAGGACGCGGCCACCGGAACCGCGTTGACCGCCAACCTCGGCCAGTGGGGCACTGTCTGTGACGCCGCGAAGAAGGCCGTCACTGCCAGCATGGCCCACTTCGCCTACTTCTTCCGCCGCCGATAACCACACGTCGTGTCCCTGGGAAGTATCGCTGCCCCTGCCGGGTGCAGAGTTGATGCCGTGTGGCCGAAGCGCAATGGGATGGGGTTCGTGTTGTTGCACGGCCTCGGCGTCTCCCCGCCCACAAGCGCGGCAAGCTGCCACACGCGCACACGGGCGGGGTACTTACCACCTCGTGCGACGACGAAGCTGCGGAACCTAGTAGATCGTCGCGGCTAATGCTTGGGGTAGAGGTGGCGCAGTTTGATGCGTGCAT
>NZ_BMRP01000079.1 GCF_014648695.1 Streptomyces albospinus
GTATCTCTGCCATCGAACTTCCTCATAGCGGACATCTCCACACTACGAGGGGAGGCACAAGGCGACCTCAAATGGCGAGAAGAGGACCGCGTTCGAATCCACTCAGGCCAGCAGCACACACCCGAGCCAGCCAGGGCGTAGTTTGCTGACCCGAGCCCGGCGAGTAGGCCAGCCCCGGTACGGCGCTCACTCACATCGGAGCCGAGGTTTGTCCAACCTGCCCGTCTGCGATGAGTGAGACATCTGGAAGGCGGTCGCCAGATCGATTTGAACAATCGCTCGCGCAGCGCTGGCAGGTTCAGGATGATGTCGGCATGGATGCGCGGCGTGTGGCGTTGTTGACGACGGGGCTCGCGGTGGCGGCGGGCGCTTCATTCAGTTTCTTGCAGTGGGACACGGCAAACCGCTTGGCCACCGTGCTGTCTGCCCTGGTGGGGTTGGCGGCTCTGGGGGTTTCGGTATGGGCCGCTCTGCCCGGCAGGCAAGCCGCTGTTGTGCGCGTGTCGAACACTGGTGAGGCGCGGGCCGGTTCCGATGCCTCAGCGAACACAGGAGTAACCGGCCCAGCCGCTGGCTTGCAAGAGTCTGTCGAGGTGGACGGAACGGGGCGAGCCGAGGCGTCAGGCGGCGGCGATGCCAACACGGGAATCCGCCTGAACTGAACAGCTTGTGGGCGTCTGGAGTGCCCCGGGGCGTGACGAGATCTGGCCAACAACGATCAGTCGAGGGGGCATCGGGTGGCGAGAAAAGCGTGGTCGCGATGGCTCTCAGTGATGGTGTCCCGAACCGGCTCAGCGCAGGCGACCGCAGGCTCGGTGGCCAACTCCGGAGTCTTCATCGGCAATGTGGGGCTCTCTGCTCCGCATTGGCCGTGTCAGCTTCAGAGATTTCCATTTACCATGCCGAGGCTGACCCCGGACAAGGCGTGCGAGGAGCCTGGCCTTCTACTCGACGCCCGCTACGAGTTGATCGACTTCGTCGGCCGCCGAGATGAGCTCGCGAGGCTGACGCAGTGGCGTGACGGGAACGAGTCGTTAGACGTGCTGCTTCTACATGGTCCTGGTGGGCAGGGGAAGTCACGGCTGGCCGCACAGTTTGCCCAAGTCAGTGACCAATGCGGCTGGCAGGTTCTCCAAGCACGGCACACCACCAGCCCGGGGGCTGGGCCGGTCGGGTGGCCAAAGGTAAGGGCCGGTGGTCGACGCACCGAACAGGTCCGAACTCTGCTGATCGTCGATCGCGCGGAATGCTGGCCGAAGGACGGCCTGCTGGGCCTGCTTGACCTTTGCGATGGACGTCATACAAGGGTGCTGCTGATAGCCCGGTCGGTCCGCGGGTGGTGGAGTCCTCTGAAGGACGCTCTGCGCGACCGTGGATTACCTACTCGCAGTATTGGTCTGTCCTCGCTGACGGAGGAGATCGCCCCCGAGAAGCTCTTCTGCGCTGCCAGAGACGGCTTCGCCAAGATGCTGGCCATCGACGACGGCCTCCCTGGTACGTCCCCCTTGGGCATCCATCAGTGGGACAGGTTCCGCCACGTTCTCGCCCTTCACACGTCCGCTCTAGTCGAAGTATGCGCACGCCTCCTACCCGGTCCAGAACGTACCGCCGCCATCTCCTCGTACCTCCTGGATCGCGAACGCCGCTACTGGGAAGACTTGTACGAGGGGCAGCGCATTCGACTCCCGGTCGGCAAACTTGCCCTCGCCACCTACACGGCGGCGCTGACCAGCGCCCTCGATCACGACGCAGGCCTTGATGCCTTGGCCTGTCTCGACCGCGGGTCAGCCGACAGCGGTCAGGTCCTCGCGGACCACGCCACCGCCTACCCACCGTTCAACGGCCACACCGTCCTGGAACCCCTGCATCCGCACTGGTTGGCCCAGGACTATCTGGCCCTCATCACCCCTGGAGATCCCCTTTCGTTCGAGACGTCGGAGCCATGGGCACTGCGTGCCCCCGTGCATCTGCTGGCCACCCCCACTCAGAGCGAAGAGAAGAAGGCCGCTTCCACGTGGCCAGCGTGGCTCCGCCCTGCCGTGTCTACCTTGATCGAGACATCTCAGCGATGGCCACATATCGCCACCGGTCAACTCGTTCCACTGCTCACGGATCATCCCCATCTGGCGCTAGCTGCCGGAAAGACACTCACTGCCATCACTGACATCGCCCACCTTCCGACCGCCTTTGCTGCAGATGTCGCTTCGAGCTTGCAGGGCCTCGGTGAGTACCTACACATGGCAGAAGACGCAGAAGAATTGGAAAAGGCGCTGGAAGCGACCCAACTCGCACTGGACCTCTACCACGCCCTGGGAGCCCACGAGCCCGCGGATGCTTTCGTGAGCCAACAGGCCGAGTCGCTGAGCGCTCTCAGTTCCCTGCAGAGGAGGACCGGGCAGTTGGAGAGCGCATCGCAGACAGCAGCACGCGCGGTGGGCCTATACCGGAGGCTGGCCCATGAGTTCCACCAGGTGGCCTATGCGCGCGAACTCGCCGTAGCACTGTACCGGCAGGCCCAAGTGCTCGCGTCACAAAAGAACTGGTATGAAGCCCTGGCTGCAATCAAGGAATGTCTAGACATCTATCGCGCAGAATATCTGGCCACCCCAAATTCCCTCCCGACCACGGTGTTCATCGACAGCCTCTACGAGACCCGGATACTCCACGCTGAGGTGCTCGCCTCTCTGGGGCGCACGGAAGAGGCCGATGAGATCCGTCGTCAGCTCACCACTGGTCGCTGGTGGTACCTGTCGTGGTGAACCCTCCATTCCTCAGGCCCGACCCGGCCGTGATGAGGGCGTGCCGTGGTCGTCGGCAGGCGGTTTCAGAATTGGGTGTGGGCAGTGGTGTGCAGGGCTTGGCGGTATGGGGCATTCCACGAGAGCCGGCCGGCAGCCCTGCCACACCCGCACCATCTGCGTCAGCCACCCACGGCGGTGGCAGTACACCACTGATCACGGCGCGGATATCGTCCGGGTGAGCCAGGGGTGCTTCTGCATACCTTCGCCTGAGCGTCCAAACGGCCCGCCGCACATGCTGAGCGTGTCTGTGGCCTCGCATGCCGCACCGCAAAGTCGGGCATCCCGTTCCTGCGACGGGAGACAGGGCAATCCCTTACTCGAACGCTCGCTGCCGCGCGTGTTCGGGATTGCGTTACTGCGTCTCGCTGCTGCGGCTATGCGCGTCGAGCGGGACTCGGGCGATCAGCGGGGGCGCCAGGTGCGGATTTCCAGGTGGGTGATGTGGGCGCCGGGGTGGATGCGGCCTGTCTCCAAGAGCCACTGCTGGACGGCTGCGGTCACGTCGCCGCCTGCTGCGTCGACACGTTGGGCGAATTCGGTGGCGTCGAAGCCTCCGGTGGTGGCTGAGCCGTAGGAGCGTTCTTCGGTGTGGTCGGTGCGTTGGACGACGTCGCGGCGGATACCGGGCGAGTCCGCGCGGCTGCCGGAGGCCAGGGTGAACCCGCTCTTCGGCATGCGCACCGTGAACGCGAGGCGCAGTCGTTGGCGGGCTGCTTCGGCAACCAGGGGGCGTAGGCGAGCAGCGCCGGAGGCGATGGCTTGGGCTCCGGCGCGGCCGGTGCCGGTGCCGGTGGGGGTGATGAGGACGGCTTTGGTGCGTACGCGGGCGCGGGTGCCGGCTGCGGTGGTGCGGCGGGTGATGTGGGGGGCGGCGATGGCGGCGAGTTCGCTGGTGTCGGTGATGCCAGCGTGGATGGCGGTCAGGGTGTGGCGGAGTGCGGGGACGAAGGCGGCGCCTTTGTGGTGTGTGTAGAACTGGGAGACGAGGGAGGGGTCGCGGTTGATGATGCGGGCGATGTCGCGTTTGGTGTAGCCGGCGGCGCGGAGTTCGTCGGAGAGTTGGGCTGCTTCATTCAACTCTGGCTTACGGCTGCGGCGTTGGGGTGGCATCAGGCGTCACCACCGTGTGGGGCTGGGTGGAGGGCTGCGCGTCCGGCGTCGCGTAGGGCGAGGAGTTCGTCCTCGGTGGTGGGTGCTGGGATGGGGCCGGGCAGGTGGCCTTTGTAGAGGTATTCGCCGGGCTGACCGTGGTAGGGCCAGTTCTGGGGTGCGGTGAGGTAGACGGCGTCGGTGCGGAAGGCGACGACGGTGCCGGGTGGGGTGTGGAGGGCGCCGACGTAGGTGTTGTCCTCGCGCATACGCATGGACAGCAGGGCTGCGCGGGCGCCGGACCAGATGGCGGCGGCCCATTCGGGGTGGGCGTTGGGGTCGCGGGCGAAGCCGGTGGCGCGTTGCCAGGTGACGTGGTCGTCGTCGAAGCCGATGATTTCGGCGTCGGCGGGGATATCGCGTTCGGCGGTGCGGGGCGTGGTGCCGGTGACGGTGCGGGGGCGCTGGGCGAAGGAGCCGATGCCGTAGAGCAGGAGGGCGCGTACGGCGCGGGAGGCGAGGTGGGCGGCGTGGCGCTGGGTGGGGTCGCCGTGGAGGCTGGCTTGGGCTGAGAGGGAGGCCCAGGCTTCTTTGAGTTTCTTGGACCAGTCATCCAGGGGCTTGCCGTCGTCCCACAGCAGGCCGTCGAGGATCTCGATCTTCCACGGGGTGAGGGGGTTGGTGAGGGCGGTGTAGACCTCGGGGCCGCCGGCCCAGGTGGTGAAGGTGGTGCCAGGAGTGCGGGGGTAGTGCCAGGCGCGTTCGCCGGGGGCGGGGGCGGGGGCGGGCAGGAGGCCGACGTGGTTCCAGGTGTCGGGGACGGTGACGCGGATCTGCCAGTGGCCGCAGCCGAAGAGGGCCTTGGTCTGTTCCTTCTCGCTCCAGGAGGCGAAGGTGGCGGCGGTGATGCGGCGAGGGGTGCCGACGGGGGATTTCCAGGTGTGCTTGGCGTAGGCGAAGGTGCGGTCGTATTCGACCAGAGCCGGCAGCTGCTCGGGAACCGATGGCGGGGTGAGCAGTTCGGTGCGGCCCTGGCCTGCGGTGGCGTGGAGGAGGCCGCGGAGTTCTTCGGACAGGACAGGGTAGCCGTCGGCGAACTGGCCGCGGGCGGGGATGGTGCGGGTCCACAGGTCACGGCCGGTCTGGGAGGGGGAGCCCATGATGACGGCATCGGACCAGTGGGCGCGCAAGGCCTTCCACAGCAGGACGAAGGCGTCGCGAATGACGGTGGGGTCGGCTCCTTCCGGGTCGAACCACTCCCCCACCGAGCGGATCTCGACGTGCTGCTGGCCGTCTTCGCGTTGGTAGCGGGCAACGGGGTTGCGGGCGTGGACGAAGTGACCCGCCATCCGGTCCTTGCCACGGCCGGTGTCAGTGCGCCAGCCAGGGATGGGAGCGTTCAGCCAGGCGGCGACAGCGTCGCGCAGGAAGGGGTAGCGGTCGGCGTCGCGGTGCCAGGGGTCGCCTGCGGTGATGTAGAGGCGTTCCACGCCGTCGGGGATGGTGTGGAAGACGGCCTGGAGGATGTCGGCGGCCGACTGGCTGCCAAGGTCGAGGTGGTGGGTCTGGTCGCGGTAGACCAGCATGCCAGTGGTGGTGTCGAGGAAGGCGGTGGAGCGTGCCTGCTGGGTGAAGTTCGGGCGGGTGGAGGCCAGGTTGGCGGTATGGCCGACCCAGCGGTCGCCCTCAGGCCCTTCGGGCAGGGACGGCAACACCCGCGGGGCCTCGGGCGTCGCGTCGCGGAGCACGGGCCCGGGTACGGCAGAGGGCCGTGGCTCGTCGGTAGACGCGGCGGATGTGGGGGGCTTGGTGGCTGTGGCGGTCATATCCGGCGCGAGGGCAGCCGGCGCCGGCTGAGGAGCGGCGGGTGCTGTCTGGTCGGCTTCGGGGCTGGGGGCAGGGGCCGTGGAGGGTGACGGGGCGGGGGTGGTGAGGCTCTCGGGGGCCAGGATCGGGGCGATGGCGACGACTTCGGCCAGGCTCAGGCCGGCAGCCGGCGCGATGCGGTCCGCTTTGGCCTTCTCGTAGGCGGCCAGCGCGGAGATCTGGCGCGCACGCTGCGCTTCGAGCTTGGCGACCTCGGCCTGCTTCTTCTTGATCTCATCACGCAGGGCGCGCAGTTCGGCGAGAGCGGCGGTGTAGGTCTTGCTGTCCATCGGGGTCCTCGTTCAGGCCGTGAAGTTCAGCTGGCGTTGTTCGTAGCGACGTAGGCGATCGCCCCGCCGGAGTGCGAAGTGAGCCGGGTACCCAGCAGCAGGTCGGCGACCGCGCGGTCTTGGGCTGCGGTAGCAGTCAGGTGTTTGGTGGGACGGGTGAGGTCGGTGATGTAGCCGGCCAGGACGGCGTCAGGAAAGGCATGTCGGCCGTGCTCGTTCTTCTCCCACTGAGACAGGCTGGTGAGGACCGCGACGACATACCCGGCCAAGGTCACCGGCAGCACTCCCCCAGCCGCCACACTCGCCGCGTCGCAACGCCACCAGCCGCGCAATGCCTTGAGCATGTCTTCGGGGGTGAGGGAGGTAGAGAAGCCGATCCAGTCACGGTCCGGCTCCTGGACCCGCTGAGCGGCATCCACCCGCAGCACAGCGACCTCTCTGACGACCAGCTGTTCCAGCGGAGCCCTGTGCCGAGCACGGACGGCTTGAACAACCTCAAGGGGGGCCATGACGCGTACGCCGCGGTGCGACAGGCCTGGAAGCAGTTCGGCGCGCACGAGTCGACGGAACGTGGTGACGGCGCAGCCGAGTTCTTCCGCAGCCTGTCCTGTTGTCAGCAGCACGCAGCACCTCTACAAGCAGACTCAAATATCTGATTCGGCTATGACACTAGTCGCCTGAGGAGTCGGGGTCAACGACGGGGCTACCGGCGGTAGCTACCCTGCAACTGCGGCGCGGCGCCGCAGTTTCGCCCGCAGAGCGTCGCAAGAAGCCGGTGGTCCGCTGATGCCGCGGTGGAGTCAGGTGGCCCAGAGCCAGACATCTGCCTTCCGACGCTTCGGCGGGGGCCACGAGCGAGGGCCAGTTCTCCGCAGCATGCGCGCAGGCACTCGACTTGGTCGTGCTGGGCAGCCGCCAGGAGAAGCGTCGCACCGGCCTGGAGATCTTGTGCTGCGACAGTCCGCATACAGGCCCCGTTGGTCCACAACCACCGCCAACGGGAAGTCCAGCACAGCCGCCCCGTTCTTTGAGCGCAAGTCTTCGAGTCACGCACCGTCACCAATTGGGAGGAAGAGTGCTCCTGAGCCGATACCGACGGGGCGTGCAGGACGCGACACGCGGCGCTGAGGCCTCATCTGGTGAAGAAGATCGACTTCTTCCGGGAACCAGACGAGGCCCCGAGCTGCACAGGCGGTTTGTACCTGCTGCGAAGGGTTCGCAGGCAAGTTAGCCCCAGCCTCCTGGAAGAGTGCTGCACTGGTTCAGCTGCGCCTCAAGGTCATGCAAGCTGGAGTCGGCGAGGGTGTACTCAGCGCCTTTCTGGGCGATTGCGGTGGACTGATTCAAAAACTCCTCTACGCGACTGTGCGGCAAAGAGACGAGAGCTGTTCCGGATGGTGGGCTTAGTTCAATGAAAGTATGCGCCCCCTCTGAGTCGCTGTTGCTCCAGACAGCTATGTCACCAACGCCCGTTCGACCATGCATGCCCTCAACCAAGAGGTCTCTGGCGAACATCCACCTGACAGGCCTTCCGTTTAGTGTGAATACTGCCTCCACCGCGTAGGGGTCCGCTGCTCGATAGAAGAGGCTCGTGGCCAGCGGAAGCGTCGAGTCGCCCTTCCCGGCGAGGTGGAGTTTCCCTGCGATTTCGGTTTGAACGGTCAGCTCACCCAAGTGCTCCCGCTCGTTGGTGTCCGCCTCTGGCTGCAGCTGCCATGGGCGGATCCCCGTTTTGTCCGCCCTGTTGTGCCCGCCACACGTTGGCAGGCAAGCAATGCCCTGCGAAGGCAGTGAGCCTGCATTGGACAGGCACAGAACATGTAGCGATGGGCTCGGCCGTGTGTTGGAAAACGCTCGCCCGGTTGCAGCGACGTCGCCACCAACCAGCAGTGACAATCCTTCGTCGGCAAGCGCCGCTTGCTGCATGTACCAACGCAACAGTTGCTTCGAGACCGCGGACCACGACTGCTGATACTGCAGAAGTGAAACTAGCTGACGATGTGCGTGTTGGAGCCAGACAGCAATACGAGCGCGCAGGACGCATGGATCCTCCATGAGCCGCAGGCAAGTTACCCTTTCCCACGGCAGATTGTCCCACGACGAGAAAGGGAACGGTCGGTGGCGGCTGAGGGGCTCAGACAATCCGGCGCCTTGGAACAAACGAAAGGGGCCAGCCGCAAAAGCTTGCCACTGCGTGTACGACAAGTGCTCACCAGCGAAAGGCGATCTGCTGGTTGCCCTACATGACGGCTCTTTGCATTCCCATCCGTTGTGCAGAATCGCGTCCAGGGTATTTTGGCGCACCCTGGTAAACGAGTGTGCCTGGTGCTCTCGTCCAGCAGTTCGCTTGAGATCGTCAGTGCAGTCGCAAATCATGCGTGGCGCGAGCTCCTGACGCACGGTCTCATAATCGATGGCTCGTGGAAGCGCATTTCTGGGGTATGGGTTGGGTCGGTGATGCGTCGAGGCGTTCTCGTGACGTGGCCTGAGGGTATCTGCGGGCGCTGTGCCCGCTTGCCTCGCCAGGAGCGTTTTCAAGTACGCCGTTGCCTGTGGCGACCAGGGGTTGGTGCCCTCGTCGCGTTCATAGGGCGTGCGCAGTCGGGCAAAAAGATCTTCCTGGCTATGAGGGGTCAGGAAGTAGAGCGTCGGGTGGCAGACAATGTCGTTGTCGACGCTTTCCCCGGCGGACTGTAGGTGACGGAGGAAGCTGGCAATGGTGGCTGACTTCCCGCTTCCAGTGGCAAGGTACCGCACCTCGATGTTGCGCTGTTCTGTCATCTCCTGCGGCTCACGATGGGCGGCATTCTCTGCCAAGGAAGCGGTTTGCGGCAGCGCTTCACCGTCGTGTCGAGGCGTGGTCCCGGGTTCTTCGCTGCAGGTCTGCGGGTGGCGGGCTGCCTGGTCGAAACGTCGACGTGCGTCGGGCGTGGCTGTGCCCAGTGCGGCAAGCACGCGCGGCGTTCCCAGGCTGGAGGCTTCCAGGAGGGCGTCGAAGTCGTCGTAGTCTTCCGTCGCCGTGAAGTTATCCATGGCTCCTTCACTCCGGACATTCATCGTGCTCCGCCCTCTCCCAGTGCGAACTGACGTACCTGGTGATTGAGCCGGGCACGCATGCGGCAGATGCGGCGCTCGAGGGCTTTTTCCGTCAGGCCTACGTGCTCCGCGGCTTGGGCCTGCGTGTACCCCAAGGCCCGCCACCCCAGTGCCTCACGGACTTGCGGGTCCTTCACCAGGGGGAGGAGGCGGCCGAGGTAGTCGTTGGTCACCGCGAAGTAGCTGGGGTCGGTGGCCCGCTGGTCTGGGATGAGGGAGAACCGATCGGTCGGCGCATCGGCACCGGTCGGACAGTCCAGCTCGGCCTGCCCCTGCTGGTGACTGTCGAACCAGCGAATGTAGACCCGCGGGAAGGCACGGATCACTGCACCCATGAAGTAAGTGTCCAGGTTCGCGCCGCCGTCGGGGTTCCAGCGTCCCTGGACAAGTCCGTAGTTGCGAAAGACGTGCAAGCCGCCGAGGACACTGTCGACCACGACGCCTTGTCGGTCCTCGTGCGTCCACCTGAGGGTGATCTTCTCCATGGGGACGGGCCGGCCAGCCCGGCGGGCCTTGTGGAAGACCTCGCCGCTCGCAGCCCACTTGGTCATGGTGTGGTAGCCGTATTCCGAAAGGCGGTTGACGGTCTTCTGGTAGCGGGGGCCCTCGAAGCCATCTGCACGCAGGATCTCAATGATCTTTCCGTCCGCCTGCCGGCGCTGGGCGCGGGCGTACTCCCGCTGCTCTCCGCCGAGTTCCCAGTCGAGGAAGGCAAGGTCTTCCGGCGTCGGCTCAGCATCCTCCGCCTCGAGGGGGCACGAAGGGGTGCAGGCGGTGTTCTCGCCGCCCTCGAGCGCTTCCGGCACATTCGCTCCCTATGGCAGCCGCAGCAGGACTCGACGGTCCATGCGAACCGCCTCACGCAGGTCATAGACGCGGAGGAACCTTCTCCCCCCGGCCCGGCCGCCACATTTTTTCGATCACCCACGGTGATTCACGTCACAGGGGGTGGCTACGGCAGCTGACGCCTATACCTCCTGCACCACTGCTCCCGGCGACACGGGCGCATTCCCTACCTCAGATGGAGTTGACGGTGCCTCGATCCACCTCGCAATCCTCGCTGCTCAGCCAGCGGGCTGCGGTCATCTTGCTGCTCGGTGTCCTGACCGCCATCGCAGCAGTGGTACTTACCGTCCTGGCCGGCGGCGCTCTGGCAAGCGGATTCCTGGCAGGAGGCGCTGCATTCGTCGGCGCTGTGCTCTTCTTCAATTCGATCATCGCCTGAGCTCGGCGAAGGCCTCGCGCGAACAAGTGCGGGGCCAAAGGGGCTCCATGACCATCGTTGGTACGAAGCTGACCCTCATGCCGCCGCTTCTTCGATATCGCCAAAGCGGACAGCAAAGAGCACGATGTCGTCGTCCCGGTCGCCCTGGCCGAGCATGTCCAAAATCTCGTCGCACAGCGGCTCCAGCTGCGGCGGTCCATCGGCGCCGCGGTCCGGTCTCGCAGGGCAGTGACAACATCCGCGGGGACCACCGTGCGCACCCCGCGGTGGTCCAGCCTGGGCAGCAGGCCAACGTGGATCAGGCGGCGGAAGGAGGTGATGGTGAAGCCGAGTTCCTCGGCGGCCTGGCCTGTTGTCAGCAGCATCTCATCTATCTCGACTGAACTCTGATATCTGATGAGGTATGTACGACAGTGATCCTCGTCGGGGGTACCAAAGGGCTCGGTACGCGCCATCCCCCACTTTGGTGCCTCATCGGCCTGGGCAAGGCGTGCGTTCGGGCGTACTGGAGGAGCGGTCGGGTATCGGCGTCTCGGAATGCCGCCTCAGGGTGGCCTTGGGGGGAATCGGATGGCGGGGCTGCCGTTGAGCCGCCGACTGGAGCTGTGATCCGCTGGTGCCCGGCACAACCGTTTCCCTTCGTCACCTGGGCCGGTTCCTCCAGGCGCGGGTAGGCACTGGGGCGCCCCGGCCTGATGCCCTGTGACCGAGCGCCCGAGTTGACCGGTCTGAGCATCACAGTTGGCCACACCTCGCGCATCGCCGCGGAGGGCACGCTCGAGCCAGCGCGACTATCAACTGGTCCGGCGGCTGAGGTCCTTGAAGTGGACCTCTTGCAGTTCCTGGGCTGCGATGTCGCGCAGGTATTGCTCGGTGGTGACCTGGCCGTGGGCATCGAAGATGCCCACGGCTTCGCCATGGTGAGGCGGCGCGGCCGACCGTCGTCAGTGGTGCCGGGCGGGTGTATCCGAACCGGGCACGGGTGCGGACGAGGCTGCCACCGTTTTTTGACCTCGCACTCCGGCTGACCGCGGACTACCAGGAGTGGAACCACCAGATCACCCCGGTCACGGCGGCGCTGCCGACTGCGTACGCAGCACCTCGGACCATGGCGAACCCCGCGGCCCTAAGCATGCGTCGAGGCCCCTTACGGAAACGGCCTGTCATTGGATCTTCCCCTCTGGGCTGGTTGCCGTGCGCACGACGCGCGGCAGGCGTATGGCGTAGGGCCCCATTAGGCCAACCCGCCCCACCGTGAGGACCCCGGGGAATCGCGGGGTTCTAACTAGACTGGCCCCGTGGCGTGGAAGGAGCCCAGTGACGCGGAACGGCGATTGCGTGAGCAGCTCGCGGAGCACGGGCTATCGGTGAGCTGGGCGAAGATCCGCCGCTGGCGGGAGTTCGGTGCGCTGCCCTGGAGGAAACAGCAGGGAGTGGGGCGTGGGTCTGGATCCACCTCGGGGCTCCTGCCGGAGACCTTCGTGGTGGCTGAGGCCCTGGCTCTGGCCACCGTCAAGAAGAGGCCCCTGGAGCAGGCGGTGCTCCACGTCTTCACCACGCACTCACGGTTCGGTGAGGTCTTCGTGGCCACTTCGGTACCGCTGCCCGAGCGTGCGGTTCGACGGGCTCTGGCCTGGTACATCGTCCGGGACGACTCCCAGCCATGTGCCGTCATCGAGAAGGCCGTCGAGTCCAGTGGCGGCTGCCCCGACCGGGCCATGGACGCGGCTCTGGAGTCGGCTCACCGCTACTTCCGCAAGCTGTACCGCCAGGCGAACCACAGGAGGCACCGGGCGGGCACGACGGTGTCGGATGCCCCGTGGAACCTCGCCGACGCTGACGGTCTCGCGACCTTCTCCGTGGCCACTGTCCTAGGTTTCGAGGAGTTCGGCGCCGACGCCATCGTGGAGGCAGTCAGCAAGTCGTTCCCGGAGCTCGCTGACGGGTACGGCGAACAGGTCTTCGCCGAGTTGAGGAAGGCCGCTCGAGAGGTAGAACGAGAGGTAGAAGGTGACGGCGAGAGTCCATTCTTCCGCCGCCCCCACTGGCCCTCAGTCCAGGACCGGGTCCAGACGATGGAACGGGTCGAGTACTCGACGATCTGCACGGTCCGCGACGTGCTGGCCGTCCTTGTGGAAGCCGCCCCTGCACTGGCTTTGGCCCGGCGAACTGGGGTCGAAGATCCGGACGTACGGCACGTTGAGGCAGTTCGGGCGTCGAACCAGCGCACGGACGAGTACCTGAAGCGGGCCGAGGCCATCAGCTGCCATCCGGCAGCGCGGGCCTGGAAGGAGTTCACCGGCCTTCTCCTAGACGTGTGCACTGCCCCTCGACGGCTGAGCACGTTCCAGCAGGATGTCACGGCCCTCGACCCCGCCCTAGACGACGTGCCGGGCCTTGGCCGGCGCGTGCTCGCCAGTGGTGCATGCGCATGCCCCGCACAAGGCTCGCATCCTCACCGACATGGCAGGGCCCGGCCAAGCAGGGCACCGGAACCCCTGCGTCGTAGCTGAGTTGGAAGCCGTGGTCACCATGTCCGGCGGCATGAACGCGCCTGGGGCCCGCAGTGAACACCAGCGCCGCCTTTTCGACCCACCGCTTGAGGCTCAGCCGGGCAGTTGAAGAACGAAGTCTCGCTGAACCAGTGGGGCAGGAACTCGCCGGGCGACCGCCTTGCCGGTGGCCTCCCATCCGAGAGCACGGCCCGAGGCAACCTCTGCGACACCTCGCCGGAATCGCCGATCCGGCCCCACGCTGGATATACCTCCGCGTTCAACATGCACACCGACATCTCGGCGGACGCGTCGCGTGCGCATTAACCCGGCCCGCAAGTCCGATCCACTCAGCAGAAGCAGCGGATCGTCAGAGGCTCTGAGGAGGCATGTGTCGGCCAGCGTAGATAGCCTGAGAGGGGGGAATCAAGGTGGTTTCGGAAGGACTCTCCGCCTTCAGCTCAGCCAATGATCCAAGTGCAGCCGCTGCTGGAGATGATTGAAATGGGCGGCAATGGTGGGCAGGACGATCAGTTGCTTTCGGCCCTTGCGGCCGATGCTGACCGATTCAAGCAGACGGGTGATCGAGGCAGGGAAGCTGCGGCCCGTTTCGAGCTTGGCAGACAGCTCTTCCTACGGGACCGTGGCGATGCCGCGCACGAACACCTGCGCCGTGCGGGGGAGATCTTGGAGGAGGATGGTCTCGCGGTCCTGGCAGGCCAGGCGTTCTTAGGCTGCGGACAGGCTCATATGAAGGAAGGCCGGCAGAAGGACAGCCTCCAGTGGTTCGATCGGGCCATTAGCCAGTTCGTCCGCGGCCGGGATGAGGACGGGGAAGTGGAGGCCTCGGCGGCCAAGCTCGAAGCTTTGGCGGACCTGAAGCAGTGGTCCGGCACCGAGTTGAGCAGTGAAGTTATCGCCGCGACCGACCATACGGATAGCTCGCGTCTGCTTGTGTTCCGCCTGGCGGCTTTCCGCTACCGCATGCAGGAACGGCTGGCGGAACGTGACCCAGAGGGGGGCCTTGGCCTGGCAAGGCAGGCCGCGGACATCGCCAGCCGGCTGGGTAATCCCTACACCGAAGCGATCTTCCGGCTGGCACTCGCCCACAATCTCCAGCAGGTGAACAAAATGGAGGAGGCGGCGAAGGAGTACGAGCAGGTGCTGGCAGTGGTGCAGGGGCTGCCCGATGCTGCCGAACTCGAAAAGGAGGCGCTGGTGGGCTTGGGGGCGACGCTCGATGGCGATATCCGAACGGGCGCTGACCGGTTCCTTCAGCTGGCCCAGCAGTACGCGACCTCCGGAAATATTGGTATGGAGGCTCAGTGCCGCTACCAGCGGGCGCAGGCCCTCGGTCGCGGCCAGAGCGCCATCGATAGCCTCGTACGGTCCGGGGACACATCGGCACTGGTAGATCTGCGCAAGGAGCGCGCTGCAGAGTTTGAGCGCGCAGCTGAGCGCTTCGTCGTGGTCGGTTACATGCGGGACGCGGGATGGAGCTGGTACCAGGCCGGGCTTGAGTACAGCTGGCTCGCACCGGAGTATCGCGAGAAGTGCTACTCCACGTGTGGCAGAGCCGCCGAGTGCCTTGGCGCCGCTGGTGACTGGTGGGGCAAGGGACTGGCTGAGTTCGTGGCTGGGCAGGCCTTGCGAACGGACACGTTCGACAGCGAACCGGACACACGGTTTATACCGGCTCTGTGTCGTGCGGAAGATGCCTTCAAGCGAGCGGATCGACCCGTGGAGGCGGCGGCGGCAAGGATGACAATCGCCGTCGTACAGGCACAGAGTGACGCTGAGGAATGGATGACCACTGCTGTCGAGGCCTTGCACGCCTGTGAACAGGCCCGGCCGAGCCTGCGGATCCCAAAGGACCGGGAGATCAACGACCGGACCATCGTCGCCAACGGTGTCCGCGTCCTGACCAGCAAGTTGACCAAGCCAGCCGTCACCATGAGCGACGACCCGATGTGGAGCAAGCTCGTCTGGCTGCTCAGCGAGTCGCCCAAGGCACGCTCGTTCCAGGACCAGCAACTACAGGACGACACCTGGAGTCGCCTCGCCGCCGACGACAACGCCTTGTCGGAGTTGATGACGCGCAGGAAGGATCTAAAGCGAGAACTCACCAGCCTAAAACGGATGATCAAAGCGGCATTTGTCGCCGGACGCCCCGAGAGTGACGTCCAAACGATGAAAGAAGAGCTCCGACAAAAGGAGAGTTGGCTCGCAGATATTGGCCAACAAGTGGCCCGACGGTTTCAGCGTCTTGACCACGACGCGCCGGAGCGGATCGAACTGCTCAGCACCACCCCAGTCAGCCCGGAAGAGCTGCAGACTTGCCTGGAGCCGGGCGAGGCGTACATCGGTTACCGGTGGAATGCCGGCGCACCTCTGCGCTCCATCGTGACCCGCACCACTGCTACCGCCGGGCTCGCCACGGGCGTCTCCGCGGCATTCGCTAAAGAGGCCGCCGAGGCCAGCCGTGACGGCGAGAACTTGCCTTGCAACGACTCCTCCCAAGCGGGGCGCCTGATCGGACCGATCTCCGCGGATATTGACACGCTGATCATCTCGCCCGAGTCGCTTCTCCTCGGCCTTCCATGGCACCAGCTACCGAGTCCGACACTGACCGACCCCGACGCCACTCTCGGCGAGCGCTACACCATCTCGATCGTTCCCGCGGCCGGCGTCCTGCGCCATCTGCGGAACAACCGTCCGGACGCCGCACGGGCCAGGCGAGACACCGCTTACCTGGGCGTAGCATGCGACGGAGGAGGCGACCGTCGGCTCCTCTTCGTGGACCAAGAAGTAAAGGCGACCAAGCGAAACCACTTCGCCGATGAACCCGCGGCCGACTGTCTCACCACCGCGGACTGCGGAAGGTTCTTGGAGCGCGGGTGCAGCGCCAGCCTGCTGCACCTGGCATGTCACGCCGAGCCGCACGGGTTGCTGCTCTCCTGCGACGGCATCTGGACCCGGCCCATCGATCTGCTCAACACCCCAGGGCGGACCTTCGGCGCAGACATTCTCCTGCTGACCGGATGCAGCGCGGGCGACTTCTCCAGAGAAGAGAACAACGAGTTCCTGGGAGTGGTCCGCCAGCTCATCATGGTGACCGGCGCCCGAGCCGCCGTCGCAAGCGTCGCGCCCGTCCCGGATCCGGCTGGAGTGCTCTTCGCGGACCTGTTCGTATCAGCACTGAATGGCAAGAGCCCGAACCGCCCGTGGCCCACCCCCAGCCGACCGCATGCGGTCGCGCAGGCAGTCGCCTGGGCACAACAGACAATGCGCCGCAGGCTGCGCGCCGAAGACGCCAAGACCCTCATCACCGGCTATAACAACCCGCAACCGGCAGACCCCGCCTGGTGGTCCCCCTGGTTCGTCGTAGGTGACCCCAAAGCAACCACGAGCGGAGGCCGAACCACCTAAGCGGAGAAAGTTGGGACAACGCCCATGAAGTACACGCTGCGAGTAAAAACCGCCGACTCCGCCGGTCTCATAGCAGCTATCGAGGCGGATGCTGGAGCGTCCGATTCAGGACAAGCGCAGGTCTCCGCCGACGGTATCGGGCTGCAGTTGGACCCCATGCGGACCAGCGGAGTCGACCTGGTGACGCTCCTGCTGACGATACCGGTGGGGGTCACGGTTGAGGTGGCCGCCGACCGGATCAAGAAATACCTCGGTGAAAAAGACGAGGATCACCGGATCAGGAAAGAGACCATTGGTTGGCAAGAGGAGACGGTTGACGCGGACGGAAACGTGAAGACGAACTGGGGAGAATATCGCATTGAGCTCGACGAATCTTGACGGGAGGAGGACCAGCAGCATCGCCAAAGCACGGCGCGGTGCTCGGCCACCGTGAGCTTGGTTCGACGAGCGACCGAGCCAAAGCCAATTGAGGTCACTGATCGAGCGTAAACAAGCGAGAAAGAACTTCACGACGCCCTCTCGACACCGGTACGGACGGCAGCGGCGGCTCGCCACGGCCATCGGCTGCCGTAGAGCTGGGGTCTGCTGCAGGTTTGGGTGACAGGTTCGGTCACGCGGCCTGGAGGGCCGGTGTGGT
>NZ_BMRP01000080.1 GCF_014648695.1 Streptomyces albospinus
ACGCACACAGCGACAGAAGGACACGCACCACCAAGATCAACCTGACCAAGCACTACTAGCTGCCTGCCGGCATCTGCACCGAGGAGGAGTTTGTCATGCCTGCATCAGTGGATGCCGGGTTGGTCCTGATCGATTCCGCAACGGTCGTGTTGACGGGGCCTGGGCAATGACCTCTGGTGACACTCCCGCCACAGGGGTGCTTCATGTCCAAGTTTGATCCATCATCGGGCCTTCCTTCCGACATTCCTTCGCTTTCGGTCGGCGACTATCTCCTGGCTGCAGGGATGTCTCGGCCCACACACATCGCCGTCTCGTGCGCGGGCGAGAGCGTGTCGTACGCAGAACTGGCCGATCGCTCCTTGGCCCTGGCGAAGACGCTGGCAGCGCGAGGGGTCGGGAGCGGTGACGTCGTGGTGGTCGAGTCGGATCCGGTTCCCTCGGCGGTCGTGGCCATCGTGGCGTGTTCGTTGTTGGGTGCGGTGTACGCGCCCATGGCTCCCGGCCTTCCCGCCAGGCGTCGGCAGGTCACGCTCGGGATACTCGATCCCGATGTTCATGTGGTGGCCTCGGGCCTGCCGGTCACGCCAGGTGTTCCCGTGTACGCCCGTATGGCCGATGGGCGCTTCATGGTCGAGGGTGAGGCCCGCGACCGTTTGGGACGGCGGGAGCGCGCGCGGCAGCTCTCCGGCATCGCGCACGTCGTCTTCACGTCGGGGACCACTGGCCGTCCGAAGGGGATCATGATGTCCCATTCGGCGGTTGTGGCGTTCTTCCACGGGATGGCGCGACAGGTTCGCGTCTCGGCAGATGAGCGTCTCCTGTCCGTCGCTCCGTTGTCCTTCGACTTCTCGCTGCTCGATCTGGGGTTGGCGGCGAGCGCGGGGGCGACCCTGGTGCAGGTGCCCCGTACGCTGCTGCGCCACCCCCGCCGTTTCGTCGCCTATCTGGCCCGTGAGCGGGTGACCCAGGTGAACGGCGTGCCGTCGGTCTGGCAACCGATACTCGCCCACGCCGCGGCGGAGTTGTCCCGGTGCACCGCTTTGCGCACGGTCTTGATGGGTGGTGAGTTCTACCCGGTCAGCCTCATCCGCGAGTTGAGACAAGCCCGGCCCGGGCTGCGCGTGGTGAACGCCTTCGGGCAGTCGGAGTCGATCGCCTGTTCCTTCCTTCAGGTTCCGGACCCGGTGCCTGAGGACCTGGGACAGGTACCGATCGGCCCGCCCCATCCAGGCGCGGAGTACCTCCTGGTCGACGCACAGGGCCGGGATGTCGGCGTCGGGGAGAGCGGTGAGCTGTTTCTGCGCAGCAACGCCCTCTTCGCCGGGTACTGGCGTGACGCTGAGGCTACGCGCCGCGCGCTCGTGCCCCCGCCGGGGGAGCCGGATTCTCCTGAACGGGTCCTGCGGACCGGTGACGTGCTGCGCCGGGAAGGGAACGGGACCTTCAGCTTCGTCGGGCGCGCTGATCTCCAGGTCAAGATCCTCGGCAACCGTGTGGAACTGGAAGAAGTCGAGCTAGCGCTACGGGCGCACCCCGACGTCGAGGACACCGTGGTGACCGCTGTGCCGAGCAGCCGGGGCACGCGCCTGGCCGCTCTCGTGGCGTCGGCGACGCGTTGCAGTGAACAGGCCGACCTCGCTGGGGAGGTACGAGCCCTGTGCGCGTCGACGCTGCCGTCCTACATGGTCCCCACGCACGTACTGCTTGCGCCTGCTCTGCCTCGAACAGCGGCGGGCAAGCTCGACCGGGCCGCGGCCCACGCGATGGTTGTACGGCTGCTGAGCCCAGTGCCGGATGAGGGAGGAACGGGCCATGCTTGACGAACTGACATTCCATACCACTGTACGGGAGTTCATGCGTGCCGCACGGCCCGAGGCGGCATGGGCAGGCATATCGTCCCAGTCCGATCTCCATGCACGGGGGATCCTCGACTCGCTTCTCTTGACCGAACTCATCCTGTTCCTTGAGGGCCTTGTCGGTAGCGAGATCGCGGTGGAGAACTATCGCCTGGAAGCGTTCTACACGCTCGACAGCCTTTACCGGATCGCCGCCGAAACCGTCCGGTCTGGTGCGTCCGTGCAGGCCGACGGGGATGACGGACCCGGCGGTTCACCGCGCGCCGATGTCCTGCCACCGCGATGAACGACCGCGGCGCGCAACACATGCCCGCAGGCGGCCGGTGGATCGAGCCCTTCGCTGTCCCGGCTTCCCCGCGGCTGCGGGTGCTCTGTTTTCCGTGTGCGGGAGGTTCCGCCGACCACTACCGGTCATGGGCGGCGCTGGCTCCGGCAGGTGTTCAGGTCACGGTGATCCGCCGGCCCGTCGGGGACAGTCACGTCGATGAGGCTCCCCCACGCAGCGCGCAGGAAGTGGCCCAGGGGGTGGGTCCGGCGCTGGCACGCTGTCGGGACGAGGTGCCGTGGGTCTTCTTCGGGCACAGTCTCGGTGCGTGGCTGGCGTACGAGACGGCGCACTGGCTGATGCGGAACGGATTCGGTGGCCCCCGGGGGCTGGTTGTCGCCTCCGCGTCAGCGCCCCATCTGCCGCATAGCTCGCCGCCGTCGGCGCACCTGCCCGATGCCGAGTTTCTGGCCCATCTGAACGAGCTGGGGGGACTGCCCGATGTGCTTGTCCGCCATCCCCGGCTGGCACGCTTGTGGCTGCCCCGGCTACGTGCCGATATGCACATCTACGACACCTACCGGCATCTGGGGCCGATCGAACTTCCCTGTCCCATCGCCGCGCTGGCCGGCACCGACGACCGCCTCGCCCCGGTGGCCGATGTTGCGCAGTGGCGGCGGCACACCGCAGGGCAATGGTCACTGGAGGTCAGGCCAGGCGACCACTTCTCCGTCCTGACGGACCCCGCTCCCGCCCTGGCCGCCCTCACCAAGAAGTGGGCCACACCATGATCGATCCCATCGATCCAATCGAGCAGAGCCCTTCACACGAGCCATATCCCCTGCCAGCGACCGCACTTGTCCACTCCCTCGATCCATGGCCCGCCTACGACCGGCTCCTGACCCACCCCCGTCTGTACCAGTGCCAGGCCGAACGCACCTACATCGTCGCACGCCACGCCGACGTCCAGCAGGCCCTCAGACACCCGCATCTCAGCGTGGGCTTCCCGATGCGTGCCACCCGGCAACTCTTCGGGCCCACGGCCATCGATCTCGACGGCGCGCGCCACCGCTCGGCCCGCCACCTCGTGTCCTGGTTCTCCGCCTCCCGGATGAACACCTGGGTCGAATCCGCCGTCGCCCCAGTCGTCGACGACCTCGCCGGCCAGATCACCGCCAAAGCACCGGTGGACGTGGTGGCCGTCCTCGGCCACGCTCTCCCGGTACGCGTCATCTGCCGCGTGCTCGGCCTGCCCGACGAGGAATGGCCCTGGCTGCGCCGGAAACTGCGCCCCATCGTCGCCTACATCTCCAACCAGGCCACCGGCCTGGAAGAAGCGCTCACAGCCCGGCTGGAGCTGACCTCACGCATCGAAGAATCCCTTGCCGCACAGCTGCCGAGCACGTCTGTCCTGCGGCGCCTGTGGCCCGATGCCACCGTCAAGCCCCCTCCCGACACCACACACGAACTCACCGAGCATATGCGGGCCGTTCTGCTCCTCCTGGCGGCGGGAACCGCGACCACGACCATGGCCATCAGCAACCTCTTCTGGTGCCTCCTACAGCATCCGGACACCTGGACGCACGTCGCCTCCGGCCAGTTGTCTCCCAGCGCAGTCGTCGCCGAGAGTCTGCGGCTGCGCCCCCCGCTGCACTCCACAGTCCGCTTCGCCACCCGCGAGCTCACCCTGGCGGGAACCCCCATTCCACGTGGCTCCCGCGTACAGGTGCTGCTCGCCGCAGCCAATCGCGACCCGGCTGTCTTCGACGCACCCGACCGGTGGAACCCCCATCGACCCGCACGCCTCGCCCCCGTCTTCGGCAACGGCCCCCATGCCTGCGCAGGAGCACAACTCGCCCTGAGCGAACTGTGCCTGCTCCTCGACGCACTCAGCCAACGCTTCGGCACGATCAGCCCCGGAGCACCAGCCGATGCCCTCCAGAGCGCACCCTTCCACCACCACACCAGCCTCTCCGTCGTCTTCCACTCCACCCCCGTAACCGCTCCCGAACACCACAGAGAGGAACCGACGCCGTGACGTCCACCGGCTCCCGCACCGAACTCGACCTGGTCCGCCTCTCCGGCAGCATCGGCGCCGAGATCCGTGGCCTCGACCTCACCACCGGCCTGGCCAAGGAGACCATCGCTGCCATCCGTGACGCGCTGGTCACGCACAAGGTCATCTTCTTCCGCAACCAGCACACCCTGGACGGCGACGCCCAAGAGCGCTTCGCACGCCGCTTCGCCACCCCCACCACCGCCTACCCGACCGCCCTGCCCACCCTGGAAGGAGAACCAGCCGTCCTCGACCTGGACTACGGTCACACACTCCTGCGCGCGGACTTCTGGCACACGGACGTCACCTACACCCAACGGCCCCCACTGGGCTGCGTCCTACGAGCCGTGGCCCTGCCCCCGTACGGAGGAGACACAGTCTGGGCCAACACGCACGCGGCCTACCAATCGATGCCACCCGAACTACGCACACTGGCCGACAGCCTGTGGGCCGTACACGCCAACACCCGCGACACCACCCCCACCCTGCCGACAGACGACAGCGACGAGGCGCAAGCCCTGCGGGACCGCTTCACCTCCACCCTGTTCAAGACCGAACACCCACTCGTGCGTGTCCACCCCGAAACAGGCGAACGCGCCCTGCTACTCGGCCGATTCGTACGCCACTTCGTGGGCTGGAGCCCCGAGGCATCACACGACGTGCTCCGTGTTCTGGAGAGCTACATCCACGTCCCCGAGAACTGCGTGCGCTGGCGCTGGTCCCCAGGGGACGTGGCGTTCTGGGACAACCGCGCCACCCAGCACTACGCCGTCAGGGACTACGGCGCGCACGACCGGCGAATGCAGCGAATCAGCCTCGCCGGCGACACCCCGGTCTCGGTCTCCGGCGCCCCCAGCCGCGCAGTCACCGGCGACGACACCGACTTCTGCACCTCTCTCGCCAAGCCGGGAGACGGCGGGCCCTGACACATGGACACTCCGTCGGCATGGGCCGTCGGGGCTGGTCTGCCCGGCAGCCGCAACGACTGCCAGGGGTTTCGCCGAGTCGGGCGTCGACTGGGAGTAACAGCCAAGACCTGTGGATCGATCACGGGAGCATTCGCCCGGATCCTCGGCGTAGATAATGGGGGGCGCCCCTGGGGCTGCCGGCCCTGACCGCGCGTCGCGGGTACGCCGTCACCGGGCGGCCGGCCGGCACGACGCGATCCGCGCGGTTCTTGCCTGGCTCGATCGATGGGTGAACCAGGCTGCCGACGGATCGACTTGGCCGTACTGGATCACCTGGAACGAGCTCAGGTCCTCGCACCCCGTGCCATCCGGAACACGGCGGCCGAGCTGGTGCTACGGCACGGCGGACCTCGGGAACGGGGCGCCGGCTCAGGTTTCCGCAGTGCCGAACCACTCGCCGGCGGCCCGCTCGAATGCCTTCCGGTCGAAGTCGCGTTCACCCGCCCAGGCGACGATGCCGTCCGGCCGGACGAGCACGGCACCCAGTCCCAGGTCGTTCTTCGCCGTCCCGGCCGCGTAACGCAGCCGGCTCTGCCAGCCCGTCGCCGCATCCCGCAGGCGGCGGTCGCTGCTGAAGTCGAGCACGACGCCTCGTCCGTCCTGCATCAGGTCAGCGAGGCAAGTGCCGTCCTCTAGACGGAAGTCCGGGGCGTTGTGGCCGACCAGCGGCTGATCGCTGCCGAGGTCGTGGCGGATCGACGAGCCCGAGAGCCTCCCGAACACGTAGGTCGTCCCGTCCTGGGTCCCGATCAGGTCGCGGATCACTCCCTGGAGTGCCTGGCCGTGCGGGTCCGGCACCATGGTCGACACCTGGGCGCGCGACCAGTCGAGCACCCGCGCGCCGACCGGGTGGCGTTCGCGGGTGTAGGTGTCGAGAAGGCCGTCCGGCGCGTGCCCGCGCACGGTCGCCGCGAGCTTCCACCCCAGATTCAGGGCGTCGCCGAGTCCGGCGTTGAGTCCCTGTCCGCCGAGGGGGGAGTGGATGTGCGCGGCGTCGCCCGCAAGCAGGACGCGTCGCTGCCGGTAGGTCGTCGTCTGCATCGCCCGATCGGTGAAGCTCGACGCGAGGTGGACTTCGCTCAGCGTCACGTCGGTGCCGGACACGCGGCGCAGCACCGTCTGGAGGTGGTGGAGGGTCGGCGGCTGCGAACGGTCGAACGCGCCGCCGTCGAAGTCCATCACGCCGATGTGCCCTTCCGCGCGCATCCGGAGGTACATGCCGGTCGGTGTCAGGTTGATCCCGGGCCGGAGCTTCTCGGGATCGGCGAGGGTGGCGACCATGGTGTAGCCGGTGAACCGCGGCTCGGTGCCGACGAACTCGAAGCCGGCGAGCCGACGCACCACGCTGCGCCCGCCGTCGCAGCCGACGACCCAGCGTGCCGCGTACTCGTGCTCGCCGGCTCGCACCACCACGCCTTCGTCGTCCTGTGCGACGCCGGAGACGGTGATGCCACGCCTGATCTCCACACCGAGCTTGGATGCCCGCTCGGACAACACCGTTTCGATCGCTGCGAGGCTGGTCGACGTGAAGTCCGGCGCCAGACTGGGCAGTCGGAACGGCAGCGCGGCGAGGTCGACCTTGGCCGGGTCGAGCACCATGCCGGCGAAATGACCCACGCCGCCGCGAAGGGGAGGCGGCCCGTTCGCGTCAAGATCCACGCCGGGTGCGTCAGGGACCCCCGACGCGGTCAGCAGCGGGTGCAGCATTCCGCGGCGGTGGAACGCCTGGAGCGACGTGGCGAACAGCCCCCGCATACCGAGCGGGTCCGCCCGCCACGGGGATCCGGGCTCCGGCTCCCGCTCCAGCACCACGACGGTGCAGCCCGCGAGCCCCAACTCGCAGGCAAGGAAGAGACCGACCGGGCCAGCGCCCACGATCACTGCGTCATGCATGGGAAATCCCCTTCCGAAGACGGAACTCTGTGACGTGCCAAGGCTGCTGGGGGCCGCTCACACCGGGCTCACACGGCGCTGACACGGGGCCGCACCGCCGCCGCCCTGATGTGAGGACCCGCCGGTGCGTGCGCGAAGATGGGGAGATGGACGGGGGTGCGCGGCTTCGTGTCACGCTGCTCGGCGCCTTTGCGGCGTCTCGCGGTGACGCCGTCCTGCCCGTTCCAGGTGCCCGCTTGCAGGCTCTGGTCGCGCGGCTGGCGCTCGCCGGCGGACGGGCGGTCGAGCGGGGTGTCCTGGTCGACGCGATCTGGGCCGAGGCCCCGCCGACCGGCCCCGCCCACGCCCTGCAGGCCCTCGTCTCACGGCTGCGCCGAACCCTCGGCTCGGCCGGCGACGTCGCGCAGCACGCGGGCGGCTACCGACTGGCCGTGGACGCCGCCGACGTGGACGCGCTGCGGTTCGAGCAGCTCGCCGAGGACGGCCGGGACCGCCTGCGTGCCGGCGACCCGCAGGCAGCGGCGGCCCTGCTCGGGGAGGCGGTGGCGCTGTGGGGCGACCGCCCCGGCGCCGAGCCCGCGGTCGTCGCCGGGGTGGCGCCCGCCGTCGCGACCCGGCTGGCCCACGCCTCGATCGAGGCCGTCGCCGACCTCTGCGATGCCGAACTGGCGCTGGGACACGCTGACATGGCCGCCGTCCGCCTGACCGCCCTGCTCGCCGAGCACCCCGTTCACGAACGCGCCGCCGCGCTGCTCATGGACGCGCTGGCCGCCCAGGGGCGCCAGGCCGAGGCTCTCGCCCGTTACGAGCAGGTCCGCGCAACCCTGGCCGACGACCTCGGTACCGACCCGGGCGCCGCCTTGCGTGAGCGCCACCTGCGCCTGCTGCGCGCCGACCAGCCCGCCCCCGACGCCGCGCAGACCAGGCCGAGCAACCTGCCCGCGCCGCTGACCAGCTTCATCGGCCGCGACGACGACCTCGCCCGGATCGACATGCTGCTCGCGGCGGGGCGTCTGGTAACCGTGGTCGGTCCCGGCGGTGCCGGCAAGACGCGGCTCGCCGTCGAGGCCGCCCGCCGCCACCGGTCGGAGTACCGCGACGGTGCCTGGATGATCGACCTCGCCTCGGTCACCGAGCCCGCCAAGGTCGGCGCGGCGCTGTTGGCCGCGATCGGGCTGCGCGGCTCAGCGCTGTTCGAGGCTTCGGCCAAGCTGCGCGGCGACCCGATCGGCGAACTGGACGTACTGGCCGACCAGTTGGGCGGCCGGGAGAGCCTGCTCGTGATGGACAACTGCGAGCACCTCATCGACGCCGTGGCACACCTGATCTCGGCGCTGCTGGCCCGCTGCGCCGGGCTGCGGGTACTGGCCACCAGCCGGGAGCCGCTGACGATCGACGGCGAGACGCTCGTCCCGCTCGGCCCGCTGCCCCTGCCCGCACCGCACGCGGACGTCGAACAGGCCCGCCGGACGGCGTCGGTGCTGCTGTTCCGCGAGCGGGCGGCGGCCGTGCGGCCCGGGTTCGACGTCGATGAGCACCACCTCGGCAACGTGCTGCGCGTCGTGCGCAGCCTGGACGGCCTGCCGCTCGCGCTCGAGTTGGCCGCGGCCCGCCTCCGTACCTTCTCGCTGTCCGACCTGGCCGCCGGGCTGTCCGACCGGTTCCGTCTGCTGACCACCGGCAGCCGGACCGCCGTCCCACGGCACCGCACGCTGCGCGCGGTCATCGCGTGGAGCTGGGACCTGCTCGGCGCGGACGCGCGTACGGTCGCGGAGCGGATCGCGGTGCTGCCCGGCGGCGTCACGCCGGCCTCAGCTACCGCGGTCTGTGCCGGCACCGCGGTGCCGGCCATGGAGATCCGGGAGCTGCTCGCGGGCCTGGTCGACCGGTCGTTGCTGCAACTCGCGCCGGACACCGGCCGGTACCGGATGCTGGAGACGATCCGCGAGTACGGCCTGGAGCGCCTGGCCGAGCAGGGCACCCTGACCGACGTGCGGGACCTGGCCGCCCGCCACTTCGCCGAGCTGGTCGCCCACCACGACCCGCTGCTGCGCGGCCCGGAACAGCTCGACGCACTCCACGTGCTGCACGCCGAGTACGACAACGTGCTCGCCGCGCTGCGCCACCTCTACGACACCGCCGACGCCGACCGCGCGATGGGGCTCGCGGTGAACCTGATCTGGTGCTGGCGCATGCTCGGCCGGCACGTCGACGCGGCCTACTGGCTGAGCGAGGCGGTCGCCTTGCCGGCCGAGCAGCCGAGCGTGGAGCGCGACATCGCCGAGGGGGTGCTGCTGCTCAACGTCATCGCCACCCCGAGCACACCGGTGATCGACGCGACCAAGAAGCGGCGCGAGGAGCTGCGACTGCTCACCGACCGCCTGCGCAGCCACCCGGAGTCGCCGGGCTGCGGCGGCGCGCTGCTCGCGATCAGGCTGGGCTCCCTGGACAAGAACGACGGGCCGTCGACGATCATCCAGCGGCTGGTCGACGGACCGGACGTGTGGCTGGCCGGGCTGGCCCACATGTTCCGGGCCCACTTCGCCGAGAACGAAGGCCACCTCGATCAGGTACGCAGCGATATACCCGCCGCCCTGGAATGCTTCGACCAGGCAGGCGACCGCTGGGCGTTGGCCAAGACACTGCCGCTGCGTGCGCTGCTGCGGCAGTACGACGGCGATCTCGACGGCGCGCTGATCGACCTGAACGAGGCCAAACGGCTGGCCTGCGTGTTCGGTTCACTCAGCCTCGACGACGAGATCTTCATCGATCTGCGCCGCATCGATGTGCACGAGCGGCTCGACGAGACCGCGCGAGCGAGGACGATAGTCGCCGCGGCCCGCGAGCGCGCGCTGCGGTCGGCGTCACCCGAGTTGGCGATCGTGCTCGACGCGCGGGAGGCCGGTCTGCGGGTGCGGAGCGGCGACCTTGACCGGGCACGCGCGCTGGTCGAGTCCGCCGAGGCCGGACTGTCCGAGCAGCTCCCGGCCGTCGGCCCCCACGGGCAGGCGTTGGTAGCCACGACGCGGGGCGCGCTCTGCCTGGCACTCGGCGACGGGCCGGGCGCCGAGGAGGCGCTGGACCGGGCGTACGCGGTGGCGATCGACAGCAGGGACATGCCGTTCGTCGCGACAGTGGCGGTGACCGTGGCCGGACTCGCCGCGCTCTACGGGCGGCACCGGGACGTTGCCGGCCTGCTCGGCGCGGCGGCCCGTCTGCGGGGCGCGCACGACCGCACAGACCCGCAGGTCCGCACGCTGAGCAGCCGCAGCCGGCTCGCGCTCGGCGACGACCGCTTCGTCGAGGCGTACGAGACCGGCTGGCAACTGGACCCACCGGCGGCCCTGACCCGGACCGATCCGGCGCGACTGCGCTGTGTGGCGCGGTCCGCGTCACTTCCCGAACTGCGCGATGCTCCGGCACGGTGGGCGTAAGCCCACAGCGCGAGCGGTACGAAGACCACCGGCGATCGACACCGGAACAACGGGCGGACTGCACCCAGTCCAAGCCGGTACTCGAGAAGATCCGTCTCCACTGTCGAACGAGCAACCAACCGCGAAGCCACACCGGGCGGTCGCCCCCCCCGCTACGACGAGGGGGTACTGGTGCCACAGCACACCATCAGCCTGCGCGGATGGGTGCTGCCGCTGTTGCATGACCCCGGCGGTCACGAGGTGCGTTTCTACACCGTCGAGGAACACACCTCACCCGAGCCGGGCGAGGTCATGCGCATGGTGGACCGGCAGGAGAGCGCCGAGCAGGTGCGGCCCGCCGCGCCGTAGGGGGCCCGACCGGGAGTTCCGCCGACCTGGCAGAGCGTCAGGTCCATGACGCCTGCTCAGGGGGCCTCACGGTGGGACGCACGGCACGCCCGTTCATCCTTGTCCGCGCCTGGGGTTCGCCCGCACACTCGACGGCATCCACTCTCCGACTCGTATGTCGGCTTCCGTCCTTTGGGGGCCGCCGCGTGCGTTGTGCTGCTCTGCCGACCGGTCGGGGTGGTCGGAGGGTCGCGAGGCGAAGAGGGACATATGGGATCACAGGGCTTACTCAGTTCACCAGCGGATCCGAGTCCGGTCAGCCGGTCAGACGGTGGCTGTGGCGTGCATCTCCCAGACGAGGACCTCGGCCGGTTCGACGGCGGTGACGCGCTGGCCGCCGGTGGCGGTGAAGCGGGCGGCGTCGCCTTGGGAGAGGACGCCGGTGCCTTCGAGGCCGACCGAGCCGCGTGCCACGAAGAGGTGGAGGAACGGTGCCTCGGGCAGCGTGATCTGCTGTCCGAGGCGCAGCCGGGCTGCGTGCAGGGCGGCGTAGCGGTTCCGGATCCGGATCGCGCTCGCGTCCCGGTGCCGGTCCATGCCTGACGCCACTGTGAACAGCGTCCCGCCGAGCAGCTCGTCGTCGATCTCCAACTGCTCGTATTCGGGCGTGACGCCGGCCGCGTCGGGCAGTACCCACATTTGGACGAAGTGCACAGGGGTGGTAGGGCGTTCGCCGGTAAGCCCGTAGGTGTCGTTCTTCTCCGAGTGGAGGATGCCGGTGCCGGCGCTCATCCGCTGGGCCAGGCCGGGGTGGATCACGCCGGAGTGGCCGCTGGAATCCTGGTGGACGAGTGAGCCCTGGAGCACCCAGGTGACGATCTCCATGTCCCGGTGCGGGTGTGTCTCGAAGCCGGTGCCGGGCTGGACCAGGTCCTCGTTGTGGACCACTAGCAGGCCGTGGTGGGTGTTGGCCGGGTCTGGCCGACTGGTGCCGAGGGAGAACGAGTGTTTGGAGTCGAGCCACGACAGTCGGCTGGCCTGCCGCTCGCCGGCACGTCGCACCTCGACCGTGGGTGTCAGCATTTCGGGCATCGAGTGCCGCCTCCCTCCCTAGATGTTCAACATTCAACATTGAGCCTAAGTCGCCATCACGTGAATGTTCAAGTGATAAGAAGGGTTGGAGTGGGTTGCGATCGACCCATGTCACCCGCAAAGTGCGGCTGATACGCTCTCGATATGACCACCCGTGACGAGGGACTTCAGGTGCAGGGGGACGAACATGCGGACCTCTGGCTCGCGCCCGGCGAGCTGACCTCGTGGATGTCGGTGGTCCGGCTGATGACGCGGCTGCCCTGGGCCATCGACGCGCAACTGCAGCGCGATGCCGATCTGAGCATGGTCGAGTACATGACCCTGGCAATGCTGTCCGAGGCCCCGGAACGGACCTTGCGCATGAGTGCTCTCGCCGAGAACGCCAGCACGTCGCTGTCCCGCCTTTCGCACATGATCAAGCGGCTGGAGAGCCGCGGGTACGTCCGCCGCGAGCCCGACCCGACCGACGGGCGCTTCACCAACGCCATCCTCCTGCCTGCCGGCATGAGCAAGCTGGAATCCGCCGCTCCCGCGCATGTGGCATACGTCCGCCACCTGGTGGTGGACAACCTCTCCGGCGAGCGCCTGCGTCGACTCGGTCAGGATGCCGAGCGCATCCTGCAGCGCATCGACTCGCCCGCTCGGTGATGTGACGCTTCAAGTTGCTCCGAGCCCACTGATCGTCAAAGCCCCACGGAATCAGGGTCCTCAAGCCTCTTGCGCTCTCGCATGACTTGAATGTTAAAGTCAATCCGCATCCCGAAGGTATGCGATAGCCGCCGCTGACGGATCAGGAGAGTGGAGATGCCCCACGACAACGAGAAGGTCATCCGCGCTGCCTACCGGGTGGCCGAGGAGCAGGATGTCACCGGCTGGATCGCCGCGTTCACCCAGGACGGGACCTTCACCGACATGTCGATCCCGCTCACGTACTGCGGTCCCGATGAGCTGGGTAAGACGGTCGAGGCCTACGCCAAGGCCTTCCCCGACATGCATCGCGAGCTCGAGCGGTTCTACCTCGACGGCGACGTCGTTGTCGTGCAGCTGCGCCTGCAGGGCACCCACCTCGGCCCGCTGGAGCTGCCCTCCGGCACCGTCCCGCCCACCGGTAGGCGCATGGATGCGCCGTGCTGCGACGTGTTCGAGCTGGTCGACGGCAAGATCAAGCGGTTCGACTGCTACCCCTCCGGCACGGTCATCGCCGCGCAGCTCGGTCTCGCCTGAGCGCGCAGAACGGCGCGAATGTGTTGGTTTCTGCGATATCACTTGAGCATTCAAGTCAAGGGGTCTTGATTTGACTTGAATCCTCAAGTCGCAGGGCGCGCCGTGACCACCGCGACACCGGCGCCGGGACGCTACGCCATCGACGTCCCCCGCTCCGAGATCACCTTCACCGTGGCCAAGGCTAAGGTCGACGACGAGATCGTTGTGGAGGCGACCGCGACCGTCGACCGCTACTCCCACGGCGTCACCAAGCTGAAGGGCATGGCCGGCGGCCCCTGCGGTTGACCAGGACCGTCCGGGCCCGCCTGGCCGGCGGAAGCCCCGTCTAGCGGGGCCGACGCCGCTGTCCATGAGCCAGTACCAGCACGAGCACACCACAAGGCCTGGGCGGCCAAGGTCGCCCATTTCGGCGGCCACGTCTTCGCCGCCCCGGAGTACAACCACTCGATCCCCCGCATACTGAAGAACGCGAACGACTTCGCGTACGCGGAGTGGAGCAACAAGGCCGCCGCCTTCGTCTTCTACCGCGCCGTCGGCGGTATCCGCGCCGCCGAGCACCTGCGCACCATCACGAGAACAGTCCAACTCGCAGACATTCACCAGCAGTTGACCTCCTCGCTGTTCACGGAATTCGAGAACCCCTTCCTGTTCAAGCCCGGCGAGCACCACGGCGCCACGTCACCAAGCCCGTCGACGAGCTCGAGGCCTGGTCCACGGCGATGAAGACCCTGCATGCCTGATCCGTTGGAGACACCATGACCGAGCAGAGCCCATCCATCGCGTCCGCCGGCAGGTACGCACTCGGCCCCAGGCAAGTGCGCCGGATCGGATACGGCGCGATGCAACTGGCCGGCGACAACGTCTTCGGCCCGCCCCGAGACCGTGACGAGGCGCTGCGCGTGCTGCGCGCTGCGGTTGCCGGCGGCGTCAACCACATCGACACCGCCCAGTACTACGGCCCCGGCGTCGTCAACGAGCTGATCCGCGAGGCGCTTCACCCCTACCCGCACGACCTGGCCATCGTCAGCAAGGTCGCCGCCCGTCGCGACGAGTCCGGGGCCGTCCTGCCGTACGACGAACCGCACCAGCTGCGCCAGGGCATCGAGGAGAACCTCGCCACCCTCGACATCGATCGCCTGGCCGCGGTGAACCTGCGGATGGTCGACCGGACAGTCGCTCCGGGCAAGCGCTTCGACGCTCAGCTGGCGGAGCTCGTCCAGGCCCGCGACGAGGGGCTGATCGACGGCATCGGCCTCAGCAACATCTCGCGGGAGCACCTGCTGCGCGCGGCCGACCAGACCGAGATCGTCTGCGTCCAGAACCTCTTCAACCTCGCAGACCAGCGCTCCTTCGACGTGCTCCAGGAGTGCACGAACAGGGGAATCGCGTTCGTCCCCTTCTGCCCCCTCGGCTGGCCCCGCGGCACCCAGAACCAGATCCTCACCAGCCCCGTCCTCGCCGACCTCGGAAAACAACTGCGCGCCACTCCCGCACAGATCGCCCTGGCCTGGCTCCTCGGCCTTGCGCCCGGCATCCTGATCATCCCCGGCACCCGCACCCGCACCCACCTGGCCGAGAACCTGGGCACCGCCGCCGTGCGGCTCGACGAAGCCTCCCGCGCGGAGCTCTCGCGGCACTTCCCAGCCCCGCACCGGCCCACCTGATCACTGCCGGCGCCCCCGGCACGACCCGAAGGATCGACCATGAACCGCACCGTCGCCGACCTGATGCGCAGCAACCTCCTGGACGTCTTCAACGAACCAGACCCCGACCGCCGCGCCGAGGCCGTCGCCGAGACGTACTCCGAGCACGTGGTGTGGCACGAGCCCGACCGCGTCGTCCGCGGGCGCGAGGCTCTCGCACAGCGCGCCGAGGAGCTGCAGAAGCAGGCCCCGGACTGGGTCTTCCGTCCGGACGGCCCCGTCTCCGTCAACGACGACCTCGGCCACCTCGGATTCCAGTACGGTCCCGCCGGCCAACCGCCCGTCGTGACCGGAATGGACATCGCCCACTGCAAGGATGGGGTGATCGTCGAGCTCTACACCTTCGTCACCGAGGTCGTCGAGGGCTAGCTTGTTTTTTAAGATCCAGTCTCGAATGTGCTTCGAACTTGATCAGCGTTTTCGCAGTTCAGCGGACGTGAAGGTGGCCTTCGGCTGATCATGTGCTCCGACCAAGGAACGCACACACTCAGCACGAAGGCCGTAAGGATGAGTCTGTCGCACCACGCCGTTGAACATCGGCAGTTCGCAGAACTGTCCCGCTTCCGGGGCGAGTTCTACTCCTGTCTGACCAGACGTGCGGACGCACTGTTCGAGTTGGTCGATGCCGTGCTGTGTGCGGACGGTCCGGTCCGTTCTCTGGTTGAGCTGTCACTCGTAGGGGAACATCGCCGCGGGCACGGTGGCCTCTACGACGCCTTGGCCGCGGGCCGGATGGACATCGGCCGGCTGCGGCGGGCAGTGGCCGCAGTGCCTCTGCCGCGGGCTGCGGACGGCCGACTGGTGCTGGCCGCAGACATCACCTGCTGGCTGCGGCCTGACGCACACACCTCACCGCAGCGGATCCTGTGCCACACCTACGGCCGCGGCAAAGACCAACACATCCCCGTTCCGGGTTGGCCGTACTCGGTGATCTGCGCGCTGGAGACGGGCCGCAGCTCGTGGACCGCGCCGCTGGACGCGCTCCGACTGGCACCGGGCGACGACGCAGCCACCGCCACCGCCAGGCAGATGCGCGAGTTGGTCGGCAGGCTGATGGAGGCGGAGCAGTGGAAGGACAGCGACCCGGAGATCCTCATCGTCGTGGATGCCGGATACGACGTGCCCCGCCTGGCATTCCTGCTGAAGGATCTGCCGGTGCAGGTGCTGGGCCGGATGCGTTCAGACCGTGTCCTGCGCCGTGCCGCCCCACCACGAAAGCCCCATACGATGGGCCGCCCGCCGCGTCACGGCGGCGAGTTCGCCTTCGGCGACCAGTCCACCTGGGACATCCCCGACGCGCAGACCGTCACGCAGACCCGTCTGTACGGCACCGCCACCGCCCAGGCATGGGACCGCCTCCACCCACGGCTGACACACCGCTCCGCCTGGGTCGCCGAACTGGGAACCCTCCCACTCATCGAGGGAACTGTGATCCACCTGCGGGTCGAGCACCTGCCCAGCGGCGCCATCCCGAAACCGGTGTGGCTGTGGTGGTCGGGCACCGATGCCACCTCCACTCAGGTCGACCTGCTCTGGCAGGTCTTCCTGCGACGCTTCGACATCGAGCACACCTTTCGGCTGTTCAAGCAGACCCTCGGCTGGACCCGCCCCAAGATCCGCACCCCCGAAGCCGCCGACCGGTGGACCTGGCTCATCCTGGCCGCATACACCCAACTACGTCTGACCCGGCCCCTGGCGGCCGACCTGCGGCGGCCGTGGGAGAAACCGAATCCGTCCGACCGTCTCACCCCTGCCCGAGTCCGCCGCGACTTCAGGCACCTCCGCCCGAAGACCCTCTGCCCCGCCGAAGCACCGAAACCCTCCCGCCCCGGCCCAGGCCGACCACCCGGCCGCAAGAACACCCACCCCACACCCCGCCACGACGTCCACACAGTCCGCAAAACAGACACAACGAAACGACGAACGAAGAAATCAACAACCCCACGACCCCGCCGCAAAGGTTAAAGATCAAGCTAGTAGATCGTCGCGGCTAATGCTTGGGGTAGAGGTGGCGCAGTTTGATGCGTGCATC
>NZ_BMRP01000081.1 GCF_014648695.1 Streptomyces albospinus
TCAAGGAACGGACGCTTCCTTTGTGCCTGTTTCACCAGGCTCTCCGGGCGCTTCCCTTCAGTCTTGCGTTTCCGACTCTATCAGATCCTCGCGGCTCCGATTTTCACCGGTGCGATCCGGCCTTTCGGCTTTCTCGCGTTTCCGACTCTATCAGATCCTTTTCCGCTCCGGCCGCTTGTCGCAGCCGTTTCGAATTCGGTTCCGATTTCCCGTCGGAGGGGGTTTGCCTTTCGGCTGATCCGACTTTATCAGATTGCTCTGGGCCGGAATTCCGCCGGCGTGAGGGAAGAAGACCGGACGCACAAGGCGTAGGGCGCTTCCCGTTCAGGCGGAGCCGTAAACGTACTGGAGCGGGGCGCCTGGATGCAAATCCTGGCGCCCCGCTCCGACTTGAGGACCTTCGTATGACTCTGCGTCAGACCTCGACGACCACGGGGAGGATCATCGGGCGGCGTCGGTAGTTGTCCGACACCCACTTGCCGACCGAGCGGCGGACCAGCTGCTGGAGCTGGTGGGGCTCGGTGATGCCGTCCTGGGCCGACTTGGCCAGGGCCTCGTCGATCTTGGGTGCGACGGCCTCGAACGCGGCGTCGTCGATGCCGGAACCACGGGCGTGGATATTGGGCCCGCCGACGATCTTTCCGGTGCTGCTGTCCACGACCACGAAGACCGAGATGATGCCCTCGTCGCCCAGGATGCGGCGGTCCTTGAGGTGGGTCTCGGTGACATCGCCGACCGAGAGGCCGTCGACGTAGACATAGCCGGCCTGGACCTTGCCGGAGATCTTGGCGACGCCGTCGATCAGGTCGACCGCGACGCCGTCCTCGGCGATCACGATGCGGTCCTTCGGGACGCCGGTCAGTGCGCCCAGTTCGGCGTTGGCGCGCAGATGGCGCCATTCGCCGTGGACCGGCATGAGGTTCTTCGGCTTGCAGATGTTGTAGAAGTACAGCAGCTCGCCGGCCGAGGCGTGGCCCGAGACATGGACCTTGGCGTTGCCCTTGTGGACGACGTCCGCGCCCCAGCGGCTCAGGCCGTTGATCACGCGGTAGACCGCGTTCTCGTTTCCGGGGATGAGCGACGAGGCCAGGATGACCGTGTCGCCCTGGACGATGCGGATCTGGTGATCCCGGTTGGCCATCCGGGACAGGGCCGCCATCGGCTCGCCCTGGGAACCGGTGCAGACCAGCACGACCTCGTCGTCCGGGAGGTCGTCGAGGGTCTTGACGTCGACGACCAGGCCCGCGGGGACGTTCAGATAGCCCAGCTCACGGGCGATGCCCATGTTGCGGACCATCGAGCGGCCGACGAAGGCGACCCGGCGGCCGTACTCATGGGCCGCGTCGAGGATCTGCTGGATACGGTGCACATGGCTGGCGAAGCTCGCCACGATGATGCGCTTGCCGGCGTTGGCGAACACCTGGCGCAGCACGTTGGAGATGTCCCGCTCGGGCGGGACGAAGCCCGGGACCTCGGCGTTCGTCGAGTCGGAGAGGAGGAGGTCGATGCCTTCCTCGCCGAGCTTGGCGAAGGCGGGGAGGTCGGTCAGCCGGCGGTCCAGGGGGAGCTGGTCCATCTTGAAGTCGCCGGTGTGCACGACCATGCCCGCGGGGGTGCGGATGGCCACCGCGAGGGCGTCCGGGATGGAGTGGTTGACCGCGACGAACTGGCAGTCGAAGGGGCCCAGGCGCTCGCGGTCGCCCTCGGCGACCTCCAGCGTGTACGGGCGGATGCGGTGCTCCTGGAGCTTGGCCTCGATGAGGGCGAGGGTCAGCTTGGAGCCGATCAGCGGGATGTCCGGCTTCTCCCGCAGGAGGTAGGGGACACCGCCGATGTGGTCTTCGTGGCCGTGGGTCAGGACGATGCCGTCGATGTCGTCGAGGCGGTCCCGGATGGATGTGAAGTCCGGCAGGATCAGGTCGATTCCGGGCTGCTCCTCCTCAGGGAAGAGCACTCCGCAGTCGACGATCAGCAGCCGGCCGCCGTACTCGAAGACCGTCATGTTGCGGCCGATCTCACCCAGGCCGCCGAGGGGGGTGACGCGGAGGCCGCCCTTGGGAAGCTTCGGCGGTGTGCCGAGCTCGGGATGCGGATGACTCAAAAGACTCTCCTCACCACGCGCGCCACGCTGCCGTCGAGGCACGTGGCGCGCATGACATTCGTGCACTTGCTATGTGGCGGTTGTTGGTCCGTATTCAGTTGTGAAGTCTGTGTTCAGAGCTGTACCCCGCCGGCGGCGAGATCGCGCTTGAGCTGCTCGGTCTCCTCGGGGGAGAGCTCGACCAGGGGCAGCCGCAGCGGGCCCGCGGGCAGGCCCTGGAGGCCGAGGGCGGCCTTGGTGGTGATGACGCCCTGGGTGCGGAACATGCCGGTGAAGACGGGCAGCAGCTTCTGGTGGATCTCCGTGGCCTTGGTGACGTCGCCGTTGAGGTGGGCGTCCAGGAGGGCGCGCAGCTCGGGGGTGACGACGTGGCCCACGACGGAGACGAAGCCGACGGCGCCGACCGAGAGCAGCGGGAGGTTGAGCATGTCGTCGCCGCTGTACCAGGCGAGGCCGGAGCGGGCGATGGCCCAGCTGGCGCGGCCCAGGTCGCCCTTGGCGTCCTTGTTGGCGACGATCCGCGGGTGCTCGGCGAGCCGGACCATGGTCTCGGTGTTGATCGGGACACCGCTGCGGCCGGGGATGTCGTAGAGCATCACGGGCAGGTCCGTGGCGTCGGCGATGGCGGTGAAGTGGCGCAGCAGTCCCTCCTGCGGGGGCTTGCTGTAGTACGGCGTGACGGCGAGCAGGCCGTGCGCGCCGGCGTCCTGGGCGGCGCGGGCCAGCTCCAGGCTGTGGTGGGTGTCGTTGGTACCGGCTCCGGCGACGACGAAGGCGCGGTCGCCGACCGCGTCGACCACGGCGCGGACCAGCTGGGCTTTCTCCGCATCGCTGGTGGTCGGGGACTCTCCGGTGGTGCCGTTGACGACGAGGCCGTCGTTGCCGGCGTCCACCAGGTGTGCGGCGAGCCGCTGCGCGCCGTCAAGGTCGAGGGCGCCATCCGCCGTGAACGGCGTGACCATGGCGGTCAGCACCCGCCCGAAGGGGGTCTGCGGTGTGGAAGTCGGAGCCATGGGTCCCACGCTACTCGTAGGGCACCTCGGGGTGTGCCTCTGGGGAGCAGGGATGTGGACTCCGGCACTGCCTGCTCGGGGGTTCAAGCAGTGCCGGGTCCGTCTGTTCAGCGTAGATGAACTTCTCAAAATGCCGCAATCCGGACACTTCGCACGTCCGTGCCGCGCGCCCGGCTGCGCGGCCCGTTGCCTGCGCTTTACGCGGCTTTACGGAGCGATCCGGCCGTTCGCATTGAATGCGCCGTACGTGAGCGGCATGAGCCCGGCCCAGTGGGCCTCCATCTGCTCGCCGACCATCTCGATCTCGCGCTGCGGGAAGGAAGGGACCTTCGCCAGCTCGTGCTGCGTCCGGAGGCCGAGGAAGTGCATCAGGGAGCGTGCGTTGCAGGTGGCGTACATGGAGGAGAAGAGGCCGACGGGGAGCACCGCGCGGGCGACCTCGCGGGCGACACCGGCGGCGAGCATCTCCTGATACGCCTCGTACGCCTGGCGGTAGCTGTCCTCCATGGCGCGGGTGGTGAGCTCGTGCTGGGCCGGGGTGCCGTCGACGAACTCGTACTTCCCGGGGCGGCCCTGCTGGACGAGCTTGCGGGACTCGCCGGGGACGTAGAAGACCGGCTCCAGCTGGCGGTAGCGGCCGGACTCCTCGTTGTACGACCAGCCGACGCGGTGCCGCATGAACTCGCGGAAGACGAAGATCGGCGCGCTGATGAAGAAGGTCATGGAGTTGTGCTCGAACGGGCTGCCGTGCCGGTCGCGCATGAGGTAGTTGATCAGGCCCTTGGAACGCTCCGGGTCCTTCCGCAGCTCCTCCAGGGACTGCTCGCCGGCCGTGGAGACCCGGGCCGCCCACAGCACGTCGCTGTCCGCGGCGCTGTGCTTGACCAGCTCGACCGTCACCTCGCTGCGGAAGCTGACGGGTGCGCTCTCGGCGCTCTCGGGGGTGTGGGACACCGGCGGTTCCTTCCGTTCGATCCTCGTGCGCGCCCAGCCTACGGCCCGCCACTGACAGCGCGGGAAATGCGAGCTGATACCGCGTTAGCGACAAAACGGACCCCCGACGGCAGCCGTCCGCCAGGCGGTTGATATTTTTCACAGAACTCACGGAAAACGGGCACCAATCGGGCGCCCGAGTCGTCTTTCCCTGTGACAGTGCCCACTTCGAGGTTCCTAGGAGAGCCCGCTCATGTTCCGCCGGCGAGAGCCCGTCCCGTTCGCCTTCGTTGCCGAGGCAGACCGGTTCCGCAGCAATGTCACTCCCCCGCCGCGCCAGCGCGCCTCGCGCGCGCAGATCTTCGGGCAGTCGCTGATCACGCTGACCGTGGTGGGCGGCCTGGCAGGCGCGCTGCTCTTCGGCCTGCCCGCCCTTCAGCAGGACACCTCCGGCTCCACCGGGGTGCACCAGTCCGAGGCCGCGCACCGCTGAACCGGCAGACGGGGCGGGCCGTCAACTGGTTCCGCCCCGTCAGTCCCGATAGCCTCACCGGTCACAGCTTCCGTCAGCATGCGTTCCGTGCTGACCAGCCGGAGTGAGGATCAGCCGTGCCCCTGCCCTTTCTGACGGCCGACCGCGACCTCAAGGCCGACGGCCGCGCGCCGGAATCAATCGCCCTGCCGCACGACGAGCCCGACCACTGGCGCCGTCCCTACCGCCCCGGACCGTGGCGCGTGGGGGCGGCGGCGGTGTTTCTGCTGCTCGCCTCGTTCGTCCTGCTCTCCGCGCTGATCATCGCGCTGGCCGGATCGCTGCCCGGGGCGGCGGTCTGTGCGGTGGTGGCGGCGCTGATGATCGCCCTGGCGCTGCGGCTCGTCCGCGTCGGGGTGTGGGTGAGCGCGCGCGGGCTGCGGCAGGTGAATCTGCTGCGGACCACGACCCTGCCGTGGAGCGGCGTCGCGGCGGTGCGCACGGCGCAGCAGCCGGTGCGCTGGCTGGGGCTGCCGCGGACCGTGCAGGGGCAGGCGCTGATCGTCGAGCGGACCCAGGGCGGGCCGCTGCGGGCCCTGGTCACCGACCACAACGGGGACTTCCTGTCCCGTCCGGAGGCGTTCGAGCAGGCCGCGGACGTACTGGAGGCGTGGGCGGCGGAGAACCGCCCCTGAGACCCGGAGGTCCAGGGGCGGTCGGCGGGTCCGCGGGACTCAGACCGTCGGCACGGGCCCGTTGTCGGGGCGTACCGGCTTCTCGTCGTGCAGGTCGATGGCGCGCTGCATGGCCTTGCGGGCGCGCGGGGTGTCCCGGGCGTCGTGGTAGGCGACGGCGAGCCGGAACCACGTGCGCCAGTCGCCCGGCGCCTCCTCGGTCTCGGCCTGCCGCCGGGCGAAGACCGCATCGGCCGCGTCGCGGTCGATCCGGCCGCCGGGGGTCCGCAGGAGGTCGTCGACCGGCAGGCCGCCCTCGGCCTCCAGCGCCCCGGCCAGCCGGTTGGCGCTGCGCGCGAAGCGGGTGTTGGCCCACAGGAACCAGCCGCCGATGCACGGCAGGACGAAGGCCACCGCCCCCATGCCCATGGCCGCCGGCTCCCCCGTCAGCAGGAGGAGGACGCCCTCCATCGCCACCACGCCGAAGACCAGCACCAGCACGGTGGCGAGGAAGAAGTACGTGATCTTTCCACCCATGACCGTCAGCCCAGGTCGAGGAAGTTCTCCAGGCCCACCGTCAGGCCCGGGGTGTTCACCACGCGGCGCACGCCGAGCAGGATGCCCGGCATGAAGCTGCTGTGGTGGAGGGAGTCATGGCGGATGGTGAGGGTCTCCCCGACCCCGCCGAACAGCACCTCCTGGTGGGCCAGCAGACCGCGCAGCCGTACGGAGTGCACCGGGACGCCGTCCACGTCCGCGCCGCGGGCGCCGTCCAGCGCGGTGCTGGTGGCGTCCGGCTGCGGCGCGCAGCCGGCCTCCTCGCGGGCCTTGGCGATCAGCTGGGCGGTGCGGGCGGCGGTGCCGGAGGGGGCGTCCGCCTTGTTGGGGTGGTGTAGCTCGACGACCTCGACGGACTCGAAGAAGCGGGCCGCCTGCTGGGCGAACTGCATGGTCAGCACCGCGCCGATGGAGAAGTTCGGCGCGATCAGCACGCCCGCCCCCGGCGAGGCGGCGAGCGAGGTGCGCAGCTGCGCGAGGCGCTCATCGGTCCAGCCGGTAGTGCCGACCACTCCGTGGATCCCGTGCCGCAGGCAGAAGTCGAGGTTGCCCATCACCGCACCGGGGTTGGTCAGCTCGACCACGACCTCGGCTCCGGCGTCGACCAGCGTCTCCAGCCTGTCGCCCCGGCCGAGGGCCGCGACCAGTTCCATGTCGTCGGCGGCCTCGACGGCCCGTACGGCCTCGGAGCCGATGCGCCCCTTGGCTCCGAGGACGGCCACGCGCAGCTTGCTCATCGTTTTCCGCTCTCTCTTGGTGGTTCGGTGGCCCCTGGACGGTGCCGGCGCCGTCCCCTAGGCGACGGCGTCGTCCAGACGGGCCGCCTGCCGGTCCTTCAGTGGGCCGATGACGGACAGCGAGGGGCGTGCGCCCAGGACATCACGGGCCACCTCCCGGACCTCGTCCGGGGTGACGGCTGATATCCGGGCGAGCATCTCGTCGACCGACATGTGCTCGCCCCAGCACAGCTCGCTCTTGCCGAGCCGGTGCATCAGGGCGCCGGTGTCCTCCAGGCCGAGGACCGTCGAGCCGCGCAGCTGGCCGATCGCGCGGCGGATCTCGTCGTCGGTGAGGCCCTCGGACACCACCTTGTCGAGCTCGTCGCGGCAGATCTTGAGGACGTCGTGCACCTGGTTGGGGCGGCAGCCCGCGTAGACGCCGAACAGCCCGCAGTCGGCGAACCCCGAGGTGAAGGAGTACACGCTGTAGGCCAGACCGCGCTTCTCGCGGACCTCCTGGAAGAGGCGGGAGGACATCCCGCCGCCCAGGGCGGTGTTCAGTACGCCCATCGCCCAGCGCCGCTCGTCCGTGCGGGCCATGCCCGGTACGCCGAGGACGACATGCGCCTGCTCTGTCTTGCGGCCGAGGAGCTCCACGCGTCCGGCCGTACGGATGGCGCGGGAGCCGCTGCGCGGGGCGATCGGGGCCGCGTCCGGGCGGCCGAGCGCGCCGGCCCGCTCGAAGGCGCGGCGGACCGAGCTGACGACCTTGGCGTGGTCGACGTTGCCGGCGGCGGTGACGACCAGGTGCGTGGGGTCGTAGTGCTTCTTGTAGAAGCGGCGGATGCGGTCGGCGGTGAGGGCGTTGACGGTGTCGACGCTGCCCAGTACGGGCCGGCCGAGCGGGGTGTCGCCGAGCATGGTGTGCGCGAACAGGTCGTGCACGCAGTCGCCCGGGTCGTCCTCGGTCATGGCGATCTCTTCGAGGATGACGCCGCGCTCGGCGTCCACGTCCTCGGTCTCGATCAGCGAGCCGGTGAGCATGTCGCACACCACGTCGATGGCCAGCGGCAGATCGGTGTCCAGCACCCGCGCGTAGTAGCAGGTGTATTCCTTCGCGGTGAAGGCGTTCATCTCGCCGCCGACCTCGTCGATCGCGGCGGAGATGTCCAGGGCGGTGCGCCGGCCGGTGCCCTTGAAGAGCAGGTGCTCCAGGTAGTGGGTGGCGCCGTTGAGGGACGGGGTCTCGTCGCGGGAGCCGACGTGCGCCCAGATCCCGAAGGTGACGGAGCGGACGGACGGCAGCGTCTCGGTGACGACGCGCAGGCCGCCGGGGAGGGTCGTCTTGCGGACCGTGCCGGCGCCCGCGATGCCCTTGAGAAGCGTTTGGGTACGGGCGACGGCCCGCCCCTCCGAAGAGGTGCGGGCCGTCGTCGTGTACGTACGGGACGTCACTTGGCGGCGCCCCCGGCGGAGCCGTCGTCGGACCCGGTCTTCGTGTCGTCCTTGGCCGCGTCCTCGTCCTCGATCACGGGGATCAGGGAGAGCTTGCCGCGCTGGTCGATCTCGGCGATCTCGACCTGGACCTTGGCGCCCACGCCGAGCACGTCCTCGACGTTCTCGACGCGCTTGCCGCCGGCCAGCTTGCGGATCTGCGAGATGTGCAGCAGGCCGTCCTTGCCCGGGAGCAGGGACACGAACGCACCGAAGGTGGTCGTCTTGACGACGGTGCCCAGGTAGCGCTCGCCGACCTCCGGCATGGTCGGGTTGGCGATGCCGTTGATCGTGGCGCGGGCGGCCTCGGCGGCCGGGCCGTCGGCGGCACCGATGTAGATCGTGCCGTCGTCCTCGATCGTGATGTCGGCGCCGGTGTCCTCCTGGATCTGGTTGATCATCTTGCCCTTGGGGCCGATGACCTCGCCGATCTTGTCCACCGGGATCTTGACGGTGATGATCCGCGGCGCGTTCGGGGACATCTCGTCCGGGACGTCGATGGCCTCGTTCATCACGTCGAGGATGTGGAGGCGGGCGTCGCGGGCCTGCTTCAGCGCGGCGGCCAGGACCGAGGCGGGGATGCCGTCGAGCTTGGTGTCGAGCTGGAGCGCGGTGACGAACTGCTTGGTGCCGGCGACCTTGAAGTCCATGTCGCCGAAGGCGTCCTCCGCACCGAGGATGTCGGTGAGGGTGACGTAGTGCGTCTCGCCGTCGATCTCCTGGGAGATCAGGCCCATCGCGATGCCGGCGACCGGGGCCTTGAGCGGCACACCGGCGTTCATCAGCGACATCGTGGAGGCGCAGACCGAGCCCATGGACGTCGAGCCGTTGGAGCCCAGCGCCTCGGAGACCTGGCGGATCGCGTAGGGGAACTCCTCGCGGGTGGGCAGCACCGGGACGAGCGCCCGCTCGGCCAGCGCGCCGTGGCCGATCTCGCGGCGCTTGGGGGAGCCGACGCGGCCGGTCTCACCGGTGGAGTACGGCGGGAAGTTGTAGTTGTGCATGTAGCGCTTGCGGGTCACCGGGGAGAGGGTGTCCAGCTGCTGCTCCATGCGGAGCATGTTGAGGGTGGTGACGCCCAGGATCTGGGTCTCGCCACGCTCGAACAGCGCGGAACCGTGCACCCGCGGGATCGCCTCGACCTCGGCGGCGAGCGTACGGATGTCCGTGACGCCGCGGCCGTCGATGCGCTTCTTCTCCTTGATGACGCGCTCGCGGACCAGGGTCTTGGTCAGCGAGCGGTACGCGGCGGAGATCTCCTTCTCGCGGCCCTCGAACTCCGGGAGCAGCTTCTCGGCGGCCAGCGCCTTGACGCGGTCCAGCTCGGTCTCGCGCTCCTGCTTGCCGGCGATGGTGAGCGCCTGCGCGAGCTCGGTCTTGACGGCGGCGGTCAGCGCCTCCAGGACGTCGTCCTGGTAGTCGAGGAAGACCGGGAACTCGCCGGTCGGCTTGGCGGCCTTGGCGGCGAGGTCCGACTGGGCCTTGCACAGGACCTTGATGAAGGGCTTGGCAGCCTCCAGACCGGCGGCGACGACCTCCTCGGTCGGGGCCTCGGCGCCGCCCTTGACCAGCTCGACGGTCTTGTCGGTGGCCTCGGCCTCGACCATCATGATCGCGACGTCGCCGTCGGGCAGCACCCGGCCGGCCACGACCATGTCGAAGACCGCGTCCTCCAGCTCGGTGTGGGTCGGGAACGCGACCCACTGGCCGTTGATCAGGGCGACGCGGGTGGCGCCGATCGGGCCGGAGAAGGGCAGGCCGGCCAGCTGCGTGGAGCAGGAGGCGGCGTTGATGGCGACCACGTCGTAGAGGTGGTCGGGGTTGAGCGCCATGACCGTCTCGACGATCTGGATCTCGTTGCGCAGGCCCTTCTTGAAGGAGGGGCGCAGCGGCCGGTCGATGAGGCGGCAGGTGAGGATCGCGTCCTCGGAGGGGCGGCCCTCACGGCGGAAGAAGGAGCCGGGGATCTTCCCGGCCGAGTACATCCGCTCCTCGACGTCGACGGTCAGCGGGAAGAAGTCCAGCTGGTCCTTCGGGTTCTTGGAAGCGGTGGTGGCCGACAGCACCATGGTGTCGTCGTCCAGGTACGCCACGGCGGAGCCGGCGGCCTGCTTGGCCAGGCGGCCCGTCTCGAAGCGGATGGTGCGGGTGCCGAAGGAGCCGTTGTCGATCACGGCTTCGGCGTAGTGGGTCTCGTTCTCCACCAGGAATATCTCCTCGTCTGCGTCCGCTGCCCGTGTGGCAGGGACCGTCTTCGGTGGAGCGCCGGTGCGGGCCGGTCTTCGATCGAAGCACCCGGAGTGATGTCGCATGGTCTGCCATGGACGGCCCGGGGGCCACTACCGAGGACCGGCGGCCAGGAGGCGCTCCTACCGCGTTCGCTTTTGCGATATGGCACCAGACTACAAAGCTTCCGCCCACCGCGCGGCGGGACGGCTGTCTGGTACGTACGGCAAAGGGAGCGGCCCCCGGTGGGAACCGCTCCCTCTGTGCCGTCTTACTTGGCGCCCGCCGCGCCGCGGCGGATGCCCAGGCGCTCGACCAGCGCGCGGAAGCGCGTGATGTCCTTCTTCGCCAGGTACTGCAGCAGGCGGCGGCGCTGGCCGACGAGCAGCAGCAGACCACGGCGGGAGTGGTGGTCGTGCTTGTGGGTCTTGAGGTGCTCGGTCAGGTCCGAGATGCGGCGGGACAGCATCGCGACCTGCACCTCGGGGGAGCCGGTGTCACCCTCCTTGGTGCCGAACTCGGCCATGATCTGCTTCTTCGTTGCGGCGTCGAGCGACACGCGTACTCCTTTGGGTTCTGGTCCGCGAGCGCCCCTGGTTTGCGTCACAGGGAATTTTGGATGACTCGGATGGACCGTCGGACAGACTACCAGCTGGAAACGGCCCCCCGACCGGGTGGTCGGGGGGCCGTGACCCGTGCGGTGCGGTGCGCCGCTAGTTGCCGGTGAGGCCGCGCACGGTGCTGTACACGTCGAGCACCGCCAGGCACAGCGGCACCAGGGACAGCAGGACCATGCCGTCGAAGATGTCGAAGATCCGGCCCCAGAAGGGGGTGACACCCTTCCTCGGGACGATCAGGCCGACGCCGACGAGGATGGCGGCGCCCACCGCGATGCTGCTGGAGAACCAGACGGTGCGGATGTTCAGCGGGCCGGAGTCCTGGAAGCGCTCCAGGTTGACGAAGATGTCGACCGGCGGGTGCAGCGCGATGCCCAGGACGAGCAGCACGATGGTGAGGATGCCCGCGATGGTCAGGCAGGCGACCTGCGCGGTGTAGTCGAAGAGCCGGGCGCGCAGCATGATCGTGATGCCCGCGGCGAGCGCCAGCACCTGCGCCCAGACGTTGTCGGAGAAGCCGAGGACGACACCGGCGGAGCCGACGACCAGGGCGGAGCAGCCGGCGACCAGGCCGAGCAGCAGTTCGTGGCCGCGCTTGGCCTGGTTGCCGATCTTGACGAAGTCGACGGACTCGGTCTCGCCGCCGTTGTCCAGGGCGCCCTTGGCGATCTGGTCGGGCGACTGGTAGCCGATGGGCAGCCGGGCGAACCGGGCGGAGAGGCCGGGCAGCCAGGCGACCATCGCGATGGAGACGACGGCGGTGACCGCGGCGACCTCGCGCGGGGCGGCGCCGGTCAGGATCGCGGCGAAGACCGCGAGGGTGCCGATCGCGGACAGGAACGCGGCGGCCACGAAGGGCGCGTCACCGCGCGGCAGCAGGACCACCAGCAGCACGGAGGCGATCAGTACGGTCACGCAGCCGACGAGCAGCTGGAGCCGGCCGGGGCCGGAGCCCTGGTCGACGGGGAAGATGCCGGAGCCGGCGATCAGCAGGTGCGGCAGCGACGCGAGGCCCAGCGCGATGGAGGAGCCGTGGTCGTCGTAGACCCGGGCGCGGACACCGGCCAGGGCGACCAGGACGACGCCGACGACGCCGGCGATGATGCCGGGGAGCCGGTGCATGTCACGGTCGACGGGGTTCGAGAACCACAGCGCGAACGCCATCATGACGAGCAGCAGCACGCCGGCGGTGAGGCCGACGCCGTGCATCAGGTCGTCGCTCCAGCGGCTGCGGTTGCGCTTCACGGCGGAGGCGACCGCGTCCGAGACGTCGTCGAAGACCGGCAGCGGCAGCGACTCGGCGAAAGGCTTCAGCAGCAGCAGGTCCCCGTCGAGGATCTGCTGCTGGGCCAGCGACTGCCCGGCGTCGAGCACCGTGCCGTCGCGGCGTACGAGGTGGTATCCGGTCGGGGCGCCCTCGGCCTGGGACTGCCCGGAGAGCCGCAGGATCTCCGGATAAATGTCGACGAGTGCCACGTCCTCCGGCAGTGCCACGTCGATCCGTGCATCCGGCGCGGCGACTGTGACCCGGCAGAAGCCGGTGCCAGTGCTCGTGCTCACCTGGCGGTTCCCCCTATCCGTTGGGCGTTTTGTCGCGTCACGCGCCCTATATATAAAGCCGTCTCTACAGCGTTGTGGCGCGCTCGCGGGGCGTCAGCGTACCGTCCGATCGGGGCACGGCCCCACCCACCCCTTGGCTTGACGTTTAACAGTAGGATCAACGCCTGCGTCGGGCCAAGGACTTGGCTCGGGGGACCGTCGAACCAACGGGGGCGGTCCGAGACTGCGAGATGCATGAAGGACTGATGCCTCGGTGAGCGTTGTCATCGTCAAGCGCCCGCCACGCGCGCTGCCACACGAAGTCCCCTCGGAGGAGGTGGTACTTGAGGCACCTCCGGAGCTGCCCCGCGAAGGCGAGCCGGAGAACCTGTTCATGACGTTCATGCCCATGATGGGCATGGCGTCGTCGGCGGGCTTCCTCTTCATGGGGAACCAGCCGTTCATGAAGATCATGGGCGGCTTCATGGTGGCATCCACCATGGCGATGGCGATCATGCAGATCGTCAAGGCCCGCCAGGGGCCTTCCGGACAGATGGTCCAGGAGCGCCAGGACTACCTCAAGTACCTGACGCAGAAGCGGAAAGAGGTACGGCGCACCGCGCGCCGGCAGCGGGACGCGCAGCTTTTCACCCACCCCGACCCCAGCCAGCTGTGGTCGATAGTCGCCGAGGGCAAACGGGTGTGGGAACGCCGGGCAACGGACCCGGACTTCGGCCAGGTGCGCCTGGGGCTCGGACCCCAGCAGCTGGCCACTCCTCTGCGGGCTCCGGAGACCGCTCCGGTCGACGAGCTGGAGCCGCTCACCGCGCACGCGATGAAGGAGTTCCTCGACAAGCACGGCCATCTGGACGACCTCCCGCTGGCGGTGTCGCTGCGCGCGTTCTACCACCTGACGGTCTCCGGTGACCCGGACACCGTCTACGGCGCCTCGCGCGCCATCATCGCCCAGCTGTGCACCCTGCACTCGCCCGAGGACCTGGTGGTGGCGGTCGTCGCCGCGCCGGGTGCGCAGGCCGAGTGGGAGTGGACGAAGTGGCTGCCGCAGGTCCAGGACAAGACCACGGACGGCGCGGGCACCCGGCGGCTGGTCGTCGGCGACCTCGGCGAGGTCGAGGAGCTGCTGGCCGACGAGCTGGACGGCCGCGGGCGGTTCAACCCGCAGGGCGCCCCGGTGAGCGACACCCCGCACGTGGTGGTCGTGCTGGACGGCGGCGACGTGCCGATGGACTCGGTGATCGCCGGGGCCGAGGGCCTCCAGGGCGTCACCATCCTGGAGATCGTGCCGGGCGACCTGGACGAGATCCGCGGCGGTCTGGCCGTCCAGGTCTGGCCGGGCAAGCTGGTTCTGGAGTCCGCGAGCGGCGCGGTCTACCACGGCGTCTGCGACACCCTGTCGATCGCCGAGGCGGAGGCGCTGGCCCGCCAGCTGGCCCCGCTGCGGGCCGGTGCGGGCTCCGACGGCGAGGATCCGCTGCTGTCCTCCATGGACTTCACCGACCTGCTCAACATCGGCGACGCCGGCACCCTGGACGTGTCGCGCACCTGGCGGCCCCGGACGCTCTCCGAGCGGCTGCGGGTTCCGATCGGCGTCGACCGCGACGGGCAGCCGGTCATGCTGGACATCAAGGAAGCCTCGCAGCAGGGCATGGGCCCGCACGGCCTGTGTGTCGGTGCGACCGGTTCCGGTAAGTCCGAGGTGCTGCGCACCCTGGTGCTCGCGCTCGCGGTGACGCACTCCTCCGAGACGCTGAACTTCATCCTCGCGGACTTCAAGGGTGGCGCCACCTTCACCGGTATGTCCGAGATGCCGCACGTCGCGGCGGTCATCACCAACCTCGGTGAGGACGTCACGCTGATCGACCGCATGCGCGACTCGATCACCGGTGAACTCCAGCGCCGTCAGGAGCTGCTGCGCTCGGCGGGCAACTACGCCAACATCACCGACTACGAGAAGGCGCGTGCCGCGGGTGCCCCGCTGGACCCGCTGCCGTCGCTGGTGATGATCATCGACGAGTTCTCCGAACTCCTCGCCGCCAAGCCCGACTTCATCGAGATGTTCATCCAGATCGGCCGTATCGGCCGTTCGATGGGTGTGCACATGCTGCTCGCCTCGCAGCGTCTGGAAGAGGGCAAGCTGCGCGGTCTGGACACCTTCCTGTCCTACCGACTGGGTCTGCGCACCTTCTCCGCGGCCGAGTCGCGGACCGCGATCGGTGTGCCGGACGCCTACCACCTCCCGAACGTCCCGGGTTCCGGCATCCTGAAGTACGACACCGAGACGATGGTCCAGTTCAAGGCCGCCTACGTCTCCGGTACGTACCGCGGTCCGGGCGGCGGCGGTCGCGGCGGCAGCGGCGGCCGGTCGATGCGGATGCCGGTGCCGTTCACGGCGGCCCCGGTCATCGAGCAGATCATCGAGGAGCCGGTCGTCGTCGAGTCGACCGAGCCCGAGATCGACGACGCGCTCGCCGACACCGTGCTGGACGTCATGGTCCAGCGGATGCAGGGCCAGGGCCCGCCGGCGCACCAGGTGTGGCTGCCGCCGCTGGAGGAGTCCCCGACGGTCAACCAGCTGCTCCCGGCGCTCTCGATCACCCCCGAGCGGGGTGTGCACGCGGCGGAGTACACCGCGCTGGGCAAGCTCGTGGTGCCGGTCGCGCTGGTGGACAAGCCGTTCGAGCAGCGGCGTGACGTGATGTACCTCGACTTCTCCGCCGGTGCCGGTCACGGCCTGGTCGTGGGTGGTCCGCAGTCCGGCAAGTCCACGCTGATCCGTGCCGCCATCGCGTCGTTCGCGCTCACCCACACCCCGGCCGAAGTGCAGTTCTACTGCCTCGACTTCGGCGGTGGCGGCATGCTCTCGATGGAAGACCTGCCGCACGTCGGCGGTGTCGCCTCGCGTCTGGACGCCGAGAAGGTTCGGCGTACGGTCTCCGAGGTCGTCGGCATCCTCAACGAGCGCGAGGAGTTCTTCCGCGCCAACAACATCGACTCGATCGCGACCTACCGCCAGCGGCGGGCCGCGGGCGCCTTCCCCGACCAGAAGTGGGGCGACGTCTTCCTGATCATCGATGGCTGGTCGACGTTCAAGACCGACTACGAGCAGATGGACCCGGTGATCCTGGACATCGCCGGCCGGGGTCTCGGTTTCGGTATCCACCTGATCATCGCCGGCTCCCGCTACACCGAGGTGCGGCCGGCGCTGCGCGACCAGCTCCTCAACCGCGTGGAGCTGCGCCTGGGCGACCCGATGGAGTCGGAGTTCGACCGCAAGCGCGCGGAGAACGTCCCGATGGGCAAGCCGGGCCGCGGTCTGTCCCCGGAGAAGCTCGACTTCCTGGCGGCGCTGCCGCGCCTGGACGGGATGAGCGACCCGGAGACCCTCAGCGACGGCGTCGCCAACCTGGTGCAGACGGTCAGCGAGCACTGGCAGGGCGAGCCCGCCCCCGCGGTGCGGATGCTGCCGACCATGCTCCACGTCAACGAACTGCCCAAGGGCAGCGACTACCCGGACCACGGGATCGCGATCGGTGTCGACGAGACCACTCTGTCCCCGGCGTTCATCGACTTCGAGACCGACCCGCTGCTGGTCATCTACGGCGAGAGCGAGTCCGGCAAGTCGTCGCTGCTGCGTCTGATCACGAAGCAGCTCGCGGAGCGGTATGCGCAGGACAAGGCGCTCATGGTGGTCTCCGACTACCGCCGCGCGCTGCTGGGCGAGATCCCCGAGAGCCACGTGTACAAGTACTGTGCCGCGGGGCCGCAGCTCCAGGAGGTCATCAGCGGTCTGGCGGGTTCGCTGGGCCGACGGATGCCGGGGCCGGACGTCACGCCGGAGCAGCTGCGCAACCGCAGCTGGTACGACCTGCCGGACGCGTTCGTGATCGTGGACGACTACGACCTGGTGGCGACCAGCACCGGCAACCCGCTGCAACCGCTGCTGGAGTACCTGCCGTTCGCCCGTGACCTGGGTCTGCGCCTGATCATCGCGCGCACCTCCTCGGGCGCCGGACGGTCCTCGTTCGAGCCCGTGATGCAGCGCACCAAGGAGCTCGGCGCACAGGGCCTGATCCTGTCCGCCGACCCGGCCGAGGGTCCGCTGATGGGCAACGTCAAGGGCCAGCAGATGACGCCGGGCCGGGCCACGTTCATCACGCGCAAGCGTGGTGCGCAGCTGGTCCAGACGGGCTGGCTGCCGTACAGCGGCCAGTAACCGACCACGCGCGAAACGGCGGGGGGGCGTCCCCCTT
>NZ_BMRP01000082.1 GCF_014648695.1 Streptomyces albospinus
CCCACCCTCCCCAGCCCCGCCCCTCGCCCATCCCCGCCCCATGCCCGTACCCCAGTAGCCCCGGCCCCCTGCGCCGCCTCCAGCTGTCTCGCCTGCCCTCGGCCCCCGCCCCCTTGCTCCCCTCAGACGCCGCTCTCCGCCGCGATCCGCCCGCTCCGCACCGCCGCGACCAGTGCCGCATGGTCCGCTTCCGCGCGGTTCGCGTACTCGACCGCGAAGCGCCCTATCGCCTCGTCCAGCTCCTCCCCCTTGCCGCAGTACCCGGCCAGCACCCGCGGATCGGCGCTGTGGGCATGGGCACGGGCCAGGAGCGCGCCGGTCATCCGGGCGTAGTCGTCCAGTTGCGCCCCGGAGAGCCGGGCCGGATCCACGCTCCCCTTGCGGTTCCTGAACTGCCGTACCTGGAACGGCCGTCCCGGACCCCGGCCGTCCGACAAGCCCGTACCCCCGTCACCTGACGCGACGCCGGCGCCATCCGGCACGGTCGCCCACCCCAGCAACAGGTCGCTCACCACCTGCATCCTCCGCTGCCCTAGCACCACCCGGCGCCCCTCGTGTGCGACCGGCGGGGCCGGGAAGCCCGCTTTCGCCACGAACGGTGTCAGCACCGAGGAACGCGCCTCCTTCACCTGGAGCACCAGTGGCTCGCCTCTGTGGTCGAGCAGCAGCACGACGTACGACCGCAGTCCGACGCTTCCGGTGCCGACCACCCGGAAGGCCACGTCGTGTACCGCGTACCTGGCGAGCAGCGGGTGACGGTCCTCCGGAAGCGTCTCCAGATAGCCGGCGAGCGCGGAGGCGACCGCCGCCGCCTCGACATCCGGCACCCGCCGCAGTACCGGTGGTGCGTCCACGAAGCGACGGCCACCGTCCGGTCCTTGCTCCGTCGACTTCGCCGCGAATCGCGCGCTGGTGTTCCTGCGGGCCTTGGCGGCGACCCGCTCCAGGGTCCCGAGCAGATCCCGGGCGTCCGTGTGCGACACCAGTTCCTCATCGGCGATGGCGTTCCACGCGTCGGTCACCGGCAGCCTCGCCAGCAGCCGCATGGCGCGACGGTAGGCGCCGGCCGCGTCCCGTGCCGCTGCGCGGCAGTCGTCCTCTCCGGCGCCCGCCTCCCGGCCAGCCAGCACTATCGAGGTCGCGAGGCGCTTCACGTCCCATTCCCACGGCCCGTGCACGGTCTCGTCGAAGTCGTTGAGGTCGATGACGAGATCGCCGCGGGCGTCGCCGTAGAGGCCGAAGTTGGCGGCGTGCGCATCGCCGCATATCTGGGCCCCTGTGCCGGTGACGGGGCTTGCCGCCAGGTCGTGTGCCATGAGCCCGGCCGAGCCGCGGAGGAAGGCGAAGGGACTGGCGGCCATCCGTCCGACGCGTATGGGTGTCAGTTCGGGCAGCCGCCCGGCGTTGGACTCCTCGACCGCCGCCACGGCGTCGGGTCGGTCGGCCGCGATCCGCAGTGCGGCCTGTTCGGCGCGCGGCAGCCTTTCCCGCAGCGCCCGGCCCCTGGCCTTGGCCGATGGTGCTTCCTCGTCCGCCCTCGCGAACCCCGGTACGTATGGCACACGCGACACAGCGGGCCACCTCCCCCTTCACGACGCTGCCTGCACGCGGCGCCCCGGCGTGCCCGGCACACCGGCGCCCCCACATCCGTCCGGCTCACCGGACGTTTCCGGTGCGCCGATCACTGACGTTACCGAGACTCGCGCGAAGCCCACAGGGCCTGTGGATAACTCTCCGCAAGCCAGGAACGACCTGGTGCAGAGAGGGAGTTGGAAAAGGTTGGGAGATCGAGTGGGGAGGTCGAGCAGGGAGAACGGGTTGAGAAGACGGTGGGGAAACCCGAGGAGAGCGATGGACCGGGCGGAGAGAGGGACCGGGTGCGGAGAGGCACCGGGCGGAGAGAGGCACCGGGCGGAGGGAGGGTCCGGGTGGGGAGAGGCACCGGGCGGAGAGGGATAGACCGGGCGGAGAGGGCGAGAGGGAGAACGAACAGGCACGAACAGGAACGAAAGGCAACAAGAAAGGCGCCCCGTCCAAGCGCCCCCGTGGAGCGAGGCCGAAGAACAGGGCGCCCCGGGCGGTGATCGTCGAGCCGGGCGCGCCACGCATGCGCCGGCCCACACGCCCACGGCCCACACACCCACCGCCGACGCGCCGCCGCCTACACCCCCACGGCCTCCTCCATCTCCTCTTCGGCGTCCGCCTGTTCCGGCAGTCGTGCCGCTGCCCGCCACGGGGCCCGCTCCGGCACCGTTGCCGCGCCCGCGGCTGCCGCCACTGCCGTCGCGTTGGCCACGGCGTCCGCCTCCGCCGCGCGCCGCCGCCGCTCGGCGAGCGCGGCCACGCCGACCATCAGCAGGCCCGCGAGCAGCCAGCCGACCAGTGTCCAGACGTGGCCGGCGAGGCCGTAGCCGTCGAAGTAGACGTGGCTGCGGGTGCCTTCCACGAAGCCGGCGCCGTTCCAGAAGGCGTGGAGGGCGGCGAAGAATCCGTCCTGCATCTCGGGGCGGAAGATCCCGCCGGACGAGGTGAAGTTGAGCATCACGAACAGTGCCATCACCCCGAGCGTCGTCCAGCGCTTGAGGAAGGTGTGCAGGCCGGTGCCGATCAGCAGGATGCCGGCGGAGTACAGCCAGGCCATGCCCCACAGTCCCCACTCGCCGTGGTCGACGAGGTGGAAGACGGGGCCGGCGAACAGCGCCCCGATGATGCTGACCATGAAGGACATGCCGATGGCCAGCATTGCCCGCAGCCGCATCGGGAGGACGGCTCCGGCGCCGCCGATGACGGCGACGGAGGCGTACGAGCCGATGCTGATGGCGACGAGCAGGAAGAAGATGCCCTGTCCTGTGGGGTCGTCCTCGGCGGTCGGTGCCACGTCGGTGACCTTCAGGGGTGCGCCCTGCTGGGCCGCGAGCGGGGTGAAGATCTTCTGCACGACGGAGGCGCTGGTGTCGGAGCCGGCGGTCGCCACGAGCAGTTCGGGGGCGGGCTTCGCGGTGGTACCCCGGGAAGCCGCCGCGCCCGAGGCCGTCTCGGAAGCCGCCGCCCCGCCGGTGCCGGCGGAGCCGGTGCCGCCCATCACGTACGCACCGAAGATGTCCTGGTGCTTCAGCTGCTCGATCGCGGCGGCGCGGTCGGGCACGGTGCGCGCCTCCAGGTCGCCGTGGGCCTTGTCGTTGATGGTCTGGGCGAGCACCTGGGCGTGTGTGCCGGATCCGACGACCGCGACGGGCAGGTGGTGCGGCGAGGGGTTGGCGAAGGCGCCGAGGTAGGCCAGTCCCATCCCGATGCACATCAGGAGCGGGATGATCAGGTGCGTCAGTACGTGCCGCAGATCGCCCTGTTGGGCGCCGCGCCGCTCGCTTCGGTGGTCGCTTCGGTGGTCGGGGCGTCGGACCGCGCTCATGGGCAAGCCTTCTCCGCTAGTCGTCTGGTCGTCGGTCGAGCTGTCGCCGGTCGGCGGCTCCAGGTGGTCGGGCCGCACGCGGCCAGCAGTTGGCAAATGCAACTCACTTGGTTGGCTATTACAACTCTCAATCCACGTTGTACTATACAACTACTTCACCGAGAGGCAACCCCGTGACCGACCGCGACGACTCCGTCGAGACCATCCAGCAGGAGATGACCGCCTTCGCCCGGCGCGCCCGCGCGACCGCCGCGCGGATGCACCCCGAGTTGTCCCTGGTCTCCTACACCCTGCTGGCGCACCTCGATGACCAGCAGGGATGCCGCGCCACCGACCTCGCGGCGCACTACCTGCTGGACAAGTCCACGGTCAGCCGTCAGATCGCGGCCCTGGAGAAGCTCGGCTTCGTCGAGCGCCGCGTGGACCCGGACGACCACCGGGTCCAGGTGCTGCATCCCACAGAGGAAGGCGCCCAGGTGCTGGCCAATGTCACCGCCAGTCGCCGCCAGGCGTTCCACGAGCGGCTCGCCGACTGGGACGAGGCCGACCTCGACCGCTTCGCGGCGTATCTGGTGCGCTACAACGCCGCGCAGGAGCGGCTCGGCTGAACCCGCGCGCCCCTGGGAGGCCGATGGACTACTTGCGGAACCGCTCCGGGCACTGCCCGCCGTCGGCCAGATAGGTCGCCGCCCAGCGCCCCAGCTCCTGGAGTGCGGGGTCCATCGCCAGGCCGGCCTCGGTCAGCCGGTAGGAGACCCGCAGTGGCGGCCCGGCGTCGACCTCGCGGACGACCAGGCCGGTCGCCGCCAGCTCCATCAGGCGGTCGGACAGCATCCGCTCACTGATGCCGGGGATGGCCCGGCGCAGATCCGCGAAGTGCACGGGCCCGGGCATCAGGGTCGCCACGATGAGGCCCGTCCAGCGCTTTCCGAACAGCTCGAAGACGCGCGTCATGCCGCCGTCGACCTGCCTGCACGTCGCCTCACTGTGGTCCGCCATGCACCCAGCGTACCGCCCTCCGGTTGGCTGCTGAAAAAAAGTAAGCTCCTGTGCTATGAATAGTGACGTACGGATTTCAACTAGCGGCCGGGCTCCGTCCGGCCGCATACCGAAGGACGGGTCCCCATGGCCACGCTTCTGCTCATCGACTCCTCCGTCTTCCCCGAGGGCGGCTCCGCCTCCCGTTCGGTGACCGCGGCCTTCCGCAAGGCCTGGGAGGAGCAGCACCCCGACGGCACCGTCGTCCACCGGGACCTGGGCGCCGACCCGGTTCCGCACCTCGACGGCGTCGGCGCCTCCGCCGGCTTCTCCGACCCCGCCACGCACACCCCCGAGCAGCAGGCGGCCTTCGCGCTGCGTACGCAGCTCGCCGAGGAGCTGGAGCGGGCCGACGCGATCGTCATAGGCGCGCCCATGTACAACTTCACGATCCCGTCCACCCTGAAGGCATGGCTCGACCAGGCGATCATCATGGGCCGTACGGCCGGCGAGAACTCGTCCCTCAAGGGCAAGCCGGTCACCGTCGTCGCCAGCCGCGGCGGTTCGTACGCGCCGGGCACCCCGCGCGAGCCCTTCGAGTACGTCCAGAACTACCTGGAGGCGGTGCTGAACGGCGCGTTCGGCCTGGAGGTCGACTTCATCGTGCCCGAGCTGACGATGGCGCCCGCCAACCCGGCGATGGCCGAGCTCGTCCCGCTGTACGAGACCTCCCGCGACAAGGCCCACGAGGAGGCGGCGGCCAAGGCCAAGTCCCTCGTCGAGCGCCTCGCCGCCTGACGGGACGGCACCTCGACCGGACCGGACCGGACACAGCGAACATATCCGGCCATCACCCGCTCGCCCCGGGGGCCGCGGTCACCCGCCCGCCCGGCCCCGTGACCCAACACCCCCGGGCCTGCGCCCCGTTCACCTCTCCCGCCCCGGTGCCGTCTCCAGGGCCACCGCCGCCGGCGCCCCGGCCGCGAGCGCGCCGCCCAGCCACATCACGCCGGCGGTGCCCAGCCGTCCGCGGCCCGCCCGCCGGCCGGCGCCCCCAGTGCAACGGCCCCGCTCGAACACCGCCACGAACAGCGCGGCGGCGGCCTCCCGGACGCCCGGCGCGCCCCCATCAGCCAGGTCTGCGTACGGACCGACACACCCCCGTAGGCCGACCCCCAGACGGCCACCAGGGCCGCCACCCCCGCCAGCGCCCCCACGTCCGGCCGGCCGCCACCGCGTCCGTACGTCAACTCGCCGTTGCGGGCGCCCTGTTGTCCGGTGCCGGGCTGCCGCGCGCCTTCCAGGGCACCGCCGACGACCGGATCACGCGCGCCGTCGACGCCTTCCACACCCGCCATCCGCGCTGTGCCACCGAGATCGTGGAGATCCCGCTCCGCGACCCCTTCGGCGCCCTGCGGAGCAGCGCCGTGGACCTCGCCGTCGCCCTCCTCACCGTCACCGAGCCCGATCCCGCCCTCGACCCTGGCTTCTCCGCCCAGCAGCAGCCCCTCGCCCTCTCCGTACGCCACCCTCTGGCGTCCCGCGCCGCCCTCGGCGCCGAGGGGCTCGCCGCGCTCCCGCTGTTCTCCCCCGGCGGCCCCGCACCCGCCTACAGGCGCACCGCGCACGCCCCCCGCCCCCGGAGGCCACCCGATCCCCGCCGGCCCCCCACGGTCAGCCCCCTCCAGGAAGGCCTCGCCCTCGCCGCCGCAGGACGCGGCGGGATGCTGCTGTGCCGCCCCACCGCAGACCACCACCCGCGCCGCGAGGTCGCCTTCGTCCCGGTCACCGGCCTTCCGGACTCCGTCCTCGGCCGTGGTTCACCACTCCGCCCGCGAAAAACCGCCCGGGTCCGCGCGTTCGGCTCGGCGGTGACCGCGGCCACAGCGACGGCCGCCGGGACCGGCGAACAGCCGGGCGGGGGCGCGAATGTGACGTATGACTCAAGTCGCCCTGGTCACGCCCTTCGGGGCGTCATGCGCGCACAACGAAAGACCCCCGGCATCCGGATTTCTCCGGAGACCGGGGGTCTCATCTGTGCGCGAGGGGGGAGTTGAACCCCCACGCCCTTTCGGGCACTGGAACCTGAATCCAGCGCGTCTGCCTATTCCGCCACCCGCGCATGGGTGCTGCCGGTTTATTCTCTCACGCGATCCGGGTTGTTCCGTCCGGGTCTTGTGCGAGCGCCTTCCGACATGCAGAACACTAGCACGCTGCCGGGGGTGCCTTCACATGCCTTTCCCCCGGTCCCCGGCCTGCGGAGACCTGCGGGCACTCCGCGGCTTTCTCGTACGTTCGCCGGGACGACACCCGGCACTGGCCGGACTCGGCCCCCGCCCCCTCGGACGGGTCGGCGGTTGCGGGACACTGTTAACGGGGCACATCTACGATCGCAGTGCACACGAGGCGGCGAGGAGGCCGGCAGGGAGGACGACGAGCACCGGGCAACCCTGTGGTGGGCGACACTCGTCCTCCAGGCAGGAAAGGGGAACCAGCCGATTTCCCGGCGCGTGGATACGATCAGTAAGCAGTATCAGGACGACCCTGAGGAAGACTGAGGAAGGAGGTGCCCCGTGGGAGTACTGAAGCGCTTCGAGCAGCGACTCGAAGGTCTCGTCAACGGCACCTTCGCCAAGGTGTTCAAGTCCGAGGTGCAGCCCGTTGAGATCGCCGGCGCGCTCCAGCGCGAGTGCGACAACAACGCCACCATCTGGAACCGCGACCGCACTGTCGTCCCCAACGACTTCATCGTCGAACTGAGCACCCCGGACCACGAGCGGCTGAGCCCGTACAGCGGGCAGCTCGGCGACGAGCTCTCCGGTATGGTCCGCGACTACGCCAAGCAGCAGCGGTACACCTTCATGGGCCCGATCAAGGTCCATCTGGAGAAGGCCGACGATCTCGACACCGGCCTCTACCGCGTCCGCAGCCGCACGCTCGCCTCCAGCACGTCCCAGGACCACCCCGGCCCGGCCGCGGCAGCCACCCGCGCCGCGGTGCCGCGCGGCGGCCATGTGGGTCCGCCACCCATGCCCACGTCCCCGCCCCCCGGCAGCGCATCGCCCGTACCCCGTACGGGGCCGCCCGGTGCAGGGCCGCAACCCTACGCGCAGACCAGGCGCTGGATCGAGATCAACGGCACCCGCCACCAGATCTCGCGCCCGACCCTGGTGCTGGGCCGCAGCACCGACGCCGACGTACGGATCGACGACCCGGGTGTCTCCCGGCGTCACTGCGAGATCCGGGTCGGAACGCCCCCCACGATCCAGGATCTGGGCTCCACGAACGGCATCGTGGTGGACGGGCAGCACACCACCCGCGCTAATCTCCGCGACGGCTCGCGGATCGTCGTGGGCAGCACCACCATCGTTTACCGGCAAGCCGAAGGGTGAAGCGGGGCCAATGTCAGAGCTGACCCTCACGGTCATGCGGTTGGGTTTCCTCGCCGTACTGTGGCTGTTCGTCATCGTGGCCGTTCAGGTCATCCGCAGCGATCTGTTCGGCACGCGCGTCACACAGCGCGGCGCCGCCCGTCGCGGCGGGGAACCACGTACCCAGCGCCAGTCCGCGCCGCCGCAGCAGCAGCGGCGCCAGGAAGGCGGTCGCGGCGGCAACCGCCAGCGGCGCGGTGCCCCCACCAAACTGGTGGTCTCCGAAGGCACGTTGGCCGGTACGACCGTCGCCCTCCAGGGGCAGACGATCTCCCTGGGCCGGGCGCACGACTCCACGATCGTGCTGGACGACGACTACGCGTCCAGCAGGCATGCCAGGATCTACCCGGACCGTGACGGCCAGTGGATCGTCGAGGATCTGGGTTCCACCAACGGCACGTACCTTGACCGGACCCGACTGACGACCGCGACACCGATCCCGCTGGGAGCCCCGATCCGCATCGGCAAGACCGTCATCGAGCTGCGGAAGTAGTACGACAATGAGCGAGCGGAGCGAGCGAGCCGTGACGGTCCACTCGGCGGACCCGGGCGTGCTCCCGACCGGAGGGTGGGCAGTGTGGCTCGACGAGACCGGCTGTACCCCGAGCCGACGGGTGAGGTGCGCATGAGTCTGTCGCTGCGCTTCGCCGCCGGATCGCACAAGGGCATGATCCGCGAGGGGAACGAAGACTCCGGTTATGCCGGGCCCCGTCTGCTCGCCATCGCCGACGGCATGGGCGGCCAGGCCGCCGGTGAGGTCGCCTCGTCGGAGGTGATCTCCACCCTCGTCCAGCTCGACGACGACGTCCCGGGCTCGGACATCCTCACCTCCCTGGGCACTGCCGTGCAGCGCGCCAACGACCAGCTGCGGGTGATGGTCGAGGAGGATCCCCAGCTGGAGGGCATGGGGACGACGCTGACCGCCCTGCTGTGGACGGGCCAGCGGCTCGGTCTCGTCCACGTCGGGGACTCGCGCGCCTATCTGCTGCGCGACGGGGTGCTGACGCAGATCACCCAGGACCACACCTGGGTGCAGCGCCTGGTCGACGAGGGCCGTATCACCGAAGAGGAAGCCACCACCCACCCGCAGCGGTCGCTGCTGATGCGGGCGCTGGGCAGCGGCGACCACGTCGAGCCGGACCTGTCGATCCGCGAGGTGCGGGCCGGGGACCGGTATCTGATCTGCTCGGACGGGCTGTCCGGGGTGGTCAGCCACCAGACGCTCGAAGAGACCCTGGCGAGCTACCACGGGCCGCACGAGACCGTGCAGGAGCTGATCCAGCTCGCGCTGCGCGGCGGCGGGCCCGACAACATCACCTGCATCGTCGCCGACGTCCTGGACGTGGACGGCAACGAGGCAGTGGCCGGCCAGCTCAACGACACCCCGGTGATCGTGGGTGCCGTCGCCGAGAACCAGCACCAGCTCAACGACCCCAGCACGCTCCAGACGCCGGCCGCCCGCGCCGCCGAGCTGGGCCGCCGGGACGCTCCGCCGGCTCCCGGGGGTGCCTTCGGGCCGCCCGGAAGCGGTGGTCCGGAGGTCGGCGGGATGCCGCAGGGTTCGTTCGGCGCGTTCACCGACGAGGACTTCCTCAAGCCGCGGCGGCGCGGACGGTGGATCAAGGCGTCGCTGTTCACCGCGCTCGCCCTGGCCGTGATCGGCGGCGGGCTCTACGCGGGCTACCAGTGGACGCAGACCCAGTACTTCGTCGGCGCCAAGGACGACCACGTCGCGCTCTACCGGGGCATCAGCCAGGACCTGGCCTGGATCAAGCTGAACTCCGTCGACGAGGACCACCCCGAGATCGAACTCAAGTACCTGCCGGTGTACCAGCGGAACCAGGTCAAGGAGACGATCGCGGTCGACAACCGCAGCCAGGCCGGCGACAAGGTCACCGAGCTCGGCAAGCAGGCGAGCGCCTGCCAGTCGAAGGAGCAGCGGGAGGCCGCCGAGCGCGCGGCGGCTGCCGCCAAGGGCAAGGGCGCCCAGCCCGGCAAGCCCGGCAGCAAGCCCGCGACCGGCGACAAGACCAAGGCCGGCACGGGCAGCGGCCTGGCCGGGACGCTCTCGGCGACCGCCACCCCCACCCCCACGCCCAGCCAGACGCCCTCCGAGGAGCAGCAGAAGCTGGAAAAGAATTGCAGCACCCAGTGAGGGCGTAGGGGGCTGTCGATTTCATGAGCAGTATCACCACCACGACCACCATCGGCACCTTCGCGGCGCCGAGCCGGCGCAACACCGAGTTGGCGCTGCTGGTCTTCGCGGTGCTGATCCCGGTGTTCGCATATGTCAACGTGGGCCTGGCGAAGGACGGTTCGGTGCCGGCCGGTGCGCTGGGCTACACCGTGGGCCTGGGGCTGCTGGCGGGTGTGACGCATGTCATCGTGCGCAAGTGGGCGCCGTACGCGGACCCGTTGATGCTGCCCGTCGCGATGCTGCTCAACGGCATGGGCCTGGTCTTCATCTGGCGCCTTGACCAGGAGCCTTCGCTGGGCAAGGCGATGGCGCCGAACCAGCTGCTGTGGTCGACGCTCGGTGTCGCGCTGTTCATCGGCCTCCTGATCTTCCTCAAGGACCACCGCGTCCTCCAGCGCTACACCTACATCTCGATGATCGTCGCGCTGGTGCTGCTGATCGCGCCCGTGTTCTTCCCCGGTGTGAACGGTGCGAAGATCTGGATCACGATTCCGGGGCTCGGGTCGCTCCAGCCGGGCGAGTTCGCGAAGATCGTCATCGCGATCTTCTTCGCCGGTTACCTGATGGTGAAGCGGGACGCGCTGGCGCTGGCCAGCCGCCGTTTCCTGGGGCTCTACCTGCCGCGCGGCCGGGACCTCGGCCCGATCCTGGTGATCTGGGCGATGAGCCTGATGATCCTGGTCTTCGAGACGGACCTGGGGACGTCCCTGCTGTTCTTCGGCCTGTTCGTGGTGATGCTGTACGTCGCCACCGAGCGCACCAGCTGGATCGTGTTCGGTCTGCTGCTCAGCGCCGGCGGCGCGGTCGCGGTGGCCGGCTTCGAGTCGCACGTCCAGGTCCGGGTCCACAACTGGCTGAACCCGCTGGAGCTGGTCAACGGCGGTGTCACCGAGACCGCGCAGGCGATGTACTCCTTCGGCTCCGGCGGCCTCCTGGGCTCCGGTCTGGGGCAGGGCTACTCCCGGCTGATCCAGGGCATCGCGCCGAAGAGCGACTACATCCTGGCCACGGTGGGCGAGGAGGTCGGCCTGGCCGGGCTGATGGGCATCCTGCTGCTGTACGGTCTGCTGATCGAGCGCGGTATCCGTACGGCGCTGGCCGCCCGTGACCCGTTCGGCAAACTGCTGGCCGTCGGCCTGACCGGCGCCTTCGCCCTTCAGGTCTTCGTCGTGGCCGGCGGTGTGACGGGCCTGATCCCGCTGACGGGCATGACGATGCCGTTCCTGGCCCAGGGCGGCTCGTCCGTCATCGCGAACTGGGCGCTGGTGGGGATCCTGCTCCGCATCAGCGACACCGCGCGCCGTCCCGCCCCCACTCCCGCCCCGTCGACCGACGCCGACATGACCCAGGTGGTCCGCCCGTGAACAAGCCCCTGCGCCGGGTCGCGATCTTCTGCGGCCTGCTCGTCCTCGCCCTGCTGATCCGCGTGAACTGGGTCCAGTTCGTGCAGAGCGACCAGCTCAAGAACGACCCGCACAACCGCCGGGTCGCCATCGAGCGCTACAGCACGCCGCGCGGCAACATCATCGTCGCCGGCAAGGCCGTCACCGGCTCGACGACGACCGACATCGGCGACTTCAAGTACAAGCGCACGTACAAGGACGGCAAGATGTGGGCGCCGGTCACCGGCTACGCATCGCAGGCGTTCGACTCCAACCAGCTGGAGAAGCTGAACGACGCCATCCTCACCGGCACCGACGACCGGCTCTTCTTCAGCCGCACCGTGGACATGTTCACCGGCGGCAAGCAGAAGGGCGGCAACGTGGTGACCACCCTGGACGCCAAGGCCCAGAAGGCCGCCTTCGACGGTCTCGGCAACAGCAAGGGTGCGGTCGTCGCGCTCAACCCGGAGACCGGTGCGATCCTGGCGCTGGCCAGCACCCCGTCGTACGACCCGTCCACGTTCGCGGGGATGAGCAACAAGGACGCCGAGGCGTACAACGCGTTGCAGAAGAAGAACGACCCGGACGAGCCGATGCTCAACCGGGCGCTGCGCCAGACCTACCCGCCCGGCTCCACCTTCAAGATCGTCACCGCCTCGGCGGCCCTGGAGAACGGCCTCTACACCGACGTCGACGCGAAGACCGATTCGCCGGTGCCCTACACGCTCCCCGACACCACCGGCGTGCAGCTGAAGAACGAGGGCGACATCCCCTGCGAGAACGCCAGCATGCGCGTGGCGCTCCAGTGGTCCTGCAACACCGTCTTCGGCAAGATCAGCGCGGACCTCGGCAACAAGAAGATGAAGGCCGAGGCGGAGAAGTTCGGCTTCAACAACGACATGATCGACACTCCGGTCCGCGCCGCCGAGAGCATCTTCCCCAAGGACAACCGGCCGCAGAACGCCATGGCCGGCATCGGCCAGGCGTCGAACCGCGCCACCCCGCTCCAGATGGCCATGGTCGCCTCCGCGGTCGCCAACGGCGGCAAGCTGATGAAGCCGTACATGGTCGACCAGCTGGTCGCGCCGAACCTCAACGTCGTCCAGCAGCACACGCCGCAGGAGATGAGCCGGCCGCTCAAGCCGGAGAACGCCCAGAAGATCCAGAGCATGATGGAGACCGTGGTCAAGGAGGGCACGGGAACCAACGCGAAGATCCCCGGCGTTACTGTCGGCGGGAAGACGGGCACCGCGCAGCACGGCGAGAACAACAAGGACAACCCGTACGCCTGGTTCATCTCCTACGCGAAGACCGCCAAGGGAACCCCGGTCGCGGTCGCCGTCGTCATTGAGGGATCGGACACGCTCCGGGACGACATCGCCGGTGGCAAGCTGGCCGCTCCGATCGCGAGAGGCGTGATGGAAGCGGTCATCGCAGGCGAGAAGTGACGCGGGTCATGCCAATACCGGTCACGTATCAGGTTGCGGCTCCGGCCCGGTCCGATACGGCGTGCCGGGTACCGTATGCCCGGACAGCACACCGCCGGACCACACACCGGTGCGGTCAGGACTGACGGAGAGGGCTGGAGAAGCTTATGGAAGAGCCGCGTCGCCTCGGCGGCCGGTACGAGCTGGGCTCGGTGCTCGGCCGTGGTGGCATGGCCGAGGTCTACCTCGCGCATGACACCCGCCTCGGCCGCACCGTAGCGGTGAAGACACTGCGGGTGGACCTCGCCCGCGACCCGTCCTTCCAGGCCCGGTTCCGCCGTGAGGCCCAGTCGGCCGCCTCGCTGAACCATCCGTCGATCGTCGCGGTCTACGACACCGGCGAGGACTATGTCGACGGGGTCTCGATCCCGTACATCGTCATGGAGTACGTCGACGGGTCCACGCTGCGTGAGCTGCTGCACTCCGGGCGGAAGCTGCTGCCCGAGCGGTCGCTGGAGATGACGATCGGTGTCCTCCAGGCGCTGGAGTACTCGCACCGGGCCGGCATCGTGCACCGGGACATCAAGCCCGCCAACGTCATGCTGACCCGCACCGGCCAGGTCAAGGTCATGGACTTCGGTATCGCCCGCGCCATGGGCGACGCCGGGATGACCATGACGCAGACCGCGGCGGTGATCGGTACCGCGCAGTACCTCTCGCCGGAGCAGGCCAAGGGCGAGCAGGTCGACGCCCGCTCGGACCTGTACTCCACCGGCTGCCTCCTCTACGAGCTGCTGACCGTGCGCCCGCCGTTCGTCGGTGACTCACCGGTCGCGGTGGCGTACCAGCACGTCCGGGAGGAGCCGCAGAAGCCCAGCAACTTCGATCCCGAGATCTCGCCCGAGATGGACGCCATCGTCCTCAAGGCGCTGGTCAAGGACCCGGACTACCGCTACCAGTCGGCCGACGAGATGCGCGCCGACATCGAGGCGGCGCTGGACGGCCAGCCGGTCGCGGCGACCGCGGCGCTGGGTGCGGTCGGCTACGACCAGGACCAGCCGACGACGATGCTGCGTCCGCAGGACCCGGGCGGCCCGAAGACGTCGATGATGCCGCCGATAAGCCCGGACGACGGGGGCTACGGCTACGACGAGCGCCCCGACCGGCGCCGGGGCGGCGGCCAGAAGAAGAGCAACGTCTCGACGATCCTGCTGGTCCTGGCGGCCATCCTCGTCCTGGTCGGTGCGATCTTCATCGGCAAGGCGATGTTCAGCGGCGGCAACAAGGGCTCCAAGGTCCCGGTGCCGAACCTCGTCGGCAAGACGCTGGCGGAGGCGAAGGCGTTCGGCACCAACGGCTCCTTCAAGGTCGTCAAGGGCGGCAGCAAGGCCTGCGACAACGCCAAGAAGGGCCAGGTCACCGAGCAGGACCCGGCGGCCGACTCGACCGTCGACAAGGACGGCACGGTCACCGTCACGATGTGCACGGGCGCGGTGAAGGTCGCCGTCCCGGACGTGACGGGCTACACCTACGACAAGGCCAAGTCGATGCTGGCTGCCAAGGGCTTCACCAACGTCCAGCAGCAGCAGAAGGTCTCCGACGCCAAGCCGGGCACCGTCACGGAACAGAGCCCCGATGCCCAGACCGAGGCGGCCAAGGACACCCAGATCACGCTGACCATCGCGCAGGCGACCCCGAAGGTGACCGTCCCGGACGTCAAGGGGCAGGACATCAATGCCGCGACCAAGCAGTTGCAGGACCAGGGCTTCACGGTCCAGCGGGGGCCGGACCGGAATGTGACCGACCCGTCGCAGAACGGCAAGGTCGTCGGCGAGAGCCCGGACGGCAACACCCAGGCGGCGCCGAGCTCCACGGTCACGCTGACGGTGGGCAAGGCGGCGGCGCAGACGCCGGTGCCGAGCGTGGTGGGCCAGAAGGTGAAGGACGCGAAGAAGACGCTTCAGCAGGCCGGCTTCAACAACATCCAGTTCGCCGGCGGTAGTTCGCAGGACGACAAGGCCATCGTCATGTCGCAGGACCCGCAGGCCGGGAACCCCGGGGACCCCGCGTCGACCACCGTGACGCTGACCACCGTCGGCGGTCAGGGCGACAACGGCAACGGCGGAGGGTTCATCGGCGGGCCCTTCGGAGGCAAGAACAACTAGCGGCCCGTACCGCGTCGTACGACGGAGCCCCGGCAGCCCGTGGAGGGCGGCCGGGGCTCCGTCGTGTGCGGTGCCGGGGGGCGGGTCAGCGGAGTCCTACCTTTCAAGGGTGGTTGCTCTGGTCATTCGTAAGATCGGAGGGCCCGGGGGCT
>NZ_BMRP01000083.1 GCF_014648695.1 Streptomyces albospinus
GGATCGAGGATCTCCGGCTTGAGCATGACGTCGACTACGACGCGTGCCACTGGCACTCCTCCTGTTAAGGCCGAGTATGCGAAGGGAGTTGAATGGTTGAGAGGTAAGCGGAAAAGTGACGCGGTTCACTCTCATCGGAGTCCGGTCGGCTCCATTAGGCGGAAGTCCGTGCCCGTAAGTCAAGCAGGGGCGTAAGCGGAATCCCGCCGGTCGTTTGAAAGTCCTTGAAAGTGGCTGGATTCGACGGCGCGGCCTGGTGAACTCTGGGTCGAGCGGCCCCCTCGTCGGAGACCTGCGGGGCCGATGCCTACGCCGCGCCATCGATGGGGGAATTCAGTTCTCATGCCAGAAGCACAAGCGGATCCACGGCCGGTTGCCGTCATCGGAGCGGGCCCTTCCGGGTTGGCCGCTCTCAAGAACCTCAGTGACCTCAATATTCCCTGTGTGGGGTACGAGACGCACTCCGGCGTAGGCGGTATCTGGGACATCGACAACCCGCGCAGTTCCGTTTACCAGAACACCCACACCATCACCTCCCGCGAGGTGACGGGCTATTCGGATCTGCCGATGGACCGGGGGCTGCCGGCCTATCCGCGACACGATCAGGTGCGCAGCTACCTCCAGCAGTACGCGGAGCGGTTCGACCTGCCGTCGCTGATCCGATTCGACTCCGATGTCACCCAGGTCGAGCGGCTGCCCAAGGGCTGGCGGGTCACCACCGCGGACGGGCACTCGGCGGAGCACAGTGCGCTGATCATCGCGAACGGGCACAACTGGCACCCCCATACGCCCGCCTTCTCCGGAAAGTTCGACGGCGAGATCCTGCACAGCCGGGACTACACCAACCCGGCCGGCCTCGCGGGCAAGCGGGTCCTCGTCGTCGGAGCCGGGAACTCCGGCTGCGACATCGCGGTGGAGGCCGCGGGGGTGACCGACCACGTGGCGATCAGCATGCGCCGCGGGTACTACTTCTTCCCGAAGTTCATCTTCGGAAAGCCCGCGGACCAGGTCTCCGAATCGAGTCAGAATCTGCGGCTGCCGGCGCCGGTGGCACGGGCGGCGTACCGCACCATGCTGAAGCTGAGCATCGGCAGTCCCGAGCAGTTCGGATTGCCCAAGCCCGACCACGAGCCGCTGGAATCCCCGCCGATCGTCAACTCCCTGCTGCCGTACTACTGCGCGCACGGGCGGGTGAAGGTCCGCAAGGCTCCGGTCCGCTTCGACGGAAAGTACGTGGAGTTCTCCGACGGTACGTCGGAGGAATTCGACACCATCATTCTGGCGACCGGTTTCCGGATCCACATTCCCTTCGTCGGCGAAGAGCACCTCGACTGGCACAAGGGCCGCCCGGACTTCTATCTGCTGGCCTTCTCGCCCCGCTACGACGACCTCTTCATCGCCGGTATGACCGACGGCACCGGGGGTCATTTCCCGACCGTGGAGCTCCAGTCGCGGGTGATCGCCGGTTATCTGGCGGCGAAGGAACGGGACCCGGAGGCGGCCCGGCGCTTCGACGAGATGAAGCGCCGCCGGGACGTGGACATCTCCGGCGGTATCAAGTTCCTCGACTCGCCGCGCAATCTCACCCAGTTCGAACTCCTCACCTATCTGCGAGTGCTGCGCGAACACCTGGCGCTGCTGGGCGGCCAGGACACCACGTACGCCCGCCGGCCCTCCCTGCTGGAGCAGGCGGCCGGATTCCTCCAGGGAGGCCGCAAGTGAACGGCATCGGCACGGCGCTGCTGAGCGAGGTGCAGCGGGAAGCCCTCGACGAGGTGCTCGCCGGGGTCCCCTACAACAGCGCGTCCCAGTTCCACGAGTACTTCGGCACCCGGGCGGCCCCGCCGCGCTTCGGCCAGTCCTGTGCCTGGCAGTCGTTCACCGTCGGCCGGATGGTGGCCGAGCGGTCCGGTGCCGGCGCCGAGTACCTCATCGACGGACGGCATGTGGCGGCCGTCTACCGCCGGCCCGAGGGCCTGGTCATCCTCGACCCGTACCTGCTGCACGGGGAGCCGCTGCGGCTCGACCGCGGTGCCGCGGTCGACGGTGCGGTGCAGGTGGCCGTCGACGCCTATCCCCACCGGGTGCGCAAGGACGGCACACCGGCGCCGAGCCGGGTGCGGGCCACCTGGACGCTCGACGACGACGCGATCCGCCTGGACTATCTGCGGTTCAGCCCGCGGCGCGGGCACAACGTCGCCTCGCGGTCGTTCGTGCTGCGCCCGGAATCGCGGCTGGAGACCGTGCCGCCGCCCGCGGACTGGGTGCGTCCGCTGCTGGTCCACCCCGAGCAGCACAGCGTGTCCGTGCGCGTGCTCCACCCGGCCACCCGCCGGATGGCGGAGCTGATCCTGCCGCTCGCCGACCGGCCCGCCGGTGTCGCCGGGGACAGCAAGCTCCTGATCACCAAGGACAACCAGGGCGCGGTCGCGACGTATGGGGACGCCCGCTTCGAGCGGGACCTGGAAGTCGTCGCGGACGCGGTCTGCGCGCCGCAGGACGAGGTGATCGCCTTCCTCCTCGAAGCGGCGGCGATCCACCGCTCCGCCGCGCCCGCCGGACTGGCGCTGGCGCCCTACTCCCTGGAGGACGAGTGACGGCCGACGCCGCGCCGCAGGGGGCGCACGGCCCCCGTGCCTACTTCCTGGCCGGCACCATGCAGGGAGCGCGCACCGGCGCGGACCTCACCGACCAGTCCTACCGGCAGCTGCTGACCGAGACCCTGCGCGGCCGGCGCCCCGGGGCGGTGATCCACGACCCCGGTGTGGTGATGGCCGAGTGGCTGGCGGCACATCCCGCCGACGTACGGGCCTCGCATGCCGCGCTGGCCGGCCGCCGGGTGATCCGCCGGGCCGAACTGGCGCCGGAACTCACCGAGTTGACCGAGCTGTTCCACCGGCTGACCCGGCTGGCCGCGGAGAGCGACGTGTGCGTGGCCTGGCTGCCGGGACACGAGCCGAGCATGGGCACCGCCGCCGAGATGCTCTCCGCCCACCGGGCCGGACGCACCGTCGTCGCCATCACGGACATGCGGCAGAACCTCGCGGTGCTGTCCTGCTCGACCGTGATCCTGCCGGACCTGGACGCGTTCGCCGACTGGCTCGACGCGGGCGGTGACGTCACGTGAACGGGCACCCGGACGACGCGGACAAGCCCCGCGAGGCTTGCGGCGTCGCGGGCGTCTGGGGGCCCGCCGGCCACCATGCCGCGCTGGTACGGGAGATGCTCGTCGCGCTCCAGCACCGCGGGCAGGAGAGCGCCGGCATCGCGGTGGGCACCGGCAACGCCCTGGTCGCCCGGCACGGTGCGGGCACCGTCGAGCAGGCCCTGCCCGGCCTCGGAGGGCTGCCCGGCGGCCCGGTGGCCATCGGCCACGTCCGCTACGCCACCCACGGCACGCGGGACGGACTGGCCGGGGCCCAGCCCGTCGTCCTGGACCACCCGCCGCTGGCCCTGGCCCACAACGGCACCCTCGTGGACCCGCAGCGCGCCCCGGGAGCCGAGGCGATCGAGCCGGAACTCTGGGCCACGGACAGCGAGTTGATGGCCCGGCTGCTGCTCGCCGCCCGCGCCTCGACCGGCGCCGACACCGCCGCCGCGCTGCATGCGGTCCTCCCGGGCCTGACGGGCGCGTATGCGCTGGTGCTGTCCGACGGGGCGAACCTCTACGGCGTACGGGACCCGCACGGCTTCCGGCCGCTGGCCCTGGGGCGCCGGGGCGGCGCCTGGCTGCTCGCCTCCGAGACCGCGGCGATCACCGGCGTCGGCGGCGAGGTCGTCCGCGAACTCGAACCGGGCGAGGTCCTGTCCATCGGCGCGCACGGCACGGCGAGCAGCAGGGTGGAGGTCCCGGACGCGAAGACCGCGGCCTGCCTCTTCGAGTACGTGTACTTCGCCCGCGCCGACTCGACCCTCTCGGGACGCAGCGTCTATCAGGCGCGCTACCGCGCGGGACAGGCGCTCGCCGACTACGCGCCGGTGACCGGTTCGCCGCGGCCGGTGGTCGTGGCCACACCGGAGACGGCGCGGGTCGCCGCCGACGGCTACGCCGAGCGGGCCCGACTGCCCGTCGTCCAGGGCCTGTTACGGCCCGCGGCGGCCGGCCGCAGCTTCATCGCGGGCGACCCGGCGGCCCGGGAGAGCCTGGTGCGCCGCAAGCTCGCCCCGGTCGCGGCGGCGGTCGCGGGGGAGCGGGTGGTCCTGGTGGACGACTCGCTCGTCCGGGGCACCACCATGCGCACGGTGACCGGGCTGCTGCGCGAGGCCGGGGCCGTGGAGGTGCACCTGCGGATCGCCTCCCCGCCGTACCGGTGGCCGTGCTTCTACGGCATCGACACCGGGCGCCCCGAGGAACTGCTCGCCGCCCGGCTGCCGATCACCGAACTGGCCGAGCAACTGGGCTGCGACAGCGTGGCGTTCCTCTCGCTGGACCGGCTCCTCGAAGCGGCCGGAGGCGACTCCTCCGGCTACTGCACCGCCTGTCTGACCGGCCGCTACCCGACAGCAGTCCCCGTCGGCGCCGTCCCCGCCCCGGCCACCCGGCCGTACCCGGGGGCCAGATCCGGCACCGCCCTCGCGTCCCAAGGCACCGTCGAATGAGGAGAGCTCAGCAGTGAACACCCCAACCGAGGCGACCGCGACCCCCGCGTCGGTACCGACGCACACCGGTCGGGACGCCCGCACCCTCGTCGAAGCACTCATCGCACGGTCCGCGGGTTCCGACGCGGACCGCACCGTGGTCACCGCGCTCGACGCCGCCGGGGACCCGATCGAGAGCCTGACCCCGGTCGAGCTGGACCGGCGAGCCCGCGCGCTGGCCGCGGCGCTGCGTGAGACCGGCGGCGCGGGCGACCGCGTCATCGTGCCCGCGCTGCCCGGACTCGACTTCCACATCGGCTTCCTGGGCTGCCTGTACGCCGGCATGATCGCCGTACCGGTGCCGGCGTTCCGTACCGCCGCCCGCGGAGGCACCACCTCCCGCGCCGAACGGCTGGCGGCGATCTGCGGCGACTGCGACCCGTGCGCCGTACTCGTCTCCACCCAGGAGGACGCCGACGAGGCGGACGCCGAACTGCTGCCCGGCGTGCGGTGGATCGCCGTACGGCAGCCGGACGCCCCGGAGGCCGCCGGGGCGGCGCTGCCGGATCCGGTGGCGCTCGACCCGGCCACCACGGCGCTGCTCCAGTACACCTCGGGGTCCACCGGCGACCCCCGCGGCGTCGTCGTCCGGCACGGCAACCTGGTCGCCAACCAGGCCGCGATGCGCGACCGCTGCGAGGTGGAGCCCACCACCACCATCGTCAGCTGGCTGCCCTTCTTCCACGACATGGGGCTGTGCACCGCGGTGGTGCTTCCCTTGGTGTCCGACGCGACGACCGTCACCATGGAGCCGGCCACTTTCGTCCGCGACCCGCGGGTGTGGCTGCGCGCCATCGCCGCCGAGGACGACGTCTTCACCGCCGCGCCGGACTTCGCGTACGACATGTGCGTCAACCGGATACCCGCGGAGGAGCGCGCCGCCCTCGACCTGTCCACCTGGCGGGTCGCGGTCAACGGCTCCGAGCCGGTGCGTGCGGCCACCCAGCGCCGGTTCGCCGAGGCGTTCCGGACCAGCTACTTCCGCGAGGAGGTCTTCTCGCCCGGCTTCGGCCTCGCCGAATGCACCCTCGTGGTCAGCGTGAGCCGTTCCCTGGAGCCCCCGGTGGTGGCCCGCTACGACCGCGACGCGCTGGCCGAGGGGAAGGCGGTGCCGACCTCGGTCGCGGCCGACGGCCTCGAACTCGTCGGCTGCGGAACGGTGGTGGACGACGTCCACGTCGCCGTGGCCGACCCCGGCACCCGCCACCGGCTCGCCGACCGGGTGGTCGGCGAGATCTGGGTCGACTCGCCGGGGAACTGCGGGGGCTACTGGGGACGCGCGCAGGAGTCCGCGGAGGTCTTCGCCGCCCGCCTGGCGGGAGCGGACGAGGACCTTGACCGGACCTACGTGCGGACCGGAGACCTCGGATTCGTCGACGGCGGCGAGCTGTTCATCACCGGCCGCATCAAGGACGTGCTGATCATCGGCGGCGAGAACTACTTCCCGCAGGACGCGGAGGCCGTCGCGGTCGACGCCCACCCCGCGTTCGCCCAGCAGCGGGCCGCCGCCTGGCCGTTGAGCGAGGACGACCGCGGCGTGGCGGTGGTCGTGGAGACCACCGTGCGCGATCCGGAGGTGCTCGCCGCCGCCGTCCGCGCGGCCGGCATCGCGGTGGCGAAGGTGCTGCCCACCGCGGTCAGCGTCTACGCCGTACCACGCAACAAGGTGCCCCGCACCACCAGCGGAAAGATCCGGCGGCGCGCCTGCGCCCAGCAGGTCCTGGCAGGACAACTGGAGCCGTTGGCGCGCTGGTCCAGCAGACGAACGGACGGAGCGGCATGAGCGACATGACCACGGCACAGGAGATCACCGCCGAGGTGGTGGTGGAGCGGCTGCGCGGGGCGCTGGCGGCGCTGCTGGAGATGGCGCCGGCCGAACTGGACGCGGACGTACCGCTCAGCGCCTACGGCATCGACTCGATGACGAGTTTCGTCCTGGTCGGCGACCTGGAGCGGTGGTGTGGCGCCGAGCTGCGCACCGAGGCCACCCTGGGCGGGCTGACCATGACGGAAGCCGCCGACGAGGTCATGTCGGCGCTGCGAGCGCAATCCAAGGAGTGATGAGCATGGCACTGGACGCATTCGGATTCCTCTTCACCGGCCGGGGACTCGACCCCGAGCGCGACCGCTCCGTGATCGAACGGGACGGCTTCCGCGCCGTCATCGTCGGTATGGCGGACCCGGCCGCGGCGCCCGAGGTCGCGGCGCAACTGGTCGACGAGGGAATCCAGTTGATCGAACTGTGCGGCGGTTTCGGCCCCGTGTGGACGGCCAAGGTCATCGAGGCCACCAAGTCCCGCGTGCCGGTGGGGTCGGTCGGGTACGGCCCCGAGTCGATCGACGGCATGGCCGCACTGTTCCCGCCCCAGGCAGGCTGACCCGCCGGCCCGCATCCTGCCGGGCCGGTTCGCCGGCCCGCTCCCGCCGGGCGGTTCGCGCGGCCGGCCCCACGGGGCCGACCGCCCCGCCCGGCCCGCTGGGCACCTTGCCCGGCCCGCTGGGCACCCTGCCCGGCCCGCTGGGCACCTTGCCCGGCCCGCTGGGCACCCTGCCCGGCCCGCTGGGCACCGTGCCCGGCCCGCTGGGCCTCCTCCCCGCCCCCGTAGGGAGGAGGCCCGGCGACCCCGGCCCGTTCCTGTGAGACGACGAGATGGATCACGATGAACCGCGCCCGACTCCATGAACTCCGCGTGCTGGCGGCCAGCCGTCCCGCCCTTCCCCTCCTGCTGCACGCCGGCCGGCTGGCCCGGCCCCTAAGGCGCGTCCCGGGGATCGGCTGGCTGACCGCCGACGCCGCGACCGCGCGGTCCGTCCTCACCGACCAGGAGCACTTCACCGTCCTCGACCGCGGCGGCGTCGGCCGGCTGTGGGCCCAGCTCCTGGGTGACTGGGTCGAGGACCTCTTCGACGGCGAGGGACACCGGGCGCTGCGCGCCGGCACCCGCGACCTCTTCGGCGAGACCCCCGCCCGCGACCTCGTGGACCGCACCATCGGGCCCCGGCTCGCCGAGGCGCGGGCCCAACTCGCCGCCGGGAAGCCGCTGGACGTGTCGGCCCTCGGCCGCGCCGTCGTCGGGCGGATCGTCACGGAGCTGCTGCGGTTCCCGGTCGAGGGCACCGACGACGCCGCCTACGAGCGGGTCTTCGCCACCGCCCGCGCCCTCGCCGCGCTCTCCGTCGAAGCCGCCGGCGGCGGCGAGCTGAGCGAGGCGACCGTCGCCCGCGGCCGGAAGGTCGTCGCGCGACTCACCGGGCACGTCGCGCAGGCATGGCACACCGAACCCGCCGACCGGCTCATCGGGCGCTGCCGCGAGGTCGGCCTGGACGCCCGGCAGACCGCCGGTATGGCCGCCCTCGTGGGCGTGGCCGCGACCGAGACCGCGGCGAGCGCGATCACTCGGACCGTCGCCCTGCTGCACGACACCGGCGAGCAGCACGCCCTGCTGGCGTCCCCGGAGCTCGTCCCCGAAGCGGTGCGCGAGGGGCTGCGGGTGACGGCGCCGGCGCCGGTCATCGGCCGTACCGTACGCAGCGAGGTGCACCTCGCCGGGCGCACCCTGCGGGCGGGCGACCGGATCACGCTGCTCAACTACACCGCCAACAGCCTCACCGGCGAGTTCCGCCTCGGCCGGCCCGCCGAACCCGCCAACCGCCAGCTGTGGTTCGGCGCCGGCCGCCACCACTGCCTCGGGTCGGCCATCGCCCGCGCGGAGATCGGCCGGACGCTCCAGACCCTGACCGCGGTCGGGCGGCCCTGGCGGATCGTCGAGCGCCGCTACAGCCGCCGCGTGGTCATTCCCACGTACGACCGGCTGACCGTGACCCTCGTCTGACGGGAGACCAGCCCCATGCCTGTGACCCATGCCCGGCTCGCCGGGGTGGCCGTGCATCTGCCCGAGACCCGGCGCACCGGGACGGAGACCGAGCGCCGGGTGGCCGCCGCCGGTACCGGATTCCGCCCGCCGCCCGGACTCGTCCGCCGGCTGACCGGCGTCGACCGGCTGCACGTCATGCCCGACGACTGGCAGGCGTCCGACCTGGCCGCCGCGGCGGCGCGCAAGCTGCTCGCGGAGACCGGGACCGGGCCCGACGACATCGACCTGCTCCTCTTCGCCGCGGCCAGCCAGGACATGATCGAGCCCGCGACCTCGCACATGGTCGCCGACCGCCTCGGCCTGCACTGCCCCGTCTTCGACGTCAAGAACGCGTGCAACAGCGTGCTCAACGCGCTGGAGACCGCCCATGCGCTCATCGCCCAGGGCGCCTACCGCCGCATCCTCATAGCCTGCGGCGAATCCCCCTCCCGGGCCGTCCGCTGGTCGGTCCCCGACCTGCGCAGCTACCTCGCGTCGATCCCGGGCTACACCCTCTCCGACGCGGGCGCGGCGCTCCTCGTCGAGGAATCCGCCGAACCCGGCATCCTCGGCTCCGGATTCACCGCCGACTCCCGCTCCTGGAGCGTCGGCACGCTCGCCTCGGGCGGCTCGGCCCACCCGCGCGGCGACGAGCACACCTACTTCCGGCTCGACGGGGTCGGACTGCGGCGCGCCTTCGAACGGCTGGGCCCGCAGATCCTCGACGCCACCCTGGAGCGGCTCGGGGTGCGCTGGCAGGACATGGCGGCCCTCTGCGTGCACCAGGTGTCGAAGCCCTACCTGGACGAGCTGGCCGACCGGTTCGGCCTGCCGCCCGACAAGATCATCGTGACCGTCACCGAACACGGCAACGCCGCCGCGGCCAGCCTGCCGCTCCAGCTCGTCCGCGCCCGGGAGAGCGGCCGGGCCGGCGTCGGCGACCTGGTCGGCCTGGTCGGGCTCGCCGGCGGCATCAGCATGGGAATGAGCGTGATCCGGCTGTGAAGCTCTGGGTGGTCGTCCCCGCGTACAACGAGGCACCGGGGATCACGGCGACGCTGCGCGCGCTCGCGGCGCAGACCGACCGCGACTTCTCCCTCGTCGTCGTGGACAACGATTCGACGGACGGTACCGCGGACGTTGTCCGGTCCTTCGGCTTCCCCGGCGATCTGCACCTCGTGCACGAGACCCGCAAGGGCACCGGCGCCGCCGCCGACACCGGGATGCGCTACGCCATCGCCCACGGAGCCACTCATCTGGCCCGTACCGACGCGGACTGCCTGCCCGCGGCCGACTGGACCGCGCGGGTCCGGGCGGGATTCGGCGCCGGGCTCCTGCTGATCGGCGGCCGGCTGCGGCCCCGTACCGACGAGGCGCCACTGCCCCCGCTCCGGCGGGCCGCCCTCGTCGCCGCGACCGAAGTGGCCGCGCTCTTCGGTCGGCTGCGGCCCGGCAATCGCGGCCCCGACTACCTCGGCCCGTACGTGATGGCGCCCGGCTGCAACATGGCGATCACCGCCGAGCTGTACGAGCGCGCCGGCGGCTTCCCACGCACCGCGATCGAGGAGCTCCACGAGGACCGGGCCCTGGTCAACGCGGTCCGGCTGCTGACGTCCGCGTACGGCACCCGGCGCGACGTCCGCGTCGCCGGCTCCGCCCGCCGGGTGCGGGAGTGGGGACTGCGCCGCACGCTCGGCTGGTACGCGGACCACCGCTACCGCCCCGAGGTGGTGGACATCCGTTGACCGCGACCACGGCACCGCCCGCCGCCCGGGACCGGTGGGAGCACCGGGTGCAGACGTCCGCCCATCCCGTCGCGTACCGGCTGCTGCGCGCCATCGCGGCCCGCGGCCCGGTCGTACGGGTACCGCGGGTCGGCGTGGTCGTCAGCGATGCCGCGCTCGCCCGTGAAGTCCTCTGCGACACCGCGCACTTCACGAAGACCGGACCGGGCTCGCCCGCCGACCTGTGGACGCCGGTGCTCGGCCCCTCGGTGCTGCTCAACATGGAGGGCGCCGACCACGCGGCCCTCCGCCGGCGGCTCTCCGGCCTGTTCACGCCCGGCTACGTCGCCGCGCTCTGCGCCCGCGTGCTGGCGCAGCCGCTCGCCGAGCTGCCGCGCCGGCTGGCCGCCGGTGCCGAGGTCGATCTGGTCCACGTCGCGCAGACCTGCGCGGGCGCCGCCATCTGCGAGATCGTCGGACTGCCGCCGGAGCCCGGCCGGTTCGGCGGGGCGCACGCGGAGGCGGCCGAGGTGACGCGCACCGTGCGGCTGTGGCGGCATGGCATGACGGGACGTCAGGTGGCGCGGGCGCGCGAGGTGCTGGGCCGCCTCACCGCCTCCGCGGTGACGGCCTACAGGCGCGGCGGCGAGGAGACCCTGCCGGGCCGGCTGCGCGGACTGGGCCTGACCGAGGAGGAGGCCCGCGGCGCCGTCGGGGCCTTCCTGCTCACCGGTACCGAGACCCTGGTCTCCTTCATCCCGAGGCTGGTCGCCCTCTGCCATGACGCAGACCTGCTCGACCGGCTCGCGGACGGCACCGCCGACCTCGACACCGTCGTGGAGGAGGCCCTCCGCATCACCGTGCCGTCGCCCGTGATGCTGCGCAGCGTCGCCCGGAGCGCCGAGATCGGCGGCGTCCCGGTGGCGCCCGGCGACCGGGTCGTGGTGGCGACGCTGCTGTGCGCGCAGGCGTACGGCCCGTTCGCCCCGGAACGGCCGCACCCGCCGGAGCTGCGGCGGCTGTGGTTCGGCGCCGGCCCGCACTTCTGCCTCGGCATGCCGCTGGCCATGGCCCAGATCCGCGCGGTGCTGACCGCCGCCCTCGCGGCCGGGCCGATCGCCGTCACCGGCCGCCGCGCCGCGCGCCGGGTGCTGATCCCGGGGTACGCACGGCTGACCATCAAGCTCAGGAGCGAGAGTTGACCGCGACACCATCCGAGTCCGGCCCCGCCGGGGGCATGGATCTGCTCACCGCCCTGCTCGACACCGCGGACCGGCGCGGCGACGCCGCCGCACTGACCGGCCCCGACGGACGCACGCTCGGCTACCGGCAGTTCGGCCGCGCCGTCCTGTCCACCGCGGGGCGGCTGCGCGAGGCCGGTATGGCACCGGGGGAGCGGGTGCTGTTCTCCGTACGCCCGGGGCCGGAGGGGGTCGTGCTCGCGCTGGGCGTGATCGCCGCGGGCGGCACGGTGGTCTTCGCCGACCCCGGCGTGGGCGCCGAACTGTTCGCCGCCCGCCGGGCGTTGGCCGCCCCGGCCTGGGCCGCGGCCGAGTCCCTGCTGTACGCCGCGGCCCGGTACGGCCGTCCGCTGGCCCGGCGGCGCGGGCTGCTGCTGCCCGACTACCGCCGCCTCGGCCTGCGCCACATCCATGCCGGCCGCCGGCTGCCGGGGGTACCCGCCGGGGCGCTGTCCGCGCGGCGGCTGGCCGCAGGACCGGCCCCGGCAGTCCGCCCCGAACCCGCACCCGACCAGGAGGCGCTGGTCGTCTTCACCTCCGGCACCACCCGGGCGCCCAAGGCCGTGGTGCACACCCGGGGTTCGCTCGGCGCCGGGCTGGCCGGCTGCGGGCACGCACTGCGCATCGGCGACGGCGATGTGCTGCACACGGACCAGATGATGATGGGTATCCCGGCTCTGGTCGCCGGGGCGCACTGGACCATGCCGCCGTACGGATTCGCCCCCGCGACCGACCCCGCGCGCTTCACCCGCGGCCTTGCGGGAGCCACCCACGCGTTCTGCGTGCCCGCCGATCTGCCCGCGGTGCTCGGGGCGGTGGAGCGGGGCGAGACGGAGCTGCCCGCGTCGCTGCGGCACCTGGCCCTCGGCGGCGCCCCGGTACTGCCCGGACTGCTGCGCCGGGCCGCCCGGGTCCTGCCGCGGGTGCGTTTCCTCGCGGTGTACGGCATGACCGAGATGGTGCCGGTCGCGGTGGCCACCGGACGGCAGAAGCTGGCCCACACCGGCCCGGGGGACCTGCTCGGCACACCACTGCCGGGGGTCCGGCTGCGCACCGCACCGGACGGCGAACTGCTGGTGTCCGGGCCGAACCTGTGCCGCGGCTACCTCGGCGAGCCGCCGATGGACGAACACGCCACCGGGGACCTCGCCCGGCTGGAGAACGGCCGACTGGTCCTGCTCGGCCGCAAGAAGGACATGCTGATCCGGGGGCGTACGAACATCTATCCCGGGCTCTACGAGCCGGCGATCACCTCCCTGCCCGGTGTCGCCGAGGCCGTCATCGTCGGCGTCCCGGACGCCTACGGCGACGAGCGCGTCGTCCTGGCCGTCGTCCCCGACCGGCCGCGGGCCGTCCCGGACTCCCTGGCCGCGGCCGTGCGCGCGCAGCTGCCCGCGATGATCGACACCGCCGCGCTGCCCGACGAGGTGGTCGTCCTGGACCGCATCCCGGTCGCCGGCCGCTCCCGCAAACCGGACCGCGCCGCGCTGCGCGCCCGGCTGCGCACCGCTAACACCCAGACGGCGCAGACGGCTCAGGCGGCGCGATGAGGATCGCCGTCACCGGCGCCCGCGGATTCGTGGGCGGCGCGGTCTGCCGCGCGGCGGCCGGCGCCGGCTGGACCGTCCATCCGCTCACCCGCGCCGACTGGGACCTGTGCAGCGGGGTGTGGCCCGGCGCCCCCGCGGTCGACGCGGTGGTGCACGCGGCGGCGGCCGTCAGCGACTGGGGCGCGCCCGGACCCGTATGGGAGGCCAACCTCACCGGGACCCGGAACGTGGCGGCGTCCTTCCCCGGCGCGCGGCTGGTGCACATCTCCACCGCCAGCGTCTACGACCCGTTCCGGCCGACCGTCCTCGCCCGGGAGGCGGCGGCGCCGGTCCGCCGCTACCTCACCCCGTACGCCGCCTCCAAGGCCGCCGCCGAACGCGCCCTGCGCGACCGGCCGGACACCGTCGTGCTGCGACCGCACGCGGTCTACGGGCCGGGCGACCGGACGCTGCTGCCGCGGGTGCTGAGCGCGGTGCGCGACCGGTCCCTGTGGCTGCCCGGCGACGGCACGGCCCTCCAGTCGCTCACCCACATCGACAACCTGACCACCGCCGCACTGCTGGCCTGCGACCGCGCGACGGCGCCGGGCACCTACAACATCGCCGACGCGGGGACCGTGGCCATCGGGGACGCGCTCGGCGAGCTGCTCGCCGCCCGCGGCGTGCGAGTACGGCTGCGCACGGTGCCGGCGCCGGTGGCGTCCGCCGCCGCGACCGCCGCCGAGCGGGCCTGGCGCCTGGCCGGGCGGCCGGAGCCGCCGCGGCTCACCCGCTACGCGGTCAGCCATCTCGCGGTGGAACGCACGCTGGCGCTCGACGCGGCCCGCAACGGCCTCGGCTTCCACCCGGAGCCGACCTCGTTCCGCGGCGCGCGGCACTGGTGAGCGCCCGCCACCGACCGGAACCCGCCGCACCCCCGACCACCAACTCCGCGAAAGGCGGACCGACATGACCTCTTCCACCGGTGCCAGCTACGCGAGTGCGGGTGTCGACATCGAAGCCGGCGACCGCGCCGTGGACCTCATGAAGGAGTGGGTGTCGAAGGCCACCCGCCCGGAGGTCGTCGGCGGGCTCGGCGGTTTCGCCGGCCTCTTCGACGCGTCCGCGCTCACGCGCTACGAGTGTCCGCTGCTGGCCTCGGCCACCGACGGCGTCGGCACGAAGGTCGACATCGCCCGCCGG
>NZ_BMRP01000084.1 GCF_014648695.1 Streptomyces albospinus
CTGCGCGATATAGAGCGGGGCGAACAGGGTGGAGGGGACGTGGGCGACCCGCACCGTGGGCCCGCCGGCCGCGCCGCCCGTACCGTCGCCTGTGCAGCCGGCGGCGAGCAGGGCGAGGACGGCGAGCAGGACCGGCAGGGCCGCCCGGGCGGGCAGGAGGGTACGGGGCATGGGGGAGGGGATCCTTTCGGCAGGCATCGGTCGGTCCCGGCTAACGCGAGCGCCAGGGCATCGCCCGGCGCCCGGCCAGCGTCACCGCGGCGGAGAACAGTGAGCCCAGCATGGCGACCGCGACCAGGCCGACATACATCCGGTCGGGCTGGAAGAGCGTCCAGGCGTTCCAGATCAGATGGCCCAGACCGCTCTCGGACGCCACGAACTCGACTGCCACGACCACCACCACACCGAGCCCCGAAGCCGTCCGCAGTCCGGTCAGCACCCCGGGGAGCGCGCCCGGCAGCAGCACGAACCGCAGCAGCCGCAGTCCCGAAGCCCCGTACGAGCGCGCCGATTCCAGCAGCCGGGGATCGATCTGGCGGACGGCGGAGGCGGTGTTGATCTGGAGGACGAAGAAGACGGTGATCGCGACGGCGAGGATCTTGGGGGTGTCGTTCAGGCCGAAGAGGAGCAGCAGCAGCGGCAGGACGGCGATCTTCGGCACGGAGTACAGCGCGGAGAACAGCGGGCCCAGGGCGGCGCCGGCGGTGCGCGAGACGCCCATCACGAACCCGGCCAGCGCACCGGCCGCCGCCCCGATCACGTACCCGGGCACCAGTCGGCCGAGCGTGGCGGCGGTGTCGGCGCCCAGGTCTCCCGACGCGGCCAGCTCGACGCACCGGACCGCGATCCGCGACGGCGGCGGGAACAGCAGCGTGTCGACCAGGCCCGCCATCCCCGCGGCCTGCCAGCCCAGCAGCAGTACGGCCGGTACCGCGATGCCCAGCGCGGCGTACCGCCAGGTCGTCCGCCGGGCCCGGCCGACCACGGCGCGGACGGCCTCGTCGGCGGGGGCGACGGCCCGCGGGCGCGGCGGGGCGGTCACCGGGCGCTCACCGAGAGCTGGTCGCGCAGCCGGTCCCAGATCCGGGCGCGCAGCCGGCCGAACTCCGGACCGTCCTGGATACCGGGATCGCGCGGCCGGGCGAACGGCACCGCGAGCTCCTCGATCACCCGCCCCGGACGGGCCGACATCACCAGCACCCGGTCGCCCAGGAGGAGCGCCTCGTCGAGGGAGTGCGTCACCAGCACCACGGTCTTGCGCTCCTCCTGCCACAGTGCGAGCAGCTGCTCCTGCATCAGCCGCCGGGTCTGCGGATCGAGCGAGCCGAGCGGCTCGTCCATCAGCAGCACCGGGCTGCCGGTGGCGAACGCCCGGGCCAGCGCCAGCCGTTGCCGCATCCCACCGGAGAGTTGATCCGGATACCCGTCCGCGAAATCGGCCAGGTCCATCCGCAGCAGCCAGGCATCCGCGGCCCGTTCGGCCGCCCGCCGCCGGACGCCCGCCATCCGCAGGCCGAATGCGGCGTTGCTGCGTACGGTGAGCCACGGGAGGACGGCGAAGTCCTGGAAGACGAACGCCGCCGGGGGGACCGGCGGCTGCCCCGGCCGCCGTGCGACAGTGCCCGTCGTCGGCTCCACCAGCCCGCCGAGTATCCGCAGCAGGGTGGACTTCCCGCAGCCCGACGGGCCGACGACGCAGACGAATTCGCCTTCCCGGACGGTCAGCGAGACACCGTCCAGGGCCTGCACGGCTCGGCCGTCGGCGGCGAGGAAGAATTTGCCGATGTCCTGCGCGGACACCATGGGGGGCGGCACGGTCATGTCCGGACAGTTACCCGGCGCCACGCCGTGTGACCCACCCGCGCCGCAACCGTGCTAATCCTACGGTCTGGTAAAGAAATTCTGGCCGAATCTGGTCAAGGAGGGGCAGGAGACGAAAGGATCGCCCTGTAACGCTGTGATCACCGCCGCTACTCGCGGCGCACCCTTGCAGGGGGATCCCCACACATGAATCGAACAGCAGCGCTCGGAGCCGCCGGCACCCTGGTGTCCGGCGCGCTCATAGCCGGAGCGATCGCCGCTACGCCCGCCGCCGCGGGCGAGCCGCGGTCCGGCGGATCGGCCGAAGCACGCGGCGTCCAGATCGCCGCCGCCCGCGCCGCCAAGGAAGGCATCAAGTGGCAGGAATGTCCTGCCGCCTGGGGCTTCAAGGCCCCCGTCCAGTGTGGCTATGTCACCGTCCCGGTCGACTACGCCAAGCCCAACGGCCGCACCATCAAGATCGCCGTCGACCGGGCCGTCAACACCGGCGGCCCGCAGAAGCGGCAGGGCTCGCTGGTCTACAACCCGGGCGGCCCCGGCGGTTCGGGCATGCGGTTCCCCAACCGCATCGCCACCAAGAGCCCCCTGTGGCTCAAGACCGCCCAGGCGTACGACTTCGTGGGCTTCGACCCCCGGGGCGTGGGCCACTCCGCACCGATCTCCTGCGAGGACCCGCAGGAGTTCGTCAAGGCGCCCAAGGCCGACCCCGTTCCGGGCGGCGAGGCCGACAAGCTCGCCCAGCGCAAGCTGGCCAAGGAGTACGCCGTCGGCTGCGCCAAGCGCAGCGGCGGCCTGCTGCCGTACATGACGACGCCGAACACCGCCCGCGACCTGGACGTGATCCGCGCCGCGCTCGGTGACAAGAAGCTCAACTACCTCGGCGTCTCCTACGGCACCTACCTGGGCGCCGTCTACGCCACCCTCTTCCCGGACCACGTCCGCCGGATGCTGGTCGACAGCGTCGTCGACCCCGCGCGCGAGAAGATCTGGTACCAGGCCAACCTGGACCAGGACATCGCCTTCGAGACGCGCTGGGGCGACTGGGAGAAGTGGGTCGCCAAGAATGACGCGACCTACCACATCGGGAACACCCCCCAGAAGGTCCAGGCCGCCTGGCAGAAGCTGCGCGCCACCGCGAAGAAGAACCCCATCGGCGGCGTCGTCGGCCCCGCCGAGCTCACCGCCTTCTTCCAGAACGCGCCGTACTACGACTCCTCGTGGGCCGAGGTCGCCCAGGTCTGGAGCGCGTACGTCGCCGGCGACAGCAAGCCGCTGATCGACAAGGCCGGACCGCACCTCGCCGACAAGGCCGGCAACATCTCGGCCGAGAACGGCAACGCCGTCTACACCGCGGTGGAGTGCACCGACACCAAGTGGCCCACCAACTGGCAGAAGTGGGACCGCGACAACACCCGCGTCGACAAGCGGGCACCGTTCATGACCTGGGCCAACGCCTGGATGAACCTGCCCTGCGCCACCTGGCCGGCCAAGCAGCAGACCCCGGTCAACGTGGCGACCGGCAAGGGCCTGCCGCCCGTGCTGATCGTGCAGAGCACCCGTGACGCGGCGACGCCGTACGACGGCGCCGTGGAGCTGCACAAGCGGTTCGCGGGCTCCCGGATGATCACCGAGCGGGGCGCCGGTTCGCACGGCGTCACCGGTCTGGTCAACGCCTGCATCAACAACCGGGTCGACGCGTACTTCCTTGAGGGCAAGACGGACCCCAAGGACGTCACCTGCGGCCCGCACGCCACGCCCGTTCCGGGCAAGCAGGCGGCCAAGTCCGCCGGCTGACACCCACCGGGGGCGGCCGGGAGGAATTCCCGGCCGCCCCCGGCCTGTCCGGCCAAGGGCGGGACCGGCCACCGGTCCCGCCTCGCCGTAGCACGCGGGACGCCCCCCCGGCATCACACCGGAAACGCCGCGCGGAAGGCATCCCTGGTGGGGGAGTCCGCCCGCTGGTCCAGCACGGCGAACACCACCCGCCCGAACCAGCCGGCGAACCGGCCCCCGGGCAGCAGCGGCACCGCGAACGCCCGTGCCACATCGGCCGGTTCATTGCGGAACACGCCGCATCCCCAGGCCCCCAGCACCAGTTGGCGGTACCCGCCGGCCGCCGCCACCTCCAGCACCCGCTCCGCGCGGGCCGCCAGTGCCGCCGGCACCCGGCCCGCCTCGTCCGGCCGCTGCCGGGCGATCACCCCGGCGTTGGGTGCCGCGGACGTCAGGAACCCCGCCTCGTACGGCACTTCGAGCAGCCGGCCGCGGTCGTCGCGGAACACCGGCACACCGGGGGAGAGGATCACCCGGTCGCTGTAGAAAGGACTGCTCGCGGCCCGGTGCGCCGCATAGAACTCCGGCGCCTCGCGCACACAGGTGTACAGCGCCGACCCCCGGCACAGCGCCTCCTCCTGGGCCTGGGCACCGCGGAGATAGCCACCGCCGGGATTGCGCGCCGAGGCGAAATTCAGCACCGCGACCGGGCCGGGCCCCGCGCCTGCCGCGGCCAGCCGCCGGCCGGCCGTCAGACTCCCTTCCCCCGTCACCTCGAACACCGTCCGCAGCCCCGGAGCCGGGCCCGGCACGGCCGCCGCCTCCGGCCCGTACAGCCGGGTCCCGGCCCGCGCCCGCCGGACCGCCTCCGCGATGTCCACCAACCGCCCGCTCGGCGCGCGGTACGCACCCGCCGCGACGATCCGCTCCGTCTCCTGCGCCATCCCGCGCAGCCGGGCGCTCATCGTCGGCACCCCGTTGTCCGTTCGATCATGGAGCTCACCGTACGGTCGGACACCGCGCCCCGCGAACGGATATCCCCATCCGCCGTGCCGTACCCGCGAGTTCAGCTCGCGCTGCCCTGCCCCCGCCGCCCGTGGGCGCGCGCCTGCGCCGCGGCCTTCGCCTCGCCCGCGTACATGTCCACGTACTCCTGGCCGGAGAGCTTCAGGATCGCGTACATGATCTCGTCGGTGACGGCCCGCAGGGCGGTGCGCTCGTCCACCAGGCCCGCGTACCGCGAGAACTCCAGCGGGGCGCCGAACCGGATGGTGATCCGCATTGCGCGCGGCAGCCGCCGCCCGGTCGGCTGTGCCTCGAACGTGCCGATCATCGCGCACGGGATCACCGGGACCCCCGCACGCAGGGCCATCGAGGCGACTCCGGTGCGCCCCTTGTAGAGCCGCCCGTCGTGCGAGCGGGTGCCCTCCGGGTAGATGCCCAGCAGCCGCCCCTTGCGCAGGACGGCCAGCCCCGAGGCGATCGCCGCCTGCGAGGCGTGGCCCCCGGAGCGGTCCACCGGGATCTGCCCGACGCCCCGGAAGAACGCCGCGGTCAGCCGCCCCTTGAGGCCGGGTCCGGTGAAGTACTCGGCCTTCGCCAGGAACGTCACCCGGCGCGGCACGATCGCCGGCATCACGAAGTGGTCGGCGAACGACAGATGGTTGCCCGCGATGATCGCCGCGCCCTCCTCGGGCACATGCTCCAGCCCCTCGATCCGCGGCCGGAACACCAGCCGCAGCAACGGCCCCAGCAGGATGTACTTCAGTACCTGGTAGAACACGGCGGCCCCCTATTCCATCCCGTGGATCACCTGTGCGACTACGTCGTGCCAGGTCACCGGGGATTTCCAGGGCCGCCAGTGTAGGCGCGGATGCCGTCATCCGTAACCGCCCCGGCCCGGATCCGCACCCTACGGCCCAACGGAGCGCCGGGCCGTACGGACGACCGCGCGGCGTGGCCGCTTGCGCACCGGGGCGCGGCGGGGTGGCCTGGGCCTGGGGACGCCGGGCCCGCCGGCCCCGGCGATCGCACCGCAGCGAGGCCACCCTCCCACCGAAGCCCCGATCCCCCGAACGCTCCAGGAGACCCCGATGCCCGTCAGCCGCCGACGCCGTATCTTCCGTGCCGCCGTGACGGTGGGCGTGGCCGCGGCGCTGTGCACCGCACTCGGCACCGCGTCGGGCGCCGCCGCGCACCGGGCCGGCGACGGTCTGTTCCTGTCGGTGTCCGGATCCGACGACACCTGGATCCACGGAGTCCGGCTCACCTGCCCGGACACCCGAGGCAGCCATCCGCACGGGGCCGCCGCCTGCGACGCGCTGGCCTGGGCCCACGGCGACCTGGACGCCCTGCGCGGCGAACCGCACGTCTGCACAAGGGAGTACGACCCGGTCGTCGTCGCCGCGTCCGGCAGCTGGCGCGGCGCGCCCGTGGACTGGCGCAAGGAGTTTCCCAACGCCTGCACGATGGACGCCGCGACCGGCCCGGTCTTCCGCTTCTGACGCCGGTCCCGCTCCCGGACGACGCTCAGACCCGCCGCGCGGTCAGCACGACGACCGTCACCAGCGCCAGCACCACCCACGCGAACCACAGCCAGCCATTGCCGCCGAACACCACGGTGTAGGCGCTCGCCACCACCAGCCCGCACACCGTGCACACGGCCAGCACCCTGGCAGATCCGGGCATATCCGCCACCTCCTCACGGCCGCCCGGGCGCCAATGCCGCGGGCCGCGGCCCCGGGACCATCGTCCCCGGCCGCGGCCCGTGCCGCCAGATGACCTGCGGATCCGGCCTCCGCAGCGGTGCCCGGTCACCGCCCCCGGGCGTTGAGCGAGGCGAGATACGCGTTGTAGTCCGCCAGGTCCCGGTCGCCGTTGCGGTCGGCGGCCCGGTCCGCGCGCTGCGACTGGCGCTTCTCGGACTTGTACCACTGGTAGACCAGCGCGATCAGCACCACCACGGACGGGATCTCGCTGAACGCCCAGGCGATCCCGCCCGCCGCCTGCTGGTCGGCCAGCGCCTCGATCCCCAGCGAGGCCGGCGGGTGCACGAACGTGTCGACCATCGGCTCGGACGCCATCATCAGCGCGATCCCGAAGAACGCGTGGAACGGCATGCCCGCGAACAGCTCCAGCATCCGCATCACATACCCCGGCCGGTGCGGTCCCGGGTCCACGCCCATGATCGGCCAGAAGAAGACCAGACCCACCGCGAGGAAGTGCACCATCATCCCGATGTGCCCGGCCCGGGACTCCATCAGGAAGTCGAACAGCGGGGAGAAGTACAGCGCGTAGAGGCTCGCGATGAACAGCGGGATGGTGAACGCGGGGTGCGTGATGATCCGCATGTAGCGGCTGTGCAGCAGTGCCACCAGGAGCTCGCGCGGCCCCTTGCGGCCCCGCCCGGCGGCCGGCAGCGCACGCAGCGCCAGCGTCACCGGCGCCCCCAGGAGCAGCAGGATCGGGGAGAGCATGCTGACGACCATGTGCTGGACCATGTGCACGCTGAACATCGCCATGCCGTAGTCGTTGAGCTTGGTGCACATCACCAGCGCGACCGTGGCCACGCCCAGCACCCAGGCGACGACCCGGCCCACCGGCCACGCGTCCCCGCGCCGCCGCAGCCGGATCACGGCCCAGCCGTAGAGCGCCAGCCCCAGCAGGCAGCCGACGAGAAAGAACGGATCACCACCGAACTCCAGGCCCCGCCCCAGCGTGAACGGCGGCAGATCCATGTTCATGCCGTCCATGCCGTGCCCGCTGTGATCCATCCGCTCGCTCCTGATTCGTACCGGTACTCCGGCGACAAGCGTAGATGCGCCCCCGGCCGATCCCACGGCCGGGGGCGGTTCGTCCACTGCTGGACTACTACGGGTGGATCGCTGGTTCTGTCCGGGACGGAATCCGCGCGCCCGTCACAGCACGCACTCGGCCTCGTCGTAGCGCTCCGGGGGCACCGTCTTCAGGCTCTCCACGGCCTCGGCCAGCGGCACCAGCGTGATCTCGGTGCCGCGCAGCGCCGTCATCATCCCGAACTCCCCGCGGTGCGCGGCCTCGACGGCGTGCCAGCCGAAGCGGGTGGCCAGCACCCGGTCGTACGCGGTCGGCGTCCCGCCGCGCTGGACATGGCCGAGGATGACCGGACGGGCCTCCTTGCCGAGCCGGTTCTCCAGCTCCAGCGACAGCTGCCGGGCCACACCGGCGAACCGCTCGTGGCCGTACATGTCCGTGCCGCCCACGTCGAACGACATGGTGCCCGGACGCGGCTTGGCGCCCTCGGCGACCACCACGATCGCGAACTTCTTGCCGGCCTCGAACCGCTCGGCGACCCGCGCGGTGAGCTCGTCGATGTCGAACGGCCGCTCCGGCACCACGATCGCGTGCGCGCCTGCCGCCATCCCCGAGTGCAGCGCGATCCAGCCGGTGTGCCGCCCCATCACCTCGACGATCATCACCCGCTGGTGCGACTCGGCGGTGGTCTTGAGCCGGTCCAGCGCCTCGGTCGCCACCCCCACCGCGGTGTCGAAGCCGAAGGTGACGTCGGTGACGGCGATGTCGTTGTCGATGGTCTTCGGTACGCCGACGATCGGCAGCCCGGCGTCCGACAGCAGCCGCGCCGCCTTCAGCGTGCCCTCGCCGCCGATCGGGATGATCGCGTCCAGGCCCAGCTCCGCGACATGGCCGCGGGCCCGCTCGACGCCGTCCCGCAGATGGGCGGGCTGCACCCGCGACGACCCGAGGATGGTGCCGCCGCGCGCCAGGATGCCGCCGACCGCGTCCAGGTCGAGCTTGCGGTAGTCGCACTCCAGCAGGCCCTTCCAGCCGTCGCGGAAGCCGATCACCTCATCACCGTGGTCGGCGGTGGCACGGTGGACGACGGACCGGATGACGGCGTTCAGACCGGGGCAGTCGCCGCCGGAGGTGAGTACACCAATACGCATTGCTCGTAGAACCCTCTGCAACTCAACCGGAGGCCCGGACCCCGTCGTCCGGTTGGAATCCCGCCCAGCCTACAAGCGCACGGCCACCCGGCACAGATACGCCCGCAGTGCGGACGCGCACGCACGAAAACGCGGAACCGGCCGGATACGGACGGTATCGCCCGTATCCGGCCGGTTCCGCGGTGATCGCCGGCCCGCTCAGGCGGTCTGCGCCGTCGCCGCCGCGATCCGCTCCTGGCGCAGCGCCTCGTACCAGGTGTCGTCCGCCGGCGGCAGCGCGTTGACGTCCAGCGCCAGCTTGATCAGCAGATCCGCGATGTGCGGGTTGCGGGCCATCACCGGGCCGTGCATGTACGTCCCGAAGACGGTGTCGTTCCACGCGCCCTCGTAGCCGTCGCCGACCCCGTTGCCGTTGCCGAAGCGCACCTTGGCGAACGGCCGGGCGGTCTGGCCCAGATGCGTCACGCCCTGGTGGTTCTCGAAACCGGTCAGCGGCGGCAGCCCCAACTTCGGGTCGATGTCGGCCAGTACGTCGCCGACGCACCGCTCGCCCTCGCCGCGGGTGCTCACCACGTCCAGCAGCCCCAGGCCCTGCTGCCGCTCACCGAGGTCGTTGATGAACTCGTGGCCCAGGATCTGGTAGCCGGCGCACACCGAGAAGACGATCGCGCCGTTGGAGACCGCGCGGTCCAGACCGCCGTCGCGGATCAGCCGCTCGGCCGCCAGCCGCTGCGGCCGGTCCTCACCGCCGCCGATCAGGTAGATGTCGCCGGAGGTGGGGATCTGCTGGTCGGACCGTACGTCCAGCCGCTGGACGTCCAGACCGCGCTGGCGCGCCCGGCGCTCCACCACCAGTGCGTTGCCCTGGTCGCCGTAGGTGCTCAGCAGGTCCGGGTAGATCCACACCAGGCGCAGGCTGTTGTCACTCATGCTCGCTCGTCCTTGTCCGTCAGGTCGGTGGGACCGCACTCAGTTGCCCACACGGCGGCGCAGGTCCTGGAATGCCGTGTAGTTGGCGATGACCTCGATACGGCCGGGCGGTGCCACCCCCACCGCCTCGTCGAGGCTCTCGCACACCTGGAAGTCGAGCCCGGCGACCTCCAGGCGCACCGCCAGGTCCAGCTTGCGGTCACCCAGCACGAAGATCGGGTGCCCGGCCAGCCGGGTGTAGTCCACGTCCCACAGCCAGGAGGTGTCCGTGCCGTCCGCGCCGCGCGCGTTGACGGACATGATCACCGGGGTCGGCGGCCCGTCGATCAGCGAGAAGGTCTCCAGCCAGCCGGCCGGGTTCTTCGCCAGCAGCAGCCGCAGCTCCCGCTCCATGAAGCCGACCACGTCGTAGCGGCCGGCCACCGCCTGCACGGTGAACATCCGCTCCAGCGCGACCTGCGGCGGCACGCCGAAGGCGGCGGCGACCGCGGCGGAGGTGGTGGCGTTCGCCTTGTTGGCGCGGCCCGGCAGCTGGAGCTTGATCGGCCAGGCGCTGCCGTGCGGGTCGAGCACATGGTCGCCGGAGAGCGCCCAGCTGGGCGTCGGGCGGCGGAAGCCGCACTCGGCGCAGAACCAGTCGTCGCCCGGCCGCTGCATCACACCGCCGCACGAGGGGCAGGACCAGGCGTCGTCCTTCCACTCCTGCCCGGCCGCGACCCAGACCACGTTCGCGGACGACGAGGCCGCCCAGACGATCAGCGGGTCGTCCGCGTTGGCGATGATCAGGGCCTTGGAACCGGTCAGCCCCTCGCGCCAGTGCTCGGCCAGCATCCGGGTCTCCGCGGCGCGGTCGAGCTGGTCCCGCGAGAGGTTCAGCAGCGCTATGGCCTTCGGCGTGACATCACGTGCCACTCCTGCGAGGTACTTCTCGTCGACCTCGATGACGCCGTACTTGGCGTCCGAGCCGCCCGCCAGCGCGGAGGTGATCCCCGCCGGCATGTTGGCGCCGAGCGCGTTGGAGACCACCGGACCGCTGGCCCGCAGCGCCTCGGCGATCAGCCGCGTCGTGGTGGTCTTGCCGTTGGTCGCGGACACCAGGATCACGTCCAGATGCCTGGCCAACGAGGCCAGCAGGTCGGGGTCGAGCTTGAGTGCCACCCGGCCGCCGATCACCGATCCGCTGCCGCGGCCCGCCGCGCGCGACACCGCTGCCGCGGCCTTGCCGGCCGTCACGGCCAGCTTGGCCCGCGGCGACAGAGGCTCCGTGTTGCCTGCCATCGTCCTAGATCCTCCTTGCATCCGGCGCCCTCCTGGCCTCAGGCTGCCGGTGGAACGCCCCCTCCGTGGCCGACGGCCGGCCGGAGGCTTCGGTCGGGGATCAGCCTATCGAGATCCGGCCGCAGGCCCGAACTCCGCCACCTGCGTGACACCATCCGGTACGCCCCGGCCCGTACGCTGGGGCTCATGCGCCACCGCACCATCCCCGGCAGTTCCGGCCGTGTCCGCCCCCTGCGCCTCCTCGGCGACCCCGCCCTCACCGGGCCCTGCGAGGAGGTCACCGCCTTCGACGGCGAGCTGACCGAGCTGATCGAGGACATGTACGCGACAATGTACGCCGCCGAGGGCGTGGGGCTGGCCGCCAACCAGATCGGCGTCCCGCTGCGGGTGTTCGTCTACGACTGCCCGGACGACGAGGACCGCCGTCACCTGGGGCACATCGTCAACCCCCGGCTCGTCGAGGCGGACGGCCCGGTCGTCCGCGGACCCGAGGGCTGCCTCTCCGTGCCGGGTATCGAGGCGGGCACACCGCGACACGACCACGCCGTCGTGGAAGGGCTCAGTGTCACGGGCGAGCCGGTCACCGTGACCGGCACCGGGTTCTTCGCCCGCTGCCTCCAGCACGAGTGCGACCACCTCGAAGGCGGTCTCTACCTCGACCACCTCACCGGGCTCCGGCGCCGCCGGGCGCTGCGCGCGGCGGCCCGGGCCCCGTGGGCGGCGGGGACCGTCCCGGCATAGAGCAGGTCCCCGGTACGCCCGGTACGACATCGGTCCCCGGTACGACACCGGTCCCCGGTGCGGCTCAGAAACCGGGGCCGTTCGCCAGGTCCCGGACGGTGGCCAGCTGGCCCCACAGCAGATCGGTCAGGTGGCGCACCAACTGCTCGCGGGAGCACGGGCGTTCGCGCAGCCACCAGTCCCCGGCGGCGTGCGTCATGCCGACGATGCCGTGGCCCCAGACCCGGGCCCGCTCGGCTCCGTCCGCCCCCAGGTCGAGCCGTTCGGATATCACCGTGGCCAGTTCCTCGCCGAGCCGGCGGAGCAGGGGAGCGGAGTGCCGTCCCACGTCGAAGCCGGACTCCGACGGAATGTCCTCGTCCGCCGGGTGCATCAGGAAGCGGTAGACCTGCGGCCGGGCCTCGATGGCGACCAGATAGGCCTCCAGGGTGGCCTCCACCCGGTCCCGGCGCAGGACCGGGGCGTCCAGTGCGGTCCGCAGGTTGTCCAGCAGGGCGTCGGTGTGCCGCACGGCCAGGGCGCGGTAGAGGCCGCCCTTGTCGCCGAAGTGCCGGTAGAGGATCGGCTTGGTGATACCGGCCTCCGCGGCGATGGCGTTCATCGACGCCCCCGGGCCGTCGCGCAGCACGATGCGCTCGGCGGCCTCCAGGAGTTCCCGCCGTCTGCGCTCGGTCGCGGTCTGCTGCCGGTCGCCCTGTTCGGTGCCGCTGTGCGCGGTGCCGCTGTGCTCTTCGCTGTCCATGGTCGTGCTCCCCACCCTTGTGAATCCGTGGCGCTCGCGCAACGTAACACCCGAACTGCGCAAGGCCCGAACTTCGCGGCCGAATCGGACCGCGCTGCGGATGCCCTGCGGCGCCGGTTGGGTCGCGCCGAGGAGTTGACATTATCTACTGGCGAGTAACAGACTCTTGTTACCGCAAGTAACATCTGGCATGTGTGCACCAGTGGAGGGGACATGGCCGAGTTCACCATGGAGCTCAACGACGAGCAGAAGGAAGTCCGTGACTGGATTCACGGCTTCGCCGCGGATGTCATGCGCCCCGCCGCCGCCGAGTGGGACGAGCGCGAGGAGACCCCCTGGCCCGTCATCCAGGAAGCCGCCAAGATCGGCCTGTACTCCCTCGACTTCTACGCCCAGCAGTTCTTCGACCCCACGGGCCTCGGCATCCCCATGGCCATGGAGGAGCTGTTCTGGGGCGACGCCGGTATCGGCCTGTCCATCGTGGGCACCGGGCTCGCCGCCGTCGGCGTACTGGCCAACGGCACCGAGGAGCAGATCGGCACCTGGGTCCCGCAGATGTACGGCGACGCCGATGACGTCAAGGTCGCCGCCTTCTGCTCCTCCGAACCGGACGCCGGCTCCGACGTCGCCTCGATGCGCACCCGCGCCGTCTACGACGAGGCCAAGGACGAGTGGGTGCTCAACGGCACCAAGACCTGGGCGACCAACGGCGGCATCGCCAACGTCCATGTCGTGGTCGCCGTCGTCGACCCGGAGCTGGGCTCCAAGGGACATGCCTCCTTCATCGTCCCGCCGAACACCCCGGGCCTCTCCCAGGGCCAGAAGTTCAAGAAGCACGGCATCCGCGCCTCGCACACCGCCGAGGTCGTCCTGGAGGACGTCCGGGTGCCCGGCCACTGCCTGCTCGGCGGCAAGGAGAAGCTCGACGAGCGGCTGGCCCGCGCCATTGAGCGCGCCCGGAGCGGCGGGGAGCGCCTGAAGAACGCCGCGATGGCCACCTTCGAGGCGTCCCGCCCGGCCGTCGGCGCCATGGCCGTCGGCACCGCCCGCGCGGCGTACGAGGAGGCGCTGGAGTACGCCAGGACCCGAGAGCAGTTCGGCCGCCCGATCATCGACAACCAGGGCGTGGCCTTCCAGCTGGCCGACATGCGGACCCAGATCGACGCCGCCCGGCTGCTGGTCTGGCGCGCCTCCTGGATGGCGACCACCGGCAAGCCCTTCACCTCCGCCGAGGGCTCCATGTCCAAGCTCTACGCCAGCGAGGTCGCCAAGAAGGTCACCGCCCAGGCCGTCCAGATCCTCGGCGGCAACGGCTTCACCCGCGAATACCCGGTCGAGCGGATGCACCGCGATGCCGCCATCTACACGATCTTCGAAGGCACCAGCGAGATCCAGCGACTGGTGATCTCCCGCACGCTGTCGGGGATGCCGATCCGCTAGCACGGAACCCCTGCTGGACGTTCATAGACCGTCGTGAAAGAAGGAGGGCCCCACTCCACCTCTTCCGTTCTAGTGGTCGTCGCAACACCCCAGCTCAAGGGGTGCGATGGACTTCAAGAT
>NZ_BMRP01000085.1 GCF_014648695.1 Streptomyces albospinus
AGAGACCAACAGTCCCAAGCCGCTTAACGAAACCGTCCACGCTGCGAGGGGATGGACACCTTCTCTGCGACGGATGAGGCCGTGTTCGTGCAGCGTGAGCGATGGTGGCCGGCGAAATCTTTGCTGGCTCTTCGCGGCATCGCAGAGTGGGCAGCGTGCCAAGGCCTTGAACTGCAGGACCGGGTGACGGAATTCGAACGAAAGTGCCGTCCCGGTGCTTGGTGGCTGGATTAGGTGTGGCCCGCACCGCATTCCTTGATCATCCGGCGTTCTTTGTCAGTGCACGCTGCTACACCAATTCTCAAGGACAGAACCGCAGTTGACGGTTCTCGAAAGGGGAGGGAAGCGTATGCCGCCGGAGGGGTACCACGTCGTCCGCAGCCACATCCGCCGCAACCCGCGTCCGCGGGGGAAGAAGATGAGTGGCTGGATGATCGCCGGACTGATCGCAGCGATCTGGCTGTGGGGGCAGGTCTTCGGCTTCGGAAGCGAGGAAACAACCGACCATCCGGCCTCGCCGCGGCCCGCGGCCTCTACGCCGGCCTCTCGCTGATGGCAAGGCGCCGCGGAAGGCTGCGCAGGCCTCGGGGAACTGGCGAACATGTCGCTGCCGCGATCGTGGCTCTGGCGGCAGTCACCCTGGTGGTGCGGTTGGCTCTCACCGCCCGCGACGCAGCGGTGCATGTCTGGCCCTTGTGGGCCGGTCTGACGGCTGGTGGCGTCGAGTACTGGCTATGGCGGACGCTGCGCTGTGCACGGACGCAGCGAGCTCGCGCCGCCATGCTCGCGGTACTGCGGATCACACTCGAAGAGGTCGACGCCATGAGCGATCAGGACTTCGAATTCGCGCTGCGGGACCTGCTCACACGAGACGGCTGGTCGGCCCGCCAGGTCGGCAAGCAGGGCGACCAAGCCGCCGACGTCATCGGTCACCACCGGCAGCGCGGGCGCATCGTGTTGCAAGCCAAACACACCAAGGTCGGCGGCAAGGTCGGCTCGGCGGTGATGTACCAGGTGAAGGGCACAGCCGGACCCGTCCACGGCGCCGACATCGCAGTCGTGGTGACCAACGGCTTCTTCACACGCGACGCCAAGTCGTGGGGTGAGCGCCACCAGGTCCACTGGGTCGATCGAGACCGACTGCGCACCTGGGCCGAGCACGGCACCCCACTGCACGACCTGCTCCGCCTGTCCCAGCAACCAGCGCGGCGATCTCCTCGCCGGCGCGCGCTGCGAACCACCTCAACCGCCGCCTGAAGGATTTACAGCGTCGCCGCTGTCCGCAGGTGTTGACAAATCCATGTCAGGTTGAGGCTCGTTGCCGCCCGGCACTGTGCCGGCCTGCGCCAAACATCCGGAGCTGGATCAAGCACGGACGAGGTAACCCGTGTCCCCTCCGCTATGAAGGTGATCAGCGAAGTCGATGGAGGACATCGGGCGCCGAGGCGCCCGATGTCCTCCGGTCCAATCGACGTTCATGGAGGCTCAGTTGAACGCTCGGGCCAGTTTCCCGAGCAGGCGCACTCCCGCCCATGCGGCGGGCCCGACGCTCGACTACGCGCTCTTCGCCACGCGTTGGCTTCAAGCACCGCTGTACTTCGGACTCGTGGCGGCCCAGACGGTCGCCGCAAGGCGCTGGAGTAGCTGATCGCTGAGCTCTGTTCCACGTTGATGGGGATCTCTGAAATCGACCAGTGCCGCTCGTCACCCCACTCGCTCCGTCGTTCAACAGAGTGGGGAGTTTCAGCGAGCGTCACGCACGCTGTCGGCCAGCACTGCCCACTGGTGGAGTGTGCGGGGCGTGCCGGCCGGTCAAGGTGTCTGCGGCGGTGCTACGCGATGGGCTTCGCTCACCCTGGACAGTCCGACCCGCCCCTGGACCTGGCTGGCTATCGCGGCTGCTACTGGTGAGTCGCGTATCTAACTGTCGCCAGTTTGCTCATCTGACTCAGAGACCGCTGCTGACGGTGACACTAGCGGCGGAGCAGGCGGTCTAGGGCTTCGCGGGCAGCTCGCCTCCGTGCCGCTGCGCGGGAGAACACAGACGCGACCGCCATGCCGCACACCGTGGTGGCGTAGAGCAGCGTGACGATGCCGAGGACAACCGCGGGAACGTGACGAAAGAGGGAAGGGGGCACAGGATCAGCCACTCTCAGGAGAGGTTCTGGCCGAACCAGAACCGGTGGGAGGTACGGCTCCAGTAGCGTTCTTCCCGTGAGCCGGTCGCTGCCAGTTCGATCGCTCTGTGCCCAGCGATTTGGCCAGGTCAGGGCATGGAAGGTCCAGTCCGAAACCGGACCGAATCTGGACTGAGCTCCGGACAAGACCGAGGGGTGGATGGGTGCGAATAGGTGCGGCCGAGCAGTTCGCGAAAGAGTTCAAGAGCTTGTACGCCGCGGCGGGCAGGCAGCCCACTGTGGACCAGCTGGTCGATATGGCTCGGGTCAAGCAGTTGGACGTGGGCAGGGCCACGCTTTACGGTTGGGTGCGAGACGGCAAGCCACCCCGGCAGCGGGCGGTGTTGAAGTTCCTCGTCGACGTCCTTGAACCGATAGCACAACAGCGAACTGGCCGGGCCAGTAGGCGCGGTGGCGAAGGCGATGTTGCGGTATATCGGCCACGAGGTGCCGCCTGGTGGGAGAAACTGCGGAGCGCTGCCATCGCGGAAGGCGCCACTCGTCCGGCTCCCGTCCGCAATCGCCTGACGGCCGTGGTGTCCGTCGATGATGACCACGCGGACCCGTACCTTGTCGTTTACCGGGGCAAGCGAACGACGGAGGGACTGGTCGTAGAGCCCAGCCATGCATACCTGGACCAAGTGCGGGCGGGAGGGGACTTGACCCGTCCCCGTCATACCAGCTGGCTGGACGACTCAGTGCCTCCTGCCCTCGATGTAAAGGTCGTCAACAATACGAAGCTCACAGTCTTCTTCCATGAAGCCCTACTCCGTATCGACGCGTCACGGTTAGACCCCAGGCCAGTACCGGAGTGCGGCAGCATTACCTTCGAGCGAATGAGTGGCCGGTTCGAGGGGGACCTGCTACTCAACCACGGCGGACCGATGACGGACTGCACCCTGCGTTTCCGTCTGGAGCACCCACACCATTCCGCGTTCGTGAGCCGTGAGCATGTTCTGTCCGTTCGCCATGACGGAGCACTGGGCGATCCGGCACCCGTCCTTGATGCCCTTGCCGAGGCCGGCCTCGGCCGGAGAGGGTTAGCAGACCTCAAGCAGTTCGCCGACCCGGCGCGGCCACTGATGACGCCTTCTATCTTCCTCGTTGGCACCCTTGAGTACACCTGGACAGACCTCGACGGCATTCGACATCTCATGACACACCGGGTCCGAACTCCGATCTACCTCATCGACATCCGCGTAGATCTAATTCAGGCTGGGGCGCGCATCGACATATCCGCGGAATACGCCATGGCGCTCGCGGCGGATCGGGATCGCTATCTTGTCAGCCAGAACATCTCCCATGCCCTACAGGCCGGGGAGGCCGACCGCTTCTTGATCCGCCTGACATCACAGCGGTCATCGATCCACAACTTTCAGCTTACGCTTCTCTATGCCGTTGATGGGCAAGGAGAGCTAGGAGAACTTGACTGCGGAAGGATCACACTCAACTTCTTCAAACGCCAGACTGCCTGACGGACGGGTCGATTTGCACCGCAGTTCAGTGGGCGACCTGATCAGGCTGACCAGGTTGCTCGCTGTGTTCAGGTCGGTTCCCTCGCAGCCGCCACGTCCCAGCGGCGGACGGCAACTTAGGTACGCCCGCTGCCGCGAGGGCAGCGCCCGGGGCGGACACGCTGACCCGCCTTCACCGCTGCCGACGAGGCGACAGCAGGCGAGCACGGGCTCTTCGGTACTGGTAGGCCCTCGCATCAGCTGTCGCCAGTTCCCTGAGGAGCCCAACCTGCTAGTGACCGTGTGTAACATGCGACACCGGCCAAGCCACCCGCGGCCGCCTGGCCGGCCTGAAGGTCACCAAACTCCCCAGCAAAGCAGGAACCGGCTGCGAACCGCTCCGTCACGGCAACGGTGGTGATCAGCCCCGCGGCACCGGCCGGCGCGCGCAGCGCAAAAACCGCCGGGAGGTCGAGATCGCTGAGGCCGCCCCCGACGGCAGGGGCGTTTCAAAGTCCTGTGCTCACGTAGCTGGCTGGCCTGGTCAGGGGATGTCCAGCAGGTCCAGCGGCCGGGTGAAGGGGTCGTACGAGACGTGGCGGAGGCCGGCGGCGATGTTCCGGTGGCCGTGCTCTCGCAGGGTGTTGATCGCAAGGTTGCGCAGGGCGGCCATGTTCTCCGGACCGTGTCCGGTACGGATCTTGGAGGCGTCCTCGCGGAAGGCGGTGTCGCGGACGAAGTGCAGGCGGTTCTCGATACCCCACTGGGAGCGGGCGAGGTCGCCGATCCGCTGCGGCGATGCCTGTCGGTGGGGCAGGTCCGTGATCGCGTATACGGTCTGCCGGGTCAGCTTTCCGGTCTTGAGGTCGGTGCGGTAGCGGGTGATCTTCGCGGCCTGGACGGCGTGGGGGAAGTCCAGGTCCAGATCGGTGATGGTCAGGACCCTGACGACCCGGGTCTCGCGGCGCCCGTGTCCTTGGCCGCGCTGGTAGTGGCGGGCGGCGACCTGCGGCCAGGGCATGCACCGCAGCAGCTGGAACAGAGCCGGCTGGTTGGCCTTGACCACGAGCAGGTAGTGCGCCTTCTTCTCCTCGACGAGGAACCGGGCGTGGGCGCGCTGGGTGTGCAGCGCGTCGGCGGTGACCACGACCCCGGTGAGGTCGAACGGGCTCAGCAGCGCGGCAAAGCAGGTGATTTCGTTGGTGCGGTCGGGCACCCGCAGCTGGGCGACGGTCTGCCCGGCGCCGGTCATCGCCGCCAGGAGGTGCGCGGCCGGACCGTCGCTGCTGCGCGAGCCCCGGGCGGACTTGCCGTCCACCGCGAGCGTGTCCTGGCTGGCCGGGTTGCATCCGGTGAGTTCGGCCAGCCCGCCGGGGCAGACGGTTGCGACGACGCGCCGGATGGTGGCCGTGCTCGGTGCGATGCGGATGCCCAGCGCGCCGACCGCACGTGTGCCGAGCCGGGCCAGGGTGTGCTGCGGCGCGGACGCGGCCCACTGCCCGATCGCCGTATACGACTTCGCGCCTGCCAGCGCGGCGCTGGCGGCGATCAGCAGCACGCTCACGAACGAGTGGCGCCGCCCGCGCCGACAGCGCGGATCAGGCAGCAACCGCAGACGCTCCACCAGGCCCATGCTCGTGTCGCGTTGACCAACGGGCGTCTTGGCGAGGCAGACACTGGCAGACTGGCGGCACATGGAGGCTCCAGTGGATCAGGGCGACTTGGGAACGTCACCCCGTTCAACCGGAGCTTCGTTGCGTCCGTGGCGGGCCGGCCCCGACTCCCCGCACCGCCCTCGCCCTCGCCCTGGGCGGTCTGTCCACGAGCCGTGGTCCCAAAGCTCGGATCAGCGGGGACCGCGGCTGCGCAACCCGTCGCAAGCAAGCTCGATGAACCTGCGCCAGTCACCGCTGCCGACGCGTATGGTCGCCGATAGCCCTCCGACGAGCATGTAGACGTCGCCGACGGTGAGGTCCGCACGGATCGCACCGGCTGCCTGGTCACGCGCGATCAGCGAGCTGACCGCTTCTTCGAGTTGGGCGCGCGCTTCGCCCTGGGGTGCGGTGGCCCCGAGGGTCGCCTCGATAACGGCGGACAGCCGCTGGTCGGCTGCCAGAACCTCGCCGACGTGGCGTAGGTAGAGCAGCAGCCCGCGTCCGGGCTCGTGGAGACAGGTGGTGCGGGCGTACTCGGCGATCTCGCCGAACCGCTGGTCGGCGACAGCTGCGATCAGCGCCTGCCGGGAGGGGAAGTGCCGGTAGACGGTGCCGACCCCTACCCCGGCGGCGCGCGCCACCTCCGGCATCTGCACCGCGTCGCCGTGCTCGTGGAAGAGCCGCCGCGCCGCCTTCAGAACGCGCGCCCGGTTGCGCTCGGCGTCGGCACGCGTCTTGCGGTGGGTGGGAGTTGATGGCGTTGACAACCTCGGCACTCCTCTGCATAAGCTTTTCCGGAATCGGATTCCGGTTCCAATCATGCCAGAGGAAGGGTGCCCGCATGTCCGAAAGCCGCTTCTTACTGCTCGAACCCGGCGCCGCACGACCGGGCCGGCTCCCATTGCCGCCTGCGTTCGCGGTGAAGGCCACGACCGCCGACACCGAGGGCAGGTTCTCTCTGCTGGAGGTGACCCTCGCCAAGGACATCCCGCGGCACACCCACCACATGGCGGACGAGTGCATCTACGTGCTGGACGGCGTCCTGGACATCGAGTTCGACGACCACACCTACTCGGCCCCCAAGGGGACCTTCGCCCTGCTGCCCAAGGGCGTACCGCACGCTCTGCGCCGCGGCTCCCAGCCGCCGCCGCGCGTGCTGCAGATCTCCTCGCCCGGTGGTTGGGAACGCTACCTCGAGGACCTGTTCACAGCGGGCCCTACTGTCCTCACCGACGGGGAACTGGACCCGGCGAAGATCAATCCCATCGCGGCCGCGTACGACATCACCTACGAGGAGCGGACATAACCGCTCCCCCGAGAAGGTCGGTTGAGCCGGGCGCGACCACGGCCCGGCCGACGGCGGTCCGGCCGACGGCGGCGCGATCTCCTGGGGCCTTCCAGTCAGCATGCAAGGCCAGCTGAGTACGGGCACGGATCACCCCTTCACCCGGCCACGGAACCTCCTGGACATCCCCTGACCAGGTCAGCTACGTGATCATAGGACTTTGAAACGCCCCTCCCCCCGACGGCCAGGGCGAGCCGCAACAACCCTGATCGTTCTCACCGATAACCGCTGTCCCGATGTCCCGAGGCTGTATCGATCGGCCCCTCCCTTTTGGGGTCCGTCCGCAGGTTAGGTGCCAGATGGGTGGGAAGATCCACTGAGTAGGTGTGGGGTCATCCCCGAGCGGGGGTGGCCGTTTTCAACGAGCCCCATCAACGTAGGAGCTGGGCTCGCCGGCTGAGCTGGCACCTGGGCGGCGGCGGGCGGTGCGGCCTGTTGTGAGGTCGTATTGCCGATACCGTGCGGTGTCTGTGGCGTCACATAGTGGGCGCGGAAAACTGGAGGCACCACCTTATGCTGATTGCTCAGCGTCCCTCGTTGACTGAAGAGGTCGTCGACGTATACCGCTCGCGGTTTGTGATCGAGCCGCTGGAGCCGGGCTTCGGCTACACGCTGGGCAACTCCCTGCGCCGCACCCTCCTTTCCTCGATCCCCGGCGCTGCCGTCACCAGCATCCGGATCGACGGCGTGCTGCACGAGTTCACCGCCGTGCCGGGCGTCAAGGGGGACATCACCGACCTGATCCTCAACATCAAGCAGCTGGTCGTCTCCTCGGAGCACGACGAGCCGGTCGTGATGTACCTGCGTAAGCAGGGTCCGGGTCTGGTCACCGCCGCCGACATCGCGCCGCCGGCCGGTGTCGAGGTGCACAACCCCGACCTGGTCCTGGCCACGCTCAACGGCAAGGGCGGGCTGGAGAACGGCAAGGGCGGGCTGGAGATGGAGCTGACCGTCGAGCGCGGTCGCGGCTACGTCTCCGCTGTGCAGAACACACAGCAGGGCCTGGAGATCGGCCGGATCCCGGTCGATTCGATCTACTCGCCGGTGCTCAAGGTCACGTACAAGGTCGAGGCGACCCGTGTCGAGCAGCGCACCGACTTCGACAAGCTGATCGTCGACGTCGAGACCAAGCATGCCATGTGTCCGGCCGACGCCATGGCGTCGGCCGGCAAGACACTGGTCGAGCTGTACGGTCTGGCGCGTGAGCTGAACGTCGACGCTGAGGGCATCGACATGGGTCCGTCCGCGGCGGACGCCGTTCTCGCCGGCGACCTGGCGTTGCCGATCGAGGAGCTGGAGCTGACGGTCCGTTCGTACAACTGCCTCAAGCGGGAGGGCGTCCACTCGGTGGGTGAGCTGGTGGCTCGATCGGAGGGGGATCTGCTCGACATCCGCAACTTCGGTGCGAAGTCGATCGACGAGGTCAAGGCGAAGCTGGCCGGCATGGGCCTGACTTTCAAGGACAGCCGACCCGGATTCGACCCCATTGCTGCCGCCACCGGGTTCGTCGAGACCGAGCAGTACTGACAGGGTGGTTGACGAGGTTCGGCGCCGGCGGGGCACGAGCCGCCAGGGACCGGCGCGGGCATCACTGTGATCTCCGGTCTGCACGGGGCTCCACAGTCTGCGTTCACTGTACGAAGAGTCACTCGAATTGTGTCTGTCGGAGGCGTTCGGCACCCGGTTGGTCCCCCGCCTCTTCGCGTAGCTGTGCCAATCTGGCGTGGGCGTAGGGGTTCCCGGCGTCGGCAGCGAGGCGGGCGAAGCGTTCAGCACCAGGTCGGTCGCCGGCCTTCTCACACACCTGCATCAAGTGCTCGTACACCTTCGTGTCTCCGGCGTCGGCGACAAGGTCGGCGAAACGCTCAGCACCTGGCCGGTCACCGGCCTGTTCACACACCACGGCCAGGGCAAGGCATGCTTGCCTGTCTCCGGCGCCGACGGCGAGGCGAGCGAAGCGCAGAGCACCTGGCCGGTCACCGGCCTCCTCGCACACCACGGCCAGTTCGCCGCAGGCCCACGGGTCCCCAGCCGCCGCAGCGAGACGAGTCAGGCGCTCGGCCTCTCGCTGGTCTTGTGCCCGCTTGTGGGCGAGGCTGGCATAGGTGCCCCCGTATCCTGTCTCAGCGGCGAGTTGGGCGAAGTGCTCAGCGCCTGGCTGGTCGCCGGTCTCCTCACACATGGCCGCCAGATCGGTGTAGGCCCTTCGGTACCCGTTCGCCGCAGCGCGGCGAGCGAAGTGCTCAGCGCCTGGCCGGTCACCGGTCTCCTCACACATCCGCGCCAACTCGGCGCAGGCGATCGGGTTCGAGGCATCGGCCGCATAACGCAGGAGCCGATACGCCTTCTGCTGGTCTTCCTGACGCATCGCCGCCAGCCGAGGTTGGGCAAGCCGGTCCCCGGCATCCGCGGCACTCTGCACGAGCCGATACGCCTCCAACCGGTCCTGGTGGCGCATGAGTACGAGCTCCTTATGGGCGATAGGCTCGCCGGTGTCTGCGGCATGGTGTAGGAGACGCTCTGCTTCTTGCCGGTCCTCGCGACGCATTTGTGCCAGCGAGGTGTAGCCGCTCGGGTCCCCGCCTTGCGCGGCGAGTTGGGCGAAGTGCTCAGCACCTGGCCAGTCACCCGCTTCCCCGCGCATCACCGTCAGCATGGTGTAGGCGTGCGGATGTCCGGTGTCTGCGGCATGGTGTAGGAGACGCTCTGCTTCTTGCCGGTCCTCGCGACGCATTTGTGCCAGCGAGGTGTAGCCGCTCGGGTCCCCGCCTTGCGCGGCGAGTTGGGCGAAGTGCTCAGCACCTGGCCAGTCACCCGCTTCCCCGTGCATCACCGCCAGCATGGTGTAGCCGCTCGGGTTCCCGCCTTGCGCGGCAAGCTGGGCGAAATGCTCAGCACCTGACCGGTTGCCGGCTTCCTCATGCATCTTCACCACAGCGGGGCAGCCGCTCGGATCGCCGGCTTCGGCGGCAAGCTGCACAAGACGCTCGACTTCGTGCCGGTCCACCGTCCCACCGTCGAACGCCAGTGCCAGGTAAGCTCTCGGATCCCCGCCTTCGGCAGCGAGGTGGGCGAAGCGCTCAGCACCCGAGCGGTCACCAGCCCGCTGACATCTGTTCATCAAGGCGCTGTACGCGCGTGGGTCTCCCGCTTCGGCGGCACGGTGGAAGAGCAGCTCAGCGGCGCGATCGCGGCGTCGCGCCTCTGCTGCGCGGGCGAGGGCGATGAGGCACTCGGCGTTGGTGGCGTGATGGGCGGCCTGGGTCCAGAAGGAGACCGGTGGGCTGTACCGTTTTCGGGTGGCGCGGCCGTGGGCGTCCAGGTAGTCGGTCAGCCGCCACACGCCCGGCTGTGCGCCCATGGCGGTGGGGTGGGGTACCGGTTCTAGTGCCGCGGCGACTCCGAGCACTTTGGTAGAGGCTTCCTCCAGCGCTGTGCCAAACCACTGCGTGGGACCTGCGCCGGCCCGCTGGTCGTCGGTGAGGTATCCGGGGGCGGCGTCGTGCAGGAAGGCTTCGGGCAGCGGGCCGTCCCAGCCCAGTCGGCAGGCGTCCATGGCAACGGTGATGATGGCGCGGAAGTAGCAGCCAGGAGGGGCGTCGGCGGCCTCGTAGCGGTCGACGAGTTGCAGACCAGCGGCGAGGGTTTGGGTCACTTGCCCCCTGGCAGCGGAGCGGCTGGCCGCTTTGAGGGCCGGATCGTTCGCCGATTGCGCTGTGGCTTGGAGGGCGCGCAGGGCCTCGTCTTGGAACCGGGGGGGCGACGGTGGTGACGTGGGTGGCTGCTGTCAGCAGTTCGCGGGCGTGGCGGTGCGGATCGGTCTGCACGATGCCGCGCGCGATGGGTGGTTTGGCCAGCTCGGTGAAGGCGGTGGTCCAGATGGTGCCCACCGCGATCAGTGGGCCTGGCTCGGTCAGGCGGGAGTGGAGGCTTGCCGCGGCCGCTTCGCCGGTCCGGCCGGTGAGGATCTTGTGCGCGTCGTCGAGCCACAGGACCGTGTGAGGGGTGAGCGCCCCGGCGGAGAGAGCCTCCAGCAGGCTGGCGGCGGTGCGGGGGAAAAGGAGGTTCCAGGTCTTCAGGGCCGGGGTGTGGTGGAGGGCTTCGTAGGCGGCGCGGGTCTTTCCAGTGCAGGAGTCACCGCGTACCAAGATCAGCGTCGGGTCTTGTGCTTTCGCCGCGGTGCGGAAGGTCTCGCGCAGGCGTGGGTCGTGGTCGCGCTCGACGTAGACGGGCAGCACGAAGCCGTCGACGGGCCCGATGGTGCCGGAGATGGACGGGTGCACCCGTAACTGGGCCGCCGTCCAGGAAGGCAGGGGCCGGGGCTTGTCCGGCAGGGCGGCCTGCCGAGCCTCGGCTGCCGCGGCCGCCAGGCGGGCGGCGGCTTGCTTCCCCCGGCGCAGCTGCTCGGCATCGCGGACGCGCGCCTTAAGGATGGCCTCGTGCCGCTCTTGCCACGCGTGATCGAAGCGGGCCAGGTCGCCGGTGCTGATGCCGCTGCCTACCGCGCGGGCGGCCTGCCTGATGCCGGCGACTACTGTGGCGAGCTGCTCGCCCGACTGCGGGATGCTCTTACCGGTCAGCCACTGGTGGACCGTGGTGGGTGACTTGACTCCCGCGCGGTGCGCCAGCGTGCGCAGGGAGGGCCGCAGGCCATCCGGCAGCCTGTCGTACACCTCTCCCACGTCCCTGAGGTCCGTGAGGAACGCCTCTTCCAGCGGCGCTGCGGTGCCGCCCTGCTCGGTCCCACCCGTGGCCGTCTCCTCGTTGGGGTGGCGCCGGACGTCCTCAGGACGTCCAGTGCGTCCAGTTGCGTCCACCACGGGTGCGGTGGACACGCGTCAGCGTAGGCCCGCGGCCTGCACGGCGTGACCGGTTTCGTGCACCTCGTCCGCGCGGGTCGATGGACGGGGCCGTGGACAACGATGCTCGCCGGTGTGTCGACAATTCGAAATCAGCGAGGAATCCGGAGCGCTGTCATGTCCGTGGCTCACATCGTTCTTGGCGTGCTCGGCGCGCAGACCCTGCTCATCGTTGTAGGCGTGGTAGTGATCTCGCGTGAGGCGCTGCGGGACAGCTCTCCGCAGCAGCGCCCCGCTATCCTCACGGCACTCGCCGACGTCGCCCGCGCGCTGCGCGGCCGGGGCAACGTGACCCGCCAGGTACCGGACCGTACGGATCCGGGTTCACCGAAGCCACGCCGCAGGCTGGGCGGATGAACAATGTGGACGCTGCCCGGATCGAGCAAGCGCGGCGCTCTGTCCGGTCAGGCCGCGTCACGATGGACACGTTCAAGGACGCCGTACCGCGCGACGGCGGCGGCGCGTTCCTCGGCTGCCGCCAGTCGCCGACGTACCTCCGCCAGCTGCAACAGCAGGCAGCCGCTTCACCCGGCCAGCACCCACTTCCTGCTGGTCGCTGCCCCCAGCGCCTTCGACTCGCCCAGCAGCGACAGGGACGGTTTGACGGTGTTGTAGCGCAGCGCGATCGCACTGCGCATGGCGGTCTCCGTTGAGTCGTCGTCCTCCGGGACCAGGCTCACCACCGTGGCCGCCGCACCGGACAGCGCGACCCAGGGAGCGACCCACTCCAGGGCCCGCCACAGCGCAGCCACGCGTCGGCCTTGATGCTGACCTGGATGCAGGGCGCCTTGAGCGCGACCGCTCCCGTGGCGCGCTTGAGGACGTCCTGTACGCGGGACGCCAGGCCCGCATCCACGCTCTCTACGGCGGACACGCCGCCGGAGGTCTCGCCCCCGCCGCCCGCGAGCAGTTCGCCACGGTAGTCCTCGCCCGGGTCAGCACCGACACCCTGCGATGTGCTGGTTTGATGCCAGTGGGTTGGTCTCAGTGACGGCATGTCAGGTTGGTGTGCTTGTACTGGTGATGGCCGGTTTTGTGAGAACGAGTTTTGCGAACTGATCCCGCGTTTCGCGATCTCCGTACGGCGCTTCTCGATCTTGCTCGGACAAAGGACCGCTTATGAGAATCGGGGCAGGGGCCGCGCTGCGCCATCCCGGAGAAACGGGACCAGGCCGCCGCCCACTGGAAGAAGATCGTGCGCCTCGCCTTTCCCGACGGGCACTGACAGGCGAATACCGACACGCGCCAAGATGGCGTTAGGCCGTTTCTGATGGCTCTTGCTGGGGTGGTGGATCAGCGCACCGGCTGGGCAGTTGCGTCTTATGGTGCGGCGACATGAGCTCACGGACGCGCAGTGGCAGAAGATCGAGCCTCTCCTGCCTGCCAATGGCAGGCCCGGCGGGCAGTGGGCCGATCACCGCAGGGTGATCAACGGGGTGCTGTTTCGGGCCCGTACCGGCGTTCCCTGGCCGGACCTGCCCGAACGGTACGGCCCCTGGCAGACCGTTTACGAACGGCACCGTCGCTGGTCAGCGGACGGTACCTGGCAGCAGATCCTGACCGAGTTACAGATCGAGGCCGATGCCGCCGACCCCGACGGGGCCCTGGTTGAGGCCGTTCAGAAGGAAAAAGCGTGCAGTGCAGGCGGGAATGGGCGGTGAACATCGACTCTACGTCCTGCCGGGCGCACCAGCATGCGGCCGGTGCCCGCCGCCGGCCGCCGCGGGACTTTCCGCAAAAGGGGGCGGTTCGCGTGTGGAAGCCGATGGGCGTGAGGCGTTGGGACGTTCAAGAGGCGGGCTGACCAGCAAAGTCCATCTGCTGGCCGACGACCGGGCCCGCCCGCTGACCTGGCTGACCTCGCCAGGCCAGCGGGGCGACAGCCCTATGTTCATCCCTGTGCTGGAGGGCCTGCGGATCCGGCGGCGTGGACCGGGCCGACCCCGCAGCCGACCGGATCGCGTCCGCGGTGACAAGACATCCCACGCGGATAAGAGTCAAGCTGCTTCGGCTGCGAGCTGTGCTGACG
>NZ_BMRP01000086.1 GCF_014648695.1 Streptomyces albospinus
GCGGGTGGGTTGTTGGCGCGTGGGTATGTGGGTCGTCCGGGGTTGACGGCGTCCCGTTTTGTGGCTGACCCGTTTGATCCGTCGGGTGGGCGGATGTATCGCACGGGTGATGTGGTGCGGTGGGATGCGCAGGGGCGGATCGAGTATCTGGGGCGCTGTGATGACCAGGTCAAGTTGCGGGGGTATCGCATTGAGCTGGGTGAGGTCGAGAGTGCGTTGACGGCTGTTGCCGGTGTCGGCTCGGCCCGTGTGCTGATCCGCGAGGACCGACCGGGAGACAAACGCCTGGTCGCGTACCTGGTGGTCGACGCCGGGCAGCAGGTGGACGCCATCGAACTGCGCCGGAGCCTTGCGACGGCATTGCCGGAGTACATGGTTCCGGCTGCGTTCGTCGTCCTCGACGCGTTGCCGCTGCTGCCCAACGGCAAGGTCGACCGCCGCGCCCTGCCCGCCCCCGAACCGGACACACACCGGATCGGCGGGCCGGCACCGCGCACCGACGAGGAACGGCTCCTGTGCGGGGTGGTCGCCGAGACACTCGGCCTCCCGGAAGTCGGTGTCGACGAGGACTTCTTCGCCCTCGGCGGCGACAGCATCCTGTCGATCCAGGTCGTCAGCAGGGCCCGTAACGCGGGACTGGTCATCACGCCGCGCGACGTCTTCGTCCACCGCACCGTGGCGGCGATCGCGTCGGTCGCCGTGCCACTGGGCGCGGAGCCGGAGACCGCGGCCACCCCGGGCATCGGCGAGGTGCCGCTCACGCCCATCGCCGCGTGGTTCCTCGACCGGCCCGGGACGCTCGACGGCTACAACCAGTCGAGCGTGCTGAGCTCACCGGCCGGAGCAACCGAGAGCGACATCGCCGCGGCCCTCCAACTACTCCTGGACCACCACGACATGCTGCGGCTCCGGGTGAGTGCAACGCCCGGGGGGCGGCCCGGTCTCGAAGTCCTGCCGCAGGGCGCGGTGAGCGCCCGCGCGCGACTGACGCGGGTCGACATCGCCGGGCTCGACGGCGCCCGGACCGATGCGATGGTCGCCGAGGCCGCGGAGGCCGCCCGCCTGCGGCTGCGGCCCGGCGCAGGCGGCGTGCTGGAGGCCGTCTGGTACGACGCGGGGCCCGACCGGCCCGGCCGGCTGCTGCTCGTCGTCCATCACCTCGCGGTGGACGCGGTCTCGTGGCGCACCCTCACCGCCGACCTGGCCACCGCCTGGCAGACGGTCACCGCCGGCACGGCGGACGACCCCTCGCCCCTGCCGCCGGTGCATACCTCCTACCGCAGATGGGCGGAGCTGCTGGTGGCCGATGCGCGGAGCGCCGAGCGTGCCGCGGAACTGCCGCTCTGGCAGGAGATCCTGCGCACCGAGGACCCTCAGTGGGGATACCGACCGCTCGACCCGGACCGGGACACCGCCGACGGCGTACGGACGCTGACGGTCACCCTGCCCGCACAGTGGACACACCCCCTGCTGACCACCGCGCCGGCCGCGTTCCACGCGGGGATCAACGACGTGCTGCTCACCGGCCTGGCCCTGGCGATCGCCGGGCGGCGTGCCGAGCGCGGGGGCACGGGCGGGTCCGCCGTCCTGCTCGACCTGGAGGGGCACGGACGTGAGCAGATCGCCGAGAACATCGACCTGTCCCGTACGGTCGGCTGGTTCACCAGCATGTACCCGGTGCGGCTCGATCCGGGTCCGGTGAGCCGGTACGAGGCGCGGGCGTTCGACGCCTCGCTCATCGACCGCGCGCTCAAACGGATCAAGGAACAGCTGCGGGCCGTCCCGGACCACGGCATCGGCTACGGCCTGCTGCGCCATCTCAACCCGCGCACCCGCGACGTGCTCAGGGACGCCGTGACGCCGCAGATCGGCTTCAACTACCTGGGCCGCTATGCCGGTTCATCGGCAGCGGGCGACGCCGGGGACTGGCAGCTGCTCTTCGACGGGGGAGGGCCACGCAGCCAGGACCCGGGCATGCCGGTCCATCACGTGCTGGACATCAACGCCTACACCAAGGACCTGCCGGAGGGGCCGCAGCTGGTCGCCGGCTGGACCTGGCCGACGGATTTGCTCAAGGAGGAGGACGTCGAGGAACTCGCCGAAGGCTGGCTGCGGGCGCTGCGTGCCGTCGCGGAACACGCCCAGGCGCCCGACGCCGGCGGCTATACGCCCTCCGACCTTCCGTTGGTCTCGCTCAACCAGGCTCAGATCGATCGCCTACAGAACAAGTTGCAGAACAAGTGGGGTGGACGCAAGTGACCGGGTTCCAGCTACAGGACGTCCTGCCGTTGACACCGTTGCAGGCAGGCATGCTGTTCCATGCCGTCTACGACTCCGAGGCGGTGGACGTCTACACCGCGCAGTTCGTCTTCGACATCGAGGGACCGGTCGACGCGGCGGTGCTGTACGCGGCCGTCAAGGGACTGCTGCGCAGGCACGCGAACCTTCGGGTGGGGTTCCTCTACGAAGACCTCGACGAGCCCGTCCAGGCCGTTGCCGTGGAAGTCCCGCCGGTCTTCGAGGAACTCGACTTCGGCACGGGCGACGACGCCGGGCGCGCCGAGCGGCTCGCCGCGTTCCTGACCGCCGACCGCACGCGGCGATTCGACCTCTCCGAACCGCCCCTGATGCGGTTCACCCTGATCCGGATGGGACACCACCGGTACCACCTGGTGATGACGAACCATCACCTCCTCCTCGACGGCTGGTCGATGCCGCTGCTGGTAAGGGAACTGTTCGAGCTCTATGCACGCGGCGGGGACGGCAGCGCGATGCCGCGCGTCGCCCCCTACCGGGACTACCTCGCCTGGCTGGCCGCCCAGGACCGTACGGCGGCGGCCGACGCCTGGCGCACGGCGCTCGCCGGAGTGGCGCAGCCGACCCTGCTGGCCGGCGAGAATCCGGCCCCTGCGTCGTCGGGCGAGCTGCCCGAGCAGCTGGTGCTGAATCTGGGCGCGGCCACCACCACTCGCCTGCGGGAGGCGGCCCGCCGGCACCGCTTGACGCTCAACACGGTGGTGCAGGGCGCCTGGGGCGTCCTGCTGCACCAACTGACCGGGCAGGACGACGTGTTGTTCGGCACCACCGTCTCGGGCCGACCGCCGCACATCCCCGGTGTCGAGACCATGGTCGGTCTGTTCATCAACACGATCCCGGTCCGCGTCGGCATACACCCCGACGACACCCTCGCAACGCTCCTGCACCGGATGCAGGACGAGCAGGGCCGGCTCCTGGACTGCCAGTACCTCGGGCTGACCGAGATCCGCGCCCTGACCGGCCTGGACGACCTCTTCGACACGCTCGCCGTGTTCGAGAACTACCCCATGGACGCGGCAGCGCTGCGGCAGGCCCAGGAGGGCCTCCCGGGCCTTCGGGTCACCGGCTTCCGGGGCACCGACGCGGCGCACTATCCGCTCACCCTCACGATCGCGCCGGGCGATGATCTGCGGATCACCTTCGGCCATCGCACGGACGCCTTCGCATCCGGGACCGTACGGCTGATGGCCGAGCGGCTGCGGCGGCTGCTGGAGGCCTGCGCCGAGGACCTGGAGCAGCGTGTCGCCGGCCTCTCGGTGCTGCTCGACGGAGAGCACGCACGGTTGCTCGACCAGGGGAGGGGCGCTCCGCTGCCGGCCGGTGTGCCGCGGGCCGGACTCCCGGAACTGTTCGCCGCCCGCGTGGCGTCGGACCCGGACGCGGTTGCCGTCAGGCGGGGCGAAAGCGCCCTGTCCTACGGTGAGTTGGACCGACTCTCCGGCTCCCTGGCGCGGTGCCTGACGGGCCTGGGCGTAGCTGCCGAGGACGGTGTCGGCGTACTGGTAGGCCGCTCGTCCGCAGTGGTGACGGCCTCGCTGGCCGCAGTCCGCGCCGGCGGCGCGTACGTGCCGCTGGACGCCCGCTGGCCGGCCGGGAGACTGCGCCGGATATCCGCCTCGGCCGGCCTGCGCGCCCTCGTCGTCGCGGCGGACCTCGTCGGCCACCCCTGGGTGGTGGAAGCCCGCGGCTCTCTCCCGGTCGTCGTGGTCGACAGCGACGGCCGCGTCGTCGACGGCGCACCCGTCGAGCCGGGCACGCTTCCCGGCCTCCCCGGTGGCGCGCGGCTGGCGTACGTGATGTTCACCTCCGGCTCCACCGGCGACCCCAAGGCCATCGGTGTCACCCACGCCGACGTGGCGGCGCTCGCCGCCGACGCCATGTGGCGCGGCGCCGCGGATGCGGTCCTCCTGCACTCCGCCTACGTCTTCGACGCCTCGACCTGCGAGATCTGGGTCCCGCTGCTCAACGGCGGAACGGTCGTCGTCGCCCCTGACGGCCCGCTCGAACCGCATCGCCTCGGCCGCATCCTTGCCGCCGAGAAGATCACCGCTCTCTTCCTGACCACCTCCCTGTTCAACATCATCGCCGACACCGATCCGCACCTGTTCGGGACCGTGCGCCTGGTGGCGACCGGCGGCGAGGCAGCGGCAGCGGGCGTCCTGCAACGCGCGGCGACCGCCCGCCCCCGGACGTCGTTCGTCAACGCCTACGGGCCGACGGAGACGACGACGTTCGCGACGCGGTACGAGGTGCCGTCGCAGCCGACCGCGGAGCACCGGGTTCCGCCCATCGGCAAGCCACTGGACGGCATGCGGTGCTACGTCCTCGACGCCCGGCTTCGCCCGGTGCCTGTGGGCGTGACCGGCGAGCTGTACCTCGCCGGACCGGGGGTGGCCCGCGGGTACGTGGGCCGCCCCGCCCTGACGGCTACGCGTTTCGTGGCCGACCCCTTCGACCCTTCCGGTGGGCGGATGTACCGCACCGGCGACCTCGTCCGGTGGGACGCGGACGGCCGGCTCGTCTACCTCTCCCGCGCCGACGACCAGGTCAAACTCCGCGGCCACCGCATCGAACCCGGCGAGATCGAAGCCGCGCTCACCGCCCTGCCGACGGTGACGGCCGCCCGTGTCGTCGTCCGCGAGGACACCCCTGGCGACCGGCGGCTGGTGGCCTATGTCGTGGCGGCCGACGGTACGGCGACATCCGCGGAGGCACTGGCGGAGCAGCTGGGCCGGACGCTGCCCGGGTACCTGGTCCCGTCGGCCTTCGTCGTGCTGGACGCACTGCCGCTGACCCCGAACGGAAAGCTCGACCGGCGGGCACTGCCGGCGCCCAGGCACGCCGCGGACATCGGCGGGCGCGGCCCGCGCACCGTGCAGGAAGAACTGCTCGCAGATCTGTTCGCCGACGTGCTCGGCATCGGCCGCGCCCCCGTCGACGAGAGCTTCTTCGCGCTCGGCGGACACTCCCTGCTGGCCACCCGCCTGGTCAGCCGCATCCGCACCGCACTCGGCGTGGAACTCGAAGTGCGCACGCTCTTCGAGCGCCCCACCGTCGCGCAACTGGCTGCGGCCCTCGACGGTGCGGGCACGGCTCGGGACGCCATCGTGCCCGCGCGGCGCCCGGCGAGACTGCCGCTGTCCTTCGCGCAGCAGCGCCTGTGGTTCCTGGGCAGGCTGGACGGGCCCGGCGCCACGTACAACATCCCGCTGGTGCTGCGGCTCGACGGCCCGCTCGACGTCGCCGCGCTGGGTGCGGCGCTGGGCGACGTCATCGAGCGCCACGAGGCGCTGCGCACCGTCTTCCCCCAGCACGACGGCGAGCCCGAGCAGGTGGTCCTCGACCCGGCCCGGGCGCAGCTCGCCCTGACCCTCGACGACGTCGAGGAGCCCGACCTGCCCGGCCGGATATCCGCCGCGGTGACCGAGCCGATCGATGTGGAAGCCCAACTGCCGCTGCGGGTAAGCCTGCTACGGCTGGGCGCGGAGAGCCATGTAGTGGTACTGGCGTTGCACCACATCGCCGGCGACGGCTGGTCACTGGCGCCGCTGGCCCGGGACCTGGGCGCCGCCTATCGGGCGCGTACCGCGGGCAGGGCTCCTGACTGGTCGCCGTTGCCGGTGCAGTACGCCGACTACACCCTGTGGCAGCGGCGCATGCTGGGCGAGGAGTCCGATGCCGAGAGTCCGATGACCCGGCAACTGGCCTTCTGGCGTCAGGCCCTGGCAGGTGTGCCGGAGGCGCTGGTGCTGCCGTGGGACCGGCCACGGCCCGCCGTGACGGACCACAGGGGTGAGGCACACTTCTTCAGCCTCGACCGGGACACGCACCGGGGGCTCGTCGAGTTGGCGCGGTCTTCGGGCTGCACCCTGTTCATGGTGGTGCAGGCGGCGGTGTCGGTGCTGTTGTCCCGGCACGGTGCCGGCGACGATGTCCCGCTCGGCACCGCGGTGGCCGGCCGGAGCGATGAGGCCCTGGACGACCTGGTCGGGTTCTTCGTCAACACCCTCGTGCTGCGCACGGATCTGTCGGGGGATCCCACCTTCCGTGAACTCCTCGACCGGGTGCGGGAGTTCGACCTGGCGGCGTTCGCGCATCAGGATGTGCCGTTCGAGCGGTTGGTGGAGGCGTTCAACCCGGTGCGGTCGCAGGACCGTCATCCGCTGTTCCAGGTGATGTTGGTGTTGCAGAACCAGGCGGCGGCCGGTGTCGACCTGCCCGGGGTCACGGTGACCGGTCAGCCCGTTCACACGGGTATCAGCAAGTTCGACCTGACGTTCAGCTTCACCGAGACATGGGACGAGGCGGGGGGCGTCGCGGGGATCGAGGGGCACCTTGAGTACTCCACCGAACTGTTCGAGCCCGAGACGGTGCACCGGCTCGCCCACCGGCTCCGCCGCCTGCTGTCCGCGGTCGTGGCCGACGCCGACCTGCCCGTCCGCACCTACGACCTGCTCACCGCCGAGGAGCGCTCGCGGATGCTGGAGGGGTGGGGACGCGGCCCCGTCGCCTACCTGCCGGCTCCGACGGTGCCGGAGCTCTTCGGGGAGTGGGTGACGCGCACCCCCGACGCCCAGGCCGTACGCGACGCGACGGGTGCCTTGACATACGCCCAGCTCAACGCCCGTGCCAACGACCTCGCCCAGTACCTGTCCGGACAGGGCATCGGCCCCGAGGACCTGGTGGCCCTCGCTCTGCCCCGGTCGTCCGACATGATCGTCGCGATACTGGCGGTGTTGAAAACAGGAGCGGCCTACCTGCCGGTCGACCCCGCATACCCGCCCGCCCGGATCTCCTTCATGCTCGACGACGCCGCGCCGGCCTTCCTCGTCACCACCACGGCCCTCCGCGCCGCACTGCCCACCACCGCCCGCTGTCTCGCACTCGACGACACCGCAGCCTGGTCCACCGGCCACACCGCGAACCCGCGCACCGGCCCCCTGTCCGCCCACCCCGCCTACGTCATCTACACCTCTGGCTCCACCGGTCGGCCCAAGGGCGTCGTCGTCACTCACCAGGGCGTCGGCGCGATGGTCCGCACGCAGGCGGAAAGGCTTGACCTCACCTCCTCCAGCCGCGTTCTACAGATGGCATCGGTCAGTTTCGACGCGGCGTTCTGGGACATCTGCATGGGATTGCTGACCGGTGCCTGCCTGGAAGTCGCGGATCCGGCACAGCTGGTGCCCGGGGCCCCGCTCGCCGGCCTGCTCGCGGAACGCGGCATCACCCACCTGACCCTCCCGCCGGCTGCCCTCGCGGTCATGCCGCAGGACGAGGGCGTACCAGGCGGCACCACGCTGGTACTCGCCGGGGAGGCGTGCTCGCCGGCGCTGGTCGCCCGGTGGGCCGGCGGCCGGCGGCTGGTCAATGCCTACGGCCCGACCGAGACCACGGTCTGCGCGACCATGAGCGACTTCCTGGAGCCGCCCGGCCCGGATGCACCGACCCACCGGGTACCGATCGGCGTCCCGGTGCGCAATGCACAGGTGTATGTACTCGACGGGACAATGGCGTTGGTGCCGCCGGGGGTGATCGGAGAACTGTACGTGGCCGGTGACGGGCTGGGCCGCGGCTACCTGCACCGTCCGGGCCTGACCGCCGCCCGGTTCGTCGCCGACCCGTTCAGCCGCACCGGCGGACGCATGTACCGCACGGGCGACCTCGTCCGCTGGAACGACCGCGGCGAGCTCGAATACGTCTCCCGCGCCGACGACCAGGTCAAGCTGCGGGGCTTCCGCATCGAACTCGGCGAGATCGAGGCGGCGTTGGCCGCGGTGCCCGGGATCTCCGCCGCCTGCGCCGTCGTCCGGGAGGACCGGCCCGGTGACAGGCGGCTGGTGGCCTACGTCGTTCCTGCCGGCGGGCAGCGGGAGACGGCGACCGCCCGGATGCGCCAGGCACTCGTCTCACAGTTGCCGGAGTACATGGTGCCGTCCGCGTTCGTCGCGCTCGACGCCCTGCCCCTCACGCCGAACGGCAAGACCGACCGCCGGGCGCTGCCCGCCCCCGACCCGGCCACGGGCACACGCGCCGGACGCGCGCCGGAATCCGAGCAGGAGAAGCTGCTGTGCGAGGCGTTCGCCGACGTCCTCGGCGTCCCTGATGTGGGTCTCGACGACGACTTCTTCGAGGCCGGCGGACACTCCCTGCTCGCGGTCAAGCTGGCCCAGCGCATCGAGGACAGGTTCGGCGTACGGCTGTCGATGCGTGCCCTCTTCGCCGCACCCACCCCGGACGGCGCGCGGCGCCTCCTGGACGAGCCGGCCGGCGGGGCCGGGCACGCGCCGGGCCCCGATCCGCGACAGGACGTGCACCTGGCGCCCGACATCACCCGAACCGCTGGCCCTGCGCCCGGCGAACCCGCAGGCGCACACCGCCCGTTGCTGACCGGGGCCTCCGGCTTCCTCGGAGCGTTCCTCCTGCGCGATCTACTGGAGTCGACGGGCGGTCCGGTGGACTGCCTGGTGCGGGCACGCGACACCGCCGAGGGAGCACGCAGGCTGCGGTCCGCCCTGGAGCGGTACGGGTTGTGGAAGGAGCACTACGGTGACCTGATCCGTCCGCTGCCGGGCGACCTGGGCGCGCCGGGCCTGGGGCTGTCCGACAGGGAGCACAAGGCACTGCGGAAGCGGGTCGGCGCTGTGTTCCACAACGGCGCCAGGGTCAATTTCGCCGCCCCGTACACCGAACTCCGCGCCGCCAACGTAAGGGGCACCGAGGAACTCCTGCGGATCGTGGCCGCATCGGAGTCGACCGGCATGCACTACATCTCGACCACCGGCGTGTACGCACCGCACACGGCCGCCGGCGGGCCACTCACGGAAGCGTCCGCCGTCGGCACCGTGCACGAACTGCCCGACGGCTACTCGCAGAGCAAGTGGGTCGCCGAGGAGATCGTACGCATCGCGCAGAGCCGCCACATCCCGGTCACCGTCTACCGCCCCGCGCGCATCTCGGGCGCCTCGCACACGGGAGCCTGCCAAGACCGCGACCTGCTGTGGCAGTACATCAAGGGATGCCTCCAGGCACGGGCGGTACCCGAGGGAGCCGACGAGTCCACCGACTGGATACCGGTCGACTACGTGAGCGCGGCAGTCGTGGCCCTCGCGGACAACCAGCAGACGGCACGGAACGCGACCACTCCGGAACAACCGACCTTCCATCTCACCCACCCCACGCCGCCCATGCTCTCCCAGGTGTTCCAGGCAGCGGCCACGCTGGGCCACACGGTGCGGCCGGTGCCACTCGACCACTGGCGCAAGCTGGTGGCCGACCAGCCGGACAATGCCGCCCAGCTCTTCCTCGGCGGCTCCAGCCGGCAGGAAACGGCCGACGCAGCCCAGGGCCGGCCCCGCCGCACGCGTCGGACCTTCGACTCCTCCCTCACCCACCGAGCGGCGGCGGCATCAGGAGTCCACCTCCCGCCCATGACCGACGAGACCGTGCGGGCCTACCTGACGTTCTTCGCCGGCACCGGATTCCTCCCCACGCCCACCCCCGACCGTTAACCGGCTCGCACCTCCGCTCCGCACCGGCGACGCACACGTTGGAGACAGGTTCGCGATCTGCCCCTTGACCCGCGCCCCAGCAGGTCAAGGGGCAGACCACGTCCCGGACCGAAGTACAGGTCTGATCACGTCTCGTCGCCGCTGAGCGTCCTCTTTCCGACGCGTCGCCGACTCGGGTACTGACTGACGGAGTATCAGGATCTGGCTCACCACACTCACCTCGCCTCACAGTGATCACCCGGCGCACCCGAACACTGCCGGGCGTGTAGTGCGTGTCCCACGGCGCCGACTACAGCCCCACCACCGCAGTGAACGCCTGGTCAATGACACACGCCTTGAGCTCCCCGCCCCTACACGGCAGATGAATTCGGTTGCGGCGGACCGGTGAGCCGGGTGAGGTATCCGCATGGACGGTGCCACGGAGCAGGCGCAACGGGCGAGGACCGGACGAGACCGAAGGGGCACGACGCAGCCGGCTCCATGGCACAGGTCGGCAGTGCTCCTGGCCCTGATGCTGGCCGCCTTCACCTTCAACACTGCGGAGAGCCTGCCGATCGGCCTCCTGGAGCTCATCTCCGAGAGCCTACGGGTGTCGGTGCCAGCGGTCGGACTCTTGGTTACCGGCTACGGCGTGACGGTGGCCGTCGCGTCTCTGCCACTCGCCCACGTCACGCGGGCCGTACCCCGACGCCATGTGCTCACGGGACTACTGGCCGCGCTGGTCGTGTCCAGCCTGGTCGCAGCGCTGGCCACCTCCTACTGTCTGCTCCTCGTGGCGCGGCTGCTGACCGCGCTGTCCCAGGCACTGTTCTGGGCCGTGATGGGACCAGTGGCCGTGGGCCTGTTCGCGCCCGAGGTCCGTGGGCGTGTGGTCGGGGCGCTGTCCGTCGCCGGTTCGCTCGCCCTCGTGCTCGGAGTTCCCGCCGGAACCTGGCTGGGACAGCAGAGCGGTTGGCCGCTGCCGGTCGCCACGCCGGCGGCTCTGGGTCTCGTCTCTCTGGTGACGATCGCCGTACTGCTGCCGACCTCGCGTCCGGAAGAACAGCACGCCGCCTACGGAACCAGTCCCGACGCCCGCCGGTTCGGGACCGTGCTGGTGGCCGGGACACTGTCCGCTACTGGGGCGTTCGCGGGATACACCTACATCGTGAAGTCGTCTACCTAGGTGCTCTGACCTGGCATGATTCGGTCATTCGGGCCTCTGAACTGCGGGCATGGATCTTTCAGCGTCTTGCAGGCTCATGCCATGTTATTCAGCAGATTCTCCCCACGCGCTCCCCAGCGCCGCCTGAACTCCCCAGATTCTCCCCAGGGAAGGCTCGTACAGCGGGACGAGGGCGCGTTCGAAAACCAGATCATCTGAGGTGCTATTGGCTACGTTGCGTGAGTGCCGTGGGCCGCACAGAGGACCACCAGCAGATTCTTGGTCTGCTGGTGGTACAGCGCTCGTACCGGCCCTGACGTGCCGATATGGCAACCCGCGACCGCCGCCGGTAGGGAGTTGGTCCGTGTACGGCCCGGATCTTGGAATCGGTGACCTGAATGCGGGGCACGGCTGTCACCGCCACCCTCGACACCCACCCGCCTCTTCAGCTAGGCGCGGGACGCGAGGGACCTGGGGCGCAACTGGATGCGTATGGGCAACGGCAACCCGGTCTGATGTTGGGCGTGGCGCCCCTTCGGGTTCCAATGACACCGGGTTGGCGGCGATGTTGTGGGTGTAGCCGGTTGGTCAGCATCTTTGCAGCTCAAAGGTGGTGCAGGGCGGATTGGCGCATGTGTAGCTGTCGCCACCTGTCACCACCTCTGGCGGGGTGCATGCTGACTCAATGCTGACTTTACTGATGGTGCGTCGGAGGCAACTGATGGGCGTCATGTGACGTTCGTGGGGCGGTGTGGATTGGGAGGTGAATGTCCGCGGATGTCGAGCTCCCGTGCAGGTTCGATTTTCAGCAGTCGAGCCGCTGTTAATGTCCTTCTTGTTCGTGATCGTGGTGATGGCCTGCTTGGATACCCCGGTACCCGTAGACCTCGGTGAGGTGCGCGGATGTCGCTTTGTGCGTGGGCGCCTCCGCGGCAAGGGGCCGCACCATTTGGTTTACGCCGGTCAGCTGGTGCTGGGTTTGCGGACGATCTGCGCTTGAAAGCGTCTGCCCGTGTCCGTGGCACGGAGATCTCTGCCGTCCCTACATCGGTGAGTGCGGTCTTGGACCGGCTGCCCTTGTGGGAGCTGCCGCTGCCCCTGCCCACTGGATCGTGCGTTTCATAGCCAAGGTAAATCATTATCTCGCCGTCTAGCGCGGGCTCCAGTATCTTCTTCGTCAGCTGCTGCAGCGCCCCACCCTCGCCGGTCAACTCCTTTGATGTCTTCTCGGTGCTCCACGCTTTCCCGCCATGCTGTATTCCCCTCGCGCTTTCGCGTCCAGGTGGGGCCCCAAGGTCATCTCCTTGCGAACCTCGGCCCCTGCGGGGGCGATCCAGCGCCGAGTGAAACGGTGCGCGGTTCCCGGCATACCGCCCTCTGAAAAGGTCGAGAGGCACACGTCGACGATGACCGAAGCTGAGCTCAAGGCCGCGCACCGAGAGTGTACGGCGCAGATGATCTTGCTGGCCGAGCTGATGGTCGCAGGGCTGCCCGCTGACGTCGACGCGGTACAGGCGCACGTCGAAGTCCAGTACGGGCTGCTCAGCGCCCTGCACGCCGTCTCCGTCGCGGAGTACCGTGCCATCGGGCGCTCCTGCGTGGACAACGAACAATGGCGCACGGCCTACGAGGCGATTGCGCCGAGCCTGGCCGCATACCAGCGGGACGCCATCGAGGCCCATGCCTCGCGTCTGGCTCCTGTCTTGCGTCTGGGCTGAGCCGAGAACGGGGTGCCGCCGTGAGAAAGAACGAACCCACGGCAGGGGCTTGCCGGTTCGCCGACGCAGGAACGATGTTTCGAGGAGGGCCAGCCTTGTCCTGGCCAACTAGCCATGCTTCGAGGCGAGTTCACAGGCCCAGCCGTACGGGCTTGGCCGGGAGACCGAAGGCGATCAGAGCCGGCAACGGGGTTGCGAGGTCGCGCGGCGAGAACAGGTCCGGGCCGTGATAGTCGACAATGTCCGGCAGTTGCCACCAGCGAAGACCGTTGATGTTTTCAGCGGCGAGCTGCACATCCGACGTCGCCCCGCGGGGCTGGAACGATGTGGTGCGGACGAGGAAGTAGCCGTTGACCACGCCGTCATGGCCAGCCGTATGTCCAGGATCGATGACCTTTTGATGCCACACGTGAGGCAGGGTGCCGTCGATTGCGAGTCCCACCTCTTCGTGGAGTTCCCGACGAAGGGCAGCCAGGGGCGTCTCTCCCTGCTCGATACCCCCACCAGGTGCCGCCCAGATGATGACTGGTTCGGCCGGGTGTGGAATGACGAGCCTGCAGAGCAGGATGCGCTCGCCCTCGTCCAGGATGGGCGCGCGGACCGAGTGGCGGAGATGCATCAACGGCGCCTAGTAGATCGTCGCGGCTAATGCTTGGGGTAGAGGTGGCGCAGTTTGTCCATCCCCTCGCAGCGTGGACGGTTTCGTTAAGCGGCTTGGGACTGTTGGTCTCTG
>NZ_BMRP01000087.1:0-11371 GCF_014648695.1 Streptomyces albospinus
GATGCACGCATCAAACTGCGCCACCTCTACCCCAAGCATTAGCCGCGACGATCTACTAGTCTCCCTCGCCCACTGGGTCGCGCCTCTCGGCACTCACGCCATGAGGCTCGATCCTGCCAGTGTGGCCACGGAGGGCGATAGCGCAATTGCAGACAGCCCCTACCGCCCGAGGCGAGCTTTGGACTGGCGGTCGGCGGAGGGCATCGCCGACCGCCAGGAACCCGGGTCCCTTGTGCCCCTGGAACGCTGACACCCGTGTGCCGGTTGCTCGGGAGGCTATGTGCGCGTGGCGCCTGCCGGCCACAGCACCCGGACGGGGGTGCCGGTGCGTCGGGCGTAGTCGACGACGTCCGCGGTGCCTCCGTAGCCGCTGGCGGGTTTTCCGTCCCACACGGCGAGCAGCTGGTCCACCGGGCCGACCAGGATTGCACTGCCGGCCATGTGCGCGGCGGAGCCCGATGTCGTCAGGCCGGTTTCGTGTACGTCGGCGGCCCGCTTGAGCAGCGCGTCATAGACGGGGTGGTGCCAGTCGGGGTGTCCGCGCGGTATTCCCGGGCGGGGACGACGACCTCCAGTCGGCCGCCGTATTGGAGTACCGCCTCGGCGAGCCAGCTGTCGGGGCCGTCGGCGTTGCAGGAGACGGCGGTCAGTTCGGACGGCTGCCACTGGCGCACCGCATCGTTCGGGAGTCTGCGGACCTGCCGCTCGACGTCGTGGTCCAAGCCGCGGTGGCCGGTGGTTCCTACGCGCATCTCTTCGCCCTTTCTGTTCACAGGTAGACGCCGTGAAGGCGTTCGTCCAGGTCCCGCACGACCTTGGGCGGGGCGCTGGAGGTCAGCGACCGTCGCACCGCGCGTACCCGCTCGACGATGCGCCCGGATCGGTAGCGCAGGCCGGTCTCCAGGCACCTCCCTCCTGGGACTTGACAGAGCGTGGGGTCTTGTGTGTGCGTGTGCACGTTCACGTGGGCACGCTGGAGAGATCGCGCAGATAGGCGCCCGGTCATCGTCGGCGTCGAGGACGTGTGTCCCAGTGGCTGGTGCCTGACTGCTGTTGCACACGTGGCATGTTGGGGACGCACGCCGGGCGGCCAGAATGGGATCCACGCCTTACCGGGTATGACTCGACTTCCGTCCCATCTGTCCGGCCGGTTCGGTCCAAGCGTGTTGCGAAGGTGCTGACCATGCCCGCCCACCTCAACTTGTATCGAGCAGTTGGCGCAAGTCTCTGATGGCGGCATCTTGTGCTTACTGCTTGCTACAAAGCGGCTTGCGCAAGCAGCGCCCGCTACCGCTGAGCACAAGCCACCCGGCCATCGCCACTCGCTGAGGTCCCCGTATGCCCGACACCGTATCCCCGCCCGCCCCCCGTTACCTCGCCGACCGCTACGCCTGCTGGGCCGGTCTGGCCGTGGGCGCCATAGCCGCACCACTGTGGGCCACCACGGACATCAGCAGATTCGGCAACGATTACGGCTTCGACGTGCCCTTGGTGAGCGCCGTCATGGCTTTCGGCCTGTGCGCGGTGGGCGGCGTCCTGCTCGGCGACGCCCTCACCCCTCGTCCCCAGGAAGCGGTACGCACGGCCGGCCTCACCCCGCGCCGGGTCAGAGACCTCGTGCCACCCCGTCTCACCGTCCTGCTTCCCCTTGAGGCGGTACTCCTCGTCTTGTTGGTGGGGATCGGGGCTGCGAAAGCCTCCCCCGACGCCATACACCGGGCTGTCGCTGTCGCTACCCAGAACGTTGCTTGCGATGGTGTACCCAAAGCACCTGTCAGCCTTTGGCCCGGCATGTTTTACGGCAACCAGATCCTTGTCTCTCTCGCCATCGGAACCGCCGCCTGCGCCTGGGCCCTGCGCCGCATCGCCCACCGCCCGGGCGACGACCAGCAGCGCCGGAACCGCTCACGGGCGGTCACCGCAGGCTGGGGGGTACTGGCCGCGGGCCAGCTGCTGGCCGTCCTGTTGATGATTGCCAGCTTCCTCACGAACACGAGCTGCGAGGGAACACCGGGCACACTCACGGCCGTGGTGATCTACCCCATGAGCCTGCTGGCCCTGGTCACCCTGGCATGGTCCCTGTTCACTCTGGTGGCGCCCCGAGCAGTCCGACAATGACCGGCCCTTCCGTCCGCGTCGACACAGCCAGCCCGGTTCCGCCGTACGAGCAGATCCGCACCCAACTCGCAGCCCTGATCGTCACCGGCCAACTGACCGAGGACGAACGCCTGCCCACCGTGCGTCAGCTCGCTGCCGACCTGGGCCTGGCACCAGGCACAGTGGCTCGCGCTTACCGCGAACTGGAGGCCGTCGAGCTGATCCGCACCCGCCGTGGCGCAGGCACTCGGGTCGCGGCACTCCCGTCCGAACGAATGCACCCCGACGCAGAGCAACTCGCCATGCTGGCACGGAACTTCACGTCAGCGGCTCGCGCTCTCGGCGCCGACGCCCAAGCCATCCTGACCGCCGTCCGCAAGGCCCTGGACTGAGAGGCCGCGCAGACAGTCAACGGGTGGGGCCAGCTGCCAGAAGAGACAGGCACAGGTTCCGTGAACATGAAGTTGCGACGCTCTGTGATCACGGGAGACCTGTGCCTGGGCTGCCGTCATGGCTGACCGAACCACTGTGGGACCAATTCGCTGCCCTGTTGCCCCAGCGGCCCGAGTTCGATCCGGCCCACCCATTGGGCTGCCACCGGCGCCGGATCAGCGACAGGATCGTGTTCGACAAGCTGCTGCAAGTCCTTCGCTGCGGCTGCTTCTATGAAGCAATCGCGGACTCCACCTGCTCGGCCACCTCGATCCGCAACCGCCGGGACGAGGGATACGTCTGGGGCTGTTCGCCCGGCTGAAGCAGATGGCGCCCGACGCCTATGACCGCCTCGTCGGTCTCGTCCTCGATCAGAGCGCCATGGACGGAGCCATCACCAAGGCCCCGGGCGGCGGGGAAGCAGCCGGACGCTCACCGGTCGACCGGGGCAAGCAGGGCATGAAGCGTTCGGGCATGACCGACGGCTAAGGCATCCCCCTTGGCCGCATCCTGGCCGGCGCCAACTGCCACGACTCACCGCTTCTGGCCCCAACGCTCGATCTATTGGCCGAACTTGGGCCACTACCCGAAGAGGTAAACCGTGCACCTTGATGCCGGCTATGACTCGGCCGAGTCGCGCACCCTGCTCGGCGAGCGGGGACTCCCACTCCATCGGCGAGGTCGGCCGCAACGAACCCCGCGGCGATGAAGACATCATCCGCGCCCCTGCTCTCACGCCTGGTCAGCAGGGGCGCGGACTACACGCTGCGGGGCACCCGGGATCAGCTCATGGATCGGCAGTTCTCCCGCACGCGGCCCTCCATCCCGGTACCCGGCGGACGCCGCGAGCCGTGGGCACTCAGCGGGCGCTGCCGAGGTTTCGGTCCTCTTCGGCGCCGTTGAGCATGAGGGTGGTCTCCTCGATGCGGCGGAAGCGTCCGTCAGGTGCGAACTCGGCGAAAAGGTAGACCTCCATGCGCACGGTGGATCCGTCGGTCTTGGTGACATCGACGGTGTGGCGGTCGGCGTAGTGGTCGCCGGCCACGAGTTCCTCGTGCACCGTGACCGAGCCGTTTGCGATGACCTTCCGCAGGTGGGCGATGTGGGTGAGGAACTCGGTGCGGTCGGCCCAGTCGCCGTCGGTGCGCTGGCGGTAGTCGGGGGCGAAGTGCCGGTCGGCGGCCTGGTCCAGGTCGAGTCCCGGGGTGAAGAGCAGGTCGGTGAGGGCCGTGCGGGCGTCGGTGCGGTTCATGGTGATTCCTTTCGGTTCGGGGGGCATGCCCCCCACGGAGATGCGTGCTTGAAGCACGCTTATGACTGTAGCAGGAGAAGCGTGTGCGGCGCACGCTAATCTTGAGCGGTGACCGACACGACGGGATACGACATCGCCGACGCCCTGGGACTGCTGCTGCGACGCGGCACCCGCGCCCGCCTCTACACCCACCTCACCGAGGGCCTGGGGGAAGCGGTCGACGAACTCACCTATCCGGTACTCAGCGGCCTGGCCCGAACCGGCCCCCTCAGCGCCGCCGACCTCGGCCGCGAGATCGGCCTGGACCGCACCACCGTCACCCGACGCGCCGACCGCCTGGAAACCGCCGGCCTGGTCCAGCGCCAACCCGACCCCGTCGACGGCCGCGCCACCCTCCTCACCCTCACCCACCAGGGCCATGGCACAGTCGCAGTCACCCGGCAGCGGTTCGTCACCGCCATCGAGGACTCCCTCGCTTCCTGGCCGGAAGCCGACGCCCGGACCTTCGCACGCGGGCTACGTCGATTCGTCGATGAAGGTCCCTTCGCGCCCCAACGCGACTGAGGGCCGACCGGGCGCCGGGGCATCTGGGTCCGGCGCCCGCTGAGCTCCACATCTCTGTGGCGGGCGGGCCATGACCGCCGATCGGGTCTGGACCGGACGGATTCCTGCGCATCGAGGCGAGCGGCACGCGGTGCAGGGCCGCGTGCGGAGTCGCCTCCTGCAAGAGGGTTGTCCCGATGCTGGACACCGCGCGGCAGGGACTACCCTGGGGGTCGCCTTAACGGAGGTTGGCGGACACCAGTGCCGACAATTCCAACCGTCAGGTTCGGCTGGGCTTCCTGGGCTCGTGACGGCGGCTGGCGGGACTGTGCGGCCGAAGTCCGGCCGCACCAAATGACTCGCGATCCTGAAGTACCAGGCTCCCGGCCAGTTCCGCAGTGGCCTCGCGAACGCGGACCAGTGGCATCCCCTGATACTGCAACCGCACTCATCGCTTCGCCGCAGGTCAGACGGGATGGGGCGGGTTCCATGCGACGATCCGGGCGGGCCTGGAACGTCGGGGCCTGCACCCGGTCAGGAGCCGGACCCGCAGGTCGGCACCCCGCAGAGCTGACGATGAGTCACCTCGTTGCAGGTGGCGCGTGCCGATCCACCTGCGGCGACTTCCCGAATGCGGTTGCAGTACCAGCCGAGCGGACCCGGCGTGTGGGCTCAGCGGCACAGGGTGCGCAGGGCGGTGAGGCAGGCCGCGGCCCGGCGCTGCGGGTCGGTGTCGGTGCTGGCCCAGGCGATCCGGGCGTCCGGCCGGATCAGGACGGCGGTGACGTTCCGCCAGATCGGCTCTGCCGCTTCGGTGTTGACGGTCACCGCCCGCTGTTCCAGATCACCCGCGGGGCACGGCGTCTGCGTCCCGCCGAGGTCCAGCAGCAATGGCCGGCCGTGGTGCATCAAGGGGTGGGCGGTGGGTGCCTGCGCCGCGTCCAGGGCGAGGCCGGCCAGGCGGGTGCCGTTCAGCGGGTGCGCGCCGGGTGCGGTGCCGGCGGGGAGCGGGTCGTCGAAGCCGGCGATCCGGCGGGACCACTGGCGGTTGGTCTCCGGTTCGGCCAGCGCGGCGGACCACACCTCGCGGAGCGCGATCTGCTCCGGGCTCGCCGCGGCGAACAGGGCGAGCTGCGCGCGGGTGTTGTCGATGACGGCGCGGGCGGCCGGCCGGCGCTCCGTGTCGTAGCTGTCGAGCAGTCCGTCGGGTGCCCGGCCCTGGAGGGTGGCGGCCAGCTTCCAGCCCAGGTTGGTGGCGTCCTGGATGCCGAGGTTCATGCCCTGCCCACCGGCCGGGAAGAACATGTGCGCCGCGTCCCCGGCCACCAGTACCCGTCCGGCCCGGTACCGCGCGGCCTGGCGGGTGGCGTTGCCGTAGCGCGACAGCCACCGGGGGTTGCGGATACCCAGGTTCCGGCCCAGCAGCGTGCGGGTCTGCTCGCGCACCTCCTCCAGGGTCAGCGGTTCGCCGGTGCCGTGGTGCATGGTGGCCGTGGAGAGGCCCGCCAGCCGGTGGACGCCGTCGCCGATCGGGGCCACCAGGAACGAACCGGCCGGCCCGGTGGCGGCGAGCGGCGCGGTGGGCGGATCGTCGAGTTCGACGTCGGCGAGCCACCCGGTCAGCGTGGTGTCCTGACCGGGGAAGTCGATGCCGGCCGCCTGGCGCACGGCGCTGCGGGTGCCGTCGCAGCCCACCAGCCAGCCGGCCCGCACGGTCCGGTGGGTGCCGCCGGCCCGGATCACCACCTCGACGGCGTCCGGCCCCTGGGTGAGCGAGACGACTTCCTCCCCGCGCAGCACCCGGGCGCCCACGGAAACCGCGTGTTCCTCCAGGAGTTGTTCGGTGACGGACTGGCCGAGCGCCAGCATGTACGGGTGCACCGCCCCGACCGTGGAGAAGTCCAGCCGGGTGGTGGCCGCGCCGAAGTGACCGGTCGGCACCGGGGTGCCCCGTTCGATGAACCGCTCCGCGAGTCCGCGGGTGGCGAAGGTGTCCAGCGTGCCGGCCTGCATGCCGACCGCGCGCGACCGTCCGTCCGGTACCGCCCGGCGTTCCACGACGGTCACCTCCACCCCGTGCAGGCGCAACTCCGCGGCGAGCCAGAGCCCCACCGGGCCGGCCCCGGCGATGAGCACGTCGAGCATGACAACCACTTCCTCTCACTCTTGTCCGTTGGACAAGAGTGAGCATGCCCTAGAATTGTCCATTGGACAACAGGGATGCGAAGCCGACCGGAGAGGCGCATCGGATGGGTACGACACAGGGCGAAATCGTCGCCGCCACGCTGGCGGTCCTCGACGAACACGGGCTGGACGGGGTGACCATGCGCGCCGTCGCGGCCCGGCTCGGGGTGCAGCACAACACCGTCCGCTGGCACGCCTCCAGCAAGGGCCGCCTGCTCGAACTGGCCTCCGACGAACTCCTCGTGCACTGTCTCGACGAGCCGCTGCCCGAGGCGTTCCCCGACCGCCTCAAAGAGCTGAGCCGCCGCTGCCGCGCGGCGCTGCTCTCCCACCGCGACGCCGCCAGGATGGTCGCGGGCGTCTTCGCCGCCGAGCCCCGCACGCTGCGCTACGCCGACACCGTGATCGCCACCTTGCTGGCGGCCGGCCACTCGCCACGCACAGCCGCGTGGACCCACTGGTCGATCTTCTACCTGACCCTGGGCCTCACCCAGGAACAGCAGGCCGCCCAGGAGACCGCACCGGCCCTCCTCCCGGACCAGGTTCCGGCCAGCACCTACCCGGCCCTGGCCGCGGTCCTGCCGTACGTCGGCCCCGACAGCTTCGACCAGCGCTTCGAATTCGCCCTCGACCTGATCATCGCCGGCCTTCCCCGGGCCGAGGGCCCGGTCGGCCATGGCCCTTCTTTCGCATCAACGGGCGGACCAGATGGAGATGGTTGCGATGTGGAGTCCGGACCTGGCGGGACCGGCTTCGTCGCAGCCGTCATTGCGAGTGGACGTTCTGCGAGACAGCGTGGGTGAACGAGCCGACGACGCTCAGCACGCCCTGCCCGAGTGATGCCGGGGCCAGTAGAGCCGACTGGATGGGAAGGTCGCGGACGACACCCCGTGCCGGAAGTACGCCGTTCAGCCCCGCAGTACCGGCCCGGCCCTCGGCGTTGGTGAGCGGGCGCCCGTCGGTTGCCGACTCACCGACTCGTACGGCCCCGTGCACGGGCACCTCGAATGGGGTCCGTACGGTCCTGTCATGCGATCGATCTGGCAGGTCACCATCGCCTTCGGGATGGTCGCCCTGCCCGCGGACCTCTACGCCGCAACCGAGGAGCAGGGGCCGGGCCTGCATCTCGTCCATGCCGCTGACGGTGCCCGCGTGCGGCACAAACGGGTCTGTGAGATCGATGGCCAGCAGCTCTCCGCACACGAAACCGCCCGCGGATGGCAGATGCCCGACGGGCGCACCGTCATCCTGACCGACGCCGACCCTGACGCCCTACCGCCGCCGACGAAACGAACGGTCGAAGTCCTCGGCTTCATCGGAGCAGACGACGTCGACCCTCTGCTGTACGCGCGTCCGTACTGGATCGGCGCCTCCACACCCGCCGCGCAGCGCCCCTACGCGCTCCTGGTCGAAGCCTTGTCCCGCACGGGCCGGCTGGGCGTGGCCATGCTGACCCTCCGTTCGCGCGAGCGCCTGGCTGTGCTCAGGCCCCGCAACGGCATCCTGGTCTGCCAGACCCCGCGCTGGCCGGAGGAGATCCGTGACCCGGGCGACCTTGCCAGCCCAGCCCCGACGACCGAACACGAGCTGGAACTCGCCGAGTTGCTGATCTCCGAGGTGACCGGTGTGGAGGTCGAGGACCTGCACGACGAATACGCCGCCGCCCTCGATGCGCTCGTGGGCACCCTCGCCGCCGGTGGCCACGCAGCGGTGCCGCCCCCGGAACCTGCTCTCCCTGAAGACCTGATGGCAGCTCTGGAAGCCTCCGTCCAACGCGCCCGCCAGACCCGGAACGCCACGTGATCAGTTATGAGGTGCGCAGGACTGTCTCGGGCCGGCAGACCGGGCAGGGTACGGCGACGGTTGGATCGGCCAGCATCTCCAGTGCCTCGGGATCGGTCAGCAGGCGTTCAGCGTTCTCGGTCTGGGCGCAGTTGAGCCGGTGCACGAAGTAGCCCGACCGGGAGGCGGTTGGGGGTGCTGGGGCGAGTCGCCAGCGCTGCCGCTCCTGGCGTGGTGGCGCGTGGATCGCGCGGTAGTCCTGGCCCTCGATCGGCTGGATGATCGGGTGCGGGGCTGACCCTGTGAAGAGGTAGGTGGTGGGGGAGGGGCCGCGGCGCCGGTCGTCGGTCCGTGTCGGGAGCTCCAGCGCGTAGTCGTACCAGAAACGGCCCAGTCGGTCCGGTCGGCACCGTGTCGCCCGCACCTGGACCCTTTGGCCGTCGGGGAGGTGCAGCTTGGCCCTCGGGTAGGCGCGGCCTTCGTCTGCATCCATGACTATGACGGGTCGGGGTCCCCGGTCGCGGCGTGCTTGAGCGCGGACCGGGCCGTTGGAACGTCGTCGCAGGTGGACCAGAACTCGTGGGTCACTACACGTTCGGCCGGCTCCAGGACCCGTGCCCGCATCTCGTCGACCAGCTGGCGTTCGGTGTCGGTCCGGCCGGCGGAGTCCGGCCGGTGGCTCTCGTAGTAGCCGCCGCCTGTCTCCGTGGTGCGGTCCCAGCCCTCCAACGCCTCCGCCGACCACGGCAGGGCCGCGTACAGCTTGGCGAGGTCGGCCTTCGCCCATGAACTCAACCAACGTCCGCGCAGGACCCATGGCTACCGCACTCCGGCAGAGGTCTACGCTGACCTCCTGAACAGCGGTGATGCGCTGACCGCTTGAGCTCGCCACCGTTGATGAGAATCGGGGCAGGGGGCCGCGCTGCGCCATCCCGGAGAAACGGGACCAGGCCGCCGCCCACTGGAAGAAGATCGTGCGCCTCGCCTTTCCCGGCGGGCGCTGACAGGCGAGTACCGACACGCGCCAAGGTGGCGTCAGGCGGGCTGCGGGGCGGGCGTTGCCGGAGCGACCGCGACCTTGCGGGTCTCGCGCATTATCAGCAGGCCGTTGACCACCATCAGTGTCGCGGTCAGGCAGTGGACGCCGAGTGCGGTGGCCACGGAGCCGTGGTGGGCCAGCACGGTGGTCATGTCGCCGTACGCGGCAAGGGCCTCCACCAGCAGGGCCCAGGCCAGCGCCCGGCGGTGGCCCGTCACCAGCAGGATGCCCAGGACCAGGGCCAGGACGACGTCGCGGATTCCCTTGATGATCAGGAAGCCGCCGCCGTCGCCGGACGGCCAGCTCGGCAGGCCGAAGCCCGGCGCCGTCGTCTCCGGGCTCAGGATGAACTCCGTCCCGAACCAGAGGATGAAGAGGATGAAGGCGGCGGCCAGGACGGTGTTGATCTTCTTCAGCGACATCGTTCTTCTCCCTGCGAGTCTTCGTCGGCTTGGTGAGCTTCGTGGAGCTTGCTGAGTCGTGTGGGGCCTGACCAGGCCGCGCGCGCGGCTGATCGAGGGGCTGATCGAGGGGCGTAGTTTGTCGGGATCGCCGTTGTGGGATCTGAGCGGCAGCAGCTGCATTCCCGAATGTCGGGATTTCGGTGGTCGGCTGCCGCCCGGGGAGTGGGGATTGTGCGCCACCGGCGCGGCGTCGGCCCGCGGGGTCAGAAATCCGAAGCCCTGTCGGGCTCACCCCGACGGGGCGCAAGCTGTCGACATACAGGGGTGAACCAGTGCATGTCGGGGCGGCTTTGGTATCAGGTGAGGGCGGCGGCCAGCAGGGCGAAGGCGGCGATGATGACGGCGACGCGGATGTAGTGGAGGCGGTCCCAGCGGTTCATCTGCTCCTTCCAGTCGGCGGGCCGGTTCTCGGGGGTCCACGTCTTGTTCCGGTTGTTGATCGGGACGAGCAGCAGGAGCGACATGATCACGCTGAGGATCAGTAGCGCGCCGGCGGTGGCGACGAGGCCGGTGCCGTGGTGGTGCCATCCGGCGATGGCCCAGACCGCGACGAGGACGAGCGAGCCGATGTACCAGACCGGCATCACGGCGCCGAGCATCCGGCCCCCGTGGGCGCGGCCGAGTTGGCCACTGTCGCCGGGGAGTGCGTCGAGGATCCGGTTGATGACGAAGGCGACGGAGAACTCCACCCCCACCATCACGCCGACGATCACGGTGGTGAACACCTCAAGTGCGCTGAGCATGACGACCCCTGGGATCTAGCGTTGATAGCTGATGAGGCAACGCTAGTACTGCTGCCGCTTGATTGTCTAGCGGTGCTAGGATCGAATCATGTCGGTACAGGAACGCAAGGAACGCGAAAGGGCGGAGCGCGAGCGCCTCATCGTGGCGACAGCCCGCGAACTCGCCGAGCAGCAGGGCTGGGACGCGGTCACCACCCGCCGGCTCGCCGAGCGCATCGAATACAGCCAGCCCGTCCTCTACAGCCACTTCCGCGGCAAACGGGAGATCATCGGCGCCGTCGCCCTCCAGGGCGCTGCTCAGATGGCTGCGGAGGTGCGGGCCGCGACCTCCAGAGCGAACAGCCCGCGCGAGCGGGTCGCCGCCCTCGCCCGCGCCTACCTCGACTTCGCCGCACGCAACCCGGCGGTCTACGACGCCTTGTTCCAGCTCGACGGCGGCCTGGCGTACGCGCAGGAGGACACCCCGGAGCCGCTGAAGGACGCCTTCGCCGCCCTGCTGGAAAGCCTGGGCGAGGTCGCCGGGGACGGCGTCCACCCGGGACTGTTCACCGAGACGTTCTGGGCGTCCCTGCACGGATTGGCCACCCTGACCCGGGCGGGACGGCTGCCGCCGGAGGACGCCGCGCAGAGGGTGGAGCTGCTGGTGGACCGGCTCGCCGTGGTCTGACACACCATCCAGGCAGGCACGCAGCCGGGGCCCTCGGGCCCCGCCGCTGCCTGCCTGCGGCATCGCTTCCGGTCACTCGCGCCCACACGGCACAGCCGCAGATCGCCGGGCCCCGTACCCCAGACGGGCACCCGCCCCGAAAGCTGCGATGCTCATTGATCACGACCC
>NZ_BMRP01000087.1:11475-13238 GCF_014648695.1 Streptomyces albospinus
AAGCTCACTGTTTCCGTCATGTCCGCTCGCCCGGTACGCAGCCGTGGCACGCCTTCCTTCTCGAATCCCACCGAGACGCCGCAGAACAGCACGAGCTCGTCATCGGCTCCGACTGTCTGGCTGACAGACTTGCGGTACATGGTCCACATCACCTGGGGGCAGCTGTGCAACCCTTCCGCCCTCAGCAACAGCATGACCGTCTGCAAGTACATCCCCGCGTCCCCCCACTGTCCGGGCCCCATCGTCCGGTCGAGGTAGCAGAACAGTACGACCGGCGCCCCGAACGCCTCCGAGTTCAAGGCGGCGATCTTCTTCGGCCTGTCGGGATCATCGCGCTCGATTCCCAGCGCTTTGTACCGCTGGGCCGCCGCGGCGGAAAAGCGGTCCCGATACGGCGCGGTCAGTTCGACCGGGTACATGGGATACTCCCGGTCATCGCCCGGATCTCCCGCCAATGCCCTGGCCGTCGTGCGCCTCTTGAGTTCAGCCAAGGGCTCACCGGTCACGACATATACATGCCATGGCTGGAGGTTCCCGCTCGACGGAGCCCGCGTTGCAGCAGCCAACACTCGTTCAAGTATCTCTTTGGACACCGGCTCATCGCTGAACGCCCGCACAGCCCGACGGCTGTCCACGGCCTCATACACATCCACGTCGTCGCATCCTCTCACTTGACCGGGCCCTCTACCGTATTCAGCGGTCAGTGCCGAGCATTGCCAGACCGAGCAGCGCCCTGACGACCCGTCCGGTCGTTGGTACGGCTGAGGGAGATAGAGGTGACCTGACGGACGCTCAATGGGAGCGACTTCGGCCGCTCCTGCCGGTGAGTAACGGGCGTTGTGGCAGGTGGCGGGATCGCCGGCAGGTGATCAACGGGGTGTTCTACCGGATCAGGACGGGTGTGCAGTGGCGTGACCTGCCGGAGCGTTGTGGGCCGTGGAAGACGGTGCACGAGCGGCATCGCCGCTGGTCGGCAGGTGGCACTTGGGAGCTCCTGCTCCAGCGGATCCAGGCCGAGGCCGACGCGGTTGGTGGCATCGACTGGGACATCTCCGTGGACTCGACCTCGGTACGGGCCCACCAGCATGCGGCCGGAGCACGCCTGGCGCCACCGTCGAGCCTCAAAGGGGGCCTCGCAAGTGCGATCAAGATTGCTTGGATCCGAATGGAACTGGTCGACCTCCCGGCGGAGTTGGTACAGGAGGCGAGGCGCTCGGCCGCTCGCGCGGCGGCTTCACCACCAAGCTTCACCTGAGCGCGGAGGGCCACTGCCGGCCGCTATCGATACTGCTCACCCCTGGGCAGCGGGCGGACTGCACCCAGTTCGAGCCGGTCATGAACCGGATTCGTGTCCCGCGCCTGACAGTCGGCCGGCCCAGGACGAAGCCGGACAGCGTCAGCGCGGACAAGGGCTATAGCAACTACCGCACCGTGCCTACCTGCGCAGACGAGGCATCCGGCATGTCATTCCAGAGAAGGCCGACCATGCGGCTAACCGCCGTAGGTGCGGCAGTAGCGGCGGCCGGCCGCCTGGATTCGATAAGGAGCGGTACAAGAAGCGCAACACCGTCGAGCGGGCGATCAACCGCCTGAAGAATTTCCGCGCGGTTGCCACCAGGTATGACAAGCGTGCCTATGTCTTTCTTGGCACGGTCACCGCGGCACCCTCGTGATCAGGCTTCGCCCGTGATCGCCAGGACACTGCCTAGTAGTGCTTGGTCAGGTTGATCTTGGTGGTGCGTGTCCTTCTGTCGCTGTGTGCG
>NZ_BMRP01000088.1 GCF_014648695.1 Streptomyces albospinus
TGCGACACGATGTCGGCCTCGCCCTGCTCCTCCCACACCACCCGCTCATCAACCGGCGGCCGACCGTCCCAGACCTCACACTCCAAGACGGTCGTATGCGTGTGGCCAGCGCTCTCGACATCGATCCTGCCGACGCGCTCCGTGAGAAACGCCCCCTCGACGGGCTCCCGGCCATCCGGGTACGGCTCCGGCACACACTCCTCATCACACTCTTGCAGCGCAAAATGAGAGAACTCAATCATCAAAGGAAAATCTTGCCGCGAGACCAACTCAGCCATAACACCTCCTACTTGAGCCACACCAAACCACGATCCTCGTGCGCACCGGGCGGTCTAGGCTGCGGAGCCGGACTTCGGGAGCGACGAGGCCGACCGCGCCGAAGACGGAGTAGATCGCGTCGAACCGCTCATCGGATGCCTGCAGGTAGTGCAGGGCGTGGCTGGGCACGAAAGTCGGATTGCGAGGTAGGCAGCGTTGCTGCCGGCGGCGGGTATTCAGCCGCCGGGAAGGGGCTCGGGGTAGCGCTTGAGGACCTGGGCGGGGTGGTCTTCGTCGGTGGGCCAGAGCACTACGTGGTAGCGGTCCTCGCCGTCCAGCCCGTCCTCGGAGATGGTGTGCAGGCCGTGGGAGTAGATGCGCACGGCGTAGGTGCCGGGGGTGAGGGGGATGCGCGGCAGTTCGTCGTCGATGTCCTGCATGGAGATCAGCAGGCGTCCGGAGGGGAGCGTGAGGCTGGCCTGGGTGACGTGGTCGGCCTGCTGAAGCTCCACGTCGTCGTCGGCCGGGGGCGTGCGGCGCACGTCTACGATGACGGGGACGCTGAAGGGGCGGGCGGCTCCAATGCTGACGACGCCGGGGGAGGTGTTGATCCAATCCGCAACCAGTGCGTCGAACCAGGCTCGTTCGGGTTCGTCCAGGCTTGCATCGTCGTCCATGATCAGCAGGGTTGAGTAGTCAGCGCGGACCTTGAGTTCGTGGTGGGAGAGCAGGTCGGGGTCGCTCGGGGGTGGGGTGGAAGTCATCTGGAAGTGGGCTCCGTCGGGTAGCGAGTACAGGGTTTGGGCGAGGGGGCCGCGGATGCGCATGCACTGTGCGGCCTCTTTGACGGCGATGTTGTCGTCCTCGTAGGTACCGCCGAGGGTGAAGAAGCGTAGTGGGATCAGGCGTTGGTCGTGTGTCAGGGCGCCATGGTGGTCCTGCCAGCTCGTGGCGAAGGCGTGGGCGCCGTGCACGTCGGGGTCGGCCAGGAGCCACTGTGCCCAGTGTTCCAGGCTGTCGCCGAGGATGGTGCGTTCGGCGGTTTCCGGGTCGAAGCGCACCACGTGTCCCTCGTCGTCGAGGGCGAACTGGGTGCCGAAGAGGTCTTGGGCAAAGCACAGCAAGCCGTCAGCCAGGCCCTCGTAGGTGTGCTTCCAGGTCTGCGGGGCGTTCCAGGTCTGCAAGTCCGGGCCCAGGCCTTCGGCATCAGCTCGAAAGATCTGCAGGCCGGCGTTGAAGGCGGTGAGGCCGTTGTGGCGCGTCAAAAGCGCAGCCAGCTCACCGTAGGCGCCGTCGGAGCGGTCCAGCTCCACGGTGACGGGTGGCCCCAGGGGGTAGCGGGCTCGTGCGGTGAGCGCGGCGAGGTACTGGGGATCGAAGGGTGTGTTCATGCAGTTATCACCGTCACGTGCTCGCCGTTATCGAGGCCCCTGAGCTGATTACCCATCGATCTGCCAGCACCGCGGTTGTCGCTCCGATCTATGTACTTCACTGAGGCGCCGAGGCCGCCTTCCGCGAACATCGCTGGCGGGTACTCGTCCCGGTCCAGCTTTTCAGCGCCTCGCTTCGGTATCCCGCGCAGGGACTCTTTGCGGTTGTCGTCAGCGCCGTCGCGGTCGATCGTCAAATCCGCGGGCTGCTGTTGCTCGCGCCGCTCGTCTCCGCGCCAGGAGATTCCGGATTGGGCTTCGTCGACGTGTTGGGCGGTCTCGGGGTACTTCACCTTGTCGATGATGACGTAGTGCCCGTGGCCGCCAACGTCTCTACCGCCGCCGCCACCGCCAGCGCTGCCGCCGTCCTCGACGCTGGTCGCCTCCCGATCCGCTGTGTCTTCGACGTCTTCGCCTGCCTCGTGCGTGCGATGTTCGACGTCCTGGCCGGCGCCTTCGGTGGAGGTCTCCACGTCATCGCCTGCGGTTTCCAGATCGCGTGAGCCGTCGCGGAACCCCAGGCCCGACAGGACGGATGCGCCGGCGTGCAGAGCTCCCCCGGCGATCTTTCCGGTGGCTTTGATCTCCGCTCCGAGCAATGTGCCGGCGCCCTGCAGCGCCATGTGCTCGGCGTGTCCCGCTCCGTGCAGCGCGCTGGCCGCGCCGTGGCGGAGTCCGTCCGCGAGAGAATCCAGGCCTGTTTCAACTGCGTTGGTGGCTTTGTCCCACAGTGTTGGTTTAGGTGGTGCCGCTTCCTGGGCCTTGGCCACCGCCCCGGCGCTGCGATTGCCCTCTGCCTGCACCTGGCTGCGGGCCTGGTGCAACAGGCATCGGGCCTGCTGTCGTGTTGCCTCGCCCGGGTCGGAGAACGGGGCGAGGGCGGAGGCCGCGCTGACGCCATTCTGCTGTTGGGCTTGCTGGGAGGCTCGCTCGTAGACCGCCTGCGCTTGTTGCGTCTGCCTGTCACCCTGCTCCCACAACGAAATGGCTTCGCGTGCCTGCTCCTGCGCCCACGTCAGGGTGTTGCTGTAGGAGGTCAGGGCCTGCGCGGCGTCGTGGAAGGCGTCACCGCAAGTGATCCAGCGCTTCGGTTCCCCGTCGTAAAAGTTGTGGAAGGCGTCCGCCGCTCTTCCCTTCCAGCCGCCGTGGTCCAGGTTTCGCAGCCCGGAGCCGACCCGGGACAACGTCTGCCCGAATTGCGTCAGGAGGTGAGCCGTGGCCTGCACAGCCTTCGCGTCACCTGACACCAGGTCCTTCGGGTCCTGGCTCTCCCCCAGCTCAGCCATGCGCGCCACCACGGGGGTGCGGGGCGATACGTGCCAGGTTTGCGGCAACCTGGTGGTCGACCTCCAGATAGGCGCCTGCGGTGTCGATCAAATTGCGCGAGAGCCCCCGACCGTCCTTCGTCAGGTTCTTCACGCCCACCTGCCACCGTTCGCAGAAGCTGGCCAGCGCCGCACCCAGACCGTCATGCCCCACGACATCCGCGTCACAGTCGATGTCCCCGACACTGTGGCTCTCCAGCAGCGCCATCAGGTCCGCCGCACCCAACCCCGCGTTCTTGAGCGCCTCTATATCCACGGAGAACGACTCCGCCCCCACCCGCTTTCACTCCCTCAACTCGACTGCGTACACCAAGACGCAGCATCACCACTGCCCAGTTGCAGCGCCCAAGGTAACCCGAGCCCATCACTCGACCAGTGACGACAAGCCAGCTTTGTGACACCAATCGCATTTCGACTCACCGGATCAGATCCGACAGTGCACGCGGCCTGTCTTCAGAACGAGACGCCGGCTGGCGTCCCTGCGCACAGGTTCAGTCGACTCTGGCGAGTACACCGGCCCCGGCGCCGACGGGTCTCGAGGCGCGGGATCAGTTCTTTCTCCAGCGGAGGAAGAACTGATCCCCCGGCCCTGCCCCCAAACCGATCGGCCGACCGGTCAGGGCATAGCCGACATCGGTGCTCTCTCCCGGCTCCAGCACGGTGAACCCTTGGCGCTCATAGAAGGGCCGGAGGGCCCGTTCGCTCTCGAACTCCCCATACAGCAGCATGAAGTCGAGCTGCCAGTACAGCTGGGTGCAACGCTTGAGCAGGGCCGCGCCGAGCCCTTGGCCTTGCGCCTTCTGAGCCATCACGAGGGCTTTGATTTTGACGTACTTGAGCATCGCCAGCAGCGCATACTGCGGGCAGCCGGCTTCCTGGACCGTCTGCACCGCCGTGCCGGGCGGGAGCGCGAGCAGTGCTCCTACCAACTCGCCGTTCCTGGCGACAACGCATCTTTCAGCGAACGGCAACAAGAGGCAGACACATTGCCTTCAGGAGTTCCGGCGCTGTACCTGGTCGGGCTGGTAGATGGACTCCCAAGGGACCTGCTGCCAGGGACTGGTGGGGTTCGCCGGATCCAGGAGGCGCCGTGCGGCTTGCACCGTGTCTTCCTGGGAGCCGGTCCATTCGGCGCCGGCGTTTTGCATCCACAATGCGCGCCCGGCGATGAAGTCGTCTGCGAAGGCGCTCCAAGAGCGGTAGCTCTGCGCCGCGGGCGCTACCGCATTCCCCAGAAGCGCCCAGGCAGTCGGCTCGTCGACATAGCCGGCTCCGAAGCCGAGCCTGACCACCGTGACGTAGCGGGCGAAGTCCCAAGCCACCGGAGGGTGCCCGATGACCGGCGCCATCTGCATGCGATGTCCCTGGTTGGCCAGCCGGTGCAAGGTCGCGTGCAAAGTCTCCGGTGAGGTGACGCCCCAGCTCTGTTCCAGGCTCACCCTGCAGTTCGTGGAGTTGATCCTCTTGAGGGGGTAGAGCATCAGGTGGCTGTGACCCCACATCCGCTCTGCCAGAATCGCGTCCATCGAGACCATCCACCGCTGGTGCATCGTCAGCGGGGTGGGGTAGCGCCGCTTCGCCGAAGGCCCGAACGCCATCTTCAGCAAGGATGTAGCCAATATCCAACCACTCATGATCAGCGATCATCACAGTCCCTGGATCAGCAGGTCAAACACCGCATGGCCGAGTCCCATCCCCGGAGCCGGGTGCAGATCGCCTCGCCGCTCATGAAGCGGCCGGATCGGGTAAGGCCGGAGCGGACCAGCGGTGTTAGCCCGCCGCTACCGGCAAACAGTGTGTCGGCGTGATGCCCCCTACAACCGCGGTTCTCGCGGCAGTACCGTGGCTTGCTCACTCGGTGGGATACGGACCTCGGGGGCTCCCAGTGGCGGGGAACGCACTGACGCTCGGGAAATTGATCGCCAAGGCCCGCAGGCGCAAGGGGTGGCCACAGCGGGACTTGGCCGCGGTGATCGACAAGTCGGAGAGCTGGGTTTCCCAGGTCGAGCGGGACGTGATCCCGGTCAACAGCCTGGAAAAGCTGCGTCAGTTATCCGATGTTCTGGACGTTCCACTGCCCGAACTCCTTGGTGCCGCGCCGCCTCCCGGGCACGCTCCGGTATCAGCTCGTCGAGCATCTGCCTCCGCTAGTGTTGGCCGCAACCTTGGTCCGGAGGAGGGTGACGACCCCGTGCGACGCCGTGAACTTCTGGCCGCTGCGGCGGTGGTCTTCACTTCCCCCCTGGCCAGCGCCACACCAGCCGAGGCCAGCACGCTCGCGCCCCTCGAAGAGCTCCTCCTGTACGGCACCGCCGCTGTGTCCGAGGACAGCGACGTGTCACCGGCCGGCGTCGCCGCCGCGGTGAAGGAATCCCGTGCACACTTCCGAGCCGCCCGCTACGACATCCTGGCCCGCACCCTGCCCGGCCAGATCGCCCGCGCTCAGGCCCTCCAGACTGCGGAGACGGCGGCCACGGCGGTCGCCGACCTCTACAACATCGCCGCTCGCCTGTGCATCAAACTCGGCGAGGACGGACTCGTGGCGATCACCGCGGACCGCGCGCTGAACTCCGCGAGGACCGGCGGAGACGCGCTGACAATCGCTGAAGCCCACCGGATGGTCTCCAGCACGTGGCGGCGCCAGGGACACCTCACACGAGCCACCGACATCGCCGTGCAAGCCGCGCAGGACGTGCGAGCCGACCGCGGCACCGCAGAGCCTGCGCGGCTGGCTGCGAGCACTTCGCTGCTGGCGACCGCCGCCTACACGGCGGCCAAGATGGGCGACCGGCAGACTGCGCACGCGCTGATCGGGGAAGCGGCCGAGACCGCCAAAGCCGGCCGAGCGGCCGCCGATGTCCGCACAGATGCCGGGGTCCAGCAGGTACAACTGCACCAACTGTCGGTCCACTACCTGCTCGGAGACGCAGGACAGGCGGTCGACCTGGCCAAGACCATCGACCCCACCGCCCTGCCGACCGCGGAACGGCAGGGGCGGTTCTTCATCGACGTGGCCCGCTGCTTCGACCAATGGGGCAAGCCCGAACAGTGCTACCGCGCCCTACTGGCCGCCGAACGGGCCGCACCACAGGAAATCCGCCGCGGTGCGGTCAAGGGCATGGCCAGCAGCCTGCTCCACCATGACCGGGCTCTTCCGGGCGTCCGCGCCTTTGCCGGCCGCGCCGGAGTCCCCCTCAATTGAACTGACCCGCAAACGGTTTGCGAGGTCGCAAGCCCCTTGCGGATCTGCCTGCCTCCCGAGCAGTTGACTCCTCTCAGCCGCCAGGGGCCGCGCGGCCGGCCTCTCCTCGCCCCAGGCGGCGGTGATGACCACCCCTGTCTTCGAGGAGTCGCACCATGGCTACCACCCACACCGTCACGCCCCCACCCGCTGTGGGTGTCGGCAGTGACCAACTCCAGGCTGACATCGCCGCCGCTCTGCGCTCTCGGACCACGCTCCCGGCGTATGACGAAGTCCTCCGGCTGATCGACGCCCTCAAGGGGCACCTCGCCCCGCTGGTCGACCAGGCCAAAGAGCACGTCAACGAGCATCACGCAGGAGACGGCGCCTGGCGACAGGCGATCGTCGGTGCTGAGTACCAGCTCCGGTCCGGTCCCGGCACGGGCTGGTCTCAGCCACTCATCGCCTTCAGGCCCTCGGCCGGTGCCTGCTGCATTTTCAGCGGCACATGAAGCGCGACCTGCCGGGCGGCGGCGAGTGAAGGGCCGCCACCGCGGCGGAGACCCGCGGCTGGACGAGTGGCTGGAGCGGCTGTGGCTGCTGGGCACCACCGCCGGCCTGACCCTCCTGGCAGCGCTTACCGCCCAGCACGACGGCAAGCACACCCTGGCCGCCCCGGTCTCCGCCCCCGACACCGACCCGGCGCCGTAGGCGCCCGACAGCTTCCCGCCGAAACCTCGGCGGGAGAACCCGAAGAGAGAAGGGAGTACGAGATGGACAACCTGATCGTCTCGAAGCGCACGGTGAAGGCCGCCCGCACCCAGGACCGCCTGAGCGACGGCGGCGGCACCGGCAAGGGCGACGGCAACGACTGATCGGAGCCGTAGAAGATGACCGCCATCACCGCGGCGGTCCGAAGCCTCGGCGGGGACTTCCCCGCCGAGGCGTTCGGCCGCACCTACCGCCTCTGGCCCCAAGTAAGCGACTTCTCCGACCTGTTCACCTGGGACGACCTCAACGAGATCATCGCCCGCCACCGCCTCGAACCCCCGCGGCTACGGCTGTTCAACAATGGCACCCAGGTCCCCCAGCACGCCTACACCCACCCTGTGGTCTCCAAGCGCCACACCGTCTGGCACCGCATCGAACCCGGCAACCTCCACCGCCAGCTCAACGACGGCGTCTCACTCGTCCTGGACGCCGTCGACGCCCTTCACCCCAGTGTGGAGCACTTTGCGCAGGCGCTCGAACGACATTTCCGTACCGACGTGCAGGTCAACCTCTATGCCTCGTGGACCTCGAAAGAAGGCTTCGGTGTCCACTTCGACGATCACGATGTGGTGGTTGCCCAGGTCGAGGGTGCCAAGCGGTGGAAGATCTATGAACCCACCCGCATCGACCCGCTCCGCATCGACGTCGAAGCGCCCGAACCACCGGGCGGCGCACCGGTCGCGGAGATCGTGCTCCGTGTGGGCGACATGCTCTACCTGCCCCGAGGCTGGTGGCATGCCGTCGCCGCCACCGAAGGCCGCTCCCTGCACCTGACGTGCGGCCTGAAACCTGCCACCGGCGCCGACCTGCTCTCGTGGCTGGCGGATCAGTTGCGGGCCTCGGCAACCGTCCGCGCGAACCTGCCCTACTTCGCCTCCCCCGACGAACAGTCGACGTATGTGCAAGCGCTGCGGAAGGAGTTCACCCAGGCCCTGCACAGCGGTGTGATCGAGGAGTTCGCCAGCGCGCGGGGAACCATGGACCCGGGCCGGCCGATGCCGTCCCTGCCGTACGTGGACGGCATCCCCGCCGACGAAAGCCTCCACGTCCGCCTCACCGCGTCGGGCGCATGGTACGAGGTGCACGGCGAAGGCCAGGTCGTGCTGAGCGCAGGCGGCCAGGAGTGGACGTTCACCGCCCCGGTCCTCGACGTGATCAAGCCTCTCACTGAGGGAGGCACCCCGACCTTGGGTGAGCTGTCGGTAAGCTCCTCGCTCCCCCTCGACCAAGTCGCCGCTGTCGCTACCGAGTTGGTCGCGGCCGGCGTCGCCGCCGTCAGCCACAGAAGGTAGCCGATGTTCACTGCCCCTGAGCCAGCTGTCAGGGACCGCATGCTCTCCGCCCGCGACCAGGCGTGCGCCCTGCTGGACGTTGCCGACTCCGCTGGCGGGGAGGCCTGGGGATATGCCGGTCGGACGCTGTCCGGGGCCGTCACAGCCCCGGACATCGCGGCATGGTTGCGCCTGGTCAGCGAACCCGAAGGCAAAGCAGGCGGGAAGCTGTGGGAGGGCCCCAAGGAGGCGGAGCAGTCCGTGCCTCCCACCGTGCCGCGACCACAGCTGCTCGGCTTGGCGGACTGGTCAACCGACGGCTGGGACTACCGGGCAGAGCTCTACCAGCACGTCGACACGCCGCCAGTTTCCCACAACCCGGTCCTCCGCCAAGGCGTGGACCTACCGGATACCTGGTGGCACGACCTCCACCAAGCCCTCGACCATCTCGCGCTGGTTGACACCAGCCGCGAGGCGGTGCGCGAGCAGTACATCCGCCGCCGCGTCCCGGAATTCACCGGCATCACTCCCGGCGAGATCACCTGGACCACCGCACACGGCGACCTCCATTGGGCCAACCTCACCGGACCACAGCTAACCCTCCTCGACTGGGAAGGCTGGGGCACCGCCCCCACCGGCTACGACGCCGCGAACCTGTACCTGCACTCCCTCCCTGTGCCAGAACTGGCGGAGAGGATCCTCAAGGAGTTCACCCATGTCTTGGGCACCCCCGCCGGGCTCGTCGGGGAATTGACCGCCTGCACCGAAATCCTCCAGGCAGCCCCCCGAGTGCCGTTCTACGCCGAGCTGGCCAGCAGCGTGCGACAACACCTTGATCGGCTCACAGCCCCGAGCGCTACCCACGCACGCTCGGCGCGCCGCTGAAGGCACTTGCAATTGGAGGAGGACCACCACGTCGGCCAGTGCAACGTCGACTGACGGCGGTCAGTAGATACGGCACTGATCCAGTTCTTGTGGCTGTGTGACGTTGCGTTACAGGCCGATGATCCGTTGGCCATTCGTGTGAATGCAGCGTGCTCTGGACCGCCTTCTCCCACCTGAAGTCGGTCGCGGTGGAGGAGATCACGGTGGAGGAGATCACGGTGGCCGTCGCCGCGCGGGTGGTGAGTCGAGAGGCACCCTGTCCAGGGTGCGGTTGCACGTCCAGCCGTATCCACGGGCGATACCACCGACCCCTGGCCGACCTGGCGGTGGCGGGACGGAAGGTCGTCATAGAGATTCTGGGCCGGCGTTTCCTCTGCGGGACGCCGGAGGGCGGTCGCCGGACGTTCGTCTAGCAGGTAGAAGGGCTGACCGAGCGGTTCGCGCGCCGCACACCGGTCTTGCGCCGGACGCTGGAGAGGCTCGCGCTGGCACTGGCCGGGCGCCCCGCGGCCCGGCTGGCTGCGCACCTGTCGATCCCAACCAGCGCGAACTCCCTGCTCAGGCTGCTGGGCAAGCTCCCGGACAAGAAGCTCGGCACGGCCCCGCGGGTCCTGGGCGTGGACGACTTCGCGTTCAAGAAGGGCCATGTCTACGGGACAATCCTGATGGACGTGGAGACCGGCGAGCGCGTGGACGCGTTGCCCGACCGCACCGCGGACACGCTCATAGCCTGGCTGCGCGACCACCCCGGCGTGGAGATCGTGTGCCGGGACCGGGCCAGCGCCTACGCCGAGGCCACCCGCACCGTCTGTCCCGACGCCACGCAGGTCGCGGACAGGTTTCAGTGCGCCATGAGGCGCCTTGTTGTATCCCCGACCCAGTCGGGAGGAATTTGGAGGGAGATTCTTGGACCTGATGGCTAACCCAATCCGGAAACGGTGAAGGGGAAAAGAGCATGCCAGGAAATCGACGGCCGGGCTCAGGTAGCAGAGACGGGGCGTCGAGGGGTCCGCGTGACACGGTGAAAGCTGGATTGCCTGAACCCTAATCTCCAGAAGATCGAAGGTCAGATCCGTCGGAAAGCTGCCTGCCACCGGCGCCGCATCCTGCGACGGCTTTATGGAATGGCCGATGCAACCTCCGGAGTGCGGAGCGATGCCCAATGAGGGCATTCAAGGAGATGAGTGGGGCGCCTACATCACGCTAGAACATACAACAAGGACGAACATGGGATCGCCTACAGGAAGAGATCTTCCTATGGCGACGGAGGCCCCGCAGTAGTCGCCGGAGTCACGACCGGCCAAGGAGGACGAGAAAGCCGTCTGCAACGGGCGAAGGGGGCCAGGTGATCGGACACCACAGAGTCGGGAGGTATGCGAAATGCAGAGCGCCGAAACGGTGCTGGGTGTCCTCCGTGAACGCGGCAGGCGTGGCCTGCCGTGCAACGAACTGTATCGACAGCTCTTCAATCCACAGTTGTATCTGCTGGCCTACGGGCGTCTTTACTCCAACAAGGGAGCGATGACGCCCGGAGTCTCCGGGGAGACCGTGGACGGCATGTCGCTGGGCAAGATCGAGCACGTCATCGACGCGCTGCGCCACGAACGCTATCGGTGGAGCCCAGCCCGCAGGGTCTACATCCCCAAGGGGCGGGGCAGCATGAAGCTGCGCCCGCTCGGCCTGCCGCCCTGGAGCGACAAGCTCGTCGGCGAGGTGATCCGCCTGCTGCTTGAGGCGTATTACGAGCCGACGTTCTCTGATTCCTCCCACGGTTTCCGTCCCCGCCGGGGATGCCACACCGCGCTGCGCGATGTGGCCAACACCTGGACGGGGACAGTCTGGTTTGTCGAGGGCGATATCTCTCAGTGCTTGGACCGGCTTGACCACGAGGTCATGCTGCGAATCCTGGGCGAGAAAATCCACGACAACCGATTCCTGTGGCTGATGCGGAACATGCTCAAGGCCGGATACATGGAGGACTGGGTCTGGAACGCAACGCACAGCGGAAGCCCGCAGGGCGGAGTTGTTTCACCGATCCTGTCCAACATCTACCTGCACAAGATGGATGAGTATGTCGAGAACGTTCTGATCCCTGAGTACACGCGAGGGCGAGTCAGAAAGCAGAGTCGCGAGTTCCATAAGGTCTGGTACGCGATTCAGTGCGCCCGCAAGCGAGATGACCGCGCTGCGGTGCGGGAACTTCGCAAGCAACTCCACAGCATGCCGAGCGGGGATCCTCGCGACCCCGGATATCGGAGGCTGAGGTATGTGCGCTACGCCGACGACACGCTACTCGGGTTTGCCGGACCGAAGGCAGAAGCAGAGGAAATCAAAGAGCGATTGGCGCAATTCCTGCGTGAGGAACTCAAGTTGGATATGTCGCCGGAGAAAACGCTGATCACGCACGCCCGTACCCAGGCGGCGAGGTTCCTCGGCTACGACATCACCGTGCTGCACAATGACCGGAAGGTCTCCGGCAGACGCCGTTCTGTCAATGGGACCATCCGCCTGCGTGTCCCCCGTTCGGTGGTAGTTGCCAAACAGGCCCAGTACATGAAGCGCGGCAAACCCGCGCGTCGGCCCGAACTGCTGAACCAGGACGACCACATCATCGTCAGCACCTACGGGTCGGAGTACCGCGGCACCGTCCAGTACTACCTGATGGCCGGCGACGTCTTCCGACTTGCCCGGCTGCAATGGGTCATGGAGACCTCGATGCTGATGACACTCGCCAACAAGCACCGCTCATCGGTGTCGAAGATGGCCCTCAAGTACGCGGCCACCATCGAGACCCCGCACGGGCTGCGCAAGTGCTTCGAGGCTCGCGTTGAACGCACCGACAGGAAGCCACTGGTCGGACGGTTCGGCGGGATCCCGCTGAGACAGAACAAGAAGACGGTCATTACTGACCGTCAGCTGGCTCCGGTCAATACCAAACGCAAGGAACTGATCACCCGGCTCCTTGCCGGGCGGTGCGAGTCATGCGGACGCGTCGATGAGGTGGAAGTCCACCATGTCGCCAAGCTCGCTGACCTCGGACGATCGGGAAACCGGCCACCGTGGGCAGATCTTATGGCCGCGCGGAAGCGCAAGACCCTTGTGGTCTGCGGTAGTTGTCACGCGGACATCCACGGCAGGAGTCCTGTCCCAGCACACACGGAGCAGTCACTGGAGAGCCGGGTGCGGTGACAAGCCGCATGCCCGGTTCGGGCTGGGGGCCGCTGGAAAGGACCTGCTCGGCAGGCACCTCGCCGACGGCCCACCAGTACTCTGTGGAAGAACCTGTGCGAGGTAGTCGAGAAGTGCGTTGGCGAACATCGCAAGTGTCTCGCCGAGCCCACCGA
>NZ_BMRP01000089.1 GCF_014648695.1 Streptomyces albospinus
GCCGGTACGGCGTACCCGGCGGCGGGCGCCGCGAGGTGGTCCGCGGACCAGCCGCCGGCCGCCGAGCCGGCCGCGATCCCGGCCAGCAGGGCGGTCACCGCCAGCGTCATCCCTTCGTTCAACTGGTCGGCGGGCGTGCGGGATTGGACCAGTCCCATGCCGGTGACCATGGTCGGCGCGGTGGCCATGCCGGCCGTCAGGAGGGCGGCGGCCAGGGCCGCGGGGGCGCCCGTCGCGGCGGCCGGGAGCGGCAGCAGCATCAGCGCGGCCATCGCGGCGACGCAGGCGAGGAAGCGGCGGGCGGGGCGGGGGCGCGGCTGCTCCCGTACGCGCGGCGGGTGCTGGCGGCCCAGGACGAGCTGGCCGCCGCGTGCGGGGCCGGGGCCGGACGGCCGCTGGTGGTGGATGTCGGGGCGCCGGTCGGCACCGCGTACCGGGTGCTGGCGGAGGCCCGGCGGCGGGTGCCGGACAGCTGCGAACTGGTCGCGCGGTTCCACAGCGGGCTGACCGGGGCGGCGGCGGAGCTGGCCGCCGGGCGACTGGATGTGTCGTTCGGGCGGATCGCGGGGCTGCCGGCGGCGGTCCGGGCCGGGCTGGAGCACCAGCCGGTGCGACTGGAGCCGGTGGCGGTGTTGCTGCCCGCGGGTCATCCGCTGGCCGGCGGCGAGGCCGTACCGCTGGCGCGGCTGGCCGGTGAGACGCTCTACGCGGGTGCCGGGAATCCGCACACCGCGGAGTGGACGGAGCTGGCGGCGCGGCTCTTCGAGGGGCGGGGGATCGCGATGGCGGCGCCGTTCCCGGAGATCGAGGGGGCGGAGGAGTTCGTCCGGGTGGTGCGCAAGCGGGGGTGGTCGGTGCTGGCGAGCGTGGAGTTCATCGAGGTGCCGGGGATGGTGCTGCGGCTGGTGGTGGATCCGGTTCCGCTGTCGCCGGTGGGGATGGTGTGGCGGCGGGGGCTGCGGCATCCCGGGCTGGACGCGCTGCGGGACACCGCCCGGGAACTGGGTGAGCGGGACGGCTGGCGCACGCCGCCGGGGGAGGACTGGTGGCTGCCGGCGGCAGACGCCGAGGCGATGGGCGTGGCGGCGGGCGGACGCTGACGGCGGGCGGTGGCCGTTCCCGCGGGGTGCGGATTCTTACGTGATGCATATCTCTCTCCGTCGACAAGCAACCTTCTGCGCTGAAAACCCTTCCTTACGGAAGGACATCGTGTGCGAACGATGTGTGCGAACGATACGAACGGATTGAACAGGGGGAGTCGTGCAGCGACGTTCCGTACTCGCGACGACGATGGCCGCGCTCACCTTGACCGTCACTGCCGCGCTGGCTCTGACCGGCTGCGGCTCGGGTCGGATGGCTGCGCTGCACGCCAACTGCAAGACGAAGAGTCTCGGTTGGAAGGTCACGGTGCTCAAGGAGGTGCCGAACAGCCAGCGCCGCGAGGCCCGGCTGACGGCCGTCAACAAGGGTTCGCAGCCGTGCGTGTTCGACGGTTTTCCCACCTTTGCGGTGCATGTCGGCAAGGGGCCCGAGTCCGACGGCAAGGGGCAGGTCCGGACCATGCCGATAGACCTGAAGCGCGGCGCGACCGTGACCACCGGCCTGCGGTACAAGGACCACGGGCCCGGCATGAAGCCCGCCGACTGCCTGGTCAGCAATGACGAGGCGACCGTCGGCGCGCCGCGCGACCACCACCAGAAGCAGATAAAGGTCCGCGACGAGAAGGGCAAGAAGACGCGGATGAACATCTGCGAGGAGACCATCTGGATGAGCGCGCCGGTCCAGGGCACCGCCGCCCCCCACTGAGGCGGCGGGTCCCGGTCGGCGCCTCAGGCGCCCTCCGGCGCGGGGGCGGATATCCGGCTCCCCGCGGCGGGGGCCGGGACGGTGCCGTACGGCGGGGCTCCCGGCAGGGAGCGCAGCCAGTACTCGGCGGCCAGCGTCGGGTCCAGCGGGCGCAGCGCGTCGGTGTGCGGCTGGAGGGACGTCAGGACCGGCCGCAGCGCCTCGGGGCGGATCAGGCCCAGCGCCGCCAGCCGGGAGTCCTCGCAGAGCGCGGACAGCGCCCGGCGGTGGCGGCGCAGGCCCGTGTAGACCTCCGCGCTGTGCTCGCCCTTGGTGCCGCGGCCGAGGGCGGTGCCGGGCACGATGCCGCGCATCGCGGCGGACAGCACGGGTTTGTAGCAGCCGGTCCGGGCGCGGTCGGCGAGCTGGACGGCCAGCGCCGCCTCGATCACCGCGTCGTCCAGGAACGGCGCCTCGTAGGCCACGCCGTGCGCCGAGGTCAGTGCGTCGATGCCGCGGACCAGTTCGCCGGCCCGGACGGCGGCCCGGACGACCTCGTGCTGGGCCCGTAGCGCGGCGAACGGCTCGGGGGCTTCGGCGGCGGCCTCGCGCAGCAGCCGGCGGACCGTGGCGACCGCGTCCGGATGCGCCCAGGGCGGCATGGCCGGGACGCACTCCCAGTCGGCGCCGGTGGTCTCGCGGCGGGCGCCGGGCGCGATCCGGTCGGCGCCGGCGGCCAGCCAGCGCGGGTAGGACCGGCCGCCGAGCAGGGTGACCAGGGTGGCGGGCAGCGTCCGGTGGCCGAGCCGCAGGGTCCGGCGGGCCTGCCGGGCGGCGGCCCGGAAGTCGCTGCGGGCAAGGGAGTTGAGCGCCACCGCCCGTAAGTCGAACAGCTCGTCGCCGCCGATGCCGGACAGGTGCAGCCGGGAGCCGTACCGGGCGACCAGCTGCGCCTGGTGGACGAGCCGGGCCGCTTCCCGGACCGCGGTGAGCGGGCCCGCCGGGTCGGTGTGCGAGGGGTGCGTGGGCGGGGCGTACCAGGTGGGTGCGTCGGTGTACGGGAGGGACAGGTGCCGGCCCTCCTGGCGGACCCGGCCGAGGCGGTAGGCGCTGTGCGCGCTCCACAGGGGGTCGTCGTTGGCCGGGTCGCGGGACTCCCAGGCGGTGGTGACCAGCCCGGCCCCGTCGCGGGCGGCCAGGAAGCACAGGCTGGTGGAGTCCATGCCGCCGGACAGGTCGGCGCTGAGCGCCGCGGACTGCGTCCGGGCGTGCACCGCCGCGCCGAGGGTCTCCCGTACGGCCTCGGCGGCGTCCGGCAGCGGCAGGTCCGGCTCCGGCGGCTGCCACCAGCGGACCTCGCGGTGCCGGCCGTGGGCGTCGTAGCTGGCGCAGTGGCCGGGCGGTACGGCGTGGATCGACCGCCAGGGGGTGCGCAGCGCGAGGGGGAGCGGGGCGGCGGGGGCGAGCAGCCGGGCCGCCAGCGCCTCCTCGTCGACCGCGCCGGTGCCGGGCGCGCCGGGCAATCCGGCCGCGGCGGCCTCACGGGCGAGGGCGGCCAGGTCCTGCGGGCGGCTGCCCAGGACGGTGATGCCGCCGAGGTCGGTGCGGTGCAGCCGGCGGACCGTCGAGAGCGTTCCCTGGCAGCGGACCCGGGGGCCCATGTAGGCCAGCAGGAAGAAGCTGCCGGGGAGTTCGTGGCGGAGGTCGGAGAGGTCGTCCAGGCCGCGCAGCCGGCGCAGCAGCCGGACCAGTTCGCCCGGGGTGGCGGAGGTCGTCCCCAGCAGCACCGCGCACCGCGGGCCGAGGCGCGCCGTCACCAGCTCCTCGCGCCGCCAGTGCCCCACGATCCAGGGGCGGCCGGAGAGGTGCGGCACGGTGCGGGTGGCCGGGGTCCGGGGCAGGAGGGCGGCGAGCCGGTCGGTGGCGGGGTGGTCGGGGAACACGAGGAAATCCACGGGGGTTGCCGCTCCTTGGCCTCGATGGGGTGCGACCGGAGGCCTGCCGGGGCGGGGAGGCGCCCCGGCAGGGGGGCCGCCGGCGGTTGGGCGCGCCCCCAGCGGTAGCTGGGGGAGGTCAGGAGCCGCACCGTCCGCCGGCGGTCCGCTGCTGTGGTTGGTGCATCGCATCCCTTTCTTTCCGTGCTCCGGGGAGAGCCCTGCATCCCTGCGGGGGTGGGTGTGGCGCCCTGGCAGGGGATCCGGCCGCCGCCGGGCGGGAGGTGAGCACACCGCTACGGCGACGGAGTGTGTCGGGCTGGTTACTCCATGCGTCCGATAAAAAGGCTGGCAGTGTCCCGGGCACGTGCCATTACCCCGTACGGGTGATGGCGGGGGGCGCGTGGTGCACGTCGGCGCACCGCCCACGTCTCGTACGCCGCGTGTGTGCCGCCGCGGCTCACCGCATGCACCCGGACCGCGTGAGAGCAAGGTTTCGCGCCGGTCACCTGCTGCCACAGGGCGGAAACCCGCCATCCTTAGCGTCGGGTGGCAGGACCCGACCCCTGGGAGGCGCGATGACGGCCGAGGCCACGGCGAAGACCCCGAGCGAACGCGGCGGCGAGCCGGGAAGGGCGCGCCGCGGCGGGCGCTGGATCGAGCACTGGGATCCCGAGGACGAGGGGTTCTGGCGGGAGACCGGGGAACGGATCGCCCGGCGGAACCTGGCCTTCTCGGTGCTGTCCGAGCACATCGGCTTCTCCATCTGGAGCCTGTGGTCGGTGATGGTGCTGTTCATGGGCCCGGAGTACGGCGTCGATCCGGCCGGGAAGTTCTTCCTCGTGGCGATGCCGACGCTGGTGGGCGCGGTGCTGCGGGTGCCGTACACCTTCGCGGTGGCACGGTTCGGCGGGCGCAACTGGACGGTGTTCAGCGCCGTGTTGCTGCTGGTGCCGACGGCCGCGGCGGCCGTGGTGATGACACCGGGCACGTCGTACACCACGTTCCTGCTGGTGGCCGGGCTGGCCGGGGTCGGCGGCGGGAACTTCGCCTCGTCCATGACCAACATCAACTCCTTTTATCCGCTGCGGAAGAAGGGCTGGGCGCTGGGCCTGAACGCCGGCGGCGGCAACATCGGGGTGCCGGTGATCCAGCTGCTGGGGCTGCTGGTGATCGGGACGGCGGGGGCCGCGCAGCCGCGGCTCGTGCTGGCGGTGTACGTGCCGCTGATCGTGCTCGCGGCGGTGCTGGCCGCGCTGTTCATGGACAACCTCGGGCCGGTGGCCAACGACACCGGCGCGGCCGTGGACGCGGCCCGGGAGCGGCACACCTGGGTGATGGCACTGCTCTACGTCGGCACCTTCGGGTCGTTCATCGGCTACAGCTTCGCCTTCGGGCTGGTGCTCCAGAACCAGTTCGCCCGCACGCCCCTCCAGGCGGCGTCGCTGACCTTCATCGGGCCGCTGCTGGGGTCGCTGGTGCGGCCGGTCGGCGGGCGGCTGGCGGACCGGTTCGGCGGGGCGCGGATCACCCTGGGGAACTACGGGGCGATGAGTCTGGCCACCGGGGTGGTGATCTACGCGTCGGCGGTGCGGTCGCTGCCGGTCTTCCTCGTCGGCTTCATCGCGCTGTTCGTGCTGACCGGTCTGGGCAACGGCTCCACGTTCAAGATGATCCCGGGGATCTTCCAGGCCCTGGCGGTGCGCCGGGGGATGGCGGGGGAGGAGGCCGCCGCGTACGGGCGGCGGCTGTCGGGGGCCGCGATGGGGCTGATCGGGGCGGTGGGCGCGCTCGGCGGGCTGGGTATCAACCTCGCCTTCCGGGAGGCGTTCGGCACGACCGGCTCGGGCACCCCGGCGTTCGTCGCCTTCCTGGCCTACTACGCGGTGTGCGGGGCGGTGACCTGGGCCGTATACCTGCGGGGGCCGGCCGGTGCGCGGTCCGCGGCGCGCGCGGACGGCACGGAGGGCGCGGAGGCGCGCCCGGCGTACGCCGAGGTCTGAGGCGCGGGCATGCGCCCCGCTCCGCGCCCCCTCCGTCCGGCCGGGGGCGCGGCGGCGGCTCCGTAACCGCGGGGAAATACTGGAGGAGCCTGCCTGTCATGTGCTGTTGGCAGGCTCGGCACCCTGGCACAGGTGCCGCCGGAGCCGCGGCGGCACCTGCACCGCGCACCACCTCTCCGGGAAGAGCGGGACGGACCTATGCACGATCAGCAGCACGAGCACACCGCGCGGCGGCACGACGAACCGGGCGGGCCGGTGCGCCCGCTGGACGGCTTCACCGTCGGGGTGACCGCGGCCCGGCGGGCGGAGGAACTGGGTGCGCTGCTGGAGCGGCGCGGCGCGCAGGTGCTGCACGCGCCCGCGCTGCGCATCGTGCCGCTGCCGGACGACGCCGAACTGCTCGCCGTCACCCGCGCGTTGACCGACGACGCACCGGACGTGGTGGTGGCCACCACCGCCATCGGGTTCCGCGGCTGGGTCGAGGCCGCGGAGGGCTGGGGGCTGGGCGAGGCGCTGCTGGACCGGCTGGCCGGGGTGGAACTGCTGGCCCGCGGCCCGAAGGTGCGCGGCGCCATCCGGGCCGCCGGGCTGACCGAGAAGTGGTCGCCGGCCTCCGAGTCGATGGCCGAGGTGCTGGACCGGCTGCTGGCCGAGGGCGTCGCCGGGCAGCGGGTGGCGGTCCAGCTGCACGGGGAGCCGCTGCCGGGGTTCGTCGAGGCGCTGCGGGCGGCCGGTGCGGAGGTCATCGGGGTGCCCGTGTACCGGTGGATGCCGCCGGAGGACATCGGGCCGGTGGACCGGCTGCTGGACGCGGTGCTCGCCCGCGGCCTGGACGCGGTGACCTTCACCAGCGCCCCGGCCGCCGCCTCGCTGCTGGAGCGGGCGGCCGAACGCGGCATCCAGCCGGAGCTGCTGGCCGCGCTGCGGCAGGACGTGCTCCCGGCCTGCGTGGGGCCGGTGACCGCGCTGCCGCTGGAGGCGCTGGACGTGCCCACCCGCCAGCCGGAGCGCTTCCGGCTGGGCCCGCTGGTCCAGTTGCTGTGCCGGGAACTCCCGGGCCGGGCGCGGCCGTTGCCGGTGGCCGGCCTGCGCCTGGAGATCCGCGGCCGGGCCGTCGTGGTGGACGGCGAGCTGCGCCCGGTGCCGCCCGCCGGGATGGCGCTGCTGCGCGCCCTGGCCCGGCGCCCCGGCTGGGTGGTGGCGCGCGCCGAGCTGCTGCGGGCGCTGCCCGGCGCGGGGCGGGACGAGCATGCGGTGGAGACCGCGATGGCGCGGCTGCGGGTGGCGCTGGGGGCGCCCAAGTTGATCCAGACGGTGGTCAAGCGCGGCTACCGGCTGGCGCTGGACCCGCACGCGGACACCGACAAGTACGACGGGTAGGGCCGCTCCGGTCCTGGCCCGTCGGGCAGACCGCAGGGCCGCTCCGGCGGGTCAGGAAGGGTTGTTGACCCGGATCTTCGACTGGCCGTGCGGCCGGGTCTCCCAGTCGTCCATGAAGCGCGCCTCCAGGCCGTGTCTGCGGGCCAGCCGCAGCAGGGTCTCGGTCCGGTAGTAGAAGTCCTCGCGCAGCACCTGGTGTTCGGCACCCTCGGTGCGGTCGAAGGTGAAGTCGAAGAAGCCGCCGGGCGCCAGCACCCGGCCGACGTGGGCCAGGCACTCGTCGATGACGTCGGCCGGCGAGTGCGAGAAGACGCTGTGCGCGTGCACGACGTCGAAGTGGCCGGCCGGCAGGAAGTCCAGCTTCAGATCCTGAGTGATCGTCAGATGCGGGAGCTTGTCCTGGAGTTCGTACGTCGTCAGGGTCTGCTTGGCGGCTATCAGGATGTCCGGCGAGATGTCGATGCCGTAGTAGTTGCCGGCGTCCAGGTGGGCGATGAAGCGCCAGCCGGCGCGCAGGTTGCCGCAGCCGATGTCGAGCATCCGGTGGCCGGGCTTCAGCCCGTGCTCCGCCAGGTAGTCGAACTGCATCTCGCCCAGCGCCAGCCAGCGCTGGTGGGTGCGGCTGCCGACCGCGGCCTCCGGGTTGCGGCCGGTGTCGGAGGCCATCACCGCGCGGTAGTACGCGACATGGTCGGGGTGCTTGAGGCGCAGCCAGGTGTCGCGGGCGGTGCGCCTGACGTAGGGGGTGATGCGGGCCGGGTTGCGCACCGCGTAACCGATCTTGTGCGTCAGGCTGGCGCGATTCTTGAGCAGCGATTTCGACGACATGCCGCCGGACTATACATCAGTTGTATACGCATGGTGTCTACGTGCGGTGTCTACGTGCGGTGCATACGAAGAGCGGCCGACGCCACAGGGTTCCGGCGGACGGCGCGGCCGGGCACCCTGGGAAAGGTCCGCGTCCGCTCTCCCTCCACCACCCCGCGTTTCCTCCCCGAGGAGTGACAGGCACATGGCAGCGCCTTACGACCTGCGGTTCGACTGCGGGCGGATCTGCCTGGACCTGGTGGCCACCACCGGCGCCGCCGCCGAACCGCCCACCGGTCCCGAACGGCTCACCGGCCCCGACCAGTTGGCGGCCTGGCTGACCGGCGCGGGAGTGGTGCCGCCCGGCGTCCCGCTCGACGCCGTCGACGCCCTCTGGGTCACCCGCTTCCGTACGCTGCGCGCACTCCTGGGCCGCGTGGTGCACGCCGAACTGCGCGGCCGGGCCGCCGACGCCGACCTGGCGCGGCTCAACGCCGCGGCCGGCGCCGCCCCGCCGCCTGCCGTCCACGCCGTACGCGGCCCGGACGGCGCGCTGGCCCGCGCCTTCCCCGTCCCGCCCGACTGCGCCGGGCTGCTGGCCGCGGTGGCCCGGGACGCCGTCGCGCTGCTGACCGACCCGGCCGTGCGCGGCCTGCTGCGCCAGTGCGCCGGGGAGGGCTGCTCGCTGGTCTATCTGGACACCTCGCGCGGCCGGCGCCGCCGCTGGTGCTCCAGCGAGGTCTGCGGCAACCGGGAGCGGGTGGCCCGGCACCGAAGACGGACCAGGCGGCCCCCTGACCAGGTGAAGGTGTGAGTCAACATCCGACCGACTCCCTCCAGATTTGTCCCTCTCTCCAGGTGCGCGCGGTGTCGGGTTCGCGTACGGTTGACGGCTGCCCTACGCACAGCAGAAGGGGGCCTGGGGTGGCCGCGCACAACGCCACGCACGCACCGGACCACGCACCGGATTCCGTTCGCGACCGTGAGATCGAGGCCGAGCAGCAGCATCTCGACCGCGTCTACCGGCGCCTGGAGGAGAAGATCCACGAGGCCGAGTTCCTCATGGACGACGCCGCCAAGCGCGGCCAGGTCGGCACGCCCGGCGCGCTCGCCGAGCGGGACGCCCAGGTATTCCAGGCCGGCGTCCATCTCCACCGCCTCAACTCCGAGTACGAGGACTTCCTCTTCGGCCGGATCGACCTGCTCCTCGGCAAGGACGGCAAGAAGGGCCCGGACGGCGCCCACACCTCCGTCGAGCCCGCCGACGGCGCGATCCAGGACGGCCGCGCCGCCATCGCCGAGACCCTGCACATCGGCCGCCTCGGCGTGCTGGACGCGGACTACTCGCCGCTGGTGATCGACTGGCGGGCGCCCGCCGCCGCCCCCTTCTACCGCGCCACCCCGGTCGCCCCCGGCCGTGTCGTGCGACGTCGGGTGATCCGCTCCAAGGGGCGCCGGGTGCTGGGCGTAGAGGACGATCTGATGCGCCCGGAGGTCACCGCGACGCTGGACGGCGCGGAGCTGCCGGCGATCGGCGACGGTGCGCTGATGGCCGCCCTGGGCCGGGCCCGCAGCCACACCATGCGGGACATCGTCGCCTCCATCCAGGCCGAGCAGGACCTGGTGATCCGGGCGCCCGCCGCCTCCGTCACCGAGGTCGAGGGCGGCCCCGGCACCGGCAAGACCGCGGTCGCCCTGCACCGCGCCGCCTACCTCCTCTACCAGGACCGCCGCCGCTACGCCGGCGGCATCCTGATCGTCTCCCCGACGCCGCTGCTGGTCGCGTACACCGAAGGCGTGCTGCCGTCCCTCGGCGAGGAGGGGCAGGTCGCCATCCGGGCGCTCGGCTCGCTCGTCGACGGCGCCGAGGCGAGTGCGTACGACCCGCCGGCGGTGTCCCGCATCAAGGGCTCCGCGCGGATGCTGAAGCTGCTGCGCAAGGCCGCCCGCGGCGCGCTGGAACTGGCGGCGCCCGGCGCGGCACCCGCAGCGCCCCCGGCGGCCGGCGCCCCGGCCGGCGACGACGCCCAGCTGTCCCTGGAGGACCTGCTCGCCCAGGACGGCGCCGGGGACCGCGGCCGAAGAGCCGGCTCCGGTTCCGCCGCGGCGCCCGGGGCGGCCGTCCCCACCCGGCTGCGGGTCGTCGCGTTCGGCGGCCGGATCGAGCTGGACGAGAACGAGCTGCGCGCCATCCGGCAGACCGCGCTGGGCGGCACCGCCCCGGTCAACCTGCTGCGCCCGCGCGCCCGCCGGCTGATCCTGGACGCCCTGTGGGCCAGGTCCGGCGCCGCCCGCCGGTACACGGACCCCGAGCTGGCCGCCGAGGCCCGCGAGGGCTTCGACGAGGACATCACCACCGAGGCGGACTTCCAGGACTTCCTGGATGCCTGGTGGCCGGAGCTCACCCCGCGCGGGGTGCTGGCCGCGATGGCCGACGAGCGCCGGCTCGCCCGCTGGGCGCGCCGCATCCTCAACCAGCGCGAGGTGCGCCAGCTGGCCCGCTCGCTGCGGCGGCTGGACGCCACCGGGCACGGCCCGCTGTCGGTCCACGACATCGCGCTGCTGGACGAACTCCAGCAGATCCTCGGCGCCCCGCTGCGCCCGGCCCGCCCGCGCGAGGCCGACCCGCTCGACCAGCTGACCGGCCTGGACGAGCTCACCACCTACGTGGACCGCGCCGCCTCCGGCCGCAGCCGCCGCGAGCGGCTGGAGGAGGAGCGCACCGACTACGCGCATGTGATCGTCGACGAGGCGCAGGACCTGACGCCGATGCAGTGGCGGATGGTCGGCCGGCGCGGCCGGCACGCCACCTGGACCGTGGTCGGCGACCCCGCGCAGTCCTCCTGGTCGGACCCCGACGAGGCCGCCGAGGCCCGCGACGAGGCGCTCGGCACCCGTCCCCGCCGCCGCTTCACGCTCACCGTGAACTACCGCAACCCCGCCGAGATCGCCGACCTCGCGTCCCGGGTGCTGGCGCTGGCGATGCCTGGCACCCCGTCCCCGAAGGCGGTGCGATCGACGGGCCTGGAGCCCCGCTTCGCGCTCTCCGGCGCGGACGGTGCGCGCGGCGCCGCCGGTGCCGCCGGTGCCGCCGACGACGCAGCACTGGCGCGGGCCACCGTCGCGGAGGCCGAGCGGCTGCTGGGCGAGGTCGACGGCACGGTCGGCGTCGTGGTGGCCATGCACCGCCGCGAGCAGGCCCGCGGCTGGCTGGCCGGGCTCGGCGACCGGGTGGTGGCACTGGGCTCCCTGGAGGCCAAGGGGCTGGAGTACGACGCGACGCTGGTGGTCTCGCCGGCCGAGATCGCCGACGAGTCCCCGGCCGGGCTGCGGGTGCTCTATGTCGCGCTGACCCGCGCCACCCAGCAGCTGACCGTGCTCTCCGGCGGGCCGGACGAGCCGGACGCGGACGGGGTGCCGGACCTGCTCCGCGACTGACGCGTACGGCGGGCGCCGTCGGGCGCCGCGCACCGCCGTACGAGGGGTCTTCAAATCGGCCCAGCGGGACGGGATTCGCTTCCCGGGATGGTTTGTTAGCCTTGGTGACGGCACCGGCTCGATCCAAGCCCCCGGGCCCAACCATCGTCGCTACGAGCGACCACTTGCCGCGAGGCGAGCATGGCGGGTCGGTGTCGTAAGCAGCAGCTGCGGGCGCCTCTCCTCCGGGAGAGGCGCCCGCAGTCGTTTCCGCTGCTCAGGCCGCCCGCGTCGGCCCCGCCGCGGTGCCGCTCCCGGAGGCGGCCGGTGCCCGTTCCCGTCGGGGGCTTCCGCTCGACCGATCATCTCTCGTATGGTGGAAGTGTCTTTCCGGAATTTGTAGCTGGTTACCGTGTACCGGCTGGTAGGTGGGACGATCGAACGACGCGCTCCGGCTCGGCTACCCCTGAGTACCGGAGCCGCTCAGAGAAAAAACAGGGAAAGCAGAGGAAGTCGGCCATGGCAACGGCGCCTAGCGTCTCGTATTCGATGACGGTGCGACTGGAAGTTCCCGCGAGCGGCACCGCTGTCAGCCAGCTCACCACGGCCGTGGAGTCTTCGGGTGGGTCGGTCACGGGTCTGGATGTGACCGCCTCCGGCCATGAGAAGCTGCGGATCGACGTGACGATCGCGGCGACCTCGACCGCGCACGCGCAGGAGATCGTCTCCGAGCTGAGCGGGATCGAGGGTGTCTCGCTGGGCAAGGTCTCCGACCGTACGTTCCTGATGCACCTCGGTGGCAAGATCGAGATGTCGTCGAAGCACCCGATCCGCAACCGTGACGACCTGTCGATGATCTACACCCCGGGTGTGGCGCGGGTCTGTCAGGCGATCTTCGACAACCCCGAGGACGCCCGCCGGCTGACGATCAAGCGCAACAGCGTCGCGGTGGTCACCGACGGCTCGGCGGTGCTGGGTCTGGGCAACATCGGGCCGAAGGCGGCGCTGCCCGTGATGGAGGGCAAGGCGGCCCTCTTCAAGCGCTTCGCCGGGATCGATGCCTGGCCGATCTGCCTGGACACCCAGGAC
>NZ_BMRP01000090.1 GCF_014648695.1 Streptomyces albospinus
CGCACACAGCGACAGAAGGACACGCACCACCAAGATCAACCTGACCAAGCACTACTAGGCGCCGCGCAGGAAATCATCGAGCACGCGCACGCCGAAATGCAGGCCCTCTATCGGTACGCATTCGTCCACGCCGTGGAACAGCGCCTGATAGTCGAAGCCTTCGGGCAGCTTCAACGGCGAGAAGCCGTAGCCGACGATGCCCAGCCGGGAGAACTGCTTGGCGTCCGTGCCGCCGGACATGCAGTACGGCACAACGTGGCCCTGCGGATCGAAGCGCTCGACGGACGCGCGCATCGCCGCGAACGTCGGGGCGTCCACCGGGGCCTGCAACGCGACCTCGCCGTGGTGGTAGTCCCAGGTCACATCGGGTCCGGTGAGCGCGTCCATGGTCGTACGGAACTCCGCTTCGCCGCCCGGGACGACTCTGCCGTCCACATAGGCGACGGCGGATCCCGGGATCACATTGACCTTGTAACCGGCCGTCAGCATCGTGGGGTTGGCGCTGTTGCGGACCGTCGGCGCGACCAGCTTGGCGGACGGCCCGAGCTTGCTCAGCAGCGCGTCGACGTCGAGCTCGGGGCTCTCGACATCGACGTCCATGGCATGCAGCGCGGCGAGCTCGCGCAGCGCTGCCCGCACGGTCGGGGTGAGCCGCACCGGCCACTCGTGCTCGCCGATCCGGGACACCGCGGAGGCCAGCCGGCTGACGGCGTTGGCATGGTTGATCTTCGAGCCGTGCCCGGCCCGGCCATGGGCGGTCAGCTTCAGCCAGGCCGTGCCGCGCTCCCCCGCCGCGATCGGATAGATCCGCATCCCGCCGCCGGCGTGGAAGGTGAACGCGCCGGATTCGCTGATGCCTTCGGTGCAGCCCTCGAAGAGGTCGGCGTGATGGTCGGCGAGGAATCCCGAGCCGTCCTCGGCGCTGGCTTCTTCGTCGGCGGTGAACGCCAGCACGATGTCGCGCCGTGGCCGCGCTCCGCTGCGCGCCCACTGCCGGACGGCGGCCAGCATCATCGCGTCCATGTTCTTCATGTCGATGGCGCCCCGGCCCCAGACCACACCGTCGCGGACCTCCCCGGAGAAGGGGGGCACCCGCCAGTCGGCGGGCTCGGCCGGCACCACGTCCAGATGGCCGTGCACCAGCAGCGCATCGGCGGAGGGGTCGGTGCCCTCGATCCGGGCGACGACGTTCGTCCGCCCCTTGCTGCGCTCCAGCAGAACCGGTTCGATCCCCGCGTCGGCCAGCCGCTCGGCGACGTACTCGGCGGCCGGGCGCTCCCGGCACGCGCCGTCACCGGCATTGCTCGTATCGATGCGGATCAGCTCGGAGGTGAACCGCACCACCTCGTCCAGCGCCTGCTGGTCGACCGCCCCTGCGGTCGTGCCGGCGCCCTGCTCCGCCCGCTGATTCTCAGCCATATTGTTCCTCCACGGCGGACGAGACGACCGTGGTGACCGCCTTGAAACACCGGATGGCTTCGTACATGTTCTGACTGGTATACGCGACCCTGCGCTCCCCGCAGCGCTCCACGCCGGGCACGCACGCAGCCGCACCCACGAGGTGCTCCGCGTCGAACTCCAACTCGAACCGGAACGGACCTGCCTGGGCCGGATCATGACGCACCGCGAGCGCCGCCCCCTTGCAGGCCGCGGTCCGGATCTCGGCCGCCGTACGGGCCGGCGGACGGCACACCGCCGCATAGCGCGACACATAGTCCTTCACCGCCACGCCCGGCGCCTGCGGGGCGTACCCCAGTGCGTCCTGGCACGTCCGGTCGTCGCCGGTCACCAGCACCACCGGCACGCCGTACTCGGCCACCACGAGGGAATTGAGATATCCCTCGCTCGCCCGCACCCCGTTGACCCGGACGCCGGTCAGCGTATTGGCGAGATACGTATGCGCCAGCACCCCTTCGGTGCCGGCTCCCGTGTGGTACCCGACAAAGGCGATCCCGTCGACATCTCCGTGCTGCACCCCCTCCACCATGCTCAAGGACTTATGACGCCCCGTCAGCAATTCCGCCCGCTCGTCGAGCTGCTCCAGCAGCAGATTGCGCATCGACCAGTGCGCCTCGTTGACGAGGACCTCGTCCGCCCCGCCGTCGAAGAACCCGGCGACGGCCGCGTTCACATCGGAGGTGAACATCTGGCGGCAACGCTCCCACTGCGGCGTGCCCGGCAGCACATCGGCGGGCCACGTCACGCCCGTGGCACCCTCCATGTCCGCGGAGATCAGGATCTTCACCGTCTATCAGTCCCATCGCAGGTGAGAGGCCGGATGCGCTGCCCTTGATCCATCACGGTACGCGGCCTCGAACACCCCGACCAGGGCTGTGGATAACTCCGACGGTCCAGACCACTGAAGATCGTCTGTGTGGCCCAGCGCGGGCCCCGCCCCCTCCGCCCCCTCGCTCCCCCGCCCCGAAAACCGCCTGCTCCGCGGGCCGGCGCTCCCCCGTTATTCCAACTCCTCCTGGCAGCGCTCCAGCCAGTCGAGGTCTGCCTGGAGGTGGAGCATCGCGCCCTCTATCAGCAGCTGCGCGACCTGGTTGTCCGGGGGGCCCGCCGCTGCGAGCAGGGACAGTTCACGCATGCTCTTGAGGTAGTGGCGGCGCTGCCTGTTTATCAGGGCGATCTGGTTGATGGTGCCGCTACGGGGAGCGAGGGCGAGCTTCATGAAGAACTCGTCGCGGACCCGGGGCGCGACGGTGGATTCCTCGAACCAGGCGTCCACGGTCTCCCGGCCGGCCGCGGTGATCCGGTAGATGCGCTTGTTGGGGCGGTCCGGCTGCTCGACGTCCTCGCCCTCGATGAGACCGGCCTTCTCCAGCCTGCCCAGGGTGACGTAGATCTGACCGACGTTCGGCGGGGGGTAGGCCGCGCCCAGGAGGGACTCCAGGGCGTGTTTGAGTTCGTAGCCGTGTGCGGGTGCGCTGACCAGCAGCGCCAGCAGTGGCAGCCGCACGCTCTCCCCCCTCCTGCACTACATGTCGGTTGTCCGCTTCCCCCGGTGGTGAATCGGCTCGCCTTCGTCTCGTCCCAAGGCATCCAGTATCCCGTACCGGGTACGACTATTCACGGGGGCGTCCGGCGGCCCGGCCTCGTCGGCACACGGTGCGAGGAGAGGCTCCGCGGTGCAGCCGTACGGCGGACCGGGGCCCACTGGTCTGCGCGTGCCGGCTCCCGCCCCATGACGCATACTCCGCGACTCGCCCAACACCCCGACTGCGGACGGGTGTTGCGGCTGTCCGTCGACCGAGCCGTACCCGGCCGGGTGGTTGGCAGTTGGGTACGGACGTCACGCCCATTCCACGCAATCCCGGGCACCTCCGAGACAACTTTGAACATTCCGTTGACATCGAAAAGACAGCACTACCTAACATGCATCCATAACGGCAACTCGCAAGCGGCCAGGCCGACTTGCACAGGTAAGAACGGGATCACGGCAGATGCTCACAGCCACCGCGCAACGCGGCCACCCGACCGCCACCCAGGACACGGCCCAGCGCTGGTGGCGCGATGCGGTCATCTACCAGGTCTACGTACGCAGCTTCCGCGATACCACAGGCAACGGCACCGGCGATCTCGCCGGGGTCCGCAGCGGGCTCCCGTACCTCAAGAAGCTCGGCGTGGACGGGATGTGGCTCAGCCCGTTCTTCCCCTCCCCTCAGCACGACCACGGCTATGACGTCGCAGACTACCGCGACGTCGACCCGGTGTACGGCGATCTCAACGAGTTCGACCGTCTGGTGGCGGACGCCCACCAGCTCGGCCTGAAGGTGCTGCTGGACATCGTCCCCAACCACTGCTCCAGCGAACACCCGTGGTTCCGGGCCGCGTTGGAGGAGGCTCCTGGTGGTCCGTCGCGGTCGCTCTTCCACTTCGCCGACGGGCGCGGGGAAGGCGGTGAGCTGCCGCCCAACAACTGGCGTGCGATGTTCGGCGGGCCCGCCTGGTCCCGGATCACCGAGGCGGACGGCACCCCGGGGCAGTGGTACCTCCACATGTTCACCCCCGAGCAGCCCGATCTGAACTGGCGGAACCCCGAGGTGGCCGCCGACTTCGACAAGGTGCTGCGCTTCTGGCTCGACCGGGGCGTGGACGGCTTCCGCATCGACGTGGCCGCCGGGCTCTACAAGCACCCCGAACTCCCCGACTCCCCGGACCCGTCGGCCGACGAACGCACCCGCGACTCGGTCAACCCGCTGGCCTGGAACCAGCCCGAGGTGCACCAGGTGTGGCGCGACTGGCGGGCACTGTGCGAGGCGTACACCGCCGCGGACGGCCGGGACCGGCTGCTGGTCGGCGAGGTGTCGGTGCGTACGCCGGGCGAGCAGGCGGCATATGTCCGGGCCGATGAGCTGCACCAGGCGTTCTTCTTCCACCTGCTGACCGCGCGCTGGGACGTCGACGTCTTCCGCACCGTCATCTCCGAGGCGCTGACCGATATCGCGGGCACCGGTTCGACCGTCACCTGGGTGCTGAACAACCACGACCAGGTCCGGACCGTCACCCGCTACGCGGGCGAACCAGGCACGCCGGAGGGCGGGTTGGGCCCGGATCGGGCCCGCGCCGCCGCGCTGCTGATGCTGGCCCTGCCGGGCGCCGCGTATGTCTACCAGGGCGAGGAGCTGGGCCTGCCCGAGGTCACCGACCTGCCGGACGAGGTGCTCACCGACCCGATCTTCCACCGCACCGGCAGCCGGCAGCACATCCGGGACGGGTGCCGGGTGCCGCTGCCGTGGTCCGGGGACACGGCGCCGTTCGGCTTCACTACGGGCACCGAAGGGGAGCCGTGGCTTCCGCAGCCCGCCGGGTTCGCCGGGCACACCATGGACCGGGCGGTGGCCGACACCGGCTCCTTCTGGCACCTCTACCGCGAGGCGCTCCAGCTGCGGCGCGGGCTTCCGCAGCTCGGCGAGGGCACGTTGCGCTGGCTGGAGTCGCCGCCGCAGGTGCTGGCGTTCGTTCGCGGCGACGGCCTGGTGTGCGCGATCAACTTCGGTACGGAGGCGGTGCCCGCGCCCGTACCGGGGGTGCCGCTGCTGGCGAGCGGCGCCTGCCCCGCCGGGACGCTGCCGGGGTCGACCGCGGCGTGGTGGATGGACCCGATGCAGCAGCCGGTGCAGCCGGTACAGCCGTGACCGTCCTGGCAACGCCTCCCGTCAGGGCACTCCTGCCGGAGCCGTGACGGAGCCATGGTGAGCCGGGTGGCCGCAACAGGCCGCCCGGTTCCGCCCGGACGCCGTGCGGGGCCCGGCTCACCACGGCCGCGATCAGCACGACGGACACCGCGCTCGATCGCCTGGTCGCGCGGGCCGCCCGGCCGTCACTGGGCATGCACGCTCTCAGGAGCCCGGGGCAGCACCGCGGCGGCCACGTAGGCGAGCGGCATGGTCCAGGTGAGATGTCGTTGGGCCCGCGCGAGCAGCCGCTGTCCGCAGCCGGGATGCGGTTCTGCGGTCGCCACCGGGGCTTCGTCCTCTGTTCGCGACCAGGACCGTCTACAGCAACGTAGACCGACTTCAGCACTGCAGACGCCTGCCCGCCGGACGGCAGTTGCGCCACTTACGAAGGAGAGGGGGCATACGGGCGACCCGATCGTCAACGAAGGGTTGACGGCGAGCCTTGCGTCAACCTACCGTTGACGCATGACGAATCCAGCCCGCATGACGAACACCGTCCGGCTCGACGACCTGATCGAAGCCATCAAGAAGGCGCACACCGACGCGCTGGACCAGCTCTCCGACGCGGTGATCGCCGCGGATCACCTCGGCGACATCGCCGACCACCTCATCGGCCACTTCGTGGACCAGGCGCGGCGCTCGGGCGCGTCCTGGACCGAGATCGGCAAGAGCATGGGCGTCACCAAGCAGGCCGCCCAGAAGCGCTTCGTGCCGAAGGCGATGGACCCGGCGACGGATCTCGATCCCGAGCAGGGCTTCAGCCGTTTCACCCCCCGGGCCAGGAACGTCGTGGTGGCGGCGCACAACGAATCCCGCGCGGCCGGCAACGAGGAGATCCACCGCGAGCACCTCGCCCTCGCGCTGCTCTGCGAACCGGAAGCGCTCGCCGCGAAAGCCATCGCGGCACAGGGCGTGACCCCGGAGGGGTTGCGCGAGGCCGCGACCGCGGCGCTGCCGCCCGCCACAGAGGCGGTCCCCGCCCTCATCCCGTTCGACATCCCGTCACGAAAGGCTCTGGAACTCACCTACCGCGAGGCCCTGCGACTGGGCCACAACTACATCGGCACCGAACACATCCTGCTCGCACTGCTGGAGCTGGAGGACGGCTCGGGCGTACTCACCGGCCTGGGCATCGACAAGGCCACCACCGAGGCGTACATCGCCAAGGCGCTGGCCGCCATCACCACCTCCCTCCAGGAGTAGTAGCGCGACCCGGGAAGAACACCGGATCAGCCCAACTGCGTCTGCCGAGGCCGCAGTTGGGCTGGACCATGCCGGCCGGGAACTCTGCCGGGGGGCGTGCGCCGAGCGTGCGCCTCCTGTGACGGTGCGTCAGTCCTCGTGCCCCAATTGGAGATCGCGTTCGGTGCGCCCGCCGCCCGCCACCTGAAGGACGGTGGCCACCGGCGGATATCCGGCGGCGATCACGGTGTACTCGCCGGCCGAGAGGTCCACGAAGCGGAACAGCCCGTCCGGGCCCGTCGTCGCGGTGTCGACGACGTTGCCGGCCGCGTCCAACAGCGTGACCCGGGCGTCCTCGACGGGCCGCCCGCCGCCGGCCCGTACGGTCCCGCGCAGCACCGCGCCGCCGGCGAGCTCGATGTCCTGGCGGGTCTCCCGGGACGCCTGGACCGTCACAGGCAGTGCCGCCGGCCGGAACGCCGGTGCGCTGGAGGCGAGGGTGTACTCGCCGGCCACCAACTCCCCGATGACATAGCCGCCTTCGCGTCCGCTGCGGGTGGTGGCGACCACCTCGCCGCGGACGTCGGTGAGGGTGACCATGGCGTCGCGCACCGGTGTGCCGTCGGCGGTGGTGACCGTGCCGGCCAGCCGCCCGGCGCCGCCGAGCACCACATCGAGCTCCACCGGCCGCTCGCCGACGGTCACCGTGACGGCCTGCGGCTGGTGCCCGCCCGCCGCCGCGATCAGCACATACGCGCCGGCCCCCGGGGTGCTCAGCGCGTACCGGCCGTCGTCGCCGGTGGCGCCGCGGCCGATCTGCCGCCCGGCGACGTCGATGAGGGTGAGCGCGGCGCGCGGCACGATGCTGCCGTCGTGGTGCTGGACCGTGCCGCACACGGGGACGCCGGCGCTGGTCGCCCCCTGCCCGGCGCCATGGGCGAGAGCGCGACCGCCCGCGTAACTCCCCTTGGCGCCGTACGAATTGACCGAGGTCACGTACCCGGCAGCCGCGTCGTTCGCGGTGCGGGCCGGCGGCACGGAGACGGGGTCCGCCGGGTCGGCGTACGGCGCGTGCGGGGTCTGGGGGGCGTGCGAGGCGTGGGACACCAGGGGTTTCTCTTTCAGGAAGATGGCGAGCAGGAAGCCCAGGACGAGTACCGGCACGAGGTAGAGGAAGATCCCCGGCATGGCCTTCGCGTAGGCGGCGGCGTAGCTGTCGCGCAGCGCGGCGGGCAGGGCGCGCAGCAGCTGCGGAGTGATCGACTCCGGGCCGGGCAGCCGCGTCGGGTCCGGCAGCCGGCCGCCGAGTTGGGCGGCGAGGCGGTTGGCGAACAGCACGCCGAAGAGGGCCGCACCGACGCTGCCGCCGATCTGCCGGAAGTCATCACCGGCGCCGGCCGCGGCGCCGGGGTCCTGGCGGCGTACGGAGTTCTGCGCGGCGAGCACCAGCACCGGCAGCACCAGGCCGAGGCCCAGGCCCAGGATGCCCGTCCAGAGGCTGTAGACCCCGCGGGGGGTGTCCGGCCGCATCCGGGACAGCAGCCACATGCCCTCCGCGGCCACCGCGCAGCCGAGGACCGGGAAGATCTTGTAGTGGCCCGTGCGGCTGATCAACTGCCCGGTGCCGAGCGCGCCGAGCACCAGCCCGCCCGTCATGGGCAGCATCAGCAGTCCGGAGACGGTGGCCGTGGCGCCGCCGGCCATCTGGAGAAAGCTCGGCAGATAGCTGGTCGCGCCGAAGAGCGCCAGGCCGATGGCGGCGCCGATCAGCCCGGTGAGGTTGAAGACCGCGCCGCGGAAGCGCCGCAGCGGGACGATCGGTTCGCGTGCGACGTGCTCGACGGCGAGGAACAGCGCCGCGGTGACCAGCGCCCCGGCGCCGAGCCCGAGGACGACCGGCGAGCCCCAGGAGTACCGCGTACCGCCCCAACCGGCCAGTAGCACAACGCAGGTGGCGAACGCGGCGAGCAGCAGCGCTCCTCCGATGTCCAGCCGGGGGCGGGCGGCGGGCGGTGGCAGCCTGAGCGCGACGGCGACGAGGAGGAAGGCCAGTACGCCGAACGGCGCGTTGAGGGAGAAGCACCAGCGCCAGGAGGCGTGGTCGGTACAGAAGCCGCCGAACAGCGGCCCGGACACCAGGGCCAGGCCGAACACGGCGCCCATCAGGCCCAGGCAGCGCCCGCGTGCCCGCGGCGGGACGGTTTCGGCGACGATCGCCGGGACGCCGATCAGCAGACCGCCGCCGCCGATGCCCTGGACGGCCCGGAAGGCGACCAGCTGGTCCATCGAGTGCGACCAGGCGGCGAGCGCCGAGCCGGCGGTGAAGACCAGGACCGCGAAGAGGAAGACGGGCTTCCGGCCGAGGAGGTCGCCGAGTCTGCCGTGGACGGGCAGGCCGACGGCCGACGCCAGGAGGTAGGAGGTGACCACCCAGTGCATCGCGTGCAGGCCGTGCAGCTCGCCGACGATCTTCGGGAGCGCGGCGGCGGCGATGGTCTGGGCGAGGGTCGCGGGCAGCAGCGCCAGCAGCAGCCCGAGGACGAGCGTCCGCATCCGGCGCCGGCTCATCGGCGGCGGTGCGTCATCGCGGGGCGCCGGCCCGGCCTGCTGCGGTGCCGGGCCCGTCGTGGCGCCGACGGCGGGCGGCCCGGTCCGCCGGTCCCGCTCGCTCAGGGTGGTCCCGCCCACGTCCTGCTCCCCTCGGTACGCCTCATCCGCCTCATACGGCCGCCCATTTCTCGCATTGGGCGACAACGGCGATCAAGCGCGGAGAATCCGAGCACGGTGGGCGGGAACGGACGTCAAGTACGTTGCCCGCGGCGCCTATTGGGCTCCCATCAGGGGTTTCCGCCGGCACACCCTCCGGGGGGCCGGAAGGCGCGACTCGGCGGAAACCACCCGAACCGGTGAGCATGGCGGCGCCCCGAACGGGTTACCGGAGCGAGGGTGCCGGGTCACTTCTCCATGTGGGCGGCCAGGTTGGCGAGGATCGCGTCGTAGATCCGGCCAAGTCCCTTGGGGGCAAAGGTCCGCTCGAAGAAGCCGCCGATACCGCCGGCGCCCTGCCAGGTGGTGGTCACGACGACCTTGGCGCGGTTCTCGCCGGCCGGGGTGACCACCCACGTGGTCACCATGGAGGAGTTGCGGTCCTTCTCCACCAGCTGGCCGTCGGTCGGCTCGTCGACCTCCAGCAGGCAGTCCCGCACGCGCTTGCTGGTGGCCTGGAGCTTCCAGTGGACCAGGGTGCCCTTGCCGTCGCCGCCCTCGCGGATCTCGTACTCGCTGAAGTGCTCGGGCAGCAGCTGCTGACGCGTGCCGCTGTAGTCGGCGATCGCGTCGAACACATCCTCCGGGTCCGCCGCGATCTCGCGCTGGGTGGTGGCCTCGACCTGCCCCATGTCTGTCTTCCTCCAGTAGTCGGCTGCCGGTCCTGCGGTGCGCCGCCAACCTGCGGTGCGCGGCCAAGCCAACCACCACTGCGCAGCGCGCCCAAATCCGGTTGACGAACGCGAAGGGAACACATGTTCTATTATCAGAACGGGGGCTCGGCAGGATCACAACAGGAGGCCCCATGCGCTGGGACAATCTGGGTGAAAGCCCATCCGTGCTGTTCGGGACGGATGTCGTCACCCGAACGGTCGACACCCCGGAATTCCGCGGCATCACCTTCCACGAGGTGCGCGCCCGCTCCCTCGTCAACCGCGTACCGGGCGCCTCCCGGATGCCGTTCGAATGGACCGTGAACCCCTACCGCGGGTGCAGTCACGCCTGCGTGTACTGCTTCGCCCGCAAGACCCACAGCTATCTCGACCTGGACACCGGCCTCGGCTTCGACTCCCAGATCGTGGTGAAGGTCAACGCCCCCGACCTGCTGCGCCGCGAACTGGCCGGCCGCCACTGGCGCGGCGACCACATCGCGATGGGCACCAACGTCGACTGCTACCAGCGCGCCGAGGGCCGCTACCGCCTGATGCCCGGCATCATCGGCGCGCTGCGCGACCACGCCAACCCCTTCTCGATCCTCACCAAGGGCACGTTGATCCTGCGCGACCTGGACCTGCTGCGGCAGGCCGCCCAGGTCACCGACATCGGCATCTCGGTCTCCGTCGGCTTCCTCGACCGCGAGCTGTGGCGCACCGTCGAGCCCGGCACCCCCGCCCCCGAGCGGCGCCTGGACGTGGTGCGCACGCTCACCGCCCACGGCATACCCTGCGGCGTCCTGATGGCCCCCGTGATCCCCTTCCTCGGCGACACCCCGGGCCAACTGCGGGCCACCGTCCGCGCCGTCGCCGAGGCCGGCGCCGGCTCGGTCACCCCCCTCGTCCTCCATCTGCGCCCCGGCGCCCGCGAGTGGTTCATGGCCTGGCTGGGCCACCACCACCCGCACCTCGTGCGCCGCTACGAGACGATGTACGCCGACGGCGCGTACGCCCCCAAGTGGTACCAGCGCCGGATCACCCGCCAGGTCCACGAACTGGCCGCGGAATACGGCCTCGGCCCGTCCCGCCCCGGGGAGGCCCGGCGGATCACGGCGCCCGACGGCAGGGACCCGGGCACGGGCACGGAGTCACCTGCGGTCGACAACTCGGCTTCAGGGGCGACGCAGTTGACGCTGCTCTGAGGGCCGGACCGCCGCCTCCGGGGCAGCGGGGCCGGCGGCACCCGTACGGGCCCGCCGCGCGCACCTCAGCCCCCGATGCCGGAAGCCGCCGGGACGGCCTCCAGAGCCCGCGCCAGGCGGTCGCGCGCGGCTGTCTGGGCGGCGATGCGCCCGTCGATGACGGCGAGCCGCTCACGGGCGATACGCAGGCCCTCCGCCGACGGCGGCGCGGTGGCCATGTCGCCGTCCAGGCAGCCCCGGAAGCACTGGACGTCGGCGAGCGTGAGCCCGGCGTCGAGGAGGTAGCGGATGTTCCGGACCCGCACGGCCGTTGCCGCGTCATAGACGCGGTAGCCGTTCGCCGCCCGCGCCGAGCGGATCAGCCCCGCGCTCTCGTAATTGCGCAGCGCACGCGGCGACGTCCCCGTGATCTCCGCCAGCTCACCGATCCGCATCGGATGGCCTCCCCGTTGCCTCTCCCGCCCGACCGCCGTGGGCCGGCACCTGCCCCTGGGAGCCGTGCTCCGGGGCCCTCCCGTCCCCCGCAACGGTTGCCCGGGCCGATCGGTTCCCCCCGGCCGACCCGCGGCCCCCTCAGCCCACGACCGCTCCCCCGTCCACCGGAAGGACCACCCCGGTCACGAAGGAAGCGGACGGTGCGGCGAGCCGGGTGACGGCCCAGGCGACCTCCTCGGCACGGCCGATGCGCCCCATGGGGGTGTGCGCGATCTGCCAGGCGCGAAGGGCCTGGCGGCGTTCCGGCGACCAGCCCTGGTGGTCGGCGATCGGGGTCTCGATCGCTCCGGGCGCCACCGCCACGACGCGTACGCCGCGCGGTGCGAGCTCCACCGCCCAGCTGCGGGTGAGGAGTTCGAGGCCCGTCTTGGTCGCGGCGTAGACCGAGTTGTGCGGCCAGGCCCGCTGCCCGACCGACGTGCTGATGTTCACCACCACCCCGCCGGTCCGCTCCAGATGGGGCACCGCCTCCTGGGTCAGCAGTACGGGCGCGACGAGGTTGGTCGCCAGTTGCGGCGCGATGGACTCCTTGGTGTACGAGCCGAGCGCGCCGCTGCCGACCACCCCGGCATTGTTGACCAGCACGTCCACCCGCCCGTACGCCGCGACCGCATGGCGTACGACGGCCTCGGGCACGCCGTCCGCGGTGATGTCGGCGGCGTACGGCACGATCTCACCGTCGCCCTCCGCGGCCAGCGCGGCCGTCTCCGCCAGCGGTTCCGGCCGTCGGCCCACCGCCACCACGCGTGCCCCTTCCGCCGCGAACGCGAGGGCGGTCGCGCGACCGATCCCGGTGCCCGCCCCGGTGATGACGACGACCCTGCCGCGCGTCCCGGACGGCTCGGGACCGGCGATGGCGGCAGACGCCGTCGCGGGGGACGCGGTCGTGGGGGATCCGGGGGTCGCGGGGGATCCGGGG
>NZ_BMRP01000091.1 GCF_014648695.1 Streptomyces albospinus
CATCAGTTACCGACAACGGTGGAATCTTCGGACCCGGACGACTCATACCCAACCAACGAAGAATCTCTGACTCAGGTCACCAGTGAACGAGCGCGGGTTCTGCTGTTGCGAGAGCCTGCTCGATCACTCAGCTCCTTCCAGTGGGAGAAGACCGACAGCCGGCCGGGACACCCATCGTCTGTCATCCACGGGTCCGACCGACAGAGCGCCATCTGACGATGGCCCTAGATGAGCCTGGTCAACGTTGCCGCAACGGAACCATTTTCAAGGCCGATTCCCCACTCATGGGTGAACGACATCGCAGCTACTGAGGTTTCGACGTGTCGTCGGGTGGTTGCTGACGGTGAGGCCGGTCTCAGTGAGGCAACCGTCGCTCGGGGGGCGGGCCGGTAGTGGATCTGTCGCAGGCCGCGGCGGCGAGGTCCGGGCGAGGTGCTGGTCGTCGGCGAACGCGACGTTGGCCAACGAAGCGCGTCGTAGGAGGGACCAGATGCCCTCTACGGAGTTCAGGTCCGGGGCGTATGCGGGCAGTTGGAACACGGCGAGTGGGCTTGATCCGCTTCGACGGACATCCAGGACCAGAGGTTGATTCTCCGGAAGGGGGGACGGGTTTTCTGATCCCGTCCGGCTTCTTCGAGGGCGTGACGCAGGGCTCTGGCCTTGGGGCGGCTCTCATCAACGGGCGTGCTCTGGGGGCGTGCTGACAGGGCGTAGAGAGGTCGGCAGCAGCCCCATTCGGGTGAACGGGCTGCGTTGATCGCACTCGCCTGTGGATGCGCCTGTTCACTGGCTGCGTATGTCGCGCCTTCCAGGAGGACCACCATGTTTGGCAGGACTGTTCTCGCCGCCATCTCGCTTGCTGCTGCCTCGCTGACTGCCCCGGCAACGCTTCCTGACGCCCACGCGGCAGCGCGTAGCGCCGCGTCCCTGAGCAACGCCGACGACGGTAGGGCCATCTCCACTGCGCCCGGCGACGCGATCAGGGTCAACCTGAAAGCCCTGCGAGGTGACGGGGTGAAGTGGGTGTGGGACGTACCCGCAGCCTCCGCCACCGACGTGCTGGCACGGACTACGGGAGGCACCGCTCCCAATGGCGACGCCAAAGCCGCCTTCCGAGCAGAAGAGAACGGACGCAGCACCATCACCGCGCACCGCCGCTGCGTCGTCACAGCTCCTGGGCGCTCCTGCCCCCACGTCGTCACGACCTGGAAGGCCACCGTCGACGTCCGCTGACGGTTAGCCGCCGGCCAGCGGCCCAGGAGAGGCCCCCAACGACGACAAGACCCCCGAGCGACAGTGGCTCGGGGGTCTTATGCGACAAACGCGGCGACCTCTTCCTCGCCACCACCACCGCGGCAGCCCTGATCATCTGGCTCCGCACATGATCGCCAGGACAAGTCCTAGCTCCGTTCGGCGACGACGACCACGACGGCGACCGAGATAAGGAGGCTCAGGATGACTCCGACCGCCGTGGGTGTCAGCCGGTCCCGCATCTGCTTCTGCGGCTGGACCCGTGCGGCCTGGTCGGTGTTCAGCTCCCACCAGTCGACGACCCGCCGGAAGTCCACGTCGAAGTCGGGAGCGGGGTACAGGTCGCTGTGCTGGAGCCCTGGCAGGGAGCGGCGCCGCCCGTCCGCGAGGGTGATCCGAACCGCGAGCGCCGTCCGGTTCCCTGGAGCAGAGGCTCAGCGCCTTGCTCGGTGAACGGGTCTGGGCAGAATCCGGTATTGGCGCACCGACCGATGTCGAGGAACTTCGATGCCGCATCACGACCCTGGAGCAGCAGGTCGTGAACCTGACTGACTGGCTCGAAGAACGCGACCAGGACCTCGACGCCGACCGGGTGGCCGACCGCGAACCTATGTCCCGCCTCAACGCACCACGTCCCGGGCATCGCCAAGGTAGCTGAGTCACCAGCTGACGGGGCTGGGGTCGGCGGGATAGTCGGGCAGGACCGCGGTTCTGCCCGACGTGGCTATGTGAGGTCGGTGAGGAGCGCGTCAAGTGCCCTGGTCAGGGCTTGGGAGTTGGCCTGGTCGAACCAGGTGGTCCGGATGCGTTCGTTGTTTCCGTTCGGGGTCTCGTGGTCTGCTGCGAGTTGGTGCAGGGAACGGGTCTCGTCGTTCAGGGAGCGGCCCACGCCCTGGAAGAGGCTGCGGACGTAGCGGTCCGCGTCCTCGGAGGCGATGCCGTGGTCGGCGGCCCATGAGGTGAGTGTGGCGAGATACGTGTAGTGGGTGGTCAGTGTCCCGGTCAGTGCGGAGAAGACGTTGAAGGCGTCCTCGTCCGCGACGGGGAGCACCCCGCCCAGGCGCTCGAAGAGGGAGTTCACCTCCGGGTGCGAGGGGTGCACCACGGTGACGGAGCGGCGTTCGCGGATAGCCGGCAGGGGGATGGCCCGGGCCATCGGGGCGCCCGTGGCGAGTGTCTGTCGCAGGTCGTCGTTGCCGACGCCGGCCATCACGTTGACCACGATCTTGTCGTCGTCCACCCGCACGCCGGCCAGGGCATCGCGCCGGTCTTGGCGCCGTACGGCGATGATCACCAACTCGGAGCGGTCCACCACCTCCTGGTTGTCGGCGCACACCCGTACGCCCTCGTAGCGCTCGGACAGCTCCGCGGCCGTGCGGGCGCCCCGGGGGGAGAGGAACACCTCTGACGACTCGTCGCCCCCGTGACGCAGACCCATCACGATGGCCCGGCCGATCTCGCCCACACCGATGATGCCGATACGTTTCATGTTTCTTCCTCCAGGGTGCGTGGTGGTCGTGACCCGTGCAGGTGCGGGTCTGTGTCGTTGAACCTGCGTCGGCGGACGCCTGCGCCGAGGGAACTCCGGGGCCCGCGGCCCCTCCCCCGGGCCCCTTCGCGTATGTCGGGGCGAGCTGGGGCTCGGGGCGCTGTCGTCGGGATGGGTGCCGTCCGCTCATCGCGTGCGAGGGCGAACGCAGCCAACGTCATGTCAGTCGCGGCCTCTTCCACAGGAGTGCGACCGCTAGGGCGCCTGCCAGGCAGGGAGCCATCCCCGCCCAACCCAGCGCCGGCGGCAGGCCGGTAGCGTCGGAGGTGTCCTTGGTGAGCAGCCCGGTCAGTCCGATGCCGGTGCCGAGCACGAACATCACGGTCGCGGCGGGGCGTGCCCACCACGTGCCCGCGTTGACGGCCCAAGTCGTCCCGAGCCAGGCGATGACACCGAGCGCTCCGATGACGGACAACAGGACCAGGTAGGTGCTGACAGCCGAGTCGACCCGCGTCTGGGCGTACGTGGGGTAGCCGGCCCGGATGTGGCCGGTCAGCAGATCACGGTCGGCGTAGGGGGCGATCGTCGCGAGGACGGTGAACCCGAGACCCGTGCACATCGTTCCCATTGCCCATCGCTCATGGAGTGTCTTCACCATCAGAGTGCCTTCCCTTGAGTCATATCGAATCGTGCGGCGAAGACGGCTCGCAAGAGCCCGACGATCTCCGCCCGCGCATGCCCTGTTCCGGGTTTCATTGGTCGATCATGCCGATGCCGTGGTCGCCGTATCGCGCCCCTTGGGCGCCAGTGGTGGGGACGGCAGCGTCGATGCAGCCGAGGTCGGTCGCGGTCAGCTGCACATCGAGGGCGGCCAGGTTGTCGCGCAGGTGGGGGCGACGCGAACTGCCGGGGATGGGGATGACGTCGCTGCCACGGGTGAGGAGCCAGGCCAGGGCGACCTGGGCGGGGGTGGCATTCTTGGCCGCAGCGAGTCGAGTGAGGGCGTCGACGATGGCCAGGTTGGCCTTGAGGTCGTCGCCGGTGTAGCGGGGGGCGGTGGCGCGGAAATCGCCGCTGTCGTACGAGGTGGTGGCGCGGACGGCTCCGGTGAGCAGGCCGCGGCCGAGGGGGCTGTAGGCGACCAGGGCCGCGCCGATGTTGCGCAGAGCGGGCAGGATGTCGTTTTCGACATGGCGTTCCCACAGCGAGTACTCGGTCTGGACGGCGCTGATGGGGTGGACGGCGTGGGCGCGTCGGAGGGTGGCGGCGGAGACTTCGGACAGGCCGATGTGGCCCACCTTGCCCTGGGCGACCAGTTCGGCCAGCGCTCCGACCGACTCCTCGACGGGCACGGCAGGGTCGATGCGCGCGAGGTAGTACACGTCGATGTGGTCGGTGCGCAGCCGGCGCAACGACGCCTCGCAGCCACGCCGCAGATAGCCGGGAGAACCGATGGGGACCAGCCCTTCGGCGGTGCGCCGGACGCCCGTCTTGGTGGCCAGTACGACGCGGTCACGGTGCGGCGCGAGGGTCTGGCCGAGGAGTTCCTCGTTCGCACCGTCGCCGTAGAAGTCGCCGGTGTCGAACATGGTGACGCCACATTCGAGGGCCTCCAGCACGGTGGCCGCTGCCTCATGAGGGTCGGCCGGGCCGTAGCTGCCAGTCATGCTCATGCAGCCCAGACCTAGCCGGGAGACCGCGGGGCCGTCGGCGCCCAGGGTATGGGTGTGCATCGTTCCTCCGTCACGTCGCCAGGGCCGCGCGGAGGAACGCGAGGATCTCCGCCTGGGCGGCTCCGGCCTGCGGTTCCACTCCCGGCAGGGTGAGGAACGCGTGCCTCGCGCCCGGGTATTCGGTCAGCCGCACGGAGGTCCCGGCGGCCCGCAGCCGCTCGGCGTAGCGGCGGCCGTGATCGGCGACCGCATCCTGGGTCGGCACCACGAGCAGCGCCGGGGCGAGCCCGCTCAGGTCGTCCGCGTAGAGCGGCGAGAATGCCCGGGCGTCCGTCCCCGCCGGGACGGCGAGCCGCTGGAAGAGCCGCAGTTGCGGCAGGGCGCGGGTCGGGCTGGAGGCGTACTCGGCGATCGAGGGGTAGTCGTACATCGTGTCGGTCACATCGACCGCGGGGTTGACCAGCACCTGCGCCGCCAGGTGCAGACCGTCCTCCCGGGCCCGAATGGCGGTCAGGGCGCTGACGAGTGCGCCGAAGCTCTCGCCGAAGACGGCCGTGCGCGCCGGGTCGATGCCCCACTGGGCGGCGTGCTCCACCACGTGCCGCAGCACGTCCCAGCCGTCGTCGGCGGCGTTCGCGAGCGGACTGTCCGGGGCGACGAGGCGGTGCTCGACCGAGACGACGAGCGCGGGCAGTTGGACGGCGAGGTGGCTGTTGGTCCAGTCGCACTGCACCGCCGTGCCCACGAAGCTGCCTCCGTGGACGTGGATCACGAGTGGCAGGTCGGTTCGGGCGGTGTCGCCGTCACCCGTCGACGCCGGCCGGTACACCCGGACCGGGAGGTCGCGCCCGGGCAGCGCGAGCTCACGCCACTCGATCGCGGCGCCGGGGTCCGGCTCCCCGGTGAGCGCACGCGCCGCGCCGGACGCCCGGAAGCGGTTCTCCGCGTCGCGGTAGGCGATCAGTTCCTCGGTCGTTAACGCCTCGAAGTCCGGCTCCGGCGGTCGCGTCGCAGCTGTGGTCTGGTTCATGTCCGCGTCTCTCCTTCTTCTCCCGGCCTTGCCTCCCGGCAGGCACGCGTCCCTAGTATGCACGCACTGCGTGCAACAGCAAGTGCATAGACTAGACTGAGCCCGGACGAGAGGGGCGAGATGGCAGGCCGAAGGCGTTGGTCGACCGAGGAGATCCTGGACACGGCGGCGGAACTGCTGCGTACGAGCGACGCAGAGTCGTTCAGCGTGCGCAAGCTCGCGGCAACGCTCGGGACCGACTCCTCCAGCCTCTACCGGCACTTCCGCAACAAGACCGAACTGCTGCGCGCGGTCGCCGACCGGGTCCTGGCGGCCTCCATGGACGGCTACCACCCCGAGGGCGACTGGAAGCAGCGCATCACCGCCACGGCCCTTCGTCTGCGCGAAGCCTTCGGCCAGCAGCCCCAACTCGCCATGATCTGGGGGCGTTACGCGTCCGGCGGCACCGGATCCCGGCTGGTCATGGAAGAGATCCTGCAGTCCCTGCGAGCCTCGGGCCTGCCCGATCAGGAGATCCCGGCGCGCTACCACCGGATCGTGATCCTCCTCGCCGCGTTGATCGCCTCCGAGGCCGGCGTCAGCACCATCACCGCCGAAGAGAACGAACAGGGCATGGAGCTGTTCCGCGTCGCAGTACTGGGCGCCGACCCCGAACGCTTTCCCGCCCTGGCCCACTACGCTCGCGACATCCGCCCCCTCGGTGCAGACCGCCGCGACGCGTTCGAGGAGATCCTCGCCGCCCATCTCGCCCACATCGAGGCTGCAATCCGCCCGAGCCAGGCAGCTTCCCGCCGATCATCGGATCGTTGGGCGACCTGACGGCGCTCTCGGCCAGCGTCAGATGCGAAGGGTCGATTGACGCGGAGCGAGGTCGCACGAGGCCGTCGGGCCCTCGGCATCGCCACGTCCCGGGCGGATGGGGTAGTTCTTGGACTGTGCAGCAACGGTGTGGTCGCGGGTGGGTACGAGGGTGCCGTCGACAATGAGCACGGTGTCCTTGCGGAACCGTTGGCGCGCAGTAAGCGCAAGCATCGGTCCGAGCTGGGTGATGCCGCGGTTCGCGGCGGACTTCGAGATGCCGAAGAGCGGAGCCAGTTGGCGCAGCGTCAAGTTCGTGCGCCAGTAGGTCGCAACGAGCAGTAGAACGAGCAGTAGGCGGTCCTGGAGAGGCAGGCCTCATGGTCGGCCCCGTCGCGCAGCGTCCGCACGCGCGCGGCGCAGTGCGGCCACCAGCTTCCTGAATCTGCGAGGGCTCAGCCCCGTGAACGGGGCTATCCAGAACGACTCCGACGCCGTGATCACACCGGCCACCGCGTGATCATGTCATCGGTGGCCGGCAGGCATGCGACGGTCGTCAGCCGATCCCGGTGATCATCGACGCCAACGACAGAAGCAACGCACCCAGCGCCCCCACGACTCCATAAAGTCGCAGCTCGCCCCGGGCACCCAGCCGGCGAACATACCGTGTGGTGGCCGCAGCGAAGGCCAGACCGCCGACGATGAACCACGGTCCCCACAGGAAGAGGTACCAGCGGGTCAGCCCGGCCGGGTCAGGCGCGACGGAGAGGCTCCCAACCTCAACCAGCACTCCATGGGCAACGAAGAGACACCCGTGCCAGACAAGCAACACCGCCGCGCCGCCGCCGCAGAACACCATGAGACGGGCGATCCATCTGCCGCGCCGGCGTGTCAGGCCGATACCGATCAGGGCCCCCAAGAGCTTCAGCAGCCCGGTCACCCACAACACGGCCACGAACCACGCCACCCGATCATCGGCGAGCTTCACCAGGGACGGCGACACCGTCGTCCGCGCGCCGAAGGTAAATCCCATCGCCCAGGCAAAACTGGGCACCGCGAACAGGAGCCCCCATACCGCAGCAGCGAGCCCCGGCCATGCGCCCGGCCGAAGACCGGATGTCCGACGCGGGGCCGGACCCGCTGCATCGTCCGCAGAAAGCTTGATTGCCATGACTTCATCCTGGCCGGATCAAGATGACGAAAGGTCATCCACAAGGATGATCGGCCTCTACGACTCACTCGACCACGTGAGCGTCCAGCTCGTCCAGGAAGCCAGCGACGGGCGGGAGACCGTACTGAAGACGTGGACCAAGGACACCGGCGAATCCTCCGGAGCCGCATAAAGCTGCTGGTCGAAGCCCCCAACAACAGGGACGTGATGGGCGTGTTCCGCTTCGCACGACGAGAGGATTCCCCGTGGGTGCTCTGCCCCCGCTCAGTCCCGAACAGCGCCGTGCCGCGCTCGACAAGGCCGCCGCGGCACGCAAGGAGCGAGCCGAGGCGAAGGACGCGCTCAAGCACGGCTTGCTGTCACTGCGCGAGGTGTTCGCCGGCGACTCCGGGTCCATCCGCAGAATGCCGGTCCGCGCCCTGCTCGCATCCCTCCCAGAGATCGGCAAGGCGAAGGCGCAGAAGATCCTTACCGAGATGGAGATCACCGAAAGCCGCCGCGTGCGCGGCCTCGGCGTTCAGCAGCGGGAACACCTTCTCGAACGGGTCACGCCCAAAGGCTGACCGATGGCGCCCTGTCGGCACGGGCCGGTGTCCGGCAGAGTGAGAGTGTCCGCGAAACGATCAACGGGACGGGGACACGGCATGGCGTAAGAGGAGCGTGCGTACCACGGCATTCAGGGAGTTGGCGGCGACGAGGACGAGTGGCAGCCCGCCCCGCTCCTGGTCGAGAAACCCGAGGACGGCCCCACCCAGCGCAAGGACGTGAAGGTGCTGCGCGAACTCAAGGCGAAGGACGCGGACGAACTCGGCGGATTCGGCTGGGGCTACAACGGCGGCGGCACCAGCCGCACCGCCGCGACGGTCCTCGCCGACGCCCTCGGCATGCCGGAGAAGGCCGGCCTTGTTGGACCGTCCCGACGCGCGCGGTATACCGGCTCAGCGCGCTTGTGTCTGGGGCTCACGGTCTGCCGTGAAGTCGTCCCGCGCCTGCGGAGTCCGGCGACGACGGCGATGAGGTCCTGGATGGAGCGGCCCGACCGGTCCAGGGAGGGGACGACGAGGGTGTCGCCTTCACGGAGGTAGCCGAGGGCCTTCCAGAGCGGTGCCAGCCCTCGTGCGCGGTGGCGGCCTCACCTCGTGAACTGCGCTCCCTCGCAACCTGATGCGCGCCTTTGCCCTCTTCTGCCTCGACGGATCGATGTGGTCGAACCGGCCCAACTGTTGCTTACCGAAGGGAAATCGTTGTTCCGTAACGCAGTCCGGGCCCTGAATATCGCCGGTCTTGTCGTAGTGCCCTTGCTGCCGGCAGCCGCAAGTATCCGCTGCGGCAGAACCGGACCTGTCCGGTCCGGCGCGGTTCCTGCTGGGAGGAGCGGTGACTGCTGACGCTCCCCGCCACGGCGGGCGCCCGCCCCGTGCGGCTTTCCACACCGCCCAGTCATCGCATTTCGGTAAAGCGTTCGATATGGGCATGCAAACATCTTGTCCTGAGCATGACTTAACCGATGGGATCACGACAGCCGCTTTGTGCGACTCAGGCCCACTCAGGGAGAATTCATGCGCATAGCCCGTACCCGTAGACGTGCCACGGCCACGACGGCCGCAACCGCCGCCCTCACCGTCGTCGCCCTGGCGACCACCCCGCTCGCCGGTACAGGTACCGCCGCAGTGCCGCATACCAAGGCCGTCCCGGCCATCGCCGGGCACCAGTTGGTGCACGGCGTGGGCAGCCCGCTCTCCATCGCGGAGTGCCGGGCCAAGTTCAAGCTCGCCTGCTACAACCCCCTCCAGTACCGCACGGCTTACAACCTCAACGCGCTGTACAGGAAGGGAATCACGGGCAAGGGCCGCACGATCGTCATCGTGGACTCCTTCGGCTCGCCGACCGTCCAGCACGATCTGGACGTCTACAGCAAGCAGTTCGGCATCCCCAGCACCAAGGTGAACGTGGTCAAGTGGGGCAACGTCCCCGCGTTCGACCCCAAGAACCCCGACATGACCGGCTGGGCCGGCGAAACCACCCTCGACGTCGAGATGGCCCACGCCGTGGCGCCCGACGCGAAGATCGTCCTGGTGGAGACGGCGGTCGCCGAGACCGAGGGCACCACCGGTCTACCGGAGATGATGGACGCCGAGAAGGCCATGATCGACCGTGGCGTCGGCGATGTGATCACCCAGAGCTTCGGCGCCACCGAGAACACGTTCCCCGGCTTCGACAAGGGCGACTTCTCGAGCATCAAGAACCTGCGGTACGCCTTCAAGGAGGCCGCCAAGAAGCACGTCACCGTCCTCGCCTCCTCCGGCGACGGCGGTGCCACTGACAACACCGCCGACGGGAAGGGCTTCTACAAGGAGCGCGTCAACTCCTGGCCGTCCTCAGACCCGTTGGTCACCTCGATCGGTGGCACCCAGCTGCACCTCGACGACAAGGGTCAGCGCACCAAGCCGGACAGCGTCTACAACGACCACGGTGCGGGCGGTGGCGGCCAGTCGCACGTCTTCACCCGCCCAGCCTTCCAGAACGTGGTGAAGAGCACCGTCGGCGACCGCCGCGGCACCCCGGACATCTCGATGGCCGCCGCCGTCGACGGCGGCGCCTGGATCTACTCCAGCTACGACCCGACCGACATCGGCTGGGGCATCACCGGCGGCACCAGCGAGGCGTCTCCGCTCTTCTCCGGCATCGTCGCCCTCGCCGACCAGGCCGCCGGCCGCCGCCTCGGCCACATCAACGACGCGCTGTACACCCTCTACCAGCGCTCCGCCCACGACACGAGCACCGGCATCGTCGACGTCAACGACGGTACGAACAACAGCTACGAAGGCGTCACCGGCTACACCGCAGTCAACGGCTACGACATGGCCACCGGCGTCGGCACCGTGGACGCCGCCCGCTTCGTCCCGGCCCTCGCTCGGGCAAGCCACCGCGGCTGACGCGCACACGGCCTCTCGCGGTCCGGGCCTCGCTGGGCCCGGACCGCACCGCTGTGCCGGATTCCTCGCGAGTCGCTACGACCGCGTCAGGCGGCTCCCCCGCCGAAACCACCATTGAGTGGCCCGCTGAGGCACGGGAAAAACAGACAGCCCGTAGTCCCTCCGACTCACGCGCCGGTCGCCATCCGACCAACGTCCCTCCAGCCCACCACAGTTGGCGGCCCGAGAGCGTCGAGGAACGGGGCGTACTACTCAAACAGCGTGCCGACTTGATCCACCCTCGGACGAAGAGCACGCCGCCGGGCCTGCCGCCGCGCGGTGAGGACACCTAGCCGACGCGATCGGTGCGCGCTGCCATCGGCAGCACGATCGCCACGCAGCCGCACCACTCTTCCCGGACCTTCTTCTCCCGGGCCGTGCACTACAGGTCGCCCCCGAGAGCCTCCTTCGCCTCGATAGCAGCCGCGCTCGGCCTCCGCCGATATCGGCGCTTGCACGCCGACGGCGTCATCCGCGTCGCCGGCGTGGTCAACCCGGGAGCGTTGGGACGAAGCAGATGGCTGGTACGACTACGCTGCCGGCCCGGCAGCGTCGCGGCGATCGCGGGCGCGCTCGCCAAGCGAGACGACGTCAACTGGGTAGTCCTTGGCGCAGCCGGCTCCGAAGTCACGTGCGCGACACAGTCACGGGATCAAGCGCAGCGAGAAGAACTGCTCGGCCAACGGCTCCCGCGCACCGCGGCGGTGCTCGACATCAACGCCTTCCCAATGCTCCGCCAGTTCATGGGAGGCCGCGGCCACTACCGGGCCGCACTCCACGGCGCGCTGTCCCGGAACAGGAAACCATGCTCGGGAGCGACGGCCCCCCATTCGCGGAGTCTCCGGTCGTCACTGACGACCCTGTACACCTCAGCGCCTAAGACAAGAAGATCCTCGACGCGCTCGCCGCTGACGGTCGGGCCAGTCTCGTCGACCTCGCCACAGTGGCGGATTCCGCACCCGGCCGCGTATCCCGCCGGCTTCACGTCCTGCTCCAACAACGCGTCGTCCACATCGACGTCGAGATCGCCCCAGCAACCTTGGGCTATCACGCGCGGGCCAACCTGTGGCTGCGAGTGCATCCGTCAGAGGTGAAGAACGTCGGACGCTCGCCGGCACGAGAACCGGAGATCGCCTTCGCCGCGGCCATCTCCGGCCCCTACAACATCCATGCCGTCGCCCACTGCCGAGACCTCGACGAACTCTTCGAATTCACGTCGGAACACATCGGGCTCTGCCCGGCCTGCAGAGCATGGAAGTCTCACCTGTCCTACGGCATGTCAAGCAAGCCGGCACGCTACTGTCCGGCGATCGCCTCGTCGTGCCTCCGACTCAAGCGTGACGTAAGCAGGCCCGTGGCGTCGCGCCGCCTCACGACAAGCTGGTCGTCCGCTACGAGGCATGTCCAGCTCACCTTCATACGACAGTCCCTGTGACCTCATTTCAAACACGGCCTAGTAGCGCGTCGCTGCTTAGTTGTGGCATGACTGGTTGGGAGACTGGCGTCTG
>NZ_BMRP01000092.1 GCF_014648695.1 Streptomyces albospinus
TTTCCGACTCTATCAGATCCTCGCGGCTCCGATTTTCACCGGTGCGATCCGGCCTTTCGACTTTCTCGCAGTTCCGACTCTATCAGATCCTTTTCCGCTCCGGCCGCTTGTCGCAGCCGTTTCGAATTCGGTTCCGATTTCCCGTCGGAGGGGGTTTGCCTTTCGGCGTGGTCACTACTTTAGCGGTTTTCCCTGGTGACTCATAATCGGGTCAGCGGGGTCGAATTTCGGCAACGCGAAAGAGGACCCGTTAGGGAATCGTTCGGAGTAGTGATTGTGCCGCCTGGCGGTCTGCGCAGATAGCGCTGCCCGTCTCCAGCGGCTCGGGCTACGTTAGGCGTTTGGCGGGACAGAGTCAAGTTGCCGTGGCGGTGCGGCGCCTGGGGGTGTGGGGGCGGTAGGGGCTCACCGTGGGGTCGCCGTCGATCCAGTAACGCCAGGGGTGGTCGGCGCCGTCGCCGCCGACACCGGTGCGGGGGCCGTTGCGCACCCGGTCGCGGGGGGCCGGGGTGCCGTGGAGGATCGAGATCGGGGTGGCGCCGGTGGTGCAGACGTCGGTGCCGTCGAGGGAGCGGTCGATGTCGAGTGCGGCGGCCAGACGGGCCGGGCCCTTGGCGAGTTCGTTGGTGCTGCGGGCCTTGGGGCGGCGGCCGGCGGCGAGGGAGGTGCCGGTGAGGATCTCGCCCGCGCGGAGGAGTACGGCACTGGCCTTGCCCTCGGGGCCGCAGACCAGGTTGATGCTGAACCACATGCCGTAGATGAAGTAGACGTACGCATGGCCGGGCGGGCCGAACATCGTGGCGTTGCGCGCGGTGCGGCCCCGGTAGGCATGCGAGCCCGGGTCGGATTCGCCGTCGTATGCCTCGACCTCGGTGAGGCGGAGCTCGATGGGGCCGTCGGGGGTGTGGCGGACGAGCGTACGGCCGAGCAGGTCCGGGGCGACGTCCACGACGGGACGGTCGAAGAAGTCGCGTGGGAGCAGGACGCGGGCCGGTTCGTCGGTCATGGGTTCCGAGCGTAGTGCAGGCGTTGCGGGCGGTGGCCGGCCTTCAGGGCGCGGGGGTTGGGAGGGTGTGGACGCGTTGCCGGGTGATCGGTTTCCCGTTCGTGCGGATCCGGCCATGATCGTCTGTCTGTGGGGCGCGGGTGGGCTCCCGGGGAGGACGCGCATGGGGGGCGGGAAGCTGCCGGCCAGTCCGGGGGCGGGAGTACCGCGGGCCTGAGGAGGTGGGGCTGTCGTTCGTCGCCGACGGCCGGGAGGTGGGTGAGGAGCCGGGGCTGTTCGGCGAGGGGGCGGGCGCGTACCGGTCGTTTGCGGTCGGGGCGCGCGGCTTCGAGGGGACCGACCGGGCGGGTTGTCCCCACCGCCGGCCGGCCGAGGTCGGCGGCCGGCGGAACTGGCTCTAACCTGACCGGACAGAGTGTCAGCAAGCGACCAGGAGGTCCGAGGTGTCCGAGCTGAAGCGACGGCCGCTCCCGCACGATTTCCACCCGCCGGTAGCGGAGTTCACGGTGGTGAGCGAGGAGGTGGAGCCGGGCGGGAGGCTGGGTTCGGAGCAGGTGTACTCCGGCGGGAACCGTTCGCCGCAGCTGCGGTGGGAGGGCGCCCCCGCGGGGACCAGGAGCTACGCCGTCACCTGCTACGACCCGGACGCGCCGACCGGCAGCGGGTTCTGGCACTGGGTGCTGTTCGACATCCCGGCATCGGTGACGGAGCTGCCGGCGGGGGCCGGCAGCGGCGACATGAAGGGGCTCCCCGAGGGGGCCGTGCACGTCCGCAACGACTACGGGACACGGGACTTCGGGGGTGCGGCGCCGCCGCCCGGCGACGGGTCGCACCGCTATGTGTTCACCGTCTACGCGGTGGACCAGGAGAAGCTGGGTCCCGACGAGGACGCGTCGCCCGCGGTGGTGGGCTTCAATCTGCGGTTCCACGCGACCGGGCGGGCCCAGTTGATCGGCGAGTACGAGGTGCCCGCGTAGGGCTCGCCGGGCCCGGCGGACCGCGGCCCGTAATTGCGTTGCGCCCCGGCGCTTCCGGCACGCACAGTGGTACGTGTACCGCCGCCTGTCACAAGGCGTCGGGCAGCTGGTACCGCAGTGGCGGGAGCGTCGGGGCGCAGGTGTGTCGCCCCCCGTTCGCCGGAGTCCGCACTCGTGTCGGGCGTCCGCGCCGGCTGTCGTACGCTCCGGGTTCCGTGCACACCACGGGGGCGGGACCCGGAGCGCACTTTCTGCACCGATTGCCCGGTGCTGTGGCCGAGTGCCCGGCGCCGTCCCTGCCGGGCTCCGCAACACCTCTTCTTCATCGTGCGATCACCTCCCATTTCCCTTGCGGCATGCGGAAATTGCGTTGTCCGGGAAATACCTGCCACTGCACAGTGGAGCCACTTCGCCGCGGTGGCGAACCGGGTCCGGGAGGTGGACGGGATGCGCGAGACGCTGGTGCTGAATGCGAGCTTCGAGCCGCTGGCGACGGTGTCGCTGCGGCGTGCGGTGGTGCTGGTCATGCAGGACAAGGCGGTCGTCGAGCACGCCCATCCGGGGATGCGGATCCGGGCCGCTTCGGTGGATGTGCCGGTGCCGCGGGTGATCAGGCTCAGCAGGTACGTACGGGTGCCGTTCCGAAGACGTGCGCCGTGGTCGCGGCGGGGGGTGCTGGTGCGCGACCAGCACCGGTGCGCGTACTGCGGGAAGCGGGCGACGACGGTGGACCATGTCGTACCGCGGTCGCACGGCGGTGGGGACACCTGGCTGAATACCGTCGCCTCGTGCGCGGAGGACAACCACCGCAAGGCGGACCGTACGCCCGAGCAGGCGGGGATGCAGCTGCTGCGCCGGCCCTTCGAGCCGACGCCGGCGGATGCGCTGGTGTCGGCTCTCGGAGTGTCCGTACGGGAGGAGCTGCCGGAGTGGCTGCGGGCCCTTCCGGCGTAGCCCCGGACCGGGACCGGTCCGGCCGTCGCCCCACTTCCCTTTCTTGAGAACTCCCCTTACTTGAGGAGGAGTTGGGCGATGGCCAGCAGTCCCACGACGACGATGGCGGCGCGCAGGGCGACCGGCGGCAGCCGTCGGCCGACCTTGGCGCCTATCTGGCCGCCGAGCGCGGAGCCGACCGCGATGAGGACGACGGCGGTCCAGTCGAAGTCGGCGACGAAGAGGAAGAAGACCGCCGCGACGCCGTTGACGACGGCGGCGAGGACGTTCTTGATGGCGTTGATGCGCTGGAGGTCGTCGCTGAGCAACACGCCCATCAGGGAGAGGTATATGACGCCCTGGGCGGCACCGAAGTAGCCGCCGTAGACGCTGGCCAGCAGCAGTCCGGCGAACAGTGCGAACCCGCCGTCGCGGCGGGCGGTGGTGCCGTTGCGGGCGCGGCGGGCGCGCAGTGCGGCGGCGAGCCGGGGCTGGACGACGACCAGGACGAGGGCGACGGCGATCAGCGCGGGGACGATCATCTTGAACGCGCTGGAGGGCAGTGCGAGCAGCAGGATCGCGCCGGCCAGGCCGCCGATGAGGGCGCCGGCCGCGAAGCGCAGCAGTCGGCGGGACTGGCCGGCCAGTTCGCGGCGGTAGCCGATGGCACCGCTGATCGAACCGGGCACCAGGCCAAGGGTGTTGGAGACGTTGGCCGTCACGGGCGGCAGGCCGACGGCGAGGAGTACGGGGAAGGTGATCAGGGTGCCGGACCCGACGATGGTGTTGATCGTGCCGGCTCCGAGGCCCGCGACGAAGACTGCGACTGCTTCCCAGATGGACACGGCCGTCTCCTTACATGATGAGGGTGCCTCCCCGCCATGGAGGTCGAGGGGCACCCTGATCATGCACGAGTGGGGGGGCGTGTCAGTCGATGGGGGGCGCCTGACGGTTCGGGTTGCTGGGCTTGGGGATGCTGCCGCCACCGCCCCCGGGGTTGAAGTTGCCGATGGCGCCGCCGAGGCCCTTGAGGGCGTCGCCGATCTCGCTGGGCACGATCCAGAGCTTGTTGGCGTCGCCCTCGGCGATCTTCGGAAGCATCTGGAGGTACTGGTACGACAGCAGCTTCTGGTCCGGGTCTCCGGCGTGGATGGACTCGAAGACCACCCGGATCGCCTGGGCCTCGCCCTCGGCGCGCAGCGCGGCGGCCTTGGCCTCACCTTCGGCGCGCAGGATCGCGGACTGCTTCTGGCCCTCGGCGGTGAGGATCTCGGACTGCCGGACACCTTCGGCCTGGAGGATGGCGGCGCGCTTGTCGCGGTCGGCGCGCATCTGCTTCTCCATCGAGTCCTGGATGGAGGTCGGCGGCTCGATGGCCTTGAGCTCGACGCGGTTGACGCGGATACCCCACTTGCCGGTGGCCTCGTCGAGGACGCCGCGCAGCGCCGCGTTGATCTCCTCGCGGGAGGTCAGGGTGCGCTCCAGGTCCATACCGCCGATGATGTTGCGAAGGGTGGTGACGGTGAGCTGCTCGATCGCCTGGATATAGCTGGCGACTTCGTAGGTGGCGGCTCGGGCGTCGGTGACCTGGTAATAGATGACGGTGTCGATGTTGACGACGAGGTTGTCCTGGGTGATCACCGGCTGCGGCGGGAACGGCACGACCTGCTCGCGGAGGTCGATGCGGTTGCGGATGGAGTCGATGAACGGGACGACGATGTTCAGGCCGGCGTTGAGCGTGCGGGTGTAGCGGCCGAAGCGCTCGACGATGGCGGCGCTTGCCTGCGGGATGACCTGGATCGTCTTGATGAGTGCGATGAACACGAGCACCACCAGGATGATCAGGACGATGATGATCGGTTCCACAGCGGCTCCCGTGCCCTTCGTTGCTGGTCCGTACCGGCCGGCGGCCGGCTGGCGTTGATCAGTCTTCCAGAGTCCCGGCGCGTCGCGCACCGGGTTCGGGTCAGATGACGACGGCGGTGGCGCCTTCGATCTCCACCACGTCGACCTGCTGGCCCGGTTCGTAGACCCGGTCGCTGTCGAGGGCGCGTGCGGACCAGATTTCCCCGGCGAGTTTGATGCGGCCCCCGTCGCCGGAGTCGACCCTCTCCAGGACCGTGGCGCTCCTGCCCCTGAGTGCGTCGATTCCGGAGGCGAGTTGGGGGCTCTGGCCGCGGTGGCGGTTGGCGATGGGGCGTACGACGGCGATCAGCGCGACCGACACGGCGGCGAACACGAGGAATTGCGGAACGGTGCCGCCACCGAGCGCCGCGGTGACGGCACCGGCGACGGAGCCGACCGCGAGCATCCCGAATTCGGGCAACGCGGTCACGACGAGGGGAATGCCCAGTCCTACGGCGGCGATCAGCCACCACACCCATGGATCCACGGCTTCATGGTAGGTCCGGGGCGCGGCGTGGGACAGGGCGCGATCGGTCAGGGCACGAACGGGCGGGGGCGGGCGGCTACTTGAGGGGCAGGCCCTGCGCCGTCCAGCGGTCGTTGCCGTTGCGGTCGACGATCAGCGGGAGGCCGAAGCAGTGCGAGAGGTTGCTGGAGGTCAGTTCGAGGTCGAGCGGGCCGGCGGCCAGCACCTTGCCCTGACGGATCATCAGGACGTGGGTGAAGCCCGGCGGGATCTCCTCGACGTGGTGGGTGACCATGATCATCGACGGTGCGTACGGGTCGCGGGCGAGCCGGCCGAGCCGGCGCACCAGGTCCTCGCGACCGCCGAGGTCGAGGCCCGCGGCGGGCTCGTCCAGGAGCAGCAGCTCGGGGTCGGTCATCATCGCGCGGGCGATCAGGGTGCGCTTGCGCTCGCCCTCGGAGAGGGTGCCGAACTTCCGGTCGAGGTACTCGTTCATCCCGAGGCGGTCGAGGAAGGCGCGGGCGCGCTGCTCGTCGATGTCGTCGTAGTCCTCGCGCCAGCTCGCGGTCATGCCGTACGCGGCGGTCAGCACGGTCTGGAGGACGGTCTGGCTGCGCGGCAGCTTGTCGGCGAGCGCGATGCCGGCGATGCCGATGCGCGGGCGCAGGTCGAAGACGTCGACCCGGCCGAGCTGCTCGCCGAGGATGCTGGCGCTGCCCTTGCTCGGGAAGAGGTAGCTGGAGGCGACGTTCAGCAGGGTGGTCTTGCCGGCACCGTTGGGGCCGAGGATCACCCAGCGCTCCCCTTCCTTGACCGACCAGGAGACCTGGTCCACCAGAGCCCGTCCTTCGCGGACCACGGATACGTCCACCAGCTCCAGCACATCGCTCATGAGCGCACTGTCTCCCATTGCTTCTCGGTCGTCGTGTGCGCCTGTAGGCGCAGCCCCCCCTGCAAACCTACGCCACTCGTTGTCAGTGCTGTTCCCTAGGCTGGGGGCCATGCTCGATGAACCTCGTTCGGGACGGCTGGCAGCGTGGGGAAACGCCCTATTGGCCGGACTTGTCTCGCCTGATGACGCCGCGCACCGGATCGCGGACGACGACGCGGTGCACCGCGTGACGGACCTGCCCGGGGAGGACGCCCCGGTCGGGCTGACCCTCGCGCTCGGGCGGCTGCGGACACTGGGCGCCGTCGGCCTGCGGGTGGCGCTGCCGGTGCCGGGGCATCCGCTGGGGCTGAGCGGGCCCCCGGAATTCAACGCACGGGCGCTGGAGGCAGGTGAGGCGGTGCTCGCCCCCGGGACGGGGCTGGGCCTGGTCCCGGAGACATACGAGGCCGGCCCCGAGGGCGGTTCCGGGCCCGACGTCCATGTGGAGGTGGTCTGGCACTGCCTCCCGGCGCGGGAGGCGCCGCCGGCCGATGTGCCGTCGCTGGGCGAGGCCGAGCGGGAGCTGGCGGAGGCGCTGCGGGAGGCGACGGAGGTGCTCTCGACGCTGGACGTGGCCGGGACCGGTCCGGTCGCCGAGGCGGCCCTGGAGGCGTACCGCGCGCGGGCGGAGGCCGGCCGGCGGGTGCTGGCGCCGGGCTATCCGCCGCGGGCCGTACGGGTGCTGGAGCTGGCGCAGCGGGTCGGCGCGCTGATCGACATCGCCCAGCAGGCGAGCGGGGACGGCCGGGAGCACGGCGCTGCGGTGAGCTCGTCGGAGATCGCGGCCCGCGCCGCAGCGCTGCGTCCGGTGGAGCGTACGGCCCGGCGGGCGCAGGTGGCGGCGTACAACTCCGCCGTCGAGGAGCGGGAGCGGCGCCGGGGGTGAACAGGGAGGGCCCCGCCGGTCTGGAGTGACCGGCGGGGCCTCGGGAGGGCCGGGCGGAACCGCCCGGAGCGGCCCGGGGGATGCAGGCCCCGGGCCGACGGCCTCAGTTGGCGCTCGTGTTGCCGAAGGCGGGGTTGAGCACGCCGCCGACGTTGACGGTGTTGCCGGCGACGCCCACGGGGACCTTCACCGGGACCTGCACGAGGTTGCCCGAGCCGATGCCGGGGGAGCTGACGGCCGCGCCCTTGGCGTGCCCGCCATCGTGGGCGAACGCCGAACCGGCGGCGGCGCCGACGGCGATACCGGTGGCGGCAAGGACAAGGGCGGCCTTTTTGGCGGTGTTCATGGTGGCGTGTTCCTCACGTGGTGGCGCAGGGCCGGAATGACGATGACTGTGGAGTGCGGACCGGCCGCTCGGCCAGGGCTTGGCGGGGCCGGTCCGACGTGCCTCTTGCGCGCCGGGGCGCGGCGCGAGTCAGGCGATCGGAGCGGATGCTCCGGCGATCACTAGTTGCCGCACTTGTTGCCGTAGGCCGGGTTGAGCAGACCGACGGCGGAGACGGTGTTGCCGCAGGTGTTCGCGGAGACGTCCGCCGGAGCCTGGACGGTGTTGCCGGAGACGACGCCCGGGGACGCCACCGCGGCACCCTGGGCCTGCGGGGCGTCGTCCGCCGACGCGACACCGGCGCCCGCCAGGGCGAGACCGGCGCTCGCCATCGTGATGGCCGCAACCCGCTTGATGTTCTTCACTTCACTTGCTCCTCGTTGCCGATGCCGTGGCCAACCGCCACGACTGCACTGGGAAACGGCCCGGCCCGGAGCAGGGATACGCCAAACGGGGTACCACTACACGACAGTATGAATCTCGGATCTGCAAGGCGACGTTCGGTTAATAGGTTTGACGCCCCGTCCGATGCCCGATTCCCCGGTTCTTCAGGCTCCGATGCCGTGCCGGACGGCCCACAGAGCGGCTTGGGTGCGGTCGGCGAGATCGAGTTTCATGAGGATGTTGGAGACGTGTGTCTTGACGGTCTTCTCGGACAGCACCAGCGCACGGGCGATCTCGCGGTTGGAGCGGCCGTCGGCGATCAGACCGAGCACCTCGCGCTCCCGGTCGGTGAGTGAAGTGCCGCGCCCCTGACTGCCGTTGTTGTCCTCCTGGGAGAGCAGTGCGACGGCCACCTCGGGCTGGAGCAGCACATGCCCGGCGTGGACGGAGCGGATGGCGCCGGCCAGCGCGTCCGGGTCGATGTCCTTGTAGACATAGCCGGCCGCGCCGGCGCGCAACGCCGGGACGACGGTGCGCTGTTCGGTGAAGCTGGTGACGACCAGCACCCGGACCGGGTTGTCGAGTTCGCGCAGCCGGCGGAGCGCCTCGATGCCGTCCGTGCCGGGCATCTTGATGTCCATCAGGACGACGTCCGGGCGCAGTTGCTCGGTGGCGGCGATGCCCTCGGCACCGTCGGACGCCTCCCCCACCACCTCGATGTCGTCCTGGACCTCCAGGAACGTGCGCAGACCGCGGCGTACGACCTGGTGGTCGTCGACGAGCAGGACGCGGATCGGGCGGCGTTCGCCCTTGTCGCCCTCAGCCACCGGGCACCTCCATCTCGACAGCGGTGCCCTTGCCGGGCTCCGAATCCACGGTGAGCCTGCCCCCGACACCGCCGGCGCGATCGCGCATCGAGACCAGGCCGAGGTGCCGGCCGGCCCGGCGGACCGCACGGGTGTCGAAGCCGCGGCCGTCGTCGGCGATGCGCAGCAGGGCGCCCTGGCCGGAGCGGTTGAGGGTCACTTCGACGCGGCCGGCCCCCGAATGCCGCAGGGCGTTGTGCAGCGCCTCCTGGGCGACCCGGAGCATGGCCTCCTCCTGGGCGGAGGGCAGCGCCCGTAGGCCGTGGGCGGCGAAGGTGACGTGTGCGGAGTGGGCGCGGTCGAGGACCTGGACCTGGGAGCGCAGGGTGGCGACCAGACCGTCCTCGTCCAGGGCCGCGGGACGCAACTCGACCACGGCGGCGCGGAGTTCGTCGGCGGCCTCGGCCGCCAGCGCGGCGACCTGGTGGAGTTCGTCCTTCGCGCGGGCCGGGTCGCGGTCGACCAGGGCGGTCGCGGCCTGGGCGGTGAGCCGGAGCGAGAACAGCTTCTGGGAGACCGCGTCGTGCAGCTCGTGGGCGAGCCGGGCGCGCTCGCCGGCGATGGTCAGCTCCCGGCTGCGCTCGTAGAGGCGGGCGTTGGTCAGGGCGATGGCGGCGTGCTGGGCGAGTATGCCGAGCAGCCGCTCGTCCTCTTCGGTGAAGAGGCAGCCGTCCCGGCGGGAAGGAGGGGTCTTGGGGCAGCGCTTGTTGGCCAGGAAGAGGGCGCCGAGGATCTCGTCGCCGTCGGCGACCGGGAGGCCGAGGAAGTCGGACATGTCCGGGTGGGCCGAGGGCCAGCCGCCGAAGCGGGGGTCCTCACGGACGTCGGCGAGCCGCTCCGGGGTGGCGTTGTGCAGCATCGCGGCGAGGATGCCGTGCTGGCGGGGCAGCGGGCCGATGGCCTTCCACTGCTCGGCGCTGACACCGTCCACCACGAACTGGGCGAAGCCGCCGTGATCGTCCGGCACGCCGAGGGCGGCGTACTCGGCGTCCAGCAGCTCGCGGGCCGAGGCGACGATCGTCTTGAGGACGTCGCGCACCTCCAGATGCCTGCTCATCGCCAGGATCGCGGTGCTCACCGCGGGGATCCCGGCCCCCGGTCCGTTGGTCATGACATCAACCGTACCGGCGGGCTGACCGGCCCGTATCGGTCCACCGGCGCCCCTCGCCTCCGCCCGCGGGCCTAGGTGTGTTGTTCGGACAGGTTGGTGACGCGGCTGGCTGGGGTGTGGCCGCCGA
>NZ_BMRP01000093.1 GCF_014648695.1 Streptomyces albospinus
GCGAGGAGAGGACAGCCGCGAGGCCGAGGCCGAGGCCGTGGAACTTCATCCAGCAGATGGCGCCGGTCGAGCCGGAGCTGGACTTTGAGTTGGCGGTGATGGGCGCGGCCAGGATGCGGCCCCGGCAGGGAAGTTGGCGGGCTGCCGAGCGGGCCTTGGAGCGGGCGCCGGGTAATTTCCGGAGGCCGAGGAGGGCGAGGAAACCCAGGAACGCAAGAAAGCCAAGAAAGCCAGGAAGCCGATGTAAGTCGTGGTGGCCGGCCGGGGCCGGGCGGTGGGCGTCTTGCGGAGGTCTTCGCGGGAGAGCAGGGCGCGCCGGTCGAGCCGGAGGGCGGCGGGCGGCGGGCGGCGGGCGGCGGGCGGCGGGCGGCGGGCGGCGGGCGGCGGGCGGCGGGCGGCGGGCGGCGGGCGGCGGGCGGCGAGGGTACCCGCCGGAGAGCGCAGCGGTACCGGAGACTGCGGCGGTACCGGAGGGCGCATCGGAAGGCGACGACGGAGGCGGGGAAGGGTTTCGACGGGAAGGTCGTCGCGAGGAAGGCGGTGGCCAGGAAGGCGACAGCCGCGGCGTAGGAGGGCAGCGCGGCGTAGGGGGGCAGCGCGGCGTAGGGGGGCAGCGCGGAGTGGGCGTTCCGTCCCGGGTGGTCGCCCAGGGCTATGGCGGTGATCAGCAGGGGTGCGAGGGCCGCGGTGGCGAGGGGTGCACGGGTGGCCAGCGCGGTCTGCCGGGCAGGTGCCGCTGCCGGCGGGGCCGGGGCAGGCGCTTCGGTTGGGGCCGGGGCGCGCGGTGCGGTTGGGGCCGGGGCGCACGGTGCGGTTGGGGCCGGGGCAGGCGGGGCGGGTGGAGTGTCGTTGGTTGGCTGTGGCACGGCTCCACGCTAGGGGAATTTGGTGCGAATGGCCCCTTTTGCGGAGTGTGGGAGTTACGGGGTGGGCAGTGAGGGGGCGCGGTGCGGGCAAGGGGCGCCGGGTCGGCGCCGGCCATGGCTCATTCTTCGGCGAGCGCCTCGTGCCACCACTTGTCGCGCCCCGGCTGCCAGGAGACCGGCCGCGAGCACCGGTTCACCACCAGCACGGTCCGCCGCTGCCCGCTCGCGTCCGTCGTCGCACCCCGTGCCAGCGCGTGGTCCAGTACCGCCTTCACCGGTCGAACGGCGCCGTCCCAGAACGCGGCGTCGGCAGTGATGAGCACCCGGGCGTCCGACTGCCGGGTGCGCGTGACCAGTTCGGGCACCGTCAGCGAGACCGGCAGTGTGGTGCGTATCGCGTCCAGCCGGCCGCAGGCGAGGGTGGCGATCACCGACTCGGGCACCAGCGGTAGATGGACCGCGACCTTGTCGCCGGCGCGTACGCCGAGCCGGGCGAGCGCGGCTGCCGCCCGCGCGGCCTGATCCAGGAGCATGCCGTGCGTCAGCTCCTCCAGGCGGCCCGGCTCCCCGCTCCAGGTGAGGGCGATCCGCGACGCGTCCCGGTCTTGCACTTCCGGGGCGTCATCTGCATGCTCTGAGGTCACACGGCGCAACATGCGGATCAGCATGGAGAACAGCGATCAACGATCGCTGAACGTCCGCTGTACGGCGCCGCGGCCGGAAGCCGCCGCGACTGCGCGGTACGTCGACCGACGCATCACCTGACGTACCGACTGACGCGTCAACTGACCCCGTTCCTTTGCGGCTTGCTCGCTTCCCTCTTCCGTCTACCGTCTTGCACCCTGCGGCAGCGGCGCCTGTTGACCGGCGCCGCGGGTGGGTCCCTGCGGACCTCCCGCCTCTTCCTGCCCCACTCCGGTGCACTTCATCCCCCTCCTCACGCGTTCCTTCGCGCGTGCCTTCGCGCGTGCCTTCGCGCGTGCCTTCGCGCGTTCCTGTCCTTTGCCCTGGTTCCGTACGTGTGAGAGGCGGATTCCCATGCCCGTACTTCCGGAGAACGGCCTGCCGACGCAGGCCCGTTGGGCGCTCGCGGCCCTGGCCACCGGTTCGTTCTGTGTCCAACTGGACTCCTTCGCGCTGAATCTGGTGCTGCCCGTGCTCCGTGCCGACCTGGGCGGCCCCGGGGGCAGGGGCGTGACGGCGTGGGTGGTCAGCGGCTATCTGCTCGCCGCCGGGTCGCTGATGCCGGTCGCGGGGCGGCTCGCCGACCTATACGGGCGGCGGCGGATGCTGGTCCTGGGAGCGGTGCTCTTCGGTGTGAGCGCCGGTCTCTGCGCGGTGGCGGAGTCAATGACGTTCCTGGTGGCGGCGCGGGTGGCGCAGGGCGCGGGCGGGGCGCTGATCATGCCGGCCGGGCTGGCGCTGCTCACCAACGCCTGCCCGCCGGGAAGCGGGCGCCGGGCGACCGGGCGGGCGCTGGGGCTGGCCGGGCTGGGCACCGTCAGCGGCCCGTTCGTCGGGGGCGCGCTGGCCGAGGCCGTGTCCTGGCGCGCCGCCTTCTGGCTGACGGTGCCGCTCGCCGCGGCCACCGCGCTGTGCGCCCGCCGGGCATCCGAGTCCCGTGACGCGGCTGCCGCGGGCCGCCCCCTGGACGTCGCCGGAGCGGTCACCGCGACCGGCGCCCTGGTGTGCCTGGCGGGCCGGCCGGAGCATGGCGCGGTTTGGGTCCGGGTGGGCGGGGCGCTGCTGCTGGGCGCGCTGTTCGTACGGGCCGAGCGGCGCGCCGCGGTGCCCCTGGTGGACCTCGGGCGTTCCGGAATCGTCCGTACGTGGTGCTGACGGCGGCCGGTGCGGTCGCCAACTCGGCGACGGTGGTGCTGCTGTACGTGGGTCCCGATGGCGCTCCAGGAGGGGCGCGGGTGGTCCGTGCTGGGCGCCGGGGCGGCGTTCCTGGCGCCGGCCGCGGCGCTGGCCGCCGGGGGCCCGCTGGCCGGACGCCTGCGCCCCGGGGCGGCGGTACCGGTGATGGCGCTGTGCCTGGCCGTCTCCGGGGGCGCGCTGTGGGCCGTCGGGTCCGTCACGGGTACGCCCGCGCTGCTGGCGGCCTCGACAGGGGCCGCGGCGGCGCTGGGCGTGGCGGGCGCGCTGGCCCTGACGGGTACTCAGGCGGTGGTGCGACGGGAGCGTGCGGGCGAGGCGTCGGGGGTCACCAAGGCCGTAATGACGGTGACGGCGGGGCTGGGGCTGTCCCTTACGGGCACGGCCGGGGTGGCGGAGACGGCCGTGGGGGCGGGGACGGCGGGCGGCTGGGCGCTGCCGTCCGCCGCTCTGCCGTCGGCCGCCCTGGCATCGCCCACCCTGCCGTCGACCGCGCTGCCGTCAACCGTCCTCCCGGCAGCGGTGTGCGTGGCCGGGGCGATAGCGGTGGCGCTGGCGGGGCGGACGAAGCGGTGACGGGGCCCTCCATACCCTCCATACCCTCCGCCCCCTCCGCCCCCTCCATCCCCACCGTCCTCCCCGCCCCCCACGGCGCGCCTACCGCCGTTCGCGCCTCAGCCCACCTCGCCGCATCCCCCCGCCACGTCGCTCACCTCGTCGAATCCCCGGGCCTCCAGCAGGGCCGCCGCGATCACCGACCGGTTTCCGCTGCGGCAGTAGAGGACGACCGGGCGGTCCCGGTCGAGTTCGCCGATGCGGTCGGGGAGCGCCGCCAGCGGGATGTTGCGGGCGCCGGGCAGTGCGCCCGCGGCGTACTCGGCCGGGTTGCGGACGTCGATCAACTGGCCGCCGTCCGCGGGGTCCAGGGGCAGTTGCCCGAGGAGTTCGTCGATCCGTAGGCGGTGGCTGCGGCGGGTGAGCTGCGGCGCGTCCGCCAGTACGCGTGCCGGGTCGGGGAGGTGGCCGAGTACCCGGTCGTAGCCGATCCGGGCGAGGCGGAGGCGGGCCTCGGCCTCCGTGCCGGGGTCGGCGAGCAGCACGATGGGGGTGCCGGGGGTGACGACGCTGCCGGCGTACTCCGCGAACCGGGTGTCCAGGCTCGTGTGGAGCGAACCGGCGAGGTGGGCGCGGGTGTAGGCGGCGGGCGGGCGGCAGTCGAGCAGGACGGCGCCGTGCTCGTCGCGGGCGGCGAGGGTTTCGTCCAGGGTGAGGGCGGCCGGCGGTGCGGGGTCCCGCAGGGGGTGGCCGTCGCGGTTGAGGGCCGCGTCGTGGGCGAAGTAGCCGGGTGTGGCGGGCTGTTCGGCGGTGACCAGGCGGACGAACTCGGCCTGCGGCATGGGCTGGAGGGCGTAGTTGAGGCGGCGCTGGTCGCCGATGGTGGAGCTGGTCTCGGTGGACAGGCTGCGACCGCAGGCCGAACCGGCGCCGTGGGCAGGGAAGATCCGGGTCGCGTCCGGGAGGGTCAGGAGTTTGGTGCGCAGGGAGTGGTGGAGCCGTACGGCCATGTCGTGCGGGGAGTGGCCGGCGGTGGAGAGCAGGTCGGGGCGGCCGACATCGCCGACGAAGAGGGTGTCGCCGGTCAGGACGCCGAACGGTACGGCGTCCTCGGGGTTTTCCCGGACGACCAGGCAGATGGACTCGGGGGTGTGCCCGGGGGTGGCGAGGACGGTCAGGGTGACCCCGGAGCCGACGGTGGTACCGGGTCGGGCGGCGGACTCCGGACCGAGTTCGGCGCCGGACTCCGAGCCGGGCCCGGTGCCGGGTTCCGGACCCGGCCCGGCGGCAGGCTCCCGGCCCGGCTCGGCCCCGAGGTAGATGCGTTCGCCGTCGCGTAACCGCCTTATGGGGAAGCCGGTTTCGGCGGCCTCCCCGAAGGCGATGTCGGCGCCGGTCGCCCGCGCCACCTCCAGGTGCCCGGAGAGGAAGTCGGCGTGAATGTGCGTCTCGATGACGAGCTCGATGCGCAGGCCGGCCGCGGCGGCATCGGCGAGGTATTCGTCGATGTCGCGGCGCGGGTCGACGAGTACGGCGCGTCCGGTGTTCTGATCGCCGATCAGGTACGACGCCTGGGACAGGCAGTCGAGGTAGTACTGCGCGAAGTGCACGGTCGGCCTCCAGGGTGGCCCGTGAGCGGCGGTGGGCCGGCGCGGGCGGGGAGCGGTGGGTGGCGGATGAATGCACCGTGCAGGCCGGCGCGTTGTGCGGATGCACGGATGTACGTACATTAAGTATCCGGATGGCGGGCGACAAGCCGAGCCGTCCCGCAACCCCCCGGCGGAGGAACCGACATGACGACCGAGCCCGAGCAGCCGGGCACGCACGGCCGCCCCGACCCGCACGGCCCGCGCCCCCTGGACCGGCGCTCGCCGCTGCCCCTCTGGGCACAGCTCTTCGCCGATCTGCGCCGCCGGATGGAAGCCGGCGCGTTCACCGAGGAGTTCCCGGCCGAGCACCGGCTGACGGGCGAGTACGAGGTCAGTCGGCACACCGTCCGCGAGGCGCTGCGCAAGCTGCGCGCCGACGGCCTGGTGATCGCCGAACGCGGGCGCGCCAGCCGCCTCGACACCCGCCGCATACAGCAGCCGCTCGGCTCCCTCTACAGCCTCTTCCGTGAACTGGAGGGCCAGGGCGTGGAGCAGCGCAGCGAGGTGCTGCGGCTGGAGCGGACCGCGGACGGGACGGTCGCCGGCCACCTGGGGCTCGTCCCTGACGCGCCGCTGGTCGTACTGGAGCGGCTGCGGCTCGCGGACGGCGAGCCGCTCGCCCACGACACCGCGTATCTGCCCGCCGAGGTCGCCGAACCCCTTCTGGACGCCGACTTCGGGCACACCTCGCTCTACGGGGAGTTGTCGGCGCGCTGCGGGGTGAAGGTCGACGGGGGGCGGGAGCGGATCGCTCCGTTCCTGCCGGACATCCGGCAGGCGTGGCTGCTCGGACTGGCCGACCGCCAACCGGCGTTCGCCATCGAGCGCACCGGGCGGGCCGGGGATCGGCCGGTGGAGTGGCGCGAGACGGTGGTCCGCGGCGACCGCTTCACGTTCGTCGCCGAGTGGTCCGGGGACAGCCGGGCCGTCGCCCTGGCGCCGCGCGCGGCGTGTCCGTCCGCGTAGCCGCCGTGTCGTCCGTCGTCATAGCCGCCACCGCGCTGCCCTGCGGCCTGCTGATCGGTCTGCTGCTGGGTGCGCTGGGCGGCGGCGGTTCGGTGCTGGCCGTGCCCGTCCTGGTCTATCTGCTGGGCCAGTCGCCCCATGAGGCCACCGCGGGCGCCCTGGTGGTGGTCGCGGTCGGCGCCGTCACCGGTCTGGTGTGCCACGCCCGTGCGGGCCGGGTCCGCTGGGCGGCAGGCGCGGTGTTCGGCGCCCTGGGTACGGCGGGCAGCTATGCCGGCTCGCGGTGGAGCGCGGCCCTGGACCCCAGGGTCCTGATGGCGGCGTTCTCCGGGCTGATGCTGGTGGTGGCGGCGGGGATGCTGCTCCGGGGCGTCCGGGGGGCGCGGGAGTTACGGGGCCGGCGGGAAGCCCCGGAAGCCCCGCAAGCCCGGGTAACCCAGGCAACCCGGGTAACGCAGGGCATACGGGAGGCGTGGCGCCGCTCGGGGACCGTGCCCTTATGGCGCCGCGCACGGCACACCGCCGGGGCACCCGGCACCTCTCCCGTAGCGGCCCCCGGCGCCCCCCTCACACCCGACACGCCCGCCTCCCGCACCACCGCGCGGCCCTTCCGCACCGCCGTGACCGCCTCCTCCGTGGGGCTGCTCACCGGGTTCTTCGGGGTGGGCGGCGGATTCGTCATCGTCCCGGCCCTGACCCTCGTCCTCGGGCTGGAGATGCCGGTCGCCGTCGGGACCTCGCTCCTGGTGATCCTCATCAACTCGGCCGCCGCGCTGGCCACTCGGGCCGGGACCGGCTCGCCGGACTGGCCCCTGCTGGCCACCCTCGCGGCCTGCGCTGCGGCCGGCAGCCACCTCGGCAACCGCCTCGCCGCCCGCCTCCGCGCGCAGACCCTGACCACGGCCTTCGCCGCCCTCGTCGCCGTCCTCGCGCTCACGATGGCGGCCACCACCCTGACCGGCCGCTAGCTCCCGTCCCCCAACCCCCGACCCTCATCAGCCCGCAGGAGAGACCCATGACCCACCCCGCAGCCGAACCGGCCCCGTCCGCCGCCCCCGCGGCCGGCACGAGAGCCTCCGCCCACCACCAGATCCTGATCATCGGCGGCGGTACCGGGGGCATCACGGTCGCCGCCCGTTTACGCCGTGCCGGCCTCCGCGACATCGCACTGCTGGAGCCCTCCGACACGCACTGGTACCAGCCGCTGTGGACCCTGGTCGGCGGCGGCCAGGCCCCGCTGCGCGCCGCGCTGCGCACCGAGGCGGAGGTCATCCCGCCCGGCGTGCGCTGGCTGCGCGAGCGCGCCACCGCCGTCGATCCGGCGGCCCGTACGGTCACCACCGCCACCGGCCGGGTCCTCTCCTACGGGCGGCTGGTCCTCGCGCCCGGCCTGAGCCTCGACTGGGACGGCGTGCCGGGCCTGGCCGCGGCTGTCGGGCACGACGGGGTGAGCAGCAACTACCGGCCCGATCTCGCCCCGTACACCTGGGAGTTGATCCGCCGGATGCGGCGCGGCACGGCGGTGTTCACGATGCCGTCGGGTCCGGTCAAGTGCGGCGGCGCCCCGCAGAAGATCGCGTATCTGGCGGCGGACTACTGGCGCAAGCGCGGTGTGCTGGGCGCGATCCGGCCGGTCCTCGCGCTGCCGGAGTCCTCCCTCTTCAAGGTGCCGGTCTTCGCCCGCGCGCTGGAGCAGACCGCGCGCCGCTACGGCATCGAGGTGCGGCTGCAAACCGAGCTGACCCGCCTGGACGGGGCGGCACGTGAGGCGGAACTCACCGATCACGCCACCGGCACGGCCGAGACGATCCGCTACGACCTGCTGCACGCCGTCCCGCCGCAGCACGCCCCCCGGTGGCTCGCCGACGGTCCGCTGGCCGACCCCGCGTCCCCCTACGGGTACGTCAAGGCCGACCCGCAGACCCTCCAGCACCCCGACTTCCCCGAGGTCTTCGTCCTGGGCGATGTCGCCAACCTGCCCACCTCCAAGACCGGCGCCGCCATCCGCAAGCAGGCCCCGGTGCTCGTCGGCAATCTCCTCGCCGGCCTGCGCGGGCGCCCCGCCACCGCCCGGTACGACGGGTACACGTCCTGCCCGCTCGTCACCGCCCGCCACAAGATGCTGCTGGCCGAGTTCGACTACGACCTGCGCCCGGCGCCGTCGTTCCCGTTCCTCGACACCACCCGCGAACGCACCGACATGTGGTTCCTCAAGCGCTACGGGCTGCCCCAGCTGTACTTCCAGGGGATGCTGAAGGGCCGGGCGTAGCCGCCGGCCGCCGGCTCTCCGGGCAGGGCGGCCCGCACCCGCAGCCGGGTGCGAGCCGCCCGCCGCCGCCGTCCGTCAGGCAGCCGCCGCCACCTCCCCCACCACGCAGCCCACGTTGTCCGGGGCGCCCGCCTCATGGGCGTGGCGGACCAGTTCCGCCACCGCCTGCCGGGGGGTCGCCGCGCCGGCCAGCACGTCCTGGATCGTCTCGGCGGGTACGACGCCGGTCAGGCCGTCGGTGCAGAGCAGATAGCGTTCGCCGGGGTGCGCCTCCAGGAGCTGGAGGTCGGGGGCGAAGTCGGCGCCACCCTCCAACGAGCGCAGCAGTTGGGCGCGCTGCGGATGCGAGGCGGCCTCCTCGGGGGTGAGCCGGCCCTCGTCGACCAGGGACTGGACCACGCTGTGGTCGTGGGTGACGCAGAAGAGCCCGGAGTCCCGCAGCACGTAGGCGCGGGAGTCGCCGATGTGCAGCAGCCCCAGCCGCGCACCGGAGCGCAGCAGGGCGGTGAGGGTGCTGCCGCTCTCGTCCGCCGACGGGGCGGCGCGGTGGGCGCGGCGGGCCGCCTCCTCCAGGACGGCCGGCAGATCGGCCGAGGTCAGGTCCTGGTCCTCCAGGGCCTTCAGCGCCTCGACGGCGGCGGTCGCGGCCGGGCCGCCGCGGGGGCCGTAGCCGTCGGCGACCGCCAGCAGGCGCGAACTCGCGTATGCCGCGTCCTGGTTGGCGGGGCGGACCAGCCCCCGGTCCGTCAGGGCGGCGACGCGCATCGTCAGCGGCGTCGAAGGGGTCTGCGGTGCGGTCATGGCGGTGTTCTCCCTCTCCAGCTGGTCGACGAGGAAGGCGGCCAGGTCCCGGCGGGCGGCGACATCGGCCTCGACCTGCGCCCAGTACGCGGCGAGCGCGCGGGCCGCCGCGCCGGGTGCCAGCTCGCACACCTCGTGGATGCGGGCCAGCGGCATGCCGAGCCGGCGCAGCCAGGCGACCAGCCGCGCGCGCTCCAGCTGGGCCGGGGCGTAGTGGCGGTAGCCGCTGTGCGGGTCGACGTGGACGGGGGTCAGCAGGCCGAGCTCGTCGTACAGGCGCAGCGCCTTCGGTGAGAGCCGGGACGCCCGTGCGAACGTCCCGATCGTCATCAGTTCCCCGTGCATACGCTCCCCGTCCACCGGCCCGGCGGCCAGGGCGCGCCGGACCGTCCGTGTTCCCGATGGTTCCTCGTACCGGGCGCCTCGCCCGGCGCCACCGATGCTGGGGCTTCCCCCAGGGACAAGGTCAAAGGACAGGGCCTAGGTGTGTTGTTCGGACAGGTTGGTGACGCGGCTGGCTGGGGTGTGGCCGCCGA
>NZ_BMRP01000094.1 GCF_014648695.1 Streptomyces albospinus
AGAGACCAACAGTCCCAAGCCGCTTAACGAAACCGTCCACGCTGCGAGGGGATGGACACTTTGCCGTCCTGCCGAGCCTGGTGAGGACGGCGAAAGTGCAGGCGTGGGTGCCCTTCCCGCAGACCTCATCCCTGCCACGCGTGAGAGGGGAGCCGCATGAGCGCCTCAGATAGTGCCGCCGAAGCCTCACGCCTGATTGGGTTCGGACTGCGGCCCAAACTCGTTCCTTCCCGCGACGAGGAATACCGGCGGCTCGTGCGGCGCTTCCGTGCCGACGACGAGTTCGCCGCCGTCACCGCCGCCGTTGCGCGGGGACTGGACCTGGTCATCCTCGAGGTCACCGAGCGAACAGGAGTGGTCGTCGCCTCTACCGAAGAGAGCGTGTTCGCCATCCGGATGTCCGACTACGCGCGCCGAACCGGCGGCGAGGGGAAAGCGCACGAGCGGGTGCTCCACGCCCTGGCCCACCTGGGTGCCGCTGCCCTTGCCTTCCCTCGGCCGGCCGATCTGGCCGACGAAAGCTACCTCGGCCGGATCACCGTAGAGGGAGTCGAGGCCTTCGTACGGCAGGCTGCAACGGCGCTCGCCGAGAACGCGACGGCCGAAGGAGAGGACACCGACCCCTCCAGCGACCGACCGGGACTGGAAACGGTGTGGCGGGTCTATGCGCGCCGCGCCCGGACCGGAGCGACCGGTGACGGACGCAAACTCGCCAGCTCCACCACAGGCATCGTCAGCAAAGCAGTCGCCTTCCTCGCCGACCAAGGCCTGCTCGTACGCACCGGTGACGCACGGGGCGGTACCTACCGCACGACGCCGCGCTACCGAGTTCAGGTCCGGGAGGCCGGCGCAATCATGTTCGAGGAGCTTCTGGCACTCGGTATCACCGCAATCACCGACGGGACGGGCACCCTGGCCGCTGTCGAATGGGCGCCCGACGACATCGCCAAGCTGTAGGGGATGGCCGTGTACGAACTCAACCGAGTCCGCATGTTCGGCGTCGGCCCACGTGGAGCCCGCTTCACCGACGTCACCTTGAACTTCGCCGATGTGGGAGCGCCCATCAGCGCAGGCACCTTGTTCGATGCACCGACGCGTCGCCCCAGCCCCTACAGCCTGCTCCTTCTGGAAAACGGCGGCGGCAAGAGCGTGCTGCTCAAACTGCTGTTCTCCGTGATCCTTCCCGGCAAACGCAACACCCTCGGCGGCGCGTCCGACGTCCTGGAGAAATTCGTCGTGGGTGAGGACGCCGGGCATGTCGTGCTGGAGTGGATGCACGTCAAAACCGGTGAGCGGGTCGTCACGGGAAAGACCTACCAGTGGCGGCGCAAGAGCACCAGCGACGGCCGCAAGCTCAGCGAGGCATGGTGGTCGCTGCGCCCCACCGCCGCCGTAGAGGTGGCCACGCTGCCGTTCACTGCCGACGGCCGCCGCTTACGACTGGGAGGCTTTCAGGAAGCGCTGGAGGAGATCGACCGCAGGCACCCTGCCACCCAGCTGGCCTGGATCGGCTCCCACCAGGGGGAGTGGCTCGAGCATCTGCGCAGCCTGCGCATCGAACCCGACCTGTTCGCCATCCAGCGACAGATGAACGCCGATGAAGGGGAGGCGGCCAGCGCGTTCAAGTTCAAGAGCAGCAAGGAGTTCGTCGACTGGCTGCTCACGGTCGTCATGGACCCGGCCGATGCGGTCAGCGTGGCAGAGAACTTCGACAGCTACGCCACCACCGTCGGCGACCGCTCGGCGATGTTGCTGGAGCGCGACTTCGCCGACGGCACCGTGGCCGCACTACGCCCGGTCGGCGCCGCATATTCCAAAGCCACGCAGGCGCGAGCGATGTTGGAGCACACCCGGCAGGGCGTTCGGACATTCAGTGCTCAAGTCGCAGCACGGCAAGCCGCTGAGCAGGCTGCTGCCCGACGGCTGAGCACTGAGTACGAATCCGCGGCCGCCGAAGCCAGTACGTCCGAGAGCGACCGTGACCGGACACGTGACGTAGTCAACGAAATCCGTCGTCAGACGCTTGTTCTCGAACTCGCGGTCGCAGAGGAACAGCAGAACGTCGCACAGGGCGGGCTTGCTGCGGCGGAACTAGAGCTGGCCGGCTGGGCGGCGTGCGAGACGGTCGCAGCACGCGATCAAGCAGCCGCTGATGCCCACGCAGTGACGCAACAGATCGCCGACGCCGAAGAGAACGCACGACCCGCCCTGGCCGCACGCGACACCGCTGCAGCCCGACTCCTGGCGAAACTGCATGACGAGGCAGCCAACGACCGAACGCGAGCACGGCAGCACAATCAGGAGGCCGAACAGCACAAGGCGGCCGCTGAGGAGGCGGACCAGCAGCGGACCACCGCGCTGCGCGCCGAAGAGAAGGCCCGCAGTGAGCACAAGTCTGCCCTGGCCGAGGTCACAGAGACCGCCCACGCAGTGGACCAAGCCGTCTCCGAGGGACTTCTCCCGGCCGGCACCGACGTGCCAGCTGCCGCCGTGGAAGCCCGAAGGAACGCAACCCGGCTGGGCGAGGCGCTCGCCGCGACAGAACGTGATGCTGCCGAGGTCGCGAGGGAGCTGAAGGCCGCCCAGGCCCGCGCCCGGAAGGCCGCCGAGGTACTGCTGGGCAAAGAGCGCGAGCGGGAGCCGCTGACGCAGCAGTTGCAGCATCTGACTACCTGGGCTTCCCGGCTCGCCACCGACGACGTTGTCCTCGCAGCCCTGGCGGTGGACAGCCTCGGCACCGAGGCCCTCGACGCGTCGGCCGAAGCACTCGCCCGTCAGCTTGCCGATGACATCGGCATGCGTGAGGAGCGCCTAGACGGCCTGCGCGGCGCACAGAACAACGACATCCGGGTGCTGACCGCCCTGGGCGACGGGGGCCTGCTACCAGCCAGACCTGAGACCGAGGCCGCTGTCGAGGTCTTGCGCGCTTCAGGGATTTCTGCCCACACCGGCTGGCGGTACCTGGCACAAAACGCCGCCGCGGACGAGCGCGCCCTACTCATCGCTGCGCATCCCGAACTCGCAGACGGCGTTGTGCTCGTCGACGCCACGCAGCTTTCGCAAGCCCGCACCGCAATCGAGGCGGCAGGGCTACTTCCCGCAGCCGCGATCGCCGTCGGCAGCGGCATGCAGCTCCTCACCGCAGCCGAGCTGACCGGCACCCGCTTCGTCCTTGACACCAACCCGGCGATGTTCGACGAGGCAGCCGCCGAGGCCCGCCGAGCGGAGCTGAGAGAGGACATGAACCGCCGTGGCCAGGACATCGAGAAGCTCACCATGGCAATACGCTGCACCCGGGACGTTGCTGCGGAACTGGCTGCCTGGCGCAACGCCTGCCCAACCGGCCGTCTCACCGAGCTGACCGAGCAAGCCCTCGCTGCCGACGCCGCAGTCACCACAGCCCAGGAACAGACAGCGGCAGAGACTGCGGAAGTGGAATCGTGGGCAGAGCGCGAGAACGGCTGCTCCACGCGACTTACTGAGCTGCGCGTACAGGAGCGGGCCGCTGCGGACACCGCAAGCGCCCTCGAACGCCTCGCGGCACGAGCGGAGCGCTCTGCCGACGCGCAGCGAAGAGCGGGAGAGCTGGAGCAGGCCAGAGAATCAGCTCGCCGCATCGTAGATGAGGCCACGGCAGCGAGGGAACAGCAGCTGGAGCAAGCCGAGGGGGCCGTGCGGGCGGCAGAAAACGCCCGAGACCGAGCCGAGCGCCACCTCGCCACTGCAGCCGAAGTCGTCACCGCCAGCGGCGAGGTGGACGCGGCCGTTCCAAGGGAGAGCCTGCTGGCTCTCCAGCAGGCATACGCAGCAGCAGCCGACGTCTACCGAAGCCTTGAGGTCGGCCAGGACCTCCGGTCACAGGCAGACCGGGTCACGACTGAGGCTGCCAGGCGCCGCACCGACGTTGAAAGCCTCACACCCGAAGTGACTACTGAAGCTGAACGACTGCTCACCACAGCAGCCGGCGCCGATCGCGCCAGCCGGCAGGCCGCTATCGCCCAGGCAAACCGTGAGAAGCAGCGACTAACCACAGCCATCAGCACAGCGGTTGAACGCATCGGACATCTCCGCAGTGAGCTGCGCACCGCTAGTCCCGGCGCCGAACGTGACCGAAACGTTTGGATCGTTCTCCCCGAGGCACGCCGCCCGACCTCCGTAGAGCAGGGACGCCAGCTCCTGGTGACCGCACAGGCCGAGCATCGTGCCGCGCAAGAGACCCTGGAAGCCGTGACGCGGCACGCCACAGACCTGCAATGGAAGACGCAGCAGGCAAGTGAAGCCGCCCGCAGCTTCCGAGAAGTCCTCCAACCCATGCAGGCAACCCTTGAGGACGCATCCAGCTCACTGGCGGGGTCGCCCTCCACCACGGAACGGGACCTTGACACTGCCGAACCCTATGAACAGTCGGTAGAGACCGCTCGCGAGCAGTCCGACCGGCTGCGGCGCAATCTGCGTGAAGCCCGCGCCGCCGCAAGTGCCGCCGACCATGAACTCGACGACCTCATCGCTGCCGCAGTCCACTTCGTCAGCGAGACTCGTTTCGACACCATGACGAACGTCGCTCGACGGGCCATCATCAGCCTGGGACGCGAACATCTGGGCGCCCGCGCCACAGAATTCGCCGAACAGCTCGCACAGCGGCTCGCCACGCTGAACACCGACCTGGACAACGCCAGCAAGCACCGCAAACTCATCGTCGAGCGACTCGCCGCGCTCACGGACGGGGCGCTCAAAACCCTACGCACCGCATCACGACTGTCGAAACTCCCCTCCGGACTCGGCGACTGGGAGAACAAGGAGTTCCTCCGCATCCGCTTCACCGACCCCGACCCCAGCCTGCTCGCCGCACGCATCGGCGAACTGGTCGACGACATCGCTGCCGCCACAGCAACCCGCCACATCGGAACCCGCGGCAGTGCCCCAAAGCGCGACGGCATCACACTCCTGCTGCGCTCCGCCGAGGTAGCCGTCCCCAAAGGCTTCACCGTCGAAGTACTCAAGCCGGACTCTGTCCTGCGCGACGAGCGCGTCCCCGTCGAGCAGATGAACAGCGTGTTCTCCGGAGGACAAGAACTCACCGCCGCGATCATCCTGTACTGCACGATGGCAGCGCTGCGAGCCAACGAACGAGGCCAGATGCGCAACCGCCACTCCGGAGTACTGTTCCTCGACAACCCGATCGGCAAGGCAAGCGCGTCCTACCTCCTCGACCTGCAGCAAGGCGTGGCCTCAGCCCTGGGCGTGCAACTGGTCTACACAACTGGACTGTCCGACGACCGCGCCCTGGCAGCGTTCCCCCTGTGGATCAGGATGCGCAACGACGCAGACCTGCGGGCCGGACTCAAGCACATCCGAGTCGCCGACACCGTCCGCGCCCAACTGCCCGATCCATACGATGACGACGAATCCGGCCTCCCCAGCACAGCGCCAGGCACGGTCACCGCAGCCCGTCTCTACCGCCGGCCCACGGAGACGCAATGAACCCCTCGACACCAGGCAACGTCATGCTGTCCCCACGAGCTTTGAGGCTCGCTGCAGCGCTGGAGGAATGGCCGCGAAGAACTCTCACCCTCGACGAGCTGTGGAAGATCTACGCGGTCACCGACGCTGCCTCCGCAACGCGCCCCAGCCGCCGCACAGACCTCGCTGAGGCCCTCGAAGCTCTCGCCGCCGCGGGCTTGATCAACTGCTCCCGTAGCCGGGACACTTCGGCAACCCCAGCACTGCCGACTCGCCTGACGCTGCCAGCTCCGCAACCCTCGCCCACGGCCGCAGCGTTAGCTCACACCATCGCGTGGCGCCCCGAGCTCGCCTGGGCGGCCTCCGCCCGACTCACGCTGGGACAAATAGGTGTCCTGCGCTCAATCAACGACTGGCTGCGTGACTGCGGCCGCGACGACGACGTCTCACCCTTGAGGGAACGCTCTCTCGAAGTCCTCGGACACGAGAAGCGCCTCGATGCTCTGCTCGGCACCTCCCTGTTTGCACCAGGCCGGCTCACCCTTGGACTCCTGCGCACCTTCCGAGCGCACCCGCCCCTGCCGGCCCGCCGGACCGGAGACGGCCCAGTGCTCCTCGTGGTGGAAAACGCCGATACCTTCGACACCCTCACTCGCGTGCTGACGGCCGGCCCTGGCGATGTCGGCTGGGTGGCCTGGGGCGCAGGGGCAGCATTCGAGGCATCGGTCGCCTCAGTCCTCGACATGACAGAGGTACGGGCTATCGCATACTTCGGAGACCTCGACGCCGATGGGCTCCGGATCCCGGCCAGTGCACACCGAAGGGCTGCTCAGGACGGACTGCCTCCCGTACATCCGGCGACAGGCCTGTACCGGTTGCTGCTCGACATGGGGGTGCCCCAGCCTGGCCAAGCGCCGCTCGCCGTGGGGAAGGCCAACGATCTCGCCAGCTGGCTCCTCGAGCCCCTCGCAACACGTGCAGCGTCCCTTCTCACCACCGGATGTCGGCTTGCGCAAGAGGCGGTCGGCACGCGTGCTCTACAGGCGCACATGGACACGAGTGAGTGGCGGGACGGCCTCGGATTCCCCAACTGACTGGATTCTGTGCGCGGCGATTGGAGGCTGTAGCCAATCGGCATTTTCAGCGTCGTGCTGCTGTCCGCGCAGGCTCGCTTGATCGCCCCACCCCGCGCGCACCATTGCGGTCGTCGCCCCGGTTGTCGTCCTCCCGCCGTACGCCACGGCCCAGTGCGCGTGCCACGGGATGAGGTAAACGTCGCAGGCCCCGACGCTCCCCAGCCCCGGGCCAAGTAGCTGCTGAAGCTGGTCCGTCGTGAGTTCGGCGCACCCGATATCAGCGTTGTCGAGACATAGTCCAGGGCCGCAACGCCCCGCTCAGATGCCCTACAGCGCCGTTGGCCCCTACGGCCCCGCCGGGCAGGCATGAGCGACCAGGCAAGCACCGACCCCGCCGACAACCCTGGATTCGCACCGAGCCCCCGCGGAACAAGTTCAACGATGCATGAGTTCCGCCAATGATTTCGTCGCAGTGCCGCTCGACACCTGATTCAATCCATATCTAGTCGACACCATCTGACGTTGAGCAGGTGTGGGTTTATGCCCCTCCCTCCCCATTGAGGCAATCGCGTACTGCAAGTGCGGCCCAAATGGAGACCTTTCCTTAGGGGGTGAGAGCACCCACCACAGGGTCACGTACTGAGTATTCCGAGTCCATTCGCTCATCGCGCTTCCATGAACAATGCGCGATTGATATCTCATATAGTCCTCCCCCTTGTGTGCGACCCAGGATGGTGCATCAATTTTATGTCGATATGACGGGATTTCCCATGAAGGTTGACCACTCCACTGGAAGTCGTCACCCATCGTTAGCGTCGCCCTATCTTTCCTCAGATACGCGACGGCGCCGTTAGCGCTGATTGCATCATAGCCGCCATTCGAAGGGAATTGCACCACCTTCTCCGAGGTCATTTCCGATCCGGGTTCAAGCTTTCGCCCGGGGAGTAGGAATTGCCCTTGCCCTAGCAAATCATAGCCACCTCGCCTAATGTAGCCATATCGAAAGACTTCGTTCCCCGCGTCGGAAAGAGTCACTCGCCAGTCTTTTTGGGGTACAGGCGCATCCTTATAGGCGCTTTTTCTGGCCGACACCTGGTACAGGGTGCCGATCGCGTAGACCCCCACCTTGCCGGTGTTCTTTGTGTGCAAGCGAAGTGGCATGGATGCCACTTTCCCTTTAGTGCTAATCCTGCCAAGCTCCACAGTGACAGAAACCATTGGAGGGGACGCATACGGCTCATACACTTGCGCATAGGCGAAGTTAGCGACACCCAGGAGCGCCGTAACTGCGGCACCGATAGCGATACTGCGAGGCGCGGCAATTCGAACCCAGGCCCTCTTCTTGCGGATCAGGTACCACAAGTAGCCGCAAGACCAGGCAATAAAGGTTGCCCAGATCCAGAAATATTTCACGAACGGGCTACTTCCATCGCCTCTTCCGTCGAATTGCAGGATGAGGAGGGCAATGTTTACGAAGAGTGGAATAAAGACGCCAAGCACGATTACATCGCCAGCATATTTCGCCTTACTCATCGAAGGTAGCATGAATACGAGAAGGGCTACCGCCTCAACTGTGGCTGCAACAATAAAGATAACTCCCCCGAGGCGTCCTGCGTACGTCAAAGCTCCCCGAGCATCTCGGAAGCCCAGTAGCCCGATTTCGACCACAGCGGCAAATAGGCCAGCGGCGAATGTGAGGCTTCCGGCCCACCTTGCTAGTGCTTTAACCTGGGGCATGTCGTCCAAACTGCCCGAAACGTAAGCCCCTCGCATTGCGGGTTAGTCCATCTGGCGCCAAGCCATCGCGCGTCATTAGCCATCGGCGTCCAGGCTTCTCAGAGGGTGCGCCCGGCCAGTGAAACCTCCAGGAGTTCCGGCGTGCGTCACCCTGTTGGCCGGTGTAAGCGCATGCTTCAGAAGGGGCGCCAATCGCGTCGACGAGTGTGGTGCACTTCCAGTGCCGCGCATGTGCAGCGGGTAACGAGTCGGTCACTATCGGCGGGGTGAGTGCGGTGAAGTGGTGAAATATTGACTTTCCCGGGATCCCTTAAGAAAAAACTATAGGAAAACCAGGATCGCCAAACTTTCGTCACTTCACCGCAGCACGCCATACCGCACGCGCAGGAGGCGCCAGACACGTGGCGGCCGAAGGGCAACCCTCCCGCTCTAGAGGGGCAGAGACGGCGGGGCGGTTACCGCGCACCCTCACCGTGCGGCCTCACGGCCATGACCACGGCGGACTGAGTCCACCCCTCTACTGCCAGTAGCTCAAGTGGTAAAGCACACCCGGCACTGCACGCTGAGCGATGATGCGAGTTCGAATCCCGCCGGCTGGCTAGCGTGTGCAACTCCCGCGGGGGAGGGCAGTGCGCTTAACGGGCTCGCTCTGGTGATCCCTTGGCGTGGCGGGTAGCTTCCGCGGAATCGCCTAAAGCGCCGCATGGTGTAACAGCAGCACAGGGCCCTCGCCGGGCCCGAGACCCGGTGCAATTCCGGGACGGCGCAAGCTAGCCCCCGTCGGGCGCACCGTAGGAGCCGTGAGGCTGCCGCTCGTGACACCCGGCAGGACTTTGGAGCAGGGGCCCCGCCGTTCTGACACCGCGTTTTCCCGCCTCCGGAGTCTCGGGGGTGCGCGGAGGCGGGGAAAGGCGGAACAGGAGGAGCTATGCGCACTCTCCATCCTTAATCGCAGTCAATGCACTCGTCAAAATTTGAACGTTACTGGTGTAGGTCGTCCGGGTGGCTACTTTCGCGAAGGGCCCCGCCTGCGGATTCAGGAGCGGGGCCACGCTTGCTGTGGGCAGTGCCTCGGAGGCTTCCCTACGTCCGCTGTAGACGTGGATCACGTGCGGCCACTCGCGTTGGGA
>NZ_BMRP01000095.1 GCF_014648695.1 Streptomyces albospinus
TATCTCTGCCATCGAACTTCCTCATAGCGGACATCTCCACACTACGAGGGGAGGCACAGGTTCACAGACCGCCCGACGCGCCGGAAGCTTACGGGGCCATGATCACTCGCCCCAAAGCAGCTCCAGCCCAAAGCCGCTCCACCGGCCGCGTGGACCTGTGCGGGCCGTCGACGGTGCGTGCAGTATCTGCGATAGACCTGCGCCAACTCTGACGAAGTGCCAGCTACCGCAGCTAAGCTGCGGCAGGATCGAGAGATGGACAGCCCCGACGATCTCGTCTTCGTCAGCCGAAGGCGCAGACCCATCCCCGCATCCGTGATCAAGATCGCGTTCGGACGGTCCGCGAACAGATGCGCCTTCCCCGAGTGTCCACCGGTGATGCTGGACAACGGCGTCCCCCTGCTGGAAATTGCGTACATATCGTCAATGGTGGCAGGTGGCCCTAGATATTCGCACTCTCTGACGAGAGCTGGAGGGGACTCAGCCGACAACATCATCATCCTGTGCCCGACGCACCACCGTCTCGTAGATAAGAATCCCGAAATATTCACCGCAGAAGAACTTATAAAAATTCGCGGCGTGCACTATGAGCGAGTGCAGCGTGCACTATCAACCGAACAGAAACGTACCACATCAAACCGACTCGCCGATCTGCTGGAGGTTTGGAATCAGAAACGGGCAACTGGTGACGAAGAGTATTGGCAGCAGCTTTTCTCTGATCATCCCGAAGCGTTCTCTCTCGCGCTTGAAGGGCGAGCCTACACACTAAGTAGCAAGTGCTACGTGGGAGGGAAATCTGTCGCGAACACCGGCGGCAACGTACTGGATTTCCTGGCCCAGCACAGCGGAAACGTTGCCATCGTAGAGATAAAAACGCCCACGACGAAATTGCTAGCGCCTCAGAAATACAGGGGTAATGTCTATGCGCCGTCGCGTGAACTAGCAGGGTCGACCGTGCAGGCGCTGGAGTACCGGCACGGCTTGATTACAAATCTTCCTGCACTTGCATTCGAAACGCCAGGCCTCAGGGCGACTCAGCCAATGGGGGTAGTGATTATCGGCGACCTAGAAAAGGAGGAGATGGGTGAGGATGGGCGTAGGTCATTCGAGCTATACCGCTCCTCTTTCAGGGATCTCAAGATCATGACCTACGACGAGCTGTTTGGCGGGATCCAAATGCTGGTGAATATTCTGCGCGATTGAAGGCTTGCTCACCACCCTGCGTTCAGCGCTTAACAACAGGGGGTGCCGCAACTGCAGCACAGCCGATCACGTTCGCCAGCGTGCAGCAGGGATCCTGTAGCAGTGTCTATGCACGTTGCTGACTGGTCTGCATAGGGCTACGGATCAGAAGGTCTCTGACATCCAGGGCTGACATCAACGAGGCCGGGCGGAGACGTACCCCAGCATCCTCGTCCGGCCGTCGTTTCTGCGAGCGATGCCAGCCAGCGCAGAGCCCGATCGAACTCCTAAAGCGGTGCTCCCCGAAGCCATCGCATCATGGGTGCATGAGGTTGCAAGTGGAGCCGGCCCGTCAGACCTCGGCTGATGTCGCGCTGCAGTCTGGACGGAAGTGTCGTAATCGCCAGGCCGGGCCAAGAGGACTGAGCTGAAGTTGGTCTGCTCGCTGATGTTCAGGAGCCTGGCCACCTTGGCAACCTTCCGGCCGGAAGCGACCGACCGAGGGTGCGGCGGCGCGCAGACCACCTCCACCAGCCCCGGAGCGGTTCAGTGCCCGCAGGCTGGACTTCCGTGCCGGGGGAGGGGCTGAAGTCGGTGTTAGCCTGACGACGGGTTCCTCACTTCGCCACATACGACCGGCGGCTGGTGGGTCTCGGCTGTCGACCTCTTCGCGGACTTCGTTCTGGTGGATCTCGTCGGCGTCTTGACGGACGTGTGGACTCTCGAGGTCGCCGCTGGAGTCCAAGAGTTTGGGTGAAGGGGTCTGATGTCTGCGGGTGTCGACCCGGTCGTCAGTGCGCGTATGTCCCGAATCCGAGGGCGCGACACCGCACCCGAGATGAAAGTGCGTCGGGAGTTGCATCGGCGCGGTCTCCGGTACCGGGTGAACTTCAAGCCCGTGTCCACATTGAAGCGGACGGTCGACATTGCCTTCACAAGACAGAGAGTCGCTGTCCTGATCGACGGGTGCTTCTGGCATGGCTGTCCGGAGCACTTTCGGCCGGCAAAGGGGGATCGGAGGGAGTTTTGGGCGGCCAAGATCGCTGAGAATCAACGCCGTGATCAGGACTCCACCAGGGCGTTCACGTTGGCGGGATGGACCGTACTTCGTTTTTGGGAGCACGCTGACCCTGTCGAGGTAGCCGACAAGGTCGAGGACGAAGTGATCAAACGGTCCGTGAGCCGGCGGTCGCCTTCCGAGAGACCGTGTAGGTGACCTGCTCGCATCGTGCTCTCAAGATGGTGGCTAGCGAGAGCGCGAGGTGCCAATCGTCGTCGGGCAGCGGTGCGGTGTTGGGCTTGGTGACGGCGATGGTGATCAATTGCGACTCGGACTCCGCCCGGCGTAGGCAGGCGTGCCAGACCATGCCCTGCAGGCCGCTCATCGGGCCCCAGGTGATGAAGGCCGACTCACCATCGGGTCCATCGGCGAGGCAACGCATCGGTTTCACGTCGAGTGTCTGCGCGCGCAGGGTCCATCCCGAGCCCATGGCGAGCCGAACGACCGACTGCGGACCGGGGTACTCGCGTGTCGTCATCTGAGCCATCGGCCCGACACCTTCGAGCGCCCGACGGTACTGCTTCGCCGGTCCGTCCTTGATCCACGGGCGTATCTTCTCCGTGGGCATGAACCTAGCGAGTCGCCCGCCGATCTTGGGATCCTTGACGAACCGGTCGTACATCTCCGTCGCTGCTGGCGCAGAGACCTCCTCCCACCGCATGGCGTCGAAATGGCGGGCTAGCTCCGCGAAGATCTCCAAGCGGATCGGTTCCGGAAGGGTCGCCATCAGCCCCCCTCGACGGGCGGGAACTCCAAACGGACGCTGTCGTCGGCTCCGCCGAGGTCACCCACGTCGGCCATCCATTGGTCCAGAAGCCCCTTCACCCTCAGGTCCTCGAACTCGAACTGGTTCCGTCCGACTGATACCTGCTCGATCTCGCCCTCGGACACCTGTTCTCGCATGTCGTATACCTCGGCCAACCGTCGGATGTCGCTGACGAAGTCCAGTACCTCCACGTGGGTCTTTCCCTTGCGAAGACGGAGTCCGCGGCCAAGCTGCTGCACGAAGATACGTCGACTGTGGGTCACCCTGGCGAAGCAGAGAATGTTGACGTCGGGCACGTCGACGCCCTCGTTGAGGATGTCCACGGCGACGAGGATGGGCACTTCTCCTGCACGGAAGTTGAGCAGTCGTGCCCGTCGCTCCCGTGTCTTCAGCCTGGCGTGCAGCGTCTGGGCCCGCTCCCAGCCGGGCCGTCGGGCGAGCAGGTCGCGCATCCGCTCGGCGTGCTCGATCGTCTGGCAGAAGACGATGGCCCGCGGGTTCGTGGTCTGGTCCCAGACCTTCTCAAGGTGTCCCCGAACCGACTCGTCCCGCTCGGGGATGAAGAGGCGCTTGTTCAGGTCCTTGATGGAGTAGCCGTACTCGGAGGCGTGGCGGACGAAGTCCCAGTCAATGTTGTCGGCGAACACGCGGTACTTCACGTCCGCGAGGTAGCCCAGTCTCATGCCCTCCGAGATGGACACCCGCTCGACTGGTTCGCCGAAGGTCCGCTCAATGTCGTACCGGTCGCCTCGCCAGGGCGTGGCCGTCACACCCATCCGTTTGGCCTTGGGCAGCAGACCCATCATGGTGGCGTAGTTCCCGGTCTCCCCCACGTGGTGTGCCTCGTCCACGATCACCAGCTCGGGGGCGTAGCCCGTTTGGATGTAGTCACGTGCTGTGTTCGATACGCCGAAGGTGACGCCTGGCAGGGAATCAGGTTTCGAATCGCCGTGCAGCAGACGGGTCGGTACCTCCTTAGGGACGTCCCGCCACATCGCCCGTTCGAGTTGCTCCACGAGGTCGATCATGTGCGCGGTGACCAGTACCTTGGCTCCTGGGTTGGCGAGGAGGAATCGTCGCAGCAACCTGCCGGCGACGACCGTCTTGCCGAGGCCCGTAGCGAGGTAGATGAGTGCCTCGCCGGTGTCCTCTAGGGCGGCCCAGGCCGCTTCCACGGCGCGGTCCTGATAGGGATGGAGGTCGAACGGTGTGACACGCTCCGGAGCGCGATCGTAGATCGTCGCCAGCCGTCGGCCGTCCCAGAGGGTCACGTTGACTCCGACTTCCCTCAGCGCGTCCGCCCGCTCCTTGGCCTTCTGGGTGAACAGTCGATTGGTGACCACCACCGCTCGGTGGATCGCGTAATGCCGCATCGCCGCGTGGGTTTCGTCCACGGCATCGCGATCCACATTGCCCGACTTCTTCCATTTCGACTGGAAGATCCAATCCTCACCGTTGAGTCGGCCAAGGAGGTCAGCACCTTTATCCCCGGGACCATCGATGTTGACCACATCCGTGAACGAGATCAGGCCGAGCAACCGCTCCAGCTGGCGCGTGAAGCCCTTAGGGCCTTCCTCAACAAGGAAGGCTGGCTCTAGGAATGATCTATTCATGCCTGGACGATCTCCGCGTCCAGTAGGTCCGCGGTGAGGAGCAGGCGGGACAGTTCCAATGTGTTCTGCAGGGGTGGGCCCGTCACCATCCGCTTAAGGTCGGTGAGGAAGGCACTAACACGGGCCACTTGGTCCGCCTGCGTCTCCTCGCCGAGCGCAGCGTAAGTGGTGCGGAACAACCCGCCGTCCAGTACCAGTTCGGGACCGCTCGTAACAAGGTCGAGGACACCCTCGACTCCCAGGTAGCGCGCGAACTCGCCGTTCTCCACCGCTGCCTTCCAATCGACGTCCGGTGCCACCGCGATGGCGTACGACTCGGCGGCCCGCTTCGACTGACCGGACAGGGCGGACCAAAACGTGGCCGCGTCCTTCGAGGTGAGGTCGGCGAGCCGATCTCGCAAGCCCTCCAGCAGCATCTCCGCGCGACTACGCACCGCGCTGGAGTCCACCCGCCGGTCCGGGAACTGCTCAAGGATCGAGGTCACCAACCCGTCGATGGAGCCTGATACGGAGTACACGCTCTTCAACTGCGATGCCGCGCAAACTAGCGCGACGTTCAGTGGGGACCACCCGTACCGCGCGATCAGCGTGGTATCGGAGTCCACGTAGATCTCTACCTCGCCAGCTACGATCCGAACCACGGCTGGCTGCCTCTGGCCGTCCTTGAGCAGTTCGACTCCAGAGGTGACGTAGACGCGAAGGATCGCCTGAGCGGTACCAAGGCGAACTTCGCGGTCAGTGTCGGGAAGCAGCGTCGCGTGCTCCCTGTACCTCGCGAAGCGTTGCTCTTCGGTCTCCGGCCGTGTCTCTGCGGCTGGCTCCGGCTGCTTCTGATCTGGGGACGGTGAGTGGCCGTCGGACGCCCCCGTCCTCAGATGTCCAAGCCCCTCCCCCTTGAGCCAGTCATCCTCGTCGGAGGGCGGTGCCGGCTCCGGCGGTGGTCCATTCTTGACCCGATCATGATCGGCCGCGGCCTCGTACCATTTCTCGTCGGTCTGATACTCCGGATCCCCGCCGCGGAACTTCTGTGCCCATCTCTTCGCCTCATTGTGGATGGCGGTGCTGCCGTTGCCCGGCATGAGGTACCGGAGACCCGGTTTGTTCTCCCGGAAGGCGTTGAAGAACCGACTCATCGGAGAGTCGTTCTCACGATTGAACAGGCGCTTGGCGAGCTGTGGACGCAAGGGCAGGTCGCCTCGCACCTTCTCGACCATGTACCGCCACTCCGGCGACGACGTGTCGAAATTGGTCTTACGGACGTTGACCGGTGCGTGGTCGAGATGGATCTCGCCGACGATGCGGCCCATACCGAGTTCGATCGGATACTCCAGCTCGGTGTCTCCGTCTGGTCCCTCCCAGTCGAACAAGGACCTGTCCCTGGTTGTAATCGCGCGCCCGCTCCGAAGGAACGTCAGACCGAAGTCGGACTTATCGGCGAACCTCTGCACGCCCAGCCACCCCACGATCCGGCGCTCTCGCTCCTGGATATCAGTGCTCTCACAATCAACGCACTGGTCATACCTTGAGGTGTACCAACGCCCGCAGTTCATACAGGCGAAGGCGTTGGTGAGTGGAACGTGGATTACTTCCGCAGCAAGCGCTTCCGCAGCCTTGTACGTGACCGACCGGGTCGGGTCCCAGATGCACGGCACGAGAGGGGGCACCTGGCGAGCGTTGACGTACAGGCGCTGGTTCAAACCGCCCATCAGCCGCGCGCCCGAATGAGGGCCGTCGGGATCACGCAGCATGTAAGTGTAGATCCGCCCTAGGTTCTTGCTGACCTCCCGGATCGAACTCGCCGACTTCAACTTCACGACCACGTCTTCGCGGAGGTTCGTCACCGAGACGAGAGTGCCGTGCTCGTCGAGATCCTTCCGCTCGTAGCGAAGAGGCACTTCGTACGACGACAGCCGCTGCATCTCCCTAAGGTCGATGGTGGCGGTGATCCATTGGTCGTCGCCACGTCGTCCCGTACGGACCTCCGTCACCGTGCCAAGGCGGGCCGTGGCGATGTTGAAGCCCATGCCGAACAGGCCGAGGCTGCCGAACCGTTGCTTACCCGACGTGCCGGCGCTCAGGGCGTACCGCAACTCCGCCTGGGACATTCCCCGGCCGTTGTCGCTCACGACGACCTTGGCACCCCGGCTCACCTTGCTCGCCGTGGGCAAGGTGATGTCTATTCGAGGTTCCAACGTTTCATCGACACGGGTGGCCTCGACGAGTTCGTCGAGACAGTTGTCGATCAACTCGCAAAGGCACTGGTGAAGTTGGAGGTCAACCTCCGCGATCATCTCCAAGATCCGGGGGGAAGGCGTCAAATTGAGGGTGCCGGGTCGCGTCTCCGTCTCCGTCATGCTTCGGATCCCTCCGCGCGCAGGGCGGCGTGGACGCTGTCGGCCACGACCCGCGCCAACTCGACTGGGACCGCGTTGCCGAGCTGGCGCATCGCCTTGCCCCAAGGGCCATGCAGCTCGTAGTCGTCCGGGAAGGTCTGCAAGCGGGCGCTTTCCCTGACCGTGAAGTAGCGGATGGAGCCATCCGCCTCACGCAGCATGTTCTCGCCGCCGGGGACCCCGTGATGCCCTGCTTTCAGCGTCTTCGCTGGCCAGTCCATCGGACTCCCGGTGTGACCAGGGTAGGAGCGAGCTCCCGGTTGAAGGACGTGATTGAGAACTCCCCTAGTACCTGTCAGCGTTGGCTCGGGAAGACCGGCCAGCGCGTCGCGTACGGTGCGCCAGCGAGCTTGGACCTCGTCCGGCCGCAGTTCCGCAGGTATAGGGACGTTAGGCCGTTCTGGGCGTTTCGTCTTCGGCACTTCATGTTCCTGCCAGTACTCGCCAGTTATCCACTGAGCATGCAGAAGCGCGCGCCTTGAGTGTGTGACACGCGGGAATTCCCAGGTCACGTCTAGATCGTTTCGGAAACCGACCAGGAAGACGCGCTGGCGCTGCTGCGGCACGCCGTAGTCCGCTGCGTTAGCGAAGGCGGGGATGACCCGATAGGCCAACTCTTGGTTGCTGACGTCCTTGCCCGCTGCCCGGAGCCGCCGCAGGTGATCCCCCCACAGTTCATCGGGCTTCGCGGCGAGGAGGGGCAGCGAGAGCCTGGCCTGGATGTACTGGAAATAATCGGCGAACCTCGGGCGCGCCAGACCCCTCACGTTCTCGATGATGAACGCGCGGGGCCTCAGGTGTGCGATCGCCTCCGCCGTGGCCGGGAACATGTCACGTTCATCGTCGTCCGCCTTGCCGCGGCCACCAATGGAGAACGGCTGGCACGGCGGGCCGGCGGCGACGAGATCCACCTCGTCGGTGATGCGAGACCAGTTGAAGTCCCGCACGTCGCCCTCCTCGACGTGCCAGTTCGCGACGAGCTCGTTCCCCCGGGCCTGGTTCTGTCGCACCGTGTCACAGGCCCACTTGTCTAACTCCAGGGTCGCCAGCGGGTCGAAGCCAGCCTCCTGGCAACCCAGCGCGAGCCCGCCAGCGCCAGCGAATAACTCCACGCTCGCGAGCCGGGCGGACGTGTTCCTCATCAATAAGAGGGAGGGGTGGCGAACAGTAACGCTCGCAGGAACGACCGCAGTCTCAGACATGCACTTCTTTCCAACCATAGCTTTAGTCCGAATATCATGATGCCGCACGGTCCGACGACCTCGCCAGGACTTGCGAGTCTCCTGATCGCCTTTCGGACTGTGACCGCTTGGAGCCACGGTTGAGGCGACGTCACCGAGTTAGCTGGCGACTCGATGCGCGCGGTCGCCCTCGCGCCCCCCTTGGACTTTCACCACCCTGGCCGACATCTGCCGCGCCCGGTGCGAGCAAGTCGACGACCTCGCGAGCATGTTGCCCGCGGCGTAGTTCAGCGTGCCGCGCAGGGGAACAGCCAACCTCTGACGCACAGCGTCGGCGGTGCCCATCTGCACACCTTCGCTGAGCATCGCGGGCAGCCGTGCGGCACGGATGACGCTGGAAAGCCTGCCCGGCAGTCACCTCTGGGCCAGGGGCCTCGCGTTCCGCATGAAGTGCCTCCGGATAGCGCTTGGACGCAGCGACCTGCTTCCCACCCGCTCGACAGGGAAGACCAGTTCAGATGTCAACCGTTCGTGCGACAGACTCGAACGGGCAGGATATGGCCGCTAGTGCGCGTGCGCTGGACTACTGGATGCTCAGACTCAGCGAACACCATGGGTCGGCCAATGCTTCGGCGGAACCGCACTCTGCGCTGCTGACTTCGGTGCCCTTCCGCTCCGCGGAGTACAGACGGCTCGTGGACCAAACGTGGACGGAGAGCGCGCCGTCTGTCGCTTATAGACCCGTGAACTGCGTGAACGTCGGAGCCCGCAAGGCCCTCCGGAGCCGTTTGAGCGCACGCACTCATCGTGTGCCTCCCCTCGTAGTGTGGAGATGTCCGCTATGAGGAAGTTCGATGGCAGAGATAC
>NZ_BMRP01000096.1 GCF_014648695.1 Streptomyces albospinus
CGAAAGCCCACCTGCAACACGTACTCACGGCCATCGCCGTGAACATCGAACGCCTCAGCGGTCAGTCAGTGACCGAGGAAACTTCTTCATCAAGACCGCCGACCGCCTTCCAGACCTTCCTGGACCAGCGGGAGATTCCCCGGCCGAAGTCCTGGCGAACCCTCGGCAGCTGAGCCCGACCATCCAAGATCCCCGACAGAGTCAAGTTAGGGATTGGCCGCTGCGACCCGTCGTCGGTCGGTTTCGAACTCGTCGATCTTTGTACGTAGCCGTTCTGCTGCTTCGCGGTGAGGTGTGGAGGCGCCTGAGAGGGCGGTGAGCACGGCGCACTCGACGCGGAGGTAGGGGAGCGTCTCGGACGTGATGCTGGGAGGGAAGACTGTGGCAGGGTTTTTGACTCGTTGGGTGATTCCGCGGACGGTTGGCACATGTGGGCTCAGGTAATGGTCGAGGAGGGTGACGACGCGTCGGGTTTTCGTGGATTCCCCGAGGGACAGTAGTTTTTCTCGCACGCCGGGGGTGAAGTCGAATACCACCTGGTCGTGCGGGTCGCTGTGTTCCGCACCGTTCTCCACGGTGATGAGCAGTCCGCTGGTTAGGACGGCTGCCAGGTCGCCGGGGCTTGCAGCGGGCAGGAGTTCAGCGGCAACGAGCTGCATGATGTGGCGGTTGAGCGGGGCGGCGGCCAGGAGCACGGCGAGGCTGAAGGCGTTCTCAGAGGCTGCGGTGCGGAACGCTGCGATGCTCTGTTCAGGAGCGGCAACGGCATCTGGTGCAGGGCTGGGGGCGGGCACCAACCCAGCAGCTGCCGAGGGCGGCGGAATCTCCAGCACCTGCTGGTGCACCAACAGCCTGGATGTCATCAGCCGAACCCATTGGTCCAGCCATCGTTTCCGAATTTCCAGCACCGGAACCAAAACCTTGTGCCGGTCTTGCTCCAACCCTGTACTCTCCCCGTTTGGCTGTGCCGTCTCGGGCGGCGCCACCTCCAGAGCGCTGTTGGGGCATCCCGGCTCTCGAGTGCGCAGTTGGTGAGGCCGGGCGTGAATGCCCGACAGGTACCAGTCGTGGTGGGGGAGTACGTGCAGGATGGCCACAGTGTGGTTCTGGGCCCACGCACGAAGATCGTCCCAGATCAGTCCACGCTTCCATGCAGCGCCGACAGCATCAGTGATGATGAAGATCGTCTTTTGGCGATGGGGCGGTGCAGGGTGACCGAGTCCGAGTTTGTTTACCGCGGGACGGTCAAGTAGGTCTGGGTGTGTTGACGAGGGCTGGCTGCGTAGTTTGACGATATGGACGTCGTTGAAAATCGGCAGCTCGCAGGCACACGCGGCGAAAGCGTTGACGGTCGGGTACCAGGCGGACATCGATAGGCCGGTGTCGACCACGAGGATCAGCTCGCGCACCGGAAGGTCTGATGTCGGCGGGCAGACCGGCCCGGGTGCCGAGGGTATGGCATACGCATCCGGGGTCGGTTTGCAGAAATCCGCTAGCTCCGGGTGCAGTTGACTAAGTGCATAGAGGGCGCTGACCGACGCTTCAGCGGCAGGGAGAGGCAGGGAGGATGGCCATCCTTCCGGTGCTGGTGCGAAGATCTTCTGGGAGGCAGCGAGGTGCCCCGGAACGCACAGTTGGGAAGGCGTGATGGGCATTGCGGGGGTGGCGGTGATGAGCCATGTCGCTGCCTCGGGCGTACTCACAGGGTGGGAACCTCATCAGGAGCGACGAGCGGCTTGAGGACTGGCAGTGGACGGTCGGGGTCATCCCACAGCAGAGTCACCTCACGCAGGAGCTCTGCCTCGTCGCCCAACGGTCCCGGTGACAGATGGATTTCGCCGATCCTGCTCGGAAGGTCTTTGAGCGGGCCGCGGTGGATGAAGTTCTGAACGGATTCACGAAAAGGCTTGGAGCAATTCTGGCGGTGCCACAAGATCGCTGGGACACCGGAGCGAATCGCCTCCATGAGCTCTTTGCGGCCGTCTTCCACGTCAGGAGGTGAGCTGAGCACAAGCGGTTCGCCAGGCTGCCGTTCGTCGTCTGCCACATCACGGCGGCCGGTGCAGGGCGTCGAGACATCCTCGCGCATCAGCCGTGTCCAGTGTCTGCGCCAGGAGGAATGGGAGTCGGGCGATTGCAACCGGTCAAGACTGCGTACCAGCACGCGACAGTCCCACTCGACATCCGGCTCACTTGCCGGCTGGCACCATTCCCACACGGGCTGGTTCACCAATGCCAGCGGCAGCCAGAACTCGACCGTCAGATCTGTGCGTTGGCTGGCGATAAGAGCGTGGCGAAGCTTGTTCGAGACAGCCCGGGCAATATCTGGATGGCGCACCCGTGTGTCGTCGTCCCGCAGCGGAGGACCGTCGTATTCGTCGTGCCACACCCGCAGGACGTAATAGTCGCTCTCCAAGCCATCCGGCATCAGCACGAACATCACCCGGCGGCCAGTGGCGTCAGGCAACTGCACGGAGGTGGCCCGCACTCTGCACTCTCGCAGTAAAGGCACCAGCCCGGATGCCTCTGCGTGGTTGAGCGTCCAGCTGCGGATCTGCTCACCAATGCTGTCATCGACCGCGGCCGCCAGGTACTCAAGAAAGGCCATGAAGGGCGGCAGCCCGTTGGGCAAGGCATTACGTCGCAACAGATGGAGCAGAATGCTCCACGCATGAGTGCAGTGAAGCGGCAAGGGGGCAGCCAGCGGCTGCAGCGAGGCCTGAGCAATGATGTGAACATCGTCGGGCGAGGCTTGGCTTAACAGCCCCTCCAGCGCGCACAGCTCCCCTTCGGGCAGCCACGTCCGCGCTGACCAGCGGTCGCACAACAGCCGCATCCGCTGCGTGGTGCGCAGGTCCCCGGTCAAAGTGCCGACGGCATCCGCCAGCACGTCGGCGCCCTCCGCAAGGGCGGTGCACTGCGCCACCAGCTGGGAGAACTGGTCAAGGGAGCGGACCTGGGCATCAGGCTCACTGAGCGGGTCATCCAGGGACCGGGCGAGCATCCGGACCAGAGCGCGACGCCCCGAGAGTGAGGCAAGGCGTGGTGAGCTGGACAAGACGTCCACCATCGCCTGCTGCAGAGATACCGGTGCAGCGCCCCCGCTTCCTGGACCGTTCGGCCGATCTGACTCAGCTGCGATCATGGCAATCCCCCCAAGGACCCGTCGAACATGCCGGCACCGACGCCGGCTGCCTGACTCCCTTGCCATGACTGTCCAACAGCAGACACCGGTAGGCCAAGGAGAAAATGAGATGAGTTTGCGAGCTTGACATCTGCCACATCTTGCTGAATGCGCCCCCGCACCGCCTCTGGCCGGAGACAATACGACGATGGGGGATGCAAGCGCATGGGCAGCATGGGTGGCGGCCGCGACAAGCCTGGCCACCTTGATCGTGACGACGGTAATCGGCGGTCGCCGCGAACGCCGCAAGTGGGCGCGCGAGTCGCTCACTGACGCTTTCGTCGCCTTCCTCGAAGCCAGCTGGGCGCACTCCGACGTCGTCCGCTATACCCCCGACGAGCAGCCCCTCAACGTCGATACAGCTCAAGCGTTCTACGCCGAGATGCGCAGCCAGCTGACCCGGCTGCGCCTGCTTGCCTCGGAAGCGGTGCTGGAGGCCGGCGAGGATCTTCTGCGGTGCCAGCGCGCAGCCCAGGAGGCCCAGCCGGGCCCTGCGCGGCAGGAAGCTCTGATCACCGCGGCCCGCAGCCGTCGCCTTGTGGTGGCTGCTGCCAAGCGGGAGATGGGGCTGCCTTAGCTCGGGTTTCTTCCGTTCACCGCACATAGCGCCCCAGTCTGGTTTCCGTGCTGTCGCGAATTTGCGTCAGCACGGCCCGTGTCGATGCCGGAAGCTTCCCCGTCTCCAGCTCTCGCCCGGTCCACCGTGCGATGCTGTGAAAGCAGGCTTCGCCTAAACGGTCCCTCGGACCGGGCAGCCAGTAGTTGACGATGTTGCGGGCGGCTGCGGACAGTACTCGATCTTCCGGAGATAAAGCGGACAACAAGTCCTGCCAATGGCCCCAGTAGCCAAGACCGACCAGACGGGCCCGCTCCAGGCTGGGATGCAGTGAGTCGGTCTCGTGCGCCATTCTGTGCAGTGCCTGCTCCGCTGTCTCTGCCTCCAGCATCAGGTCCTCCAGCAATGCCAGACTTCCGAGGTAACCGATGGCCGTAGTGGCGTGCGCTGCCAGTGACACCCGCACCAGACCATGTTCACCGTGTGAATGGGTAATGATCGTGCTGATGTTGTGCTCATTCGCAGCAACCTCATGGACGAACGGCAGAGCCTCGTACAATCCTGCGCTCGCTGCAAGCATCACGAACTGATGAGCAGCTACCCCTTCCGGGCTCTTCGGCTGCAACGAGCACAACTGCTCCCTCACCGGAGGTGTGAGGATCATAGGCTGGACGAACGGCGCGTCAAGCAACACATCGACACTGCCGAGCAAGGCGGTCAACGTGGGGGAGTCGATGCCCTGCTCGTCGACGAACAACGCCGTTTCCGCACGCAGCGGCAGAAAGCGGCGCCACGTCGTGCACCACGGCCAGTGCACTGCCTGCTGCTCTAGGCCGTGCTCCATCAGCGCTTCTTGCACTCGGAGTGCCAGCCGCAGCCCCAAGTCCTGGTCGAGGGTCCCCGCTGCGGATATCAAGCAGGAGACAGGGTCGATGAATTCCCCTGTGAGTGTGGCCAGAACAGGCTCCAGCAGTCGCTCCAGCATCCCCTGATCGCCAGGCGACAGACAGTGGACGAACGCCGCCACGATCGACAGCCTCTTTGCTGACGCCTGGGCACCGACCTCTTCCAGCAGCGGCGCACCCAAGACACGGCCATCCGACAGCAGGCGATGCGCCGCGATCACCGCCAGATGTTCATTGGGCTGCGTGAGCAGGTCTTTCCAGCCATCAGGCCCTGCACCGAACATCTTCCGGTCGAGCAGCGCGCCGGCCAAGACATTCTGGGGAGAGTCGGCTTGTACAGTTCTGGCAGCTTGGTCGAGCATCTCCCGCCAGTCCGGGCACTCAGCCAGGCCGGCTCGAAAACGGTAGGCGAGCAGCGACTCGATATCGCCCTCGGCGGCCAGCCGCTTCAGCAAGAACAGACGCTTTTCATTGAGTTCTTTCGCTGTAGCGGTTGCCGCCGTGACGCCCAGCTCCCTGTCGATCTCGGACAACTGCCTTGTGCATGCCTGGGCGTAGACAGCGCGCAATGCCCTGTTCGGGAGCACCCCCAACTGCGCGAGCGTGTCCCATGTCTGGGAAATCACCTCCCAGGAGGCACCGGACTGCTCGAGCCGGGACCAGGCATGCCCTGCCAGGCTCGTCAGCCCCGCGGCCTGAATGCTGCGCAGAGCCCGGACGACAACGGAGTCGTCCACGCTCACCCCAGGTGCTGGATCAAGCAGGTGACACAGGACCTCCTGCAAGGTGGACGTTGCGTCCGGAACGAACCACTGGTGCATCATCACCAAGCCGTCCAGAGCCGCCTTCACCGCCTGCGGAGCGCTGCTTTCATCGAGCGCCACCTGATACAGGACATCCATGGCCGACGGTGCACCGTATTTGGCCAAGGCATAAGCCGACTGCCTCCATGCCGGCCCGCCACTCGCCTCCGAACGCAGCACCGCACACTGAGCCTCTAAAAACGCCTGCCGCACATGCGGCACAGCGTCCTCAGGGGCTGCCTGCAAGAGCAGCGCTCCGTACCAGGGATTCGCTTCTACCGCGGTGCGCAGTACAGCGGCGACTGTGTCCTCGTCCGCGTGAGGGTCAGCGACCAGGAAGAGAGCCGCATCCCGCCATCCGAATCTCCGGATACGATCAGTCACCGATGACGGATCGTCTTGCGCATCTTCCAACAGGACAGACGCTGCACAAAGCGCCTGCACCAGAGGGTTGCAGAAGGTGATCCGCGAAGCATCCTGCTGCACAGCAGTTGTGGACAGCAGCGTCTGCAGATCCTGCTCTGCGTCCTGACGCGCCGGGTCTCCGACGACTTGAACGGCCTCCTCGCGACTCAGAGCCCCGGAGTCCCCGAGCTTGCTCACCAGCTTGTTCAACATCTGCTTCTGCTGAGCGACCGGGATGGCATACTCGCCCGACTTCAACATGCGCTCCAGGTACTTGTAGACCAAGATTCCCGGATTCGAAGAGACCTCACCGGTATCAACGAAGTGCCTCACCAGCATCTTCAAAAACAGTGGCCGGCCGGCGAGGTCCCGTAACGCCACAGCCGCCGGGTCTTTGAAGAGGAGCACCTCCAGCTGAGCAATTTTCTCCTGCCACATGGCAGAGTGTTTCTTGCGCAACTCATCAGCGATGAAGGTGCGCGCATGCCGCTCCCGCACCTTGTGCAGCACGACGGCCGGCCACCCGAAGACCTCAGGCCGATAATCGCAGCCGCGCTGACACACCACGATGCGCACCTGCGGATGCTTGAAGTGAAGATCCTTGAGCCAAGCCGTCACACTCCGGCGATACCGGAGCTCAACTTTGTGCAGGTCATCGACGGTCAGGTGAACGGCCCCCATCTCCAAGAGGCGTTCCAACCGGTGTTCGGTCACCTCATCCGGAAGCTGGATCAGGCCACGAAGGATCTTGGAGAGCGTCAGTTCAGACGCCGCGTGCAGCTCAATGCTCAGCTGTACCGCGCTGACGGACAACGGAAGACAACACGGGGTGCCAGCGATCTTAGCTGGATCTGCGTTCTTGGAGAACGCGTTCAGCATGCGCATTTTCAGCTCGCGGGCCACCACGCTCTTCCCCGACCCCGAGTCAGCCACCAGCACGACGACATCATGCTGCATCAGGAGACTTAAGCAGCTCTTGGGAGCGACGGTCAAAGCCCCCTCACCCTGCTGTACGTACGACTCCCCTGGAGCCAGTACACGTCCCTCAAGGGGGATATAGGTGAAGTCACGATAGTGCTGAGAGCTGTCGAACTCCTTGTCTCTGCAGTGACGTTGCAGTTCCTCGAACGCCGGCGCCAGCGGACCGCTGAACAGACGCTCTGCCACCCGCCTTGCCGCCGAGCCGTCCTCCCGAGGCCGATCAATACCTCCAGCCACCAAGGCGGCCGTCAGCAGATCAGCGGACGCCCAGCTGAGCTCATCCGACTGCCCCAGAAGCATCTCGCGAGCAACCTGTGCCTGCCTGGCGGGCCATTGGTCGAAGAAGTTCCTGAACCCGGGCGCGAGACACTCTGAGGCCACCCCGGCAACCGCGGTGGATGCACCGACCTGGTCCTCGGACTGCTCAGAGGAATCCCACTTGAACGTGCGACAGGCCGCCAAGACCAGGTGCTGAAAGTACTGCCTGGGCCATGCCTTCCGGTCCTCGGCCGGCACAGTCTTCCAAATACCCTGCCGGAGAGCCCAAAGGAGCGCCAGACAACGGCTCAGTTCAGGCGCGTCCCTGGAGGCCGATTCCACCAAAAATGCGGCAGCTGAGGCTACCGCGTCAGTCCCCCAGAGGGGAGTGGCAACGGTGAGCAACGCTAAGTACCGCTGCAGCCTGACAAGGTCGGCCCAGGACAGTAAGGGAGATATGCAGTCGCGGAGAATGCATACCTCCATCCAAGCGAGGTCGGCGAGCAAATAACCGTCCGATTCAAAGGACGCAAAATCGATCAGATACGGGTTCTTGTCGCAGAACATGATGTTGCGGGGATTGAGATCGCCATGCACGTTCGATCTCGTCCGCGCTCCGGCGGAGGCTGAAAGGACGCTGAGCAGCGCCTTCATGGGGTGCCCCACCGTTACCCCGTCGTACTTCAGCAAACCTTCCGTCTCGGTGAAATCCCCCTTCGCCACCATGCAGACGGAAAAAAGGTCCGACCAGCGCTGTGACCGGGTGTACTGAACCGTCCCGTACACATCCACGGGCCGCCTGCCGACCAGCTCGGCCACGTCAGTCCGGTCACCGGCTTCACCAGCCAGTTCGACGTGCACCCGAAGGGTGTTGAATTGGCCCGACACCACCGCCCCGTCTACCGCGGCCTTGTTCAACATCAGGCGGACCTTGTCCCCCTTGACCAGACTCCGGCCTGCCCCCGGAGGCGCGGTGGACGCCTGCAAGAGCGCGGTAGACGTCACCGCAGGCTTCTCGAGGTCCTTCGCGCCGGGATTTCCGTCTATGAGCCGAACAGGACCTTGGCCCTGAGCGTCGATCTCATCGACCTTCAGCACCACATTGGGACCAAGACTCCAGTTCTCCTCACTCAGGAGCTGTTCCGACGCCGAGGCGGCACTCCTGTAAAGCTTGTTCTTGAGCGTACTCATCATCGCGGAAAGGGTCGCCACGCCCTGATCCGTCGTGTCTGGATCCTCGATGGCTTCGACCATCAAATCTTCCAGCGACCGAAGAGTCCCTTCGGTATTCTGATCACGGTCGCGCACGTGCGCATAAACCACCACGTGCCGCTTGAAGTCCACGGCATACTGCCTGTCGATCACAGACCGACTCACTGCCACGATCGGCACGTAAAGAGTAGCGTCGTGCTTTCTCGCCAAAGCGGTGAAGGCTGTCCACTCCTTCACGGCCTCGTCGTAGCTCATCAGCTTCGCGACCTGAAGAAAGCTGGAAGCCTTCTTTACGCTGACCTCAATCTCCAGGACTTCCGAACCGCTACGCCCGCCAGCAAGCCTCCGCAGCACCGTGACCGTGTGGACGTCCGCAGGCCAGCACTCCTTCGGTGGAGTGCTGACCCCTTCGATGACGAGGTCGTTCTCCAAGGCGACATCGCAGAGAGCATCTACGATGTACCCCCGATCATCAAGATCAATATCGCACATGGGAGCGAACT
>NZ_BMRP01000097.1 GCF_014648695.1 Streptomyces albospinus
CCCCACCTGCCACCGCGACATACCCACACCCGCACCAACCTGACCAAGCACTACTAGGGACCGGGCCAGGAGGCCCACCTCGCGCCGGAGGGCTGCCCTGCGGCCCGAGCTGTCTGCCTACGATGTGAGAACGCCCAAATCAACCCGGACATCAACTCGTATGAAGCTGACCTGCCGTCCGGCGCGGTACCTCCCGACAGGGCGTCACGCGAACCGAAATGGCCGCGATACCAGGAAGGCAGACACCAGAGCAGGCCGCAAGAACAAGCCACACCCGACCGCGTGAACGCGTTGAACGCGTGGAACATGAAGGTGGCCTGAGGCAGTGTCGGCCATCGACGAGGACTTCGCCCTCATCGCCCCCCACTCACGGCTTACAGGACCCGGCGCACCCACAGCGGAGCGACAACACGGGAACGCCATGGGGTCTCACTCCCCCACCATCCCAACACCGACCACAACTCCTCGGCAGAGTGCGGAGAGTCGGATCAGTCCGGCAGCCGCCGCCGCGATCGGCGGCGGCATCCTGGCCGCCGCGCTGCTGTCCGCCGTCGCCACCCGGCGCGTCCCGCAGCAGCGCCGCCGGCACCGAGGCCGACGCATCGCGCTCCCCGCAGACGGCGCAGCTGCCACCGAGGAGAACTCGCGCACCGATGAGGCAGCCCTGGACTGCACCACGCTCGACGGTGCCCTCCGCACTGCGGCAGTCCACCTGAGCACCGTCCAACGTCTGTCGAACGCCCTCACGCTGCCCACCGCCCTCGGCACCGTCGTGCTGCTCACCGTCGCTGCTGCCCGCCACGAACAGGGCAGCCTCCTACGTGCCGTGGCTGTAGCAGCCGCCGCCGGCGCACTGTTCACCCTGTTCGCCTTGGGCGGCATGTGACCGGGCGATGCAGGTCAGGCTCCTGCCCGGGGCGGTCCCGGAATTCCTGGGCACGTCCGGCCCGCTATCGGCGTTGACAGCAGGGGTCCAATTGGCCTATGGAGCAGTTGGGTTGGCGGGGTCCTTGGGCATGGTCCGCGCAGCACGTAGCCTGCGAGGAATCGTGAGCATTCCGGGAGCGGTCTCATGGAGATGACGTGGCGTCGGGTCGAGGAACAGGACTTCCCTCTGCTGCGGATGTGGCTCCAGCAGCCCCATGTGAAGCGTTGGTGGAATCACGAGACCACAGCGGAAGCGGTGGCGCGCGACTTCGGACCCGCTGCCCGAGGCGAGGAGCCCTCGGAGGATCTCCTCGCCTTCCTCGACGGTCGTCCGGTCGGTCTCGTACAGCGTTCACGCCTGCGCGACTACCCCGAGTACCTGGCCGAGCTGGCGGTCATCGTCCCTGTACCTGACGACGCGATGACCATCGACTACCTGATCGGCGATCCCCGCCAGACCGGCCAGGGCATCGGGACGGCGGTGATCCACTCCGCCATCGCGCGAACCTGGGCCGAACACCCGGCCGCCGCGTGCGTTCTCGTCCCGGTGGTGGCAGCCAATCGCCCTTCATGGCGGGCGCTGGAGCGGGCAGGGCTGCGCCGGGTCGGGGTCGGAAACCTGGAGCCGGACAACCCGGTCGATGACCGAACCCACTACCTCTACCGCATCGACCGGCCGGGAACCGGCGGCTGACGGTCTCACCCGCCCACCAACCAGAACGCTCAGCCTCGCCAAATCAACCGCACATCCGCCAGGTGGGACGCTCAGTCACAGTGAGCCGAAACACGGTAGTTGTCACCATCGGCGCCCACTGATGACCACCAGCCTCTCCACGACGGCCGGCTTCCTGAACGTCGGCTCAGCGGGGCTCGCCGAACCAGCGGGCGAGCGCCGGTTCCAGGTCATCCGCGCCTGCCCAGCACACGTAGCCGTCCGGCCGTATGAGCATCGGCTCGGTGTCGGCGCCCTGGCCCACCCGGTCCACCCGGTCCGACCAGGGGCCCGCGACCCTGGCGAACGTGTCGGCCGGGTCCAGCAGGATGCCGTGCCCGGACCGCAGCAGTTCGTGCACCCGGGCCGGGCCTAGGCCCAGGTCCGGTGCGGGCCGGCCGACAAGCGGATGGGTTTCGGTGCCCGGCATCGGGTAGCGGATGGCCATCCCGGACATCAGGTCGGCGAGATGGTGCTGGACGTCCGGCAGTTGGGCCATGGCCGTGAAGATCTCCCGGGCGGCCAGCACGTCCGGATCGCGGGTGCCGGCCCAGTCCATCAGCAGGCTCTGTGCCCGGACGTTGCGCAATACGGCGGCTCCGACCGGATGCCGTTCCGCGTGATACGTGTCGAGCAGGCTCTTGGGTGCCCAGCCGTGCACGGCGGCGCCGAGCTTCCAACCGAGGTTGAGCGCGTCCTGCATCCCGGTGTTCATGCCCTGCGCGCCGAGCGGAAGGTGGACATGGGCGGCATCGCCCGCCAGGAACACCCGCCCGTGCCGGTACTGCTCGACCTGCCGCGACGCGTTGGTGATACGGCGGGCGTAGCGCAGTTCGAGCAGGTGCACGCGCGTTCCGAACACGGTGCTCAGGCCGTGGCGGATTTCGTCCTCGGTGACCGGGATCTCCCTCGGCAGTGACCGGCCCGGCCCGCCGAGGACCAGTCGGCGCAGCTGCCTGCCCTGTGGATCGGTGCCGAGCGGGAACAGCGCCGCCCAGTGCCCGTCCTCGTTCCAGGTGTGCGACGTGGACGGATCGACGCCGCTCAGCCGCACGTCGGCGGCGGTGATCGTCAACGTACCGGGCTGACCGGGGAACCCGGCCCGCAGTAGCGACCGTACGGCGCTGTGGGCTCCGTCGGCGGCGACGAGGTAACGGGAGCGGAGGGTGACGCCGTTGGCGAAGGTCGCGGTGACCCCGTTGTCGTCCTGGGCGAGGCCGACCAGTTCGTGGTCCCTCCGGGCGTGGAGGCCGTGCGCGGCGAGGTGCTGCTCGAAGAATCCCTCGATCACCACCTGCGGCACGGACCGCCATGGCAGACGGTGCCGGTTGGAGTGGAGCGGGAGTGGGATACCGGCGAAGTGGCCCGTGGTGACGGGGTGATCTCCGGTGGCCAGCAGGGGCTCCAGCAGCCCTCGTTGGTCGAGTGCCTCCAGTGTGCGGGACTGCACGCCGCCTGCCTTGGACAGGTCGCTGCGCTGTGACAGCTTGTCGACCAGCACCGTCGACACCCCCGCCATCAGCAGCTCGTTGGCCAGCGTCATTCCGGTCGGGCCGGCGCCGACGATGAGCACATCGGTGTCCATGGACTCTCCTCTGGTTGTGTCGATCAGGACGGAAGCAACGCTCCGTCGGCCGAGCTGTCCGAGCCAGCAACCGGCTCGATTGCGTTGGAATCTGACGCCGTCTAACCTCTGCTCGGTGGAATTCGACTACGACGAGCTGGATCGTCGGCTCGTGCACGCGCTGCAGATCGACGGCCGTGCCCCGTTCAGCACCATTGCCGAGGTTCTCGGCGTGTCGGATCGCACCATCGCCCGCCGGTACGCCCGGTTGCGGTCGGCCGGGGCGGTACGGGTGCTGGGCGGGGTCGACCCCACCGCGCTGGGAGCCATCCTGTGGTTCCTGCGGGTGCGATGTGCGCCCGCCGCGTCGCTCCCGGTCGCCGAGGCGCTGGCCAGGCGCCCCGACACGTCCTGGGTGAGCCTCAGCTCCGGCGGCACCGAGATCACCTGCGTGGTCCGTACCGAGAGCGAGGCAGACAGTGAGGCACTGTTGCTGGCCAAACTCCCCCGCACCCCGCGCGTGGAGGGCGTGACCGCGCACTCCGTGCTGCACGCCTTCTATGGCGGCCCGGACAACCTGGTCGGAAAGCTCGGGTCGTTGGACGCGGAGGCGATCGAGCGACTGCGCCCGCGTCCGGTGCCGCATCGACGGGGACCGGTCCGGCTCGACGACGGTGACCGCAAGCTCCTCGCCCTGCTCGCCACCGACGGCCGGGCCGGGTTCGAGCAGTTGGCCGCGGCGACCGGCTGGTCGCCGACGACGGTCCGGCGCCGGATGACGGAGCTGCGCGAACACGGCCTGCTCTATCTCGACATCGACGTCGACTGGCGCATGTTCGGCGTGAACGCCCGAACCCTGCTCTGGCTCTCGGTCGCCCCCGCACACCTGGAGGAGGCCGGTCAGGCGCTGGCCGGGCACCCGGAGATCGCGTTCGCCGCCGCCACGACCGGCCCGACCAACCTGTACGCGAGCGTGGTGTGCACGAACCAACGGGAGCTGTACCGGTACCTGACCACGCGGGTCGCCGCACTCCCAGCCATCACACACGTCGAAACGGCACCAGTGATCAGGACCGTCAAGCAGGCAGGGAACCAGACATAGCAACCGACCAGCCCCCTGCTGCTTCGATCGCGCAAAGCACACTGCCGGTCACCAGGTCGGCGCGCTACCTGTCACCCGCAGCGCGCGAAGCACTGTGGGTGTCACCGGCTCCGGCGCTGTACCGGCCGCCTGGCTGCACAGCGGCTCCGACGGTCAGCCCGGCGTGCTCGGTCCGACGGCCCTTGTGACAACACGCAACGCCGCGAAGCCCTGGGATCCTCGGCCCTCGAACCAGACGTCTGGCAGCACATGGGCACCCGGCTGCCGATCCTCCCTGGGCATCGGGCATCCCTCAGCGATGACCGCAAACGCCTCGCCGTCAGCGTCTACATCTGGACCCGCGTCACCGAGGGCGAGCTCGCGTTCGCGCCCTGCCCACCACACATCGCCCACAATCCCGAACTCCGCGCCGTCTGGAGCCGACAACGGCACAACATCTGCCCCTGGCTCAGGCAGACAGACGGAGACACGGACGATCTCCCCCGCTACCGCCCTCAAGCCGCTGCTCGACACCCACACCGAGCAACTGGCCGAGGCGATCGACTGCTGCCCTGAGCTGCGCCGGTGACAACCTGCCAGCCGCTGCGGAGTTCGCGGGCTTCCGGTCAGGGCCGGGTTATTCCTCCGACCGCAGAAACGTCAGAACGGCCTTCGTGAACTCCATCGGTTCGGCTTGGTGGATCAAGTGCCCGGCCGGAATGGTGACGACTCGCCCGTGAGGAACACGACGGGCCAACTCGACGACGCCCTCCTGGGGCACGTGACTGCCTGGCCCGCCAGCCACGACAAGGGTCTTGGCAGTGATCCTGCTGAGGCGCTCCAGCCATCCCGCCTCCGGCGTGTCGACTTGCCGCCTGACGGCCAACACCATTTCCCAATCGACCGTCAGCTTCCCATCCGGCCTGGTCGGAGTGGTCTGTTCCCGAGGGCGTGGGATCGGAACGTCCTCCAAGACGAGCCGGTCCACACGCTGCGGATAGCCCTCGGCAAGTAGAAGGGCAACAATCCCTCCCATCGAGTGCCCCACCAGATCCACTCGGTCAAGTGCCAGCGCATCCAGAAGCCGTCGGCCGGCAGGAGGCAGCGGCGCCTTGCGAAGGCCGGGCGGATGCCCGGAAAGGGGTTCGATGTCCCCGCAAGATCACGTAATGTGTACACCGCCCGAAAACGAACAAGTGTCGCAGTCTCCGCAACCGTGACTGCGCAGGGGGAAGGAAGAACTCCATGAAGGCATCCCGTATCCGGCGCGGTGTAGCCGGTGCCGCCACCGTCGTGGCCCTGGCCGGGGCCGGCGTCCTGGCCACCGCACCGATGGCCGCGGCCAAGGCCAACCTGATCGCGATCGACAAGGTCTCGCTGGACGGGCCGGGCCTGCGGGTGAACGTCACGTACTCCTGCGACCCCGGCATGAACCACCAGTTGGTCGCCAACGCCGAGGAGATCACCTCGTCCAAGCTCAAGGGGTACGGCGCGGGCACCGTCAAGGTCGACAAGCTCGTCTGCGACTACGCCGACCACACCGCACAGGTCCGACTCAAGCCGGCCGCCACCCTGGGCTTCGAGAAGGGCGACAAGGTGAAGGTCACCGTCTTCTACTTCGACGACGACGGCTTCCGCTACGCCGACACGACGGCCACCGCCACCGTCTGAGCGCGGCGCCGCCCGCCGCCAGGGCCCTCGACCCGGCTACGTCCCGCAACTGGGCACGTCACCGCCGGAGTTGAGGGCCTTCAGCGCGTCCACCGCGCCGTCCAGGGTGGTGACGGGAACAGCCGTATCCCCATGGGGAGTTCGGCGCGGGCGTCAGTGCACTCCTTGCGCGGGACGAGGAAGACCCCCGCGCCGACGCGGTGCGCGGCCCGGGTCTTCAGCGCCACCCCGCCGACCACGCCGCCGGCGTCGACGATGCCGGTGCCCGCGATGGTCCGGCCGGCGGTGTGCTCGTCGACCTTCAGCGCTTGGGGCCGTCGGTGACCGTGTCCAGGAGGTGGGGGCCGTTGTTGCGTACGTTGTTGACCGCGGTGGACACCGGCCGGGCGTCGAGGTGGCCGGCGGCTGGTGTTCCCAGCAGGGCGCGCAGCTCGTCGGCGTCCTGATGGGCAGGGTCGAGCCAGGCGTTCCAGTCGTCGGGGGCGATGGCCAGGGGCATGCGTGGGTGGACGTGGCCGGCGGCGTCGGTGGCTTCCGTCGTGATGATGGTGCACGTCGTCCACCACGCCCCGAGGGCGTGGTCGTCGGCGACGTCGGGGTCGCGCCAGTACTCGTACAGGCCGGCGAGCGCCATGACCTGGCCGTCCTCGGGGCTGATGAAGTACGGCTGCTTGCGGGCCTTGGTCGTCTCGGTGGCCGCGATGGCCTGCCATTCGTAGAAGCCGTCGGCCGGCAGCAGACAGCGACGCTTGGCGAAGGCCCGCCGGTAGGCCGGCTTCTCCGCGACGCTCTCCACCCGCGCGTTGATCATCTTCGAGCCGACGCTCGGACTCTTCGCCCACGACGGCACCAGGCCCCAGCGCAGCGGTCGCAGCTGCCGGGTGATCTCGCCGGTGTCGCGCTCGACGCGTTCGAGGACCGACCACACGTCGTTGGTCGGTGCGACGTTCCAGTTCGGAGCCAGCGCCATGTCAGCATCCCAGCGCGCGTCGAACAGTCCCGCAAGGTCCTGCGGGCGGCGGGTGGAGGCGTATCGACCACACATGCCCTCACCCTGCCACGGCGCCGGCGAGCACTACACCTTGGCACCCTCGGGCCAGGGCACAGCTAGCCGTGGATTGCTCGGCGGTACTGACAGTGAGGGGCCCGGATTCGCAGGGAATCAGGGCCCCTCAGCGTCTCGGCGGGGAAGGAAACCGGCCGCCTGGATACCAGCTCTCGTTCGGGTTCTTGCCCACCAGAGCGGACAGCAGCTCGACGATCTGCGCCTGATGGCGATCCCTCTTCGATTCGAGGGCGTCGAAGCGAGCGTTGCCCCTTGGCGAAGCCATCCCGCATCTCGCGACGGAGCGTGGCTTGCCCCTCGATGACGGCCGACTTGGGTCTTCCCCGTTCGGCCCAGTGCCGATGGTCGGTCGCGATGCGACAGGAAGACGTCGGCCGGAGGCTGGAGACATGGGCAATAGCTCGCCGGCCAGAGCTGTCGGGACCGGGGCACTCACCGTGGGGCCAGTCGTACTGCCCGTCCGGTTGTACACGGCGACGGAGGAGAGAGCGGTGCGGGTCGCCGTAAGGCGGATGCCGGACGGAGCCGTCACCGACGGGCGTGAGACCCGGACGGGCGTGAGACCCGGACGGGCGTGAGGTGGACTACCCGGCCGCCTCCCGGCAGCCGGGACGGCTCCAGGAGCGAAGTGGCGGTGCCGACCGGCCCCCGCACGGCCCGTACCCGGCACCAGGACTTTCAGCAGTTGTGATCAGGAGGTGTCATCATGACCAAGCAGCAGCACCCCCGGCCGCTGGCCGGACGGACTGCGGTGATCACCGGCGCGGCCAGCGGCATCGGCGCCGCCACCGCCCAAAGACTCGCCGCCGACGGAGCACGGGTGGCACTGCTGGCCCGCCGCGTTGACCGGCTCGAAGACCTGGCCCAGAAGATCGCGAAAGACGGCGGAGAAGCCCTGGCAGCGGCCGTGGACGTCACCGACTCCGCGTCGCTCGACAGCGGCGCCCGCCAGGTGACCAAGACCTACGGCACCGTCGACCTGGTCGTGGCCGCCGCCGGCGTCATGACCAACAAGCGGGTCCTGGAGGCCGACCCCGACAACTGGTGGCGCGAGATCGACACCAATTTCCAGGGGGTACTGCGCACCGTGCACGCCTTCCTGCCGTCCCTGGTGTCCGCTGCCGAGGCCGGTGGCCCCGCCGACCTGCTCGCCATCTCCTCGGTCGCCGGCCGCGTCCCGTTCCCCGGGGCGAGCGTCTAGGCCGCCACCAAGGCCGCCGTCGACCATTTCGCCCGCAATCTGCGCCAAGAGGTCGCGCCCCTCGGCGTACGGGTCACCACCGTCGCACCCGGCCTCGTGCAGACCGATATGCCAAACCAGCAGCTCACCGACCCCGACGCCGTCCAGTGGCGCGACCAGCTCCTGGCCTCGACCCAGATTCTGTCCGCCGGCGACGTCGCCGACCTCATCGCCTACGTCACCAGCCGCCCCCCGCATGTCAGCCTCCCCGACATCACCGTCGTCCCTACCGGCCAGCCCTGAACCACCGCACCCAGGATCGTCGTAGGACCAGCGCCGACACCGCACCCGCGTACACCCAGCTCGCGGCCCGGCACAGCGAAACCCTCCCGGACACCACCCGCCGCCCTGGCTGCTGGACAATCAGCCTTAGTACTGCAACCGCATGTGGGGGTCGTGGCCTCGGCGTTGGTAGTGGCAGCGGCGGGC
>NZ_BMRP01000098.1 GCF_014648695.1 Streptomyces albospinus
CGCGACGAGCCGGGCCAAGATGAACAACGAGATGGGACGACCTCAGGCTTGAGCGCCGAGCGCGGCGAGGGCGCGTACGCACGTAGCAGGTCCCGGCGCTGCATTGAGGAGTGCCACTGCTTGAGGCGGCGATGCAGCGCAGCCGGTCATACACGCCCCGCCAGTTGCCCTACTGGTGGGCAGGCTACCCGCAGCCGGCCACTCTGGAGCCTCCAGACGATTGTGTCGATCGCCTAATGGTGATCACGTCAGTTGCCCCTGCTTCGACATCCGATCCAGAAGCAACGGCTCTCTTCGTACACACTGCGCAGCGTCAGCGGCGTGCCGGACAAAGCCAACTCCGTGCGCTTCCACGGTTCTACGCCCAGTCCACGGAACCCCCGTGATGAGCCGAGGGCACGCCTTCATCGCCGACCGCATGCAGCCGTGAGCCCACCAGAGCTGCTTCCACAACCAGCCGGAACAGGCACGTCGCATCCAGCCGGTGCGCGGTCCGCCAGCGATTCGCCCCATCCCCCAGAGTGGCCGAAACGCCCTTGGCACCATCAATGCCGATCAGGCCGAGGGCGAAGCCGTAGGTCGGTCACGCCCGGACGGCGTAGTCCGAGAAGTCGTCGAGGAACACGATGCGGGTGACACCGTCGCTCGAGCGAAGGGTCGTTTACGAGAGCCGCCCTTGCCGGTTCCGTTGTGGACTGTCTGTGATTGTGGGTCAGCGGGTCGGCGGGTTACCCGTCCAGGGCTTCCGCTATGCGGTCGAGATCATCGAGAAGGGCGGCCAGGCGCTGCTGCGGAACCGTGCCGATCATGCTCTTTTCGATGGCGTACACGGCGGACTGGCCAGCTTCCAGGCGTTTGCGGCCTTGTGCGGTGAGGTGGGCAGGGCGGGCGCGGCCGTGGTCGGCGGTGGCGGGCCGGGTGATCAGGCGTCCAGCAGGCCACTCTGGACGACGTTCATGGATTGCCCGTTGACGGCGGCGATGATGAGGGCGGTGCGGATGACACGCGGTGGAAAGGAATACCAGCGGGGGGCCGCAGCACGATTGCAGGTTTCCAAATGGGAAATTGCGCCGCTTGGCGTGAGCCGCCGCCCCAATGGAGACCGGGGGCGCTCGCTAGGATGCCCCGAGAATGCAAACATCCCCATATATGAGCTATCAACCTTCGATTCACTGATGCCCGGTAAGGTGAATCGGAGCGGGGTCCGGTCCGCTCACGGAGTGGGCGTTCATGGTCGGTCCCATGCGGTCATGGTGCTCTTGGCACCTGGTCGCCAGACGGGACGCGAAGCCCGCGACCGTTCGGACCGGGTGTTCCCACAGCAGTGAGCGATCCGAGCATCCGGATGGAGAGGACCCTGCGTGAGCGTGCAACGGGTGGGCGTCGTCGTCCACGGGGGGCGTCCCGGCGCCGTGGCGGCCGCCGCCGTGGTCCGACGGTGGTGCGAACGCCAGGATGTCGGCTGCGTCGCCATCGACGTGTGGAGTCAGAACGAACAACGGCGAGATGCGCGGGAGGAGGTCGACGCAGCCGGCAGCCCCGACCTGATCGTCACGCTCGGAGGAGACGGCACCTTCCTCCGCGGGGCACGCCTGGCCGCACAGAACGACGCGCTTGTCCTGGGTGTCGACCTGGGCACCCTCGGCTTCCTCACCGAGGTCCCGGCCGACGATGTCGAGTGCGCACTGGACGCCATCCAACGCGGCCAAGTGAACGTCGAGACCCGCCTGATGCTGACCATGCGGGCGTCCTGTCCGCTGCAACTCCCCGAGGGTATGGAGGCTCTCCTGCACTACGGACGGGGTCCCGCACTACCGCCTCCGCCGGTGCGCCCCGAGTGTGCCGTCGCCCTCGACTGGGGAGTGGCCCTGAACGTGACAGCCCTCAACGACATCGTCCTGGAGAAACTGGCACGCGACCGGCAGGTCTCCCTCGGTGTGTACCTCGCGGGCCGACTGCTTGCCTCATATTCCGCCGACGCCGTCCTCGTCGCCACCCCCACCGGATCCACCGCCTACAGTTTCGCCGCCGGCGGCCCCGTCATCTCCCCCAGAGCCGACGCCATCATCTTCACCCCTGTCGCTCCGCATATGACGTTCAACCGCTCGGTGGTCGCCGCACCCGACGAAGCCATCGCCCTACGCGTCCTGGGACATTCCGGCCGCGTGGCGGTGAGCGTCGACGGGCAGTTGCGCGGCGTCCTGGATCCAGGGGACTGGATCGGTGTCTACGCGGCTCCGCGGCGCCTGCGCGTCGTGCGGCTCGGGCCAACCGACTTCTACGGCAGGCTGCGTGAGCGCATGCGCCTGACCGATGCCCCCGCGACAGCCGACGTCGACATCACCCCCATGTGGCCCCACACCAGCCCACCCCCCGATGACCTCGCGCACCTGCGCCTTCCGCCCATGCCCGCGGATGTCGACTGACCTCGCTCGCCCGGCCCCGACGCCGCGCCGCGGCGAAAGTGCACCACGCCCCCTGAGAGAGCCCCACACTGGACCGAGGTTGGACAGCCCACCGCCCATCCCCTCGTGAGCAAGGCATGAGCAGACACGGGCTACTGAGGCTTGATGCTGGGGTTGACGGCTCGTCTGGTGGTGAGCACGGCGCGTCCGGGCGCAGCCACGGTGACATGTCGACGGCCAGGACCAGCCGGCCGTCCGGAGAGCGCGGCAGTGGCAGCCCGGCCAGCAGCACACGCAGCCGGTCGACGTCGATGCGGCCCCGGTTGAGATCGCCGTACGGCCCGCCGTGCCCCCGTCGGTGTTCGGGCAGCAGCGTCAGGTCGACCGGTGACGTCACCGGACCGTCCGCGCACATCACCGCGTCGGTCGCGACTACGAACGCGATCCCGCCACCAGCGAAGCCGTGATCCGCTGAGCCGCCATCGGCCTCACGACCCGGTGCCGCCCCGGGTGAGGAGTTCCATGAGATGTCCGTCGGGGTCGCGGAAGTAGGTGCCCCTGCGGCCTTTGGTGTGCTGGCTGTGATAGATCTGCCCAATTTCTTGGCATGCGGGATCGCCGTAGTGGGTGATTCCGCCGTGCTGGATGCGGGCGAGGGCGGCGTCGAACTCCTGGTCGCCGAGCATGAACGCGTAGTGGTGTGGCTCGAAGTCGTCCAGCTGGTCGTAGTCCAGGCTGACCTGGTTGGCCAGCGTGACCGGCGTGAAGTGCGCCACCGGCGGATCGACACTCAGGCCGAGGATCTCGGCCAGGAACTGCGCCGAGGCTTGCGGGTCACGGGCGGGGACGATGGTGTGATTCAGTTCCACGGTCATAGTGACTCCTCTTCAGGGACGGGGCTACGCGTGGTGGCGGTCTAGGCGCCTCGGCATGGTGCGTGGATGCGTGACTGCCCGGGGGAAGGCAGGGCTTTTCCGGCTGCCCTCCCCTGGCTACAGCTGCTGTGTCATACGTCGATCTGCTCGAAGATGTGCGGGTACGACACGATGTCGTCGGGGGACTCGGCCACCATGCGCTGGAACTCCGGGCTGCCGAACGCCGTGGCGAGTGCCTCGGTCGACTCCCAGACCGCGACGTTCATCAGAAGTTGACTGTCCGCCGTTCCCTTGTGCATCTGCAGGGAGACGAATCCCGGCTGGGCCTTCATGAACTCGGCCTGCCTCCGAAAGAGGGCCAGGAACGCTTCGGTCCTCTCCTTCGGGACGACGAAGGTGTTGGCCAGGACGATGGGCCCGGTCTTCTCCTTGAACTGCGCGAACATCGGCGTGTGCGGGTCGAGACTCTGCAGCTTGGCCATTTTCGGTACTTCCTCTCGCTATCGGTCAGTGGGTGTCGCTGGGGCCCGCGTCCTGGGGATGCCAGCGGAGTTCGAGGGTGTTGGTGTGCGGGTCGTGGATGTAGATGTAGATGGAGGTGGCGGTCCCGCGTGTGGTCTGCCGCCCGGTGGGCCTCGACAAGGCACCGTCGACGTATGGTCGTTGGGCCGTACTCAGCGCCGGAGGCACCCTGCTGGAGTGCGCGGAGGCGGAGGCTTTCTGACGCTTGCCGAGGAACTGCGCTTCGGGGGCACGGCCGAGCGGTTGCGGGTGACGACGGGGCGGGTGAGCCTGCGGGGTCAGGTGAGGGCGGCGGCCAGCAGGGCGAAGGCGGCGATGATGACGGCGACGCGGACGTAGTGGAAGCGTTCCCAGCGGTTCATCTGCTGCTTCCAGTCGGCGGGCCGGTTGTCAGGGGTCCACGTCTTGTTCCGGTTGTTGATCGGGACGAGCAGCAGGAGCGACATGATCACGCTGAGGATCAGCAGCGCGCCGGCGGTGACGACGAGGGCGGTGCCGTGGTGGTGCCATCCGGCGATGGCCCAGACCGCGACGAGGACGAGCGAGCCGATGTACCAGACCGGCATCACGGCGCCGAGCATCCGGCCCCCGTGGGCATGGCCGAGTTGGCCACTGTCCTCGGGGAGTGCGTTGAAGATCCGGTTCATGACGAAGGCGACGGAGAACTCCACCCCCACCATCACGCCGACGACCACGGTGGTGACGACCTCGAGTGCGCTGAGCATGATGCCCCCTGACATCTAGTGTTGCTAGGTGATGAAGCAACGCTAGTACTGCTGCCGCTTGATTGTCTAGCGATGCTAGGATCGAATCATGTCGGTACAGGAACGCAAGCAGCGCGAACGGGCGGAGCGCGAACGCCTCATCGTGGCGACAGCCCGCGAACTCGCCGAGCAGCAGGGCTGGGACGCGGTCACCACCCGCCGGCTCGCCGAGCGCATCGAATACAGCCAACCCGTCCTCTACAGCCACTTCCGCGGCAAACGCGAGATCATCGGCGCCGTCGCCCTGGAGGGCGCCGCCGAGATGGCCGTGGCGGTGCGCGCCGCGGCCTCCAGCGCGAACAGCCCGCGCGAGCGGGTCGCCGCCCTCGCCCGTGCCTACCTCGACTTCGCCGCACGCAACCCGGCGGTCTACGACGCCCTGTTCCAGCTCGACGGCGGCCTGGCGTTCGCGAACGAGGACACCCCCGAGCCACTGAAGGACGCCTTCGCCGCCCTGCTGGAAAGCCTGGGCGAGGTCGCCGGGGACGGCGTCCACCCGGGACTGTTCACCGAGACGTTCTGGGCGTCCCTGCACGGATTGGCCACCCTGACCCGGGCGGGACGGCTGCCGCCGGAGTACATCGAGCCGAGGGTGAAGCTGCTGGTGGACCGGCTCGCCATCGTCTGACACACCGTCCCGGCGGGCACGCAGCCGGGGCCCTCGGGCCCCGCCGCTGCCTGCCTGCGGCATCGCTTCCGGTCACTCGCGCCCACACGGCGCAACCGCAGACCGCCGGGCCCCGTACCCCAGACGGGCACCCGCCCCGAAAGCTGCGATGCTCATTGATCACGACCCGATACGCGACCCAACGCCGCCCTTCAGTTTCGGGCACGCAGTTGCAGATGGTGTTGCGGGAGACGCCGAGGAGCTTCGTGGTCGAGGCTCTGTGCTGTGGTCTCACGATTCAGGAGCAGTCGTCGGCCTCGGGTCCTTCGCCGGGGATCTGGAGCACTGTCTCGCTGGTTCTCAGCCCCCGCCGATGAAGTCCCTGACCAGCTTCACGAACTCCTCCTGTCGCTCGATCACCATGACATGCCCGGCGTCCACCTCGGCGTAGCTGCTGGCGGGAACGGCCGCGTGCACCGCCCGGGCGTGCTCCACCGGCACGGTGACGTCCTGGATGCCGCCGATGACCAGCGTCCGGGCCTGGATCTGCGTGGCCAGCTCGCGGATGTCCACCCGCAGGTCCAGGTCCAGGTGGCGCAGGATGCCCTTGGTCAGGCTCATGTTGGTGGCCAGCTGGTCGACGCCCGCGGTGCCGAAACCGTCCAGGAAGGGCCGACTGAAGCCGGTGACCGCGGCGAACCGGCCGAAGGCCTCGGCGTCGCCGAAGTCCCCGATCCGGCGCCAGACGGTGAACAGGTTGCGCATGTACTCGTCGCGGTGCAGCCACGGCGCGACCAGGACCAGGCTGCGCACCAGCTCGGGGCGGGTCGCCGCGACTGCGGCGGCGACCACCGAGCCGAGCGAGAAGCCGACCAGGTCGACCGGCTCGCCGCCAGCGTGCTCGATCACCGCGGCGATCTGCTCGGCGAGCTGTTCGACGCTCAGCTCGCCGCCGTCGTCCTCGGCACTGTCGCTGCCGGAGTAGTTCGGCAGTAGCACCGAGTGGCGGTCGGTGAACTGATCGACCAGGTGGCCCCAGTTGATCTCGGCGCCCGGGCCGGTGCCGTGCACCAGCAGCAGGCTGGGGCCCTCACCGGCCACGCGGTAGGGGATACGAGCGGTGGGGGTGGTAGCGATGGGCACAGTCACTCCTCGGTTGCTTTGCTGACACCACGACAGTTCCACGGCTCGGGCAGAGCGAGGAGAGGATGGTTCTGCCTGGGACCGGCAGTCCCTGGATGAGCGGCGGACGATGGCTGGATGATGGTGATCATGAACATGGACCGCCGAGAACTCGCCGACTTCCTGCGCCGCTCCCGCGAGCGGCTCCGCCCGCATGACGTCGGCCTGCCCGCCGGACCTCGCCGACGCACACCCGGGCTGCGGCGCGAAGAGGTCGTACAGCTCGCCGGGATGTCCGCCGACTACTACATCCGCCTGGAGCAGGCACGCGGCCCGCAACCGTCCACCCAGATGCTCGCCTCGCTCGCCCGCGCGCTGCGGCTGACCGACGACGCGCGCGACCACCTCTACCTGCTGGCCGGCCACCGCCCACCCGCCGACCGCCACGCCGGCGACCACATCCGGCCCGGACTGCTCCACCTCCTCGACCAGCTCAAGGACACCCCGGCTCAGATCCTCAGCGACCTCGGCGACCTGCTCGCGCAGAACGCCATGGCCACCGCCCTGTTCGGCAGCATCTGCTCCCTCCGCGAGGACGAGCGCAACGTGGTGTGGCGCTGGTTCACCGACTTGACGGTCCGGCAGGCGTACCCCACCGAGGAGCACGACCACTGGAGCCGGGTCCACGTCGCCGACCTACGGGCCGCCGTCGCCCGGCGGGGCGGTGGTGCGGCCCCGGTCGCCCTGGTCGAGCGGATCCGCTCCGCCAGCGAGGAGTTCACCTGCCTGTGGGAACTCCATGAGGTCGCCGTCCGACGCACCAGCCGGATGCGCGTGATCCACCCGACCGTCGGACCCATCGACCTGGACTGCGAGGCCTTGCTGACCCCGACGGAGGATCAGCGCCTTCTCATCTTCACCGCACCGCCGGGTACTCCAGACAGCAGCCATCTGGAACTTCTCCGCGTCGTCGGCACCGAGCAGTTCGCGCCCCAGGGGTAGTCGCATCATCGGCCGCAAAAACAACGGATAGGGCTGACCTGGGGCGATGCGCCGGTCACTCCACGGGCTGGGTTGGGCGGGGCAGTTCGGGAGTGCTCGTCGCCTCGGCGAGTACGACGCGGCCGCCCTTCAGCTCCGGGACGTACTTGAAAACGGTGTTGCGGGACACGCCGAGCCGCTTGGCGATCAAGGTGACGGTGTTCTGCGGGTGGGTGAGCAGATCGCGGACGTGGCGGACCTGCTCGTCAGCCATGGCCGGCGGTCGGCCGAGGCGGGCGCCCCGGGCACGGGCGGAGTCCAGGCCCTCGTTGGTGCCTTGGACGATGAGCTCGCGGATGAACTCGGCGAGACCGAGCGGGAGAACATCCGGGAGTCGACCCTCGAAGGACTCGACGCGGCGGCCCGCAAGGGCAAGCACGGCGGCCGGCCACCCGTCATCACCGACGACATGCTGCACACCGTGCTCCGGCGCCGGGCGAACGGCGAGTCGGTCGAGCAGATCCAGCCCGACCTGATCATCCCCACCGGCAAGCGCAAGGGCCTGGCCCCCAGCGTCGCGAGCATCTACCGCGCGCTCGCCAAGCACGAGAAGCAGGAGGCGTACCCCGAAGCCGTCGCGGCGGCCCGCGCCGACTTCGCCGACCTCCAGGACGTCGACGACATCCCCCGCCCCCGCCGAGTTCGCATTCCGGCGACCGGACGAACCGCTCACACCGGAGGAAGCCTCCGGCAGCGCCTCCAGGATCAGGTCCTCCAGCCCACAGAGACTGAGTAGCCAGCAAGATCAATCGCTTAGCGCCAACCGCTGTTCCGTTGTTCCCCGGGGCCGTGGACGCCACCAGCCGCCCGATCAACCTGAAGCCCGCCGGCTGGTTCATCAGCAACGAGCGGACCGTCGAGGGGTACAGCGGCCGCCTTGCCGTCTGTGTCCTCGGCCCGATGACGGAGAGACAGTGGACCGACCTGTTCGAGGCCCTCGCCCACCACGGCGGAGACCGCTGGAAGGCCCCAGGCCCGGAGGTCGTCCCCGCCTTCGTCTCCGAGCGAGGAGCCGCGGCGGTTGACCCTGACGCAGGGTCAACCTCTCAGCATGGTCGGCATGACGACGAGAACCAGTGTC
>NZ_BMRP01000099.1:0-1321 GCF_014648695.1 Streptomyces albospinus
GACTGCTTGGGCCAATGCTCGGGGAGGGGGTGGCGGAGGGCGGGGTGGAGGTGACGGGGCTCGGGGGTGTCGCCGGGGTGGGGCGGGGTGGCGGGGTGCCGGGGGTGGTGGCCAGGTAGGCGAGGACGAGGGCGGCGGTCGCGGTGGCGGCGGCCAGCGGCAGGGCGAAGCGGCGCAGCCGGGCGCGGGTGAGGACCGTACGGCGGCGGAGGTGGGGGCCCGGGGGCGCGGCGGGGCGCAGATCGCGTACGTCGACGGTCCGGGCGCGAGCCTCGAAGGCGCGGCGCAGGCGGGCCTCGACGGGGCGTTCGGGGGTGCGGGGGGCGGTGCCATGCGGGGTCACGACCGGGCCTCCAGGATCTTTTCCAGGGCGTCCAGGGCGCGGCTGGCCAGGGACTTCACCGCGCCGCGGCTGATGCCCAGCGTCGTCGCGATCTCGGCTTCGGACAGTTCGCCCCAGTAGCGGAGGACCAGGACCTCGCGGCGGCGGGCGGTCAGGCCGCCGAGCGCGGCGAAGACCTCGCGATGCTCCTCGTCGAGGACGATGCGCTCCTCGGCGGAGGGGGCGTCGGCCTCGTAGGGCGGGGTGTAGCCCCGGGCGGTACGGCGGCGGCGCAGGACCGAGCGGGCCGCGTTGACGACGGCGGTCCGGAGGTAGGCCAGGGCGTTGTCGACCTCGCCGAGGTGTTCGCCGTGCCGCTTGTACAGGGCGGCGAACGCGTCCTGGACGACGTCCTCGGCGGTGGCGCGGTCGTCGACGAGGAGGACGGCCAGGCGGACCATGTTCAGCCGGTGGGCGTGGTACAGCTCGGTGATGGTGGGCGGCGGCGGGTCGGTGTCCCCGCCGTACGCCAACTGGCCGTTGTGGTCGGGGAGTTCGGCATGCTCCGGGCGGTGGGGCGGCGGTGCTTCGCGGCGGACGGCGCGCAGCAGGCGGGTCCAGCGGGCAGGCCGGAGGAGCCCCGGCAGGGCGAACCGTACCGGGGCGGGGTGCGGAGTGACGGAGTGGACCATCGTTTCCTCGGGGCGGGCGGTTCCTGAGTGGCGGGCTGTCTCAGGCGCGGCGCCGGCGGACGGCGTAGACGGTACCGCCGCCCGCGGCGATGAGGGCCGCCGCGCCGCCGCCGAGCGCGAGGGTGGCCGCGGAGGAGGCGCCGGTGCGGGCCAGTTCCTTGCCGCCCCGGCCGCCGTTGGCGGCGCCCGGGTTGCCGGGGTGGGCGGGGACGGGGCTCGGTCGGGAGCTGCCGGGGGCGGAGGGCCGGGCGGTCGGGCGGTGGCCCGGGGGCTGCGTGGGCACGGGGGAGGGGGTGCCGTGGCCCGG
>NZ_BMRP01000099.1:1326-8241 GCF_014648695.1 Streptomyces albospinus
GGTGGCCCGGGGGCTGCGTGGGGACCGGGCTGGGCGTGCCGTGGCCCGGGGCGTGGGTGGGGGACGGGGTCGGGGAGGCGTGGGTCGGGCGCGGCGACGGGGTCGAGGTCTCGGCGGCGTACGCCGTACCGGCCGTCGAGGCGGCGGCGAGCGCTATCGCGGCGAGCAGACCGGCGCCGGCCGGGCGGCGCAGGCGGGGGCGGGCGGTGCGGGAGGGGTTCACGGTCGGCTGCTCCAGGTTCGACGGGCGGCGCCTGATGGCGCCCTCACCCGTGACGACGTGCGGCGGAGGCCGGGGTTGCCGATGCGGCGGAAAGAAAATCCGCGGGCCGGGGCGGTGGGCGGCTCGTCAGTCGCGGCGGCGCCGCCATGCGCGGACCCCCGCCACGACGGCCGCCACGACACCGCCGACGACCAGGAGGGCGACGAGCGGGAGGAGGAATCCGACGCCGGGCGCGGTGCGGTACATGGAAGAGGCCCCCTGGTCCTTCGCGCTGGTCCTTCGCGCCGGTCGTTCGCGCTGGTCGTTCGTGTGGTCGTTCGCGTGGTGTCCGAACGGCGCCCCGTGGACGCCGGGCAGCGCAGGCTTCCGCACCCGGGGACGGGCTGTCAAGCGGACTTTCCTGCCAACTTCCCTGCCAACTTCCCTTTCGACGCCGTCAGTTGGGATGCCTCGCGTCCGTGTCCGTCGTCGTGCCCGTGCCCGTCGTCGAGCCCGTCTTCGCGCCCGTGCCCGTCGTCGTGTTCGTGCCCGTGCTCGCAGGGGTCGACCGGTCCGTGGACATCCCAGGGCGGGAACGGGTCGTCGGCGGGGGCCGGGACGGGCTCGCCGGGGGCGAGGAGGCAGGCGGTCAGGGCGGCGTGGAGTCCGTCCGGGCGCAGGCCGGTGCCGATGAAGACCAGTTCCTGGCCGGACGGGCCGGCGGTGTCCTCGGGGGCCGCGCCGCCGCTCTCCCCGTCGACCCCCGACGGCTCGAAGCGGGCCACTGCGCCCGCCTGCGACCACAGTCCGGTGATGCCGGGCCGGGTGGCGAGGCGGAAGAAGCCCTTGGAGCGGAGGATGCCACCGTGGGCGCCGCTGTCGAGCTGTTCGGTGACGAACTGCCAGAGGCGGGCGGGGTGGAAGGGGCGGGCGGCGCGGAAGACGGTGCTGGAGATGCCGTATTCCTCGGTTTCGGGGACGTGGTCGCCGTTGAGTTCCCGGACCCAACCGGGCGCCTGCTGGGCGCGTTCCAGGTCGAAGCGGCCGGTCCCCAGGACGTCGGCGAGCGCCACCGCGCCGCGCCGGGCGGGGATGACGCGGGCGGCCGGGTTGAGGCGGGCGAGGGTGGCCCGGAGCCGTCCGGCGGTGGCGGTGTCGACCAGGTCGGTCTTGTTGAGGACGAGGACGTCGGCGAACTCGATCTGGTCCATGAGCAGATCGCTCACCGTGCGCTCGTCGTCCTCGTACTGGTCGAGGCCGCGTTCGGTCAGCGCGTCGCCGCCGGACAGCTCGGGCAGGAAGCCGGCCGCGTCGACCACCGTGACCATGGTGTCCAGGCGCGTCAGATCGCCGAGGGTGGTGCCGTCGTCGCGCGGGGCGGCGAAGGTCGCGGCGACCGGCATCGGTTCGGAGATGCCGCTGGACTCGATGAGCAGGTGGTCGAAGCGGCCCTCGCGGGCCAGCCGGTCGACCTCCTCCAGGAGGTCGTCGCGCAGGGTGCAGCAGATGCAGCCGTTGGTCATCTCGACGAGGCGTTCCTCGGTGCGGGAGAGCGCCGCGGCGCCGCCGCGGACGAGGGCGGCGTCGATGTTGACCTCGCTCATGTCGTTGACGATCACCGCGACGCGCAGGCCCTCCCGGTTGCCCAGGACGTGGTTGAGCAGGGTGGTCTTGCCGGCGCCGAGGAAGCCGGAGAGCACGGTGACGGGCAGCCGGGGGTGCGTCATGGCCCGGTCAGCCCTTCGGGTCGATCAGGCCGAGCCGGTACGCCTTCACCAGGCGCTGCGGGACCTGGTACACGGAGCCGTCGACGGTGATCGGCACCAGCCGGGGCGCGGCGGCCTTCCACTGGGCGCGGCGGTGGCGGGTGTTGCTGCGGGAGAGCTTGCGCTTGGGTACGGCCATGGGGGCGGGACCTCCGTCGGTCGGATGGGCGTCGGCCAGGAGGTCAGAGGCTATATGGAAATGAGTTCCATTTCCAAGTAGAGTGTCCGTCGTGCCTGGGGTCACGGCACGCAAACGCCCGGGGCAGCCTGTGGGGGCGGCCCCGGGCGGACTTCGCGCGCCGCTGCGACCCCGGGGAGGGCCGCCGCGCCATGGCTCAGATCGTCGAGGTGTCGATCACGAAGCGGTAGCGGACGTCGCTCGCCAGCACCCGCTCGTACGCGTCGTTGATCTGGTCCGCGCTGATCACCTCGATCTCCGCGGCCAGTCCGTGCTCACCGCAGAAGTCGAGCATCTCCTGGGTCTCGCGGATGCCGCCGATCATCGATCCGGCGAACGACCGGCGGCGCGTGATCAGCGCGAACGGCGCGATCGGCAGCGGGCTCTCCGGGGCGCCGAGCTGGACCAGGGTGCCGTCGGTGCGCAGCAGGCCGAGGTAGGCGTTGAGGTCCAGGTTTGCCGAGACGGTGTTGACGATCAGGTCGAAGGTGCCGGCCAGCTGCTCGAAGGTGGCCGGGTCGGACGTCGCGTAGTAGTGGTCGGCGCCGAGCCGCAGGCCGTCGTCCTTCTTGCGCAGCGACTGGCTGAGGACGGTGACCTCCGCGCCCATCGCGTGCGCGATCTTGACGCCCATGTGTCCGAGGCCGCCGAGGCCGACGACGGCGACCTTCTTGCCGGGGCCGGCCTTCCAGTGGGCGAGCGGGGAGTAGAGGGTGATGCCGGCGCACAGCAGCGGGGCCGCGGCGTCCAGCGGGATGGTGTCGGGGATGCGCAGGGCGTAGTTCTCGTCGATGACGAGGTGGGTGGAGTAGCCGCCGTAGGTGGGCGCTCCGTCCCGCCCGGTGGCGTTGTACGTGCCGACGTTGCCGAGCTCGCCGGTGCAGTACTGCTCCTCGCCCGCCCGGCAGTTCTCGCACTCGCGGCAGGAGTCGACGAAGCAGCCGACGCCGACCCGGTCGCCCGCCTTGTAGCGGGTGACCTCGGCGCCGACCTCGGCGACCACACCGGCTATCTCGTGGCCGGGGACGATCGGGAAGTTCCCGCCGTCGCCCCATTCGGCGCGGACGGTGTGGATGTCGGAGTGGCAGATACCGGCGAACTTGATGTCGATCAGGATGTCGTGGGCACCCAGCTCGCGGCGCGGAATCGTGGTCCGCTCCAGCGGTGCTTTGGGGGCGGGTGCGGCGTACGCGGCGACAGAGGTGTGGGTCATGCCACCGAGATTGCGCCATCCCTTCAGGGCTAACCAGTGCACTCTTGAACATATGCATGGCGTGCCTACTACTGACGGAACCACCCAGCGGTCCGGGGAGCCCGGCGGCCCCGCAGTACAGCCGCGGATCGCGGCGGTGGACCAGCGCACCGAGCTGAGCGAGTTCCTGCGCTCGCGGCGGGCCCGGCTGCGGCCCCAGGACGTCGGACTGCCGGAGCACGGGCGGCGGCGGGTGCCGGGACTGCGCCGGGAGGAGCTGGCGCAGCTGGCCGGGGTGAGCGTCGCGTACTACATCCGCCTGGAACAAGGCCGCGGCCGGAACGTCTCGGCCGCCGTCCTGGAGGCGATCGCCGACGCGCTGCGGCTGACCCCGGCCGAGCGCGACCACCTGGGGCACCTGGTCCGGCCGGTCTCCCGCCGGGGCCGTCCGGCCGACCGGCCGCAGCGGGTACGGCCCGCCGTCCAGGAGCTGCTGGACACCATGGAGCACGTCCCGGCGTTCGTCGTCGGCCGGCGGCTGGACATCATCGGCTGGAACCGGCTGGGCTGCGCCGTGTTCGGCGACTTCCCGGCGATGCCGCCCGAGCGGCGCAACATGGCCTGGCAGGTCTTCCTGGATCCGGCGACGCGCGAGCTGTACGTGAACTGGGAGGGCAAGGCGTGCGTGTTGGTCGCCCTGCTGCGGCGGCAGGTCGGGCGCCGGCCGGACGATCCGGCGCTGGCCGCGCTGATCGCCGAACTGGCCGACCGCAGCGAGGAGTTCCGGCGGTTCTGGGCCCGGCACGACGTCAAGGACAAGGGCTTCGGCGTGAAGCAGCTGAACCATCCGCTGGTGGGTCCGCTGACCCTCGCCTACGAGTCGCTGGGGGTGCCGGACGACCCCGAGCAGATGCTGGTCACCCACCACGCCGCACCGGGCTCGCCGTCCGCGGAGGCGCTGCGCGCACTGGCGGCGTGGCCGCGGCACGCGGCGGGCCGGGGGGCGTAAGGGCGGCCCGGCGGGTCAGGGCCTCACCTGCCGTTTCGCCGGTCGCGTACGGACCCCGCAGGGCGTGCGGGGCCCGTACGCGGGGTGTCAGTCGGACAGCGAGATCGCGGCGGCCGGGCAGATGGCCGCCGCCTCGCGGACCGCGTCGTGCAGTGCGGCGGGCGGCTCGGCGTCGAGGACGACGACGATGCCGTCCTCCTCGCGCTGGTCGAAGACGTCCGGCGCGGCCATCACACAGCTTCCGGCGCCGCAGCACTTCTCCTGGTCGGCGTGAATGCGCATGGTTCTCCCCAAGGGTGCGGAAGGAAAGGTGGTCGGTGCGGGGGTGCCGCGGGCTACCAGGCGATCGGCAGCGAGTGCACCCCGTAGATGGCCATATCGCTGCGGTACGCGACGTCCTCGAAGGGGATGTCCAGCCGCAGGCCGGGCAGCCGGCGGATCAGGGTCTCCACGGCGATCTGGAGCTCCACCCGGGCCAGCGGCTGCCCCAGGCACTGGTGGACGCCGAAGCCGAAGGCGACATGGCGGCGGGCGTCGCGGGTGACGTCGAGGGCGTCGCCGCCGGGGAACACGTCCTCGTCGCGGTTGGCGGTGTTGATCGTGCACAGCACGCCCTCGCCGGCGCGGATGGTGCGCCCGCCGACGACGATGTCCTCGGTGGCGACGCGCGGTACGCCGTTGTGGACGATCGTCAGATAGCGCAGCAGCTCCTCGACGGCGCCCTGGACGAGCGACGGCTGTGCGCGCAGCCGCGCCAGCTGGTCGGGGTTGCGCAGCAGGGCGAGGGTGGACAGGGCCGTCATGTTGGCGGTCGTCTCATGCCCGGCGACCAGCAACAGCCGCCCCATGGTGGCGATTTCGGCGAAGCTCAGCTCGCCGCGGGCGACCAGGCGGCTGACGATGCCGTCGTCCGGCCGGTCCTGCTTGGACTCGGCGAGCCGGGTCAGATAGTCGACCAGCTCCAGCTGGGCGGTGCGGACGTCCTCGGCGGCCGAGCGGAGGCTGAGCAGGATCCGGCTGCGCTCCTGGAAGTAGCCGTGGTCCTCGTAGGGGACGCCGAGCAGCAGGCAGATCACCAGGGACGGCAGCGGCAGCGCGAAGTCGGTGACCAGGTCGGCGGAGGTGCGGCCGTCGGTCATCCGGTCGATCAGCTCGTCGGCGAGGCGCTGCACCTCCGGGCGCATCGCCTCGACCTTCCTGACCATGAAGTCGGCGGTGAGCATCCGGCGCAGCCGGGCGTGCTCCGGGTCGTCCTGGCGGATGAACGTGGTGCCGCCGGTGAGGATTTCGCGTCCGCCGGCGGTGAGGAACGGGAATCCCGGGAGGTGCGCGTCGGCGCTGAAGCGCTGGTCGCCGAGCACCTGGCGAACGTCCTGATGCCGGGTCACCAGCCAGCAGGCGGAGCCGTCCCAGAGGGTGGCCCGGGTGACCGGCTCCTCGTGGGCCGCGCGGCTGACGCCGGGTGCGGGATCGAAGGGGCAGCCCGGGGCGCGGGCGGCCGGGACGGCGAGGGCGTCGGGGGAAGCGGTACGTTCTGCGGTCGTCATGCGGGTGGTCCTTCCGCGTTCGGACACGGCACTGCGGTGGCTTGCCGAACTGCCGTGGATTGCCAACTCCCGTGCTGGTGACGTAGCCGGGCCGCCGAGCCGCAGGCCCGCTGCCCGTGGCAAGCTCATCACCCCTTGCTAGTTACCTAACTTAAGCAATTAAGTTGTCGTTACGTTAACTCACGCCCGGCAGGGGAGGGAAGGGTTGATCGAGGACCGCACGAGGTTGGCTCAAACCCGGCTCGAAGTGGGGCGCATGCCGAACGGGGCGCGGACTGCGGAGAGTTGTGCCGGTCCCTGCCGTTTGCCGGCGGGCGGTACGTCGGGATCCGGCCACATCCTGGTACGGAACGCTGCGGATCCGGGGACCGGTGCCCGCTACAGTGCCCCCATGCCGGACCCCGTACGAGACCAGGACTCCGTCGCCGCACTGCAAAAGGTGCTGGCCACGCTGTCCTATCTGCTCACCCGCTCCCGGGCGCACGAGCGCCAGGCGCTCCAGGCGGGTGTCACGGCCGGGCGCTCCGACCTCTACTTGCTGATGGCCCTGGAGAACAGCGGCGGTGTCAGCCGGGTCGGCGACCTGGCGGCCCAGCTGATGGTCGAACCGCCGCATGTCACCCGGCAGATCGGCCAGTTGGAATCCCAGGACCTGGTCGAACGCACCCCGGACTCCCTGGACCGCCGCGCCCGCCAGGTCGCCATCACGCCGCACGGCAGGGAGGTCCTGCGCAGCTTCCAGCACGCCAGACTGGCCGAATTGCGGCAGGCTCTCAGCGACTTCGACGATGCCGAGCTCGACACCACGATGGCCGTACTGGAACGCCTGGTGGTCTACGTCCGCGAAAAGCACGCGGAGGAGCCACGCCAGCGGGGGCGGGGGGCGTAGGGCCTTTCCGGCCCCGACCCACCGGACAGACCCTGACGGCGATCCCCCCCGCCGGCGGCGCTGCTACTCGATCTCGACGCGACCGCTGTGGCCGGTGCCGTTGGCGCTGCTCCCCGGGGTGGCGTTCTTGCC
>NZ_BMRP01000100.1 GCF_014648695.1 Streptomyces albospinus
CCCCGTCGAGCCGCCGCCGCACGGCCGGACGGCCGGCGGCCCCGGCCGCGGTGTCCGCCGTCCCGGCCGCGGTGTCCGCCGTCCCCGGCGCACCGCCCACGGCGTCCGGCGCACCGCCGTCGACCTCGCCCGGCGACCGCCGCATACCGCTCCCGGCCGCCAGCAGCAGACCGAGCGCCGCCAGCAGACCGAACGCCAGCACGGTCCAGCGCAGCCACGGCAGCCACGCCGGCGACCGGTCCAGCAGGACGTACGACCACGCTGCCGTCGCCCCGGTCACCACGGCGAGCACGATCCGGCCCAGCAGGCCGCCCTGTCGCCAGACCAGCACCGCCCCCATGCCGACCAGCGCCGCGATATAGGGCGACAGCGCGATGTTGTAGTACTGGTGGAAGATCCCGGACATGAAGCTGAAGATGGTGAACGTCATCAGCAGCGCGCCGCCCCACACCAGGAACTCCGCGCGCTGCGCGGCCTGTTCGGCGGCCACCGCCCGCCGCGCCCGCCACAGCACGCACACCGCCACGACCAGCAGGATCAGCGCGGCGGGCAGCAGCCAGGAGATCTGCCCGCCCATGTCGGAGGAGAACAGCCGGGTGATGCCGGTCTGGCCCCAGCCGCCACCGCCGCCCGGACCGCCGTGCCCACCGGGCCCGCCGCCGTGGCCGCCGACGCTGCCCCGCTCGTTGCCGTCGATCCGCCCGAAGCCGTTGTAGCCGAACGTCAGCTCCAGGAAGCTGTTGGTCTGCGAACCGCCCACATACGGGCGCGCGGACGCCGGCAGCAGTTCGACGATCGCCACCCACCAGCCGGCCGACAGCACGATCGCCAGCCCGGCCAGCAGCAGCTGCCCCAGCCGCTTGCGCAGCGCGACCGGCGCGCAGCAGGCGTAGACCAGGGCCATCGCCGGCAGGATCAGCCACGCCTGGAGGGTCTTGGTGAGGAAGCCCAGCCCGAAGCAGACGCCGGCCAGCACCAGCCACTTCGTCCGCCCCTCCTCCAGGGCGCGCAGCACGCACGCGACGGCGCAGACCATCAGGAGGCAGAGCAGCGCGTCGGGGTTGTTGAAGCGGAACATCAGCGCGGCGACCGGGGTGATCGCCAGCGCGCCCGCCGACAGCAGACCGGCCGCCGCGCCGAACCGGCGCCGCACGGTCGCGTAGAGCAGGCCGACCGTGGTCACGCCCATCAGCGCCTCGGGTACCAGGATCGCCCACGAGCTGAGCCCGAAGAGCCGTACGGACAGGGCCATCGGCCAGAGCGAGGCCGGCGGCTTGTCGACGGTGATGGAGTTGGCCGCGTCCGACGACCCGAAGAAGAACGCCTTCCAGCTCTCGCTGCCGGCCTGTACGGCGGCCGAGTAGAACTGGTTGGCGTACCGCGACGCCGAGAGGTCCCAGAGGTAGAGCGCGGCGGTGACCACCAGCAGCGCCAGCAGCGCGGGCCGGGCCCAGCGGGGGTCCTCCGGCCGCCCCCGCACCATCCGCTCCGGAAGCCCGCGCAGCCCGCTCCGGGGTTCATACGTACGGACCCGCACGGATTCACCCGCGGGCTGTCCTGCCGGGTGTCCCGCGGGCTCTCCTGCGGGCTCTCCCGCGGACCCTCCTGCGGGCCCTCCTGCGGACTGTCCAACTCCCTTCCCCCGCACGGCTTCCCGTGCGGACCGGTCGGGGCCGGTGGCGGATGCCTCCGGGGTCATCGCTCTCTCCTGTGGTGTCGCCGGCGGTGCGGTCGGGCCCGTATGCGGCGGCTGATCCGGCGCACCGGGCGTACTGGACGGACGGGGTGTCATCAAGTGCTCCGTGAAAGGTCGTTGCGGTCGTGCGCGGCGGGCGGTGCGGACTCCTGGCGGTCATCGGCCGGCCGGGAGTCGTGGGCGGCCGGGCCGCCCGTCCCCTCCCGCCGCTCGCGCTCCGGGAACACCCAGGCGCGGAAGAGCAGGAACCGCAGCACCGTCGCGGCGAGGTTGGCGGCCACCAGCACCGTCAGCTCGCTGGTGTGCGAGGGGCTGCCGGTGGCGGAGTCCAGGGCGGCCAGCGAGCCGCTGGTCAGCACCAGGCCGATGGCGAAGACCACCAGCCCCTGCGCCTGATGGCGGACCGCCCGGTCCCGCCCGCGCACTCCGAAGGTCAGCCGGCGGTTGGCCGCCGTATTGGCCAGGGCGGACACCAACAGGGCGCCGGCATTGGCGATCTGGGGGCCCGCCCCGAGCCGGAAGAGGGAGTAGAGGCCGAGGTAGAGCAGGGTGCTCAGCGCCCCGACGACGCAGAACCCGACGAGCTGCCGCGCCAGTCCGCCCGGCACCCCGGACAGCTGCCGGTCCCGTGGGTCGTCGCCGAACGGCCGGGCGAGCCGGTCCAGCGGCAGCGCACCGGTCGCCAGCGCCCGCCCCACCCGCCAGACGCCCTTGAGGTCGTCGGTCGCCGTCCGCACGATGTGCACGGTGCTGTCGGGGTCGTCGACCCAGTCCACCGGCACCTCGTGGATCCGCAGCCCGGCCCGCTCGGCGAGCACCAGCATCTCGGTGTCGAAGAACCACCCGGTGTCCTCGACCATCGGCAGCAGCCGGCCGGCGACATCGCCGCGGATCGCCTTGAAGCCGCACTGCGCGTCGGAGAACCGGGCGGCCAGCGAGCCGCGCAGGATCAGGTTGTAGGTCCGCGAGACGAACTCCCGCTTCGGCCCGCGCACCACCCGCGCGCTGCGGCTGAGCCGGGAGCCGATCGCCAGGTCCGAGTGCCCGGATATCAGCGGGGCGACCAGCGGCAGCAGCGCGTTGAGGTCGGTGGACAGATCGACGTCCATATAGGCCAGCACCGGCGCCTCGGAGAGCGACCACACGGTGCGCAGCGCCCGGCCGCGGCCCTTCTGCTCCAGCCGGACGGCGGTGACGCTGTCCATCGTGTCGTCGAGGCGGGCGGCGATCTCGGGCGTGCGGTCGGTGCTCGCGTTGTCGGCGATGGTGATCCGGAACCCGTAGGGGAAGGTCCGTACGAGGTGGTCGTGCAGCCGGCGCACGCACGGTTCGAGGTCGCTCTCCTCGTTGTAGACGGGAATCACGACATCGAGAACCGTCTCGATCTGGCCCAGTCGCAGATGCTCACGTGGTGGCAGGGAACCCAGTGGCGTCTGGGTCGGCGGTGGCGTCGTCATACCGACGACGGTCGCCAACCGCCCTGTCATGGCGGTGTGGTGAATCTGTGGGTGGGCTATGAGTCGGGGGGAGAGAGACAGGGGGGAGGGGAGAGACGGAGGGGGAGGAGAGAGACGGGCGGACCGCAGCACGTTGTGTGAAGGCCCTGCGAGCGGCGGGGGTTCCTACGGGCAGGGGCCCTACGGGCGAAGACTCCTCCGGGCGGAGCTCCTGCAGTCGGGGCCCCTACAGTCGGGGCCCTACGGCTCGGTCTTCGTACGGCACGGGCTTCCTACGGCACAGGCTTCCTACGGCACGGGCTTCCTACGGCCGGGCCGCCGGCAGCGTCACCGTGAAGACCGTCCGCCCCGGGACGCTCTGCACGCTGACCGTCCCGCGGTGCGCGGCAACCACCGCCTGCACGATGGCCAGCCCCAGCCCCGTACTCCCGGCCGCCCGCGAACGGGACGCGTCCCCGCGTGCGAACCGCTCGAAGACATGCGGCAGCAGCGCGGGCGGGATCCCGGGCCCGTCGTCCTCCACCTCCAGCTGGACGGCCCCGGCCCCGGCCCCGAAGACCCCGCGCCCGCCGAGGACCGCGCTCGCGCCGGGCACCCCGTTCCGCACCCGTGCCGTGACCGTCGTCCCCTCCGGCGTATGCGTACGGGCGTTGGCCAGCAGATTGACCAGGATCTGGTGCAGCCGACTCGCGTCGCCATGGACCAGCGCGGGCTCGTCGGGCAGCTCCAGCCGCCAGCGGTGATCGCGCCCGGCCGCCCGGGCATCGCTCACCGCGTCCACCACCAACGGCGAGAGATCGGTGCTCTCATACGAGAGCGGGCGCCCGGAATCGAGCCGGGCGAGCAGCAGCAGATCCTCCACCAGCCCCGTCATCCGCTCCGCCTCGGACTCGATCCGCCCCAGCGCATGCCGCGTCTCCGGCCCCGGCCGCTCCTTCCCGCGCCGGGTCAGCTCGGCATAGCCCCGTATCGACGCCAGCGGCGTCCGCAGCTCATGGCTGGCGTCGGCGACGAACCGCCGCACCCGCATCTCGCTCTCCTGCCGCGCCGAGAGCGCCGAACCGACGTGCCCCAGCATCCGGTTCAGCGCCGCCCCGACCTGGCCGACCTCCGTACGTGCATCCGCCTCGGCCGCCGGAACCCGGACGTGCAGCGCCACCTCGCCCTGGTGGAGCGGGAGTTCGGACACCCGCGTCGCCGTGGCGGCCACCCGCTTCAGTGGCCGCAGCGCGAACCCGACCATGACGGAACCCGCGATCCCGGCCGCCGCCAGCCCGGCCACCGTCACAAAGCCCTCGATCCGCACCAGCCGGTCGACCGTCCCGTCGACCTCACCGGTCGGCAGCCCGAGCACCAACTGGCCGTCCTTGGCCGACAGCACCCGGTAGTGCCCGAGGCCGGGAAGGTGGACGCTGTGCGGCGCAGCGTCCCGCGGCACCGCGTTCAGCGCCGCGACCTGCTCCCTGCCCAGCCAATCCAGCCGCTCGGACGGCAGCCGGCTCGTCGAGCGGTTCAGCAGCTTGCCGGCACCGATCGTCCCGTCCGGCCCGACCCGCGCCCCCACCGCACCGATGGGCTGACCACCCATGGCGACGAAGTCCAGCCCGTCGTCATCCAAGGGGTCACGCGGATGCGGCAACTCCGCCCGCACGACCGACTCCCTCAGCTGCCGGTCCAACTGATCCTGCATGTACTGGTGCAGCGCAATGGTCGTCACGGTCCCGATCACGGTCCCCACCACCGCGATCAGCGCCACCGCCGACACCACGAGCCGCGTCCGCAACGTCCAGCGCCGCCGCGCCAGGGAGGCGACCAGCGGCCACGCAGCGAGCCGCGGCGCCCCGGAACGGCCGTACGCGGACGAACCTCCGACCGCACCGGACGCTCCGCCCACACCGGAGGCCCCGGCCGCACCGGACGCACCGGACGCACCGGACGCACCGGCAGATCCGCCCGCACCGGCGGGTCCAGCTGTACCGGCCGGACCGCCCGCACCGGCGGGTCCATCGGGAACACCGGCGGAGGCGCCCGCACCGGCGGCCCCGCCCGCGCCGACAACCCCATCCGCCCTGGAGGCCCCCGAAGTCCCCGAGGACACCGAGGCCTCCGCAGTCCCCGAGGTCCCTTGGATCACCCGACCACTCGCGGCACGCACCCCGCCACCTACCCCACCGGCTTGATCAGATAGCCCGCACCCCGCCGGGTGTGGATCATCGGCTCCCGCCCCGCGTCGATCTTCCGCCGCAGATACGAGATGTACAGCTCGACGACGTTGGCCTGGCCCCCGAAGTCGTAGCTCCAGACCCGGTCCAGAATCTGCGTCTTGCTCAGCACCCGCCGCGGATTGCGCATCAGGTAGCGCAGCAACTCGAACTCCGTGGCCGTCAGATGGATGTCCTGGCCGTCCCGCCACACCTCGTGGCTGTCCTCGTCCAGCACCAGATCGCCCACCGTCAGCAGCGACTCGCTGCGTGCGGTGTTCGCCCCGGCCCGGCGCAGCAGCCCGCGCAGCCTGGCCACCACCTCTTCCAGGCTGAACGGCTTGGTGACATAGTCGTCGCCGCCCGCCGTCAGCCCGGCGATCCGGTCCTCGACCGCGTCCTTGGCGGTGAGGAACAGCACCGGTACGTCCGGCAGTTCACGCCGCAGCCGGCCGAGCACCGTCAGCCCGTCCATGTCCGGCAGCATCACATCGAGCAGTACCGCATCCGGCCGCCAGCTGCGCGCACACCGCAGCGCACCCGCGCCATCCCCCTCGGAACGGATGTCCCAGCCCTCGTACCGCAGGGCCAGCGACAGCAGATCCGCGAGCGAGGACTCGTCGTCGACGACCAGCACCCGCACCGGGCTTCCGTCCGCCCGCAGCAGCTCCGGCTGCTTCCCGGGCGCCCCCCTGGAGGACGAGCCGGAGGCCGGCGCACGGTAGGACGCTGAGGACGACGGAGTCAGAGTCATGGCCCGGAGCCTGACCCGCCCCTCTGAGAGCTCTCTTTCCGGTTTCTGTGAATCTCCTGAGAATCCCCCCTGTCCAAGGTCAAGAACCCACCGCCCGCACAGGGCGCCACCCCGTCATGGCGAGCCTGGACCGCCCCCCGCGCGATCCAGGCCGATCACCACTCCCTCAGCATCGCACCCACCACTGACAATCACCCTGACCTGCACTTTCCCGCCTGCGACCGGCCACCGGCCCCGCCGGACCCCGTACGGTGCCCCCGACCGGGCCCCGGCACCGGGCCCCGCCACCGAGCCCCCGCGCAAAGCCCGTAGACCCGTACCGCCGCACCCCGCCCCCCACCGCGTACCGTCACCCCATGCATCTCCTGGCCCTCTCCGGCAGCCTGCGCGCCCGGTCATCCAACGGAGCCGTGCTGCGCTCCGCCCTCGACCTCTTCGACGGCCCCACCGCCACCGCGGACATCGGCGCACTCCCGCACTTCAACCCCGACCTGGACGGCGAGGACGCCACTCCCCCGCCCGCCGTCGCCGCCCTGCGCACCGCCGTCGCCACCGCCGACGCCCTGCTCATCGTCAGCCCCGAGTACGCGCACGGCGTCCCCGGCGTCCTCAAGAACGCCCTCGACTGGCTGGTCAGCAGCGGCGAATGCGTCCACAAGCCGGTCGCGGTGATCACCGCCTCGCCGTTCCCCACCGGCGGCGATCACGCCAACGCCCAACTCCGCGAGACCCTGCGCATGATGACCGCGGACGTCATCACCGCCGCCTGCCGCGAAATCCCCGCCATCGGCCCCAGAATCGACCCCGCCACCGAGCGCGTCACCGACGAGCCCACCCTCGCCGACCTCCGCACCGCCCTGACCCACCTGGCCGCGGCCACCACCCCGGCCCCCACCCCCTGAACCGCACACCGGGAACCGCGCGCCCGGTACCTCACCCCGGCCACTCCACAGCCGACTCCGCCCCCGTCCCGAACAGCCGCGCCCCGTTCCCGTAGCACACCGCGCGCAGCCACTCCTCCCCCAACTCCAGCCGGGCGAGCGCCTCCAGGGCATGCGCGTACCCGTACGGGATGTTGGGGAAGTCGCTCCCGAAGAGCACCCGTCCGCCCAGATCCCGCAACCGCCCCCGCTCCGCCCGCGGGAACGGCGCGGCCCGCTCGGAGAAGTCCGTGAAGGCCATCGTCGTATCGAGATGCACCTCCGGATAGCGCTCCGCGAGGTCCAGGAAGTCGGCGTACTCCGGCATCCCCATGTGCGCGATCACCAGCCGCAGCCGGGGATGCCGGGCCAGCACCCGCGCGATCGGCTCGGGCCCGGTGTGCTTCCCCGGTGCCGGACCCGAACCGCAGTGGACGACCACCGGCGCCCCGGCCTCCGCCAGCGCGCCCCACACCGCGTCCAGCCCCGCATCCGCCGGGTCGTACGCCCCGACCTGCACATGCGCCTTGAACACCCGGGCCCCGCCGTCGAGTTCGCCCCGTACGTAGGCCGCGGCCCCGTCCTCCGGGAAGAACGTCGCCGTCCGCAGGCAGTCCGGCGTACGGGCCGCGAAGTCCGCCGCCCACCCGTTCAGCCACCGCGCCATCCCGGGCTTATGCGGATAGACCATCGCCGTGAACGCCCGCACGCCGAAGCCCCGCAGCACCGCCAGCCGCTCGTCCTCCTCGAAGCGGTACGCGATCAGCCACCGCCGCCCCACCAACGGGCCCGCGGCGTCGAAATACGCCCACACCTTCGCCATCACCCGCTCCGGCATGAAGTGCGTATGCACATCGATCAGCCCCGGCAGCCCCAGCCCCCGCCAGAACTCCCCGACCCGCTCATCGCCCTCCACCGCACACCCGTCCCCTGCGTCCCCCACGTCCCCGGCCACCACACCAACCCCTTCCACACACCACTCCAGCCCTCCGAACCCCAGACCACCAAACCCCCCAGGACCCCAGACCCCCAGGACCCCAGACCCCCAGGGCCCCTGAGCCTGAACCTCAGAACCACAGAACCCTCAGCCCCAGCGCCCGTGAGCCCGAAAGACCCCACTCCTCGCAGAATCGCCCCCGGTCGGCCCCTCAGAACCCCCCTCAGCCCCCTCGAAACACCCCCTCAGAACAACCCCTCCTGCCCC
>NZ_BMRP01000101.1 GCF_014648695.1 Streptomyces albospinus
AGATCCTGCCACCCACCAGCAACGACGCCCTCACCCACTATCACGCACCAACTCGTTAGTCGGCATGCAGTCGCTGGGGCTTGGAATGGTCGTTGTAGGATTCGTGTCCTATGTGGAAATGGACGAGCATCGGCTTCAGTCCGAGGCTGTCTTGGGTGTTGGCTGCGGAGAGGCCGACGCGTAGGGGGAGTCCGTTCGCGTCGGACAGGACGTGCATTGTGGAACCCGGCTTGCCTCGGTCCACGGGCAACGGACCTGCAAGTTCGCCCCTTTTTTGGCGCGGACGTGAGCGGAGTCGAGTACTGCCCGGGACAGGTCGATCAAGCCCTGGCCGGCGAGCAGTTCGAGCACCTTCTGGTGCAACCGTCCCCAGACGCCCGCACGCGACCAGATCAGGAATCGGCGGTGCACCGTGGACTTCGACGCCCCGAAGCACGGCGGCAGAGCACGCCAGGCACAGCCGCTGACCAGGACGTAGATGATGGCGGCGAACACCGCCTCGTCATCGATGTTGGCCACCCCGCCGCCCTGCGGCCGTACCCGTGCCAGCGGCAGCAAAGGCCTGGCGATCTCCCAGAGCCCCTCCGGCACGATCCATCCCCACTGCCCACTCCCCAAGACCCGGGCAACGACCATCTGACCATGTAGGACACGATCTTAAGACCGTGTCCTATGTGGCGGAGGCCCGTTGGGCTGAACATGGGGCGGGGTACGTGGAGTTGGATTGTTCCAGACGGGTTGTGGGAGATCGCGAAGCCGCTGATCCCTCCGTCGAAGGTGCGGCCGCAGGGTGGCGGCACGCAGGACACGCCTGATGAGACGCTGTTCGCGGCGATTGTCTACGTGTTGGTCAGCGGCTGCGCCTGACGTGCGTTGCCGCCGTGCTTCGGAGTTTCCAAGTCCACAGCTCATCGCCGGTTTCTGATCTGGTCCAGAGCGATTCTGTGGGGCCGCCTGCACGAGGGGTCCTCCATCGACTGGACGACGCCGGCCTGATCGACGTGACCCGCGTGGTGCTGGATTCCGCCCACGTCAGGGCTGAAAAGTGGGCGAACACACAGGTCCGAGCCCCGTGGGCCGAGGTAAGCCGGATTCCACAATGCACGTCCTGCCGGACGCGAACGGACTGCCCATGGTCGTCGGCAACTCCGCCGCCAACGTCCACGACAGCGAAGGGCTGAAGCCGATGGTCGCCGGTCACCAAACGAGACACGACCCCCACCGCGGCCGGTACTTCAAACCCCGACGCCTGCACGCTGACAAGACACCCCATGCAGCTATCTGGTCAAGCAGCTGCCGCGAGTGCTGGCGATTCCGGGTGGCCGAAGGCTGCGGCTTCGTCAAACATCTGGTGGTGCGTCAGGCAGTGATGGAGTTGGCCGAGCATGCGGTTGAACAGATCGCGGAGAGCTGCGTGGTATCGGTCGCCGGTGTCTCGTCTGCGGTTGCAGTGGGCATGGGCTCCTGGTGAGGCGGTGAGGGCGGCGAACGCCCAGTGCCGGCCAGTCGCGGCCAGGCGACTGTTCTTGATGCGGCGGTGGATGACGCGGCGACTCTTGCCGGACTCGCGGGTCACCGGTGCGCTACCGGCATAGGCTTTGAGGTTCTGAGCCTGGCAGAACCGGGTGCGGTCGTCGCCGATCTCAGCGAGTATGCGCGCGCCGGTGAGTACGGCCAGGCCAGGGAAGCTGGTAATGATCTCCGCGTCGGGATGCTGCAAGAACAGTTCCTCGGTGTCGCGCGCCAGGTCGTCGCATGCCTGGCAGGCCGCCTCGAGTTGGGCGAGAAGGGCGAGTGTCTGGCGTCCCATCGCCTGCTCAACCAGAGTGGGTTGGTGGAGCCGGTTTTGGCGGAACACTTCACGGAGCCGGTCGGTTTCGGCGTCGATGCGGCGCTGGCGTCCGGCCCGGGTGACAGCGGCCTTGATCCGACTGCGGGTCAGTCGGACAGCCTGGGCCGGAGTGGGCGCGATCGCCAGGATCGCACGGGCTTCCCGTGACAGTAGCCGCTCGCGCTTGCCGGCGAACGCCTCCAGGATCGCTGGGTGGTACTCACGCAGGTGCGATCGGAGCCTGTTGTGGGCGCGGGTGCGGTCCCAGACTGCGTCCTGCTGGGCTCGCGCGAGCACGGCGATCGCCTTGACCAGGTCGGAGTCGCCCGGCAGTGGTCGGTGCAGCTCAGCGTCGGTTCGCAGGATGTTCGCCAGAACGACGGCGTCTTGGTGGTCGGATTTCTTGCGGGAGACCACGTGCCTGTCGCGGTAGCGGGCGACGGCCATCGGGTTGATCGCGTAGACCTTGCGGCCCGAGGCCCGCAGGCAGGCCACCAGGAGTCCACGGGAGGTCTCGATCGCGATCGGTATCGGATCGTCCGGGCTATCGCCGTGTTCCGCGAGCAGCCGCAGCAGGTCCTGAAAACCCGCCGCGTCATCACTGATCCTGAGCTTGCCGAGCAGCCGGGCATCGGAGTCGACCACCGCCACGTCATGGTGATCCTCGGCCCAATCGATACCGCAGGTCACGTGCAACGCGCGCTCCTTTCAATCCGTCACTGTCCGTCGGCGTCGAGCCGCAGCAGGACCACCCGGCGACCTAATAGAAGCGCTCGCGGGCGCACCACCCCATCAGCCGTCCGTGGCCCCAGCTATGCCCAGGGTCCTCGCTCTCGTGAAGAGCTCTACGGCTCCGGCTGATCAGGAGGTAGCCCTGGGGATGGCTCGAACGACGGCACGGTACGGCGACCGAGCTTGTGACGGCAGGGGCCGCACCTCGCGTCCCTCTTGTCGAAGCACTCCCAGGCGCTGCATACAGATCAGACGTCTCGCCCGACCCCTGCCAGAGCTGGCCCAACAACCAACTCACGATGCCTATTAGGCATACGACGCACCTCACCTGCGGAAATGGCTCCGCGGCAAGCGGATCGGCGTACGCAGCGCACGCAAAGGCACCGAGTCCAGCAAACGATGGGGACGCCGTCGTTGGGTGATCGAGCGCACCATCTCCTGGCTGACCGGATACCGCAGGCTCAGCCCCCGCTACAAACGCGATCCCCGCAACTACCTGGCCTTTCTCGGACTCGCCGCAGCCCTCTGCCGCTACAAGCGCCTGATCCGCCTCACCACACAGGACACGGTCTAATACTCCAGTTGCAGTTCGCTATTGCCGCTGGTCAGAGGCGTCTTCTTGAGTGTAGTGAGCTGACGTGCCGTCATGCGGCGGTTGTTCGTGACCGGTCGCGCGGCGTCTGTAGTGGCAGCGCCTGGCAGTACTCCAGTTGCAGTTCGTGATCGGGCCGTTTGGGGCGGGAACCAGAACGGCCACCGCGTGATCTTGGCGAGGTGTGTGGACTCTTCAAGATCGGACGGTGGCCGCGAGCCACAGCGTAGACGCTGACCGGTGGCGATCGGTGCTCGGGGAGGTGATGGCCAAGGTCGCGGGCCGCTTCGTCCGAGTTGAACCGCGCGCCACGGCCGGCGGCGTGCGAGGACCGCTTCACTTCTGGCCGGACCGTTCCGGCAGACGCAATTTCTTCGCATTAGACTGTCCCCATGAGTGCCCGAGCGACCACACGCCCCGGCGGGCGCAGCGCCCGCGTCCAGCAGTCCGTGCACCAGGCGGTCCGTGATCTTGAGGCGGAGGTGGGGCGGGACGCGCTGACCGTGCCGCTGATCGCGGCCCGTGCGGGGGTCACGCCTTCCACCGTCTACCGCCGCTGGGGGGACCTGCGGGAACTGCTGTCCGACGTGGCCGTCGAGCGGCTGCGCCCGGATGCCCCGCCGGCCGACCACGGCAGCCTGCGAGCGGACCTGGAGGCGTGGACCGTGCAGTTCGCCGAGGAGATGTCCTCGACGGCGGGTCGCACGTACATCCGCGACGCCCTGCTGGGCGACCCTGGGCAGGGCAACGCGGGGCGCTGCTCCGACTACGCCGCCGAGCAATTGAAGGCCATCGGCGTACGCGCAGCCGGGCGCGGGGAGGCCGTGCCGGAACTGGAGACGCTGCTGGACGTCGTGGTCGCCCCGCTGATGTATCGGATCCTGTTCCGCCCCTCGGAGCTGTCCCAGGCGTACGCCGGCCGCTTGGTGGCGGCGGCGCTCGGTCGCGCCGGGTCCCCCTCGGACACCTAAAAGCTAAGGGTTTGCGTTTTGGGGTGGCGCCGACCTAGAGTACTTAATGCAAAACATTCGCCTTAAGGCTTCCGCGGCACGCGCTGGCCGCGCACGGCCTGACCGGAGCCTGCCCTTTCCCACAGCACGTCACCCCGCCCGCACCGTCCAGCGCCACCGAAAGGGTCCCACCGATGAGCACCGCCACCCCCCGTCAGGCCACCCCCGCCACCAGCACGGGATGGAGCCTTGGCGACATCGTCGTACGCCGCGTCGACGAGATCGAACTGCCTCGCCAGACCGGACCGTGGCTGCTGCCGGACGCCACCAGGGAAGTGCTGGACGAGGCGTCGTGGCTGCGGCCCGACTTCGCCGACGCCGAGGTCCCACGGCTGGCGAGCCACAGCTTCGCGGTGGAGGCCGGCGGACTGCGGATCGTCGTGGACACCGGCATCGGCAACGGCAAGACCCGTGCCAACCCAGCCTGGAACGGTCTCGACACCGACTTCCTGGAGCGGCTGACAGCGGCCGGCTTCCCGCCCGAGTCCGTGGACCTGGTGATCACCACGCACCTGCACACCGACCACGTCGGCTGGAACACCCGCCTCGCCGGCGAGGACTGGGTCCCCACCTTCCCCAACGCCCGCTACGTCACCAGCCGCACCGAATGGGACCACTGGGCCGCCACCGACCTGGACGAGGCCCGCACCCGGATGTTCCGCGACTCCGTCCACCCGGTCCGGGAAGCCGGACAGTACGACCTCGTGAACGTGCCCGAGCAGGGGCACGAGGTGGCGCCGGGCGTCCTCCTGGTCCCCGCCCCGGGCCACACTCCGGGGCAGGTCGCCGTCGAACTGCGCGGCAGCGACCGGCGGGCGCTGATCACCGGCGACAGCATCCACCACCCCGTGCAGCTGTCCCACCCCCACGTGCACAGCTGCGTCGACGTTGACCCCGTCCAGGCGATCCGCACCCGCGCCCGGCTGCTCGACGGCGTAGCGGACACCGACGCGCTGCTCCTGGGCACCCACTTCCCGCGGCCCACGGCCGGCACCGTCCGCCGGGAGAACGGCCGCTACCGGCTGCTCGCCGAGCACGGCGGCGAGATCCCGGCCACCGGGGCCTGACCACGCGACCGGTGCCCCGCGCCCGGCGGTGTTCGGTGGCCCACGCGCGGGCCACCGAACAGCCGCGCCACCGAGCAGTCGTGGCACCTGCAGTCACCTGACGCCAATCCTTGGCCTTTAGCGCCTTCGGGTACTCCGCCGCTCCACCCTCGACCGAGAAAGAGAAGGTCCATGACCGCCGTCGAACTCACACCGCCAGAGGCCGCCCGCTGGGCCGCCCGCGCCGGGCTTGTGCTGCCCGCCGAACGCCACGCCGCGGTCGCCACCGTCGCCAACCACATCCACGGCGTCGTCGCGGTCCTGCGCGAGCTGGACTTCGCGGACGTCCCGCCCGCCGCCGCCTACCGCGCCGGACAGGAGCCGCACGATGCAGCCGTATGAGCTGTCCCTCGCCACCGCCGCGAACGCGATCCGTGCCCGGCGACTCTCCCCCGTCGAACTGGTCGACTCCGTCCTCGATCGCATCGAGAAAGTGGAACCGCACCTCGGCGCCTACGTCACGGTCACCGCGGAGCAGGCACGCCGGACGGCGAGCGAGGCCGAACACGAAGCGGCGCACGGCCGTTATCGGGGACCGCTGCACGGCATCCCGATGGGACTCAAGGACCTGATCGACGTCGGCGGGATGGCCACCACGGCCAGCTCCCGGGTGCGCGCCGACCATCGCGCGACGGCGGACAGCACGGTCGCCGCGCGTCTGAGCGCGGCCGGCGCGGTCCTGCTCGGCAAGACCCACACCCACGAGTTCGCGTTCGGCCTGACCACTCCGCAGACCCGCAACGCCTGGGACCGCGGCCGGGTCGCCGGTGGTTCCAGCGGCGGCTCCGCGGTCGCTGTCGCCTCGGGCACCGCGACCTTCGCCCTGGGCACCGACACCGGCGGGTCGATCCGGGTGCCCGCCGCGCTCAACGGGGTCGTCGGCCTCAAACCGACCTACGGCCTCGTCCCCCGCCACGGCGTCACCTCCCTGTCCTGGTCGCTGGACCACGTCGGCCCGATCACCCGCACCGTCGAGGACGCCGCCCTGGTCCTGACCGCGCTGGCCGGACACGATCCGCGCGACCCCGCCTCGCTGTCCGTGCCCGCCACTGACTACCGGCCCGGTGCCGGCGCGGACCTGACGGGGCTTCGCATCGGCCTGCCGCGCACCTACTACTTCGACAACGTCGACCCGCGCGTGGAGACCGCCGTCCGGCACGCCATCGGGCAGCTGGAAACCCTGGGCGCACGGCTCGTCGAGGTCGACATCCCGATGACCCGCTACATCCAGGCCACCCAGTGGGGCCTGATGGTGCCGGAGGCCGGGGCCTACCACGAGAGCAGCCTGCGCACGGTCCCCGAAATGTACCAGGAGGACGTCCGCATCCTCCTGGAGGCAAGCGAGTTGATGAGCGCCGGGGACTACGTACGCGCGCAACGCACCCGCACGCTCATGCGCGCCGAGTGGGCCCGGCTGCTGGACCAGGTCGACGTGATCGCCGCCCCGAGCGTGCCGATGCCCGCGGTCGGCGCCGACGAGGCGACGGTCAGCTGGCCCGACGGCACGGTCGAGGGCGTCTCCGACGCCTACGTGCGCCTCTCCGCCCCCGCCAACATCACCGGGGTGCCCGCCCTGACCGTTCCGGTCGGCCACGACTCGGTCGGCATGCCGATCGGCATGCAGCTGCTCGGCCGTCCCCTTGGCGAGCCCACGCTCCTGCGGGTCGGCCACGCCTACGAGCAGACGCAGCCGGCCCGGGAACTCGCTACGGTGGCCTGAGCGTGGCGCACGAGCGTGCCCTAGTGACCTTAGTCAGAGATTCGGTGGCAGTAGGCTGCGGCTTTGTCCAGGATCTCGTCGGCGGTTTTCGTCCAGACAAACGGTCGCGGGTGTTCGTTCCAGTCGGCCAGCCATGCCCGGATGTCGCATTCGAGAGCCTGGACGGAGCGGTGGACGCCACGCTTGAGCTTCTTCTGCGTGAGCTCTGCGAACCACCGCTCCACCAAGTTCAGCCAGGACGAGCTCGTGGGCGTGAAGTGCAAGTGGAAGCGCGGGTGCGCCAGCAGCCACTTCCTGACCGCGGGCGTCTTGTGGGTCGCGTAGTTGTCGAGACCAGATGCACGCCGAGGCCGGCCGGCACCTCCTTGTCGAGCCTGGCCAGGAACTTCTTGAACTCCACTGCCCGGTGCCGACGGTGCAGGGATCCGATGACCTTCCCGCTCGCCACCTCCAAAGCGGCGAACAAGGTGGTGGTGCCGGCCCGGACATCATCGTGACTGCGGCGCTCGGGGACGCCGGGCATCATCGGCAAGACCGGCTGGGACCGGTCCAGCGCCTGAATCTGCGACTTCTCGTCCACACACAGCACCAGGGCCTTCTCCGGCGGATCCAGGTAGAGCCCCACGACATCGCGGACCTTGTCGATGAACAGCGGGTCCGTGGACAGCTTGAACGTCTGCGTGCGGTGCGGGGCCAGGGCGAACGCCCGCCAGATCCGCGAGATCGCCGACTGTGACATGCCCGTGGCCGCCGCCATCGACCTGGTCGACCATTGGGTGGCGTTCTTCGGTGTCTCCTCAAGTGTTGTGACGATCACCCGCTCCACGTCCGCGTCGGTGATCTTGCGCGGAACACCCGGCCGCGGGTCGTCGCACAGGCCGTCCAGACCACGCTCGAGAAAACGTCGCCGCCAGGTGCGGACCGTATCCGGGGCGACGCCCAGACGTCGCGACACTTCCATGATCGAGTGTCCCTCGGCGCACTCCAGCACGATCCGCGACCGCTGAGCCAGTGCCTGAGCAGTCGTACGCCGACGCACCCACCCCTCAAGCACAGCCCGCTGGGCATCAGTTACCGACAA
>NZ_BMRP01000102.1 GCF_014648695.1 Streptomyces albospinus
GATGGCCACGCGCTCGAACCGGCGGAAGGAGCCGGTGAAGGCGGAGGCGATGATGATCACGGCGGCCAGGATCACCGCGCCGGCCTTGGGCAGCCCCAGGTAGCCGGCGGCGAGCGTGATCCCGATGAACTCCGTGACGATGGTCAGGGCGTTGAGCAGGAACAGGTCGATGACGGAGAACGCGCCCCAGAACTTCCCGAACCGCTCCAGGATCAGCCGGGCGTGGCCGACGCCGGTGACGGCGCCGAGGCGCAGCACCATCTCCTGGTTGACGTACAGGACGGGCACCAGCAGGAGCAGGGTCCACAGCAGGCTGGTGCCGTAGTTCTGCCCGGCCTGCCCGTAGGTGGAGAACGCACCGGCGTCGTTGTCGCCGACCATCACGATCAGGCCGGGCCCGACTATCGCCAGCAGGGTCTTGAGCTTCGCGGACAGGCCGGTGCGGGGCGCGGTGTCGTCCATCTTGATGGTGCCCAGCGCGCCGCGGATGTCGCCGACATGGGCGTCGTCCAGGACCGCGGCGCGCGGCGCCGCAACAGGGGCGGTGGTGGTCACTTCGGTGGTCATGATGAGCCTCCCGGCTCCCCCGGCAAGGGGAGGCGATCGGGGGCATACGGCGACTGCTTACGGCACACCCGGATCGCTGCCGGGCAGCCCGTAGCGGCACAGAGCCGTACGGGGGCTGGGCGAGCGCGGGTGAAGGTGCGCGGGAAGTGTCGCTACCGCATGCCGGAGTTGGGCGAGGTCGATCGGATGCGGGGCCGACTGTGGCCCGGACTACTGCAACTGCTATCCATGTCTCTCGCCTCCTCCCGGCCGGGGCGCCGCCGTGGCGCCATACGACTCGGCAAGGAGCAGACCGGTCTCCTGACCGGTTCACCCCAACTCGTCAGAGCTTTGGCACTGCGCGGCGTAATCCCCGTACCGGGGAAGCCACTTGGGGTCACCCCTTAGGTCGGGGAAACCTGTCCTGACCCTGGGCGTCTCTCGACGTCGTGGGGTCAGTGGCCTGTGTCCGCGCAGACGCCTCACCGAACGAGGTGCCTTCTTCAAACCTTCATGAGCATAGCCCATCAATTGCGCAACCCTGCAATCAAGAGGTGAACCCTTGGCCTGGGGTGACCGCCCCGAGAGGCCGGCGCACGCTGACGCAACACCGCCCGCACACCGGACTCGTGTCCCACCGTGTCCCGCCCACCATTGACAGGCCGAACACGCCACCAAAACCAGGGCGGTCGTTCCGACCCCGTGAGCATGGGTAATCTGCTGCGCGACACCCACACCACAGAATCGAACACGGGGGCACATCGGTGGGTCATGCGCACAACGCCGCGGGCGGCACCGCCGCCGGACACCGGCTGCACTGGCGAGGAGTGATCCGGACCCGACGGGCCGTCATCACCACGTCGCTCGCTCTCGGCGGGCTCATCGTGTCGCTCAACTTCGGCGGGCTCCTGGGGAACCCGGGCAGTCATCAGTCACTGGCATCCCGGGTCATCGCCGGCATCAGCGCAGGAGTCTTCCTCGTAGGCGCACTGATCGCGGTGCGGGGAGCCACGGACGATCTGGTGAAGCTGCTCACCGGACGAATCAGCGACAACCGCTCCGCCGCACTGCGGGTGATCTGCCTGCTGTCCGGCTACGCGCTGGTGATCCTGGGCGCGCTCAGCCTGGTCCGGGTGCCGTGGGGCAAACTGCTGCTGGGCGGCGCGCTGACCGGCGTGATCCTGGGCATCGCCGCCCAGCCGGTGCTCGGCAACATCTTCGCCGGGCTGGTCCTGCTGGTCGCGCACCCGTTCACGATCGGCTCGCGGATCACCATCCAGTCAGGTCCGCTGGGCGGCCGGATCGACGGCGAGGTGACCGACATGACCTTGCTGTTCGTCGAGCTCCACACGGACGACGGCAAGACGCTGCTGCCCAACAACGCCGTCCTCGGAGCCGCGATCGGCCGGCCCGACCGCGAGACCTCCGCAGCGGAGAAGGCTCTTCAGGAACAGCCCGTGGTGTAGGCAGTGCCGAACCGTTCCCCTTCGTGGACGCTCCGGCCCGGGCGCCCGGGTCGCAGAGGTGGCTGCGGTGCGGTGAGGGTGGGGAGTCGGCGAGCCTTCCGGGCCACGTGAATCCGTCGACGCGCAGTCCGGTCCGATGCCGACACGGACACCGCATGCGACTCACCGACCTCGTTGACGAGGTCCTGGCCGTCGCCGGTCCCACGCCGACCAGCCCTCCGACCGGCGAGAGGTCGGCCGGCCCGGCAGTCGGCCGGGGTCCTGATCGAGCGGCCCAGGACAGTGTTCCCATCCGGGCGGCTGCAAGTGGCCATCTACCAGGATCCGCCGCGGGGGGAAGGCGACGTGCCCGGCACGTCGGAGTTCCGGTACCGGACCGCGGCCGACGCGCTCGTGCGCACGGTCGACTTCCGGCGTCCGCTCATGCCGTCGCAGGCCACCTGGCACAGCAAGGTCGGTGCGACGCTCAAGGCCAACCTGGACGGTCCCAACAACCTCAATGCCACCTACAACCGCTCCACACTGGACTTCGGTCACCAGGAGGTGGAGGGGCCGCCGAGATCTACACCTGCGAGAGCCCCGACATCGTCTGCCACGAGGTCGGGCATCCGCTGCTCGACGCGCTCCAGAGCAGACTGTGGGGCGCGGCGAGCACGGAGGCCGCCGCCCTGCACGAGTCTTTCGGAGACATCAGCGCCCTGCTCGCAGCGCTTCAACTGGAATCGATGCGCCAGGCCGTACCGACCACGACCAAGGGCGAACCGGCCCGGTCCTCCCGGCTCTCCCGGCTGGCAGAAGAGGTCGGCTGGGGGCTTCGCCAGGAGGAACCGGACTCTGCCGAACCGGACTGCCTGCGCGACGCCGCGAACACCTTCGTCTACCGCCCTCCTGGTGATCTCAAGCCGAAAGCTCCCGCGACGCAACTCGCGCGCTCCTCGCACTCGTTCTGCCGCGTGTTCACCGGTGCGTTCCTCAAAGCGCCGGCCGGGGTCTTCCGGCTACGGGAGAAACAGGACAGCGAGGGGCTCGCCGGGGTGAGTGTCGTCATGGGCCGGCTGCTGGTAGCCGCGGTCCTCGCCGCACCGGTCGACACCCGCTACTTCGCCCAGGTCGCGGCGCACCTGCTTGCCGCCGACCGCCAGCTGTACGGGGGCGCGCACCTGCCGGCGCTGCGTACGGCCTTTGTGCAGGCAGGCATCCTCAGCCAGGACGAGGCCGCCTCGCTCAGCGTCAAGAGCATGGCTCCGTATGCCAAGGCGATCGCGAAGGAGATCGGGAAGGCCCGGCCCAGCGGCCTCGGCGCCGACCTGCCCACCGTCACTCTGGCTTCCGACCCTTACGGTCTCACCCAGGAGCTGTCCGTCCCGTCGGCTGTGGAGGCCGCGCGGTTCGACGTCGCCGGGTGGGATCCGCTCAGCGGGGCGGCGTGGGGAGCCGGTGACCCCGAGCACGAGGCCGCCACCTTTGTCTCGGACCTCTTCGCACTGGGGCATGTCGTAGTGCCGGAGAGCTGTCCGACCACGGCCGCGACGACGTGTGAGGCGACCGGGTCGACCCATGAAATCGTCGCAGGCGACGCGGGGAGCCTGACGCTGAACAGGTTGTTCTTCGACTGAGCGCATTCCGGCCGAGCCGGAGCGGTGGCACTTCAGAGCATAATGACCGTTTTCACCCGTCTCGCCTCTTTTGGGAAACATATGCAAGGGGCATGTTCGCCATGCCCCCGCGAGGGGTGCCCAGTGAGCACCAGGCCGCCCGGCCGAGAAGAGGAGAGAACATGGCAACCATGGTGAGGACAGAGCCCCAGATCACCACGATGATCCGGGACCTCTTGAAGGTCGAGCCCGAAAAGCACGACCTCGCATGGATCAAGAAGAGTCTCCAGGCAGCCATCGCCCTGGAACTGTCCACCATTCCGCCCTATCTGTGCGCCCTGTGGTCGATCAAGAAGGACGGCACGGACGCCGGGCAGCGCATCCAGGGCATCGCCCTCGACGAGATGTTCCACCTCGGCCTGGCCTGCAACATGCTGAGCGCGGTCGGCGGCAAGCCGGACATCATCGCCGCCGTACCGAAGTACCCGACCAAGCTCCCCGGCAACGTGCGGAACACCTTCGACGTCTACCTCTCGGGGCTCACGAAAGACTACCTGCGCAAGGTCTTCATGGAGATCGAAATGCCGCTCCATCCCGTGGCGCTGGCGGAGTCATGGGAAACGATCGGCGTCTTTTACGACGCGATCCTGACGGCGATCAAGAAGGAAAAGCCGCCCATCGGGACCGGCCCCCAGATGCAGGGGACCATCGGCCGTAACAAGCTCACCAAATTCACCAAGCTCAGCGAGATCGAAGACGCGATCAAGGTCATCAAGGAGCAGGGCGAAGGCACTGGGCAGATGCCGGACGACCCCGGCCAGGACCGCGCCCACTACTACAAGTTCGGCGAGATCTACTACGGGCGCAAGCTCAAGCAGGTGAACGGGAGTTGGAAGTGGGAGGGAGACCCGGTCCCCTTCCCCGAGGTGTACCCGATGGCAGCACTCAAGGACAAGTCAGGCGTCTGGCCCGACCCCCGCCCCGAGGCGAAGCCGCTCATCAAGAACTTCAACGCCAAGTACAGCGAGATGCTTCAACTCCTGCACAAGGCATGGGCAAACGGGGACACCAAGGCGTACGGCACAGGTATCGGGATGATGTTCGAGCTCGGACCGATCGCCGTCTCGCTGATGAAGATCTCGCTGAAGGGCGATGACAAGCACGCCTACGGGCCCGAGTTCCGCTACGTGCCGTAATCCGCCGAGGGGTTGGGGCCTGCCCCCAACCCCTCGGGCGACTCGCCACGCCATCCGTAGTCGCCCCTGCCCTGACTGAAGCCGTACGGCACAGGTCCCCGGAACGCTGCATGGAGAAGCGCACCACTGGACGCAGGGCGAACGTTTCAGACGCCTGACGGCAAGTGTCCGGAATGAGACTGATGCTCAGTGCGAAGTCCCGGCACAGGAAGCCGGAGAACGCCCGCCGCTGCTTCGAACCACCTCCCCTGGGAATTCGCCGAGCTCACCATCCTGCCCGCGCCCGGCGGCAGCACGCGGTGACGAGGCTCAGTACGTCCCGATGTCGTAAGCGGTGCCGTCGGCGACGGCTCGGAGTTTGTCCGGGTTGGCCACGTTGTGGATCGCGGTGATACGGCCGTCGGCGTCGAAGTCGAAGGTGACGGTGGCGATCACGCGTCCCGGCGCGCTGAACACCATGCCCGGCCCGCCGTTGATCTCGACGAGTTCGGCCTTCATGTCGGCAGGCTCGACGCCCTGGTAGGCAACGGTGCCGATGGCCGCGAACCAGGCGGCCACCGTGGCCGCGCCCACGACCGGGCGCAGCGCCTGGCGGACCTTGCCGCCGCCGTCGGTCCACAGGGTGACATCCGGGGAGAGCAGTTCCATCAGGGCGTTGACATCACCGCCGGTCGCAGCGGCGAAGAACCTCTCGGTGGCCTCGCGCTGCCGCGACCGGTCTGCGGCGAAGCGCGGTCGCCGGGCCCGCACATGCTCGCGAGCACGGTGCGCGGCCTGCCGCACCGCGGCTTCGGAACGCTCCACCGCCTCCGCGATTTCCGCGTGGCTGAAGTCGAAGACCTCCTTCAGCACGAACACCGCGCGTTCCAGCGGGCTGAGCGTCTCCAGCACCACCAGCATGGCCATCGACACCGACTCGGCGTCCATCACCACCTCGGAGGCATCCCCGCCGGTGAGGATGGGTTCCGGAAGCCACGGCCCCACGTAGGCCTCCCGCTTGCGGCGGGTGGAGCGCAGCCGTTCCAGCGCCAAGTTCGAGACGATGCGCGTCAGGTACGCCTTGGGGTCGGCCACCTGTGAGCGGTCCGCGGCAGACCATTTGATCCAGGCGTCCTGGACCGTGTCCTCGGCGTCGGCTGCGGTGCCGAGGAGGCGGTAGGCCACGGAGAACAGCAGCCGCCGGTGCTCGTGGAAGACCTGCTGGTCGGGGTGGGCGGACGGGTCGGTCACTGGGCCTCCTGGTTCCGGGTGAAGCGGCCTCCGCGGGGCCAGATCGCGCCCGAGGCGGGCATCTTCTTCATGCGGCCGTAGGTCGGCCAGGGTGAGGCGGTCACCGTCTCCTTGTACCGGACGGCCATGCGGCCGGTCAGGCAGATCCGGCGCGGGCTGTCGTCGGGCCGGGTGAACTGCACCACGGCGTCACGGCGTCCCAGGCTCACCGGCGTGTGGTAGTAGCCGAACCGGAACGGCTTGGGCTGCTTGCCCCGGAGCACCCGGTCGATCGACAGCGCGGCGTGCACCCCCGTCGGCATGCCGCCCTGGCAGGTGCCGTGCATGACGCCGTAGCCCTGGCGGATCGCAGCCGCGTCGCCGATCGCGTACACCTCGGGGTGGGACACCGAGCGGAGCGCGGCGTCGGTGAGGATGCGTCCGTGCTCGTCGACGGCCAGGCCGGCGGCGGCCGTCAGCGGCGACACCCTCGTGCCGCTTGTCCACAGGACCGCGTCGGCGGCGATGCTCTCCCCGCCGGCCAACTGCACTGCGTCGGGCAGCACCTTCACCACCTCGACGCCGGCGCACACCCGGACGCCCAGCCGGTCGAGCGCGGCGCGCAGATACGCCCTCGCCCGCGGGTTCATGGCCGCACCCGGTTCCTGCCTGCCCAGCAGCACCACGCTCAGCTGCGGGTGCCGCTCGGCGATCTCCGCGGCCGACTCGATGCCGGTCAGCCCGCTGCCCGCGACCACCACCGTGCCGCTGCCGAGCCGCGCCAGCCGGTCGGCCAGCAGTTCGGCGTCCTGGGCGCTGCTCAGGGTGTACGCGTGGTCCTCTGCCCCCGGCACCGCCGAGGTGTCGGCGACCCCGCCCAGCCCGTACACCAGTGTGTCGTAGCGCAGTACCCGGTCGTCGTCGATCCGCACGGTCTTCGCGGCCGTGTCCACCGCCGTGACCCAGCCGCGCACGAACCGCGCGCCGGTGCCCTCCAGCAGCTCCGGGATGCTCAGCTCGGCCGTACGCTGCCCGGTCGCCGTCATGTGCAGTCGCATGCGCTCGGTGAACCGCTCCTGCGCGTCCACCACGGTCACCCGCACCCCCTCGCGCCCCTTCACCCGGGCCGCGAGCTGGACTGCCGCGGCCATCCCCGCGTATCCCGCCCCCAGGATCACCACGCGGTGCGCGGTCGCCGTGCCGGTCTCCTGCCGTACGCCCATCGTTCCGTCCTCCTCGGCTCGCTTGCAGACACCCACCAGATGGGAGCAGGCGGCCTGGACGTGACATGGGCCGGATGTGATGCGCGGCACAGCCGAATCGGGGGCCGCGGGAAGGCGGCCTGGCCCGACCGGCGACTGCCCACTTCGGGTCGTGTGATGCGTGGCAGTGCGGTGCCGTGCGGGAGGGGTGGTAGCTCCTCCCGCACGGCACCGCACCGCGGGGACGCGAAGGCCCGATCCGTTGTTTCTGCGGCCAACGCCACGGCGGCACCTGGTGGTTGAAAGGGCATGTGCACGGGTTTGCCCGGGCCCGGTGGAAGGGGTTGGGCTCCCCGCTCCGCCAAGGAGGCGTTCCGGATGTCCCGCCTTGGCTACTCGATTTCGACGCGACCGCTGTGGCCGGTGCCGTTGGCGCTGCTCCCCGGGGTGGCGTTCTTGCC
>NZ_BMRP01000103.1 GCF_014648695.1 Streptomyces albospinus
TAGGCAGATCCTGCCACCCACCAGCAACGACGCCCTCACCCACTATCACGCACCAACTCATAAGCCTCGATCCACCGACCGATGCCTGTGGATGACGCTTGGGAAAATGAAGATGTGTCATGTGACCTGCGATGATGGGAGTTCTTCATGCTTCCAGCACGCACAATCAGCTCAGAAGGCGTTCATCGATGTCGACTCCACCCATAAGAGGAGCTAACAGAATGTTTGGACGCGTCTATAGCCCCCGATGCGCCTCCGCACGGCGGCCGTGACAGCGGACGTCACGGAGGCGCTCGCCCGCTTCCTCGCCCCGGCGAAGGAAGTCAGTGGAGGTACGGACCGGTTGGGGGCGGCGTGGTGGGTCGGCGAGGTGACGCGAAGAGCCCTCCACGGCCATCAACTTGGGAACTGGCACCAGCACAACCGTCTTTGAACTCGCCGCCGCCTTCAACGCCGTCGTCGACACACCCGTCGTCATCAACAACGGACCACCCCGCCCCGGCGACCTCGCCGGCGCCTACACCCTCGCCGACCGGGCGGGAAAAATCCTGGACTGGTATCCGCGGTGGTCCATCGAAGACGGCATCCGCCACTCCCTGGAATGGGCAGAGAAGCGCGACCACATCCGGGGCGCCTCCTACGTCTGTCTTCAGCCGTGATTGCGTAGCGCCCGACAGCGACCCCGGGAGATTCAGCGGTGACATCATCAGCCACCACCCGATCTTGGCAGCACTGGAGGAGTCCCGGGCCCGTGCGGTGAACTCCAGCGGCTCAGACGGAGATTCCAGCCAGTCAGTCCGGGCGCGGCCACGTAGGTACTTGCCAGGGCAGCGGCATCGGAGCTTGCCCACGACACCGACCTGTCCGCAGTACGGTGCGTAGGCGTCACTCTCTGGAGGGCGTGGGTGCTGCCGAGTTCGAAGCCGTCGGACTCGACGGCCCGGCAGGTGCGACGCTGCTGCTGTACACCGACGGTCTGGAGTCCCGATTGCGGGACGTGCGTCTGGTTCAAGCTCGCCCTGCCGCCTTGAGACGTGGGCATGGAGCATCGGAGCACGCAGGGAGATGCCGACCATCATGTGCCGCGGCCCGGGACGGACCCCGAGCCGTCCCGGCTCAGCGCACGGTGATCACCAGCTTGCCCGTGGTACGGCCCGTTTCTCCCAGGGCGTGGGCCCGGGCGCCTTCGGCGAGGGGGAATGTGCCGGAGACGTGGGCGCGAAGCTTGCCCCGGGCCACGAGCTCGGCGACGGCGCGCATCCCGGCCTGGTCGTGCTCGACGAGCAGGGTGACGGCGCGGACCTGTGCCTTCTCCGCCGCGGCCAGGGTGTTTTCGGCGCCCGGCAGCAGTGAGACGAGGACGCCGCCGGGGCGGAGTACGCTCACGGAGCGGGTGGCGGTTTCCCCGCCGAGGGCGTCAAGGACGACGTCGTAGCGCTCCTCGGTGTCGGTGAAGTCCTCAGAGCGGTGGTCGATGCAGGCATGCGCGCCGAGCTCGCGCAGGAAGTCATGCTTGGGGGCGCTGGCTGTCCCGGTGACGTGCGCGCCGTGCTCCTTGGCGATCTGTACGGCGAGGTGACCGACTCCGCCGGCCGCGGCGTGGATCAGTACCCGCTGGCCGGCCCGGAGGCCCGCGGTGTCGATGAGGGCCTGCCAGGCGGTGAGCGCGGCCAGCGGCAGAGCGGCCGCCTGAACATGGTCGATCCCGGCGGGCTTGGCGGCGAAGGCGCGGGTGGGGCCGGTCACGTACTCGGCGTGGGAGCCAGCCCCGTACGGGTAGGGCAGCATGCCGAACACCTCGTCACCGGGCCGGAAGAGGGTGACGCCGAAGCCGGTCTCCACCACGGTGCCGGAGACGTCCCAACCGAGGGTCAGCGGCGGGGGCGGCAGGAAAATACTCAGGGCGCGGTGCTTGAAGTCCGTGGGGTTGAGTCCGGCCGCGTGCACGGCGACGAGGATCTCGCCGGGGCCGGGCACGGGCCGCGGAAGCTCGGCCAGCTGCAGGACCTCGGGGCCGCCGAGGGCCGTCTGGTGCAGGGCGAGCATCACGGGGGCGCCGTCCGTGGCGGCGGGATCCGCGGGGTTGAGGTTCTCAGGGGTGTCCGTCGAAGTCATGCCTCGATCCTGGCCGTACGGTCCGGCCGGCGCGATGGCAAGAAGGTCAGCCTTCGATACATTCTTGCCATGCCCATCGACACTCCCACCGCCCGCCCTGCGTCCGCCGGGCCCTCCCGGGCCCGTGACCTCGCCGAGCGCACGGCGGAACTGGACCGCCGGATGCGCCCGCACCCGCGGCCCGGCGCCCACAAGGTCGTCGTCCTTGCCCTCGACGGCGTCTACCCCTTCGAACTCGGCATCCCGCACCGGGTTCTGGGTTCCGCCGATGGCCGCTACGAGGTGCTGTCCGCGAGCGCAGACGGGCAGCCGGTGCGTACCGACTCGGACCTGACCGTCACCCCCGGCCACGGTCCCGAGGTGCTGGCCGAGGCGGACACTGTGGTCATCCCTCCGTACGCGATCTCCCGGGCCTCGGTCACCGCCCCGGACCCGCAGGCCCTCGCCGCCCTGTCCCGCGTCCGCCCCGGCACCCGTCTGGTGTCAATCTGCACCGGCGCCTTCCTGCTGGCCGCCGCCGGTCTCCTGGACGGACGCCGGGCCACCACCCACTGGGCGCTCACCGACCACTTCAAGGAGTTGTTCCCCCGGGTCGAGCTTGACGCCGGTGTGCTCTTCGTCGACCACGGTGATGTGCTGACCTCCGCGGGCGCAGCGAGCGGTGTCGACGTCTGCCTGCACTTGGTACGCCAGGACCACGGCAGCGAAGTGGCCAATCATGTTGCCCGTTGCTGCGTCGTGCCGCCGTACCGGGACGGCGGGCAGGCGCAGTACATCGAGAGGCCGCTGCCGCCGGCGAGCGGAACCGGCACCGGGCCGACCCGCGACTGGGCGCTGCAGCGGCTGAAACTGCCGCTGTCGCTGGACGAGTTGGCCGAGCACGCGGCGATGAGCACCCGTACCTTCGCCCGGCGCTTCCGGGAGGAGACCGGTCTGAGCCCCGGCCGCTGGCTGACCCAGCAGCGGCTTCGGCGGGCGCGGCACCTGCTGGAGTCCAGCGACCTGCCGGTGGAACGGGTCGCCCACGAAGTCGGCTTCGCCACCGCCACCTCGCTGCGGCGGCACTTGGCGGCGGAGGCGGGGGTCGCCCCGTCGGCGTACCGGCGCACTTTCCGTGCCTCGGGTCCGGCCGCGGGCGACGTCAGGGGAGCAGCAGCACCTGGGGGCTGACAGGCCCCAACGGCCTGCCGCCCTCACGGGGACGCTGTTGGCGAATACGGGTTCCGTGTGTGACGTCGGTCTCCAAGACCTGGTTGTGGTCTTGGAGACCGACGGGTGTTTGGGGTGGGGTACGGGTGTCGATGAAGCCGCTGGTGCCGGGAGAAGTTCCCGCAGAAACGGTGCGGGTGGCGCGGGCAGCGTTTCCGAAGGGCAGTCTGGCGATCAGGGTTCGCGACGAGCTGGGCGTGATGTTCACGGACGAGCACTTCTCGGGTCTGTTCCCAGCGCGGGGGAAACGTGCCTGGTCACCGGGTCGGCTGGCCCTGGTGTTGGTGTTGCAGTTCGTGGATAACCTCACCGACCGGCAGGCCGCCGAGGCGGTGCGGGCCCGGATCGACTGGAAGTACGCGCTCGGGCTGGAGCTAACTGATCCCGGCTTCGACCACTCGGTGCTCTGCGAGTTCCGGGACCGGCTGATCGGCGCCGAGGGCGGGCGCGAGGTCCTGGACGGCGTCCTGACCGCAGCCCGGGAGCGAGGACTGCTGGCCAGCGGCGGGAGAGCACGCACCGACTCAACCCATGTGCTGTCGGCGGTGCGCGCGCTGAATCAGCTGGAGCTGGTGTCAGAGTGCCTGCGGTCAGCCCTCAACGCGGTGGCACGTGTCGAACCGGACTGGCTGCGGGAGCGGGCCTTGCAGGACTGGTTCAGGCACTACGCCACCCGCGCCGACGAGACGCGGTTTCCCAAGGACCGCACCAAGCGCACACAGCTCTACGAGCGCATCGGCACCGACGGTATGCACCTGCTGCGGCTGGTCTGGGCAGCCGACGCGCCGCAGAGGCTGCGGGAGCTGCCCGAGGCGGAGATTCTGCGGCAGGCGTGGGTCCAGCACTTCCACGTCGTCGAGGGTGAGGTGAGGCGCCGGGGCCCAAAAGACCGGCCGCCGGGCGCCACGCGCCTGGCCAGCCCGTATGACGTCCAAGCCCGCAACGGAGTGAAAGGGGAGATCCGCTGGGACGGCTACAAGGTCCACCTCACAGAGTCCTGCGAGCCGGACACCGCCCACCTGATCACCAACGTGGTGACCACCCACGGCGCGGTCAGCGACGACCGCATGGCCACCGTGGTCCATGCCGGCCTTGCCGCAAAGGGCTTGTTGCCCGCGGAGCACTGGGTTGACTCCGGCTATGCCAACGCCGCCGCCCTGACCGCCGCACACCGTGATCACGGCGTCGCCCTGCACGGCCCGCTCAAATCCGTCACATCCGCCCAATCCAGAGGGGATGCCACCTTCGGGCAAGAGGCGTTCACCGTCGACTGGGACCAGCAGCAGGCGGGCTGCCCGGACGGGCACACCAGCACCTACTGGCGCCAGGCACGCAGTCAGCAAGGAGCACCCGTCATCCGCATCCAGTTCTCGCCCCGCGACTGCAAACCGTGTCCCCGGCAGCCGGAGTGCATCAACTCCAAGCCCGGAAGCCGTCGGCTCGTGCGCCGTGAACTCACACTGCGGCCGCGTGCTGAACACGAGACCCTTCAGCAAGCCCGTGCTCTCCAGCAGACCGACGAGTGGAAGGACCGCTACAAGATCCGTGCAGGTGTCGAAGGCACCGTCTCCCAAGGCGTCATCGCCCACGGCCTGCGCAGATCCCGCTACCGCGGCCTGGCCAAAGCCGGTCTCCAGCACCAGCTCACCACGGCGGCGATCAACATCGTCCGCATCGACGCGCACCTCACCGGGAAACCACACGCGCCCACCCGAACCAGCCCCGTGGCGGCACTGTGCCCCACCGGTTGACCCGGTGGGGCACAAAGACAGCCCGCAATTCACCAACAGCGTCCCCTCACGGGCGGCAGGCCGTCCCATGCACTGACGTCATTTCTCATGAACATTCCCGAGCCGACCCATCGCCAACTGCTCCCCAATGCCGAACAAACGCTGCTTCTGGAAGTGAACAAAGCCAATAAGGGAGCCGCGCGACCGTGCGGCAGCGGATCAAGGGGTGCTGGCGCGTACGGCGGTGGTCGCCAGAGTGGTGTAGTGCATCGTGAAGCGGCCGCCCAGAGCGTCGATAGCGCGGCCGACCGCGCCCAATATCTCGGCCAGCTGATCGGGACGAAGCCGGGTGAGGCCGCCGGTAGTGGGGAGCAGGTCCAGCCATTGGTCGCGCGTGTAGGACTGCTCCCAGTCGAATCGCCACTGTTCAGGGTCGTTGAACTGCTCGGTCTCGCGGATCTTGTCGGCGATCTTCGCGTACCCCGCTTGGTACATCTCCAGCGGACGTCGAGCCGGCTGATTGCTGAACGGGGAGTCGGGCGCCACCCGCCGGTAAGCAGCCGCGAACGGCTCGGCCACCTCGGCAGGCGGTTCGAATACGTGCCCAAAGATCGCCAGGCGCCCGTTCGGACGCACCACCTGGGCCGCCTTCACGGCGCCGGCGACCGGGTCCACCCAGTGCCACGACTGGGCGGCGATCAATGCGTCGAACATTCGGCCAGTCGGCTCCCAGGCTTCGAAGGTTGCCACCTCGACCTGCAGGCCGCGGGCTTGCGCCAGGTCGGCCATCCGTGCATCCGGCTCGATGCCGAGCACCGCGCAGCCGGCGGCCTGGAACTGGCGGGCCGCGATGCCGGTGCCGCAGCCGACGTCGAGCACGTCAGGCCCCGGGCTCCCGGCGACGATACGCGCCACCAGGCCATCGGGGTAGCCGGGTCGGGCCTGGTCGTAGCGTTGCGCGTCCGTGCCGAACGATTCGGCCGTCTGCCGAGCCTGATGCGGCTGCGCCGGTTCTGGCTGTTCTCGCGGTAGAGTGGGCATGCGTTCACTTTAGTGGGCAAGCGCCCACATGCCAACGGATGCCAGGAGCCTGGCGCACGAGAGGATTTGGTAAGTGCCGACCGGGGTACACCTTCGCGACGCGCGGCAGCAACTGTTCGACGCCGCCGAACGCGTGCTGCTGCGGGATGGCCCGAACGGGCTGACCAGCCGGGCCGTCACCGACGAGGCAGCCTGCGCCAAAGGCGTCCTGCACCGGCACTTCACCGACTTCGACGCCTTCCTCACCGAGCTCGTGCTCGACCGGGCCGCACAGCTGGAAACGCAGGCGCATGCGCTGCGCGAGGCCGTCGGCACCGGCACCGTGGCCGATAACCTCACCGGCGCGCTGACCACCCTGTTCGGACCGGTTCCGGTGGCGATCATCCCGCTCATCACTTTCCGGGACGAGTTGCGCGCGCGGCTGCGGCAAGCCAGGCCCGGAGGCGGCATCGCGATCCTCGCCCAGGTCACGACCGCGGTCTCCGCTTACCTGGCCGACGAGCGCGCAATGGGCCGTATCGCGGCCGACGCCGACATCGACTCACTCACCCTCTCCTTGGTCGGAGGCGGGCACCTCCTGTTCGCAGACCGCGACCCCGACCCACCGACCACAGCAACCGTCAACAAGCTGGTGACCACGGTGCTCGCCGGCGTCGTGCAACGGCGGCCACGCTGAACCTGACGTGCAGTCCGCAACGGTCCGCGCTGAAAAGGGGCCTCAGCGTCGGCTGTCGCCGGGCGCGAGCAGGCTGGTGTGCCCGGCGATCGCTTCAGGGGAGGGCTTGAAGTAGCGGCGGACATTCTCCGCCTTCTTGTGCCGGGACTTGGCCATCAGCATCAGCTCGGACGCGCCGTGCTACAGGGCTGTGTGCTGGTCCAGCAGCGCGCGGGCCTGCCCGTAGGACAGAAGGGCCAGGCCCGTGTCCGGGCACACGTCCCGCGCGGAGACCACCTTGCCAGGGCCCGGACGCCGGTGGGATGACGCGCGGATCGGCGGGCATGCGCCCGTCATGCGCGAGGGCGGGAGTACGGCTCGGCTCCCCGCGACAGTGCCCCGCTGTAGAGGGTGCCTGCGGGCCCGGTCCGGTGCCTGTGCACCGGCTTCCGGTGCGGCTCCACAAGGTGGCTTGGAAGACGCGTCCTTTGTTGTTGCCGCCGGTTGCGGCGAGGATGTGATCCGCCCACCGTCCACCTGGCCCGCCGGTCTCTGGCAGCAGCGGGGCGATGCGTTCCCATTGAGTGTTGGTCAGTTCATGCCGCCGCACCATGCCAGGCTCCTGCCCGGCACGGCAGCAGATCCACCACCCGGGCAAGAGCCATCAGAAACGGCCTAGTGTCCTGCGCCAGTAGTTGATCGTTAGTTGTTGTGTGACTTCTTTTTCTGCTGCT
>NZ_BMRP01000104.1 GCF_014648695.1 Streptomyces albospinus
GTCGTGTGGTGGGGTTTGTTGGGGGGGTGAGGCGGCGTGATTCGGGGCGTGTTGAGGTTGTGCCGGATTTTTGTGTGGCTGCTGGGGGGCGATGGTTCGGGGTGGTGTGTTCCGGGTTGTGGTGGGGCCGGTGGCTTTCGGTTTTCGGTGGATGTCAGCTGTCGTTTTCTGTGGTGGGGAGGTATGCGCCTGGTACTTCTTGCGGGGTGAGGATCTTGTTTTCGCCGGGGTAGGGCGTGTTCCAGGTGTGTGTCTGGTACCAGGTGAGGTGGTTCATCTGGGCGGGGTTGGCGTAGTCGGGGACGGCGTGGGGGCCGGTCAGTCGTTGCTTGGACTTCCACTTGTCCCAGGTTGCCGCCAGGTCTTGCTTGTCTGCGGGTACCTTCGCGGGCGGGATGGCCGCTGCTTTGGGGCTTTGTGGCGCGGGGGTGTCCGGGCCGCAGGGCGGTTGGGTCTTGAGGCCGTCGGTGAGGGGGATGCGGTTGGGCTGTGCGGTGAACGGGGTGGTGTCCGGGTGGGAGGTGAAGGCGCTGGTCATGGGGGTGGCCGCGCTGTCTTTCTGGTTCATCGGGTGGATCCCGAGGATCTGCTCGATGGTTCGGATCATCGTGATCTGGGTGTAGTAGTGGCTGTCGGTTTTGCCGTGTTGTGCCCAGGGGCTGATGATTTGGATCGGGGCTCGGTGTCCGTCGATGTGGTCGAGGCCGGCTTGGGAGTCGTCCTCAACGACGAAGATGGCCGAGTCTTTCCAGTATTTGCTGTGCGAGATCTTGTCGACCGTCTTTCCGACTGCGAGGTCGTTGTCGGCGACTTGGGCGGACGGGCTTGCGGGACCGCCGGTGTGGTCGTTGGAGAACCAGAGCATGTTCAGGTTCGCCGGCCCGTTCTTCTCGAAGTCCCGCTTCCAGATTTGGTACTTGTAGATGTCCGGGACGTCGAGGTCGAACATCGGGAAGCCGGGTACCGACACGTCGTTGAGCGAGGGGATCGCCGACCCGGTCTTGATGGGGTAGGCCGTGGGGTGCCCGGTTGCGTCCATGGTCTTGGCGTCGCAGTACAGGTTCTGCCAGGATGCTGCGGACGGCTTGCTCTCCACCGACTGGAACTCGCCGAAGTCCTTGACGGACTTGCCTGCCGCCTGTGCACCGGTCCATAGAAGACCGGACTTCTGGTGGCCGAGAGCGTCGTTCTCGGTGTCGTAGCTGCGCTGGTACTCACCGGCCGAGGACTCGGTGTACTCCGGGTTGTCGCTCTGCATGAGCCAGTTGTGGCCCTCGGCAGAGTTCGTGCCGATGTCGTAGGTGTTGTCGTACAGCCCGAACTGCTTGGCCGTCGCATGCTGGTTCGGTGTCGCGTTCTCGCCGAACTGCGTCAGTTTTGCATCGCCGTTGCCCCGGGGGATGTCGCCGAAGACCTGGTCGTAGGTCCGGTTCTCCTTGACGATCAGGAAGACGTGCTTGATCGTCGAAGGGTCGCCGAGCCGCTTGGGGACCGCTGTCGGCTTGGCGTGGCTCTTGCCGTTGGTCTTGTTGACCGAGTCGCCCATCCATCCGTTCTGCTTGAAGACCTTGGCGGTTTCGGACCTGATGACGCTGTCGTCGGGCAGGGTGAACCGCTGCAGGCTGGAGGTGGTGTCGTGGGTGCCGTGGGCGCCGCTGGCGTTGGGGCGGCGGGCGTCGGTACCACGGGTGTTGGAGACCAGCACCTGTTTGCCGACGGTGGCGATCTTCGAGGGGAAGTAGTCCGTGGGGAGCAGGCCGACGTAGCTGACCGGCTCCTGCGGGCTCTTGTACTTGTATACGGCGACCGCGTTGGCGCGGCCGAGTGTCACCAGCAGGTGGCCGTCGTCGGTGAGTGTCACCGCGTTGGGCTCGTAACCCACCGACGCCTCCGGCCACGGACGGGTGGCGATGGTCTGCACGACCTTGTCGCCGGCGGTGCTGATGACCGACACGTCGTCGGTGGCGGTGTTGGTGACGAACAGTGCCCCGCCCTTGGCGTACAGGGCGGTCGGGTGCAGGCCGACGTCGATGCTTTTGACGGCGGCATCCGGCTTCGCCAGGTTGATGACGCTGACCGTGCCGGTGGTGGTGGCGCCGGTCTTCGGGTCGGCGGGCACCTGGGTGTCGTAGGAGTTGATCGTGGACTCGCCGGGCCTGGCCCGGCGGCCGCCCTCGTTGCTGATGTAGAGCTTGTCGCCGACCTTGACCATGTCACGCGGGGCGTTGCCCACGTCCCAGCTGTGCTTGACGGCTCCGGTCGCCGCATCGAGGGCAATCACCTTGTTCTGGCCGTTGACCGCGGCGTACACGGTGGAGCCGTCCGGCGAGAACACCGGCTCACCCACCAGCGCGTGCTTGGATCCGTCCGCCGGGATCTTGATGAACGTCGGGTCGGTGACGGTGCCGTTTGGGCTCACGGTGAACTTGGTGTAGCCGTCGGTCTGGCCCAGCCACAGCTGCTTGCCGTCGGGCGAGTACGTGGGGCCTTCCTGGCCCACGGAGTTGCTGCTGATGCGCGGGTTGGACGAGGCGGAGGCGCTGACGAACTGCTGCACCTTCCAATTCTTGCGGTCGACGATGGCCAGTGCCGCTCCACCGTCGGTCAGCGAGGCCGCGACGTGGGTGCCGTCGGGGCTGACCGAGGACGACATGATCTTGCCGTTGTCGATGACGAGGCGGTCGCCGTACGGGGCGATGTACTGGTCGCTGGAGACGACTTGGCCATCAGCCGTCTTCTGGCCGACCTGGTCGGTGCCGAACTGGCGGGTCTGGGCATAACCGATGCCGGCGGTGGCGGCGAGAACGACCGCGGTGGCCGTTGCCAGGGCACTACGGCGGCTGAAGTGTCTGTCGAGAAAGCCGCAACGGTCGCTGTCGTCATGCCTGCGGCGGCGTATGACCTGCATGGAGTCATCCCTTCGAGGTGGAGAGAAGTTCGACATTGCCGTCGAACTGCCATAGCGGGTTCGGTGCGTCCCCCTGCGGGGTCCGCACCAGGAAGTAGCCGTTGACTTCCTTCGGCCCATCGCCATCGGCCATGAACCGCCCGTCAGGGGTCACGTCGAGCTGATAGATGGCTTGCCCCACGGCCTGGACGCCGGGCAGATGCCAGGACACGACGCAGCGCCAGTCGTTGCCCGGCCCCTGCGCGGCGATCTGGCCGCTGCCTTTGTCGCATGTCGCCGTGGCTCCGAGCTGGGCCTCGGTGACGGCGGGCCGGTGGAGCTGCTCGGTCTGCATGCGGTAGAGGTGGGCGAAGGCGGTGGCGACGGAGCTTTGCACCTTCGCCTGCCCGATCCCGGAACCGGTCGCCGTCGTCGCGGCCGTGTTCGTATCCGCGGCCGCGGCCGTGTCCGTGGTCGTGGTTGTGGTCGATGTGGTGAGGGCCGCCACCGTCATGGCGACCAGCCCGACCAGCGGCAGCACTCCGACCGTGACCGCGCGGCGCCCCGAGCCGTCATGGCTCAGGTTCGTGAAGTCGCGCCGCACGAACAGCAGGTAGGCCAGCGCTGTCGCCAGCGCGGCCCACGCCAGGCTGACCCCGATACCGATCAGCAGTGGGGCGAGCTGGGCCGGGCCGGTGAACAGACCGTTCCAGGCGATGAAGGCGTAGCTGGGCAGCGCGAGACGTACGGCGACGGGCAGGGGCATCATCTGGGCGAGCTGCATCGCGAGGGCGACGAGCACGGGCAGCAGCAGTCCCATCGGGGAGCGTCCCAGCGCGACCGACCCGAGCAGTCCGATCCCGGCGAGGGCGAGGGTCGGAGCCAGGACACAGACCCAGGCGAGCAGGACCTTGACGGCGGCGTCCGCCGGGGTGAGCAGATGGCCGTCGAGGCCGACCAGCGGCTGGTTGCCGACCGCCACCACCCCACCGGCGGCGCTGGAACAGGCCAGCCCGGCCACGAGCAGCAGGAGGACGGTGAGGCTGGCGAACGCCTTCGCGGCGAAGATCCGCCTGGGCGACCGTACCGCCACGAGCAGGTGGCGCCAGGTGCCGAGCCGGTCCTCGGCGGCGAACACGTCGCCGGCGACCACCGAGGTCAGCAACGGAAGTGCCCAGGTGCCCGCGAAACCGAGCATCACCAGCGGTCCGGCCCATCCCGTGGCGTGCATCCAGCGGCCGAAAAGGGTGTCGACGGGCAGCGTGCTCTGTTGGCTCACCGCGGCGACGAAGAACGCCGGCGCGATCCAGCAGGCAAGAACCAGCAGGCGGATCCGCCACTGCGCAACCAGCTTGACCAGCTCGAAGCGGTACCCACGCGCAACCGAGGCACGACGGGTACCAGCACCGTCGGGCCGGGCATGGGTGTGGGTGTGGGGGAGGGGCGCGGTCATCGCCCGGCCTCCTCAGGTTCGGTCAGGGCGAGGAACGCTGCCTCGAGCGGTGATACCACGGGGGAGAGCTCGCGTATCGCGACGCCCGCCTGCACCAGCCGCACCACCAGTTCGTCGAGGGCAGGCGCCGGCGCGCGCACGACGAGCACCCGGGCGTCGTGCCGTGCCCCGGCGCCATCCACGAGGCGGATCCCGGCCACCTCGGCGGCCAGTCGGCGGGCGGCGTGCGCATCGCAGGTGCGTACCCGGTAGTCGAGTTCCTGTTCCTCGGCGGTCAGCTTGCTCAGCGGCCCGGAGAAGACGACCCGCCCCGTGGCGAGGATGGTGACGTCGGAGCACAGGGCCTCGAGGTCGTCCATACGGTGACTGGAGAGCACCACGCTGGCGCCTTCCGCCGCGAGCCGGGTCAGGACACCGTGAACGTGCTTCTTGCCTGCCGGGTCCAGACCGTTGGACGGCTCGTCAAGCACAAGCAGCCGGGGCTTGGTGAGCAGCGCCGCGGCCAGCCCCAGCCGCTGTCGCATGCCGAGGGAGAAGCCGCGGGCCCGTTCGTCGGCGACATCGGTGAGCCCGACCTGCGCAAGCGCGTCGTCGATCGCCGACGACCGCGCGTCGTCACCACGGAGAGCGGCCAGCGCGGCCAGGTTCTGCCGGGCGGTGAGCGAGGGGTACAGACCGGGCCCGTCCACGAAGCCCGCGACACCGTCGGGAGCGTCGAGCGCCCGCCCGACCGGTGTACCCAGGATCTCAAGGCTGCCGCTGTCGGCGACGGCCAGACCCAGCAAGAGGCCGAGCAAGGTCGTCTTGCCGGCGCCGTTCGGTCCGACCAGGCCGTGAATCCGCCCCTGCGCCACATCCAGGTCGACGCCGTCGAGCGCGACGACATTGCCGAACCACTTTGTAATCCCACGAGCCCGGACCGCGAGGAGTGCGTCCATGAGTCCCTTCCTTCGAAAGCCTCACGGACCGTAGATGAAGTGCACAACGGTCATCAGGAGCAGTCAGTTGAATGCCCATGAAACGGTTGACGACCGGCATGCACCGCGACGATGCCCGCTGGGCAGGCGCCGAGGAGCGCCGGGGCGTCGGCAGCGGCGGGTGCGGCTGACGGCACGCACGCGCAGGGAAGGCGCGGCACTCTGCGCGGTTGCGTGGACGCCTGCCCGAAGAGCACAGCAATCTCATCGGCCGCGACAGCCAACCGGCGGCTACCGATCGTGGCCGCCCTGCGTGAGGCACTCGGCATCTTCGCGGGGGACGACCAGGCCCTGACGCACTTCAGCCCGCAGATACCGAGCCGGACCACCGTCACCCTCCACCCTCACGAGCCGCTTGAGCGGCGTCGTCCCGATGCCGAAGAAGCCGTGCGGCGGCAACGTTGGCACGGCTGCCCCAGCGCGTCACGGCCGTCCGCGCAGCCCCCACCGGGCCCGTACCCTCCACAAACGCGGCGCCACCAACACAAGGATCACCCACAACTCCCTCGGCCTCGACGAAATCCACCGGACCGGCGCCCTGGACCGCCACACCTGCCGCACCGAATTCGGGTTCACGCCACAACAACTCGCCGCCTACGGCTAAAGAGCCGGATTCCGCAAGGGCACCGAAACCGTCGCCCGGCTGCTGCCACCACGCCGGACCTGCGGCCGGCGGCCACCGGCAGACAGCGCGTCAAGAAGGCCGACAGCTCGCCAAGAAGGCCGACAGCTCGCCAAGAACGGCCGACTGTCACCACACCCCCCGCGGGAGGCGTTCCTACGACTGCTGCACGCCTGCGATATAGGAGTCCTGATGCCCGTCATGACGCTGTGTGCCTGACTCAACTTGTCCCGGTCCCGGTGTGACGGGGTCGACGGGCGGGTGTGTGGGCACGCCCGCTGGGGCGGAGGGCGCGCGTGAAGGCGGGCATGGCGTGTCCCGCAGGGACGGCGATGCTCATTACCTGTGGATCGCTTCTGGTGGGAGGAGGTGTGCTTTCCGGATGGTTCGATCGATGGGTCATTGAGTAGGGGCGACGTTGCTGTTTCGGTGGTGTAGGCGCGCCTTTGCTTGCGGTTGTCGACGAGGACGGCGGCAGGTCGAGCGGCGGTTCGTTGTGGGATGGGATCGTTCGCGGAGGTGCACGGCGGATGCTGACCGCGTGTTGGATGCCGAAGTCAACGCCTACGTAGTCGAGTTGGCTGATGAGTGCGACGGCTAGGGGCGTCGCCTGGTGGTCCGCAGCGGCTGTCGCCGGCCCCGGCAGGTCACCACCGCGGCCGGGCTGGTCGAGCGAGATCAACCTGTACCGCGGGGGCGTGGAAGTGTGGCCGTATGAGCCGGCACCGTCCGAAAGTACAGATGATTTCGACTCATGAACGACCGTTCGAACATCTTTTGGGGTTTGGAGCGGGCCGCGCCGTCCGGAGGCTGAAGTCTGCCCCTGTCGTCATGGCTACTGGCTCTGGCCGTCCTCGGTCTGGAGGTTCGCCAGCAGCACCTCCAGCATGGCGTCGAAGTCCATCGGAGGGTCGGCCGGGAATCGCCCGGATTCCTCGGCGGCCAGCCATCCCAGGACGGCGGTCGCGAAGACGTACCAACGCTGGCGGGCGCGTTCGGGCGGTAGTCCGCCGAGCGTGAAGGCCGTTACCACGCCGCGCTCGACGGTGTCGTGTCCCGCCGCCCGGTGCCCGCCGGTGAGGGCGCGGGCGGCGAAGCCGGGCACGGCGCGGAACTCGCGTCGGATCGCGTGGGCGAGTTCGGTCAGCCAGTCACGCCAGCCGGCTTCCGTGGGTTCGTGTCGGGGCACGATCCGCCGGCTCATCTCGGCACTGGCCAGGTCGAGGAGTTCCTCACGGCTGCCCACCCAGCGATAGAGCGCAGAGGTCGCCACGCCCAGGCGGCGCGCGACCGCCTGCATGGTGAGAGTGTCCTGGTCCAGCTCCAGGGCCGCTGCGACGATGCGGCCCTGGTCGATCACCGCGGGGCGGCCAGGGCGGGGGGAGCGGGCGGCAGGCTTGGGGCTGGAGGTGGGCTCGGGCATGACCACCAGCCTAGTAGATCGTCGCGGCTAATGCTTGGGGTAGAGGTGGCGCAGTTTGATGCGTGCATC
>NZ_BMRP01000105.1:0-6797 GCF_014648695.1 Streptomyces albospinus
GACCGCCCCCGCCCTCACCAACCGCTCTCACCACCCCCCCCACCAACCGCCCTCCCGCCCTCCCACACCAACGAGAGTCCGCCATGTACGAGCTGTCCCGGGTCCGCCTCTACTCCATCGGGCCCGCCGGTGCGCGCTATGCCGACACCGTCCTGGACCTGCGCGGAGTCGGCGCACCGGTGCCCCGACCGGCGCCGGCGCAGGCGGACTTCTTCGAGGACGAGCCGGCCGGCCCGCCGCGCCGCCCGGCGCCCGCGGGCGTCCTCTTCCTGGAGAACGGCGGCGGTAAGTCCGTCCTGCTGAAGCTGATCTTCTCGGTCATGCTGCCCGGCCACCGCAACACGCTGGGCGGTGCCAGTTCCGGTGTGCTGCGCAAGTTCCTGCTCGCCGACGACTGCGGGCACGTCGCACTGGAGTGGCAGCACGTGCTGACCGGCGAGACCGTCGTGGTCGGCAAGGTGAGCGAGTGGCGGGGGCGGCAGGTCTCCAACGACCCGCGGAAGTTCGCCGAGGCCTGGTACAGCTTCCGGCCCGGCCCCGGGATGAGCCTCGACTCGCTCCCCGTCGCCGAGGCCACCCTCGTCCGGCCCCGGCAGGAGAACGGCGAGGGCACGTCCGGTGCGCAGGGCCGCCGCCGCACGATGAAGGGCTTCCGGGACGTCCTCACCGAAGCCGGGAAGAACTACCCCAACCTGGACGTCGTCTGGGAGGAGATCCACGAGCGCTGGAACGAACACCTCGGTGTCCTCGGCCTGGACCCCGAACTCTTCCGCTACCAGCGGGAGATGAACGCCGACGAGGGCGAGGCGGCCGGCCTCTTCGCGGTCAAGAACGACTCCGACTTCACCGACCTGCTGCTGCGCGCCGTCACGGACACCCGGGACACCGACGGCCTGGCCGACCTCGTCCACGGCTTCGCCCACAAGCTCGGCCGGCGCGCCGAACTCACCGCCGAGCGGGACTTCACCGCCGGATCGCTCGACCTGCTCGCCCGCATCGCCGAGGCCGCCGAGCACCGCGAGCGCGCCCGCGAGGTGCACGCCGGCGCGGAGCGCCGCACCCGCGCGCTGGCCCAGCGGCTGCACGCCCGCGGCACCGAGGAGCGCGGCCGGGCCGCCGAGCTGGCCGAGGCGGTCGCCGCCGCCGCGCACCGCGTCACCGACGCCGAGCGCACCCGCGAGCGCCGCTCCCTGGTCTCCGCCGAACTCGCCTACCGGCACGCCTCGCTGGCCCTGGCAGCCGCCGAGAAGGGCGCCGCCGCCCAGCGCCGCGAGCTCAACGACGCCCGTACGTTGCACAGCGCCTGGCAGGCCGCCGAGATCGCACTGCGGCACCGCGCCGCCGCCGACCGCTCCGCGCGGGTCGCCGCCGCGATCCGCGAGGCCGAGCGGGACGCCGCCCCGGCGCTCGCCGCCCGTGCCACCGCCGCCGCCGACCTGGTCCGTGCGCTGCACAGCGCCGCCGAGGCCGGTGAGCGGGTGGCCAACGAGGAGGAGGAACGGTCCGCCGCCCTCCAGGAGGCCGGTGAATCGGCGCACCGCGACGCCACCACGGCCGCCACCCATGCCCAGCGCGCCCGCAGTGAAGCAGAGCACCTCAAGCAGCGGCTCGCCGAGGTCGCCCAGGAGACCGAGGAGGCCGTCCGGGCCGGCTGGCTGGACGACTCCGCCCCGGACGCCGATCCGGCCCGTGCCGCGCTCGCCGCCTCGGACGCCGAGAAGACCGCGGTGGCCGCCTGGGACTCGGCCCGCGAGGCCGCCCGGCAGGCCACCGACCGGGCCCGCGAGGCCGCCGCCCGGCACTCCGCCGCCGAACTGGCCGCGGCCCGTGCCGAGGACGCCGCGCAGGCCGCCGGGCGCGCCTACGACGCCGAGCGCCGCGCCGCCGAGTCGCTCGGCGCCGAACAGCGGCTCGCCGAACTCCTCGGGCTCCCCGAGGCGGCGGCCGTCACCCTGCCCGGCCCGCGTACGGCCACGCCCGGCGCGGAGTCCGGGACGCCGCGCCGCGCCGCCGCCGGCCCGCTGTCCGCCGAGGAACTGGACCGCAGCGCCGACGCGTTGCGGGAGCTGCTGGAGGACGGCGTCGCCGCCGCCGAGCGCCAGCTGTTCGAGCTGCGGACGGCCGCCGCCGACGACGCCCGGATCCTGGGCGCGCTCGGTGACGGCGGGCTGCTGCCCCCGGGACCCGATGTGCTGGCGGCGGTGGAATATCTGGGTGAGCACGGCGTCCCGGCGCTGCCCGGTTGGCGCTACCTCGCCCAGTCCGTCGACCCGGCCGACCACGCCCGGTTGCTGGCCGCCCGCCCCGAGCTCGTCGACGGCGTGATCATCACCGACCCGGACACCCACGCCCGGGCCCGCGAGGTGCTCGCCCAGGCCGCACTGCTGCCCCGCTCCGCCGTCGCCGTGGGCACCGCCGCGGCGCTGCTCGCGCCCACCCCGCCCGCCGGCGAGGACGACCCGGGCGCGTCCGGCGTCTTCCTCGTACCGCCGAACCCGGCGATGCACGACGAGTCCGCCGCCGACGAGGAGCGCCAGGCGCTGCGCGCCCGCGCCCTGGAGCGCGACGAGGAGATCCGGGCGCTGGCCGCGCGGCTCGCCGGGGACCGAGCGCTGGCCGCCCGCCTCGGATCCTGGCGCGCGGGCTGCCCGGCGGGCCGGCTCGCCGAACTGGCCGAGGCGGCGGAGGGGACCCGTACGGCCGCCGAGGCGTCCGCCGCCGAACTGGCCGGGGCCCGTACGGCCCGCGCCGAGGCCGACGAGGCCGCCGCGGAGGCCACCGGCGTGCGCGACGAGCGGCAGGAGGCCGCGCAGCGCGCCCGGCGCGCCGCCGATCTGCTGGCCGGGCTCGCCCACCGGCTGCGCGAGCGCGCCGGATGGCAGTCGCGGCTGCGCGAACTGGCCGATGAGGCGGTCGAGTTCGAGGCCCGCGCCGAGGAGTGCGTGGACCGCGCCCGGGCCGCCGACGAGGACCGCCGGGCCGCCCAGCGCGCCGCCGACGACGCCCGCCGGACCGCTCGCGCGCTGCGCGCCGAGCGGTCCGAGATCGCCGGTGTCCCGGACGACCTGGGTGAAGCCCCCGAGGAGCCCACCGCCTCGCTGCCCGCGCTCCGCGAGGCGTACCGCGCCGCCTCCCAGCTCTACGAGAAGGTCGGCGTCGGCGCCGACCTGCGCGCAGAGCAGGCCCGCGCCGAGGGCGACGAGTCCGCGGCGCTGGCCGAGCTGAACCGTCTCACCAACAAGGTCCGCACCCGCGCCGAGCAGCTCCTGGAGAGCCCGGACGCCGCCGACGGCCCGTCCCGCCAGGCCGCGGCGTCCCGCGCGGAATCGCTGGTGCAGATGCTGGAGACCCGCGCCTCGGCCGCCAGCGAGCAGCTGGGCCGGCTCCGCGGCGAGGCGGAGCGGCTGGCACCCACGGACGGCGAGGCGCACACCGAGCTGCCCGACGAACTGGTGCCCGCGGACGCCGACCGGGCCAAGGGGCTGCTGCGCTCGGCCAACGGCGAACTGGCCACCGCCACCGAGGCGTTGGAGACCGCCCGGGACCGGCACGAGGAGCTGCTGCGCAGCCACCGCGCCGCCGAGGACGCGGCCGGCGGCTTCGACGAGACCGCGGCCCTGCTGCGGGATCTGCTGCGCGACCACCACGACGCCGAGGACGGCGAGACCGAGCAGATCGAGCCGTACGCCGCCGGCCTGGCCGAGGCCCGGCAGGCCGCCGCGGAGTCCCGCCGCTCGCTGCGCGGCTGCGCCGCCGACCTCTCCGCCGCCGAGGCCGCGGTCCGCGAGGCTGCCGACATCCTCGTACGGCACGCCAACTCCACCCGGTACGAGCAGGTGCGCACCCCCGCCCGGCAGCAGATCCGCGAGCTGCCCGCCGCGGCGCTGCCGGACCACGCCGCCAAGTGGGCGGAGGCGTTCGCGCCCCGACTGCGCGTGCTCACCGACGAGTTGGCGCAGCTGGAGCGCAACCGCGACTCCATCGTCGACCGGCTGCGCGGCCTGGTGGAGTCGTCGCTGACGACGCTGCGCTCCGCCCAGCGGCTGTCCCGGCTGCCCGAGGGGCTGGGGGAGTGGTCCGGTCAGGAGTTCCTGCGGATCCGCTTCGAGGACCCCGACCAGGCCACGCTCACCGAGCGGCTGGGCGAGGTCATCGACGAGGCGACGCGCTCGGCGGTCCGCAAGAACAGCGATCTGCGGCGGGACGGCATGTCCCTGCTGCTGCGCGGTGTGCAGGCCGCGCTGCTGCCGCGCGGGGTGGCCGTGGAGATCCTCAAGCCGGATGCGGTGCTGCGCGCCGAGCGGGTCCCGGTGGGGCAGATGGGCGATGTCTTCTCCGGCGGCCAGCTGCTGACCGCCGCCATCGCCCTGTACTGCACGATGGCGGCGCTGCGCAGCAACGACCGGGGCCGCGACCGGCAGCGGCACGCCGGCACGCTGTTCCTGGACAACCCCATCGGCCGCGCCAACGCCACGTACCTGCTGGAGCTCCAGCGCGCCGTCGCCGATGCGCTGGGCGTCCAACTGCTCTACACCACCGGCCTGTTCGACACCACCGCGCTCGCGGAGTTCCCGCTGGTCATCCGGCTGCGCAATGACGCGGACCTGCGGGCGGGGCTGAAGTACATCAGCGTCGAGGAGCACCTGCGGCCGGGCCTGCCGCAGCAGGACCCGGCCGGGGAGGCGGTGCACGGGCAGATCACGGCGACCCGGATGTACCGGCGGCCCGAGGACGCCCAGGAGACGGCGGCCGGGTGACCGGGCGCGGTGGTGCGGTCGCCGGACGGCCGTGCCACCGCCGCTCCGCGCACCGAGACTCCCGCCGCTCACCGGTGGCGCGGCCCTTCCGTGTCAGGCGCCGCGGTCCGTGAAGGGGCCGCCGGCGGTGAAGGCCAGCCCGGCGAACCGTTCCCCGATGCGGCGGTGGGTGGCGGCGTCCGGGTGGAGCGCGTCGGGCAGCGGCAGCTCGGCGAAGTCGGCCTCGCCGTAGAGGTCGCGGCCGTCCAGGTAGTGCAGGTTCGGGTCCTCGGCCGACCGCTGCGCCACGATCCGGGCCAGCTCGTCCCGGATGACGCCCAGGGTCAGCTTCCCGGTCGCGCGCTCCGCCGGATCGCCCGCGGCCCGGAACCGCAGCTGTCCCGCGCCGAGGGCGCCGAAGTCGGGGACGCTGGGGCCGGGGGTGTCCTCGTGGAGGGGGCACAGGAGGGGCGAAACGACCAGCAGCGGTGCGGTGGGGTGGCCGTCGCGGACGGTGTCGAGGAAACCGTGCACGGCCGGGGTGAAGGCGCGCAGCCGCATCAGGTCGGTGTTGACCAGGTTGATGCCGATCTTGACGCTGATCAGGTCCGCGGGGGTGTCCCGCAGGGTGCGGGCGGTGAACGGGTCGAGCAGAGCGCCGCCGCCCAGACCCAGGTTGATCAGTTCCACGCCGCCCAGGGAGGCGGCGAGCGCGGGCCAGGTGCTGGTGGGGCCGGCGGCGTCGGAGCCGTGGCTGATCGAACTGCCGTGGTGCAGCCACACCCTGCGGCCCCGGTCCGGTGCGGGCTCGACGGGGGCGTCGGTCCGCAGGGCGACGAGTTCGGTGGTCTCGTTGTGCGGCAGCCAGATCTCGACGTCCTTGACGCCGTCGGGCAGACCGGTGAAGCGGACGGTCCCCACCGGGCCGGGCCGGTGCTCGGCGGTTCCGGTGGTCATGTCGATCGTCAGCGTGTTGCCGCCGGTCACGTTGCCCCGGCCGACCGGACGGCCGTCGACGAGCAGCTCGTAGACGCCGTCCGGGCGGGGCGGGGCGCCCACGTAGACCCGCTTGGTGGGCAGGGCGTCCAGTTCGACGGCGGTGGCCCGGGTCCGGAAGACCAGCCGTACGCCGGAGGGCTGGGACTCCGCCATGGCGAGCTGTCCGTCGGCGCACTGGGCGCGGGCCCGGGCCGGCAGCCGGTGCGGCAGCACGCCGTGTGCGGTGCGTTCCAGGTCGAGGGCGCCGCGCAGGAGGTCCGCGGTGACGGGTGTGGTGATCCAGTCATGCGTGGTGTTCATGATCCAGCCTGTTGGTCGAGGTGTCGGTGGCGGGCGCGCGGAGGTGTCGCGGGGCCTGTGGAGGGGGCGCGGCGGGTCAGGACGCGGGCCAGTTCCGCAGCAGGGCGTCGAGGGCGTCCAGCACCCGTGACCAGGATTCCTGCGAGTCGGGCGCGCTGTGGCTGAACCCGCCTGCCGTCTCCAGGCTGACGTAGCCGTGGAAGACGCTGCCCAGCATCCGCACGGCATGCGTCTGGTCCGGCTCCGCCAGGTCGTAGCCGCGCAGGATCGCCCGCATCATCCGCGCGTGCCGGACGCCGGCGCCGGCAGCCGCCGCCTCCGGGTCCAGCCGGAGCTGGGCTGCGGCGTAGCGGCCGGGATGCTCCCGGGCGTAGTCGCGGTAGACGTTCGCGAAGGCGGTCAGGGCGTCCTTGCCGGCCCGGCCGGCCAGGGCGTCGGCGGCCCGGTCGGCCAGTTCTTCCAGGGCCAGCAGGGCGATCCTGGTTTTGAGGTCCTGGGAGTTCTTCAGGTGCGAGTACAGGCTCGCGACCTTGACGTCGAACCGCCGGGCGAGCGCCGAGACGGTCACCTGGTCGAAGCCGACCTCGTCGGCGAGCTCCGCGCCCGCCCGGGTCAGGCGTTCCGGGGTCAGCCCTGCGTATGCCATAACCAGCCTCCCATTCGGCAGAACCGATTATGGACATGCCTAAAAGTATTAGGCAAACGGCAGAATCGATTCGGAGGCCCAGTGGGCGTGGGCTCCCCGGCCGGGCGGGCGTGGGC
>NZ_BMRP01000105.1:6865-7427 GCF_014648695.1 Streptomyces albospinus
GCCCTGGATGCCCTGGACTAGAGCGACACCACCGACCGCAGCACCTCGCCGCGCTGCATCTTGCCGAAGGCCGCCTCGACGTCGTGGAGCGTGATCGTCTCGCTGACGAAGCGCTCCAGGTTGAGCTTGCCGCTCAGGAAGAGATCGATCAGTACGGGGAAGTCGCGGCTGGGCAGACAGTCGCCATACCAGGACGACTTGAGCGCGCCGCCGCGCGAGAAGAGGTCGATGAGCGGCAGCTCGATGCGCATGTCCGGGTCCGGTACGCCGACCTGGACGAGGGTTCCGGCCAGGTCGCGCATGTAGAACCCCTGCCGGTAGGTCTCCGGGCGGCCCACCGCGTCGATCACCACATCCGCGCCATGACCACCCGTCAGCTGCCGGACCGCCTCGATCGGGTCCGTACCACGGGAGTTGACGGTGTCGGTGGCGCCGAACCGCTCGGCGGCGTCCAGCTTGCCGTCGTCCAGGTCGATGGCGATGACCCGTCGCGCGCCGGCCCGCGAGGCGCCGGCGATGGCGGCGTTGCCGACGCCGCCGCAGCCGATGACGGCGACGGTGT
>NZ_BMRP01000106.1 GCF_014648695.1 Streptomyces albospinus
AGGAAATCCTCGGCTCCCTCGCCCACTTCTGCCGACGGATCTCTGGCGCAGGACACTAGTGCCGCATCAGGCAACGTTCGCCCTGTCGACCACCCCGCGTAGCCGTTCGTCGGCGGCGTGCTTGTTCCGCCAGATGCCTCAAGTCACTGCACCGCCCCGGCCTGCTCGGTGCGGTGTTCCAGGCCGTCGACCATGGACGCCGCGACGGTGTACGCGGGATGGCCGTCGAGCCGACCGCGGCGCGCCTTGTAGGGCGCGTCAGGTCGCCTGACTGACCTGGCGAATGACTGAGTGCGCCCCTTTTCGCACCACCGTGCGCCCCGCCACTCTTCTGGCTGGATCTCGCCTGTCAACGGGACACTCCCAGCACGTGGTGCCTCCAGGTGACTTGCCTGAAAGTGCTGACCCGAAATCCTGGGCACCAAATGCCATATCAGAAAGGAAAGTTGATGCTTCCCTTGTTTGGAGCTGCAGCGGTTGCCGCTGCACCCCACGTTCATCGTCACGGGCACAAGGTCCTCACAAGCTTTGGCACAAGGCTGCCAGCATGGGCATCGAGGAGGGGGCTAAGAAGCTGGCAGAAGTTGCCGCGGAGTACTGCACGAAGCGGGGCTGGTGATCTGGGCAGCACCCGGGCAGTGCCGGCCGGGTGCTGCCTCTCGACGCGGGTCGGGCCGCACCAGGGGGCAGCCTCCCGTCAGCGACGACGCCGACCTCTACGAGGAAGGAAACGCCGTCGAGCGCCTGATCAACAAACTGAGGGCCTGGCGAGGCATCGCCACTCGCTACGACACCCCCGGACAGCCACCTCGCCGTGCTCCACCTATGCGCCTTGATGATCTGGATCAAAGACCTCACACGAGCCCCCCATTGATCACGACTCGATACGCGCCCTAAGCCTTGATCCACCGAGCTGGTTTGAGAGTGATCTTCTGATCGGTTTCTGCGTCGGCTTCGGGCCGGTGGCTGGGTGTGGGCAGGTGGTATCTGCTGGTCTGCCCAGATTTTCCACGTTGTGGTTCCGGTCTGGCCGTTGCGGGCGGGATGGGCAGGGGGTGTTCGTATCAGCCGGCCGGGCCGTGGGCGGTGTCGAAGAGGTGTGTCCAGGCGTGTTGCCAGGGCCAGTTGTGCGGCAGGTGCAGGGTGATACGCCGTGCGGAGCGGGCGATGCGGGCCGGGACCTGGACCAGGTGGGCGCGGAGGGTGGCGGTGGTGGCCCTGGCGTGGAAGGCGGAGGCCAGCGCACCGGCCGCGCGGAGCAGGTTGTAGGTCGTCGCCCACAGGGTCAGCCAGGCCGCGTTGGCGTGGAAGTGCCCGGAGGGAAGGTGGGCCAGAGCGGAGGTTTTGCTGTCCGCGATGACCTGCTCGACGACTGCGTGGTGACGGTGTTCCCGCTCGGCCTGGAGCGTTGTGGCGGGGTTGTCGGTGAAGAACGGGTGGTAGCGCCAGACGGGGAACAGTTCGCCCTGCTTACCCACGACCGCAGGCTTGGCGAGGTCGCGGACCCGGCGCACGATCAGGCGGGCGGTGACCCGCTCGCTCTTCTTGCGGCCTGTGAAGGCGGTGTGGGTGGGTATCTCGGCGACTTCGGCGTCCGAGATGAGCTTTCCGGTCTCGGGGTCGGGCACGGCGGTCGGGTAGCTGATGTGCTGCCGTGCCTGGTGGGGGATGGTGTGGACGGCCCGTTTGATGGAGGGTTTCATGCCGGTGGTGACCGAGAAATACGCTCCGGCCCGGCGGCAGGCGGCGATCACACCAGCGTTGTAGAACTGCGAGTCCGCCCGCAGGATGCGGGTGCCGGTGCAGCCCGCCTCCCGGGCGGTGGCCAGGGCCTCGCTGACGAATTTCGGGGCGCCGCGGGAGTCGGCCGCCTTGCCGCGGCGCATCCGGACTGCGGCGATCACCGGCCGGGACTGTGGGGTGCAGAGGGTGGCGAGCAGGGGGTGCAGGGTGCGGACGCCTTTGAACCGGCCGTACTCCGCCCCCTGTTTGGCTCGGCCGTAGACCCGTTTGTGGGTGGAGTCGACGTCGATGAACGCCGTCTCACCCGAGCCGGGCAGCAGCGGGGTGCACGTGGCCAGTTCAGCCAGGAACCTCCGGTGCACGGCATGGAGTTGAAGAGCGTGACCGTGGGTGAACGCGCGCAGGAACGTGCCCAGCGTGGAGGGGGCACGGACCCCTGTGAACACAGCAGGCATCGCACCATGACGCAGGATGTCCAGGTCGTCGATGCTGTCCGCACCGGCGGCCATGCCGCCCACGATGCTGGTGACCTTGGCGTCCGCCGCCGCTCCCGCGCCGTTCCTCGCCCCGGTCAGCTTCACCTTCTGGGCCACCAGGCGCGAAAGCCCGCACTGCTCGGCCAGCCGCATCAGCGGGGCCAGCCCGGCATGGGCGATCAGATTCGGCTCGTCGAATACGGCACGGACCGCAGGAGCGGCGTGGGAAGATCGCATCTCGCGGTGTTCTCCCGATCTGTGGAAGTGGAACCCAAGACAAGTCCCATCATCCCGGTCAGGAGGCATTCGCGTCCTCATGTCCCGGCTTTGGGCGGGCAGTTGACCGATGGATCGAGTCTGAGCAGACGGTCTCTCTTGGCTGGCTCCACCACGGCGGGTTCAGCTCTGGAGGAAGCCCAGGAGGTCCTGGTTGAACTTCTCCTTCTCGCCGGGGACGGCGGCGATGCCGTGGGAGGCACCTTCGTAGACCTTGAGGACGGCGTTCGGGATGAGCTGTGCGGCCTTGCGGGCGGTGGTGTCGATCGGCACGATCTGGTCGTCGTCGCCGTGGACGATGAGGGTGGGGATGTCGAACTTCTTCAGGTCCTCGGTGAAGTCCGTCTCGGCGAAGGCGGTCACGCAGTCCACGCCGGCCTTGATGCTCTGGTGCATGGCCATGAGCCAGTACGCGTCCAGGTTGCCCTGCGTGACCTGGTTGCCTTGGCGGTTGGCGCCGAAGAACGCTGGCGCGAAGTCCTTCCAGAACTGCGAACGTTCCGCGAGGATGCCGCTCTTGATGGTCTCGAACACTTCGGCCGGTACGCCTTCGGGGTTGTTGTCCGTCTTGATCATCAGGGGCGGGATTGCCGAGAGGAGGACGGCCTTGGTGATCCGGTCGGTGCCGTGGCGTGCGATGTAGCGGGCGAGCTCGCCGCCGCCCATGGAGTGGCCGACCAGGGTGACGTCTCGCAGGTCGAGCCCTGTGATCAGGTCGTTCAGGTCGTCGGCGAAGGTGTCGAAGTCGTACCCGCCCCAGGGCTGAGCGGACCGTCCGTGGCCCCGGCGGTCGTGGGCGATACCGCGAAAGCCGTGGTCGGCGACCAGCTTCATCTGGTCCTCCCAGGCGTCCGCGTTCAGCGGCCAGCCGTGGATGAAGACGACCGGGCGTCCGCTGCCCCAGTCCTTGTAGTGCAGCTCAACGCCGTCACGCGTGGTCACAGTGGGCATGCTGTTCCTCCTGGTCGGGCGCACCGGCTGGCCGGCCGCCTCCGTCTGCCTGTCTGTCTGTCGTATGGGGGCTCAGATGCCGGCGGATGGCGCAGGATGGGGCGACACCGGAATGTGCGTGAAGCGTCCGGCACTCCCGATAGTCATCCTGTGAGCCACCCCAGAGGTCCGCAACACGGACACCCGAGCCTGCGTTTCGAGTACCGGCTCGGGTGTCCGTGTTGGGCATGACGTGGGCTTCTGTAGTAGGGCGACCCGGGCCGGGAGGGGTACCCGGCCCGGGTGCCGGTCTGCGGCTCAGTCCTGCGGCAGCGGCAGCGGGACGAGCGGAATGATCGACGTCGGCTCGATGACGCCGACCTTGACCGCGGGCAGGTTGTCCAGAATCTCCTTGGCGGCGTCGGTGGTCTCGGCGTTCACGATCAGGACGGCGCCGATCTGGTCGGTGCGGTGGTAGCCGCGGTCGATGACGCCGGTGTCGACAAGCTTCTTGACGTGGGCCAGCTCGGCGTCGATGACCTTGGCGATGTCGTCCTGGGTGGTGTGCGGGGTGGTGGCGAAGACGGCGAGTACGGAGGTCTTCGGGGTCTGGGACATGGTGGAGAACTTCTTTCGGATGTGTTGCGGGGGGATGGTTATTCAGTTGCTGGGCGTCTTCAGTGGAAACCGATGCCCAGTTGATCGCCGAGTGGATGATCTTGCCGCTGGTGCGGCCGGTCTCATTGCGTGTGCTCGGCGTCGGCGGTGGCGGCGCTCAGGCCGTACAGGTGTTGTTCATGAGAGTTGTCCTCGTAGAGCGGGCAGGTTCAGATGGCGGTGCGGCCGCCGTCGACGGCGACGGTCGCGCCGGTGACGTAGCTGGCCTTCGACGAGGCGAGGAAGGCGACGACCTCGGCGATCTCGGCGGGCTCGGCGCTGCGCTTCATCACGGTGGTCTGGGCGAGCGCGTCGAGCCGCTCGGGGGTCGCGATCGGGGTGTGGACCGGGCCGGGGGCAACGGTGTTGAAGCGGACCCCTCGCTCGCTGTACTCGGCCGTCCAGGCCCGCGTCAGTGACTCCAGCGCGGCCTTGGTCGCGCCGTACGCGGCGCTGGTGGCCAGGCCGATGCTGGCGGCAATGCTGCCGATATTGACCACGCTGCCCGATCCCTTGGCCGCCATCGCCGGGGCGAACGCCGCCACGAGGAAGAACGGCGCGCGGACGTTGCTGGCGAACATCGCGTCGTAGTCGGAGACCTTCATCTCCTCGGTCGGCGCTTGGCGGGCTTGCCCGGCGTTGTTGATCAGGATGTCGATCTCGCCGACCTCGGCGGCGAGCCGGTCGATGTCGGCCGGGTCGTCAAGGTCTGCCGCGACGAACCGGGCATGGCCGCCGGCGGCGGTGATCTCGCTAACGGTCTCGGCGCCGCGCTGGGCGTTGCGGCCGGTCACAACGACGGATATTCCGTCGGCGGCGAGCCGCTCGGCGACCGCCCGGCCGATGCCGGACGTGGCCCCGGTGACCAGGGCAGTGAGGGGCGGCGGGCGGAGGTTCGCGCGCTCCAGAGGCATGGGATGCACCTTTCCGAATGGTCGCCCAGACCGGTCTGTCTTGGACGCCTCGCAATCTAGACAGAACCGTCTGGGCGCGTCAACTGCGATCGACCGATTGAAGACAGACAGACCCGTCTGCTATCGTCCGGGTATGTCTCAGAAGGTGCTCTCACCGCAGGAACGCAGCGCGGCAGCGCGGGCGCGGCTGCTGGCCGCCGCCGATGAGCTGTTCTACGCCGAGGGTGTGCAGACGGTCGGGATCGACCGGGTCATCGAGCAGGCCGGAGTTGCGAAGGCAACGCTGTACAGCGCATTCGGCAGCAAGGACGGCTTGGTGCGCGCCTACCTCCAGGCGCGGCAGGCCGCGACCGCCGAGCGCATGGCGCGTGAGCTCGAAGACCGTTACGACACTCCGAAGGAGCGCCTGGTCGGCGCGTTCGAGGTGCGAGGTCTGTGGTTCACCGAGCCGGGGTTCCGCGGCTGCCCGTTCGTCAACGCGAGTGCCGGCGGCCCACCCGGCGGTGTCGTCGAGGAGGCCGCGCTGGCCTACCGCACCTGGCTGCACGGGATGTTCTTGGACCTCGCCGAGCAGGCAGGCGCCAAGGATGCCAAGTCACTCGTCCAGCAACTGGTAGTGCTCCACGACGGCGCCGGGATCAGTGCCTGGATGGACTGCGACCCCAGCGCCGCCACGACAGCCGCCCGCACCATGGCCGCCGTTGTGGTTGACGCCGCCATCCCAGCCTGAACCAGCCCACGTAGACCGCGAACGCCAAACCTCCGATCCAGGCGACGAGCGTCGCAAGCGAGCTGGGACAGGCTTGTGCCGCGAGCTGGTGAACTCCCGGTGGCTGTCGAGCAGGAGCTGATCGCCTGCCCGGCCAGGTGCGGCAACCGGGCCCGCCCTGCCGGGCGCACCAGCGGCACCAGCCCCGCATCCGCCATCAAGTTCGGCTCGTCGAACACAACGGAGACCGCCGAAGCGGCACGAGAAGACTGCATCTCGCAGATGCCCTCTCGAACCGTGGATGCGGAACCGTCGCGAGTCCCATCACCCCAGCTCAGAGGGCATTCGTGCCTTCATGTCCAGGCCCTGGGCCAGCCACCGACCGGTGGATCAGGGCTAAGACCGTGTCCTACATGGTCAGTTTGCCGAGGTGTTTGTAGCAGCAGAGGGTCGCGGCGAGGCCGAGGAAGGCCAGGTAGTTGTGGGGGTGGCGCTCGTAGCGGGGTGACAGTCGGCGGTAGCCGGTGAGCCAGGAGATCGTGCGCTCGATGACCCACCGGCGACGGCCCAGTCGTTCACTTGAGTCGATTCCCTTGCGGGCGATGCGGACGCCGATGTGCTGGCTGTGCAGCCATCGTCGCACGTCAGGAACGTTGTACGCTTACGAGTTGGTGCGTGATAGTGGGTGAGGGCGTGGTGGTCTTGTCGAGGGCTGATGTTCAGACTGTCGTTACGCGGTCGGAGACGAGGCCGGCGATGGCTCGATAGGTGGCGGGCAGGGCATCTCGTCGGTGGGTCCAGCGCAGGAGTTGCTTCCAGCGTTTGTGGTCGGCCAGGGCGTGTTCAACGGTGATGCGTTGGGACGAGTGCTGGTGGCGGGCTCGCTCCCGGGCCTCGTGGACTTCGGGTGGGGAGATCTTGTTCGCCTTCCTGGGCGGGGTGACCGCTTGGCCGGGATGGTCACGCCTGAGGCCGAGGTATCCGTCGTCCAGGAGCACCTTCACGTCGGGAAAGTGCTGGAAGCAGACGCCGATGCCTTCGTCGCGTGCGGCGGTCGCGTCGTGCATCCGGCCAGGTCGCAGGGCATCGGTCCATAATGTGCGGCCTTTGTGGTCGGCGATGACGGTGGCCTTCATGGTGTTCTGTTTCTTCTTGCCGGAGACGAATGCGCGGCGTCCGCCGCGGCCGGC
>NZ_BMRP01000107.1 GCF_014648695.1 Streptomyces albospinus
TAAGCTCCTGGCAACAGCCAGTTGATCAAATTGTGTTGCGACGACTCCTGGAAACCGCCCCTGGAAGTGGGGCCCTTGGACGTCTCCTGGAGGCCTCACCTCGCTTGTGGGAGAAATTTGGGAGGTGGTTTGCGGCGGGGAGGAGAGAACTCGGGCAACGGCCCGTACTCGCGGCGATCCACGGCCGGGCGGAGGGTGGCTCCCACAGGCCCTGCAACTGGTCGGCGATCTTCAACTCGGAACGACGGGCAACCCCTTGGAGGCGTCCACATCGGTTCGCCCCCGCGACCGCACGACACAGCAGCGGCTCGCAAGGTCCATCCTCCCGTCAACATGCGCATCACCACCGGGAACTGGGCAACAGAGCCCCGCTGCTAGGGTGAACCGATGGCGTCGGTCAAGCAGTTCCAAGTCACCTTCGACTGCGCAGAACCTGAGCGCGTCGCTCGTTTTTGGTGCGAGGTGTTGGGGTACGCCGTACCGTCGCCACCGAAGGGGTTTGCCACTTGGGGCGATTTCGATCGCTCGCTGCCGCCTGAGCGGCAGGGTTCAGCGTTCGCCTGCATTGATCCCTCAGGCGTGGGCCCGCGACTGTTCTTCCAGCGCGTTCCCGAAGGCAAGGTCGTCAAGAATCGGCTGCATCTTGACGTGCGGGTCGGCACCGGACTCGTGGGTGAAGAGCGCCTGGCCGCGCTGGAGGCCGAATGCGCACGGCTGGTCGCGCTCGGCGCGGTACGCGTGCGACTACTGGGTGCCGATGGCGTCAATGAGTCGTGCCTGCTGATGCAGGACATCGAGGGCAACGAGTTCTGTCTCGACTGAGCATCCTCCGAGACGGCGAGGTGGGGAGCCGTCTCCCTTGGGCCTCTCGCAAAGGTGGTCCCGTAGGGGACGGGAGTTATCGCGTGAGGGCGGGGTGGTGAAGTTGGGCGATGGCGAGCGTGGCCTGGTGGACGCCGTCGTCCTTGCAGTGGAGTTCGTTCGTCTACGAGCTGTCGGTCACCGAGGAGCAGCGGGCCAAGCTGGCCGCCGAACTCAGGAAGGCCGCCTGCAAGTAGTCTCACGCCCGCGTCAGGAGACACCGGCCGGCACCACCACGTCGCTCTCCGCTCGGAGAGCGGGCCGGGATCCTGTGGCGAGATCTGCCGTACAGAAGGGTGTTTCAGGCTTCGCTGCTGGTCGTCGGCCGGTCGGCAGGGAGGGACTGGCGGATCGACCGGGCCGGTGCAGGCACCTGAGCCTGCATGCCCTGGCGAACAACAGCGCCGGCCCGTGCTCGTCGATGGCGGTATCCCGGATGAGGCGGTGGGGACGCTGCTGCGGGGGGAGTTCGGTATGCCGGGCTGACCGCCGCCAACGTTGGGGCGACCGTGCGGCTGCCGAAGGATCACGTGCATCTGCGGCTGCTGGAAGGCTCCTCCACCGACATACGGCAGTGTGCGCCGAAGGTGCTGGGACAGTGCGGTTCGCCGGCGGCGCCGGGGCTCAGCCGCTGATCGAGGCGCTTCAGATCCTGCGGGAGTTGAACGCCACCGGTACTCGCCATGTGCCGGGCAACGCCCCGACACGTTCATGCCGGCCCGCCTGGGACGCCCTGTGTGCGCCGAGCGACGGCAACGACTCCGGCCCGTAACCGGACTGCGGTGCCGCCCTTGTGCGGCTTGGCAGGGCGACTCCGCGGTGTCATGGGCTGTGGCGTGGCCCAGTTGCGGGGGGCGAGGGTCCCCCTCCCGCACAACGCACTCGCCGATCAGCGGCCTGCGCGGATGACCTTCTTGCCGTCCTGGCTGAGCGGGACCGGGATCGGCTGCGGGACGCCGTGCTGCCGGCCGCCGTTGAGATCCTTCTGGACGACGTTCACGTTGACGGACACGCCCTGTCCCCCGCTGAACTTCCCGCTTGCGAAGGCATCCACGCCGTCCGCGGTGATCTCGTAACCGGTCGTGTCCACGATCGAGTGGGTGCGGCAGTCACGGAGCACCTCCTCGATGGGGACGAACCAGAGCCAGTGGTAGTCACCGTCGTGGTTGAGGTCGACCTTGTCGTTGAACCAGATCGCCACGGATCCCGCCATGTTGACGGTGGCCGTCCAGTCGATGTCGTACTTCTGAGTGCCGATCACGAGGGACGCCTCGATGACCGACTTGGGCGGGATCTTGAGGGGGAGGTCGACACTCCAGTTCTGGACCTCCTTGTGGGCGAACTCCTGGGTGGAGGAGAGGCTGGTCTCGATCGTGGTGGTCTCGCCGACCTTTGCCACGGCCGGGATCTCGGCCGAGACCTCCATGGAGACGCCGATCTTCAGCGACTCGGTCACGGAGATCCGCAGGTCCTGTTCGGTCGTCTTGCCCTGCTTGTACGTGACGACTTGCTCGACCGTCGAGCCGTTGCGGTAGTTGGTGGTGACGGAGCTGACCTGACCCGGTATGGGGGAGGGGGCGTTGGGGTCGTAGGTGATGCCGCTGTACTCCGCGCTGACCTGGTACTTGTGGTAGTCGCCGAGCGCGCTCTGCTTGCCGTAGTCCGTGGAGGCGGTGAAGCGGCAACCGTGGGAGCCGGGGAACCGCTCCCGGGCCATCCACGTGCCCCACTCGTCCGTGATCTCTTGCAGCGAGCGGACGGTTGCCTTGCGCTTCGAGGCGTTGCGCGGGGCGTTCAGCCGACTGGGTGCCGCCGCCGCTGCACCTGCGGTTGTGAGCGACACGGGGACGGCCGCGGCGAGGCCGGCTGCGGGAGCGAAGGCGAGAACGCGCCGTCTGGAGACATGGCTCATGGAGGTTCCCAATCCAAAAGGGGCGGAACGGGGGAAACGTCTTGGGCAGCAATGCAATCGGCGATCTTCCGTAGCGCATAGGGACTTTGGTCCCGAATCGCCGACGGCGGCACGAAATCCCGTGTCGGCATGGGGTCGACGGGGTCTGATACACGGTCAGCAGCTTGGCCGGCCCCCGATTCGTCAGCTCCGGCACTCGCTCCAACGCGGGGAAAATCTCCAGCAGTTGAGCCCGAAGCCGGTTGATCTGCCGAAGCTCGGAAGCCTGCCAGATCCGCGAGCCGGCGTAAGGGGCCATGATCTCTCGCCCCGTGCCGGCTTCCGCCCAGAGCCGCTCCAGGGCCTCGGTGGATGGCGTGCGCGCCGAGCCGTAGCGTCGGCAGGGGTCTCTGTGATTGACCAGGAAAAAGCCCCAGGCCGTTCGTGGCCCGGGGTTCCTTCCCTCCTCGGCTGACAGCTCACACCAACGCGGGTGGTCGGTCCGGGGTGCGAAGCGCCGGCCGCTTCAGCGACGGGTCCCAGCCTTGATCCCTGGCGTCCAGGTCGTTCGTACGGCGGCGCGATCCACCTGTACACCAGGGAGCAGGCCCACTCCACCGGCGTAGGGGGCGACGGTGCACGGGGCGGGCAGCGGGGGCGTCGTGATTCCCGTCCGAGACGGGCTACGGGGAGCCTGTGAAGAGCGCGCGCCAGCCCTGAACCGAGGCCGAGCAGCGCGGTAGGAGCCCGTGGTCTCCGGGGGTGGGTTGCAGTCGCGGCACCGGAGAATTGAGGTGACGCTGTCAGGGGAGCGTGGCTTGCCTCGCACGAGCCGTGTGCGTCGGTGGCCGCGCTGGACAGGAAGGCGGCGGCCATGGCAGCGGTGCCCAACAAGGGGCGGCAGGGGAGTCCCTACAGCAGTGAATTGATCTCCGGCGCGTCCCTGTTCGCGGGGACGTCACTGATGCTGAGCGGGCCGCTCAGCATTCTTCAGGGCGTAACCGCCATCACACACGACACCGTGTTCTCCTCGCCTCGGTACGACTACCGGTTCGATCTCTCCGCTTGGGGTGGTATCCACCTCGTGGTCGGAGTGGCGCTCGTCGTTATCGGCGTGGGGGTTTTGCTTGACAAAAGCTGGGCGCGCGCGGCCGGTATACCGGTGGCGGGAATCAGCCTGGTCACCCAGTTCATGTTCGTTCCGTACTACCCCGTGTGGTCCATCATCGTGATGACACTCGACCTCCTCATCATCTGGGCGCTGAGCAGATCGTTCCATCCAGGAACCAGCGGCGGTCGGTGAGCCCGGGCTGGACCTTGGCCGGCGGGAACCAGGTAAGGCCTCGATCGAGCCGCACCGTCCGGGTCCGTCACGTGCGCAACAACCGGGTCGCCGACGCACTCCGGCGCCGGGTGTTCTCCGCCCTGCGCCTCTCACCGAGCGCCCGTCGCTCCTACGACGAGCAACGGGCTCGGAAGGCAGACCGGCTGCAACGCAGCCCTCCGCCAGGTCGCCGACACAGTGGTGGGCATCTCCACGTATTCGCCGGTACAGCGGCGAAATACAGCAACCTCCCGACTGTAGGCGGCCCAAGGCACCCGTCAACAGGCCAAGGCGTCAACAGGTCAAGGCGTCACCAGCCCACGGCAGGCTGCATGGCACTCGATGGCTGATCGCCCTGGAGCTCCGCCGTACCCGCCCGCGCTGTGACGCCGCCGTGATGCGCTTCGCGCCGCGCGGAGACGAAGCGAGGGGTCCTCCGGCCCCCCCGACGCCCCGCCGCCGTCGGAGCCGCCGGCCCCTGAGCGGGCGGCCCCGTCCATCACCGAGCCGCGCACCGGTAGTCACCGGTGCGCGGTTTTTCGCGTGCGCGCGTGCCCGCCCGCCTGCATCGCTCACCAGGCACCCCTTGACGGGCGGAACGTCTCGCTCTACGTTCCTTCCATAAAGCAAAACATTAATTCCATGATGCGGAATTATCCCCGGCCGTTTCGGCCGGAATGCCCGTGACAGGCCGACGCAGGAGTACTCGATGCCTCGAATGACAGCAGCCCGCGCTGCGGTGGAGATCCTCAAGCGCGAGGGCGTGACCAACGCCTTCGGCGTGCCCGGCGCGGCGATCAACCCCTTCTACGCGGCGCTCAAGGGTGCGGGCGGGATCGATCACACGCTGGCGCGCCACGTCGAGGGCGCGTCGCACATGGCCGAGGGCTACACCCGGACCCACCCGGGCAACATCGGCGTCTGCATCGGCACCTCCGGCCCGGCCGGCACCGACATGATCACCGGCCTCTACTCCGCGACCGGCGACTCCATCCCGATCCTCTGCATCACCGGCCAGGCGCCCACCGCGGTGATCCAGAAGGAGGACTTCCAGGCCGTCGACATCGCCGCGATCGCCAAGCCGGTCGCCAAGGCCGCGACCACGGTCATGGAGGCCGCCCAGGTCCCCGGCGTCTTCCAGCAGGCGTTCCACCTGATGCGCTCCGGCCGTCCCGGCCCGGTCCTGATCGACCTGCCGATCGACGTCCAGCTCACCGAGATCGACTTCGACCCGGAGACGTACGAACCGCTGCCCGCCTTCAAGCCGGCCGCGACCCGCGCCCAGATCGAGAAGGCGATCACCCTCCTCAACGAGTCCGAGCGCCCGCTGATCGTCGCCGGCGGCGGCATCATCAACGCCGACGCGTCCGACCTGCTGGTCGAGTTCGCCGAGCTGACCGGCATCCCGGTCATCCCGACGCTGATGGGCTGGGGCATCGTCCCCGACGACCACGAGCTGAACGCCGGCATGGTCGGCCTCCAGACGTCGCACCGCTACGGCAACGCCAACTTCCTGGAGTCGGACTTCGTCCTCGGCATCGGCAACCGCTGGGCCAACCGCCACACCGGCAAGCTGGACCTGTACACCAAGGGCCGCAAGTTCGTCCACGTCGACATCGAGCCGACCCAGATCGGCAAGATCTTCGCCCCGGACTACGGCATCGCCTCGGACGCCAAGGCCGCCCTGGAGCTGTTCATCGAGGTGGCGAAGGAGCTCAAGGCCGCCGGCAAGCTGCCCGACCGCAGCGACTGGGCCGCCTCCACCCAGGAGCGCAAGGCCCAACTCCAGCGCCGTACGCACTTCGACAACATCCCGATGAAGCCGCAGCGCGTCTACGAGGAGATGAACAAGGCCTTCGGCCCGGAGACCCGCTACGTCACCACCATCGGCCTCTCCCAGATCGCCGGCGCGCAGATGCTGCACGTCTACAAGCCGCGCCACTGGATCAACTGCGGCCAGGCCGGCCCGCTGGGCTGGACCATCCCGGCCGCGCTCGGTGTCGCGAAGGCCGACCCGGAGACCCCGGTCGTCGCGCTGTCCGGTGACTACGACTTCCAGTTCATGATCGAGGAGCTGGCGGTCGGCGCCCAGCACAAGATCCCCTACGTCCACGTCCTGGTGAACAACGCGTACCTGGGCCTGATCCGCCAGGCGCAGCGCAACCTCGACATCAACTTCCAGGTCAACCTGGAGTTCGAGAACATCAACTCGCCGGAACTGGGCGTCTACGGCGTCGACCACGTCAAGGTCGCCGAGGGCCTGGGCTGCAAGGCGATCCGGGTCACCGACCCCAACCAGCTGGGCGCCGCCTTCGAGGAGGCGAAGAAGCTGGCCGCCGAGTACCGGGTCCCGGTCGTCGTCGAGGCGATCCTGGAGCGGATCACCAACATCTCCATGGCCGCCGCGGAGATCGACAAGGTGAACGAGTGGGAAGAGATCGCGACCGAGCCGGGCCACGCCCCCACCGCGATCAAGCCGCTCAAGGTCTGACGCCGGCCGGGGGCTGATTCCGGCCCCGATCCGGACGGTGTGCCGGGCGCTGCTTGACCGCCGCGCCCGGCATGACCACCATCCCGTACAGCAGAAACAGAACTCCGTCATCCGGAAGGATGGTGGAACTCAGTCATCCGGAAGGGATGCCGAGCCTTCATGGGTTTCACGGACACGCGCTTCAACGTCAACCTGTCGATTCTGTTCACCGAGCTTCC
>NZ_BMRP01000108.1 GCF_014648695.1 Streptomyces albospinus
CCGTGGTCCATCAGCTCCAGGAAATACCGGTCCTTGCCGAAGATGTCCTGGTACTCGGCCGCCGCCTTCAGCGCCTCGTCGTGCTGGCCCAGCCGCAACCGGGTCTGGAGCTCGCCCGAGGGGCAGCCGGTGGAGGCGATCAGCCCCTCCGACCACGTAACTACTTCGCAGGCTGGGGCAGTTCGACTGCTGCCGCCGCAGCGGCGCGGATACCCCAGGGAAAACGCGGGCCGCCCCTGCCCTGCAGCCAGGCAGCCCGCACTGGTCGACCTCAGCTGACGATCTTGTTGAGGCCCATCAGGCTTCCCCCGCCGGCACACAGCCCGACGAGGACGGCGGCGGCCGGAACCGTGCCGCCGAGCACGCTCAGAACCCCGGCGGCTGTGCCGATGGCAACGGCACTGATGAGGATGACGAAGGTGCGCAGCGGCAGCAGATGCGCTTCGCCCGCCGGCGGTGGGGCGGAGGCACTCGGGGGGCCCGGCACATTGGCGCTGCCCGAATTCGGGGTAGGCTCGATGGCAGTCATGGACTCGTTCTCCTTCTCTTCTCTTCACGCGGACAGGTGGAGCGGCGCAGTCCCGACGACGACAGGGAAGCTCGGCGGAAGTTTGGACGCTTGACGCCGGCGCTTCCCTTCGTCGTCTTCGAACTCAGGTTGCGATTCTCGGACTTCGGGGTCTGCTGAAGAAAAGGTACAGGCGCCCGGTAGAGCCGACGTGACGCCATCCGCGACGATGCCGCCCGCGAAGCAGAAGTAACCCGCAGATCAGGCGCCTATTCAGTGGTGCGAGGGGGAGGTGTTTCGCCTGAGCCGCAGGACACCGTCCTCCCCTCTCGCATGATGCATGTCACATGGCACTGATCGGTCATTGCCGAACTTTCAAAGCGCTTCCTGTCAGGGCTCTTCGACCTTGCTCTTGCAAGGCGCGTTTGCGTTGTCGACCGAGTTCAGGAAGTCGCCGCTCTCCTGCTCGAAGAGCCGAGCTTGTTCTCGGTCTGCACCTCGACCATGACACAGTCGGTATTGAGGAACTGCAGCTCGAACTGGAGCTTGGCGAAGAGGTCCCCGACGCTCGGCGTACATGCCGGGCTCCTTGCGCTTGACGTTGGCGTACTTCGGCCTCACTTGCGTGCTTTTCGGGCACGTGACGTGGCCAGGCTGCGTCAGTTGTCAGAAGAGGGTGTCAGACTCCGGCCCCGGCTCCTCGATGGCTGAGGTGTTCCGACTCCCCGTCCCGGCCGTTGTACCAGGGACTGGATCGGGGCAACTTCCGTTGCTAATCGGCCCAGCACACGGTGCGAGCGCATCCTCCCCCTCCCCCGGCGGCGTTGAGCCGGACATGGAACTGCCCGCCCAGGCCGCCCCCGGCGTCGAGGTCCTCGCCGCAGCGGCCGCCGACACCGCCTGCGAGCTCGCCGACGCGGCCGCCGCATGGAACCTCACGGCCGCCGAGGACACGGCGGACGCCATCGACACGCTCGCCGAGGCCCTCGGCGCGATCGACCCGGAAGCCGCCCGGCTCCTGGCGGCGAACCCGGCCGCCACGAAGGCCCTGCTGCGCCACCTCGGACAGGACCAGGACGACAACCCCGACCGACCGTCGCCCCGACCGTCGCGGCCCCTCCGCCGGAGGCTCGGACACGGCTGGCAGGGCATACGCGTGCCGTCTGCGGATCGCGGACGCCTCATGTGCCCGAATCGCAGACATCGGGCCCACAGCGTGACGGCTGCGGGCCCGATGTCTTCCACGCGGGGGACGCGGTACGGCAGATACAACGACGCTCGGAGAGGGGGGTTTCGCTGGGCGATCGGATCGATTGGTGCCTGCTGGTCGGCATCGGTTTCGGCATCGGCTGGCCAATGAATCCGATCGGCTCTGGAGGCCGGCCCTGAGCCAATCGGATCCGATCGGAAGGTAATGCACATGGTGTGCCTGACCGGCTTGTGACGCGCGGCGGAGCGGAGTGCAAAAGGCCGGGGGACCACGTGGCGTAGCCCGGTGGCCACGCGGAGGACGGCACCAGCACGCCGATGCTGCTGGCCCGCTCCCGGCACACCTCCGTGCGTTCGCTGGAGCGGTACGCCCGCCTCGGGGCCTGTGCGTTCGTCACAGACCCATGCCCAGTGGGATGTTCACGTCAGGCTGTCGGGCAACCAGCGGCTTTGAGCCCAGCGTTGAGCTGCTTCTTCAGGGCGGTTTCCTTCTGCGGTGTGATGTCCTGGTTGGGGATGGTCAGCTTGACGTCTTTCTTGCCCTTCCTCTTCTTCACCGTCATCGCCACCGTCATGTCGCGGGGGACGACCGACTTCGTGTCGGGGTAGGCGACGGTGACGTTGTAGGACAGCTTGTCCTTCTTGCCCAGGGTGGAGAGGCACTTTTTCGCCGCGTTCTCGGTCTTCTTGTAGATCCCGCGGTTGATCGAGGCCTTCATCGGGACGAGGTTGATGCGCTTGCTGACGCCTTTGAGGGTGCTGGCTATCAGGTGGCCGCCGTCGTAGCCGCCGCCTCCCCAGCCGCCTACGGTCGTCTCGCACTGGCTGCGGGGCGAGTTCCCCGCCGACAGCGAGTCAGCAGTCGCCCGGTCAGGCCGGCCCGCACCGTCGATGTGGAACTTCCACCGGGACACGACGGTCTTGCCCGCCCATGCCTTCAGGTACGGGTCACACGGGTAATCCGCCCCCGCGGACGGGGCTGCGGTCGCCGCGGGAACGGCGAGCAGCGTGGTCATGACGCCTGCCGTGCCCAGCACGGCGGAGATGCGGCGCAGATGCCGACGCGGACAGTGGGACGAAGACGCTGACGACCCGGTCATGGGCTACCTCCAGAAGTCAACGGCCGGGAGCAGCAGCCGCGCACAGCCGTCGTCCAAACCGCCCGCCGCGACCGGCGCGTCCCGGAGCGCGGTCGCCCTCAGGCAACCAGCCAGGGAGACGGCGCCGCAGGCGTCCTTGGGCCGATGGCTGAAGCTCCGCCCAGGAGCGGGGTGATCACGCCACCATGGCCGTCCGGGTGAAGTCGTGTCGGTGTCGCCCGCACTGGCACTGACTGCACGCCTCTCCCCCGGTGACGTCTGCGGCTTGCTTGAAGCCGACCGGTTGGCGCACGTGTGCGCGGTGGCGCCCGGCGCGCTGGCCGCCGCACTCGACAGTCTCGTTACCCTTGGCGTTGCGGCTCATGGTCGTATGACCCGGTAACGGAAGACATCACGTGAGCCCTCGCCCTTTGCCGAGTGGTCCGCAATGGCACATGACCGGCAGGTGATCGCGGCCTTCTCAGCGCCTCTTTGACGTGCGGTCAAGCGCTGGCGTCTGCGCAACGTGATGGTTCACCGCACCGTTCGTTGATTCACGGGGCGCAAGTTCGCTGATTTTCCGCTGTGTTGGGCCTCTCGCTGCTTCGCCAACGCAGCCGCCTGTAGGGGGATGACATCTCACTTCAGAAGCTCCGGGCAAGCCCGAACAGGTGGGTCGAGGTATCGCGATGGTTGGTCACATCATTTGATGATCTACGAGAGTTGTCGGGAATGGTTACGCCATAGGGCCGTATCCCTTATTGTGACTCTGCGTACTCCCCGGGTTACGGGGGTGCTGGGGGGTTGCGGTTCAAGGTCCTGACTTCGCCTGACGAAGCAGCGTGTGATCGGGGGTGTCATGGCGAGCTTTGTCGATGACGGGATGCCGTCAGCTCGCGAAGAGTGGCCGCAAGGGACTCTTGAAGGGCTGGAGCAGTTCAGTCAGGGCGATGTCGTACCGAGCCCCTCTTTCGTCTACTTCGGCTCGCCGGGCTCTCCGCTGATCCAGACCTCGAAGCGATATGGCCAAGCCCTCTCTGCGGACATGCCCATGACGGTGGACCCGGCTGACGCGGCACCGTGGGCAATGATCACTTCTGCGACGTGCGACATCGCCGAGCCCGAAGTCCCCAGACCCAAGAAGCCGTTCGTCCAGGTGGCGCCCGTGGTGAACCTGGACTATCTGGATGGCGGGCAGCGGGGGCACATCATCAACGGGAACATGGTGCATTTTGTGCATCTCCCGGCGCTGCATCTACACTTCCCCGGCTTCTGGGTGGCCGACTTGCGTTTCGACCAACCGGTCGAGAAGAGCTGGCTGGCCCGGCAGCGCCCCGTACGAGGCTTCGGCAGCGAAGCCGAACAGGAGGTCGTGGGCGAGGCACTCTCCTGGCTCAGGCGGCGGCCGGCGATGGGAGGCGCGTTCATCAAGCACGTGCAGCAGCCTGTGAACGATGCCCTGGAAGACCTGCGCCGGAGCGACAAGGCGCTGTGGAAGACGGTTGACCGCGAAATCGCCGAGTGGGCCGTCGACAGCGACAGCCGCCTTGCGCCGACTCGCGCGATGATCGTTCTCCTTTCTGGCGCAGACGAGCCGAGTGACGAGTGCGTGCGGTGGTGGCGGGAGACGGTAGATCACCTCAGAGCCTCGGCAGGAGATGAGCTGATCATCGCAGGTCCCGAGTTCAAGCGGCTGGATGAGATCACCGTGACGGAGTACCGGGACCTGACCGTGCTGGGGAAGCCGCACCGAAGCTTGAGCAAAGGGTAGCCGCACACTTTCAAAGGGTCACCAAAGTGTCCTGTTTTGTGTTGACAGGAAGAGACCCCCGCGAGACAGTGAGGAGTGCAAGTTCGTGAAAGTTGCCGCTGCAAGCCAGGGGAGAGCTCGCTTCGGGGAGCGAGGTGGAGATGTGACAGGCTGGCTCACCGGCACTCCGCACGACCGCCCTCTCAAGCGACCGCCCGTGGGACTGGTCGTCTGCCAGGTCCGGCATGAGACGGAATATGCAGCAAGCTCCATTGAGCGCGCCGTCAGCGTCAGGGACGCCCTGGGGTGGCAGGTCCCACTCAACGAACATGTCGTTCAGGGGATAAGCGTCCAGGTCGATCAGCACGTCAGCGTGCGTCCCAACGCGGATCCCTTGGCCCGAGGCTGGCGGATGCAGAACGGGGCTTGGCTGGTCACGCTGCAGAACGATCACTTCGCGATCGAGACCACGGAGTACCCGGGGTGGGAGGAGTTCTCCGCCGCGCTGGGCCGGCTTGTTAAGGGCGTGCAGAAAGTCATCTCGCCGCGGGTGGAAAACCGTGTAGGCCTGCGCTTCGTCAATCAGCTCTCGCATCCCGATGTCCGTTCTCCACTTGACTGGAGGCACTTCATCGGTGAGGAAATCTTCCAGGAGAAGCTCTACAGCTCGGTGGGCCCGTCGATCAGTGCAGCGATGCAGGTTATGGAGATCCAGCCCAGTCCCGAACAGAGCCTGGTCGTCAGGCATGGCTTCCAGAAGGACGAGAGCACAGGCCGTTTGACATACATCTTGGACAACGACTGCTCACGTCAGGGAGCGCGCCCGTTCGAGTCCGCATCGATCATGAAAACGGCGGAGGACCTGCACATCTCAGCGCTTCGCGCCTTTGAGAAAGGGACCACGGAGGCCCTGCGCGACTTCTACTCCTAGGGGGAAAGATGGGAGACGCCACGGTGGCACTTGAGGCATTCTCCGGCATCGACCAGACGCCGGTCGGCAGACCGCTTCTGGAAGGGACGACATCAGGCAGCCTGCAGCCGGCAGCAGAGGCTGCGGCCCAAGTGACCGAGAATCTCACCAGTGTTCTGGAGGCTCAGGCTCCCTCCGGCTGGCTCATGGCTTACCTGGACCTGTGCCGACGAACAGTCACCAGAAGCGAAAGTCTGATGCAGCTGCTGGCGCCGCGACCGCTTCGCGCATGGACCACCACAGTGCACGAGGAGACGACTCTTCTACCGGCACTCGAGCTGCCCGTCTGTCCATCTCCCCCGCCGGCAACCACCGCCGTGCCGCCAGCAGAACCGGCTGTTGAAGAGAACCCTTTGCCGCAAGACCGGGCCACACGAGCCATCAGAGCAGTCAACGACATCGCGGAATGGCTGGGAGTCAGCGAGGCCGAGGCCGCACAACTGGCGGGCGGCTACCGCAGATCCTTGTACAACTGGAAGAAGGGCATCCAGCCCTACGACGGCCCTACCTTGGACCTCTTCGAAACGCACGCCCTCGTCTCCTCACTCATCGCCGCACTCGGAAGGACAGAGGCACGCGAGTGGCTCGAGGTCAACCAGGCAGGCGCCCCTCGCAAAAGCATGCTCAAGGATGCCGAAGGCCGCAGGAAACTCTCCAAGCTCGCCAAATCGCTCCTCTACCCCTCCCCCGCCCCAGCACCTCGATGGGAACCGATCGAGGGTCTACATCCCACTCCGCCCACCACCGCTGACGCCGAAGAGCGTGAGGCCCAACGACACCCCGTACACATCATCGCCCCCCCACCACCAGCCCAAGACTGAGTTCCACGGGCCGAGGTCACCGTGCCAGGGAGCGGCGAGGCCCAGCAGGTGGTTCAGACGGATACGTTCCTTTACCTGTTGCTGGCCCGGACCCCGACGAGGACCAGGACGCAAGCTTTGGCCTCTTCCAGGCGGACGTTGAGGTGGATGCCATCGGCTCACATGTACACGTAGTCGACCCCGGACAGGTCGCGGTCCATGAACGCGGCGTCGTCGGCCTGCCACTGCGCGGTCAGCCGGGTCGCGGGCGAGAGCCCGGCCGAGCTGCCGAGGAACTGCTCCAGTGCGGGCACGAAGTCACCG
>NZ_BMRP01000109.1 GCF_014648695.1 Streptomyces albospinus
GGGACCGACACGGACCGGAACGTTCAGGTGCTGTGCCGGGGGTGCCATCAGCTGAAGACAGCTCTGGAGTTCGGGTACATGGTGTCGGTCCGTCGATAGACCGTAAGGGTTCTGTGTCTTGGGGTGCCGGCTACGCCGAGCGCTTGTACCCCTTGCAGTCGTAAAACCTCTCGCCGCGCTGGCGCTTGTAGCCCTTGTAGTCATAGAACGTGCCGCTGGAGGGGCACTTGTACCCCTTGCTGTCGTAGAAGGAGTCTCCCGGGCGGCGCTTGTACCCCTTGTAGTCATAGAAAGACTCGCCCGGTTGGCGCTTGTACCCCTTTCCGTCGTAGAAGCTCTCCTTTGTCGAAAACATTCCTGTCCCCCTCGCGTCTCGGTGTGGCATCCGCGGTGTAGCACCACCGTTTGATGGTGCCCGTCGCGAAGACCAGGGCTTCACTCTGAAGCCGTTCCAGTACAAGGGGGAAACGTACAGCAGGGGCGCCAAGTCGCCCCAAAGACAGAACGATCCCCCGCCCCTTTGCTCGGAGGTGCCCCCATGCCACGAAGACCCTGCCCCTTGCAGTGTCCCGGGTGTCCCGAGCTGACAAGGGGTGGGCGGACGCGCGGATAAGGGTCACGTGCGGCCCATCGCGTTGGGAGGGGCCGGGCCAGGGTGCGGCCGGACAGTCACGTGAAAGACGGCCACCGATCGGCTGCCCACTCGGGCCAGCCCTGCCAACCAGGAGGCGGACTGCCGATTTCATGCCCGCCGAGTTGCGCGGCGTTGAGCTCCTGGAACAGCGTCCTCCAATGCACGAGGTCCGCCTCGCTCATCGGGAAAGTCTGATCCGGAGTGGTCGACTGGCGATGGGCGATCCGAGCGCATTGGGTCTCCAGGTCCACAGGCACGTACACGAGGTCGCAGGACGCGCCTACAGACTCCACCAACCAGCGGATGGCGAACCTCTCGTCACTAGACCAGCATCCGAAAACCAGGACCACGTTGGTTCCAAACCTCAGCGCCTCCAGGGCAAGCGATAGCAGCGGCTGAGCCGGCGGGTCGGGTTCGCGGACGTCGGCGCGGATCGGTTCGGGCAGAGGTGCCAGGTGCTCGGTGACCCAGAGGTCTGCCGAGACCGGGCAGCGTGCGCTGGGCCTGTGCTGCAAAAGCGCACACCGGCTGCCTATTCCACCGCACTTGAGCGCACGATCTTGGAACTCTCTCGGCAGGCTCCGACACGCGATTCCATACGCTCGACCCAGGCGAAACGATCCCTCGCACAAGAATCCGTGCCGCGCCAGCGGCATTTCCGATGCGAATCGATGCCCCTATCAAGCCCCTCACTCTCGCAAAGAAGACCGCTTATCAGGAAACCACCACGGAACCCGTCATCGGTGGTTACGGTCTGTGCCCATGCGGTTCTTGCACACCTCGGACTGGCACCTGGGACGCCGGTTCCACGAGGCAGACTTGATCGACGCCCAGCGGGACTTCCTCACTCACGTGCACGACACGGCACGGGATCAGCAGGTCGATGTGATCCTGGTGGCAGGGGACATCTATGACCGTGCGATCCCCAGCCTGGACGCCGTGCGTCTGTTCAACGACGTCCTGAACCAGTTCGCCGACCTCAACCTGCCGATCATCATGATCAGCGGTAACCACGACTCCGCCCACCGTCTCGGAGTCGGCTCACGCCTCCTGGCCCGCGCCGGCGTCCACCTGCGGACCGACCCGATCACCGCCTGCACCACCCCGGTCCTGCTGGACGACCCACACGGCACCGTCGCCGTCTACGGGCTGCCCTACCTAGAACCTTCCCTGGCCCGCACGGACCTCGGCGCCGACAGAACCTCTCACCAGGCAGTGGTCACTGCGGCCCTGGACCTCGTCCGGGCCGACCTCGCGACCTACCCGATCGGAACCCGGTCCGTGGTCCTCGCCCACGCGTTCGTCACCGGCGCGGCCCCCTGCGACAGCGAACGCGACATCAACGTCGGCGGCATCGACCACGTCACGGCGAGCGCCTTCGATGGCATCGACTACGTCGCCCTCGGCCACCTTCACGGCGCCCAGGACATCAACGACCGCATCCACTACAGCGGCTCCCCCCTGGCGTACTCCTTCTCCGAAACCGGCCACACCAAGACCCTCACCGTGGTCGACCTGGCCGGCGACGGCACGGTCACACTCACCCGCGTGCCCACCCCTGTGCCGCGCGCCCTCGCCTGCCTGAAGGGCACCTTCCAGGACCTGCTGACCAACCCCGCCCACGAGCACCTGACAGGCAGCTGGCTGCAGGTCACCCTCACCGATGCGGACCTTCCGTACGAGCCCATGGCTCGGCTCCGGCGCCGCTTCCCGCACACCATGCACCTCCTGCACCAACGCCCAGACAATCCCGAGCAGTCGGACGGCCCCACCTACACCGAGCGCCTCGAAGGCCGCACCGACCTGGAGATCGCCTGCGACTTCGTCAAGAAGGTCCGCGGCACCGACCCTAACCCCACCGAGCACGACCTGCTGCGCCAGGCCGTCGAAGCCTCCCGCATCCGCTCCATGCAAGAGGAGATCGTCTAAATGCGCCTGCACAGCCTCACCCTCCAGGCCTTCGGCCCCTTCGCAGGCCCCCACACCATCGACTTCGAATCCCTCTGCGCCGACGGCCTCTTCCTCCTGCACGGCGACACCGGCGCCGGCAAGAGCACCGTCTTCGCCGCCATCTGCTACGCCCTGTACGGCAAGCCCCCCCGGCGACCGGGACCTGCTGCTGCGCAGCGACCACGCCGCCCAGAACCTGCTCACGCAGGTGACGCTGGAGGCCACCCTTTCGGGCCGCCGTCTGGAGATCACCCGCATCCCACAGCAGACAAGGCCCAAGGCCCGCGGCGAAGGAACCACCACTCAGACCGCGAAGACCACACTGCGCGAATGGAAGCACGACGAGACCTCAGGACAGAGCCGGTGGGAGGCATCCAGCAAGTCCCATCAAGAGGTCGGCGATGAGATCCTTGCGCTGCTGGGTATGAGCCGTGACCAGTTCTGCCAGGTCGTTCTCCTGCCGCAAAACCAGTTCACCCAGTTCCTGCGCGCCAAGGCAACAGAACGCAGGGAACTCCTCGGCAAGCTCTTCCGCACCGGCCGGTTCGCCGACATCGACCGATGGCTCCTCGACCGCAGCCGCGAGGCCCAAAAAGCACTCAAAGCCGCCCGCGGCGACGTGACCAGCCTGATCGAACGCATCCACCAGGCAGCCGGAGACCTCGACCACGAGCAAGGCGCTCCGACCAACGACGATCCCCACACCCTGACTGCCCCCGCCCTCAGCTGGGCCACAGCCCTGACAAAGGCTGCGGCAACACACCTGGAGCGCACCACCGCTGAAGCAGCGACGGCAGCCGCCGACCTGAGCACCCAGCAGGCACGCGAACTCACCGTCCGCGAACTCCACCACCAGCAGACCGAACACCGCAGCGCCCGAGACCAGCTTGACCTGCTCCAGCAACAGGCGCCCCGACAGCAGGAACTCAACGACCAGCTCGAGCAGGCCCGCCGCGCCGGAAAACTGGCAGCAGTCATCCACGCGGCGAACACCGCGAGCGCCGAGCACGACCGCGCCGCCCGCCACGAGGCCGACACCCGCAGCAGCCTCGCCTCCGAACATGCCACAGCCACGGCCGAGCAACTCACCGCTGCCGAACAGCAGATGCGTGCCCAGGCCGCCCTCGCCGAAGCGCTACTGCCACAAGAAGCAACCGTTCAGCAGCTGACCGGCGACCTCGAACACCTCGATGCCGAACGCGTGGAACTCGCCGCCGAGCAACGCGAGGCCCGCACCTGGCTCGAACAGGCCCCCGCCCGCCGCACCGCCCTCACCACACGCATGGACACCGCCCGCAGCGCCGAGGCAGACAGCCGCCACCACCAGACCGCCCTGAAAGACGTACGCCAACGCGTCAAAGCCGCCGAACTACGCGACGCCCGTCGAGCCGAGGTGACCGAAGCCGAGCATCGCCTGGCCAACGCCCGCACCGCCACCGCCGAAGCCGCCGCGACCTACATCGACATCCGCCGCCAGCGCACCGAAGGCATGGCGGCCGAGCTGGCCGCCGGCCTCGAACACGGCACTCCGTGTCCTGTCTGCGGATCCTGCACCCATCCTGCGCCGGCTGCCCCGCACCCCGGCCAGCCGACACGCGCCGACGAGCAGGCCGCAGAAGCCCGCCATGCCAAGGCCCAGCAGGAAGAGCAGGCCATCAGCGACACACTGCAGCAAGCCCGTGAACGGGCAGCATCGGCAGCCGGAGAAGCCGGCGATGCCCCCCTGACAGACATCCAAGCCCAACGCCGCACCGTCGAGAAGGAGCTGGCACAAGCCCTCAAGCAGGCCGCAGACTTCGGCACAGCGTCCGAGGAACTCGCCACCCTCGAGCGCGAACAGACCGACATGACCCACAGGGACACCACGGCCAGCGAACAGCTCTCCGCACGCAACGCGGACTACGATCACGCCGCTGCACGGCTACAAGACCTCAACGCCAAGCTGGACACGGCACGTAAAGGCGCACCCTCGGTCGCCGCACGCGTCGCAGACCTCACCCACAGCGCAGACCAACTCAAGACAGCAACCGAAGCCGCCACCACCGCCACCCGCACCGCCTTCGAACGGGACGAGCGCACCACACAGGCCACCACCGCCGCACAAGCCCAAGGCTTTGAGACCCTTCAAACAGCCGAGCAGGCACTCCTCGACGACGACGCACTGAACACCATCGAGGAAGAGATCCGCCAATGGAGCCACCAACGCGCCGCACACACCACCGTCCTGGACAAACCCGAACTCGTGCAGGCCGCAGCCCAGCCCCCCGCCGACCTCGAAACCGCCGTCGCCCTGCGTGACACCGCCGCCGAACGCCACACCCAGGCCGTCGCCGCCGCCACAGCCTCACGCACCCGCCACGACAACCTCACCAGCCTCACCACAGAACTCGACACCCGCATCCAACACCTGGAACCCCTCCAGGACACCTACGACACCGTGCACCACCTCCAAGACCTCATCCACGGCACCTCCCCCAGCAACAGCGACCGCATGGAACTCGAGGCCTACGTCCTGGCCGCACGCCTCGAACAAGTCGTCGCCGCCGCCAACACACGCCTGCTGCGCATGTCCGACCACCGCTACACCCTCTCTCACAGCGACCACCGAGCAGCCCGCGGTGCTCGCTCAGGCCTCGGCCTGAAGATCACCGACGCCTGGACCGGCCGGGACCGCGACACCGACACTCTCTCCGGAGGCGAATCCTTCTTCGCCTCCCTCTCACTCGCCCTCGGCCTCGCCGACGTCGTCACCCACGAAGCAGGCGGACGCCAACTGGACACCCTCTTCATCGACGAAGGCTTCGGCACCCTCGACGAAGACACCCTCCACCACGTCCTCGACGTTCTCGACTCCCTACGCGCCCACGACCGCACCGTCGGACTGATCAGCCACGTTCCCGAACTGCGCCGACGCATCACCAACCGGCTCCACGTCCGCAAGAGCGCCAGTGGCTCCACCCTGGCCCCCGTGACCGAAGCAAGCCAATAACCCTCGATGCAACAATGCCCCCGCACCCACCAGCCCAGCTCAGTACCGGAGCGGCGCACACCATGGCCCCCACCGACCTCGAACTGAGGCCGCACCAGAAAGAAGCCGTCACCGCGGCCACCAAAACGCTGCGCACGCACCCGCGGGCCAGCGTGGTGGCCGCCTGCGGCACCGGGAAAACGCTCATCGCCGCCCGCACCGCCTTCCGGCTGGCTGCCCACGGCCGCGTCCTTGTCCTGGTCCCCACGCTGGACCTTCTCTCTCAGACGGTCCGCTCCTGGCACGCCGCGGGCCGCAAAGGCCCTGCGGTAGCGGTCTGTTCAGCACGCCAGGCCGTCGAGCACCCCTCGGCCGGCGACATCCCGATGACCACCGACCCAGCCGAACTCGCAGCCCTTACCCCGGCCGAGGACGGCCCGGTCACCGTCTACGCCACCTACGCCTCCCTACCCACCCTGCTCGCCGCCCACCACACCCACCGCCTGCCCGCCTGGGACCTCGCCGTCGTCGACGAAGCCCACCGCACCGCCGGACGCCTCGGCAAAGCCTGGGCCGCCATCCACCACAACGACCAGATCCCCGCCCACCGCCGCCTCTACCTCACCGCCACCCCCCGCATCTGGGACCCCGACAACGACCGCGCCGACGACCCCGTCGCCTCCATGGACGACGAAACCCTCTTCGGCCCCGTCGCCTACCGCCTCACCCTCTCCGACGCCATCGACCTCGGCCTCCTCGCCGACTACCAGATCCTCGTCCC
>NZ_BMRP01000110.1 GCF_014648695.1 Streptomyces albospinus
GCGGGTGGGTTGTTGGCGCGTGGGTATGTGGGTCGTCCGGGGTTGACGGCGTCCCGTTTCGTTGCCGACCCGTTTGATCCGTCGGGTGGGCGGATGTATCGCACGGGTGATGTGGTGCGGTGGGATGCGCAGGGGCGGATCGAGTATCTGGGGCGCTGTGATGACCAGGTCAAGTTGCGGGGTTATCGCATTGAGCTGGGTGAGGTCGAGAGTGCGTTGACGGCTGTTGCCGGTGTCGGCTCGGCCCGTGTGCTGATCCGCGAGGACCGACCGGGAGACAAACGCCTGGTGGCCTACGTCGTACCCGCGGACGGCAGCACCGTGCACCAGGCCGCGCTGAGGACGGAACTGGCCGGCACACTGCCCGAGTACATGGTTCCGGCTGCGTTCGTCGTCCTCGACGCGTTGCCGCTGCTGCCCAACGGCAAGGTCGACCGCCGCGCCCTGCCCGCCCCCGAGGCGTCGGCGGGCGGCAGCGAGGGGCGCGGACCGCACACGGTCCAGGAAGAGATCCTGTGCGGTCTCTTCGCCGACGTGCTGGGCCGGACCCGGGTCGGAGTCGACGACGGCTTCTTCGAACTGGGCGGGCATTCGCTGCTCGCCACCCGGCTCGTCAGCCGGGTGCGCTCCGTCCTCGGAGTCGAACTCGCCGTCCGCACGCTCTTCCAGTACCCCACCCCCGCCGGTCTCGCCGCCGCCCTGGACGGAGCGGGGCGGGCCAGGACTCCGGTGGTGCGGGCAGAGCGGCCCAGCACCGTGCCGCTGTCCTTCGCCCAGCAGCGGCTGTGGTTCCTCAACCGGCTGGACGGGCCCGGCGCCACGTACAACATCCCGCTCGTGCTGGAACTCGACGGGACGCTCGATGTCCGGGCCCTGCGCTCCGCGCTCGGTGACGTGGTCGAGCGGCATGAGGTGCTGCGCACGGTCTTCCCCGAGCGGGACGGCGTACCGCGTCAACGCGTACTGGGCTCCTCCGTCGTGGACCTGGACCTGCGGGTGTGCGAGCTCGACGCCGATGCGCTCGACGCGGCCGTGAGCGCCGCGGTGACGAGTCCGTTCGACGTGGTGACCGATCTGCCGCTGCGCTCCTGGCTGTTCAGGACCGGCGCCGAACGCCATGTGCTGGTGCTGGTTCTGCATCACATCGCCGGTGATGGCTGGTCCCTGGCACCGCTGGCCCGCGAGCTGGGCGCCGCCTATCGGGCGCGCATCGCCGGCCAGGCGCCCGACTGGCCGGCGCCGGCGGTGCAGTATGCCGACTACACCCTCTGGCAGCGGGACATCCTCGGCGCGGAGAGCGACCCCGACAGTGTTGCGTCGCGTCAACTTGCCTTCTGGCGAAACGTGTTGAGTGACCTTCCGGAGTTGCTCGAACTGCCCGTCGACCGGCCCCGCCCGGCCGTCACGGACCCGTCCGGCGGCGTGTTCGTCCGCACGCTGGACGCCGCACTGCATCACCGGTTGCTCGACTTGGCCAGGTCCTCCGGCAGCACGCTGTTCATGGTGCTTCAGGCTGCTGTGGCGACGGTGCTCTCCCGGCACGGCGCCGGGGACGACATTCCCGTCGGCACCCCTGTCGCAGGCCGTACCGACGAGGCGCTGGACGATCTGATCGGCTTCTTCGTCAACACCCTCGTCCTGCGCACGGACGTGTCGGGCGACCCGACGTTCCGCGAACTCCTCGGTCGGGTCAGGGAGTTCGATCTTGCAGCGTACGCCCATCAGGATGTGCCGTTCGAATGGCTGGTGGAGAGTCTCAACCCGGTCCGTGCGCGCAACCATCACCCGCTGTTCCAGACGATGCTGGTGCTCCAGAACCAGGACACCGCCGAAACCGAGCTGCCGGGACTGACGGTCGGCAGCCGTCTGGCGCACAACGGGGTCAGCAAGTTCGACCTGACCTTCGCCTTCGGTGAGGACCGCGCGCAGGGCGGGCTGACAGCCGGAGTCGAGTACGCGACCGCGCTCTTCGACGCCGCCACCATCGAGGCCCTGACCGGTCGCCTGGTCCGGCTGCTGGAGGCCGTCGCCGCCGATCCGGATCGGCCCCTGCACAGCTACGACCTGCTGTCCGGCGGCGAACGCGCCGAGGTAGTCGGCTGGGGCGAGGGCGGGCGCCTCCCGGCCGGTACCGCCGGGGCGAGCCTGCCCGGGTTGTTCGCGGCGCGGGTGGCGGCGGACCGGTGTGCGGTTGCGGTGTCGAGTGGGGGAGTGGTGTTGTCGTATGGGGAGTTGGAGGAGTTCTCGGGTGTTTTGGCGTCGTGTCTGGTGGGGTGTGGTGTAGCGGCCGAGGACGGGGTCGGTGTGTTGCTGGGGCGTTCTGTCGCTGTGGTGACGGCGTCGTTGGCGGCGGTTCGAGCGGGTGGTGCGTATGTGCCGCTGGACATCCGCTGGCCCGTGGAGCGGCTGCATCAGGTCGTAGGCGTCAGTGGCATCCGGGCGCTGGTGGTCGGCGAGGAGTTCGCCGGTCACGGGTGGATCGCGGAGATGCGGCAGCGTGTGCCCGTCGTGGTGGTCGATGCTGTGGGTCGTGTGGTCGACGGTGCGCGTTCGCAGGTTGCTTCATTGCCTGCGGTGGCGGGCGGTGGGCAACTGGCGTATGTGATGTTCACGTCCGGTTCGACGGGTATACCCAAGGGCGTCGGGGTCTCGCACGCGGATGTGGCGGCCCTGGCCGCCGACAGTGCCTGGGCCGGCGGTGTCGCGGACTCGGTGCTCCTGCATTCCGCCTATGTCTTCGACGCCTCCACCTTTGAGATCTGGGTGCCCCTCCTCAACGGTGGACGGGTGGTCATTGCTCCGGAGGGTGCCCTTGAGCCCCACGTCCTGCACGACATCGTCACCACCGAGAACGTCACCGCCCTGTTCCTGACCACCGCCCTGTTCAACGTCGTGGCGGAGGTGGACCCGCAGTCCCTGGCCGGCCTCCGGATGGTCTGCGCGGGCGGCGAGACGGCCTCTCCCGGAGCGATGCAGCAGGTCGCCGGGGAACTGGCCGGGACGCGGGTCCACCATGTGTACGGCCCGACGGAGACGACCACCTTCGCCACCCGCTACCACGTCACCCCCGACACACCGATGGGACCGCCGCCCATCGGCCGGGCCCTCGACGGTATGCGCGCCTACGTGCTGGACGCGGGCCTGGGAATGGTGGCGCCAGGCGTGACCGGCGAGTTGTACCTCGCCGGACCGGGGGTGGCCCGCGGCTATCTGGGCCGCCCCGCCTTGACGGCTACGCGTTTCGTGGCCGACCCCTTCGACCCTTCCGGTGGGCGGATGTACCGCACCGGAGACCTCGTCCGGTGGGACGCGGACGGCCGGCTCGTCTACCTCTCCCGCGCCGACGACCAGGTCAAACTCCGCGGCTACCGCATCGAACCCGGTGAAGTGGAGGGCGTTCTCGCCGGCCTGCCGGGCGTGGCGACCGCGTATGTGCGGGTGCGGGAGGACCTGCCGGGCGATCGGCGGCTGGTCGGGTATGTGGTGCCCTCCGCCGGTGCGGCGCTGGACTGCGCGGAGCTGGCGTCGGGTGTGGAACGGATGCTCCCGGCGTACATGGTTCCCTCGGCGTTCGTCGTGCTGGACGCGCTGCCGCTGACGCCGAACGGGAAGGTCGACCACCGTGCACTTCCGGTGCCCGAGGCGTCCGGTGGCGGCGAAGGCCGCAGTCCGCGGACGGCCCGCGAGGAGATCCTGTGCGGTCTGTTCGCCGGGGTCCTGGGCATCGATCGGGTCGGCGTGACGGACAACTTCTTCGAGGCCGGTGGGCATTCGCTGCTGGCGACGCGACTGGTGAGCCGGGTGCGCTCGGCCCTGGGCGTCGAGGTCGAGGTCCGCTCGCTCTTCGAGCACCCGACGGTCGCCGGGCTCGCCGCGGTCCTCGACGCCGCCGACGCGGCACGGCCGTCGGTGCTGCCTGAACAGCGGCCCGAAGCCATGCCGCTCTCCTTCGCGCAGCAGCGCCTGTGGTTCCTCAATCGGCTCGAAGGGCCCGGCGCCACGTACAACATCCCGCTCGTGCTGCGGCTCGACGGCTCCCTGGACGTTGCCGCACTGGGTGCTGCACTGAGCGACCTCGTCGAGCGCCACGAAACGCTGCGTACCGTCTATCCGGTGACCGGCGGTGTCGCCCGACAGCTGGTGCTGGACGCGTCCGCCGTCGACCTCGCACCGCGGCCCCGGGACGTGGTGCCCGCCGAGCTGGACCGGGTGCTCACGGACAGCGTCTGCTGCGAGTTCGACGTGGCGACGGACGTTCCGGTGCGGGTGCGGTTGCTGCGGTTGGGTGCCGAGGCGCACGTACTGGTGCTGGTGGTGCATCACATTGCCGCGGATGGCTGGTCGTTGGCACCGTTGGGCCGGGATCTGGGCGCGGCTTATCGTTCGCGTGCTGTGGGCGGGGCTCCTGACTGGTCGCCGTTGCCGGTGCAGTACGCCGACTACACCCTGTGGCAGCGGCGCATGCTGGGCGAGGAGTCCGACGCCGAGAGTCTGACGGCACGACAGCTGGACTTCTGGCGGCAACGGCTCGCGGGCATACCCGAGTTGGTCGAACTCCCGTGGGACCGGCCGCGCCCCGCATTGCTGAAGCACGCGGGCGACTCCCTCACCTTCGTGATCGGCCAGGACACGCACCGGGGGCTCGTCGAGTTGGCGCGGTCGCGCGGATGCACGTTGTTCATGGTGGTGCAGGCGGCGGTGTCGGTGCTGTTGTCCCGGCACGGTGCCGGCGACGATGTCCCGCTCGGCACCGCGGTGGCCGGCCGGAGCGATGAGGCCCTGGACGACCTGGTCGGGTTCTTCGTCAACACCCTCGTGCTGCGCACGGATCTGTCGGGGGATCCCACCTTCCGTGAACTCCTCGACCGGGTGCGGGAGTTCGACCTGGCGGCGTTCGCGCATCAGGATGTGCCGTTCGAGCGGTTGGTGGAGGCGCTCAACCCGGCGCGGTCGCAGGACCGTCATCCGCTGTTCCAGGTGATGTTGGTGTTGCAGAACCAGGCGGCGGCCGGCGTCGACCTGCCCGGGGTCACGGTGACCGGTCAGCCCGTTCACACGGGTATCAGCAAGTTCGACCTGACGTTCAGCTTCACCGAGACATGGGACGAGGCGGGGGGCGTCGCGGGGATCGAGGGGCACCTGGAGTACTCCACCGAGCTGTTCGAGCCCGGCACCGTACGGGCGCTGGCCGATCGGCTGTCGCGGCTGCTGGCAGCAGTGATCGCCGATCCCGACCAGCGAGTGCACGGTGTCGAGCTGTTCACCGACGAGGAGCGGGCGCGGGTGATCACCGCGGGGTACGGCCAGTCGCGGCAGGCGCCACGGCTGACCGTACCGGAGCTCTTCAGCGCGCAGGTGGCACGCACTCCGGATGCGGTGGCGGTCCGTGACGGT
>NZ_BMRP01000111.1 GCF_014648695.1 Streptomyces albospinus
CTCAAGGCCTGAGGCTGCTACCTCCCACCGCTTCTTCTGGTCCTGGGAGATCTGCAGCTTGATGCTGTCCACGGCTACGGGTACCGCTTCCGTGCCCGCCTGGGCGGGCTTCAGCCGCTGGCGGAGTTCGTTCCGCGACCAGTTGCCCTCCTCGGCCCTTCCGAGCCACAGGTCCTGCTCGTCCTCGGACAGCGCCGCCACCTCGGCGTGGTGCTGGAAGCTCAGGGCGCCCCGACGCCGGGATACCGCAAACTTCCGTGCAATCCAGGCGTAGTTACGAAGCGTCTGGTAGTCGAGCGAGGTCTCCGCGATGGCACGGCGGTACCGCTCGGGGAACCTGTTCCGGCCGTATATGAGCCAGTCGCCCAGCCACCACGTCGATGAGTCGGAGATTCGGGAGATCTTCTGGCCGATCTCCTTCCACGATTCCAACTCCAGTCGCGGCGGAAGCGACAGCGAGGTACGGAACGTCATGGCCTGGCTCCCGACGGACTGCCCCACTGTCTCCGGCCGGACGGAGGTCCGGTTACCGATACTTCTTGCGGGGCGCGTACCAGCATGCGGCAGAAGATGGTTCGACGCCCTTCGAGGCTGAGTTGCCCGCGACATCTGTGTCTCTCGTCCTTCCTGATTGCGCGTCGGTCGATTCCTCGTTCTCGCCGTCTACTACGTGCGGGCAAAAGCCTGCGCGATGAGAGAGAATTGCTCACAGGTCCACTGATGCGCATTCGTGCAGCCGCCAGCCCGCGAGATGACCCGCCCCTGAGAGCACCCGGTTCATCAGCTGCCCCACCATGTCCCTGGCTTGCTCGCTGTCCTGGGCGCGGACGAAGAACATGATGCTGAGAAGGCGGGTTTCTCCTTCCACCGCCAGATGTTCAAGACAGTCACGGGAGTCGGCGGTCGCCCAAATGATGTCCTCGGCGACCGCGGGGGTGAGAGGCGACCCCGTGGTGTGTACTGCGGGAACCATCCGCACGAGCACCGGCAGCATTGCAATGACTCCTCGTCATCCCCAGCCGAATCCGTCTCGCTCATCCGCCAGAGCGACAGACTTGCCGGGGGTCGCATTCGCGTGCTCTACCGTTTCCGTGCCGACGGCGACGACGGTCAATGTGAGCATGAGAGCTCCGACAAAGGCCAGATGGCGGGACATGGAAAGGCTCCTCCAGTTGCTGGATGGGATGCGATCGCTCGATCGTCGACTTCGGCCGATCGGGCGATGAGAGAAGTCTGTCCGCTGACGGTCCGCCATTGAAGGCTCTGCCGGTGGCATCAACCATCCGTGCCTCTTGGTGCCAATCGTAATCGCCCGCGCACCCGCTCTAACCTGCATGTCGATCCGGTTGGCAACCACCTGCCAGGACACGAGTTGCCACACGGGGGATCCCGCCCCCTGCCAAGTTTGGGTGAGACAGCGCGGTTTGCAGGGTTGGACTGATGGGGCGCAACAGGCGTTCCTGAGCTGCCCCGAGTTTCGTAGAGTCCGTTGTTGATGGTTCAGGCGGACTGCGGGACCTGCTCCCGGCTCCGCCAGTAGTCCTGCTCGTATTCGGCAGGCGGTACGTAGTCGAGGGCGGAGTGGAGCCGTTCCTCGTTGTACCACGTGACCCACTGGAAGATTGCCCGCTCGACCTGGTCGAAGCCCGTCCAGGGGCCCTGCATCTCGATCAGCTCGGCCTTGAAGGTGCCGTTCAGTGCCTCGGCCATCGCGTTGACGCTCCTATAGTTGTCAACTCGGTGCGGTGACCGTGTGGTTGGCTGGTCGAATCAGGTGGTAGACCTCGCGGATGACGTACCGCTTGAGGCAGCGGATGATCTCGCGTTTCGTCTTGCCCTCGGCAGTGCGCCGGGCGACATAGTCGATGGTGGGCTGGTGGAAGCGCATGCGGACGATGACGGTGCGGTAGATCGCGGCGTTGAGCTGTCGGTGGCCGCCGTGATTGATGCGGTGTCTGCCGCTGGTCATGCCGGAGCCGGTGGGCACGGGAGCGATGCCCGCGAGCTTGGCGAGGGCGGCTTCGGACTTGATGCGTTCGGGGTTGTCACCGACCACGACGAGGATCTCTGCTGCAGTGTCGACGCCGATGCCGAACGGTTCGAGCAGTTGCGGGGCGGCCCGGTCGACCAGGTCAGCGATCATCTGCGTCAGTTCTTTGGCTTCGGTGTCGAGGTACTGCCACCGTTTGGCGAGCGTGCGCAGGGCATGACGCAGCGCGTCCTCGGGTGCTTCCAGTCGTCGAGGGCGCAGGGCGGCCAGGTGTCGGGCCAGGGCGATCTGCGTCTTGCCGGCGGTCTCCTGGCGCAGAGGGTCGGGGGCGTGGACGAGCATGGCCTTCATGGTGACCATGGCCGCCGTGCGCTGTTCGACGGCCTGGTCATGGGCGACCTTGAGCCGGCGGATCATCTCGGCCTCGCCGTCGGCGCTCTTGGGTGTGGCCGTGGCGAACCCGGCCAGGACGGCGCGTGCGGCGTTCTCGGCGTCCAGGGTGTCGGACTTGCCGTTCATCCGCCGCAGCCGTCGGTCCGGTCGGCCGGCCTCGACCACTTTGTGCCCGGCCCGGCGCAGGAACGAGGCCAGAGTGGCACCGTAGGAACCGGTGCCCTCGACCCCGAACGCCAGGACCCTGCCGAACGAGTGGGCCCAGTCAGCCAGTTGCTGAAAGCCACCGGTGTCGGTGGGAATCGTCAAGGTCGCCAGGATGCCGCCGATCGCGTCCATCACCGCTGCGACATGGACGTACTTGTGCGTGTCGACGCCGACCACGACATGCCCGGACCTGTGCTGTTCGCCGTTGTTCACTGTGGCCCTCCCGGCCGCTAGCGTGGGGTTCACGCTGTCGCCGGCCGGGCGGACAGGACTGTCACGGGGACGCTTTGACGAGTTGGCTCCAGGCTCCTATCAGGTCACGTCCGTCCGGCGGCAGCGCTTGCTGCGTGCCCGGCCGGGCGGTCGACAGATCAACGCCAGGACACCCGTGGGGTCGGTCGTAAGCAAGAGTCAGACCGCCGCGGCCGGGGCTACCCAATCCTTGCGGGATCCGGTGCGAGAAGACTGACAGTCGTACGAGTCCGCGACGGAGCCGACGGACGCGGAGGCGCCGATGTCGGCGAGCCGGTCGGTGTAGCGAATGGATACGTATTGCGACCCGCGGTCGCTGTGATGAATGAGGCCGGAGTCCTTCTTGATCCTCCGTCTCCACAGGGCCATCTCAAGTGCGTCCAGCGGGAGTTCGGTCCGCATGTGGTTCGCGACCTGCCAGCCGACGATCATCCGGGAGTACACGTCCAGAACGAACGCCACGTATGTCCAGCCCGACCACGTCCTCACATAGGTCATGTCCGCGACCCACAACTGATTGGGCCGGCTCGCGGTGAAGTCGCGGTCGACCAGGTCCGGCGGGCGGGGCGCCGACGGCTCCGGAACCGTGGTGCGGCGCCGCCGGCCACGGATGACGCCTTCCAGGCCCAGCTCGGCCATCAGGCGCTCGACGGTGCAGCGGGCCACATCCACGCCCTTGCGCCGAAGCGCGCGGGTGATCCGGCGGGCGCCATACGTGCCGCCCGACTCCGCGTGGATCCCCTCGATCAGTGGCATCAGCTGTGCGTCACGGAGCCAACGGGCCGACTTCGGCCGCTTCTTGCGGGCGAAGTACGTCGAGGGCGACAGCTGAAGCACCCGGCAGACGGGATCGACCCCGAGACCTTCGTCACCCAGGTGGTCTATCACCTGCTCGGCCTCGTCCGGGGACGGTCGATCTCCTGGGCAAAAAACACCGAGGCGGCTTTGAGGATCTCGTTCGCTCGCCTCAACTCCGCTACCTCTTTGCGGAGTTGCCTGAGCTCGTCCTGCTCGGCGCTGGTCAGCCGGTCATCGCGCTCGCCGCGGTCGGCCTCGGCCTGGCGGACCCAGCCGCGAAGGGCCTCTTTGTGGATGCCCAGGTCCTTCGCGACATGGGCAATGGGGCGGCCGGTGGCGCGGACCTCACGGATCGCGCGCTCGCGGAGCTCGTCGGGGTATTTACGGGGTGCTGCCATGGTGCGGGTGGTTCTCCTTTGCCAGGACCGTAACCCTGGTTTCAGGGACTCCACAAATCTCAGTACAGCTCAATACGGCCTTCTGAACGCTATCTGTTCAGCCGTACCTGATGATGCGCACATGGGAGCCAACTGCACCAGACCGTACCGCGCTTGTCTGGGCCGGTCTGGTTCGGTCGGTGTGGGGATGCACCGTGGGGTGGGGGCGTCGTCGGCTGCGCCTCCGGTGGTGTAACTCGGTTTGGTGATTGGTGGGTTGGTCGAGTGTTGATCCGGCCGCGCCGGTCGGCGCGGATCCGCGCGCTCTGGCCGGGTGCCCACCTGCGCGGATCCGCGCGACGGCCGGCGGCGGCTGGGGGCGGCTTGGCGTATTCCCTGATTCCTGGTTCTGTCCGTATTTCGTGGCGTGTTGTCAAATTACTGTGGTGATGGCGGTTTGGTGGTGTGTCGTGCTTCACGTGAAATGGGGCTATGTTTTCGAGCTTTAGCTTCTTTGCTTAATTCCGCGTAATTTTTCCTGTGTAGTGATGATGGTGACGGGGAAATAGTTTGCGCAACCCGGGTCTGTATGGGTATTGCGTTGATCCGCGTGGTCGGAGGTACGGTCCGGGTCCGTGCAGGGTGCCGCTGTCCTGTGGTGTCGGCTCTCCGTCCCGCGTCAACCGCTTGTCGGCTTCGCCGTCGTTCGCCGTGGTGCCGCCATTCTGCCGCTTCCCGTCCTGCTCGTCGGCCTTGGGTACGTCGCCGTTGGTCGGGGTGTTGTTCTGGCTGGGATGGTGAACTGCTTTCCGCTCTGTGGGAACCGTTTCCCTTGGAGGGGAAGGGAGTGTCGACGGCGGTATCGATCAGCTCGTCGCCGTAGAAACGGGCCCAGACTC
>NZ_BMRP01000112.1 GCF_014648695.1 Streptomyces albospinus
CCCGCCGCTGCCACTACCAACGCCGAGGCCACGACCCCCACATGCGGTTGCAGTATTAGCTGTGATGTCTCAGGACGTTGGTTCCACGACGTCCTCCATGGATGGGATGGACGGTCGCCGGCGCGACGGTGCGAACTTCTCGATGGCCGCCGGGGTGACGGGCGTGAAGAAGTTGACGAGGTTGCCGTCGGGGTCGCGGAACAGCAGCGATCGGTTGCCCCAGGGCATGGTGGTGGGCTCGGTGACGAAGTCGGTGACGAAGCCGGCCAGGTTCTGGTGAACGCGGTCCACGTCGTCGACGAGGAACTCGGTGATCACGCTGTGGTTGTCCGCCGGGCGAGCAGAGCCCGGGGCGAACAGCGGGACGGTGCGCGTGCCGGCGATCGCAAGGGTGGCGCCCGCGGTCTTGAGTTCGGCGAAGTCTTCGGTGGCCCACGTCGCCCGCGCCCCTGTGGCTCGCTCGTAGAACTCGACGAGGCGCGCTACGTCGCTGGTGATGATGCGGATCGAGACGAAGTCCATGCGGATCTCCTTGGCTGTGCGGGAGGCGTGCACGTCGCAGGCTAGGAGAAATAGTGGACAGAATCGGTCCTGTATCCGCGCTAGGTTGTGCACATGCCTCGCCCCACTGGCCGCGTGCTGACACTCCTGGAGCTGCTGCAGTCGGGCGGCACCCGGACTGTGGCCGAACTCGCCGACCGGCTCGGCGTCGACGGGCGCACCGTGCGGCGGTATGTGGACCAGCTGATCGACCTGGACGTGCCTGTGGAATCGGTGCGAGGCCGCTACGGCGGGTACCGGCTCGGCCCCGGGTACCGTCTGCCTCCGCTCATGCTCAGCGACGACGAGGCGCTGGCCGTGCTGCTCGGCCTGGTCGCCGGCCGCCGAGCAGGGTTGACGACGACGGAGCGCACGGCAAGCGAGACGGCATCGGCGAAGATCCGGCGGGTGCTGCCCAAGCACATCGCCCGTCGGCTCGACACACTCCTGGAATCTCTCGCCTTCACAGATCAGCCCGGCGAGTTCGACCACCCGGACGCCGGGGTCCTGCTCACCCTCGCCGATGCGGTGCGCCACCGCCGGCCGGTCTCGATCCGCTACACCGACCGCGACGGACGGCGCAGCGAACGCACACTGCACGCGTACGGGATCGTCGCCCATTCGGGCCGGTGGTACGTCACGGGCGAGGACGCCCAGATCGGCGAGCACCGAACCTTCCGGCTCGATCGCATCGCAGACGCGCGGACCCTGCCCGGCTCGTTCGAAGCGCCCGTGGGCCCGGGGCCGGCACAGCGCCTGGTGTCAGGGTTCGCCACGGCCGAGTACCGGCATGAGGTGACCCTGCGGATCCACGGGACAGTTGAGCAGATCCGCGCGCACCTCCCCGCCAGCGTCGCGATTCTGGAGGAACACAAGCCCGCGGCCGGCCAGGACCCGGCGGCCGAGCACTGGCTGCGCGTCGAGCTGCGGGCGGAACGGCTCGACTGGTTGCCTCCGGTACTCGCCTCACTCGACCGGCCGTTCGTCATCGAGCGCCCCGACGAACTCCGAGACCTCGTCATCGCACTCGCCGATCGCCTCACGTCCTACGCCCACCAAGCCTGACGGCGAGGAACCAATGTCATCAGGTGGCCCACTTAGCCGCATGCGCTGCTGTCGCGGCGAAAGGGAACCAGCAGAGCAACACACTGCGCGCAGGGTCAGTTGTCGTCCGGGTCTTCCCCGGCGTAGAGCCGTGTATCGAGGTCGGCGGCCCAGGCCAGAGCCCAAGCGCGCAGGTCTGCTACCTGCCCAGGGCTCCGGCCGTAGTCGGTGAAGTCCTGGTCGTCCCACCACCCGGCGCCGGCGAGGCGGTCGCGGAGGTCGTGGAGGCTGAATTCGAGGCGGGTGTGGCGGCGGCCGAGGTCTTCAAGGTCGGCGGTGGTGCGATGCCGGGTCGCGGCGTGGGCGTCGATGAGGTCGCGGACTGCGCCGCGGTCGGCTGGTGCTCGGACCTTGGTGCCGATCACGTCGTCGAGCGAGAGAACGGACCGTACTCGGTGCAGCGGCAGGTCGACTGTGCCGTGGGCGGGACCGGTCAGGTCCTCCAGCCGAGCGGGCAGCCGCTTCACGTACTGCGCGCACAACAGGTCGAACGCCTTCGGCACCGGAAACGAGGGGGACTGCACGGTCATGCCGCCAGTTTCGCCCGGCGGGCCGCGCGGTTGCTACGAAGCGCCTGAATCGGCCGGGTACCCCGGACGGGACCGCCGCTCGCCCGCGGCACTACGGCGTCTGCCCGTCCACCCCCGCCCTCGTACGCTGCGGCGATGGCTGAAACAGCGGGTGGAACCTCCGCCTGACTCGCTAGAGTCACAGCAACCGGCCCCGGCCGCTGCCCTTTCCCCCGTGGGCCAGCGCCGGGGCCGACTCGTATGCTCCGGGCGCCAGGCGGAGAGTGTGACGGCCCCCGCCCGACGCCCGGTCTGCTTCCGGCGGACGGGCGGAACCAGCGTGCCTTCCCGCCCGCGCAGGCACGCCGGACGGACCGTGCCACACCGTTGGCCGTGGTGGCTGTACGCGAAGCCTGGGGGAGTCCAGAGGGCCGGGCATCGTTTCGATGCCCGGCCGTCGTGTACCGGGTGGAGCGTGGGGCCGACCAGCTGTCAGTAATCCCTGCTCTTCAGGTCGTCGACGGTCTTCGTGAGGGCGTCCCTTACGTGGCTACCGGTGGGGTCCTGGCTGTAGCCCCCCAGTTCGCCGCGGATGGGAGCGCTGAGGGCGGTGGTGTCGTAGATGCCGACCATGATGGTCTTGTCGGATGCGGCTGCCATGAAGCCGTTGGCGCCGGACTTGCCATGGACGAACTCATCTTCGACTCGGGTGATCACGTACTTGATTCCGGCGACGGTGAGGCTGGTACCCGGCACGTTTCCAGGTCGGCGAAGGCTTTGGACATGGCGGCGCCTTCGCCGAGGGTGATCGCGGCGCTGTCGGGGAGCTTGCCCAACACGTCGCCTTCCGGCTTATCGATGATCGCGCCCTGCTTGATCGCGCTGGTCGCATCCGTCATGACTTTCACATACGCCTGCCAGCCCGACATACGGTTCCCTCCCGTGGCCCGCCCAGCGTGGGACAGCCGCGTGGTCTTGACATGTGGCGAGTGACGCCATGGGACGCTGCGTCATGATCCGGCCAGAGGCCGTCTACTGCCGCAGACCCCCAAACGAAAGAACGGGCCGAACAACCGGGACAGGCCGGGTTCACACGCCAGGCCACACAACCCATCGGACAGGCCCTCCAGGCGGGCACCCGCAACGCGGCCGTAGCCGTGGGGGCGAGCGTGTGGAGCTGGCGTGGCTGCCGGGCGGACATCAGCGGGCACGCCAGCCCTGCGATCGCGAAGAGGTCGTCGCGGTACTGCGGCATCACCGTGTGCAGTCAGCACTGGAGGGGCCGCTGGGGGTTGCTGCCTCCCCTCGGATGGCCTCCGGAGTGATCTCCGGCCGGTCCACCGCCAGGTCGAAGGCGGGGACGGACGCAAGACGTTGCCGGGCTGCGGTGAGGATGGCGCGGACCTCGTCTTGTGGGACGCGGTCGGCGAAGTCGAGCCCCTGGGTGGTCAGGTGGAGGTTCTGATCGGGCACGAGATCCAGGCCTTCGACGTCGGTCAGGGCACGCCGGTAGTCGGCGGCCAGGCGGTGCAGGCTGTCGGTGCGCTGAAAGGTGAAGTGGAAGGTGAAGAAGCGGGCGCCGGGCTCCCAGCCGGGCCTCCACCACCAGTGATCGGTCGTACGGTCGGTGTGTGCCATGGGCCGCGTCCCATCGGTCGATGTTCCGTAAAGCGGCGGCTGGACCGGGGCCCGCTTGCCTGATCACAGCATGGCCAGGTGCGCTTCCACGTACGGGACCGCGACCGACTCCGCGGGGTGCACCGAGCCGAGCATCGGGTGCACGTTGACTTCGAACACCACGCCGCCATTCTCAACGGCGAGGTCGACGCCGGCGAATGGCAGACCCATGGACTCGGTGGCCGACACGGCCAGCTTGCAGAGTTCTGCGGGCAGGTCATCAATCGGCAAGGGGGTGCAGCCCGCTCCCTGAGCTTCGTTGCAGGGAGAATCCGGATCCGCCTGGACATGTTCACACGCCTGTAGCGGGCGCCCGTGCAGCACGGACACACGGAATTGATGGCGCAGCCCATCGGAGTTGAAGTTTTCGGCATCCCGGGACATCAACCAGTCCTGCTCGGAATGGGCGTAGTGGCTGATCACGGTGCGCAGTTGCTCAGGAGTGGTGATGTGGAAGACGTCATTTCCGCAGGTGCCCAGCACCGGCCGAGCCCAGACGTTTCGGCCGAGTTTCTCGAATGCGGCGGCGGCTCTCTGCGAGCTGGGCCGGGACAGACTGATGGTTTCCATGTGCGGGATACCGTGCTGGGCGAACCGCTCCACCGTGAGGTTCTTTTCGGTGGCCGTCCGCCAGGCACTGGCGTCTGTTCCGAGCGAGGTCACCCCGTGCCGGCGCAGCAGTCGCTGGAACGGGGCGAAGCCGCGGCGTTCGGGAGGCTGAATCTCGTAGATGAGTACGGCCGAAGGGGTCACCGTCTGGCCCTCGGGCGGCACCTCGAACCGGACTCCTGCGTCGACGAGGTGTGTCCGACCGGTCCCACCGGTCATGAAGTGCCGCGCATCGATCAGTACGGGTGGTCGTCCGGTGAGCAACTCGACGGCAGCGGCCAGAGCGGAACGACTGCCCTCCAACGAGCCGTGATCGGTCATCAACACAATCTCGCGTGTGCCCATATCGGCCTAGTAGCGCGTCGCTGCTTAGTTGTGGCATGACTGGTTGGGAGACTGGCGTCTG
>NZ_BMRP01000113.1 GCF_014648695.1 Streptomyces albospinus
CACCGCCCGCATCGTCGCGCGGGCGGACGCCCACGGCGCGACCCGGCTGCCGGTCCTCGACGGCGGTGGCCCGTTCGCGCTGCGTCGAGTCCAGCCGCACGCCGGCCAGGCCCGGGTCTGCGTCGTGGGCGCCATGAGCGCCCCGCTCGGCGGCGACCGCCTGTGCATCGAGGCGACCGCCGAGGCGGGCGCGGCGCTGCGCATCACGGCCGCCGCGGCGACCGTCGCGCTGCCCGGCCGCACCGCCGAACAGGCCACCTACGACGTCCGGTTGACGGTCGGCGACGGCGCCCTCCTGGAGTGGCTGCCGGAACCGCTGATCTCCGCCGAGGGCAGCGATCTGCGGATGACCACCACCGTCGAACTCGCCCCCACCGCCCGGCTCGTGCTCCGCGAGGAGCAGGTCCTGGGCCGCAGCGGCGAGCGGACCGGCGCCCTGCGCAGCCGCCTGACCGTCCGCCGGGCCGGCCGCACACTGCTCGACCAGGAGACCGCCTACGGCCCGGGCGTCCCCGGCTGGGACACCTCGGCCGTTCTGGACGGCAACCGTGCCGTGGGTCAACTCCTCATCGTCAAGCCGGAGTTCGAGGAGCGGCCGACCGAGGTGCGGCTCCTGGGCGCGGCGGCCGGCGACGGCACGGGACAGGGTGTCCTGGCACCGCTCGCCGGTCCCGCCGCGCTGGTCACCGCGGTCGCCCCGGACGGGCTGCGGCTGCGGCAGCTGCTGGACGAGGCGCCGGCCGGCTGAGGTCTCACACCTCCAGCTCGGCCTCCAGACGGGCAAGACGGTGGCGCGCCAGCGCGAGGTTGGCGCGCTTCCGGTCCAGCACCAGGTAGAGGAAGAGGCCGCTGCCGTTCTTGCCGGTCACCGGCCGGATGATGTGGTACTGCGCGGTCAGCGTGATCAGCATGTCCTCGATCGAGCCCTGGAGTTCCAGCATTTCCATGGTGCGCAGCTTGGCGCGTACGACGTCGGTGTTCCCGGCCGCGGCGACATTGAGGTCGAACGTCTGGTTGTCACCGAGCGTGGCCAGCGCCATTCCGCTGGTGTAGTCGACCAGGGCGACGCCTATGGCGCCTTCGATGGTCGACATCGCTTCGGCGAGGGCCTTTTCCATTTGAGCCATGAGGGGTCGAGCCTTTCGGTGTGGGTATGGCCTTTTCGTGGTGCGCGGGCGGAATATCAGCGGCCCGGCGGGGTGTCGAGCAGTGCCGCGATCCGCGCCGCGGTCCGGCGGGCCTGCAATTGGAGCCGCCCGATATTGGTGTCCGGTCCCGCCACGGCCGTGAGGACCGCGCGGTGCCCGGCGGAATAGGCCGCGATATAGCCGCCCGAGCCACGCGTGAGGGATTCCTCGAACGTGCCCTGCCCGGTGGCGTCGGCCAGTCTTTTGGCGACCCCGATCGCCGCTGCGGTGAGCGCGGCGAGGCCGTCCGGTTCGATGTCCGGCAGATCATGCGCGATGACCATGCCGTCCGCACTGGCCACCATTCCGCCGTGCATGTGCCGCACTTGATCGCGTAATGCGAGCAGTTCTTCCCGGATTCCGGGTGCGATCGCCTCGGATTCGATCGTCATGGGTCTGCTGATTCTCCTTCTTCCGGCACGCTTGCCGAATACGTGCCTCATGGCAGGGGTTCGCAGGGGTTCACAGGTTCTCCTCCAGCGCGGTGCGCAGTCGGGCAAGGAGGGCGATGTCCGGATCGGCGGTCTCCAGAACGCCCGGGTCCGGCAGGTGCCAGCGCGGCGCGGAATCGGGGGCCGCGGTGCGCCGGTCCGCCCCGGAGGCCCCCGGACGCCGCCGGGGCAGCGCCGCCGGCGCCGCGGGGAGCCGGACCAGCCCGGCCGCGGCCAGCCCCCGGACGTCGAGCAGCGTCAGATACGCGGACTGGCCCAGCGCATGGGCGAGTTCGTACGGGGTGCGCCGGCCGTCCGCGTGCTCCAGCAGCCGCCGCTGGCGACCGGTGACGGCCGGCCGTACCGCGCCGGTCGACCCCTGCGATCCGCCCGGTCCGCGCGATCTGCCCCATCCCTCCGAGGCGACGGGGTCCACGGGGACGACCGGCGCCTGGTCGACCGCCGCCCAGGGCCGCAGCCGGTCGAGCAGCGCCCGCCGACGGGCCGTCGCCTCCTGGAGTGCTGCCGCGCTGACGCTACGTACGACGCCCAGCCAGTGCACCTCGCCCGGCGTGAAAGTGGTGCTCCCCGGCGCCAGCGGCAGGACGAAGAACGCCGCGTCGAGGAGCGCCCCGAGCTGGCAGATCTCCAGTTCACCCTGGGTCAACCACCCCTGCTCGACGAGGAATCGGCCACCGCGCCGCTGCGGACCCGCCGCCTCCGCGGCCCGCTGCCGGGACGGTGCGGAGAGCCGTCCGGCCGCGGTGAGCCGGGCATCGGGCCCCGGTACCGCCGGGCACTCGACGCAGTAGACGGCGCCCTCGCTGAGATAGACGCAGCCGTTCGGGCCGCGCAGGGTGCCGGTGGCGCGCTCGGCGGCGTATCGGCCGAGCAGACCGGATCCGCCGTCGTCGCCGGACACGGCCGAACGGGGTGGCAGGGGAGGTGCCATGACGGGGCGTCAACCGGTGACCAGCTCCGCGGCCAGATCCCGCAGCCGTAACCGGGCGATGGCCAGATTCGCCTGGGCGCGGTCCAGCCAGAGATAGAGGAAGGTCTGGCTGTCGAAGGCGGTGGGCACGAAGCGGATCAGGTGGTAGCTGCGCGCGGCCGTGATGATCAGGTCCTCCAGCGGGGGGCCTTCGCCGGCCGCGGTGTCGAAGGTGGCGTTCCGGGCCACGGCCTGCACCACCTCGGCGGTGTCCGCGGCGGCGGCGTCGTGATCGCCGTGCGGCGCCTGCCCGGCCGTACCGAGGGTCAGCCCGCTGGCCCAGTCGATCAGCCCGGCACCCAGGACTCCGGGTATCCCCATCGCTCGGGCCAATACCTGGTCGATACCGGGCACTTCAGGTCTCCTTCCGGCGGGCACACGGGAAAACGCGGAAGCTCTCCCACATGGCGGTGAGTGGGAGAGCCTGCACGGAAGGTAACGTAGCGCGGACACCTGGCATACGCATACGGGTCATGCGTACGGCAATTGACCTGTTCTCGCCCTTCCTCGGCCCGTTGTCTGCGGCCCGCTGCACGGGGCGGTGGTCAGCCCACCAGATCCCGCGCCGTGAGCGACCTGCCGTCGAGCAGTCCGGCCTCCCGGTACGCCGCCTGCTGCCTCATCAGCTGCCCGGTGTCCGGGAGCAGTTGCGGGTCCCACTGATACGACGGGGTGTGGCGCAGCACGCCCAGTTGCTGACCGGTCGCCCGGGCCAGGATGCGCAGGTTGACCTCTGCCGTCCGGCCGGTCCCCTGGAGGTCCGCGGCCCCCTTGCGCAGCGCCGCCAGGAACTTCGCGGCGACCGGCCGCGCCGCGAAGCGGGTCCCGAAGAGCACCCCGGTGGCGACCGTGCCTCTCGGGGGCACGGCCAGCGGAGTGGACACCCCCGCCTCCTCCATGGCCGTGGTGAGCGGGGCGGGCGGCAGCGCGGCGGCCACGCTCCCGGTGGACAGTGCGGTGCGCATGTCGGGGAAGGCGACATCGACGACCGTGACGTCCTTGAGGGTCAGCCCCGATTCCTGGAGGGCGGCGGCGAGTTGGTACCCGCCTGCCGCACCCGGGCCGCCGGACACCGCGATCCTGCGTCCGCGCAGATCGGCGGCGGTCTTGACCTCCCCGGAGTCCAGCAGCCGCTGGGACACCTCCAGCGCGGACGGGGACGGCCCGGCACCGGTTGCGGCGCCCATCGACGCGGCGACCTTCACCTTCAGGCCCTTGGCCACCCCGTTGAACAGCCCCGCGGAGAATCCGGCCACCACCGCATCCACCTTCCCGGCGGCGGCCAGCGGGACCGCGTCCTGGCCGTTCTTCACCGACTCCAGCCGGACCGTGACGCCCTGCTGCTTGAAGTAGCCCTTGGCCTGCGCGATATAGAGCGGGGCGAACAGGGTGGAGGGGACGTGGGCGACCCGCACCGTGGACCCGCCGGCCGCGCCGCCCGTACCGTCGCCTGTGCAGCCGGCGGCGAGCAGGGCGAGGA
>NZ_BMRP01000114.1 GCF_014648695.1 Streptomyces albospinus
TGTCAGACGCCAGTCTCCCAACCAGTCATGCCACAACTAAGCAGCGACGCGCTACTAGTGAGGCGCTGCCACCCATTTAATGAATGTGTTTCACAAATAACTAAGGTTGCCCTAACCTGTTGCCCTGGCCTGCTGGGGCCTTCGGCGCATCACCACGCCGCTCCGGGCTGCGCTGCCCCGGTTCCGCTCTGCCCCGGGCTCCGGTGCCCGGGGCTGCGCCGCTCCGAGGCCACTGTCCCGGTTCGCACCACCCCGTGCTCCCGGGCCGGCTGCACGCCGTCCCGTTCCTCCGCAATCCGGAAGGATCCGCCATGCCCGCACGACGACCCATACCCGCACCACAGCCCATACCCACACCACAATCCAAGACCGCGCCTCGGGCCGCACCCGCCCACACACGCCGAACTCCACGATTACGCTGCACACTTCGGCCGTTCCGACCGCCGCGGTCGGCCCAACCCGCCCGACCGACCGGACCCGTTCCACCGGTTCGCCCGGTGCGCAACGGTGCACTGCTCGCACTGGCCTGCACGGTGATGTTCCTGATCGTCCTGGACGCCACGATCGTCTCCGTCGCCCTGCCCTCCCTCCGCGCCGACCTGGGCATCGGACCCACCGCTCTGCCCTGGGTCGTCAACGCCTACACCCTCGCCTTCGCCGGCTTTCTGCTGATCGGCGGGCGCTGCGGCGACCTGTACGGACGACGCCGCACCCTTCTGGCCGGCATCGCCCTGTTCACCCTGGCCAGCGCCGTCGGCGGCCTCGCCACCGAGACCGGTCCGCTGCTCACCGCACGCGCCGTCCAAGGGCTCGGCGGAGCACTGTTGATGCCCACCACCCTGTCCGTGATCACCCAGACCTTTCCGGAAGGCTCCCGCAGAGCCAGAGCCCTGGCAGTGTGGAGCGCAGTCGGCGCGGTGGGCGCAGCCTCCGGGACCGTACTGGGCGGAGTACTCACCCAACTCCTGAACTGGCGCTGGGTGTTCCTGATCAACCTGCCGTTCGGGGCGGTCGCAGCCACCACCGCCTGGCGCGTCCTGTTCGACGTACGGCGAGATGTACCAGCAGAAGAGCAGCGGCGCGAGCACGGCGAAGCCGCGCCCCGGCAACGACTCGACCTACCCGGCGCCATACTGGTCACCGCCGGACTGGCCGCCGCGCTGTACGGGCTGATGGAGTCCACCGCCTTCGGCTGGGCCACGCCCCGTGTCTGGGGCCCCGTCACCGCCGGAGCCACCGCGCTCGCCCTCTTCGCCGTGCACCAGGCACACTGGGCGAAGCAGCCCCTCGTCTCACCGGCGGTGGTCCGCAGGCGCCCGATCCAAGTCGCCAACGCCACCATGTTCCTTCTCGGCCTGGCCTTCTTCGCCAGCCCGGTCCTCATCTCCCTGCATCTGCAAAACGTCCACCACTACAGCCCTCTCCGTGCGGGCCTGGGCTTTCTGCCCACCGCAGTCGCGCTGATGGTCTCCAGCTTGCTGACCGGGCGGCTCATCCCCCGGTTCGGGGCCCGCGCCGTGGCCATCGGCGGACTGACGCTGGCCGCAGCCGGCTTCGGCGCGCTGGCGCTGACGCTCGGCGGGCACGGCCCGTACACGCTGACCGTCGGCCTGCCGGGCATCGCCTTCGGGCTCGGCGCCGGTTCCGCCTTCACCCCGATAACCGCGTGTGCCACCAGCGGCGTCCCGCCGTCCCTTGCCGGAGTCGCCGCGGGCATCCTCAACACCACGCGTCAGGTCAGCGGTGCCGTCGGGCTCGCCGTCCTGAGCACCCTGGCCGCCGCCGGAGCGGACTCGTACGCGCGGTCACACCCGGCCGCGGGCGGCGCGACAGGCGCCGATGCCCTGGCCCACGGCAATGCGCTGGCCTTCGGCGTCGCGGCCTGCTGTGCACTGGTCTCCGCAGCGGTGGCGACCCGGCTGCCACGACCACGGCCCCAGTGGGCACCCGCCGGCCCGACAGCCTCATGAAGACCAGCGGGCCGCGGCCATCACCATGGCGCTGCGCCGGCACTCGGTGTACTCGACTGCCCAACCTCTGCCCGGTGCTCCAGGAGCCCGACAACGACTCTCAGGCCCCAGCGTTCCTCCACCGGCGGGGCGTCCCCGAGAGACGGCCCAACCCTCAACCCAGGCCCTGGCGAGATCCGGCAACCGCGGTGGTATGCCACTCCTCACAGGTCGCCGCGGTAGTCCTGCCGCGGTCGTGATGAGTTGCAGGGCAGCCCAACAGCCTCGGGTGGATTCCGTGGCTGTGTTCCAGGCCGTGTCTTCCGCAGGCTTGATGCGTGCTGTGCGCCCTGTGCGCCCTGTGCGTGGGGCTGTAGGGGATCGGGGCGGGTCCGGTTCCAGAGGTTGCCCTGTTCCATTACATCGGGTGTCTGTTTGGGCGCGGTGCGGCTTTTTCGGCGCGCGTCGGGGCCATGGTTGCGGTGTCCGATTCGGGCAGGTGCCTGGGGTGCCTGCTGTGACAGGAGTTCGCTATGCGTGTTTCCCGTTTTGCCGCCACGCTGGGCGTGGCGGTTGCCGTGATGCTGGGCGGTTCCGGAGTCGCCGAGGCCGCCGTACCAGCCGCGGCGACTGTGGCTGGATCACATCCTGGCGGGGGCTGGCACCGCCATCACGGAGGCTGGCACGGCGGCCACGAGGGCCGGTACCACGGTCACGGGGGCCGGCATCGCGGCCACGAGGGCCGGTACCACCACCACGGTTGGCACCACCACGACCGTGACGAGTGGGGTCGCAACCACCACGACCGCCACGGCCGCTGACCCCAACGTGGTCCCGGGCGTCCTCCCTGCCGTGGGAGGGCGCCCAAGCCGCTCGCCCACGCCGAGCGGCTTCGGCCACCTTCTCCGCGACTGACCGCCGAGTCGAGTCGACAGGTGTGCCAGTCAGTCACGTGCGCATGCAGTCCGGGCAATTGCTGGGCTGTTGGGATCCAAGCGCGGCGCGATCATGTGCTCCGGGTTCCGTGATCACGCCGGCGCTCACTCTCCCCATAACACCCCCAGGAAGGAATCACATGCGTATCCGCAGCATTGTTGCGACCGCCGCCATTACCGCCATCGCCGCTCTCGGCACGGCAGGTGCTGCCGCCGCCGACGGCGAACCGAGCGTCGGATCCGGCGTCGCAGGCCTGCGGACAGGCAACCCCCCGGCCATGGGGTCGGACAACCCCCCGGCCATGGGGTCGGACAACTTCACGGCCAGCAATCCCCGATCGCTGTTCAACCTACTCACTGACCGGTGATGCCCCGCCGAGGTGGCCGACGGGGACTGGGACCGCGCGGCGCCGGACGGGCGATGGCTGTCGAGGGGGCGGTGTCTTCTTTGAGCCGGGCTGTGGCTTGTGCCGGTACGCCTCGGCGCATGGATTCTGCGGGGCGTCCCGCGGTCGCTGGGTCCCCTCAACCGCTTTCTGCTCGCTGTGGAAGTGCATGGGAGATGTCCCCGCTCGCCCACGAATGCAGGTGCGTCGTTCCGCCGCATACCGTCTGCAGGTTCACCGAAGGGGTACGGTCGTCGAGCCCACGGGCGAGTCCACCGGGAGATGTGGGCGAGTAGCTCACCGACGTGTGGGGCTCCCCGCCAGCCTGCGACCGGCGGGGAGCCTGATGGGTTGTTCGAGCCGGGGATAGGTCAGCAGACCGGGGGGTTGGGGGTCCCCCATTCGCGCAATACCTGGTTCGGCTGCCATACCCAGCCGGCAGCTTCGGGGGCGTTGAGGTTCCACCAGTTGCCGTCAGCTGTTTGGCAGTTGATTGTCACTGGCTGGCCGTTGTGGCCTTTGCCCACGAGCGCTCCGTCGGGGGCTGCCAGGATGTCGGCGTCTGCGATGAAGCGCCCGGGCACCCCTGCCGCGGCTTGGGCCGCCTGCGCCTGCGAGGACAGGAGCGTTCCTCCGAGGAAAGCAACGGACAGGCCAACCAGTGTCAGCTTTGAAGCGAGTTTACGCACTAGGCCTCCATGGCCGGAAGCGATACTCATGATTACCGGAATATCGCATGGTCAATTCCCGGTGCACGCTAGTAGGGCTTGGTCAGGTTGATTGCAGTGCGGCGTGTCTTTTGGCTTCGGCATGCGT
>NZ_BMRP01000115.1 GCF_014648695.1 Streptomyces albospinus
TGCCCCACCTGCCACCGCGACATACCCACAGCAACACCAACCTGACCAAGCCCTACTAGACGTCAACGGCCACGGATAACCGTTGCGGTGGACGATCGGCCTGGCCACCCGCACCGTTCACGAGGAGCGGCTCGACGACCGCCGAACGGAGTTCCCCCGCATCGACGACCGCCTCGCGGGCGTGCCCGCCCGCTACGGTTACGCCACCACCCTCAAATCTCCCGACGGTCACGACTGCACGGGCGCGATCCACCGCTACGACCTACGCTCCAGCACGACAGTCAGCCACACCTTCGCAGCAGGGCGAACCCCAGGCGAGCCCACCTTTGCCCCCGCGGACACCGTTCCCGGAAGATCGGTCTGGCTGATGACCCACGTCTACGACGCCACCACCGACCGAAGCGACCTGGTCATGCTCGACGCCGACGACCCGACCGCACCACGCACCGCCACCATCCACCTGCCACGCCGCGTCCCCGTCGGCTTCCACGGCAACTGGCTCCCGGACCAGCCCTGACCGTAGATGGATCCGGGAAGGAGGGCGTGCCAGGGGTGCGCGACGTTGAGACACACACCCGCCCGATGCGTCCGGTGCACGAGATCCCGCAGGATGTCCGGCCTCAGCCGATACAGGTGCTCAGAGGACGTTCATGCTGTTGACGTGCAGGTTTGACCGTTTTATCACCCGCCTGAAATCGTCTGATTGAGGCTGCTCATGCCCAATGCGTCAGGGCGATGTCGGCCGTCAGGCTCGCGTTTCGTCAGGATTCGCCCGGCAGATCCTGTCCGGTTCGAACTCGCGAAGAACGCCCGCCTCAGGTCACTCCGACGAGTGATACCTCACCGCAACTCCCTGCCGTATCAGTGATGTTGTGACGACAAAGCCGCCCCGCAAGTCCTATCCGAGCGACCTGTCCGACGCCCGCTGGGCCCTGATGGAGTCGACGCTGACCGCCTGGCGCACGGAGCGGCAGAAGACCTCGCTCAACCTCGGCGGCAAGGTCACTGACCTGCGGGAAGTCCTCAGTGCGATCCTCTACGTCAACCGGACTGGGATTCCCTGGCGTTACCTGCCGCATGACTTTCCGCCGCACACCACGGTCTTCTCCTACTTCAGTGCCTGGACCGCCGACGGGACTATCGAGAAGCTCGGCGTCCGCCTGCATCGGATCGTCCGAGAGCGGGAAGGACGCACTGCCGAGCCAACTGCCTGCGTCATCGATGCCCAGAGCGTGAAAACCGCTCCCAGTGTGCCCACCAGCACCCAAGGCACCGACGCCGGCAAGAAGATCGTGGGCCGCAAACGCAGCATCGTCACAGACACCCTCGGCCTGTTACTGCTGGTCATGGTCACCGCGGCCAGCGTCTCCGACAACCAGGCAGGCAAACAACTCCTCACCCAAGTCGCCGCCAACCACCCCACCATCACCAAGGCATGGGCCGACACCGGATACAAAGACCCAGGCCATCGAACATGGCGCCGTCCTCGGCATCGACGTCGAGGTCGTGCCGCGAAACACACAGGTCAAAGGCTTCTCAGTGCTACCGCGGCGCTGGGTGGTGGAGCGAAGCTTCGGCTGGCTCATGATGCACCGCCGCCTGGCCCGAGACTACGAAACCAAACCCCAACACTCCGAGAGCATGATCCGCCTCGCCATGCTCTCCAACCTCGCCAAACGAGCAACCGGCGAAACGACCACAACCTGGCACACCCCATGAACTAACACGCACCTGAACGGGACGTCCTCTCACACACATCGGGCACAACCTTCTTCCAGCCACTCTCGCGGCCTGCCTCATTCAGGTCGGCCTGGACATGAACGACTGACCCCGGCGGCACCGACATCAGGTATTCACCTTCGGTAGCGATAGCCAGGCGAACCGGAGGGAGCGAAGATCGCAATTCTCTCGGCTCGTCTCAGCGCCAGGAGCTACTGTCGCGACCATGGTCGAACACGATACCCTCAGCGCCACCCGCGAGGCCTACGACGCTGCTGCCCCCGTGTATGCGCAGCTGTTCCGCGACGAGCTGCGTAACAGGCCCCTGGACCGCGCGATCTTGAGTGCCTTCGCCGAGGTTGTCAGCGCGAGCGGCGAAGGCCAGGTCGCGGACCTGGGATGTGGGCCCGGCCATATCACCGCTTATCTGGATGAGTTGGGGCTAGCAACGTTTGGCGTTGATGCGTCTCCTGCGATGATCAAGTTGGCTCGACATGACTATCCGGGTCTGCGGTTCGACGTGGGCTCGATGGCCGCGGTGAACATCGCTGACGGCGTGCTGGGCGGCGTACTCTCACGTTGGTCCATCATCCACACTCCACCGCAAGAACTCCCCGTCATCTTGGCGGAGTTCCACCGCGTGCTGGCACCTGGCGGCCACCTTCTCATCGGCTTCTCGGCCAGCGATGATCCGTCTCAGCCGACGCAGGTCTTCGATCACACAGTCGCGCCTGCCTATCGGTGGTCGCCGGATCACCTCGCCGCGATGCTGCGCAAGTCCGGGTTGGCCGAGGTAGCCCGGATGGTTCGCGAGCCTCAGCCCACCGACCGACGGCAGTTCCAGGAGGTTCAACTGCTCGCCCGCAAAGCCTAAGAACTCCAATCGGAACGAGTTCAGGCGTCTCCGACAGATCAGTGCGCATCCGCGGGTAACTCGGCGCGACCCGCGTCTTTCACCTCACGCGTCATGACCTTGCAGCATGACCTGACAGCCGCAGCCGGTTTGCGTATTTCCCAACGCAGTCGCTCACGCGTGGGTGGAGTCACCAGCTTGCCTCCGCCAGGGTGGTGGGGCAGTGGGCGACGTCATAAGCGTCCAGGGCAGCCTTGGCCGGGTCCCCGGTCGGCGACCTGGTGGCCGTGGCCCGGCGCCCACGTCCGGATCGCGGTCAGCTCTTCCTTGCTGCGCCCGCCGGTCGGAGCCGCGGCCGTGGCGGGAGCCGGCGACGCTACGTCCTGATCGGCTGTGGCGAGGCCGCCGGCCTTCACCTCGCGCAGCTACGCCTGCGCAGCTTCCAGTTCGGCCTTTGCCGTGGCGACGCGCTGCTGTGCGTGGTGTTGGGCGGCCTCGGTGGCGCGGCGGGTGGTCAGTCAGCTAGGTGGAGTCGCTGCGGACTCGGGTGGCCCGGTTGCGGATGCCGGCGGCGGGGTGGTCGCCCACGTCCGTAGGAGCGGGCAGGACTGCGTATTGCATGGCTTCGGCGAGTTCGCTCTCCGTCAGACCGAGCGTGGTGCGGAGGTGCCAGGGGCTGTCGCCGTTGGTCAGCATGGAGGCGGCCGTGGCGGTGAAAGTGTTGAGGGTCATCGCATCTCCGGTCGGGATGCCGTCACGGGTGGTGAGGTGGGGGAGGGGGCATACGAAGTCGTCTTCGACGCAGGACAGTCCGAGCGTGCCCAGTAGATCGGCAAGGTCGTCCTTGTTGCGGGCGTTGCGGGCGTTGCGGGCGTTGCGGGCGTTGCGGGCGTTGCGGGCGTTGCGGGCGTTGCGGGCGTTGCGGGCGGTGACCATGGGGGCCGCGACGGTCTGGTTGCTGGTGAGCGGGGTGAGTGCGAGGGCCTCGGCTTCGAGGGCCTACTTGATGTCGGTGAACATGGCCGGCCTCCTACGCCGCAGTGGTGCGCGCCTTGCGCTGGGCGATTCCAGCAGCTCCCGGTTGCGCTGCTTGCGGGCGTCGGTGAGCGGCCGGGACTTCGGGCCGTGCCGGTGCCCCAGCGGGGACGCGGGAGGTTCGGGTTAGGCGCGGGCGTGGTCGACCTCGCGATTGGTGCTGCTCATGGGGCCTTCAGCTGGAGGGGAGGGTTAGTACTGCAACCGCATGTGGCGTGACTGATGGCGGTGTTGTTCGTTGGTGTGACTGT
>NZ_BMRP01000116.1:0-2816 GCF_014648695.1 Streptomyces albospinus
TGGCGGCTGCCGACGCGGTGAGGCTGTTGACTGCCCGCTTCGCCGCGCCGTACGCGGGCAGCTGGGGGTTGCCCATCAGGCTGCCGACACTGGAAGTGTTGACGATGGCTCCGCGCTTCGCGGTGGCGCGGATGGCAGCGATCTCGGCGGTCATGGCCAGCCACGGGCCCTTGAGATTGACGGCGCAGACGTGGTCGAAATCGGCCTCCGACAGCTGGTCCATCGGGCCGGGCGGCTGACCCGTCGCGCCGTTGTTGAACGCCACGTCGAGCCGGCCGTACAGCTCCACGGACCGGTTGACGGCGGCACGGACGCTTGCCGGATCGGCCAGGTCGCACACCACGTAGTCCGCGGTGCCGCCGGCCGTCCGAATCCCCTCGGCCACCGCCTTGAGCTGGGCCTCCGTGCGTGCCGCGAGGAGCACCCGGGCACCCTCCCGGGCAAACAGCCGCGCTGCTGCGGCCCCGATGCCGCGACCGGCACCAGTGATGAAAGCGACCTTGTCGGTGAGCAGGCCCGAGGTCGTGATGGACGTGATCGGTGTGTTGTTCATGCCGACGAGCCTGTGCCCGGCCGCCCCGCTCATCCAGGCACCGGCAGTACCTGGCTGGGGCCTCGGCGCCCGCGCACACTGGGGAGATGGATCGACGAGTACGACGAGAGCTTGGTGACTTCCTGCACAGCAGGCGCGAGCGCATCACCCCCGCCGACGTGGGGTTGCCCGCCGGGGCGCGCCGCCGCACCCCGGGACTGCGTCGTGAGGAGGTGGCGCAGCTGGCGTTCATCTCGACCGAGTACTACACGCGACTGGAGCAGGCCCGAGCCCCGCACCCTTCCCGCGAGGTGCTGGCCCAACTCGCCCGCGCGCTACGTCTGTCGGACGCCGAGCGCGATCACCTCCACCACCTCGCCGGTGCCCCGCCCGGACCGCTGCCAGGGCCTTCGCGGGAGGTACGACAGAGCATCGTCGACCTGCTGCAGCGGCTGCCGCAGGCCGCGGCGATCGTGATGTCCGCGACGTATGAGGTCATCGCCTGGAACGACCTGGGCGCCGCCCTGATGGAGAACCTCTCCGCCCTGTCGCGCCGGGACCGCAACCTCATCCGACGCGCCTTCCTCGGCCCGCACCGGCACGGCCGACGGCTGTACGGCGTCTCGGACGCGGACGAGTTCGCCCGGACCTCGGCCCAGCACCTGCGCGCCGCCGCAGCTCGCTACCCCAACGACCCGGAGGTGACCAGTCTGGTCAAGGAACTCCTCGCCAACAGCGAGGAGTTCACCAGGCTCTGGGCCACCCACGACGTGACCGCCCGCCCCACCCCCTGCAAGACCTTCGAGCACCCCCTCGTCGGCCCCGTCACCGTCAGCTGCGACGTCCTGGATATCGCCGACCGGGACCAGCAACTCGTCATTTACACAAGCCCTGGTCGACGCCGGGTACTGCTCGGACGCGAAACTCGAAGCTGCAAAAGAACATCAACTCGATTGCGGCACCGGCACATTCACGGCTAGCGGTCGCCTCGGGCACGACGAACAGGTACTTCGACGCCGCCCTGGAGCGGGCACGCGCCCGGTATGCCGCAAAGAGCTCGCCATTCTGATAGGCGCAGACCGTCTTGCTCTCACGGCCCGGATGCCGGCCATGGCCGATGGGGAGCCACCGGGCAGAGGCCCTTGCACCGGAGGCGAGGTGGGTCACGTAGGCGTCGCGGACATCGTCCGGCGTGCCGCACCCCGGCTCATCGGCCAGCCGCGCATCCGGGCCCTTCGGTCCACTCATCCACACGCTCCACGCTCGGGATCCGCGTATGGGCGAGACGGTCTTCGAGGCCGACGAGGCAGAGGTGCGTGAGGTCATCGAACACAGCGAGCCCGAACTGTGCCTGGGGCTCTGCTTGACGGCCACCCGCTTGCCGGTCGTGCCGGGCGGCCTTCCCTCGGGGTGCGGTCCGGTGGATTGCTGACGTCCGCTCGGCCGAAGTCCGAAGCCCGAAGCCCGAAGCCCGAAGCCCGACGAGCATGACGAGACCATCTACGACGGCACGAAGGCGAGCGTGCATGTTCACGGCGGAGGCCGCGGTGTCATCGGGCCCGGGAACGCTCCACTCGGCGGGTGGGCGCCGGATCGGGCGGTCTGGCAGCGGTGGCCGGGCCCGCCGCAACGGTGCGGGCAGGGACCCTCAAGTGCGAGCGCGAATAGTCATCAGATGTAGCATCCGCCAGTCCGATCTGTGTGATTCACCCGTAGCTGCGGTTTCCGGCCGACTGTTACAGTCCGCGTCTGCGAGCCGCGTTGGGTGCCGGCTCGTACGGGTTCCGACTCCCACCGCCGATTGCTCCCCAGCCGCCCTCGGACCCGTGACGGCCGTTCCCCCAGGCGGTCGGTTCTCCTCCTGCACGGCTTTCGTCCGCGCTGCCTCCCCCGTACGCAGCGCTGCAGTCAAGAGGGAGAGTCCGATGAAGACCAGATTGCTGCCGCGCCTGGTGGCCGGCAAGGGGATGGTGATAGGCGCCCTGCTGGCCCTGGCTGTGCCCGGGGTCGCGTACGCCAACACCGTGAACGTGACCGTGAAGACCCCCGGCGCCACCGCCGGGCCCACCACCACCTTCTCCGAGATCTCGACCCATGCGGACTGCGGCAGCGGTCTCGTCTCCGGGGGCGGTCTGGAGCAGGCCATCGGTACCGGTCCGGCGTCCCCCGGCAACCACGTGATGGGCACCGAGCCCAGCTCGGACGGCACCACCGAGTACACCGGCACCGCCGGTGTCGTCGGCACCGACAACACGCACTGGCTCGGCATCGGCGGCAGCGGCGG
>NZ_BMRP01000116.1:2938-3657 GCF_014648695.1 Streptomyces albospinus
TGCGCTGTGCCTCAGCAGCAACCTGATCAATCACACCCAGGTGGTGATGAACAAGGCCGCCGGACCGAACGCCGCCGCGACACCGGTCGCGGTCACGGCGACCTGCCCGGCCAACACCGTGCTGCTCGGCGGCGGCGCCCGGACCACCCCGGCCAGCGTCGGCAGCCTCAAGCCGATCGCGAGCTTCCCCACCTTCAACAACGCCGCGCACGACAACGGCCTGAAGGCCGCGGCCGACGGTGAGACCAACCCCGACTCCTGGACGGCGGTCGGCTGGAACGGCGGCGGTGGCGGCACCACGAACGAAACCTACGCGTACGCGATCTGCAGCGGCAGCGGCATCAACGTCAGCGGTGTGACGGTGAAGGTCCACTACAGCGAGGTGAGCACCTCCTCCTCGGCGGGTGCCAACACCGTCGTGACGGCCGGCTGCGGCACCGACGGCAACCTGGTCAGCGGCGGCGCAGGCGCGAGCGGCGGCAACATCACGACCAACGACTACACCGGCCCGGGCTCGGGCGGCGACCACCTCAACGGCAGCTTCCCCAGCGGCTCCAGCGGCAACCCGGTCAGCGACGGCACCACCACCGCCTCGTACTGGACCGCGGACGCCCACGCGGGCGGCGCCAGTTCCACCAACACCTACGCGGACGTCTGGGCGCTCTGCGCCAACGACGGCGTCTGACCGACCGGTTTCTGATCGATTGTCAGGTGGTGGT
>NZ_BMRP01000117.1 GCF_014648695.1 Streptomyces albospinus
CCACCCGCATCGGCGTCATCGACGGCCAAACCCTCGACATCCAGGGACAGTTCAGCATCTCCCTCACCGAACTGAAGCACACCCACGACACCACCATCCCGGGACTGATCGCCTAGCGTCGCTCCCCGGGCCCCGGCCCGTGACCCGCGCTGCCGACACGGCCCGCCAGCATGTCTGGCGGGCCGTGTCGCCGTTCCGGTCCAGTCGATGAGCGGCGCCGGCCCGGACACCGCCGACGGCGTCCCGTTCACCCGGCGGGGCATCGGCGTCCCGCGCAACGGCGCGACCTGCACGGCCGGGGAGCCCCAGAGTGCCCCGCGCGTCCCTGAATCCGGTCCGCGTGTCAGTGGTGCGGCTTAGGCTGATCACCATGTCGCCCACCGCGCGAAAGTCGCGCCCCCGCCGGTACGACCCCCGCAAGACGCGTGCGGCCGTCACCGCACAGCTGGATCATGTCCGTGCGGCCGTAGGGGAGTTGGCGCCGGAGCAGTTCGCGCTGCCGACCCGGCTGGGCGACTGGACGGTGCGGGAGCTGGTCGCGCATCTGTCCATGGCGGTCGGCAGTGTGGCGCGCGCCCTGCGGCTGCCGGCCCCGGAGCAGGCCGAGGCCGCGCTGATGGACTGGCCGGCGGTCACCGCCGAGTACGCCCCCGGGGTCGATGCCGCCACCCGCGAGCTGGCCGCCGCCCACGACCCCGTGGAGTTGCTGGCGCGTACCGCCGGGGAGTTCGCCGAGCTGATCCCGCGGGAGCCGGACGACCGGGTGCTGCCCGCCCGGCCCTCCGCGATGCGGCTGGACGACTATCTGGTCACCCGCTGCATCGAGCTCGTCGTGCACACCGACGACCTGGCGGCGGCCACCGGCCAGGAGATCCCGTACGACCGTCAGGCGCTGGCCATCACCACCCGGCTGCTGGCCGATGCGCTGGCCGTGAAGGCGCCCGGCGGCTCGGTCGAGGTGCGGGTGCCGCCGTTCGCCGTCGTGCAGTGCATCGAGGGCCCCCGGCACACCCGCGGCACCCCGCCGAACGTCGTCGAGACCGACCCGCTGACGTGGATACGTCTGGCCACCGGCCGTCTGGGATGGGTCGAGGCGCTGGACACGGCGGCGGTCAGCGCCAGTGGCGAGCGAGCCGATATCGGCGGCTGGCTGCCGGTCATGAGCTGAGCGTGTCCGGCGCTCGGTCCGGCTGCCGCGCGCGGGCGTCGCGTATCTCACACCGACCGGCCGGAAAGCAAAACCGGCATAAAGGTTCAAAATGCCTCAAGTTGCCCCGCCGTAGGTGGCGGAAAATACGCGAAAGCGCAGCTCAGAGGGGGTGGCTCGGGTGCGGATGAGGGAGCCGGCCGCCGTCCTTCAGGGGGGAGGGGGTGGGGCGCCGGTCATGCGACCGGGGTCGGTGCGATGCCGCCCTCCGGGACGCCGCGCGCGGTGGCGTACCTGGTGAGAGGCCAGGCGCGCCAAGGGTTTGCGGGGTCCGCGGGGGTGGCGTGCGCGGCAATGTGGACGTGTGCAGGTCAAGCGCGCGCCGTGCGCCGTTCATGCGCTCCTCCAGCTCCGCGTCCATCCCCGGTTCGGATGAATGCGCGACCTGCCCTAGACTCTGGGACGTGCCACGTGGTGACGGACGACTCAACCACGACCTGCTCCCCGGAGAGAAGGGCCCCCAGGACGCATGCGGCGTCTTCGGTGTCTGGGCTCCGGGTGAAGAGGTCTCCAAACTCACCTATTTCGGGCTGTACGCGCTGCAGCACCGTGGACAGGAGTCCGCGGGCATCGCGGTGAGCAACGGCTCCCAAATCCTCGTTTTCAAGGACATGGGCCTGGTTTCCCAGGTCTTCGACGAGACTTCGCTCGGCTCCCTCCAGGGCCATATCGCCGTGGGCCATGCCCGCTACTCCACCACCGGTGCCTCGGTGTGGGAGAACGCCCAGCCGACGTTCCGTGCCACCGCGCACGGCTCGATCGCGCTCGGCCACAACGGCAACCTGGTCAACACCGCCGAGCTGGCCGAAATGGTCGCCGCACTGCCGCGCGACGGCGGCCGTGCGACCCAGGTCGCGGCCACCAACGACACCGACCTGGTGACCGCGCTGCTCGCCGGCCAGGTCGACGAGGACGGCAAGCCGCTGACCGTCGAGGAGGCCGCGCCGCGCGTCCTCCCGAAGGTCAAGGGCGCCTTCTCCCTCTGCTTCATGGACGAGCACACGCTCTACGCCGCCCGCGACCCGCAGGGCATCCGCCCGCTGGTCCTCGGCCGCCTGGAGCGCGGCTGGGTGCTGGCCTCCGAGACGGCCGCCCTGGACATCGTCGGCGCCAGCTTCATCCGGGAGATCGAGCCCGGCGAGCTGGTCGCCATCGACGAGAACGGCCTGCGCAGCTCGCGCTTCGCCGAGGCCCGCCCCAAGGGCTGCGTCTTCGAGTACGTCTACCTCGCCCGCCCGGACACCGACATCGCCGGCCGCAACGTCTACCTCTCGCGTGTGGAGATGGGTCGCAAGCTGGCCGCCGAGGCGCCCGCCGACGCGGACCTGGTGATAGCGACCCCGGAATCCGGGACCCCCGCCGCGGTCGGCTACGCCGAGGCCAGCGGCATCCCCTACGGCTCCGGCCTGGTCAAGAACTCCTACGTGGGCCGGACCTTCATCCAGCCCTCGCAGACCATCCGCCAGCTCGGTATCCGGCTCAAGCTCAACCCGCTCAAGGAAGTCATCCGCGGCAAGCGCCTGGTGGTCGTCGACGACTCGATCGTCCGCGGCAACACCCAGCGCGCGCTGGTGCGGATGCTCCGCGAGGCCGGCGCCACCGAGGTCCACATCCGGATCTCGTCCCCGCCGATCAAGTGGCCGTGCTTCTTCGGCATCGACTTCGCCACCCGCGCGGAGCTGATCGCCAACGGGCTGAGCGTCGAGGAGATCGGCAAGTCGCTGGGCGCCGATTCGCTGGCGTACATCTCCATCGACGGCATGATCGAGGCGACCACGATCGACAAGCCGAAGCTCTGCCGCGCCTGCTTCGACGGTGAATACCCGATGGAGCTGCCCGACCCCGAGCTGCTGGGCAAGCACCTCCTGGAGTCGGAGACCGCGGCCCCGTCCGCCTCCGACGTGGACGGCGTCCGGACGCTCACGGCCGGGGTCGGCGGCGCCGACGCGCTGCGTCGCCCGTAGTGCTCGTACCCACCCAAACGAAAGTTCTCAGCCATGTCCGCTGATTCCACCGGTGCCAGCTACGCGAGTGCGGGTGTCGACATCGAAGCCGGCGACCGCGCCGTGGACCTCATGAAGGAGTGGGTGTCGAAGGCCACCCGCCCGGAGGTCGTCGGCGGGCTCGGCGGTTTCGCCGGCCTCTTCGACGCGTCCGCGCTCAAGCGCTACGAGCGTCCGCTGCTGGCCTCGGCCACCGACGGCGTCGGCACGAAGGTCGACATCGCCCGCCGG
>NZ_BMRP01000118.1:0-1006 GCF_014648695.1 Streptomyces albospinus
TCCACGACGGCCACGGTGAGGCCGGCGGCGCGGGCGCGGTCGGCGACGTTCTGGCCGACGGGACCCGCGCCGAGCACGATCACGTCGTAGGTGCTGTTCCCCTGGCTCTCGCGTACTTCGCTCATTGCTCCCTCGCATTCGATCGGGCTCACGGTGGCTGTGTCAGTTTCTGAGGGAGCAGTTTCGTCGTGACTTCGGGAGTCGTTTCTCGGGGAGCGGCGTGATCAATGTCAGTGACTTTTGATGCCGCTCATGTGCTGCGGGGCCGTCCGCTTGGGCACGATGAGAACAGGAACATCCCGTCAAGCGGGCGCCGCGCCGCTGAGGCCGACGCGGCTTGCGCCGACCTCGCGATTCACGTGCTCGGGAACAGGGGCTCGCCCGCCATGAGGCCGCCGTCGACAGGGAGGATGTGCCCGGTGACGTAGCTCGCCTTGTCGGAACCCAGGTACCGGACGGCCTCGGCGATTTCCTCCGGGGTACCCGCCCGGTGCATGGGCAGCACTGCATCGACCGCGTCACGCGCCGTGTCGTCGCCGGTGAACCGCTCGTACATAGCGGTCCGGGTGAAGCCGGGCGCGACCGCGTTGACCCGGATACCGTGAGCAGCGCCTTCGAGCGCGGCCGCCTTGGTGATGCCGGCGACGGCGTGCTTGCTGCCGACGTACAAGGTTGCCCCGGGGTACCCCATCAGGCCAAAGACGGAGCTGACGTTGACGATGCTGCCGCCGCCCTGTTCCCTCATGACCCGGAACTCGTGCTTCAGGCACAGCAGCGTTCCCTTGACGTTGGTATCGAAGGTGGCCTGGTAACCCTCGTCGGTCACCTCGGTGACGGGGCCGGGGGTTCCCTCGGTGCCGGCGTTGTTGAAGGCGACATCGATCCGCCCGAACCGCACGACCGCTCGGTCGACGAGGTCCTTCACATCGGCGTCGAAGCGGACGTCGGCACGCACGAACTCGGCCGGGGCACCGAGGTCGGCCAGCGCGCCGGCAAGCTGCTCTCC
>NZ_BMRP01000118.1:1081-3408 GCF_014648695.1 Streptomyces albospinus
GAACCCGCACGACACCGGGTTTTCCTTCGGGCCGGGGCGTATCCCCCGGTACGCCCGCAAGGAGGGTGTCCCAGCCGGACGACAGCCGCATCGGACCGGCCGCTGTATCCATCGAACGGCGGGACTCGATGACCCGTATGGCCCACGGACGGCAGCTGGGACAGACGACCCGAAAGCGGTCACGCGGGCGGGAGGCGAACGCCGCCAGCCCACGCAGTCACATCGAAACGACTCCCGCGGTCGCGTACAAAGCCAACCGTTGCCGTACCGAAGGCGGTGCCGGCCCGTGGTGGAACGGTCTGGGGACGGGTTCGGGAAAGACCGGGGGCCCCGCGGGCACGCCCTGCGCCCGCAGGCCGCTCGCGAGCGCGGAGCGCCCCGGTCAGACCGGCGATCACGAGCAAGAACGGCAGCCCGATCGACAGGGCGGTGCCGGAGTTCTGGAGCGCAGGACGAATGCCCGAGGCGACGCCGCGCCGCTCGTTTATGCGTGATCATCATGATTTGCTACGCAAGATCGGAAGTGCTGCTGTCTGTCGACGGTCGGCCGACAGCGGTCGGGCGACGGCGGTGGACCAGCCCTGCGCTGCGTACGCCCCGGCGTTGCGATACGAGGGCGCGGAGATCTTGTCGTCGCTGCGGGAAGCGGGTGCCTGGGCGATGATTTGAGCGGTGAGCTGTTGGGCGGCTGACAGCGCTTCGTCGGGCCACGGAAACGGCGTTCAGGCGTGTCGGGAACGGCAGGAGTTGATGATCATGGCTGAGCAGGCGGACATCGGCGTGACCAGGCTCGCGGTGATGGGCCGCAACCTGGCCCGTAATTTCGCACGCCACGGGCACACCGTCGCGCTCCACAACCGCACCGAGGCCCGCACTCAGGCACTGATGGCCGAATTCGGCGGCGAGGGGAACTTCGTGCCCACCGAGTCGGCGCAGCAGTTCGTCGCCTCGCTGGCACGGCCGCGACGGCTGATGGTGATGGTCAAGGCGGGGGCGCCCACGGACACGGTCATCGACGAGTTCGCGCCGCTGCTCGAACCGGGCGACATGATCGTGGACGGGGGCAACGCGCACTTCGCCGACACCCGACGGCGTGAGGCCGCGCTGCGGGACCGGGGGCTGCACTTCGTCGGCACCGGCGTGCCCGGCGGCGAAGAGCGCGCGCTCCATGGCCCGAGCATCATGCCCGGCGGCTCGGCCGAGGCGTACGCATCGCTCGGCCCCCTGCTGGAGGACATCTCCGCCAAGGTCGACGACGAGCCGTGCTGCACGCACATCGGGCCCGACGGTGCCGGCCACTTCGTGAAGATGGTGCACAACGGCATCGAGTACGCCGACATGCAGCTCATCGCCGAGGCGTACGACCTGCTGCGCCGGGCGCTGGGGATGACACCGGCCCGCATCGCCGAGGTCTTCCGGACCTGGAACCAGGGCCGGCTGGAGTCGTACCTCATCGAGATCACCGCCGAGGTCCTGGGGCACACCGACGCCGCCACCGGCAAGCCGTTCGTCGACGTGGTGCTCGACCAGGCAGAGCAGAAGGGGACGGGCCGCTGGACCGTGCAGACGGCACTGGACCTGGGCATCCCGGTGAGCGGAATCGCCGAGGCCGTCTTCGCCCGCTCACTGTCCGGCCACGCCGACCTCCGCGACGCCTCGCAGGGGCTGCCGGGCCCGGCCGGCCGGAGCCTCGGCGGATCGGCGGCCGAGTCCTTCACCGACGACGTGGAGCAGGCCCTGTACGCGTCGAAGATCGTCGCCTACGCACAGGGCGTGCACCAGATCCAGGCCGGCAGCCAGGAGTACGGGTGGGGCATCGACCCGGGCGCCGTGGCGAAGATCTGGCGCGGCGGCTGCATCATCCGGGCCCGCTTCCTGAACCGGATCACCGAGACCTACAGCGGCACGGACCAGCCGGTGACGCTGCTGACCGCGCCCTACTTCCGAGAGGCGCTTCAAGCGGCGCAGGACGCATGGCGGCGGGTGGTGTCCTCGGCAGCCGAACTGGGCCTTCCCGCCCCCGGATTCTCGGCAGCGCTGGCCTACTACGACGCCCTGCGCTCACCTCGATTGCCGGCAGCGCTCATCCAGGGCCAACGGGACTTCTTCGGCGCACACACCTACCGACGCACCGACCGCGACGGAGCCTTCCACACCCTCTGGGGCGGCGACCGCACCGAGCAATCCGCCTGACCAGCTCGATCAACCGCCCGAGCCTGCGAAGCGGCGCGCGCCCGTGACGCCGCTTCAGCGGACACGGGATCAGCAGAGTGACCGCCTGCTGCAATGGGACCTGCACCACAACAACGTGCTGGCCGGGGGGCGGG
>NZ_BMRP01000119.1 GCF_014648695.1 Streptomyces albospinus
CAGAGACCAACAGTCCCAAGCCGCTTAACGAAACCGTCCACGCTGCGAGGGGATGGACACGACGGTTGTTCGCACCGGAACCGGCGAACCGTCAGATGTATCGTCGTCGGCCGTCCGCCGATCGCGGCGTCGGCGAGCCGACGACAGTAGCGATCGTGGACTCGCTGCGACTTCGTCCCGCAGCCCGGGCACTGCCCTGAGCGGGCAGCCGCTGAGGCGGTAATACAGACACTCCCATGCTCGGCGCGTATGTCCTCGATCGCGACACCTGCCAGGTGCGGCAGCAGTACTTCGGCTATGTGATCTCCTAACACGCTTGACCAACAAGGACGTTAACGATCAGTTACGCACGGTCATCCCGATAAGTTGATCAGAGCCTCAGTCACACCTCCACGCGACCGGGGGATGGAGGAGCGCGGAAAGCAGCGAGCCGTCATGCCTGGGAAAACTGTAGGCTCGTTCCCTCAATTGTTAGGGAGATCGGCACCGGGCTGTCTGGTATGTCTCGCCTGCCGGCCTGAGCGTTGCTGTCTCCGTGGAGTGAGGAGAATTGATGGAGTCGGCAGAGATTCGCCGCCGCTGGCTGAGCTTCTTCGAGGAGCGCGGGCACACCGTCGTCCCTTCGGCCACACTCATCGCCGATGATCCCACGCTGCTGCTGGTCAACGCCGGCATGGTGCCGTTCAAGCCTTACTTCCTGGGTGAGGTCAAGGCCAAGTTCACCCGGGCCGCCAGTGTGCAGAAGTGTGTGCGCACTCCGGACATCGAGGAGGTCGGGAAGACCACCCGGCATGGCACGTTCTTTCAGATGTGCGGCAACTTCTCCTTCGGTGATTACTTCAAGGAAGGTGCCATCAAGCTGGCTTGGGAGCTGCTGACCAAGTCGGTGGAGCACGGTGGTTACGGGCTTGAGCCGGAGAAGCTGTGGATCACGGTCTATGAGCAGGATGACGAGGCCGAGCGGATCTGGCGTGACGTGGTCGGCGTGCCGGCCGAGCGTATTCAGCGTCTGGGTATGGGCCCCAACTTCTGGTCGATGGGTATCCCGGGTCCGTGTGGTCCGAGTTCGGAGATCAATTACGACCGTGGTCCGGTGTTCGGTGTCGAGGGCGGTCCGGCCGTCAACGACGAGCGGTATGTGGAGATCTGGAACCTGGTCTTCATGCAGTACGAGCGGGGTGAGGGCTCGGGCAAGGACGACTTCCCGATCCTGGGTGACCTACCGGCGAAGAACATCGACACGGGCCTCGGTCTGGAGCGTCTGGCGATGGTCCTCCAGGGTGTCCACAACATGTATGAGACGGACACGCTCAAGGTCGTCATCGACAGGGCCACCGACCTGACCGGCGTCGCCTACGGCAAGGCCCACAACAGCGACGTTTCGCTGCGTGTGGTCGCCGACCACATGCGCACCTCCGTGATGCTCATCGGCGACGGCGTCACCCCCGGCAACGAAGGCCGCGGCTACGTGCTGCGCCGCATCATGCGCCGCGCGGTGCGCAACTTACGCCTGCTCGGCGCGACCGGCCCGGTCGTGCAGGATCTCGTCGATGTCGTGATCGACACGATGGGCGAGCAGTACCCGGAGCTGGTCACCGACCGCAAGCGCATCGAGACCGTCGCGCTGGCCGAGGAGGCGGCGTTCCTGAAGGCCCTCAAGGGCGGCACGAACATCCTCGACACCGCCGTGACCGAGACGAAGGCCGCTGGCGGCACGGTCCTGTCCGGTGACAAGGCGTTCCTGCTCCACGACACGTGGGGTTTCCCGATCGACCTGACCCTGGAGATGGCCGCCGAGCAGGGCCTTTCGGTGGACGAGGGCGGATTCCGCCGGCTGATGAAGGAACAGCGGGATCGGGCCAAGGCCGACGCGAAGGCGAAGAAGACCGGTCACGCCGACGTCACCGCGTACAGGGAGATCGCCGATTCGAGCGGTGCTACCCAGTTCACCGGCTACACCAACACCGAGGGCGAGACAACGGTCGTCGGCCTCCTCGTCAACGGTGTCCCTTCGCCGGCCGCTTCCGAGGGTGATGAGGTCGAGGTCGTCCTGGACCGCACCCCGTTCTATGCCGAGGGCGGTGGTCAGCTGGCCGACCAGGGTCGGATCAAGCTGCACTCCGGTGCGGTCATCGAGATCCGCGACGTCCAGCAGCCGGTTCCCGGTGTCTCCGTGCACAAGGGATCGGTCCAGGTCGGTGAGGTGACTGTGGGCGCAACCGCCTACGCCGCCATCGACGTGCGCCGCCGCCGAGCCATCGCCCGCGCCCACAGCGCCACCCACCTCACCCACCAGGCCCTGCGTGACGCGCTGGGTCCGACGGCCGCCCAGGCCGGTTCGGAGAACTCCCCGGGCCGTTTCCGGTTCGACTTCGGCTCGCCCAACGCCGTCCCGGGTACGGTCCTGACCGACGTCGAGCAGAAGATCAACGAGATCCTCGCGCGCGAGCTCGAGGTGCATACCGAGGTCATGCCGATCGATGAGGCCAAGCGGCAGGGTGCCATCGCCGAGTTCGGCGAGAAGTACGGCGAGCAGGTCCGCGTCGTCACCATCGGCGACTTCTCCAAGGAACTGTGCAGCGGCACGCACGTCCACGACACTGCCCAGCTCGGCCTGGTCAAGCTGCTGGGCGAGTCGTCCATCGGTTCGGGCGTGCGCCGTATCGAGGCCCTCGTCGGTGTCGACGCGTACAACTTCCTCGCCCGCGAGCACACGGTCGTCGCCCAGCTCCAGGAGCTGGTCAAGGGCCGTGCCGAGGAGCTGCCGGAGAAGATCTCCGCCATGCTCGGCAAGCTGAAGGACGCCGAGAGGGAGATCGAGAAGTTCCGCACGGAGAAGGTCCTCCAGGCCGCCGCCGCCCTCGCTGACTCCGCCAAGGACGTGCACGGCATCGCCGTGGTCGCCGCGCAGGTCGCCGACGGTGTGGGCGTGGACGAGCTACGCATGCTGGTCCTCGACGTGCGTGGCCGTCTGGGCTCGCGCCCGGCCGTGGTCTCCGCCTTCACCGTAGCGAACGGCCGTCCGCTGACCGTGATCGCCACCAACGAAGCCGCTCGCAAGCGCGGCCTGAAGGCCGGCGAGCTGGTCCGAACCGCGGCCAAGCCCCTCGGCGGCGGTGGCGGCGGCAAGCCGGACGTCGCCCAGGGCGGCGGCCAGAACACGCAGGCCGTCGGCGACGCCATCGCCGCCGTCGAACGGTTCGTCAACGAGGCCACCGCATAAGGCGCTACCCCCTCCCGGGGGTAATGGGGGGCTGGCCTCCCACCGTCACCAGATGACACATCGCCCGTTCGAGCCGCCCCACCAGAACAGCCCGGTGGGCGGACTCGAATGGGCGATGTTCCCGCT
>NZ_BMRP01000120.1 GCF_014648695.1 Streptomyces albospinus
GCCCCACCTGCCACCGCGACATACCCACACCCGCACCAACCTGACCAAGCACTACTAGTACGGCGGGGCCTGGACGCCGGCACCCGGCCCCACCCCACACCGGACCGGCCCAGCAGGACCATCGCCCACGGACTCTCCAACCTGGGCCCCGCCGCGATTCGACACGGGCACGAAGCACCGCGCCGGCAGTGCGCGGTCGCCCCGGCGGAGTGCTAAGGGTGACTTGCCCGCCGCGGGCGTGGGCGGGGACTTCGAAGTCCTCCCGGACTGTTGTGGTGGGGTTTCTGGAGGCAGTGGTAGAGCTGGCCGAGCATACGGTTGAAGAGGTTGCGCTGGGCGGCTGCGTGTCAGTCGTCGTGCTCGTCGCGTCGGCTGCGGTCGTGGGCCTTGGCGCCAGGTGAGGCGGTGATGGCGGAGAAGGCCCAGAGGTAGCCCGCGTGGTTGAGGTGGTCGTTCTTCACCCAGCGATACGTCGAGATGCCAGAAGACGGCGAGGGTGCCTGCTGCGGTGGTGAGGGTGTACGCGGCGGTCATCGGGTGGGCTCCGTTCATCGGGCCAGGAGGGCGGCTTTCAGTGGAGGAAGAGGCAGGTAGCGGTGCAGCTGGCGTGTCGGGACCTTGCCCGTCGCAGGTCAGGAGGAGCACAGTGGGTGGCTGACGGAGCGCTGGTCTCTGCTGAATGTGTCGTGCATCTGCAACAACGGAACCGGGAGGGTCTGGTCCGAGCGGCCAGCCTCATCCCGTGGCGCGGATGCCCTGGAGGCGCGGAGAAGCCGCGTCGATTGGGTCCGGGCCGACAGGAGTCGGCGCGGGATTCGTCGTAGCGGTCCTGGAGAGCGGAGCACCTTTCTGCTCAAGGACTCGGCGCCCGCGGAACTCATGCGTGCGGTACGGGCTGCCGCGGCCGGAGACGCGTACTTGTCGCCGGGGGCCACCCGCCATGTCATGGACTCGTTGGCGTCCGGCCACAGCGCGCACCGTGCCGAGCAGGCCCGCCGCCGGCTGGAGATGCTGACGGTCGCGAGCTGGAGGTCCTGGCGCTACTGGGTGAGGGCCTGCCCCACGCGGACGCGGTCAGCGCATCCCTATGAGCGAGGCCACGGTCAAGGCGTATGTGAGCCGGATCCTGGCCAAGCTGGGCTGTGAGAACCGGGTACAGGCCGCACTGCTGGCACGAGACGCAGGCCTGGGGACCTGACCGCACCACTCGATGACGTCGACACAGAGCCCGCCGCGGGCGGCTCCCAGCCTGTGACCTTGTCTGTGACCTTCATGCCGGCTGCGTTTGCCTTCGGCTCCGACCTGGGTTGACGCCCATTCAGCCGGCGACCAGAGCCGGTGCTGCCGACGGCACCGTGCGTCCGCCTTGCCGTGCGTCCACCTTGCCTTGGCCGTCGAAGGTTCACGTGAACACCGCAAGCCGTGGGCTCGGCTCAATGGGCCGACCGGGAAAGCGATCGGCTGCTGATGGTCCGTCAGGGATACGCGCGGTCAGGGTGCGGGAGCCAGGAGTCGTCGCACGGTGGTCGGTGTGTGGCCGAGGTACTGGCGCATGGTCCGCGTGAGGTGGGCTTGGTCGGCGTAACCGAGGTCGGCGGCGAGGGTGCTGAGGCTGTTCTCGCCGGCCTCCAGGCGGTCCAGGGCTCGGCCTATACGGACGCGGTGGCGATAACGGGTCACCGAGACGCCGAGTTGGCGCGGAAACGACCGGCTCAGGCGGTAGGGAGAGACACCGAGCAACTCGGCCAGCGTGAACAGCGTGTCCGCGGCCGGGCCTCCTTCGGAGATCGCCTCGCGGGCGGCCGCTACGAGACTCCGATCGCGCTCGACTGACGCGTTTCCGAGCGGGGTCGGTCCGGCGACCGTGCGGCCGATGGCTGTCGACAGCAGACCCAGCAGTTCCTCAGCGAGCGCGTAGTCGATGTCGTCCGAGCGGGCGGCGGCGAGGAGGCGCCGGTGGGCCAGGTCGAGCCTCGGGTCTGTGTAGAGCGTCTGGGCAGTTGGTTCCGCGCCATCCCCGGCCAGGGAACGCCACAGCTGCGGCGTCACGCTGATCGACGTGCAGACGTCGCCCCCGGCAGGGTGAGCGAAGCGCTCCTCCTCGCCCGGGACTCCCACATAGGCCAGGGTCGTGTCGATGTCGGCGGGAACGCCGGCGGCCATCCTGCGGAACCGTCCGCGGCGCACGAGCACCACCCGGTAGTGGGCACGTACGTCCGGCGTCGACCAGCGGGTGTGGTCGGCGTGGCAGGACACCGCGCTGATGCCGAAGTCGGGGCGGGTGGCGACAGGAACGGAAGTGAGCACCCTTCGAACGCTACGCGCCGGGTCTGACAACCGCGCAAGGATGTTCAAGACCCGGGCGGGGCCGCTGCGCCAGGCTCCTCACCAAAGCCCTCGAGGCATCCGGTTGTTCACGATTCTGGAGTCCGCCCATGCCCGTTCTCGAACAGCTCACCACCGTTGTCGTCGACTGCGCCGACCCTGTCGCGCTCGCCGCCTTCTACCAGCAGGCCACCGCCTGGGAACTCACCTACAGCGACAAAGACTTCGCCTCCCTCAGCACGGGCACCACGGGGGCTGGACTGGCTTTCGTCCGCGTGGAGGGCTACCAGGCGCCGAAGTGGCCCGAGGGGAGCAAGCACTTGCACCTCGACTTCACCGTCACCGACCTGGACCGCGCGGTCGAGGAACTGCTCGCCCTCGGGGCCTCCCGGCCTACCTTCCAGCCTGGCGAGGGCCAGTGGGTCGTCCTCATCGACCCCCAGGGGCACCCGCTCTGCCTGATCCCCGCCACGACCGCCGCCAACTGACCGCCCGAGAGATACGGAGAACCGTCCATGGCAGCTGTTCACCGAGATGTCCCGATCGATTCCGGACCCGAGGAGGTGTGGGCGGCGATCCGCGACTGGGGCGAGGTCCATCACAGGCTCGCCCCGGGCTTCGTCGTCGACACCCGTGTCGAAGGCGATGTCCGGGCGGTGACCTTCGCGGAAGGCACGGTGGTGCACGAGCTCATCGTCACGCTGGACGACGACGCCCGGCGCATCGCCTACTCGGTGGTAGGCGGCTCCCTGGAGGCCGTCCACCACCACGCCTCCATGCAGGTGTTCGCCGAAGCCGGTGGTCGCAGCCGCTTCGTCTGGATCACCGACGTACGGCCGCACAGCCTGGCGGAGCCCATCGCCGCGATGGTCGACCAGGGGATCCGGGTGATCCGGCGGACCCTGGAGGCCGCAGCCACCCCCGTTCCCTGATGCCTTCGCGGCCTTGCACCGGGCCGCT
>NZ_BMRP01000121.1 GCF_014648695.1 Streptomyces albospinus
CACCGCCCAGAGCCGGATGGTCTCCACCGTCGACCCTGATGCCAGGCACATCCACAAGACCCGCTCCCATCAGCAGGAGGGGTTCAGAGCACCTCGCCGTCGAGCCGGAGACCGGACTGATCACCGCGATCACCCTGCGGCCCGCTGCCGGAGCCCAGCATCACGAAGCCGCCGTCGCCATGGACCTGCTGGCCCAGGAGACCGGAACTTTGGACGTCCTGGCCGACTCCGCCTACTCCACCGCTGCCCTGCGCAAGGAACTGACCACGGGCGGGCACCGCCTGCTGATCAAACCAGCCGCATTGAAGGAGGCCGTCACTGGCGGTTTCACACTCGACGACTTCCGCATCGACGCCCCAGCCGGCACAGTGACGTGTCCGGCCGGCCACACCACCAGCCTGCTGCCGGCGGGCGGCAAGCACCAGCAGTGCAAAGCCTGGTTCACCGTCCAGCAGTGCACCGGATGCCCACTGCAGGCCCGGTGCACCACATCCGAACGGGGCCGTGTCGTCACCTGGCGCCCGCACCGCGAGCTGCAGGCCGATGCCCGCCGGCAGGCCACCGATCCCAGCTGGCAGGCCGACTACCGCCGTTGGCGCCCGCCCGTGGAACCGGTCATTGCCTGGCTCGTCGCCCACGGCAACCGCCGCTTACCCTGCCGCGGCACCATCAAAGGCGAACGCTGGATCCACCACCGGGCCGCGGCCTCAACCTCCGCCGACTGATCAACCTCGCTGATCAACCTCGGCCTCAACCACCACAACGGCCTGGCCCCTGACCCCCACCACTCCATAACCAGGGGAAAGCGGCGGTCTGAGCCTGCTGCCGAACAGACTCCTTCCAACATCTTCATTGGATTTCTAGGGCGTGTCCGACGGGTCCCGCGACTCGCTCTCTTGCTGATCGTTCCGGTCGATGTGGGGCGGGGTGACCTTTCGGATGAGGGATGGGCGCGGCTGGAACCGTATTTACCGAGGAGGGTGGGCCGGGGTGGGCGGTGGCGGTGTCACCGGCGGGTGATCAACGGGATTCTGTTCCGGCAGCGGACCGGCCTGCCGTGGCGGGATCTGCCGCCGCGGTTCGGCAAGTGGAAGACAGTGCACGACAGGCACCGCAGGTGGTCGGCGGACGGCACGTGGGAGAGGATCCTGCAAGCTGTCCAGGCCGACGCTGATACCGAGGGCAGGATCGACTGGTCCCTGGTCGGCGTGGACTCCACGGTGTGCCGCGCTCACCAGCACGCCGCCGGCGCCCGCAAGAAGGCGCCACGGAAACCTGGCAAGTGCACCCGCCCCGCCCAGCACCGTCCCGATGAAGCCCTCGGCCGTTCACGCGGCGGGCTCAGCACGAAGATTCACCTGGCCGGTGACGGCGGGCTGGCCGGACCATCTGAGCGGCGACAAAGCGTACAGCTCGCGGCGCAACCGCCGTTACCTGCGCCGCCACCAGATCGGCCACGCCATCCCCGAGCCGGACAACCAGCGGGCCAACCGGCAGCGGCGCGGCAGCGCAGGAGGTCGGCCCACCGGCTTCGATGCGGCGCGGTACGCCCGCAGGAACGAAGTCGAGCGCCTGGTCAACAAGTTGAAGATCAACCGGGCCGTGGCGATGCGCTTCGACAAGCGGGCTTACGTCGTTCACGGAACGGTCACCCTCGCCGCGATCAGGCTGTGGCTCCGGTGATGACCTCGGCTTCAGGGAGCGGGGCGGCCCTTCGTGGCCCCCGCCACGACCACGGAAGCCCGAGAAGCCGGTGTGCCCGCGCACCTTCGTGAACCATCGGGCTGCGCGCCGCGTCCTCCTGATGCGCGGCCCATGCCGGGCGGGCGCTGCGCGAGGGAGAGCAGGGGACGGATGACGGGTGAAACGATCGGTATCGGGCTGGCCGTATTGGCGGGCCTGGTGAGTCTGTGGGCCGGTGCGCGGGAGGCACGGCTGCAGATCCGGCTGAGCCTCTACGGGCTGCGCGCCGAGGGGGTGGTGGTGGACCAGGAGCATGCGCCAGCGGACGATTGTTCGACGCCCGTCATCGAGTTCACCGACCGGCAGGGCCGACCCGTCAGGTTCCGGCCCGTTGCGACGGGGCTGGGACTGGGGCTGCCCCTCGGAGCCCATGTGCCGATCGTCTACCTACCCGAAAGGCCGGAAAGCGCAAGGGTATTCACCCGGAAACACCGCCTAACTCCGATCGTCGGCCTGTTCGCCGGAGGCATGATCTTCCTCGGCGTCGCAGTTGGGGTCGTGCTCACGCGCTGACCTTGTTCTCCCTCTTCGTTCTCACTAACGGATCCACCGCTAGAGCCGAATCAGGCAACGTTCGCCCCCTGTCGGAGGTCCTGCCTGTCGACGGCTTCGACCGCTGGCGGATAATCGACCGATGAGCGCCATCGAACGCCCTTTGCCGCCTCTGAACGCCGACGAGCGCACTACGCTCGAAAGTTGGCTTGACTTTCACCGCGCCACCCTCGCCATGAAGTGCGAGGGCCTGGACGATGAGCAGGCCGCCGTCGCGTCCGTGCCACCGTCCGGCTTCACATTGACCGGCCTCGTCCAGCACATGGCGGAGGTGGAGCGGAACTGGTTTCGCCGAGTGTTCGCCGGAGAACAGGCCCTGCCGATCTACGACCCGCAGGCTGACCCCTCTGCCCCCGACGGCGGCTTCGAACTGGCCGAGGGCGCCACACTGCACGACGCCCTCACCACCTGGCACGCGGAGATCGCCCGCGCCCGCGAGCTCTGCGCCGACCGCGCCCTGACCGACACCGGGCGCTTCATGGAGCAGGACGTCAACCTCCGCTGGATCTACGTCCACATGATCGAGGAGTACGCCCGTCATAACGGCCACGCCGACCTGCTCCGGGAGCGCATCGACGGCACCACTGGTGTATGACGCCCAGGTAGCGTTCGCCCTATTGTGAGGTGAC
>NZ_BMRP01000122.1 GCF_014648695.1 Streptomyces albospinus
GGCATCGAGTCCTCCAAGCGACTCGGCCGCCACCGCTGGACCATCGAACGCACCATGGCCTGGCTCGCCGGCTGCCGACGACTCCACCGTCGCTACGAGCGCAAAGCCGACCACTTCCTCGCCTTCACCAGCATCGCCTGCACCCTCATCTGCTACCGCAGACTCACCAAATGAGATGACTTCTTAGTCGTCCAGTGGTGGCGGTCTTCGGATCGTTCAGCGGTAGCCCCCACAGCATCATCACGAGCACGGTGGCAGCCATGGCACCGAGCAGCCACACCAGTGCGCGGGAGGCTCGAAGGCCGTATCCGGACACCGCCCAGTACAGGGCCAGTAGCGCACGCTCAGCGATAGGACGGTTGCGGTCGTGGCGGCGCATCTCCATCTCGCCGTAGTAGAAGTCCACCGCGTCCGGCTCGTTCTTGCCGTCCTCGAAGGACTTCCGCAGCTGTCGGTACACCGGCGCCAGCCCCGCCGGACCGATCACCTCCGTCCCATCCGGCGCGGCCGCCCAACCGGAGCATCCCCGCCGGGCACGCCAGTGCTGTTCCTCGATCAACGTCCGCCGTGCGGTCCACCGCACAACAAACAGCCCCCGCCGCCGCAAACCTGACGGTGCGGGCGCAAGAGGGCACTCCCCCTCCAGCCGCAGCTGGTCCAGATGCACCGTGCCAGACAGCAGACAGGCGCTGAGGTCGACGTTGTGGAGCAACAGGTGCGCCGCGTCTGCTCCCCGCAGAGAGGCTACGCGCGCTCCCGGATCGCTGCCAACCAGCTGTCCCTCCGCCAAGACTGCTCCGCCCGGTGCGGTGAAGTGGGCGGTTTGAGTGACAATGGTCAACGGACACTCGAACACTGCGTCGCTCAAGTCGACAGTGGCGTATCTCAGCCGCAGGGCGGCGATGGAGTCCCATCGTGTTCGCTGGCCCTCGAGGTGGGTTGCTGCGGCCTGGATGGTCACAGGGCTGTTGAACCGTGCTCCGCGCAGGTCGAGGGCTCCCTGGCAGACCAGGGGGCCCACATGCGCAGCCGTCTCAAACACTGCCTCATGGAAATTGGCATCGCTGGAGAACGTCGCCCCGTCGAACACGGCAGGGCCTGAGAATGTCACTCTCCGGAACTCGGCTTCGTCGGAAAACGCAGCCTTTCTAAAGTCAGCATCGCTGGAGAACGTCGCCCCCTCGAACACGGCAGGGCTGGAGAACGTCGTCTCATAGAACTCGCCGGGGCCGTAGAACGCCGCCCCACCAAACCAGGCAGGACCGGAGAACCTCGCCCTGGAGAACCCCGCATCGCTGGAAAACGTCACCCCACCGAACGTAGTGTCGCCGGAGAACGCTGCACCGCCAAACCAGGCGAAGCCGGAGAACGTGGTGCTGCTGAACTCAGCGTTGGAGAGCGTCACTCTCTCGAACCAGGCGTCGCTGGAGAACGTCGCCCCGCCGAACAGGGTGAAGCCGGAGAACGTCGCCCCGTCGAATCTGGCGGGTCCAGAGAACGTCGTCCCACGGAACCCAGCGGTGCCGGCGAACGCTGCCTCATCGAACCTAGCGTCGCCGAGCTGGGGCCGTCCGGTGGAGGGATCATGGAGGGCGGCCAGGAGTTGCTGCAGCAGGCTTGTGAGATGAGAGTGCCGCGGTGGTCGAGGTCGCTACCTGATGACAGTGTGCTGAGATAGCTGCCCCGATCGGCGTCCGTGAGATGAGCTAAGCATGCGCCGTATGGCTCTACTCGACGTCCGCGGCAGCCGACCGCGTTACTGGTCGAGTCCGCATCGCGTGCGCAATGCGGCCAGCTCGGCACGGACGAGGGGGGCGGCGCGCCGGTGGTCGTCATGTCTCTTGGGACGATTCCGGGTGGACTTCCGGTTGCCGTGAGCAGCCAATGTGATCAGCCTGTTTGGCACCACTCTCTGGCCCACACTTCAGACACAAGGCGGCTCGCTCGCGCTCGCCGCGCGCGGCCCAGCCCCCGTCCGGGCCTGCGCTCCTGTCTCCGCCCCGCTCCAGCCCGGCCGGCGCCCGTCCCGCGCGCTCAACGATCAGCCGCCTGCCGCCAGAAAAGGGGTACGTCGTGGCTGGGGCGGTCGGCTCCACGGCTTTAGGCAGCCACTTTGGGGCGAGCCTCTCAGATCACGGCCCCAACGTCGTGCTTTACCGGGCAGGTTGTCCATCCCCTCGCAGCGTGGACGGTTTCGTTAAGCGGCTTGGGACTGTTGGTCTCTG
>NZ_BMRP01000123.1 GCF_014648695.1 Streptomyces albospinus
ACCCCGGTTGTGGAAGGTGCTTGGAGCGCAAATATCAACTGCCGCCGCTTCAACCTCGCCGTTTCGCTTGGGGCGATGAGGCGTTGCTGATCGCCAGCGGCCGGGTGGGCCGGGTGGTTTCGTTGCTTTGGGCACGACGGAGTCCCGGCGCGGTGGTCGGGTACTCCGGGGGTCCTTCGGGTCGTGGGCGGTCAGGGGTTTGCTGGTCAGTCGGCGAGGCGGTGGAAGGCTGTGGCCAGTTCGTTTCTCCAGGGCCAGGTCGCCGATATCCGCAAGCGCAGGCGTCGGCCGCCGCGGGTGAGGCGGGCGGCGACGTGCAGCAGCCGGAAGCGGAGCTTCTTCGGCTCAGCAACCGCGAGTTCGCCATCCAGCGGCAGGATGCGGGTCCAGGCCAGCAGGTCGATCGCCGCGAGGCTGAGTTCGAGCCAGACGGCATTGATGCCGAAGTGGCGGGAGAGGAAGCGGCCGAAGCCGGTGGTCTTGCCGCACCGGATGTGGCCCTCGACGATGGCATGCCCGCGGTGGCGGACCTCCAGGAACTGGGCGGAACCGCCACCGGAAGCAGGGGGTGTCGATGAGGAACACCTGGCGCGCAAGCCCTCGTCCTGGTCGAACAGGGACAAGGGTTATGACCAGGGCGTTCTGCCTTGTTCTCGGCTACCTTCACTGACAACTTCGGCCATGCGCCCCCCTGTTGTCAGTGCTCCCCCTTACCGTTTGGAGAGTGGATGCCGCACCTGCACCCTTAGACACCGGATTCGCGCAGCGCATCAAAGCGCTGGCGTGCACCGCACCGCTGCACGATCTAGATGCCCGCAAGTCATCCGTGCAGACAGCCGACTTGACCGCCTACCAGATGAGCGAGCTCGCACTGCACGCGATCGATCTGGTGACCCTCGCGATGGACTTCGACGCCGGCGCTTCTCCCGAGCGGACCATTGAGGAACTGTCCCGGTACGCCGCCGAGCAGGCACCGGACCGCTCTGTGGATGAGCACGAGCATGCTGCCGGATGGGTGCTCGAGAACCTGCTCAACGTGGGATCGGCTGATCGCGGTTTTCGCGCCGTCTACGGAATTACGGGCGTGGACGGCCACTACGAGCGGCGCGACTTCGACTTCAAGCTTCTGGAGGAGGTTCCCGGAGCCGACGGTGGGATCTACCTGCGTGCTTCGAATGAGGCGGTCAACGTCCTGGTCGGTGCGCTGGAGGTCGATATCGAATCCGCGCAGATTGCCGCGGATGTGCGGCTCGAGACGCTGATTCGACGCGGCCGGCTGTCCGACGCCCAGGCTGCGGCTCAAGCCGCCCGGTACCGGACGATCCAGTACGGCGAGTTGCTGCGCCAGCGGCTCGAAGCGACCAGCCGCGACGTGCGCACTGTGGACTGGCTGACCGCCATGCCGGCGTTCATCGAGGAGGCGCTTGAGCACATCGAGGCCCGTTGTCGGGCAGAGAACGCCATCCTGGTGAACATCACAGAGGCGCGGGACACAGCCGATACGCCGGTCCGCAAGCAGCAGGCCGCGATGCTAGTCGGGATCGTCCGTGATTGCTTGCGGCGCCACGAGCAACTTCAGGCAGCGCTGCAGAACGCGGGGCGGCGCTTTCGGGCCGAGCAGGATCGGCAGACATTCGCGCCGCAGCCGACACGAGCCGACCTCGACCTGCACGCTCAACTGCTGCAGCCGGCACTGGCCTTGCCCGTGTGCGACGCCGAGAAGGTGCTTGCTGCGTACTTCACGCGGGTGGCTGGCCTGAGTGTGCGCCCGGCCTTGCGACTGGTTGACCTGTTCACCTTGCTGGTGACCCCGCCGGTGGTCCGGGAAGTGCTGGGGAGTGAGATCGAGGAACCGGATCTGTCCGACGCGGCAGAGCTGCCGGCTTTCCCGGACGAGTGCTACGAGCACTTGGAGTGGCTGCTGGACCTGGACGTGGAGGCCCCGCGACGCCTGTCCGGTCTGCTGGAGGAAGCTCGCGAACTGCACCCTGAGCTGCCGCTGCTCGTGGTGGTGCGTGTTCTCGCACTCGCGGCGCAAGAGATCGGCCCCGCCATCCGGCACCGTGCGGCCTCGGTCCTCGTCGCCGTTGATGACGGTACTGCGCTGAGCGATCCTGAATTCGCCGGCGCCGACCTCATCGTTGCCCGGGCCGGGCTTTGTGCCTCCCCTCGTAGTGTGGAGATGTCCGCTATGAGGAAGTTCGATGGCAGAGATAC
>NZ_BMRP01000124.1:0-1311 GCF_014648695.1 Streptomyces albospinus
CGCCGAGTTCCGCTACGACCGAGAACCCATCGGCACACTGCAAGGACTCGCCGCGGACCGCGTGATCTCCATCGGCACCGTCAGCAAATCTCTCGCCCCGGGGCTGCGCATCGGCTGGATGCTCTGCCCGCCCGCCCTCGCCGACCTGATCACTCAGAACAAGTACCTCGCCGACCGCGGCTCACCCGCACTCGACCAACTCGCCCTCGCCACAATGATCGAATCCGGCCGCTACGACCGACACCTGCGACGGATGCGCACCCTCTACGCGGCTCGACGCGACACCTTGGTGACGGCATTCGCCCAACACGCACCTGACATCAAGGTCACCGGCCTCGCCGCCGGCTTCCACGCCGTCGCGCACCTCCACAAATCGGCCGACGAGCAAACCGTCATCGCCGCCGCCCAGGCACGCTCGGTCGGCCTGTACGGCATGAACGCCTGCCGCTCGACACACACCGCGACCCCACCTCAACTCGTCCTCGGCTTCGGCAACCTCACCGAGCGCGCCATCACCACAGGCATCACCGAAGTACGCGACCTCCTCACGTGACGTCGGATACGGGTCTACGCCGTAGCAGGCCGCACCGCTGTCCGGGCCGTTCCCCGCGACGAGCTCCGGACACCGCTGACACGGCCGCTCGTCGCCCTGGACGACCCAAGCTGATGCCGAACCGGACACGTCCCAAGCCAGAGCCGGTCAGGCCGGGGCCGTGCGGGAGATGGCCTGTTCGAGAAGCCGGTGCATGACCTGAGGGTGTCGCCTCTCGACCGGGGTCTACAAGGCGCGTGCTTCGTCGGCGTCGAGTTGGATGAAGCAGGCCAACAGCAGCGTGTGCTGCCAGCGCTGGAAGAGGAGTTCGCCGCGCAGCCGGAGCGCGGAGAGCGCACTGTTGTTGATGCGGTAGCGGGTGGAGTCGGCTGCCGACAACAGCAGGTGTTGCGAAACGGCGTCAGGGAAACGCCGTAGTCGAACGCCAGTTGGGTCTCGCGGGTCACTTCTGTCCTTCACGAGCCGCATCGCAGTCAGTGGATGCTTTGAGCGCCCCGCGTCGCGCTCTGCCTCGTGTTCTGGGGCGCGCGGCAGCGTTTGAGGTGACCTCGTTCGGCCGCCCGCGGCGTGCGCTTGCCACAGGCGAGGCGCCTGCGTGGCCTGCGGGGTTGGGAGGCGCCGGGTACGGGTCACGTGATCGACGTGATCCAGTCGTCGACGGTCACGACGTCGGCTTGCAGGGGGAAGACCTTCTTGGTGAGCAGCCGGTGCACCTCGGCGTCGGCGTCGAGGCAGGCGTCCGCCAGTACGGTGAGGCG
>NZ_BMRP01000124.1:1365-1714 GCF_014648695.1 Streptomyces albospinus
GGTGAGGCCGAAGTCCAGGTCGTTGGCTTGGCACAGGGTGTAGAGCACTACACCGCTGGTGGCGATGCCGGTGAGAACAAGGCTGTCGATCTCGCGGGCGCGCAGGAGCAGGTCGAGGTCGCTGCCCACGAAGGCGCTGACCCGCGTCCTGGTCACGACGAGATCGGCGGGCCGCGGTGCGATGTCCGGGTGGATCTCGGCGCCCGGGTCCTCGTCGGTAACCAGATGCCGTCGCCGAGCCCACGGAGCATATTGTTGCGCGCGATGGCCTCAGGGTGCCCGGCGCGGAATCGGACGACCACGTAGATCACCGGCATCTCCGCGGCGCGGGCCGCCTCGATCGCACCGC
>NZ_BMRP01000124.1:1728-2095 GCF_014648695.1 Streptomyces albospinus
CGGCCGGAAGCGGCGTTCCTGCGCGCGCTCGGCCGCCGCTCGGCCGTGGCGCGTTTGTACGCGTCCGCGGGCGTCCTCTGGCGTGCGGCGCTCGCTGGGCTCGCGGATCTGAGCCGCGTTCAGGTGTCGCTTCACTACGACGACAGGTCCACGGCTCCTTCCGGTGAGGAGCGTGTAGGGTCCGCAATTCCGTGAGCACTGTCGGCGGATCACGAGCACTGATTGAGCAATTCCACGCGATCATGAGCACCGGCGACAGCCAGTAACGGACAGTTCGTGGAATCTTGCAGTCGGCCGGAGCTCAGCAGAACACCTGCTCGGCCACCTCCCGGATCGTGTCCGCCAGTAGCTCAGGGGCTGTGATGTG
>NZ_BMRP01000125.1 GCF_014648695.1 Streptomyces albospinus
AGAGACCAACAGTCCCAAGCCGCTTAACGAAACCGTCCACGCTGCGAGGGGATGGACACCGGGAAACTCCAAGATCCCCGACAGAGTCAGGTTAGGGAAGCGGCGGCCGCCTCGGCCAGGCCGTCCTACGGACTGCGCATAAGCGACGAGAGGCACAGTCGTGGAAGAAGCGGCACGTCAAGCGTTGTTGTGGCCTCAGTCGACGCAATCGTCCGGGCCCCTTGGGGTACGCCGGTTGTGCAGGCTGGTTCGAGTCGGGCTACAACGACCCAGCCCGCTCCAAGCCCCGAAAGGCGTTCGCACAGTCGTTCATAAGTCGAGTTTATCCGCGTTTTCGGACAGTGCCGGCTCATATGGCCACAGCTCCACACCCCCGCAGTACAGGTTGATCTCGTACGACGCAGGTGATGCCTGCGGTTAACAGATCGACTTGGGGGACTTTTGAGGTCACATCGAATCAGACGCACCCGCCTGGCTCGCGCGTTCACCGCGCTCGCCGCCATGGCAGCCATCATGCCGATAGCCGCCCCGGCGTCGGCGCAGGAAGGCGACCGCACGCTGAGTGTGGAGACGCAGATCCTCCCCGTAGGTGCTAAGGCGTCATTAGGGCGGGTTCACGAGAGCCTCGCAGCGCGAGGTCTGTCGGCGGCCGAGCAGACACATGAGGGTGGGCAGCCCATAGCGGCGCTGGAGACCATTGGCCCCGCTGCTTCCTACGCTCGTCTGGCCGCCACCCCTTCTCAGACGGCGCCCGCCGTCCCGAGCGGGGCGCCACGATCAGCGCTCCGGGCGCAAGGAGCGACATATCCGGAGCCGCCGCACAGCATGACGAAGCAGGAGTGCCAGTCCGGACTCGGCTCCAACGGCCAGTTCTTCATCAAGTCACGCTTCGCGGTCTGCACCGGGCAGCTCTTCCATCAGACGTGGAAGCTGAACAAGAAGCCAATTGGCGAGAGCAGCTTCATCACCCTGGCGGTGGGCACCATTGCCAAGGGCAGCCGGCAGATGCATGTGCAGTACTACTTCACGGACTTCCAGGCCATGGGCGGGACCGGAACCGCCAGATTCATGATCGCGCCCGACGCCACAGTCCCGCAGAAGTGGCCCGCCACCGCTCAAACCTCGCAAGGCGGCAGCATTCCCGGCGCGCGCTCCTTCGACACCCTTGCAGCCACCGGCACCACCACCTTCGAGCACACCGTCACCGTGGCGTCCGGCCAGGGGGACAAGCCCGACGACACGGTCTTCGCCGTCTACCAGCCGACTGTGAAACTGACCTACCCGCCGGGCTGGGACAGCAAGGGCACCGACACTGTCAACCTCTTCCTTCTCGCGCCCCGCTGGGACAAGGCCGCCTACGTCTCCAGGGGAGATGGCGCAGCCGTCTTCAGTGACACCGTAGACCTCCCCTACAGCTCCAAGACCGGCGCGAGCGAGAAGGCTGTGGCCGAACACATTCGCGACGCCTTCACCAAGCCCGGCGCCACATTCCCGAAAAACGCCCACAAGAACGTGCCCGGCGCCGACGTCAAACATCCCCTCAACCGCCTTTACCACGACGCCAAGCGGCGGGCTGCCAATCGCAGTGAGGCCATCAAGGTGTGCAAGAAGCAATGGGGCCCCGGGTATCCCCAGGGCGGCAAGAACGAGTGTGACGAGTACCCGTTCGCCGTGACCTACCAGGGCAGCGCCCAAGCCCTGTATGACTCGACGGCTCCCAAGGACAACTTCTCCGCCCGGCCCCTGCCGAAGGCCGACAACGGCGCCGCCGGGACCATCCTGGCCGGCTTTCTGACGAAGAACCGCATCATCGACGGCAAGAACGACGGCTTCACCGTCTCCATCAACTGATCACCGGCAGGCAGGGGACCCAACCGGTCCCCTGCCCGTCATCCCTCCGCAGGCCAGAACTGGAGCAGATACCGCTCCACGTCGGAGGGCACTGCCTGCTCAGCCTGCCGCCGCACCTCTTCCCGCCCCGCACAGCAGATCCGCACGCGCCACTTCGTATCCTCCCGGACCAGGTGAATGTCCTCAGCGCAGGCTCCGCCCACCGTCCACACAGCCAACCGCCCGGAC
>NZ_BMRP01000126.1 GCF_014648695.1 Streptomyces albospinus
CACCTTTCCCCTCCCCCTTCGCCGCCTGACGCCGCGGCACCGTCGTCACCGGCACCCGGGCCACCCCCAGCACCCACCCCGACAGCAGCCGCGCATCCAGCACCGCAACCGCCCCACCGGCCCCCGAGCCACCCCGCCCGGCGTCGCCGCCCGCACCACGCCCCTCCGGCCCGCCCGCCCCCGCCAACCTCAGATAGACATCCGCGCCCGCACCGGCCACCACTTCCGCCACGATCTCCGCCCCCGCCGTCGGCGCGCCCAGCTCCACGACGCCGCCCGCCGGTATCCGCTCCAGGCCGAACAGCTCCGTATGGTCCCCGAAGGCGAACTCCACCGGCTCCAGCGTCTCCGGCCAGCCCGCCAACTGCCGTGCCGCACGGTGCAGTTGCGCCAGCTCGCCGGCCCGCTCCGGCAACGGCGGCAACGCCCCGCGCGCCGCCCGCTTCGCCTCCTTCACGCATCTGTCGGGCACCCCCAGCGCGCTCCCCAGCAGCGCCTCCGCCCGCCGCGCCGCCATCAGCGGCCCGCGCCCCAGCCAGGCGTACGCCACCGCCCCCTGCTCCACCAGCCGCGCCGCCCCGCGCTCCGCGGCCGTGATCCCCACCTTCAGCAGGCCGGGCCCGAAGTACGCCAGATAGACGCCGTACGGGCGCGGATCATCCGCCATGGTGTCCGCCGCCACCGAACGCGACCGGTCCAACTGCGCACACCGCGCGCACTGGTCCTTCGCCGCCGCCCCGTCGATCTCCGCCCCGTACGGACACACGATCCACCGCCCGCCGCGCCGCACCCCCAGGCAGCGCCGCTCCCCCAGCACCGCGAACGCCAGCGCCTTCCCCGCCGGCAGCAGGCTCTCCCGCTCCTCCCCCCGCTCGGCGCAGTACCACCCGAGCCGCTGACCGAACCGCCCCTCCGGCCCGGCCCCCGGCCCGCTGCCCGACCACCGCGGTCCCGTACATCGCCACACACCGTCAGCGTACGACCGCCCACCGACAACGCCCCGGCAGCGCCGCTCCCGCCCCCCGCCCCCGCCCTACACCGCCACTCCCACTCCCACCCCCACCCGGAACGTGCTGCGATAGGCCCGCGGCGACACCCCCAGTGCCGCGTGCAGATGCTGCCGCAGCGAAGCCGCCGTCCCGAACCCCGTCTCCGCCACGATCCGGTCCACCGTCAGATCCGTCTCCTCCAGCAACTCCCGGGCCCGCTCGATCCGTTGCCGGGTCAGCCACTGGAGCGGCGAGACCCCCACCTCCTCCCGGAACCGCCGGGTGAAGGTCCGTACGCTCATCGCCTCCCGCCCCGCCGGCTCCCGCAGGCTCAGCGGCCGGTCCAGGTGCTCCAGCGCCCAGGCCCGCGCCGCGCTCGTCGACGACAGCTGCGGCTCCGGCACCGGCCGCCGTACGTACTGCGCCTGCCCGCCCTCCCGGTGCGGCGGTACGACCGTCCGCCGCGCGACGTCATTGGCCACCGCCGCTCCGTGATCGCGGCGCACCATGTGCAGACACAGATCGACGCCCGAGGCGACCCCGGCAGCCGTCAGCACATCGCCCTCGTCCGTGTACAGCACGTCCGGATCCAGCTCGACCGCCGGGAACATCCGCCGGAAGTCGTCCACCGACCGCCAGTGCGTCGTCGCCCGCCGCCCGTCCAGCAGCCCCGCGGCGGCCAGGACGAACGCCCCCGTGCAGACCGACGCAATCCGCGTCCCCGGCCGGATCCGCGCCAGCGCCGCGGCCATCCCCGGACTCAGCCGGCCCTCCCACTGCTCGACGAGGTCGTAGTCCGCCCCCGAGGCACGGGCCCCGCCGCCCACTACACCGCCCCGCCCCCACCGGCCCACCCATGACCCCGGCCCACCGCACGCACAAAAAAGCCGCCGCCCCAGTGAAATGAGAGTCGATCTCATCCACTGGGGCGACGGCATCAGTAGCGGGGACAGGATTTGAACCTGCGACCTCTGGGTTATGAGCCCAGCGAGCTACCGAGCTGCTCCACCCCGCGTCGGTATCCCCAACCCTACGCGACCCCCCGCCCATCACCTAATCCATGCCCCCCACACCCCTCCCCTCCACCT
>NZ_BMRP01000127.1 GCF_014648695.1 Streptomyces albospinus
CAACGCACACGTGATCCTCGAAGAAGCCCCCACCGACGAAACCCCCGAGCCGGCAGCCGCAGAAGCCCCCACGGAAGCCGCCGGGGAAACCGTCGAGGCGACCGCTGACGCGAATGCGGACGGACCCGTGCCGCTCGTACTGTCCGCGAAGACGCCGGAAGCACTGCGAGCACAGGCACAGCGACTCGCCGCGTTCCTGACCGCGACCTGTGACAGCGCGCCGGGCATCACCGACATCGGCCACACGCTGGCTGCAGCCCGCGCCGAGTTGGAGCACCGGGCTGTCGTCGTCGCGTCGGATACCCCGGGGTTCGTGGACGCGCTGGAGGGCCTGGCGGCCGATGGGGCCGGTCCCGTGGCCGGGGCAGCGGTGACGTGCCGGGACGGAGTCGTCGCACACGGCGTGGCGGACCTCGGATCGAACCCGGTCTTCGTCTTCCCTGGTCAGGGATCGCAGTGGGAGGGTATGGCGACAGAGCTCTATGGCAGCTCCGCCGTTTTCCGTGATCGTGTGGACGCCTGCGCGGACGCCCTCGCGCCGTATGTGGACTGGTCGCTGACCGATGTCCTCCAGGGAGAGCCCGGTGCCCCGTCGCTGGAACGGCTCGACGTCGTCCAGCCCGTCCTGTGGGCGGTGATGGTCGCCCTCGCCGCGCTCTGGGAGTCGCATGGCGTCAAGCCCGCCGCGGTCATCGGTCACTCGCAGGGGGAGATCGCGGCGGCGACGGTCGCGGGGGCGCTGTCGCTGGAGGACGCGGCCAAGGTCGTCGCCCTGCGGGCGCAGGCACTCACCGTGCTGACGAAGAAGGGCGGCATGGTGGCCGTGACGCTGCCGCACCAGGAGGTGCGCGAGCGTCTCCTGACCCGACAGACCGGCCCGGAGCACGACCGTGCGGTCGTGGCCGCGATCAACGGGCCGTCCTCGACCGTGGTCTCGGGTGGCACCGAGGCACTCGACACGCTCATAGCCACCTGCGAGCAGGAGGGTATCCAGGCTCGGCGGGTTTCCGTCGACTACGCCTCCCATTCCCCCCACGTCGAGGCGCTGCACGACCAGATCCTCGGCCTTCTCGCCGACATCCAGCCGCGCAGTTGCCAGGTGGCCTTCCACTCGACGCTGACGGGCCGGCGGTTGGACGATACGGCTGTGCTCGACGCGGAATACTGGTACCGGAACCTCCGCCACACCGTCCAGTTCGGCCAGGTGGTGGACGCCCTGATCGAGCAGGGCCACGAGGTGTTCGTCGAATGCAGCCCACACCCCGTGCTGGCGGCGGGAATCCAGGATGCACTGACGGAGGCTGGACGCGACGGCATCGCCACCGGCTCGCTGCGTCGCGGCCGCGGCGGCCGGCAGCAGTGGCTCGGCGCGCTGGGCGCGGTGTTCGTACGGGGTGTGGCGGTGGACTGGTCGGAGCTCTTCCCCGCTGGCCGGCTGGTGGATCTGCCCTCGTACGCCTTCCAGCGCGAGCGGTACTGGCTGGAGGCGCCGCCCGACGCGGGGGATGTGTCGGCGCTCGGTCTGGGCGAGGGCGGTCATCCGTTCTTCGGCGCGGCGACCGGGCTTGCCGGCGGCGGGCTGCTGGTGAGCGGGCGGCTCGACGTGCGAGCCCAGCCGTGGATGGCGGGGCATGCGGTCCGTGCCCGGGTGCTTGTGCCGGGTGCGGCGCTGGTGGAGATGGCATCCGAGGCCGGGGTACGCGTCGGCGCGGGGCGTGTCGCGGAGCTGGTGCTGGAGGCGCCGCTGGAGCTTCCCGCGGCAGGTGGTGTGCGGCTGCAGGTGACCGTGGGTGTACCGGACCAGGACGGCAGCTGCGAGGTGGGAATCTACTCGCAGCCCGAGGAGACAGAGGCGACGGAGGGCTGGGCCCTGCACGCCCGGGGCCGGCTCGACGCCGAGCCCTCGACCGCCGCGGCGGCAACGTCGACGGAGTGGCCGCCGGCGGGTGCCGAGGTCGTGGGGCTCGACGGCTTCTACGCGACTCTCTCGGA
>NZ_BMRP01000128.1 GCF_014648695.1 Streptomyces albospinus
CCCTCGGCCTGCAGTTGGGCGTAGCAGTCCTGGACCAGGCCCCGCGACAGCCCCAGGCTGCGGGCGAGTTCGCGGGAGGACGGGAGCCGTTCGCCGACCTGCAGGCGCCCGCTGCGGATCGCGTCCCGTACCTGGTGTTCCAGTTGCGAACGCAGCGGCTCGCCGCTGTCACGGTCGATGACCATCAACAACTCCGGCGACAGACCGGACCACTGCAGCGGCATGGAAATGGAGCTTACCGGCGGTCCGCTCGCGCCTTAGCGTCCACCGCATGACCACGCCGAAGAACCCGCACACCCCCGCGTCCGCCGCCTCCACCAATGCGCCCGATGCGCGACCGCCCCTGGTGACGCAGCCGTTGATGCTGCGTTTCGTGAGCATCATCGGTGCCTCGGGGAGCTTCTACCTGCTGTTGTCGGTCGTCCCGCTCTACGCCACCACGGCCGGCGGGGGCGGCAACGCCGCAGGACTGGCCACGGGAGCGCTGATGCTGGCCACGGTCTGCGGTGAGCTGGCGGCACCCCGGCTGGTCGCCCGCTACGGCTACCGCCTGGCGCTGGCAGCCGGACTGATCCTGCTCGGCGCACCCGCACTGGCTCTGACCGCCTTCCAGGGCATGGCATGGATCGTGGTGGTCTGCCTTGTGCGTGGGGTCGGCTTCGCGCTCACCGTCGTCGCGGGCGGCGGGTTGACGGCATCGCTGATCCATCCGGCGCGCCGTGGTGAGGCGCTTGCGGTGGTCGGCGTCGTGTCGGGGGTGCCGAGCCTGCTGGCTTTGCCGCTGGGGGTGTGGCTTGCCGGGCATGCGGGGTACGGACCTGTCTCCGTCGCCGCCGGTGTCGTCGCGTTGGCCGCGATCGCTGCCGTGCCGGGCCTGCCCGACCGGGAGTTGACGTCGGGACGGTCGGTAGGCGTCGTGGCTGGTTTCCGTACCGGAGCTCTCACGCGACCTGCTGTCGTCTTCGCGACCACCGCGCTGGCAGCCGGGATCATCGTCACCTTTCTCCCCCTCGCCGTTCCGTCGGCACGGGGCGGAATCGTCGCCGTGGCCCTGTTCGTCCAGCCCGCGGCGTCAACCATCGCCCGCTGGGTCGCAGGCCGGCACGGCGACCGTCACGGGCCTGCCCGGCTCGTTCTGCCCGGCCTGCTCACGTCAGCCGCCGGAATGCTCATGACATCGTTCACGGACAATGCCGTGGCGGTCGTCGTCGGCACGGCGCTCTTCGGCATCGGCTTCGGCATCACCCAGAACTCCACCCTGACGCTGATGTACGCACGAGTCCCCACAGCCGGCTACGACACCGTCAGCGCCATGTGGAACTTCGCCTACGACGCGGGCATGGGCATCGGAGCCCTCGGCTTCGGGGCACTCGCCGGCCGCACCGACTACCCCCTCGCCTTTGTTCTGACCGCCGCACTGATGCTCACCGCCGTCGCCCCCGCATGGCGCGACCGACCGGCCCTTGGAGCCAACAGCGCATCGTAGGAACGATCGCAGTGCCGGCACCGATTGTCTGCAAAGCTTGTATTGGAGGCACCAAGTGCGCTGCCCGGTCAGCGGTGTCGGGCTCGCATCACGCCTCGGGCGCGATCCACTTGTGAAAGCACACCCGGTCCTGGCCCTGCCAGGGCGCAGAAAACGCTAACTACCCGGCCTTGAGCCGTGCTCGGCCGGCTTGGACTTGGCGATCTTCTTGATCTCCCGGCGTTCCGGGAGGGTGAAGGTCTTTGGCCGGCCGCCTTTGTACTTGGGGTAGAGGGAGTCGAGTCCGTCGGCGTTGAAGTTGTGGATCACATCGCGGACTCGGTCGGCGCTGGTGGACGTCGCCTCGGCGATCTTCACCACCGACA
>NZ_BMRP01000129.1 GCF_014648695.1 Streptomyces albospinus
CACACAGCGACAGAAGGACACGCACCACCAAGATCAACCTGACCAAGCACTACTAGGAGTTTTCTGAAGATGTTGTGCTGTTCTGGCTCGGGATCATGTGCTGTGGGGCCAGAGTTGTAGGCATGTTGGGGCGGCGGCCGAGGGAGCCGGTGGGGCCTGATGTGTGGGTCACGTGCCGGGAGTTGATTCCGGTCGGGAGCGTGTTTGCGTTCCTGGCCGAGCATCGGGATGAGTTGTTCCCGGAGGAGATGTTCGCTGATCTGTACCCGTCGACGAACGGGCGGCCGTCGGTGCCGCCGCAGGTGCTGGCGTGCGCGACGGTGCTGCAGGTGCTGGAGAACCGCACGGATCACGACGCGGTGGCCGAGCTGAGGTGTGATCTGCGGTGGAAGGCAGCCTGTGGGCTGGGCCTGTATGACACGGGCTTCGATCCGTCGTTGTTCATCTACTTCCGGCGGCGGCTGGCTGCCTCCGGCGACCGGGACCGGATCTTTGCCCGGGTGCGGGAGGTCATCAACGCCACCGGGGTGCTCAAGGGCCGTCGCAGGCGGGCGCTGGATTCGACTGTGTTCGAGGATGCGGTGGCCACGCAGGACACGGTGACGCAGCTGATCGCCGCGATCCGCCGGGTGGTGCGCCAGGTGCCCGGTGCCGCCGCGGTCGCCGCCGCCTGGTGCAGCGCGCACGACTACAGCGATCCGGGAAAGCCACGGATCGCGTGGGACGACCAGGCGGCCCGCGATGCGTTGGTCGATGGCCTGGTGGGTGACGCGCTGCGGCTGCTGGGCCGTCTGCCCGAGCAGAACCTGGGTGAGCAGGCTGCGAACGCGGTGGGCATCTTGGCGCTGGTCGCCGGGCAGGACGTGGAGTTGGCCGAGGATTCCGATGGCACCGACGGCCGCTGGCGCATCGCCAGGGGCACCGCCCAGAGCCGGATGGTCTCCACCGTCGACCCTGATGCCAGGCACATCCACAAGAGTCGCAACCAGCGCACCGACGGCTACAAGGGCCATGTGGCCCTGGAGCCGGAGAGCGGCTTGTTCACGGCGGTCGCCCTGCGTCGCGGGGATGGTGGGGACAACTACGAGGCCGCTGTCGCCGAGGACCTGCTCGCTGACGAGGGGCAGGCGTTGACGGTGTTGGGAGATGCCGCCTATGGCACCGGCGAATGCCGTGCCCGCCTGGCAGCTGCCGGGCACACGCCCCTGGTCAAACCCCAGCCGCTGAGGCCGGCCGTCCCCGGCGGGTTCACTCTCGATGACTTCCGTATCGACACATCGGCCGGGGTGGTGACCTGCCCGGCCGGACACACCGTGCCACTGACCGCCCCCAGCGGTCCTCACCGGCAACGACGTGCCTACTACAACCAGTTATGCGTCGGCTGCCCCCTGCGGGGACGGTGCACCACCGGCAAGGCAGGGCGGATCGTGACCATCCGCCCCCACCACGACGCCCAGGCAGCCGCACGACACCAGGCCGCCACCGACCCTGCCTGGCAGGACGAATACCGCCGATGGCGTCCCCTTGTCGAACGCGGCATTGCCTGGCTCACCCACCGCAGCCGCAGACTCCGCTACCGAGGTGTCTTCAAAAACGATGCCTGGCTCCACCATCGCGCTGCCGCCCTCAACCTCCGCCGACTGATCAACCTCGGACTCGACATCACCAACGGCACCTGGACGATCAACACAACCAACCCATGACGCAAGAAGCCCCCCGGCCCACAGCCAGACAACCCCACACACAAGATCTTCAGAAATCTCCTAGTAGTGCTTGGTCAGGTTGATCTTGGTGGTGCGTGTCCTTCTGTCGCTGTGTG
>NZ_BMRP01000130.1 GCF_014648695.1 Streptomyces albospinus
TAGCCCTTGTCGGCGTGCAGCTTTGCGGGACGTCGCCTGCGGGGGCCACGGCGGGAACGGATCGGCGGGATACCGCGGACGAGCGGTTCGAGGGCCTGACTGTCGTGCAGGTTCGCGCCGGAGATGCCGACGAGATGGGCAGACCGGTCCGCTCGGTAATCAAGTGGATCTTCGAGCCTTTCTTGCCTCGATCGACAGGATTCGGACCGGTCAGGTCCCCCCTTTTCAGGGCCCGCATGTTCACAGAGTCGATCGCGCAGCGACTCCAGTCCAGGTCGCCGCGCGAACCCAGTTCATCCAGCACCAGGCGGTGCAGCTTCGCCCACACCCTGGCCTTGCTCCACTCGGTGAAGCGCCGGTGGGCCGTCGGCCCGGACGGCCCGAAAGAGGGAGGCAACTGCCGCCAGGTACAGCCTGACGTGGCGACAAAGATGATCGCCGCCAGCACTTCACGATCCCCATGCCTCCGTCGGCCGCCACCCTGCCGCCGAATCGGAGCCGGCGGCACCACCCGCTCGAACAATGACCACAGCTCATCCGGCACCAAACGTTCCACGATTCCCACGACCACAGACTGCCGAACACGCCAAATGAGACGACGTCTTAAGGGCGGGCAGATCGCCTACGCACAGGTGGGGGACGCCAACGCCTCCATTCCCACCCCGCAGCCGGTCCTGCCCCGCGCCGTATGGGCGCCACCGGCCTGTCGCCCCGCTCCACCTCGTTCAACTTCGTCACCCAGCAGGCCATCGACGACGGCCTACCCGAATGCCTCAGGCTGGGCAAGGAGTTCCAGGCCATCAGCAACACGCGGAACATCCGCAAAGAACACATGAAGGAGAACGACGCCTGCCCCGACGTCGAGATCGACCCCGACACCTTCGAGGTCATCGTCGGCGGAGCGAAGGTGGAGGACGTGTCCGCACAGATCGACGGACATGGCGTCGAACGGAACTACGCCACCGAACTGCCCATGGCCCAGAGGTACTTCCTCTTCTGAGGTCCGCAGACAGGGTGCAAGGAGTGGAAGGTGAGCTGCGTACCATGACACGTGCCGCGCTGCTCGTCCTGGCCGACGGCAGGTTCCCCGCCGGAGGGCATGCGCACTCCGGCGGGGCCGAACCAGCAGTCCGGGCAGGCCGTATCACCGACACCGCGTCGCTCGCGGACTTCTGCCGAGGACGACTGCATACCGCGGGCCTGGTCGCGGCGGCCCTTGCCGCCGCGACGGCGGCCGGTCACGACCCACTGGCGCTGGACGACGCAGCCGACGCCCGTACCCCGATGCCGGCGCTGCGGTCCACGGCACGGAAACTGGGCCGCCAGATGATGCGGGCCGCCCGCGCCACCTGGCCGAGCCCCGAACTCGCCGCGCTGGCCGCCGCCCGCCCGCGCGGCGCCCACCAGCCCGTCGTCCTGGGCCTGGCCGCCCGGTCCGCCGACCTGACCCCTCTGGACGCCGCCTACGCGGCGGCGTACGAAAGCGTCAGCGGTCCGGCCACGGCAGCGGTCCGGCTGCTGAGCCTGGACCCGTTCGACGCCACCGCCGTCCTCGCCCATCTGGCGACCGACCTCGACCGGGTGGCATCCGCGGCCACCCAGGCCGCCGACCGTATCCCCGCCGAGGGGTACGACACGCTCCCCGCCGCCTCCGCACCCCTGCTGGACATCACCGCCGAAGCGCACGCCGCCGGGCCGGTACGGCTCTTCGCCTCCTGACCCGCCCGCCCAATCCCCACACGAGCACGGAGCACCCATGCACCTCGACCACCAGGACGGCTTCCCCGAGCGGCACACCTACAGCGCCGCCGCC
>NZ_BMRP01000131.1 GCF_014648695.1 Streptomyces albospinus
GTATCTCTGCCATCGAACTTCCTCATAGCGGACATCTCCACACTACGAGGGGAGGCACACCGGTGCGCCAGCATGATCAGCGGGCATGCTCGGGGCTGTTTCGAAGACCGATGCAGTTGTCGAGGTGCCTGTTGTCGCTCCGTCCCCGTTCCGGTGAGCAAGTCCCGTCTCTGACCGCGCAGATCGCGCGGGCGAGCAACCCGGGCGGTACGACGGCGATGTGGGTGAGAGACCGGCTGGACGGGCTGTGGTGCGACGAGGACTTCGCGGGCTGGTACTCGTGCGACTGCTCGGCCTGTCGGACCGGCAGGCAGCGGAAGCGGTCCGCTGCCGCATCGATTTCAAGTACGCCATGGCCCTGGAGCTGGACGATCCCGGCTTCCACCACAGCGTGCTGGCCGACTTCCGTGAGCGCCTCGACCAGGACGACCGCGCCGACCGTCTTCTCGATCTGGCGCTCGCGCGCCTGAAGGAGGCCGGACTCGTGCGCGAGCGCACCACGCAGCGCACCGACTCCACCCACGTCCTGGCCGCGGTGCGCGACTTGACCCGGCTGGAACTGGTCACGGAGGCGGTCCGTGCCGTGCTGGAAGAAGCGGCCAGCACCGCTTCACACCTGTTGACCGGCCTGGTCGACGAGGACTGGGGGCGCCGCTACGGCCGTCCGGTCCGTCTGGGCAAGAACCCCACCCGGCCCAAGACCAGGATCCTCGCCGCCGGCGAGGACGCCTGCCGGCTGTTGGAACGCCTCCACCGGCACGGGGCGGGTTACCGGCCCGGTCCGCAGGCCGAGGCGTTGCGGCAGATCGTCGTGCAGAACTACTACCGCGACGAGGCGGGCCGCCTGCGCTGGCGCACCGCCGACGACGGCGGCCTGCCGCCCTCCTCCTCGGCAATCGTCTCGCCCTACGACACCACGGCGCGTTACGTCCGCCATGGGCACATCATCAGCTGGAAGGGGTTCGCCGCGCATGTCACCGAGACGTGCGCCTCCGGCAGCGTCAACGTGATCACGCATATGGCTACCACCTCGGCCGCTACGAACGACGGCCAGGCCCTGCCCGGCATCCACACCCCGCCTGGCGCGTCGCGAGCTGCTGCCTGCCGAGCACCTGGTCGACGGCGGCTACACCTCTCTGGTCCATCTGGAACGAGCCGAGCGCGAACATCGGGTCACTGTCAGCGGGCCGCTGCCGGGCAACCCCACCCGCCAGCATCGCCGGAACGAAGGTTTCGACCGGGAGGACTTCCACATCGACTTCGACCGCCGACAAGTCACCTGTCCCCAGGGCCAGGTCAGCCAGGGCTGGCACGGCCCCTACCCGACCTCCTCGCCCACCGCGGCACCCCTGATCGTGGCACGGTTCACCAAGAGCCAGTGCCAGCCGTGTCCAGACCGCCCCCGGTGCACCAGCTCCCGCGAGAGCGCCCGGAATGTGGGCTTCCCTCCACGAGAACTCCGCGACCTGCAAGTCCGTGTCCGCAGCGAGCAGCAGACACCCGAGTGGAAGGCCCGCTATGCGGTCCGCTGCGGAGTGGAGGGCACCATCAACGAGTTCGCCCACGGACACGGCATGCGCCACTGCCGCT
>NZ_BMRP01000133.1 GCF_014648695.1 Streptomyces albospinus
AGGCCGCAGGGGCACCTACTTCCGCGACCCCGACGGACATCTCATGGAACTCCTCACCCCGGGCGGCACCGGGTCGTGAGGCCGACGGCGGCTCAGCGGATCACGGCTTCGCTGGTGGCGGGATCGCGTTCGTAGTCGCGACCGACGCGGTGATGTGCGCGGACGGTCCGGTGACGTCACCGGTCGACCTGACGCTGCTGCCCGAACACCGACGGGGCACGGCGGGCCGTACGGCGATCTCAACCGGGGCCGCATCGACGTCGACCGGCTGCGTGTGCTGCCGGCCGGGCTGCCACAGCCGCACTCTCCGGACGGCCGACTGGTCCTGGCCGTCGACTCGCCCCGTCGGGGTGAGCCCGACAGGGCTTCGGATCACTGACCCCGCGGGCCGACGCCGCGCCGGTGGCGCACAATCCCCACTCCCCGGGCGGCAGCCGACCACCGAAATCCCGACATCCGGGAATGCAGCTGCCGCTCAGATCCCACAACGGCGATCCCGACAAACCACGCCCCTCGATCAGCCGCGTCCGCGCGGCCTGATCAGGCCCCACACGACTCAGCAAGCTCCACGAAGCTCACCAAGCCGACGAAGACTCGCAAGGAGAAGAACGATGTCGCTGAAGAAGATCAACACCGTCCTGGCCGCCGCCTTCATCTTCTTCATCCTCTGGTTCGGGACGGAGTACATCCTGAGCCCGGAGACGACGGCACCGGGCTACGGCCTGCCGAGCTGGCCGTCCGGCGACGGCGACGGCTTCCTGATCGTCAAGGGAATCCGCGACGTCGTCCTGGCCCTGGTCCTGGGCATCCTGCTGGTGACCGGCCACCGCCGGGCGCTGGGCTGGGCGCTGCTGGTGGAAGCCCTCGCCGCGTACGGCGACATGACCAACGTGCTGGCCCACCACGGCTCCGTGGCCACCGCGCTCGGCGTCCACTGCCTGACCGCGACACTGATGGTGGTCAACGGCCTGCTGATAATGCGCGAGACCGGCAAGGTCGCGGCCGCTCCGGCAACGCCCGCCCCGCAGCCCGCCTAGGGCGTTTCTGATGGCTCTTGGACGGTGTCGCGGAGCCAGATGACGATCGCTGCGACGGCGAGGGTGCCGTTGAAGATGTAGTCACGTTTGTCGTACCTGCTGGCCACTGCGCGGTACTGCTTCCATTTGCTGACGCACCGCTCGACGGCACTGCGGTGACGGTACTGGGTCTTGTCGAAGGCCGGAGGGCGTCCGCCGGCCCGACCCTTGCGCCGGCGCTTGGCCCGCTGGTCATCGGGCTGGGCAATGGTCGCCTTGATCCCCCGCCGTCGCAGATAAGCACGGTTGTCGTAGCTGGAGTACGCCTAATGGGACGTGAAGGGCGGTGAGCGAGCCCGGTTCCTCACCCTCCCGGG
>NZ_BMRP01000134.1 GCF_014648695.1 Streptomyces albospinus
TCGGGTGGTGGTGTGGTTTCGGGTGGGCGTCTGGCTGTGTTGTTCACGGGTCAGGGTGCTCAGCGTGTGGGGATGGGCCGGGAGTTGTATGGGCGGTTCCCGGTGTTCGCGGCGGCGTTCGATGCGGTGTGTGCCGCGTTGGATGGTCATGTGTCGCGTCCGTTGACGGAGGTGTGGTCGGACGGGGAGTTGCTGGATCGGACGGAGTTCGCGCAGCCGGCGTTGTTCGCGGTTGAGGTGGCGTTGTTCCGGTTGGTGGAGTCGTGGGGTGTGCGGCCGGAGTTTGTGTCGGGTCATTCGGTGGGTGAGCTGGCGGCGGCGCATGTTGCGGGCGTTTTGTCGCTGGGGGATGCGGCGCGGTTGGTGGCTGCGCGTGGCCGGTTGATGCAGCAGTTGCCGGCTGGCGGGGTGATGGTGGCGGTGCAGGCGGCGGAGGAGGAAGTTCTTCCGCTGTTGGTGCCGGGTGTGGATCTGGCGGCGGTGAACGGTCCGGGTGCGGTGGTGGTGTCAGGTCGTGAGGCTGAAGTCGCGCTTGTGGAGCGGCATTTCGCGGGCCTGGGGCGTAAGACCCGTCGCCTGACGGTGAGTCATGCGTTTCATTCGTCGTTGATGGACGGGATGCTGGAGGAGTTCCGGGAAGTTGCCGAGCAGCTGGAGTATGGGGCACCGCGGGTTGCGTTGGTGTCGAATCTGGCGGGTGGTGATCCGGCTTCGGCTGAGCACTGGGTGCGGCATGTCCGTGAGGAGGTGCGTTTCGCCGATGGTGTGCGCGGGTTGCGGGAGCTGGGGGCGACGACGTTTTTGGAGCTGGGGCCAGATGGTGTGCTGACGGCGTTGGCACGGGACGTCCTGGACAGCGACGCTGACGCTGACGTGGCGTGTGTGGCCGTGATGCGTCGGGGTCGCTCGGAGGTGGCGACGGCGCTGTCGGCGCTGGGTGAGGTGTGGTCGCGCGGGGCCGCTGTGGACTGGTCAGAGCTCTTCCCGGGCGGCCGGCTGGTGGATCTGCCCTCGTACGCCTTCCAGCGCGAGCGGTACTGGCTGGATGCCCCGGTGGGTGTGGGGGATGTGTCGGCGCTGGGACTGCGCGACGGTGGGCATCCGTTCTTCGGTGCGATGACCGGTCTGCCGGATGGCGGTGTGCTGCTGAACGGCCGCCTGGATCTGCGGTCGCACGGGTGGCTGGGTGGCCATGTGATCCGGGGGCGGGTGCTGGTTCCGGGTGCTGCGATGGTGGAGATGGTGGCGGAGGCCGGTGCACGAGTGGGTGCCGGTCGGGTCGGCGAACTGACACTGGAATCACCGCTGGAGCTTCCCGCTGCGCAGGGTGTCCGGTTGCAGGTCGTGGTGGGCGC
>NZ_BMRP01000135.1 GCF_014648695.1 Streptomyces albospinus
CTTCCCGGGCGCGGGCGGTGGCGGAGGCAGCAGCTACGCGGAGCCGTCGGCGACCGACGTCGTGCTCCTCCGGGGCGTCAACCACGGCAACGGCAAGGCCATCGTCTCGTTCCGGTACGGGACTTCGGTCACGCTCAGCACGGACACCGCGACACCGCTGTTCGGCCACGCCGTCAACGTCACCGCCACCGTGGCCTCGGCCAGCCCGGGCGCGGGCACCCCGACCGGGTCGGTCACCCTCTCGGACGGGACGACCACGCTGGCGACCGTGCCGCTCAACGGCGGCAGGGCGACCTTCACCACCAGCAAGTTCCAGCCCGGGCCGCACAGGATCACCGCCACCTATGGCGGCGACCCCGCCTTCACGGCCGGTGCCACGGCCGCGCCCACCGACCTCACCGTCGGCTTCAGCCAGCCGTGCATCACGGACCACGACGGCCCGCTGACCGTGGCCGCCGACCAGTCGCTGTGCATCGCCCCCGGCGCTGCGCAGAACGGGCCGGTGGAGGTGCGGCCCGGCGCAGCGCTGGCAGTGTCGGGTGCAAAGATCAACGGACCGGTGGTCTCGGACGGTGCCCTCGCCGTCACCATCTGCCACTCGACCCTCGACACGCCGGTAACCCTCACGAACAGCAGCGGCTTCGTGCTGCTGGGCGACAGTGAGGGGACGGACTGCGCGGGCAACGCCTTCAAGGCCCCGCTGACCCTGAACGGCAACACCGGCGGCCTTGAGGTTTCGTCCAACACGATGTCGGCGCCGGTGAGGATCAACGACAACGTTGGCAGCGGCCTGCTGCCCGAGGACCTCGTCCCGGAATTCGAGGGCAACCAGGTCGGGGCGCCGCTGCGCTGCACGGGCAACACACCCGCCCTTCAGCAGTCAGGCAACACCGTGAACGGGCCGCACACCGGCCAGTGCAAGTGAGCTGAGCCCAGGGCCCTGCCCGGCCGATCTCGCCGGGCAGGGCCTCACGCTGAATTCCTCGAACAACGTACACAAATCGGCGCCGTAGTAAGCGGGTTGGTGGTGCAGGTCTCCCCATCCCCAGGGCCTGGCTCGGGCGTTGAGCCGGCATGTCGAGAGGCCTGCGGCTTGTCCGATCTCGGGTGGTCCGGCGAAGGACTGGCCAGCGAGGGCGGCCTTGCGGAAGATGCGCCAGAAGCCTTCCGGCCTCTTGGTATCGCCGCGAGTCAGTCGGCCTCCTGCGGGCCGCGCACGCCTGGTCCTTGTGGTGCCGCAAGGCCCGGCAGGGGCGCATCCCCCGCGGCGGCACCCACAGAGCGTGACCTGCACCGCGCCGTGCGTTACAGGACAAAGCGGTACATGTGCGCGATGATCGACTTATGCCCT
>NZ_BMRP01000136.1 GCF_014648695.1 Streptomyces albospinus
CTGGGTATGGCTGTCATCGGAGCGCCGTAGGGATGGCTCAAGGAACTTGGCCGCCCGGAGCCCCGCGACGACTCGACCGCCAATTGGGAGATGCGACTCCGATCGCTGCGTAGGACAACGTCGGCGAGGTCGTCTGCGGGATCGACGAACGACTAGCTGGCGGAGGGGAACATGCCCGAGATTTGGGCCGGGGTGGACATCGGCAAAACGCACCATCACTGCGTGGTGATCAACACGGACGGCAAGCGTCTGCTGTCCCGCCGGGTCGCGAACGACGAGAGTGAACTGCTCACCCTGATCAGCGATGTCCTGGAGATATCCGCCGACGCGCTGTGGGCTGTGGACCTCAACCACGGCGGTGCCGCGCTGCTGATCGGGCTGCTGGTCAGCCATGGCCAGCCGGTCGCCTACCTCACCGGCCTGGCGGTCCACCGGGCCGCGGCCACCTACAAGGGCGGCGAGGCGAAGACCGACGCGAAGGACGCCTTCGTCATCGCCGACCAGGCTCGTGTCCGCCGCGATCTGGGCCTGCTGCGGCCGGGCGACGAGATCGCAGTCGACCTGCGGACCCTGACCACCCGCCGTCTGGACGCGGTGTTCGACCGCACTCGGCAGATCAACCGACTTCGTGCTCAACTGCTTGAGATCTTCCCGGCGTTGGAGCGATCTCTTGAGCTGACGAACCGGGGACCGGTGATGCTGCTGACTGGTTACCAGACGCCGGCCGCGATCCGTCGGGCGGGCACGAGCCGGATCGAGACGTGGCTGAAGAACCGCAAGGTCCGTGGCGCCTCCGCACTGGCGAAGGCGGCCGTGGAGGCCGCCCAGGCCCAGCAGACCGCGCTGCCCGGCGAGAAGCTGGCCGCCACCATGGTGGTTCGCCTTGCGAAGGGGGTGATGGCCCTCGATGAGGAGATCGCCGAGCTCGACGCCCTGATCGAGGCCAAGTTTCGCGAGCATCCGCACGCCGAAGTGATCCGCAGCCTGCCCGGCATGGGCCCCAAGCTCGGCGCCGAGTTCCTTGCCGCCACCGGCGGCGACATGGACGCCTTCGGCAGCGCCGACCGCCTGGCGGGCTTCGCCGGCCTGGCCCCCAGGCCCCGCGACTCCGGCCGTGTCAGCGGCAACCTGCGTCGGCCTCGGCGCTACCACCGCGGTCTGCTGAGGACCATGTACCTGTCGGCCATGGTGAGCCTTCAGTGCTGCCCTGTGTCGAAGGCGTTCTACGACCGAAAGCGGAGCGAGGGCAAGGGCCACAAGCAGGCCCTGCTGGCTCTCGCGCGCCGACGCCTCAACGTCCTTTGGGCAATGATCCGTGACGGAGAGCAG
>NZ_BMRP01000137.1 GCF_014648695.1 Streptomyces albospinus
TCTACGACAAGGGCGTTCAGATCGAGGTGATCGCCAAGACCCTCGGGCTCGACCGCAAGACCGTGCGCCGCTACGCACACGCCGCCAGACCTGACGATGCCTCCCGCGGCAGCGGCTCCCGCCGCTACGGCCAAGTCCACGCCTACTCTCCCTATCTGTACCGGCGTTGAAACGAGGGCTGCACGGACGCGGCACGTCTTCATGCGGAGATCGTCGAGCTTGGTTACCGCGGCAGTAAGCGGACCGTCCGTTGCCACCTGCAACAGGTCCGGGCCAGCGGCAAACCCGCACCCGACAAGCCCAAAGAGCTGACCGTACGGAAAGCCACCTGGCTGATCACCGCCCGCCCCGGCAAACTCGACGAGAGCAACGCGCTCAAGCTCAAGCAACTCCTGTCCCGTTGCACGGAGTTGGATGCTGTCACAGATTGTGTGCGCCTTCGCCCGCATGATGGCTGAGCGTCGCGGCACCGAACTCGGCGCCTGGCTCACCCGCGCCGAGGACACCGGCCTCAAGCCGCTGTGCAGCCTGGCCCGCAGTCTGCGGCAGGACTTCGACGCGGTTACCGCCGGACTCACCCTGGAATGGAGTTCGGGCAAGGTCGAGGGCAACGTCAACAGGGCGAAACGGATCAAGAGGGACATATACGGACGGGCCGGATTCGACCTCCTCCGCCGACAGATCCTCTTTGCGGACTGGGCACCGTGACGCTCCGCGATCGGACCACAAGAACTGGATCAGAGCCAAACTGAGTGGCCGTTGACAGTCGACCTCAACCAGCTACACAACGAGGCCCTGGGCACCAAGCGATACCGGACTTCATCCGCGATGTGCGCAAGGAGATTCATCGAAGAAGCCGACTCCCTGCCCCGAGCCGACCCGGCGCAAGAGCAACTACAGCAGCGGAGGGGCACCTGTGTACAGCTCGCCGCAGGCGCGCAGCCTGCGCACATAGTTGAGCAGGGTGTTCGGACTGACCACGCAGTGCAGCATGGCGGCAAGCCGCGCGCCGGCCCGCCCAGCCAGGAACCGCCCGATCGATATCAGCATCGCCTGCTGCAGCTGACTGCGGTGGCCGTGGCGGAAGGTGAGGCCGTCGACCCGCTCGACGAAGGTTCTGCGCGGGCACGACTGTGCCTCCCCTCGTAGTGTGGAGATGTCCGCTATGAGGAAGTTCGATGGCAGAGATA
>NZ_BMRP01000138.1 GCF_014648695.1 Streptomyces albospinus
CCGCCCAGGGTGCCGGCGCCCCGGCCGCCCGCGGGCGCACCGGACTTGCCCGGCACCCCCGGGGGCTTCGGCGCTCCGAGCGCACCGGGAGGCGCGGGCGGCGGCGGCACGCCGGGACCGCCGGCGCCCGGACCGTTCGCCGGGCCTGCGCCGGGCATGCCGCTCTGGAGCGCGGCACCGTCGGCCAGCATCGTCGCGGCGGCATGCACCCCGCGACCGGGACCGCCGGTACCGGGGCCGGACGTACCGGAGGCACCCGGCCCGCCGGGCGCAGCACCGTCCGACGGCCCGTCCACCGCGCTCAAGTCCAGGTCCGCCGCGTCCAGTTGGGACACCAGCTGCGTCGGTACGTACCCGCCGGCCGGTGCGCCCGGCGCGCCGGGACCGGAGGGCGCCGGGCCGTCACCGGGGCGCGCGTCCGCCTTCTGCGTCGCCTCGGCCGCGGCCGACTCCGGGTCCGGCCCACCGGTCCGCCCGGCTCCGGGAATACCGGGTGCACCGGGAGGCGGTGGCGGGCCCCCGGCGTGACCGGGCAGCGACGAACGGTCGGCCGGCGCCGTCGGCGCGGCGTGCGCCCCACCCGAGGGCGGCGGCGCCGGGTGCGCCGAGGGCACGGGGGGCGGCAGGGGTGCCGACGGCGGCGGCATCGCGCCGGGCGGCGGCGGTACATCGGCGACCGGCGAACCGGACGGCGGCGGCAGGTCCGGCAGCCCCGGCGGGGGCACGGACGGGCCGGGCGGCGGGGGCGGGGGCATCGTCCCGGGAGGCGGGGGCGGCACGGGCGGCGGCGCGGACGGCATCGGCGGAGCCGCGGGCAGCCCACCGGGCCCGCCCGCGCGCGGCTGCCCGCCGTCCGGGGAACCCAGCGCGGGCGACACCTGCGTACGCGGCAACTGGCTCCCGCCGTGGAGCAGTTCGGTCTTCGCGTCGGGCCGCACCCGCGGCGCCGACGGGGTGTCGTCCGCCACATCGAAACCGGCGAGCGGCGGCGCGAACACCGTCTGCGGCAGCCCCACCGACCGGTCCTCTCCGTCGTCGGAGGTGGTGTCCGCGGCGGCCCACGGCGTCTCCCCGCCGGAGGCCGGCCCCGGCGCGGCGGAGGAAGCAGAAGGGGAAGAAGAGGAAGAAAGGGAAGGGGGGGAAGAAGGGGAAGGGGGGGACGG
>NZ_BMRP01000139.1 GCF_014648695.1 Streptomyces albospinus
GCCTCGCCTTAGGTCCCGACTTACCCTGGGCAGATCAGCTTGACCCAGGAACCCTTAGTCAATCGGCGCAAGAGTTTCCCACTCTTGTATCGCTACTCATGCCTGCATTCTCACTCGTGAACCGTCCACAACTACCTTCCGGTGCTGCTTCACCCGGCACACGACGCTCCCCTACCCATCCACACACCCGTTAGGGCTAAAGTATGAATGACATGACTTCGGCGGTGTGCTTGAGCCCCGCTACATTGTCGGCGCGGAATCACTTGACCAGTGAGCTATTACGCACTCTTTCAAGGATGGCTGCTTCTAAGCCAACCTCCTGGTTGTCTCTGCGACTCCACATCCTTTCCCACTTAGCACACGCTTAGGGGCCTTAGTCGATGCTCTGGGCTGTTTCCCTCTCGACCATGGAGCTTATCCCCCACAGTCTCACTGCCGCGCTCTCACTTACCGGCATTCGGAGTTTGGCTAAGGTCAGTAACCCGGTAGGGCCCATCGCCTATCCAGTGCTCTACCTCCGGCAAGAAACACACGACGCTGCACCTAAATGCATTTCGGGGAGAACCAGCTATCACGGAGTTTGATTGGCCTTTCACCCCTAACCACAGGTCATCCCCCAGGTTTTCAACCCTGGTGGGTTCGGTCCTCCACGAAGTCTTACCTCCGCTTCAACCTGCCCATGGCTAGATCACTCCGCTTCGGGTCTTGAGCATGCTACTCCACGCCCTATTCGGACTCGCTTTCGCTACGGCTTCCCCACACGGGTTAACCTCGCAACATACCGCAAACTCGCAGGCTCATTCTTCAAAAGGCACGCAGTCACGACGCAAGGAAAAATCCCTGCGCGACGCTCCCACGGCTTGTAGGCACACGGTTTCAGGTACTATTTCACTCCGCTCCCGCGGTACTTTTCACCATTCCCTCACGGTACTATCCGCTATCGGTCACCAGGGAATATTTAGGCTTAACGGGTGGTCCCGCCAGATTCACACGGGATTTCTCGGGCCCCGTGCTACTTGGGTGATTCTCAAGCAAGCCGCTAATGTTTCAGCTACGGGGGTCTTACCCTCTACGCCGGGCCTTTCGCATGCCCTTCGCCTACATCAACGGTTTCTGACTCGCCGACCGGCCGG
>NZ_BMRP01000140.1 GCF_014648695.1 Streptomyces albospinus
CAACTGCGCACCCGTATACGGATCCAGCTTCGCGTAGCGGCCGTTGCCGTCGGTGGCGACGGCGACACCGAGGTCGGTGTCCTCGTCGATCCGGACCATCCCCGCATCCTCCGGCTGCGCCAGGACCGTATTGCCCTGGACGAACCGGTCGTACTGATCGGTGATCCACGCCTTGGACGCCTGGTTGGGCGAGCCGACCACCCGCAACACCTGCGCCCGCAGCTCCTCGGGCGTGCCCGGGCGGGCGAGCCGGGCCGCGTCATCGGCCTGGAGGGCGTCTTGCCAGTCGGGGCGGGCGTAGGGGCGGTGGTAGGTCGGGCCCTCGTGGGCGACCGAACGCGGCGGGACATCGACGATCTGCTCGCCGTGCCAGAAGATCTCCAGGCGCTCGCCGTCGGTGACCTCACCGATGACGGTGGCGATCACATCCCACTTCTCGCAGATCTCCAAGAACCGCTCGACCTTGTCCGGCTCGACGATCGCGCACATCCGCTCCTGCGACTCGCTCATGAGGATCTCCTCCGGCGAGAGCGAGGAATCCCGCAGCGGAACGGTGTCCAACTCCACCCGCATACCACCCGAGCCCGCACTGGCCAGCTCACTGGTCGCACACGACAGCCCGGCGCCGCCGAGGTCCTGGATACCCGCCACCAACTGCTCGCGGAAGATCTCCAGGGTGCACTCGATCAGCAGCTTCTCCTGGAACGGGTCACCGACCTGGACCGCAGGCCGCTTGGCGGGCTTGGCGTCGTCGAACGTCTCCGACGCCAGGACCGAGACACCACCGATGCCGTCACCGCCGGTACGGGCACCGTAGAGGATGACCTTGTTGCCCGCGCCGGACGCCTTGGCCAGGTGGATGTCCTCATGCCGCATCACACCCACACACAACGCATTGACCAGCGGATTGCCCTGATAACACGGGTCGAAGACGACCTCACCACCGATATTGGGCAGGCCCAGGCAGTTGCCGTACCCCCCGATCCCGGCCACCACACCGGGCAGGACACGCTTGGTGTCGGGGTGGTCGGCAGCACCGAACCGCAGCGGGTCCATCACCGCAACCGGA
>NZ_BMRP01000141.1 GCF_014648695.1 Streptomyces albospinus
CCCGATCGTCTCGGCCCCCAAGGCCATCGAGGTCATCGACGCGGTCAACGCGGCCACCGGACTGGACAACACCCGGTTCCTGATGGACCTCTACCACCTGTCGATGAACGGCGAGGACCTCCAGGAGGTCATCGACCGCTACACCGACAAGACCGCGCACGTGCAGATCGCCGACAACCCCGGCCGCGGCGCCCCCGGCACCGGCACCCTCGACTTCACCGCCCTGCTCGACCGCCTGGGGAAGAACGGCTACCACGGCTGGACCGGCCTGGAATACAAGCCCGGCGACGGCCCCAGCGCCGACGCCTTCACCTGGCTCCCCGCATCCCAGCGCGCCGCCGAATAACCGCACCACCGCCACCCCAGCCGCCGGCAGGCCGGACAACCGACCCCTGCTCCCTCCAGTTCTTGATTGTGAAAGAGGCTTTTCGATGAGCAACCTGCCCAAGATCGCGTGGATCGGGCTGGGCATCATGGGCTCGCCCATGGCCGAGAACCTGATCAAGGCCGGCTACTCCGTCACCGGCTACACCCTCGAAGCCGACAAGCTCGAACGCCTCGCCAAGGCCGGCGGCACCGCCGCCGCCGACATCGCCGAGGCCGTCGCCGACGCCGACGTCGTCATCACCATGGTCCCCGCCTCCCCCCACGTCGAAGCCATCGCCTACGGCCCCGACGGCATCCTGGACAACGCCAAGCCCGGCACCCTGCTGATCGACATGTCCTCGATCACCCCCCAGACCTCCATCGACCTGGCCAAGGCCGCCGGCGCCAAGGGCATCCGCGTCCTGGACGCCCCCGTCTCCGGCGGCGAGGCCGGCGCCATAGAAGCCGTCCTGTCGATCATGGTCGGCGGCGAACAAGCCGACTTCGACACCGCCAAGCCCCTCCTCGAAGCCCTCGGCAAGACCATCGTCCTGTGCGGACCCCACGGCTCCGGCCAGACCGTCAAGGCCGCCAACCAGCTCATCGTCGCCATCAACATCCAAGCCTGCGCCGAAGCCGTGGTCTTCCTGGAGAAGTCCGGCGTCGACCTC
>NZ_BMRP01000142.1 GCF_014648695.1 Streptomyces albospinus
GCGGCCATGGTTGGTGTCGGAGCTGCGGCCAGGATCGTGCGAGCCTCCCGCGAGCACAGACCGTGCTTGTGCTGGGCGAAGGCTGCCAGGATCGCCGGGTAGAACTCGCGCAGCTGTGAACGGAGTTTGTTGTGGGCCTGGCCGCGGTCCCAGACGGCGTCCTGCTGGGCCCGTGCGAGCACGGCGATGGCTTGTACGAGTTCGGAATCTGCAGGCAGTGCCCGGTGGGCGGCCATGTCGGTCCGAAGGATGTTGGCCAGGGCAGCAGCATCCACGGCGTCGGACTTCTTCCGGGCGACAGAGTGGCGGTCCCGGTAGCGCGCGACCGCCAGCGGATTGATCGCGAAAACCTGTCGGCCGGTTGCTCGCAGGCAGGCAACGAGGAGTCCTCGTGAGGTCTCGATCGCCACGGGGATCGGAGCGTCCTCGCTGTCACCGTGCTCGGTCAGCAGGGCCGTGAGCTGGGTGAACCCTGCCGCATCGTCGGTGATCCGCGCTTTGACGAGTTGCTTTCCACCGGCGTCGACCAGCGCGATGTCGTGGTGGTCTTCGGCCCAGTCCACCCCACAGAACACGGGTGTCGGTAACCCGGCGATCTCCATCAAGCCCTCCTTATTCACAACTCTTTTCCCAGTTCAGAGCCTGTGCAGGGTGCGCGTGCTCCCTAATGGAAGTGCTCAAGGCACGCCATCCCACCAGCCGTTCGCAACCCCAGCGAGTCATGCGGCCCTCGGTCTGCTTCAGAGCTGGAGCTCAAGGCAGGAGGAGAGGTGATCCGCACAACCGGCTCGGACTGCGAGCAGCGAACCGCGACTGGAACCGACGGGCAGTGCAACGACCAAAGGCGCCCTTACCTGCACCCACGTGACCGATATGGTGCTCTTTCCGACGGAACTGTGCCTCGCCCTGAACATCTCGACGTACACCGATGGGCGCGAAGCCGGCCTCGTCTTGTCAAAGGACTCTGCGGTCCGGGCATACTCAAAGGCTCGGCTCGCGCCCTGAAAGCCGGCTCCACGTCCCTAGCCCCTCTT
>NZ_BMRP01000143.1 GCF_014648695.1 Streptomyces albospinus
CATGCGCCAGGCGTCACGTCCGGTGCGGTCGACCGGGTCTTCCTTGGTCGCGGTGCGGCGGCGGGTGAACGAGTACCCGGCGGCCAGTACGCCCACGACACCGCAGCCCGCCATGATGTCGATGATCGTCTGGGAGCTGATGTCGGGGAAGAGCACCGAGGCGGTCAGGATGATGGACAAGGTGACCAGGACGCCGACCACCACCGTGGTGAAGGCGTTGGTCTTCGGTCCGTTGACCCAGGGGCCGAGTACGGCCTTGTCGTTGCAGAGCAGCAGCAGGAAGACGGATGCGGACGGCAGCAGGACGCCGGCCAGGGTCTGTACGCCTTGGGTGAGCAGTCCGAGGGGGGAGCCGGGGATCAGGACGATGGCGGCTGCGACGGCGACCACTCCGGCGTAGATGGCGTAGAAGCCCTTGGCGCCCTTCACGCCGCGGTGGAGCGAGTGCTTGATGCCGAAGACGTCGCCGATGGCGTAGGCGGTGGAGAGGGAGACGGCGAAGGCGCCGATGATGGAGGCGTCGAGCAGGGCGATGGCGAAGAGGACTCCGGCGAGCTTGCCGGCGTGGGCCTCAAGACCCGCGGCGACCCCTGCCGCATCGGTGAAGTTGCCGAAGCCCTTCGTCCCGGCGAAGGCGGCGGCGGTGAGGCCCATCATGGCGGCGGCGCCGATGACGACGATGGCGATGCCGATCCACAGGTCGACCTTCTCGTACTTCATGAAGCGCGGGGTGATGCGCTTGTCGATGACGAAGGACTGCTGGAAGAACAGCTGCCAGGGGGCGACCGTGGTCCCGACGATGCCGATGATCAGCAGCATGACCGTCGCCAACTGCCCCGATCCGCCGGGCATGGTGGGCACCACGAAGTCGTGCGCCATCTGCGAGGTCTTCGGGTGGATCATGAAGTACAGCGGGATGAGCAGCAGCGAGCCCGCGCACAGGAA
>NZ_BMRP01000144.1 GCF_014648695.1 Streptomyces albospinus
GTAGGCGGGCTTGTAGTTGGGCGAGGGTGCGGGCCGGGGTTCCGGGTAGCGGAGTGACCGCGACGCGGTGCAGGTCCAGGAGACGGTGGCCGTCTTGGAACTGGTTGGACAGGTTGGTGCGGCCGACATTCAGGAGCTGGGCGAGAAGTGTGCTGGTGACAGCCCTGCGGCGGCGTAACAAGGCAGTCAGTAGGCGGTGGTAGTGGTCGAGACTGCTGGTCTGCGGGTGGAGGTAGCTGCGTGGGCGGTGGAAGCGTCGTTGGAATGCCGCCTCGGCCAGGGCCTCCCAGTACGGTTCCGAGATGGCGACCAGGTGGTCGAAGGCGGCGCGTGACATGCCGGTCAGGGCCGGGTTGGTGAGCATCGCGGTCAGGGCGGGATCGATCTGTTGTCGGCTCGGTGCCGGCTCGGGGTGCCGGGGTGCGACCGGTGCCAGGGTGTAGTTCCAGTCGCCGTGGAAGGCGTGGGGTGTGATTGGCAGGGCATGGAACTCGGCGGGTGGGACTGTGGTGCCCAGGTCATATCGGCCGGTGTCGAGTTCGGCTCCGATTCTGAGCCCGGTGCGAGTGGTCGTGGCGGCGATGGTCTCGATGACTACCTGGTAGCTGGTCAGGGGCCTGCCGCGCCAGTTCGCGGTGATGTGGCAGAACATCCGGTGTTCGATCTTGTTCCATTTCGATGTGCCGGGTGGGAAGTGGCAGACCGTGATCTCCAGGCCGCTTTCCAGGGCGAAGGCGGCGAGGTGCTTCTTCCATGTCCAGCGGCGGGGGTCGTTGGAACCACCGCAGTCGGCGGTGATCAGCAGCCTGCCGGCGTCCGGGTGGTCCTTCTGTCCGCGCTGCTGCCACCAGCGGCGGATGGATTCCACCGCGAACTCGCCCGTGTCGTGGTCGGTCCCGACGCTGACCCAGCCGGTGTTGCGAGCGA
>NZ_BMRP01000145.1 GCF_014648695.1 Streptomyces albospinus
GGCTTGGCTGCGGCGTCGGAAGTGTGACCAGTGCAGATAGTGCTCGTTGGCATGGCAGCGGGGTGTGGTGAAGACGTGTCCGATCAGCCGGCGGATCTCGGGGACACTGAGGGGTATGAGCTCTTGATCGCTGCCTCCGTCGCCCCTTTTGCGGCTTCTGTGGCCCGGGTGGCGGTCAGGTAGGCGAGGGCCGCCATCGAGAGGGTGATGTGCCGGTACCAGGCCCGGTAGAGACGGACTTGGTAGTGGTCCAAGCCGCATTCACCTTTGGCCGTCTGGAAGCATTCTTCGACCTGCCACCTGGCTCCAGCAGTCACGACCAGGTCTTTGAGCCGGGAGGCGACGGGGCCGTAGCAGACGTAGTAGGCGATCTCGGTGGGATCAGCCAGGCTCCGGCGGGCCAGCACCCAGTGCCCGAACCCGTCCTCCCACACCGGCCTGATCGCCACGCGGACCCAGTGGTAGATCCGACGACCGTGGGCTCCGGCTCCAGCCGAGATCAGCTTCCACGCCTGCCTGGGCGCCTTCGCGATCAGCTCGTCGACGCGGGCGTCGTAGCCATCGGTGGTGATCACAGTGTCGTTGACCTTGGTGGCCAGCACATGTGCCATACGGCGTTGTTCCAGCCACACGCGGAAGTGTTTGGCCTGCCCGTATGCCTCGTCAGCGGTGACCCAGGCGAAGGGCACACGCGCGTCGATGGCGCGTTGCAGCATCCACTTGAGGTGCTCGATCTTCGTGGCGAACGGCACCTCGTCACCGATCCCGGCCGCCCGGCACCGCTCCCGGTCGTCGGTCCAGGACGTGGGAACGTACAGTTCTCGGTCGATCAGCGCACG
>NZ_BMRP01000146.1 GCF_014648695.1 Streptomyces albospinus
GAAGGTAGTGCGCTACCAGGGCAAGAGCGGCGACCAGGACCGCGTATATACGGGCGGGATGCGCCTGCACGAAACGAATGAGTTGCAATCGTTCTCCTGATACATAAGTGACTGATGAGTCAAAATTTTGAAGACATGCACTTGCTCGCACCGAAAGCACGCAGCTACCGTTGGGCTCGCCGAGGCAAATCGGGGCGTCGTTGGAACTTTCGTTCTTGATGGCAACCTGAATTCCAGACTCCGCCGACGAGCAGCTTTGGAGTCTCGGAGAGCATCCATCACCTTGTGAAGCGGAAGAAGGCGGCAGAGCCCTACCAATATCAATTGGCGCTGGTAGACGCGATAACCAAAAAGAGTCTTACAAGCGCATATCTAGACCTGATTTCGCGACCCGTCGGGGCAGGAGTCGGCTTTCCAGACCACAGAACATGTGGTTGGAGCCGAGCCTGCCTGTGCCCGGAACCAACCACCAAGGGACAGACAAGGTGTGGGTTCCGTTGAACAACTTCGGTTGGGCTGCTGTTGCGATCTCCGCAGTGGGCACGATCTTCTACATTCTCAACTACCTGCTGGAGCAGGTTCCTTCCTTCTCTCGCCGAGTCTCTGCGGCTGCCCTTTCCGTCATAACCGCTCTGACAGAGATCCGCGAAGCCTGGCAGAGGATGTCACGGAAGTGACGGCCGTTCTGCGGTTTGCTCGTACCTCAAGCCGTCGGAACGCGCGGTGCGTCCGCCTCGTTGGCGTAGCCCACATCGGAGACCACGACGGGC
>NZ_BMRP01000147.1 GCF_014648695.1 Streptomyces albospinus
TCGGCCTGGACCACGGCGGTCTGCCGCTGGTACTCGGCCTGGTTGCGGGCCGCCTCCTGCTGGGCCTCGACCGACGCCTGGGTGGCGTGGGCCTGGGCGATCTGGGCCTGCTGCTGGATGGCGGCCTTGTGCGGGGCGGACATCGCCTCGATGTAGCCGGTGTCGCCGTCGTCGATCGACTGGATCTGGAGCGAGTCGACGATCAGGCCGATCTTGGCCATCTCGGTCTTGGAGGTCTCCAGGACCTCGGTGGCCAGCTTCTGCCGTTCGGTGACGATCTCCTCGACCGTCATCGAGCCGATGATGGAGCGCAGATGACCGGCGAAGATCCGGCCGGTGAGCACCGCCATCTGGTCCTGGTCGGACAGGAACCGCTGACCGGCGTTGACGATGCTCTCGGTGTCGTTGCCGACCTTGAAGGCGATCACGGCGCGGACCGTGAGTGCGATGCCTTGCCGGGTGACGCACTTCTCGGCGACCTCGGACTCACACATCGCCAGGGTCAGGAACCGGACCTTGCGGAAGACCGGCAGCACGAACTTGCCGTGGCCGGTGACCACTCGGAACGGAGCGCCGCCCTGGCCACGCCTGCCTCCTGAGATCAGCATGGCTTGATCGGGGGCGGGAACGCGGTAACCGAACATCGTTTGTCTCCTCAACCGGCGTCGCCGGCATTGCCGGGCAACGCTTCCAACGGATCAGCCCACTCCATGACGTCGACCTGGCGATTGCCACGGGACTCGATCACGAGCACGGTCGCCCCTACCGGA
>NZ_BMRP01000148.1 GCF_014648695.1 Streptomyces albospinus
ACGGACCCAGGTTAGACATCCAGCACGACCAGAGTGGTATTTCAACAACGACTCCACACCAACTGGCGTTGGCGCTTCAAAGTCTCCCACCTATCCTACACAAGCCGAACCGAACACCAATATCAAGCTATAGTAAAGGTCCCGGGGTCTTTCCGTCCTGCTGCGCGAAACGAGCATCTTTACTCGTAATGCAATTTCACCGGGCCTATGGTTGAGACAGTCGAGAAGTCGTTACGCCATTCGTGCAGGTCGGAACTTACCCGACAAGGAATTTCGCTACCTTAGGATGGTTATAGTTACCACCGCCGTTTACTGGCGCTTAAGTTCTCAGCTTCGCCAACCCGAAGATTGACTAACCGGTCCCCTTAACGTTCCAGCACCGGGCAGGCGTCAGTCCGTATACATCGCCTTACGGCTTCGCACGGACCTGTGTTTTTAGTAAACAGTCGCTTCTCGCTGGTCTCTGCGGCCACCCCCAGCTCAGACAGTAAATGTCATCACCAGAAATGGCCCCCCTTCTCCCGAAGTTACGGGGGCATTTTGCCGAGTTCCTTAACCATAGTTCACCCGAACGCCTCGGTATTCTCTACCTGACCACCTGAGTCGGTTTAGGGTACGGGCCGCCTTGAAACTCACTAGAGGCTTTTCTCGACAGCATAGGATCATCCACTTCACCACAATCGGCTCGGCATCAGGTCTCAGCCTTAACGTGTGACGGATTTGCCTACCACACGGCCTACACCCTTACCCCGGGACAACC
>NZ_BMRP01000149.1 GCF_014648695.1 Streptomyces albospinus
GGCTTCCGGCCCACGCCCTGGCCTGGGGCCTGTGGGACCAGGACAGCGGCATGACCGGCAGCCTGGGCGAGTCAGACCTCGCACGGTGGGCTCGAACCGGTGTGGCCCCGCTGGCCGCGGAACGCGGACTCGAACTGCTCGACGCCGCCCTCGTCACCTCGCGGGCGCAGCTGGTCCCGGCGTGCCTGGACCTGCCCGCGCTGAAGGCGCATCTTCTTTCCGGCCCGGGCGGAGAGCTACCGACCCTGTTCCGTGGCCTCGTCCGGATGCCAGTCCGACGGGCGTCGGCCCAGAGGGCGGTCGGCACCGGCGAGCGGACCGGCTGGCTCGGTCGGCTGGCCGCGCTGTCCGAGGCCGACCGGCTGAGCACGATCACCGACACGGTGCGCGGCGTGGTCGCCTCCGTTCTCGGGCACTCCAACGCCACGGACATCGACCTGGAACGCGGCTTCAAGGACCTCGGCTTCGACTCCCTGACCGGCGTCGAGCTGCGCAACCGACTCAACACCCTCACCGGCCTGCGGGTGCCAGCCACGCTGGTCTTCGACTACCCGACGCCCACGCTGGTGGCGGCCTATCTCGGGACCGTCGTGGCGGAGTCCACCAGGGTCACCGATCCCGAACCCTCGCGTGGGGCCGTGGCGGGCGGCATCGAGGCTCCCGTCGACGACGAACCGATCGCGATCGTGGGCATGGCCTGCCGTTATCCGGGAGGGGTGGCGAGTGCG
>NZ_BMRP01000150.1 GCF_014648695.1 Streptomyces albospinus
TCGGGACGACCGGGGGCGGGCTCAAGGCCGCAAGGCCCTGGTCCGTGAGCGAGCGGAATACTTCCGGCTCATGGACCAGGGCTTCAACAACTCGGAGGCATGCCGGATCGTCGGCATCAACCGACGGACCGGTAAGCGGTGGAGGCACGGGCGTCGGGCGACAGGCTCGGAGAAGGCAGCACCGCCGGTACGCCGGCCCGGCACGCCCAACGGTCCGTCGCGGTATCTACGCGAAGCCGAGCGCATTCACATCGCCGATCGGCTGCGGGAGAAGGCATCCGTCCGGCAGATCGCCGCTGAGCTGGGCCGCAGCCCGTCCACGATCAGCCGGGAGATACGTCGCAACGGCATACCCCTGCGCGCAGGCTCCTCCCGCTGGGCTTATCGGCCGCACGCCGCCCAAGCCCGCGCCAACGCCCGCCGACCTCGCCCGAAGCCGGGGAAGATCGGCCAAAAACCTGAGCTGCGCGACTTCATCCAGGACCACCTCGAACGCCGGTGGAGCCCTGAGCAGATCTGCCAGGCTCTGCGAACCGCCTTCCCCGACCGGCCGGAGATGCACGTGGCTCACGAGACCATCTACCAGGCCCTCTACGTCCAGGGCCGCGGAGAACTCCGCCGCGAACTGACCAAAGCCCTGCGAACCGGCCGGGCCATGCGGCGACCGCACCGCATG
>NZ_BMRP01000151.1:0-334 GCF_014648695.1 Streptomyces albospinus
CCGGGGTCTGGAACATCGGCTCGGTGAACACCGGCGCCTGGAAGACCGCCGTCGGCGGCTTCTGCGCCCGGCGACGACCGCGGACCGGCGCCTCCTGCCCGGGCTCCTCCGCGGCACGCGGCGCGGGCGCCTCGGCAGCGGCCGGCTCCGGGGCGCGCTCACCACGGCGGCGCGCCCGGCGGCGCGGGGCCTCGGCCTCGGCGGCCGGCGCCTCCGGTGCCTGCTCGGCGGCGGGGGCGGCGCCCTCCTCGGCGGCGACCTGCGGTGCACCGGCCGGAGCGGTGGCCTTGCGGGTGGCCCGGCGGCGGCTACGGGCCGGACGCGTACCCTCCTC
>NZ_BMRP01000151.1:397-640 GCF_014648695.1 Streptomyces albospinus
ACCGGGGCGCTCACCTTGCGGGTCGCCCGGCGACGCGGCCGGGCCGGCCGCGCACCCTCCTCCGCAACGGCAGCGGCACCCTCGACCGCCACCGCCTCTTCTTCCTCTTCCTCGTCCTCTTCCGCTGCCACGGCAGCGGGCTGTGGCGTGGCGACCGGGGCGCTCACCTTGCGGGTCGCCCGGCGGCGGGTACGCGCGGGCCGTGCCTCCTCCTCTTCAGGAGCGGCGGGCGGGGGCCCCCCC
>NZ_BMRP01000152.1 GCF_014648695.1 Streptomyces albospinus
GCGTCTTTTCCCGAACACGCTCCACCAGCGGTTGTCCCGGCAGATCCGCCACGCGGTCCGGTCGGCCATGACTGCCCCGGCGTCGCGGGCCTCATCGGCCAGGAAGCGGTAACCGAACTCCGGATCCTCGCGATGGGCGTCGAACAACGCGTTCGCGCGGTAAGCCTCCTCCAGCACGGCATCGGTCACCGGCCGCTCGAGCCAGCGGTAGTAGGGCTGTCTGGCGAGCTTCAGGACCCGGCACGCGACCGTGACGGGAACCCCGCCGGCGGCCAGCTCCTTCACGAGCGGGTAGATCCTTTTCCCGGCAGATGCGCCTGTGACAGGTAGGCCGCGGCCCGGCGCAGGACCTCGTTCTCCTGCTCCAGCAGCTTGATCCGCTGGCGCGCAGCCCGTAGTTCCGCGTTCTCCTGCGTGGTCGTTCCGGGTTTCACGCCGTCGTCGATGTCCGCGCGGCGCATCCATTTCCACAGCGTCATCGCGTGCACTCCGAAGTCGGCGGCCACCTGCTCGACCGTCACGCCCGGACCGCGGTTCCTCGCGACCCGTACGACATCCTCGCGGAACTCTTCCGGATAAGGCTTGGGCACAGCAACATCC
>NZ_BMRP01000153.1 GCF_014648695.1 Streptomyces albospinus
AGCCACTCTTTGGCCTTGGTGTCCACGCTGATCACCGGCTGGTTGTCTTCGAGGAAGGTCGCGGCAGTGGCGTTGATGTGCGTGAACTGAGCATCCCGGTCCGGATGACTGGCACCTTCCGTGGTCTTGGCGGTGCCCTGCAGGCTGTATCCCAGGGTGTGCAGCAGGCGTCCAACGGTCGCCGCGCTGACCCGGTGGCCCTGAGTGGTCAGCGCTGAGGCCAGGGACCGCAGCGAGAGCGTGGTCCAGCGCAACGGCGAGACCGGATCGCCCCGGGTGTGCGGCTCGATCAGAGCTTCAAGCGCGGGCAGCAGACCGGGGTCGGTGACCGTCACCGGCTTACGGCCGGCTCCTGGAGCCCGGATCCGCCCGGCTGGCAAAGGGGGCCCGGACAGCTCGGCGATCCCGCGTGCGATGGTGGCCGCACTGGCGCCAGAAGCGGCAGCCACCAGCGTGATCCCGCTGTGGCCAAGCGCGGCGGCTTCGCTGGCCAGGTAGATCCGACGGCGCCGCTCATCGAGATGGGGAAGAAACTGATCGAACTTCGCCCTCAAAGCCACAACCGAAGCCCGAGCGGCCGTACGTGCAG
>NZ_BMRP01000154.1 GCF_014648695.1 Streptomyces albospinus
CGCCACCGCCCCATACAGGACCGTTTCCGGGCCGCCACGGCCTGGAGGTTCACAGCACCTACCGCATGCGCCCACTCATTCAGGCCCAGCAGTCGCGCCCTACACGGTGACCACCCATCACCGCCCACCGGGCCGGATCGCTCACGGTCGGCCGACGCCACCACTGCTCATCAAGCACGGATTCCGGCGTTTCCGCAGCAGCCAGTGCTCACGAAAACGCGGATCCTATAGAGCGGCTCAGTCGCGGTCGCGTTGGCAGGCGGCGAGCAGGAAGAGCCAGATCTCGCTGACGGTCGGGAAGCAGGCGATCGCGTGCCGGAGCCGCTTGAACGGGATCTCGCCGACGACGGCGAGGGTCGCCGAGTGCAGCAGTTCGCTGACCCCGGGGCCGACGAAGGTCACCCCGAGCAGGACGTCCCGGTCGAGGTCGACGACCATCCGCGCGTGGCCACGGTAGTTGTCGGCGTAGAGGTTGGCGCCTTGGGCGGCGTTGAAGTCGAGGTCCACGGCCTTGATGCGGTGGCCGGCCTGGGTTGCCTGCTCGGCGGTCATGCCCACGGCAGCCGCTTCGGGGTCGGTGAAGAAG
>NZ_BMRP01000155.1 GCF_014648695.1 Streptomyces albospinus
TGATGAGGGTGTGACTCCGGACGAGATTGCTGCTGTGCGTGGTGAGTTGGAGGACTTCGCGGGGGAGGTGTTCGAGCCGTTCGCGCGGAACGATCAGCGCCGTTGGGGACAGGTCTACGTGCGAGGACTGCTCACCGACGGCAAACGCAAGTCGGTCGAGCCGATGGCGGCCCGGCTGGGTGGGGACGGGAACCGGCAGGCACTGGCGCATTTCGTTACCACCAGCCCGTGGGATCCGTCCCACATCCGAGCGCGGCTGGCCTGGAAGATGGAAGCGGTGATCCGGCCGACTGCGGTGGTCTTCGATGACACCGGCTTCCTCAAGGACGGCGACGCCTCGGCGTGCGTGTCCCGGCAGTACACCGGCACCGCGGGCAAGGTCACCAACTGCCAGGTGGGTGTCTCGCTGCACCTCACCTCCCATCACGCCTCGTCGGCGGTCAACTGGCGCCTGTTCCTTCCGGAGACCTGGGCGGCCGGTTCACCGAAGGCGGATCTGAACAAGGTCGCCCGCCGCACCGCCTGCGGCATCCCTGACGACATCGGGCACGTGG
>NZ_BMRP01000156.1 GCF_014648695.1 Streptomyces albospinus
CCATCGCCACCCACCTCACCGAACAACTCACCCCCCGACACCAACCCGCCGACGCACAGGCGATCGCTGCGGAAATCGACCGGATGCTGTCCGACGTCGTGAACGCCTCCCTCAGCAGCGAAGAGCGGGCCTGGCTCTCCAAGCGGGTCCAAGAGGCGCTGGCGAAGATCAGCGGCGACAAGGGCGATGACGCGCCTGCCACGGTCGCGATCTCCGACAGCGCGACGGATGAAGAGCTCTTCGCCTTCATCGACAGCGAACTCTGAGCAGCCCCGTTCGCTGGGGTGCGCCGGGGATGGTGATCAGGACCGCCATCCCCGGCTCCGAATCAACCAACACTCGGCTCACTGCGCGCGACGTCAGCCATGACGTCAGCCGTCAGGAAAGGCGTGCCTCCATGGCGAACGAAGACAAGATCCGCTCGTATCTCCGGCGGGCGACCAATGAACTGGCCGAGGCCCGGCAGCGCATCCGTGACATGGAAGCGCGCGAGCACGAACCGATCGCGATCGTGGGCATGGCCTGCCGTTATCCGGGAGGGGTGGCGAGTGCG
>NZ_BMRP01000157.1 GCF_014648695.1 Streptomyces albospinus
AGGAGCAGTGCTCGGACCACATCACCGAGTACATGGCCAGCTCCGCACCGGTCGGACGCCGCCCCAGGATCTCCACGATCCGCGCGTACTCGTCCTCCTTGAGCCCCAACTCCGCCCACGGCTGGGCCGCATCCGGACTCTCGGCCGCGTGCTTGACGGTATCCAGGCTCATGCACCCACCAACTTCTTCAGGATCGAGGTGAAGAACCCCAGACCGTCCACGCGCCCCGTACCGATCAGCGGCTCCACCGCATGCTCGGGATGCGGCATCAACCCCACGACGTTGCCCGCCTCATTCGAGATCCCGGCGATGTCCCGCAACGAACCGTTCGGGTTGCCGTCCAGGTAACGAAACGCCACCCGACCCTCGGCCTCCAGCATGTCCAACGTCCGCTCATCGGCCACAAACCGGCCATCGATGTTCTTCAGCGGGATGCTGATCTCCTGCCCCGACACATAGTCGCCGGTCCAGGCCGTACCCACGTTCTCCACCCGCAACCGCTGATCACGACAGACAAAATGCAGATGGTTGTTGCGCACCATCGCCCCCGGC
>NZ_BMRP01000158.1 GCF_014648695.1 Streptomyces albospinus
GCCAGATGGAAGACGCCCAGGACACCCGCTCACGGCTGCACTGGGGCCCATTCGCCAAGATCTACAAGGAGAACGACACCTCAGCCTTCAAGAAGCGCAAGATCACCAAAGCCGACGGCACCATCGACTGGGTCGTCCTGCGCCCCGAGTTCCGCCAGCTGCTCGCCGACCTCACCCTCGACGTGATCGACGGCGTCATCTTCTACGACCTCGACCGCCTCGTGCGTCAACCACGGGACCTCGAAGACCTCATCGACATCGTCGAGTACGTCAAACGCCCGGTCACCGGAGCCACCGGCGACCGCATGAACCTCATCAACGACAGCGACCGTCACATGGCCCGCCCGCGGTCACCGCCGGGCGAGACGGCACCGCACTGCGCTACGACCGCGAGATTGCCCACGGCCGCAGCGAGACCCGGGCGACCGGGGCCCGCGCCGTCACCGCCCCCGGCCTGGACTTCCCCCGCACCGTCCATGCCATGCGCATCCTGCCCAGATGGGCGACGCCTCGCCGTACGGGGACGGGATTGCTGGGCTGCGCCGGCAGAAC
>NZ_BMRP01000159.1 GCF_014648695.1 Streptomyces albospinus
CCGCCCTGGGTCTCGGCAAGGGCCCGGCCGAAGTGATCCCCGTCCCGCGCGCAAGCAGAGGTATGCGGTTCACCAAGGGCCGGCGACCTCAACTCGCCTTTCCCTCCGAAGTCCGTGCAGCCCGGAGGAGACGGTCCAGGATGTCTGCACGCCGAGGGCCGCGACCGAGCCGAGACGCGGGCAGGGACGCGCGTCCGGCCCTGCGGCACGACGTTCCCGCAGGGCCGTCCGGAAGACCACGGGCGAGGGAACGAGCTGCCGGTGCCCGGTCCGGCCGCGTACGACATCGAGCCTTGGCAGGGGCGAGTGAGTCCGGCAAGGCCGCCGACATCGACGTGACCCGCAAGAAGTCGAGCAAAAGGGGCGAACCACTCGAACCGTTCGGCATCCGTCGCCCGTGGAACTGAATGAGCGCGCCCTTCAGGATCCGGCCTACCGACAGCCCCCGAAGTTGCTGGTGGTGGTCTCCCCCGTTCCGCTCTCCGCGCATCCACAGAAGAGCCAGAAGACCATGTTTGTGACCGATTTCCCCAGCCCGAGTTCGCT
>NZ_BMRP01000160.1 GCF_014648695.1 Streptomyces albospinus
CGGACAAGCCGCAATCGGTGAAACAGCTGGTCATCGCGGCAGGCCGGAAGGCGGCGAAACCTGTGCAATGGCGGGAGGGATCCCGCCCGGGCACCGGCCGGTCCGGCCTCAAACGCATGTACTCGCGGTTCGTCACGCTGCGGATCCGGCCTGCCGGACGCGAGATCGCCCGCGCCACCGACGGCCCCGTGCTGCCCGAGTGCTGGCTGCTGGCCGAGTGGCCCGCCACCGAGGACGAGCCGGTCCAGTTCTGGCTCTCCGATCTGCCCGCCGACACCCCGCTCACCACGCTGGTCCGCCTGGCCAAGCTCCGCTGGCGCATCGAACACGACTACCGCGAGATGAAACAGGCCCTCGGCCTGGCCCACTTCGAGGGCCGCACCTGGAACGGCTGGCACCACCATGTCACCCTCGTCTCCGTCGCCCACGCCTTCTGCACCCTGCAACGACTGGCCAGAGCCCCAAAAGGAACGGCGCCGGCCTGAGCCTCTACCAAGTAGTCCGTGAGTTTCAGCTCCTCCTCGCAGCCTGGACCGGCGCC
>NZ_BMRP01000161.1 GCF_014648695.1 Streptomyces albospinus
CGGGCAGGCCGCGTGCGCCGCACATGTCGGTGAAGCGGACCTCCTCGCTGCGGGGAACGGCGACCACCGCGCGGCCGGCGGATTCGGAGAAGAGGAAGACGAACGGGTCGATGCCGTCGGGAACGACCAGGCGAGCGCCCTTGCCGCCCCTGAGGCAGGACTCCACCAGCGCCTGGATCAACCCGCCGTCCGACAGGTCGTGCGCCGCATCGACCATCCCGTCACGCGAGGCGGAGATCAGGATCTCGGCGAGCAGCTTCTCCCGGTCCAGATCCACCGCGGGCGGCATGCCACCGAGGTGGTCGTGGATCACCTGCGACCACGCCGACCCGCCCAACTCCTCACGGGTGTCCCCCAGGAGGTAGATCAACTGCCCCTCCTCGGCGAACGCGACGGGCGTGCGGCGGGTGACATCATCGATGACACCCAGCACCGCGACCACCGGGGTGGGATGGATCGCGTTGTCGCCGGTCTGGTTGTAGAGGGAGACGTTGCCGCCGGTCACCGGCGTCCCCAACGCCAGGCAG
>NZ_BMRP01000162.1 GCF_014648695.1 Streptomyces albospinus
TGGGCGGATGCCGAGCGATTCGGCATCCACCCGGCACTGCTCGACGCGGCACTGCATCCGCTGGCGCTCGGTTCCGTGGAGTCGGGTGGGGGGCTTCTGCTGCCCTTCGCGTGGAGTGATGTCGTCATCCATGCGACTGGCGCGAGGCAGGCGCGGGTGAGGTGGACAGTGGGAGGGGACCGGAGTGCGTCGCTGACGATGACGGACGGTTCGGGTGCGGTGGTCGCCGTGGTCGGGGAGCTGGCGCTGCGTCCGGTGGCCGAGGATGTGCCGGCTGCGGCCGGTGCGACCGGTGGTGGGTTGTTCGGTGTGGACTGGGTGCCGTGGGTGGCGCCGGAGCCCGGGGAGCGGGCCGCGCTGCCGGTGGCGATCGGGGATCCGGCGGGCGCGTGGGGTTTTGACGGTGTGCGGTGGTTCGCGGGCGGTCTGAGCCAGCTGGCGGCCGTGGTCGATCCGGTGCCGGATGTTGTCGTTGCGGTGGTGGACGGCGGCACGATGGACGGCTCCGTTGC
>NZ_BMRP01000163.1 GCF_014648695.1 Streptomyces albospinus
CAGCACCTGCGCCGCCGGACTACCCTTCGCAGAAAGAGCCGTGCCCGCCGGTGAACGGCGCCGCCTCGACTACGCCATGCGCCCCCGCTTCTGACGAGCCGCACCACCTGCGGCCCGCGGGGGCGGGGAACAGTCGGGGGCACCGCCTACGACCAGGCCGGGCCCGCCCACCAGGACCTGCCATCGGGCTCCGCGTCGTCCTCGACCTCCAGCCGGCTGGGGCGCCGAGCGTGCGCGCCGAGAGGGAGGACCGGCCTGCGGGTCGTGCGGGGATGGCCCGGGGCGGGGCACAGGGACAGGAGGTAGAGATAGCCGGTCGCCAACGGGGTGCGAAGTTCCCGGAGTCCGGGTAGCAGGGACGCGAACACGCGACCATGGTCATCTCGCCCGGTGCCCGGAAGGCCACCCGACACGCTGAGCCCGTTCGCAGCCGAGCCTACGCCTGCGAGCTAGTAGCCGGTGCCGTCGAACCTGAAGCGGTCCGGGTCGGAGAGGTTCTTGCCGGTCTG
>NZ_BMRP01000164.1 GCF_014648695.1 Streptomyces albospinus
GAACAGCACCGCCTGGGCCTCCGGGCTGGGCTGGCCGTATTCACTCTCGCCGGTCGAGGACATCGTCGACGTCAAGGTCAGCACCCGCTCCGGGGAGGAGAGGGCCATCGTCTGGGCGATCATTCCTCCCATCGAAGCGCCGACCACGTGGGCGCGTTCGATACCGAGCGCGGTGAGCAAGCCGAGGCCATCGCCGGCCATGTCGAGAAGCCGGTAGGGAACCATCGCGAGGGCGGCGGGAATGTCACCCGAGCTGACGGCGGCAATGAACTTGCCCATGTCGACAGGGTGATCGTCAAACTTGGTGGACAGCCCGCAGTCGCGGTTGTCGTACCGGATCACGTAACGGCCACGATCTGCCAGCGCCCGGCAGAAATCCTCGGGCCAGGCGAGCATCTGCGCGCCGAAACCCATCACGAGCAGGACAGCGGGATTCCCAGGGTCGCCGAAGCTCTCATACGCGATGGACACCTCGGGAGACACGTCAACGATCGACATACACGGAGCC
>NZ_BMRP01000165.1 GCF_014648695.1 Streptomyces albospinus
CGGCGTTCGCTGACCTATGCGGAGTTGGAGGTGGAGGCCAATGACCTGGCGCGTCACCTGTCGGGGCGCGGGGTCGGTCCGGAGGACCTGGTGGCTCTGGCGCTGCCGGGGACTGCGGAGATGGTCGTTGCGATGCTGGCGGTGTTGAAGGCGGGGGCCGCCTATCTGCCTGTCGACCCGGCCTACCCGGCCGCTCGTATCACGTATCTGCTGGAGGATGCCCGCCCCTCGCTCCTGATCACGGATCTCGGGGTGCGGGAGCAACTGCCGCCGGTGGATGTGCCGTTCGTCGTCATGGACGATTCCGCGTCCTGGTCCGTTGGTCGTTCCTCGGCTCCAGGTGGTCCTGTGTCGGCTGCCGGCTCGGCGTATGTCATTTACACCTCGGGTTCTACGGGGCGTCCGAAGGGGGTGGTGGTCACCCATGCTTCGGTGTCGCATCACATGGCGTGGATGGCCGACCATCTCGCGTTGACGGTTGAGGATCGGGTGCTGGCTCGG